>NZ_QJRF01000074.1 GCF_013393345.1 Pseudomonas taiwanensis
AAAAAACTCAGGTCCCTGCCTGGGTTTCGTAGGTTGTGGCTGAGCTCTGCGAAGCCCAACGCTCACGGTCACGTCCGCGTGTTGGGCTTCGTACCTCTGCCCAACCTACGGCAGGCCAGCGGCCTGCACAGCGATTGAAATCGCCCCCACAAAAAAACTCAGGTCCCTGCCTGGGTTTCGTAGGTTGTGGCTGAGCTCCGCGAAGCCCAACGATCATGGTCACCTCCGCGCGTTGGGCTTCGTTCCTCGGCCCAACCTACGGCAGGCCTGCGGCCTGCTTGGCGAATGAATTCGCCCCCACAAAAAACTCAGGTCCCTGCCTGGGTTTCGTAGGTTGTGGCTGAGCTCTGCGAAGCCCAACGCTCACGGTCACGTCCGCGTGTTGGGCTTCGTACCTCTGCCCAACCTACGGCAGGCCAGCGGCCTGCTTGGCGAATGAATTCGCCCCTACAAGTGTGGGTTTAGCCCGTGCATCGGAGGCGTAGGGAGAGTCACCCCTCGCCCGCGTGCGGGAGAGGGGCCGGGGGAGAGGGCAAGGGGGCCAAACCGGACTATCCGATCAACCCTTGCGCGGCAATTCCTTCGGCAGGTCTTTCCCCGCCTCGGGCACCTTGGGGTGGAAGAGGGCCTGGCGGACCTTTTCGTAGTCGTCGTAAGGCAGGCCTGCGCGGCTGAGCATTTCCAGGGCGAATTGCTTCACCTCGGCGTCGGTGTAGGGGCGTAGCTCGGGTTCGGGTTGGCTGGCACAACCGGCGAGGATCAGCGCCATTACGGACAGCGCAAGGATGTGTGCGTGCTTCATGGGTGTCCCCGGTTGTGCATGATTGAGTCCGTGCAGGCTACCAACCATGGGAGGGAGCGAAAAATCATCCCCGTAGATAATGACTATTGCCTCAACCGCAAGGGTGTCGCGGTTGCGAGGCGATAGTGAGCAGGCTAACCTTCGATTCTTCAAATTCATCGGATGATTGGATGTTTGCCATGTCCGCGTCTTCTCTCAAGCGTTCCCTGGTGGATATCGCCCTGGAACAGATTCGCCAGCGCATCGACGACGGCACCTGGCCCCTGGGCCAGCGCCTGCCTCCCGAACCCGAACTGGCCGAGATCATCGGTATCAGTCGCAATACCGTGCGTGAGGCGGTGCGTGTGCTGACCTTCTCCGGTGTGCTGGAGGTGCGCCAGGGCGACGGTACCTATGTGCGTGGTTGTGCCGACCCACTCGGCACCATGCAGGCGCTGGCGCGCAGTTCGGTGGAGCAGGCGCTGGAGGCGCGGGGGATGATCGAGGTCGAGGCGTCGCGGCTGGCGGCCCTGCGTCGCACCGAAGACGACCTTACCGCCCTGCGGGTGGCCCTGGCTGCGTCCGCCGCGCGTTCCAGTTACGAGGATATCGACGACTACATCGTCCATGACCTGGCGTTTCACCAGCGGGTGGTGGACAGCGCCCACAACCCGGTGCTGAGCCAGCTGTATCGCTATTTCTCCCAGGTCATCCGCGTTGGCCTGGAGCGCACCATCTCCGATCCCGAGCGTGAGCAGCCGAGTTTCGACCTGCATCGCGACCTGCTCGACGCCATCGAACGACAAGACGCGGACGCCGCCGCAGCGGCCAACCGTGCGTTGCTGATCTGACCTTCCTGGAGCTGCCTTGCATGAATGCCCCGAACTCAATGAATGACCCCAAGCCGGCCTGCCCGCCGCAAGAACTGCTGATCGACGCCGAAGCCGACGACGAACCCCAGCCCCAGGCGCTGCGCGGCAGCACCGTACTGTTGCTGGTCGGGCTAGTGATGGTGGCGTTGAACCTGCGTCCGGCACTGTCCAGCCTGGCGCCGATGTTGAACATGGTGCGCGAGGCCACTGGCCTGTCGGCGACCGGCGCGGGCCTGCTGACCACCTTGCCGGTGCTCTGCCTCGGTCTGTTCGCACCGCTGGCGCCAATGCTGGCGCGGCGCCTGGGCAGCGAGCGCACGGTGCTGCTGATCCTGCTCACCCTGGCTGGCGGCATCGTGCTGCGTAGCTTGTTCCCGATAGCGGGGCTGTTCGTGGGCAGCCTGGTGGCCGGTGCGAGCATCGGCATCATCGGGGTCCTGCTGCCGGGCATCGTCAAGCGCGATTTCCCCCATATCGCCGGGACGATGACCGGGGTCTACACCATGGCGCTGTGCCTGGGCGCGGCGTTGGCCGCGGGCGCCACGGTGCCGCTGGCCGAGTTGCTGGATGATGCCTGGCAGCCGGCACTGGCTGTCTGGGCATTGCCGGCCATCCTCGCCGCGCTGATCTGGCTGCCCCAGGCGCGCCAGGGCCAGCATGCCCACCGCCAAGCCTTCAAGGTGACCGGACTGTGGCGCGACCCGCTGGCCTGGCAGGTGACCCTCTACATGGGGCTGCAATCTTCCCTGGCCTACATCGTGTTCGGCTGGTTGCCGTCGATCCTGATCGACCGTGGCCTCTCCGCCGTGCAAGCTTGACTGGTGTTGTCCGGCTCGGTGATGGTTCAACTGATCAGCGCCCTCGGTGCGCCCTGGCTGGCAACCCGTGGTCGCGATCAGCGTCTGGCCGTGCTGCTGGTAATGGGCCTGACCCTCGTCGGCTTGCTGGGCATGCTCTATGCGCCGCTGTCCGGTATCTGGGGCTGGGCCGTGGTGCTTGGGTTGGGGCAGGGCGGCACCTTCAGCATCGCCCTGGCGCTGATCGTGCTGCGCTCGAAGGACGCCCATGTGGCCGCCAACCTCTCCGGCATGGCCCAGGGCGTGGGCTACACGTTGGCGGCCATGGGCCCGCTGATGGTGGGCGTGGTGCACGACCTCACCGAGGGTTGGAGTGCGGTGGGGATCATCTTCGTGGTGATCAGCCTGGCCGCCACGGCGTTCGGTCTGGGCGCCGGTCGCAACCTGTATGTGGCGGCTCGCAGCGAGCATGTCTGACGGCTGGCATTGCGTCTTATGCCGCTGTCGTAGGGTGGATCACGCTTTACCGATCCACCATCGGATTCCGGCGCGGCACGTTGGTGGAAGTGAAGAGCGACTTCCACCCTACAGAGTCCCGTAGGTTGGTCTGAGGCCACGAAGCCCAACGATTCAGCACGTCACGTTGGGCTTCGCAGGCTCAGCGCCAACCTACAAGGTCATTGCGTGCTGGGCCGCCAGTTGGCGTTGAATTGCTCCGCCAACTTCTGCTGGCGGAAGCGCTCGACGATGAAGTCGATGAACACGCGGGTCTTGGCTGGCAGCAGTTTCTGCGCGCTGAAGTAGAGCGACAGGCTGCCGGTGTCCACGTACCAGTCCGGCAGCACGCGCTCCAAGGCGCCGCTCTTCAGGTGGGGTAGCGCGTGCACCGTACTCACCAGGGTCACGCCCAGCCCTTGCATGGCGGCGTAGCAGGCCGCCTCCGGGTCGGTCATGGTCATGCGCAGCTTCATTTCGAAGATCGCCTGGCGGTCGTCGCGCGTGCGCAAGGGCCAGGACCGCACGCGTCCAGTCTGCGGTGAACGCATGAGGATGCCATCGTGCTGGGCAAGGTCTTCCGGCGATTCGATGGCCGGGTTGCGCGCCAGGTAGTCCCTGGAGGCCAGCAGTACCCGATGGGCTGGCCCGAGCTGACGCGCGATGACACCGGGCGGCAGTTCGAAACCGCCGCCGATGGCCGCGTCGAAGCCTTCGCCGATAAGGTCCACAGGGCGGTTGTCGAAGTGCCAGTCCGGGATGATCGCCGGGTAGCGGGCGAGGAACTCGCCGAGGTGCGGCAGGATGTAATCCCGGCCGAACGACACGCCCATGCTCACCTTCAGGGTGCCCGCCGGTTGGCCCTGGCTGCTGGCGAGGTTCGCCACTGCGCCCTGAATGCTTGCCAACCCGCCACTCACCTCCGCGAGAAAGCGCTCACCGGCTTCGGTCAGCGTCAGGCGACGCGTGCTGCGCAGGAACAGCCGCACGCCGAGGTTCGACTCCAGCCGTGCCACGTTCTTACCCACCGCTGCGGGCGTCAGGCCCAGGCGCCGAGCGGCTTCGGCGAAGCTGCCGGCCTCGGCGGCGCGGACGAAGCACTCGATGCTGCTGAGGGTTTCCATGGCATCTCCATAAACCATTGGTATCGACTGAATATAGCGATTGCCGGCTTATCGGTTGTGAATGCCGGGTGAATACTGGGGCCGTCTTCCACACCAACCCAGTTCCAGGAGATTCCCGATGAGCACTCTGAAAACCCTCGAAGGCAAAGTGGCATTCATCCAGGGCGGTTCCCGCGGCATCGGCGCCGCCATCGCCAAGCGCCTGGCCAATGATGGCGCCGCAGTAGCGCTGACCTACGCCGCTTCCGCCAGCAGCGCCCTTGAAGTCGTCCAGGCCATCGAAGCCGCCGGCGGCCGCGCCATCGCGATCAAAGCCGACAGCCGCGACGAAAAGGCCATCCGTGCCGCCATCCGCCATACGGTGGAAACCTACGGACGACTCGACATCCTGGTGAACAACGCCGGCGTGCTGGCCGTGGCGCCCATCGAGGAGTTCAGCATTGATGACCTCGACCGCACCCTGGACGTCAACGTCCGCAGCGTGGTGATCGCCAGCCAGGAAGCGGCTCTCGTAATGGGCGAGGGTGGTCGCATCATCACCATTGGCAGCACCAACGCCGAGCGCATGCCCTTTGCCGGTGGCTCGGTCTACGCCCTGAGCAAGGCGGCGGTGGCCGGTTTCACCAAGGGCCTGGCCCGCGACCTCGGCCCGCGCGGCATCACCGTCAACAACGTGCAGCCAGGCCCGGTGGACACCGAGATGAACCCCGATAACGGCGAGTTCGCCACCTCCCTCAAGCAACTGATGGCCCTGCCGCGTTACGGCCAGGCCGAGGAAATCGCCAGCTTCGTGGCTTACCTGGCGGGCCCGGAGGCCGGGTACATCACTGGTGCGAACTTGATGATCGATGGTGGGTTCTCGGCCTGAGGACGGGCAGATGGTTTCTCGTAGGATGGCGTAGAGCGAAGCGAAACCCATCAGCGATGGTCGATGGGTTTCGCGGGCTCTACCCATCCTACGAAAGCGTGGAGTCTGGCTGGCTCCGATGGTGGAAATGAAGAGCGATTTCCACCCTACAAAAGGCGGATCAACCTGTCCCGCAGTGCCTGATCCGCTTCCTTCCCCCGCCCCGCCTGGAGGTTGTCCAGCATGTGGCGGGGGTTTCCTGTTCCGGGAATGACGCAGGTCACCGCCGGGTGGCTGAGGCAGAACTTCAGCAGGAGTTGCGACCAGCTCGTGCAGTCGTACCCGGCGGCCCACTCCGGTACGGGCTGTTGCAACAGGTTGCGCAGCAGGTTGCCGCCGCCGAAGGGACGGTTGATCAACACTGCCGTGCCGCGTTCCTGGGCCAGGGGCAGGATGCGCTCCTCGGCGTCGCGGTCGTTAAGGGCGTAGTCGATCTGCAGGAAGTCCAGCTTCTCGGCGCGCAGCACCCGCTCCAACTCGTCGTAGCCGCTGGTGGTGTAGTGCGTGACGCCCAGGTAGCGGATGCGGCCTTCCTCTTTCCACTGGCGCAGGGTCTTCAGGTGCTCTTGCCAGTCCACCAGGTTGTGCACCTGCATCAGGTCGATGCGCTGGCGCTGCAACAGGCGCATCGAGTGTTGCATCTGCTCCACGCCGTGCTGGCGACCCTGGGTCCAGACCTTGGTGGCGACGAAAGCGCGGTCGTGTGCCTTGAGCTCGTTGAGCAGGCCGCCGACCACTTCTTCCGCTTGCCCGTACATGGGCGAACTGTCGATCACCGAACCCCCGCCTGCGAACAGTTCTTCCAGCACCTTGCGGCAGTCGGCCCAGGCTTCGGTGGCATTACGGGAGATGTCGAAGCCTCGGTAGGTGCCGATGCCGATCACCGGCAACTGCTCACCGCTGGAAGGAATGGCGCGGCGGCGCAGAGGCTGCTGGCCCATGTCCGCACCCAGGCTGAAGGGGCTCATAGCCAGGAGCGCGGTGCCGGCGCTGAGGCGGAGGAATTCGGCGCGGGTGATGCCGGTTCTCATGGTTGGACCTCCTGTGGGGTGGCTGTCTGTTCATGGTGACGGCCGAGGCGCCAGCCCACTGCGCTCCAGGCGAGGGCCACGCCGGCGCCCACCAGGGCCACCAGCGCGGCGCCGAGGCCGATGGCGTCGAGCAAGGCCTTGAGCCAGGCGCTGACGGCATCGCCTCCGCGATAGACCACGGTGTCGATGAAGTTCTTCGCCCGATACTTCTGCTGGGCGCCGAGCGGCACGAAGAGCATTTCCCGCCCCGGCCGCACGAAGGCGTATTCGCCCACCCGGCGCAGCACCATCACCACAGCCAGCACTGAGAATTGCGGCAGCAGCGCGAGGGCGAGGAAACCCAGCGTCACCAACAGGGGCACTACCGCCAGCAGCGCGCCGACGCCGAAGCGCTGGGCCACGCGCCCGGCGATGAACAACTGGCAGGCGAGGGAGAGGGCCTGCACGGTGAAGTCGATCAGGGCGAAGACGCGGACCTGCTGCTGGCTATCGGGGAACAGCGCGGCCACCAGCCGGGCCTGCTCGAAGTAGAGGAAGGTGCTGGTGCAGGACAGCAGCAGGACGAAAACACAGATGCCCAGCAGATAAGGTGAGCCCAGCACCAGGCTGACGCCGGCGAAGGGGTTGCCGGGCACCGGGTGTTCCGGGGGTTCGCTTTCCGCGCCGGGTCGCCCGGCACCACCCCTCGCGCGCCAGGCCATCAGGTAGCGGCGCAGGACGAGGGTGGGCAGCAGGAAAAGCGCGGCCAGTACCAGCAGACCGGCGGTGCCCGCGTGACTGACCAGCAGCCCTCCCAGCAGTGGACCGATCAGCCCGCCCAGGCTAGCACCCGCGGCGATGGACGGGAACAGCCGTTTGGATTGCCGACGGTCGAACACGTCGGCCAGCAGGCTCCAGGCCAGGGACACCACGAACAGGTTGTAGACCGACAGCCAGACGTAGAAGGCGCGCGCCGCCCATAGCGGGTCCGGCGTGCGCCACAGCAACCAGGCGAAACCCAACAGATTGCTGGCGAAAAACAGGTAGACGCAGTCGAGGAAGATCCGCCGGGGGACCCGCGCATTCAGCCAGCCGTAGGCCGGGACTGCCAGCAGCATGGTGACGAAGGTGGCACTGAACAGCCATTGCAGGTTCTCCACGCCGCCGGCGATGCCCATGGTCTCGCGCACCGGCCGCAGCATGAAGTACCCGCCGAACAGGCACAGCAGCAGGGCGAAAGCGGCGAGGGCCGGGGCCAGTTCACCGGCCCTGGCATGGATGGCGCGGTGGATCGGAGACATGGCGGTGGTTCGTGTGGGGTGGTCTGGTGGTTTTAGACCATGGCGGGGCGGGGTGCTGGTACTGGCTGTTGCGGGGGCTGGTGGGGCGCGCTTTGTTGTGGGGGCGATTTCAATCGCTGAACAGGCCGAAGGTCTGCCATTCAGGGTCGGGGCAGCTGCGCTGCCCTTAGCGAATGAATTCGCCTCCACAAGGTTCAGCCCGTCCCCAGCGGCTCGATCAAAGCCCGTACTTCTTCACCTTGTCGAACAGCGTGGTCTTGGCCATGCCGAGGGCGATGCAGGCCTGGCTGAGGTTGCCGCCGTGGCGTTCGAGGGCGGCGCTGAGGAGGGATTTTTCGAAGGCTTCCACCGCTTCGGCGAAGCGCGGTTCATTGCCGTCCGGCGTCTGGCCGCTCTTCTTGAACACCGGCAGCCCGAGGGCGAAACGTTCGGCGACGTTGCGCAGTTCTCGCACGTTGCCGGGCCAGTCGTGGGCCATGAGGGCGGAGACGGTGGCGTTGTCCAGCTCTGGCGCGGCGCGGTCGAAGCGCAGGGTGGAGAGCTGCAGGAAGTGCTCGAACAGCAGCAGGATGTCTTCACGGCGGTCACGTAGCGGCGGCAGTTCCAGGGTGACCACGTTGAGGCGGTAGTAGAGGTCGCTGCGGAAACGGCCGGCGCGGCCTTCTTCGTCCAGGTCGAACTTGGTGGCGGCGATCACCCGGCAATCCACCGGGATCGGCTGGTTGGAGCCGAGGCGTTCCAGGGTCTGCTCCTGGAGCACGCGGAGGAACTTGATCTGCAGGTTGAGCGGCATGCTCTCGATCTCGTCGAGGAACAGGGTGCCCTGGTGGGCGTGCTCGATCTTGCCGATGCGTCGCTTGCCGGCGCCGGTGAACGCGTGGGCCTCGTGGCCGAAGATTTCGCTGTCGAACAGGTTCTCCGGCAGGCCACCGCAGTTGAGGGCGACGAACTGTTTCGACTGGCGCCGGCTGAAGTCGTGCAGGCAACGGGCGACCAGTTCCTTGCCGGTCCCGGTTTCGCCCTCGATCAGCACATTGGCCGAGGTGTCGGCGACGTTGGCGATCAGCTCGCGCAGTGCCTGGATGGCCGGCGAGCGTCCGATGATGCGCTGCTCCAGAGACTGTCGGCCGGCCAGTTGCCGGCGCAGGCTCGACACTTCGCGAGCCAGCGCGCGCTGCTCCAGGGCGCGGCGCGCGACGTCCACCAGACGCTCGGGGGAGAAGGGTTTCTCCATGAAGTCGTAGGCGCCGTCGCGCATGGCCTGCACCGCCATGCTGATGTCGCCGTGGCCAGTGATCAGCACCACCGGGATGCTGCGGTCGCGGGACTTCAGGCGCTCCAGCAATGTCAGTCCATCCATGCCGGGCAGGCGGATGTCGCTGATGACAATGCCGGCGAAGTCCTCGCCCACCTGGGCCATGGCTTCTTCGGCGCTGCCGACGCCGATGCTGGGGATGTCTTCCAGGGCCAGCGCCTGCTGGCAACCCATCAGGACGTGGGGGTCGTCTTCGACGATGAGGACGCTGAGGGGCTCGGTCATGGGGCTGGGCTCACGGATTCGTCGGGGCTTTCCAGCAGCGGCAGGCAGAGCTCGAAGGCGGTGCCGCCGCTTTCCGGGTGATGGGCCGCCAGGCTTCCGCCAGCGGCCGTGGCCAGGCTGGCGGAAAGGGTCAGGCCAAGGCCCAGGCCGTGTTCGCCGGGCTTGGTGGTGAAGAAGGGTTCGAACAGGTGCACGCGGTTGGCCGGGTCGATGCCGGGGCCGTTGTCGCGAACCTGCAAGCGGTAGTTGCCGCCGTCGGCCGCGCCGCTGAGCCAGAGTTGACAGTCGGGCTGGCCGGACATGGCGTCCAGGGCGTTGGCGATGAGGTTGACCAGGATCTGCTCCAGACGGGTCTGGTCGATGGCCAGCAGGACGTCGGCGAAGTCGCGGTGCAGCGTGAGCGGTGTACGTTCCAGACGGGTGTGCAGGATGAAGAGCGCGGCATCCACCGCCTTGCCCAAGTGCGCCACGCCGTGGTCATCGGAGCGCCGGGCGAAGGCGCGCAGGCTGGCGGTGATGCGGCCCATGCGGTCCACCAGCTCGTTGATCGCCGCGAGGTTGGTGCTGGCGGTGTCCAGGGCGCCGCGCGCCAGGAAGCGCACGGTGTTGCCGGAGAGTGTGCGCAGCGCCGCCAGGGGCTGGTTGAGTTCGTGGGCGATGCTGGTGGACATCTGTCCGATCACCGCCAGTTTGCCGGCCTGGACCAGGCCGTCCTGGGCTTTGCGCAGGTTGTCTTCGGTCTGCTTGCGTTCGCGGATTTCGGCCAGGAGGCGGCTGTTGCTGGCGCGAAGGTCCTGGGTGCGTTCGGCGATCTTGCGTTCCAGCTCGTTGTTGGCCGCCAGCAGTGCCTCACGGGCTGCGAGCCGAGTGGCGATGACCTTGCGCCGTTCGTTCCAGGCGATCAGCAGGAAGGCCAGCAGGGCGAAACCGACGGCGGCGAGCATGCCCTGGATCACCGCTTCGCGACGCAGGTCGGCGAGCGGGGAGAGCAGGGTGAAATGCCAGGGCGTGTCATTCAGGGTGCGGGTCTGCGCGAGGTAGGCGACTTCGCCTTCCTGTTCGCCCTGGGGACCGCTGGCGGCGAAGCTGATGGCCTCCAGGCCTTCGCCCAGCACTTCACGGGAGCGCGGCTCCCATTCGTTCAGCGCCCACCAGTAGTACTGCAGGCTGCGAGCGAGGCGTTCCTTGTCTTCGGCCGAGAGCGGGCGCACGGCCTTCATGCGCAGGGCGGGGTCGCTGGAGAGGATGATGATGCCGTTCTCGTCGCTGACGAAGGCTTGCAGGCGGGCCTTTTCCCAACGTTCCTGCAGGGCTTCGAGCTTCACCTTGACCACCGCCACGCCGATGATCCGGCCCTGGTAGCGCAAGCCGTGGGCCAGGTAGTAACCGGCCTCGCCTGTGGTGCTGCCGATGCCATAGAAGCGGCCGGGCCTGCCTTGCACGGCCTCCTGGAAGTAGGCGCGGAAGGCCAGGTCTTCGCCGAGGTAGCTGTCGGTGTCGCGCCAGTTGCTGGTGGCCAGCACGCGGCCGTTGGTGTCCAGCAGGTAGATGGCTCGGGCGCCGCTGCGGCGGTTCAGGCCTTCGAGGTAGTCGTTGACCAGGTTGCGCCGGTACGGGGTGGGGTTCAGCAGCAGGTGGCTGACGCTGGACTCCAGCTCCAGCAGGCTGGGCAGGTAGGTGTAGCGGTTGATCTCGCTTTCCACGGCGCGGGCGTGGAGTTCCAGCTGGCGCTCGCCGTTATCCCGCAACTGGCGGATGCCGGACACTTCGCTGAGGTGATAGCCGATGTAGCCGAAGCCCAGCATGCACAGGAGCAGCAGCAGGAACAGCAGGAAATGGCGGAACAGGCGCGGTTTCACGGTCAATGCGGGCGGCACGGCGCGGAGGCTGGCGGGAGGGCATTGCATCATAGACATCCGGGCCGTTCCAGTCGGCGCCACGGACGGGCGCCGAGTGGTGGAGTGGGGCTGTAGGAGCCAGCTTGCTGGCGAAGTGCTCAGACCATTCGCGAGCAAGCTCGCTCCTACAGGTGCATCAGTGCTGGAGGATCTTCGCGAGGAACTGCTGGGCGCGGTCGGAACGGGCGTTGACGTCACCGAAGAACTCGTTCTTGGCGCAGTCTTCGACGATCTGTCCGCGGTCCATGAAGATCACCCGGTCGGCCACCTTGCGGGCGAAGCCCATCTCGTGGGTCACGCACATCATGGTCATGCCTTCCTGGGCCAGCTCGACCATCACGTCCAGCACTTCGTTGACCATTTCCGGGTCCAGCGCGGAGGTGGGTTCGTCGAACAGCATCACCACCGGGTCCATGGCCAGGGCGCGGGCGATGGCGACGCGCTGCTGCTGGCCGCCGGAGAGCTGGCCGGGGTGCTTGTGGGCATGGGCCTTGAGGCCGACGCGGTCGAGCAGCTTGAGGCCTTTCTCCAGCGCCTCGTCCTTGTTGCGGCCGAGCACCTTGGTCTGGGCGATAGTCAGGTTCTCGGTGATCGACAGGTGCGGGAACAGCTCGAAGTGCTGGAACACCATGCCGACGCGGGAACGCAGCTTGGGCAGGTTGGTGGCCTTGTCGGCGATGGACGTGCCGTCGACCACGATGTCGCCTTTCTGGAAAGGCTCCAGGGCGTTCACGCACTTGATCAGGGTGGATTTGCCCGAGCCCGACGGGCCGCACACCACCACCACTTCACCTTTCTTCACGTTGGTGCTGCAGTCGGTCAGCACCTGGAAGTCCCCGTACCACTTGTTGACGTTCTTGATGGAAATCATACGGCTAACCTTTTCTGCAGGAGTTTGACCAGCTGGGAAGCGATGAAGCTGACGCTGAAGTAGACCAGGCCGGCGAAGATCAGGAACTCGTGCGGCTGGCCGATGATGTCGCCACGGGAACGGGCGGCGTTGAGGAAGTCCATCAGGCCCACGGTGTAGACCAGCGAGGTGTCCTGGAACAGGATGATGCTCTGCTGCAGCAGCAGCGGGGTCATCTTGCGGAAGGCCTGGGGCAGGATGATCAGGCGCATGCTCTGGCTGTAGGTCATGCCCAGGGCCGAGGCTGCACCCATCTGGCCTTTCGGGATGGCCTGGATGCCGGCGCGGACGATTTCGCAGAAGTACGCCGCCTCGAACATCATGAAGGCCACCAGGCACGAGGTGAACGCGCCTACGGGCGTGTCTTCACCGGTGATGGCGCGCAGCAGGAAGGGCACCGCGAAGTAGAACCAGGTGATCACCAGCAGCAGCGGGATGGAGCGGAAGTAGTTGACGTACAGCCCGGCAATCTTCGACATCATCGGGTTGTGCGACAGGCGCATGAGGGCGAGGACGGTGCCCAGCGCCACGCCACCGAAGACGCCCAGCACCATCAGCTTCAGGGTCATCAGCAGGCCGTCGGTGAGGCCTGGCAGGGCGGGGATGATCGCGGAGAAATCCATCATTTACCCCCTACGGAAATCAGGCCGGGCACCGCCACTTTCCGCTCCACGGTGCGCATGATCAGCATCAGGCTCATGTTCAGGGTGAAGTAGATCAGGGTGGCCAGGGTGAAGGCTTCGAACAGGTTCGCGGAGAACTCGGCGGTCTGCTTGGTCTGCGCCAACAGCTCCATCAGACCGATCAGCGACGCCACCGAAGAGTTCTTGAAGATGTTGAGGAACTCGCTGGTGAGCGGCGGGATGATGATGCGGAACGCCTGGGGCAGCAGCACGTAGCGGTAGATCTGCGGCAGGCGGAAGCCCATGGCGCGGGCGGCGCCGAGCTGGCCCTTGGGCAGCGCCTGGATACCGGTGCGCACTTGTTCGCAGACGCGGGCGGCGGTGAACAGGCCGAGGCAGACGACCACGCTGAGGTAGGCCGAAGTGGCTGGGTTGAGGTCCTGCTTGAACCAGATTTCCAGCGGTTCGGGCAGCAGGTCCGGTACCAGGAAGTACCAGAGGAACAGCTGCACCAGCAGCGGCACGTTACGGAAGATTTCCACGTAGACGGTGGCGATGCCGGAAACCCAGCGGTTCGGCACAGTGCGCATCACGCCGAGCAGCGCGCCCAGCAGCAAGGCGATGATCCAGGCCGCCAGGGCGATGGCGATGGTCCAGCCCAGGCCGGTTACGAACCAGTCCAGGTAGATCTCGCTGCCGATCCCGGTGGACTTGAAGAACACGCTCCAGTCCCAGTTGTAATTCATCAGGGTTGTCCCCTATCAGGTCGATCGTTCTGCGGTGAAGGCGGGGAAGGGGGGTGGCTGTCAGGAGTACGGCGATAGTTCAGGCCGACTCCGGACAGCCCCCTCTCCCAAAGGGAGAGGGGAGCAAGGCGTCAGATTTCTTCAGCCGACTTGTCGGAGGGGTTGGCGACCAGCTTTTTCAGCTCTTCGCTCATGGGGAAGTTCAGGTTCAGGCCCTTCGGCGGGATGGGCTGGGTGAACCATTTGTCGTAGATGCCGTTGATTTCGCCGGAAGCGAAGGTGTCGGCGATGGCCTTGTCGACGACTTTCTTGAAGGCTTCGTCGTCCTTGCGAACCATGCAGCCGTAGATTTCGAAGGACTGCGGCTTGCCGGTCACGACCCAGTCATCGGGCTTCTTGGCCTTGGCCATTTCGCCGTAGAGCAGGGCGTCGTCCATCATGAAGGCCACTGCGCGGCCGGATTCGAGCATCAGGAAGGATTCGCCGTGGTCCTTGGCCGAGATGATGTTCATGCCCATCTGCTTCTCGGCGTTCATGGACTTGAGCAGGCGCTCGGATGTGGTGCCGGCGGTGGTCACGACGTTCTTGCCTTTCAGGTCTTCGAACTCGTTGATGCTGGCGCTCTTCTTGGACAGCAGGCGGGTGCCCACTTCGAAGATGCCCACGGAGAAGCCGACCTGCTTCTGGCGTTCGAGATTGTTGGTGGTGGAGCCGCACTCGATGTCGACGGTGCCGTTCTGCACCAGCGGGATACGGGTCTGGGAGGTGACCAGGTTGTAGCGGACCTTCAGTTCCGGCAGGCCCAGTTCCTGCTTGATGGCCTCGACCACTTTCAGCTGGAGGTCATGGGAGTAGCCGATGGGCTTGCCCGGCTCGGTGCCGAGGTAGGAGAAGGGGATGGAGGCGTCACGGTGACCGAGGGTGATGGTGCCGGTCTCCTTGATCTTCTTCAGGGTACCGGTCAGCTCGGCGGCGAAGGCCGGAGCGGAAATCAGGGTTGCTGCGATAGCGGTGGCCAGAACTTTGGGGAGCATACGCATGAACGACAGTCCTCGATGATGTTTGTTCTTATCGGCGCGTGTAGGAGTTCGCGTCCGTCGGGGATCTGTATTGGCAGAATGCGTGCCAGCTGTATGGTGGTTTGGTTTTTTGATTAAGTAATTGAAATTAAAGGATTTTATATTGATAGGAGGCTATCTGGATTTACGCCCTGTCCGGGCTTCCGAATATGCGCTCCGAATGGCGTTCGGGTTTCCGAACGGGTGACTTTGCGGTCATGTTTGGAGGGGGTGGTGCCGAGGCACAAAAAGCCCCCTCTCCCTCTGGGGTGAATCGGCATGCTTTCGGAAGCACTGCTTCCGTTGCCGATGAACGCCTGAGCGCGAAGCACTCAGGCTGGGGCGCAGAGCGGGGTTGGGGTGAGGGTGGCGGCAGCTCGCTGGACGTTCCAGGGCAGACCTTCGGCCTGCTTGGCGAATGAATTCGCCCCTACAAGGAAGGCACGTCCGTGTTTTGTGGGGGCGAATTCATTCGCTGAGGGCAGCGCAGCTGCCCCCTGATAATCAGCAGCGCAGCCCTTCGGTCTGCTTTGCGATTGAAATCGCCCCCACAGTTAAAAGCGGTCTGATCAATCAGCTGCCTTGGACACCTCGCCCGCCCTCGGCTTCGGCGCGAACTTCGCGGCCAGGCGCATGGAGGTGGTGACAAGGCGCTGGTAGAGGGTCGGCAGCAGGCGCTGCATGCCATCCAGCGCCCAGGCATCCGCGCCGATGAGGATGCGTCGACTGTCGCGCAGCACGCCGCGCAGGATCACTTCCGCTGCCTTGTCCGGACTGGTGCGCAGCAGCTGGTCATTGAACTGTTGACGGGCGCGGCTGGATTCCTGGCCGGTGACCTTGGCCAGGCTGTCGTTCATCCGCGCCGTCTTGGCGATGTTGGTGCGGATGCCGCCGGGGTGCACGCAACTGGCCGATACCCCGCAGCCTTCCATGTCCAGTTCCTGGCGCAGTGATTCGGTGAAGCCGCGCACGGCGAACTTGGTGGCGTTGTAGGCGCTCATGCCCGGTTGGGCGAACAGGCCGAACACGCTGGAGACGTTGACCACATGACCTTCGCCGCTGGCCTTGAGGTGCGGCAGGAAGGCCTTGGTGCCATACACCACGCCCCAGAAGTTGATGTTCATGATCCACTCGTATTCCGAGTAGTCACTGCCGTCCACGGTGCCGGCGTGAGCGACACCGGCGTTGTTGAAGATCAGGTTGACGCGGCCATGGTCCAGCACCACCTGTTCGGCCCAGGCGTGCACGGCGTCGCGGTTCGCGACATCGACGCGGGTCTCGGTGACTTGCACGCCCAGCTTGCGTGCCATGGCGGCGGTGTCGGCCAGACCCTCGGCGTTCACGTCGGCGAGTGCCAGGTGGCAGCCCTGGCGGGCGAGGGCGCAGGCGAGGGCGCGGCCGATGCCGGAACCCGCGCCGGTGACAGCGGCGACTTTGTTCTCGAAGGATTTCATGCTGGTACCTCTTGATTAGCCATCAGCAGCGGGCCCTGGGCGGCGTGCACCGGTACGCTGCGGCTGAAATGGTAGGCCGCGGGGTCGAAGTTGCGGGTCAGCAGGCGATAGCGCCAGGTGAAGCCGGGCCATACGGTGCAGTTGCGTCCGGTCACCGGGTGCAGGTACCAGCTCTTGCAACCGCCGGCATTCCACACGGTGTTGCCCAGGCTGCCCTGGAGCTTGTCGTTGAACCTGTCCTGCACGTCGCGTTTGACTTCCAGGCTGCGCAGGCGGCGTTCGTCCAGCAGCTGGAGGGCGCCGAGCACGTAATGGATCTGCGATTCGATCATGTAGACCATGGAGTTATGGCCGAGGCCGGTGTTCGGCCCCATCAGGAAGAACAGGTTCGGGAAACCGGCGGTGAGCGTGCCCTTGTAGGCTTCGGGGCCCTGCGACCAGGTGTCCAGCAGGTCGACGCCGTTGCGGCCGAAGACCACGCCGCGGGGCAGCGGATCGCTGGGGGTGAAGCCGGTGCCGAAGATGATGGCGTCGATCTGGCGTTCCGTGCCGTCGGCGGTGACGATGCTGTTTGCGCGGACCTCGCGGATGCCGTCGGTGATCACGTCGACGTTGGGCTGGGTCAGGGCCGGGTAGTAGTCATTGGAGATCAGCACCCGCTTGCAGCCCATGGTGTAGTCCGGGGTGACCTTGGCGCGCAGGACCGGGTCCTTGATCTTGCGCTTGATGTAGCCCTTGGCGACCCATTCGGCGAGTTTCATCACCTTTGGCGTCAGGGCGAAGCCCACGACGCGGCTTTCGAGGATGGCGTAGATGCCGCCGCGCCAGAGTTTCTGCAGGAAGGGGAAGCGCTTGAAGCGGGAGCGCTCGCCTTCGCTGATGGCGCGGTCGGGCTTGGGCATGATCCAGGGCGCGGTGCGCTGATAGAGGTCGAGCTGGGCGACCTGCTTCTGGATCTGCGGCACGAACTGGATGCTGGAGGCGCCGGTGCCGACTACCGCCACGCGTTTGCCGGTCAGGTCGTAGTCATGGTTCCACTGCTGGGAGTGGAAGCGCGTGCCCTTGAACTTCTCCAGGCCCTTCAGTGCCGGGGTGGCAGGGGTGGACAGCGCGCCCATACCGGATACCACGAACTGCGCGCTGTAGTGGTTACCGGCGGCATCCTCGATCTGCCACAGCTCGTCCACGTCGTTCCAGGCCAGGCGGGTGATCTCGGTGCCCAGCAGGGTCTTGTCCTGCAGCCGGTACTTTTCCCAGCAGCCTTCCAGGTAGGTCTTGATCTCCTCCTGTTTGGCGAACATGCGCGTCCAGTTCGGGTTCGGCTCGAAGGAGAAGGAGTACAGGTGCGATTGCACGTCGCAGCCGCAACCCGGGTAGTTGTTCACTCGCCAGGTGCCGCCGATGCCGGGCTCCTTTTCGAATACGAGGAAATCGTTCTCGCCTTTCTGCTTCAGGCGGATCGCCATGCCGAGGCCGGAGAAACCGGAACCTATGATGGCGATCTTGCAATGGCGGGCAGAGGGTCGGGGTGACGCAGTCATTGGCCGGGCTCCTGTTCTTATTTATTGCGGCGTATACAGCTGTATACCAAGGTAGACATCTGTATACTCGCCGGCAATCCAACGTCGTCACAACCAACCTTAGGTAGGGCCAGAGATGAATTCCGCCAGCGGTGACGAGCCTCAGTCGCCAGAACGAACGCCCGATGCCCCCGGCAAGCGCCTGCTCATGGAAGCGGCGCTGCGCCTGGGTTCCCAGAGCCGCAGCCTCGCCAACCTGGGGTTGCGCGAGCTGGCGCGGGAGGCCGGGCTGAACCCGAATACCTTCTACCGCCACTTCACGGATGTGGAGGATCTGGGCCTGGCCATCATCCGCAACATTGCCACCCAACTCCGCCAACCGCTGCGCGACCTGCGACGCGAGGCGGCTGCCCGGGCCGTGCAGGGCGATGGCGGACTGTTGCCGAAGCTGATGGGGATCGACCTGGGCCGTGGGCGGCGCGTCTGCCATGAGACGGTGCATCTGTTCTTCGACTTCGTCGATGACAACGCCGAGGCGTTCGTCATTGGCGTGCGCGAGCTGCATGGTGCTTCCCCGCTGCTGCGGGAGGCCCTGCGCGAAGTGATGGAAGACTTCGCCGCCGACATGGCCGAAGACGTTCGCGAGTACAAGCTGCTGCCGACGCTGGTGGCCGAGCCGGTGGTGCGGCGCGTGTCGCGGCTGGTCAGTCGCAACCTGTTCCAGATGTCACTGGACTACATCGGTGAACCGGAGCGCCGCGAGGCGATTCGTGCCGAGGCGGTGGAGCAGGTGTTGTTTCTCTTTACCGGTGCCAGCGTGTTGCAGGCGGTCGGGGCGGTTTAGGCCTCTTTTGCTGTGGGAGCGAATTCATTCGCGAATGAATTCGCTCCCACAGGGCAGACCTTCGGCCTGCTTGGCGAATGAATTCGCCCCCACAAGAGTCCGTCACTCCTCGTTCTGCTCCACCGTCGCGCTCTCCTCCTTGGCCTTGGCCAGGCTGTGGTGCAGGAACGCCTGGGCGATCACGGCGCGGAGCTGGTCGTCGTCCCAGGGTTTGGTGAGGAATTTGTAGATGGCGCCCTGGTTGATGGCGTCAGTGACAGACTTCAGGTCGGTGTAGCCGGACAGCACGATGCGAATGGTGTCGGGGTAGAGGTCCTTGACCCGGCTGAGGAACTCGGTGCCGTTCATTTCCGGCATGCGCTGGTCGGAAAGGATTACCTGGATGTCGTGCTTGGCCAGTTGCGCGAAGGCGTCCTGGGCGCGGGTGGCGGTGAGTATCTGGTAGCCGTCGCGGCGTAGCACGCGGGTCAGTGCGCGGAGGATGTTTTCCTCGTCGTCCAGCAGCAGCAAGGTCTGCGTGTTGCTGGTGCCGGAGCGGGTATCCAGATAGGACGCCGGGCTCTTGTGGTGTTCGTGGAGGAACTGGTCGAGCTGCTCGAAGGGCATGGGGCGGGCGAAGTAGTAGCCCTGGAACTCGTCGCAGTGGCTCTTCTTCAGGAAGGCGAATTGGGACTCGCTTTCCACCCCTTCTGCGATCACCCGCAGGCGCAGGTGGTGAGCCATGGAGATGATGCCCTGGGTGATGGCCGCATCGTGCCGGTCACTGATGATCTCCTGGACGAAGGCGCGGTCGATCTTCACTTTGTCGATGGGCAGGCGCTTGAGGTAATTGAGGCTGGAGAAGCCGGTGCCGAAATCGTCGATCGACAGGCGCACGCCCAGGGCCTTGAGCGCCTGCAGCGTGGCGATGGCGCGCTCGGCGTTGTCCAGCAGCACGGTTTCGGTGATCTCCAGCTCCAGCAGTTCGGCCGGCAAGCGGGTTTCTTCGAGGACGCGCCGCACGCTGTCGACGAAGATGTTGCGCTGGAAGTGCACGGCCGAGATGTTCACCGCTACCACCGTGCCGGTCATGCCCCGGTCCAGCAGTTCGCGGCAGTCGCGGCAGGCGGTGGCGAGCACCCATTCGCTCAGGGGAATGATCTGTCCGGTGTCTTCGGCCACCGGTACGAACTGCGACGGCGAGATGAAGCCAAGCAGCGGGTGCTGCCAGCGCAGCAGGGCTTCGTAACCGGTGACGCGGCCATTCCGGCCGTCGATCTGCGGCTGGTAGTAGAGCATGAAGGCATTGGCTTCCAGGGCCTTCTGCAACTCGTTGCGCAGGGTCACGCGTTCGCTGACCTTCTGTTCCAGGTCGGTGGTGTACCACTGGTAGCAGTTGCGCCCCTGCTGCTTGGCCTTGTACATCGCCAGGTCCGCCTGCTGGATCAGTTGCATAGGCTGCTGCATGCCTTTCTCGCTCACGGCAATACCCAGGCTGGCAGTGATGTGGATCTCGCTGCCGGCGATGGGGTAGGGGCGGGCGATGCAGTCGATGACCCGCTCGGCCACTTGCAGCACGTCTTCCTCGCGGGCCAGGTCCGGCAGGATGAGGATGAATTCGTCGCCACCCAGGCGCGCCACGGTGTCGCCGGGGCGAACCTGCTGGGTCAGCCGCCGGGCCACTTCCACCAGTATCTGGTCGCCAATGCCGTGGCCCATGGAGTCGTTGATCGGCTTGAAGCCATCCAGGTCGATGAACATCACCGCCAGCTTGCGCTGGTAGCGCTGGCTGATCTGGCAGCCCTGGCGCAGGCGGTCTTCCAGCAGGGAGCGGTTGGGCAGGCCGGTGAGCACGTCATGGCTGGCGTTATAGGCCAGTTCGGACTCCACCCGCTTCTGTTCGGAGATGTCGTTCTGCACGCCGATGAAGTGGGTGATCTCGCCATGCTCGTCGGGCACGGGGGCGATATAGAGGTCGTTCCAGAAGGGCGTGCCGTCCTTGCGGAAGTTGCGCAGCACCACGTGGACTTCACGCTTCTCCGCCAGCGCGTGGCGGATCTCGGCGATGCCGGCCTGCTCGTGGTCCGCGCCCTGGAGGAAGCGGCAGTTGCGCCCCATGGCCTCGGCTGCGGTGTAGCCGGTGATGCGTTCGAAGGCGGGGTTGACGTAAACCACAGGCAGGTTTTCGTCGGTGGCATCGCAGATCATCGCGCCGTTGTAGCTGGCCTCGATGCTGCGCTGGAGGATTCGCAGCTGTTTCTCAGACTCCTTGGCGCGGCTGATGTCGCGGAAGGCGATGACCCAGCCGCCGAGGGTTTGCGCGTGCAGGAGCGGTGCGCAGTCGTAGGCGATATGGCGCTCGCCGCCCAGGCTGACTTCGCCATGGCGGCCGCTGGTGGCCGGGGCGCTGTAGAGGTCCAGTGGCAGGTGATCGATCAGGGCCTGGCCGAGCAGGACCTCGGGGCGCTGGCCGAGCAGGTCGGCGGCGGCCGGGTTGACGAAGTTCAGCCGCCCTTGGCGATCCACCGCCAGCAGGCCCTCGCCGACGCTGTTGGTGATGGCCGAGGTGAAGTCCAGTTGCTCCTGCAGGCGTTGTTCGCCGGAAAGTACCTGTTGTACCAGGCGAATGTTTTCCAGCGCCGCCACGGCCATCTGGGCGAATTGCTGGGCAATCGCCAGGTCGTCCTGGTTGAAGTCGCCGTCGTACTTGTCGGACAGCTGGATCAGGCCCAGATGGCGGCCACCGTGGTCGATCAGCGGCACCGCCAGCCAGCCCTGCAATGGCAGCTGGCCGCTGCCCGCATCGCCAGCCGTATCCAGCTCGGCCCGCGTCAGCAGCACCGGCTGATTGCCGACGCAGGTCCGGGCATAGAGCGCGACGCCTTCGGCGGGCAGCTGCGGCGTTTGCCAGGCCTGGTACTTGGGCGATAGCGAGAAGGCGCCCGGACCCTGGCCGTCGCCGAGGTCGATCAAGGACTGGTGGGCGCCCACCAGCAGACGCAGCTGCTCGCACATGAAATCCAGCAGGGTGCGAGTGTCGAGGATGCCGCCGATGCGCAGCGCGGTGTCGCTCAGGCCGTGCAGGAGCAACGCCTTGCGCTCCGACTGGACCAGGGTGTCCTGCAGGGCGCGGGTCATGCGGTTGCGTTCGCCGATGTTCTTGGCAATGCCGAATACCCCGACGATCTGCCCTTCGACGACGATGGGCAGGTGAGTGATGTCCAGCTCCAGCAAGCCGCCTGCGCGGTCGTGGCAGCGCACCTCGAAGCGCTGTGCCTTGCCCTTCAGGGCGGCACGGAAATGCTCGCGGACGTGTTCGACGTCGGCGTCGAGCACCAGCCGGGAAAACGACTCGCCGAGCAGGTCTTGGGCCTTGAAGTCGATCAACTCGCAACCCGCCTGGTTGAGGCTGAGGAAGCGGCCGTTGCGGTCGAGGGAGAACACCGGGTCGGGGTTGAAGATGAACAGGGAGCGGTAGCGCTGCTCGCTTTCCAGGAGCCGCAGGCGATCGTTCTGGCGCTCGATGGCGATGGCCGCGAGCTGGCCGGCGGTGCCGATGAGCTGCAGGGATTCGTCGTCCGGGGAGCAGGGCTGGCGCAGGTAGACGGCGAAGGTGCCGAGCACGTCGCCATGGTGGGAGATCAGCGGGATCGCCCAGCAGGCGCGCAGTCCATGGCGCAGCGCCTGGTCGCGATGCTCGTGCCAGAGCGGGTCTTCGCTGATGTCTTCACTGACCACCATCTGCCGGCGGAATACAGCGGTTCCGCAGGCGCCCGCCAGGGGGCCGATGGACTGCCCGTCGAGGGCCTGGTTGAAGGCATCCGGCAGGCTCGGCGCGGCGCCCTGGCGCAGGCGGTTCTGATCGCCGTCCACGAGGTGGACCGAGCACAGGGCGGCGGGGTCGAGGGTCTCGCTCATCAGGCAGATGGCCTTGAGGATTTCCGCCAGCGGCTGATCGGTGGAAATCATGCTGAGGATGTCGCGCTGGTCCTCGGCATAGGCTTCGTGACGCACCAGGCCGGTGATGTCGTGGGCGACGGCGAACAGGGTGCGCTCGCTTTCGGACCAGCCAGCGGACCAGAGCAGGTGCACCACGCTGCCGTCCTTGCGCTTGCAGCGGTTGCGCACGGCGTCCCAGGACTCGCCCTGGATGATGGCCTCGATCTCGCCGCGGGTGCGCTCGCGGTCTTCGCTGAGGATGAAGTCGGTGTAGGGACGGCCGATCATTTCCTCGGGCCGGTAACCCAGCACGCTGTGGCAGGAGGGGCTGACCTGGGTGAAGCGCTCGGAGGCGTCGATGGAGCAGAGCACATCCATGGAGTGATCCATGATCCGCTGGTTCTGCGTTTGCAGGCGGGCCTGATGCTGCAGGCTCAGCTCCAGTTCGCGGTTGCTTTCGCGCAGGCGCTGGCTGCGTTCGATGGCCAGCCGGGAAAAGCTCTGGCTGACCATCAACAGGAAGGTGAAGCCCAGGCCGAACAGCATGAACAGCGGTGGCAGGTAGACCGAGGCGTAATCGCTGCGAGGCAGGGCCTGGTAGGTGCGCATGTGCCAGCGTCCTTCCGGGCCGAGGTCGGTGAACTTCTGGCCCACCGGGAACAGGCTGCGGCCATCGCGACCGACGCCGGATTCGTAGATGCGCCTGGGGCCCTCGAAGACTTCCAGGACGAAGCCATCCAGCTCCCGTCCCAGCTGGCGGTCCAGGGTGGCGCTGATGTCCAGGCTGGCCACCAGCAGCGCCTTGGGCTGGCCGTCGATGTGCAGGGGCGTGGCGACCAGGCTGCTGTTGTCGGTGGCGCTGAAGCTCTGCGCCGGACTCATCTGTGCGGCCGTGGCCTGGCGTACCTGGTGCAGCCAGTCGCGCAGTTCGGACTGGGCGAGGAAGCGCGCCAGCCAGTCGTCCGCCAAGCGGCTGCGACCCTGTTGCAGGATCGGTTTTAGGTCGGCATCGAGTACCGCGATCAGGTTGATGTTGGGGAAGTCCCGCAGGTAGCTGTCGGCTTCCTGTTGCCAGAGCCTGGCAGGTGGCATCCCTTCCAGGCTCTGCCAACGCTCGGCCATGCGCTGGACGAGCTGCCGGCGCACGGTAACGGTGTTCTCGATGGTGGATTGGGCGCGCAGCAGCAGCTGATGACTGTGGGCGTTGAGGGTGGAAACTTCGTTCAGGCTGAGGAGGAACCAGCCGATGCAGGTGGCCAGCGCGCCCAGGATTCCGGTGGCCATGGCTCGACGGTTAAGCAGGCTGGGCTGGTCCTGGGGCAGCGCGCAGAGCATCAGTACGGCGCTGCCGAGCAGGGCGATGAGGAGGTTGGTGACGTGCCCGGTTTCCGGGCGGAAGGCGAAGCGTGGCAGGTCGTTGCCAGCGCCCAGCAGCGACAGTTCCGACAGCAGGGCCAGGCCGACAAGGGCGATGCCGCACAGCTGACTGAGCCAGCGGCCGCCCTGGCGCGTGACGGCCAGGAGCATCGCCAGGCCGAACAGGCAGGCGACGATCGCCAGCTCGCTGCGAATCCGCCAGTAGCCGCTGATCAGCGAGCGGCCCTGGTCACTGCCACCGGACAGGACGTTGTGACCGAGGCTGTAGCCGGCCAGGGTGATCAGCACCAGGCCCGCCAGCCACGAGGATCGACGCCAGGCGCGGGTGGCACCCAATAGGGCGCTGCCGGCGAACAGGGTGATCAGCGCGCTGTCGGGCAACAGGACCAGTTCGTAGCGTGCCGGATGCTTCATGCCGGCGAAGGCGACCAGGCTGATGACGCCCAGGGCGAGCAGGGCAAAGGCCAGGCAGTGCAGGTAGGCCTGGTAGCCGAGATTGCGGTTGTGCTTGGCCATGGGGGCGTGCCGTTCCGGTGGCAGGGACGATACTGGCTGACCGGACTCAGTCGTCCAGGTCGTAGTCTTCGAGCAGCACGGCGCCATCGGCATCGCGGCGCACGCGCGTCAGCCCGGGGTGCTCGCTTTCCAGACGCAGCAGCTCTCGATGCTGGCGCTCGAGGGTATTCCGCTGGCCTCGAACCTGTTCCAGCAGGCGGTGGTTCTCGTCGCGCAACAGGAAGAGGTCGACGGCGGCTTGCAGGGCGCTTTCGATGTCGTAGTTCTCCCAGGGTTTGGGGAGGAAGCGATAGACCTCGGCACGGTTGATCGCCTGCATCAGCGTGGTGCGGTCGCCATGGGCGCTGAGCAGCATGCGCAGGGCATCGGGCTGGCGCTGGCGGGCGAACTGCAGGTAGGTCAGTCCGTCCAGTTGCGGCATGTTGAGGTCGCAGATGATGGCGGCGTACTGGTGTTCGGCCAGCGCCGACAATGCGGTTTCGGGATTGTCGAAAGCGTGCAGGACCCAGCCCTGCGGTCGCAACAGGCGTTGCAGGGCGCTGAGGATATGCGGTTCGTCGTCCACCAGCTGGATCTTGATCATCGTGGCTGCTCCTTTGCCGGGGTCCCGTCTGCTTCCGGCAGGCGGACGTGAAGGGTGTAGCGCGTGCCTTCGCTGGACTCGAAGGCGATGAGCTTGTCGATCAGGGCACGGCTGAGCTGTTTGCCCGCATTGAGCAGCAGCATGCCGCTGTCGGCCTGGAGGTTGCGGGCCAGCACCATGCCGGGTTCCAGGCGGCGCGTGTCCACCGCGAGGATGCCGGGATCGGCCTCCAACAGGTCCGGCGCATGAAGGGTGCAGAAGTCGATGAATTGCCGGCAGAGGGTCGGGTCGTAGAGGCGTCCGGCGTAACGGGCGAGCAGTTGCAGGGCTTCCGGTCGGGGCATCGGGCGCTGCAGCACCAGTCCGCACTGCAGTTCGACGAAATCCACCGCCAGCTTGAGCAGGCGGGAACCGTAGGGAATCTCTTCGCCGTGCAGTTGATCGGGGAAGCCGGTGCCGTTCCAGCGCTCCTGATGGTGGCGAATCAGCCGACCGGCGTCGTGCAGTGGCTCCAGCGCCATGATCAGGCTTTCACCCAGCTGCGGGTAGCGGCAGTAGCGCTCCCGCTCTTCGCGGTGCAGCAGGTCGCTGGGCCGGTTGAGCAGGTGGTCGTCCCAGGTCAGCTTGCCGAGGTTGTAGAGGGCGGCGGCCATGGCCAGGTCACGGGTGTCCGCCTCCGGTAACTGAAACTCGTTGGCGAAGGCGCGCACCAGGGCGATGACCTGGGCGTTGCATTGCTTGTCGCCGGGCAGGCGCTGGGTGAGCAGGGAGGAAAAGACTTCGGTGGCGGTCACGTAGCTGTGCCGCAGTTCGTCGTAGGCCAGGTCGAGCATGTCGGCGGTCTGCTGCAACTCGGCAGTACGGTCGCGGACCCGCTGTTCCAGGCTGGCGTTCAGTTCCTGCAGGCGCTGGTTCTGTTCCAGGGTGAGGCTTTCCAGGCGCCGGTGCTCGCGTTCGGCGTGCTGGTGGGCGAGGGCCTGGCGCAGGGTGAAACGCAGTTCGTCGTCATTCCAGGGCTTGCCGAGGTAGCGGTAGATCTGCCCCTGGTTGATGGCGCGGATGCTGGTGTCCAGATCGGTGGCGCCGGTGAGCATCAGCCGCAGCGTACCCGGCCAGCGCTTCTGCACTTCTGCAAGCAGGGCGGGCCCATCGAGTCCGGGCATGCGGGCGTCGGAAACCACCAGGTCGACCTCGTTCGCCGCCAGCAGGCCGAGGGCCTCCATACCGCCGTTGGCGGTGAGCAGCTCGTAGGGTTCGCCTCGCAGGACGCGTCGCAGGGCGCTGAGGATGTGTTCCTCGTCATCCACCAGCAGCAGGGTGGGGCGGCGCTGGGCTTCACTCATGCCTGCACCCCGCCGGGTTGGGGTTGCTGCCGGGGCAGCCAGACGCGGAAGCGCGTGCCGTGGCTGGGCTGGCTCACCACTTCGATGCGGCCGCTGTGTTTCTGCACGATGTTGTAGGAAAGTGCGAGGCCCAGCCCCGTGCCTTTACCCACCGGCTTGGTGGTGAAGAAGGGCTCGTAGATACGGTTGAGAATGGCGGGGTCGATGCCCTTGCCGTTGTCTTCCACTTCCAGCCAGACCCAGTCGCCCTGCCGGCCGCTGCGCAGGGTGATACGACCGAAGCCCTCGATGGCGTGGGCAGCATTGATCAGCAGGTTCATCACCACCTGGTTGATCTGCGAAGGAATGCATTCCACCAGCGGCAGTTCGCCGTATTCGCGGACCACTTCGGCCTTGTACTTGAGTTCGTTGTTGACCAGGTTGAGGGTGCTGTCGAAGCCCTTGTGCAGGTCGGCGGCGCGGAACGCCTCCTCTTCGATGTGGGAGAAGTCCTTGAGGGCGGTGATGATTTTCTTGACCCGCTCGATGCCGTCCTCGGATTCGTGGATCAGGGCTTCGACATCGTTGCGGATGTAGTCGTATTCCAGGCTGCGCTTGAGCTGTTGGAGCTCTTCCAGGCTACCGACGCCGTCCACTGCGTCGACGATGCGCAACAGGTCGTTGACGTAGCCGGTGAGGGTCTTGAGGTTGGAAAACACGTAGCCGATCGGGTTGTTGATCTCGTGGGCTACGCCGGCGGCCAACTGGCCGATGGCGGCGAGCTTCTCTGACTGCAGCAGTTGGGCGTTGGCCTTTTCCAGCTTGTGCACCAATTGCTCCTGTTCCAGCTGCTTGCTGCCCAGGGCATTGAGCGCGGCGGCCAGCTGTTCGTTGGAGCGGGCGAATTCAGTGGTGTCGTAGAGCAGCAGGCCCAGGCAGCGTTCGCCGCCGTAGTCGAAGGGAAACAGCAGGGTGCTCTGCAGGCGCAGCGGAGTGACCTGGCCTTCAGGGCTGTAGGGGAGCTGGATCAGATAGGGATCTTCGCGCCAATGGGTGTAGGCGTGCAGGCCCTGGTCGCGGGCTCTGGCCACCATCTTGCCGAGGCGCGGCGTTTCCGTTTCCGGGAAGACCGTGGTCAGCGGTTGTCGCAGGGCCTGGGCCAGGACTTTTCCGCTGCGCTGGCTGACGAAGTCGTTCCAGTGAAGGATGCGAAGTTCCCGGTCGAGGATGATGACACCCACCTCGATCTGTTCAACCAGGGCTCCGGCAAGGTCAAAAGGGCTGCTTTCCATGATGTCGCCCGCTTTTTTCGCTGTGGAACGGTTGGCAGGGTTGAATTCTGGCGCTTGTCCGACTTTGTTGTACGAAGTGTATGACAGATTTCAGGCGTCTGAATCCTGTCGGTGATTGCGCCTTGATGGCGCCAGGGAATCCTTTCAACTGGAAAGCAAGGTTAGACCATGGGGCTGGAGCCAAGGGCTGAGGCACAGGTTCGCTACGAGTTCGGTTTCCCCGACGGCCGCCTGTGGGTGCATGAGGTGGACCTGGCGGGTCAGGGCGCAAGCTCAGACGACCTGCCGGACTGGGCCCGGCTGGGCTTCCGGCAGTGCAGTCACTGCCCGCTGAGCGTCACGGAGGTGCATCACTGCCCCTTCGCGCGGGCGCTGGCGCGGCCGGTTGCGGTGCTGGCGCATTCACCGTCCTACGAGGAAGTGCGGGTGGCCGTGTTCTGGCGGGGACGCGAAATTCGCCAGCAGACCACCTTGCAACGTGCGCTCGGCTCGCTGCTCGGGCTGCTCGGGGCGACCAGCGGTTGCCCGCATACGCGAATGTTGCGGGCGATGGCCTGGTTCCATTGGCCGTTCAGCAATTCGGCGGAGACGCTTTATCGCGCCCTGGGCACCTATTTGCTGGGCCAGCACCTGCGCAGGCAGCGTGGCCTGGAGCCGGACTGGGACATGGACGGTTTGCGCGAGCAGTACCGCAACCTGCGCCTGGTCAACCTGGGAATGGCTGGACGCCTGCGCGCGGCCGCGGAGGAGGATTCCAGTCTCAACGGGTTGATCCTGCTGGACCTGCTGGCGGCCGACACCCTGTATTCGCTGGATAGCTACGAAGGGGAGCTGGACGGGTTCTTCGCGGAGTATTTCGAGGAGGGGTGAAGCGTTACCTAATTGGGCCTGAGAAATTTTTTGAATTTGGAAAACCACGTCCTGAGGGCGTGGCCGTGAGTCACCGGATCTGCCTGTGACGATCGAGATTGCTGATTGTCAGGATGAAGTCGGAGTATCTGTAGGAGCGAGCTTGCTCGCGAACAGTCCGCGCGCGATCTTTCGCGAGCAAGCTCGCTCCTACAAGTCGGTGGCCTGCCCAGTTGGACGGTCAGCCATTGAAGCCCAGGCGCGCCTTCCAGCGCGTTTCCAGTGCCTTGGTTTCGTGGTCAAGGGGGTGGAATCCGGGACGGTAGTAGTCCAGGTACGGCTTGATCATCTTCGGGAAGTAGCCGTTGCGCGGACCCAGGAGGGTCTTCAGGCCAAGGGCCCAGCTGCGCCAGTTGAACAGCTGGCCATCCTTGCGCATCAGGTGGACCTGGAAGGTCATGATCACGCCGAAGAACAGGAAGGTCGTCAGTGCCATGGTGATGGTACGGATCAGGTAGCCGCCGCCGATCGCGTTGTAGGCGTCGTAGCAGACCGCCTTGTGCTCGTTTTCCTCGATGGCGTGCCACATCCACAGCTTGTACATCTTGGGGTCGTCCATCTGGGTGTTGATGTCTTCCCGACGCAGCAGTTGCTCGGCCATGGTGGCGGTGAAGTGTTCCAGGGCACAGGTGGCGGCCAGGCGCTGCTTCCGGGTGGTGATGCGGGTGACCCACTCCAGCAGCACCTTGATGCGCAGTTCCAGCTTCTCCAGGTCAATGCCGTGCTCGGCGGCGTAGTCGTTGTAGGTCGCGTGCTCCTTGGAGTGCATGGCTTCCTGGCCGATGAAGGCGCTGATGTCCTTCTGCAGCTGCGGGTCGCTGACCTGGTCACGTACGGCGCGCACGCTGTCGACGAAGAACTTCTCGCCATACGGGAAGAGCGAGGAGAGGTTGTTCATGAAGTGCGTCATGAAGGGATCGCCACTCCACCAGTACTTCTGCGTCGACGCGAAGCTGAAGTCCATGCGGCGAACAGGGAAGTTGGCCTTGGGCAGGGGGGCACTGGCGCTGGCTGTCATGCGGGAATCCTCTCGGGCTCTGCGAGCCGTCCATTTGTTGTTATCGGTGGGCACGGCAACCGTGCCATCAGTCGATGTAACTATTGAGGATCGAGAGAGCAGGCGCGAGGGCCTGGGCGCCAACTTTCGGCGGGTGATTGCGGCGGGGTGTGGGGCGAGGAGTAACGCCAGCCGGAAGCGATGTAACCCGCGACGGCTGGCTGTGCTTCGGTTGGGGCCCGGCGGCGCAGGCCCCTATGCCCGATCAGCGTTCGTCGAGGGCGAAGGCGGTGAGGGCGAACGTGGGGATGCCGGCGTCGGCGAGGCGCTCGGAGCCGCCCAGTTCGGGCAGGTCGATGATGGCGGCGGCCTCGAACACGCTGGCGCCCATGCGCCGTACCAGACGGGTAGCGGCCAGCAGGGTACCGCCGGTGGCGATCAGGTCATCGAAGATCAGCACCTTGTCGCCGTCGCACAGGCTGTCGCTGTGCACTTCGAGGAAGGCTTCGCCGTATTCGGTCTGGTAGGGCTCGGAAAGCACGTCGGCCGGGAGCTTGCCCTGCTTGCGGAAAAGCACCAGCGGCTTGTTGAGTTCGTAGGCGATGATCGAACCGATCAGGAAACCGCGGGCGTCCATCGCACCGATGTGGCTGAAGTCGGCTTCGACGTAGCGTTGGATGAAGCTGTCGGCCACCAGGCGCAGGGCCCGGGGGGACTGGAACAGCGGGGTGATGTCACGGAACACGACGCCGGGCTTGGGGAAGTCCGGGACTGGGCGGATCAGTGTCTTGATGGAGAAGTCGTCGAAGATCATCAATGGTGCCTGGAGAAAAGGGCGGGTGGAACGGGCGGGCCCAACCGAATGGCGGGCCCCCAAGGATCAGCTTTCGATGGTCCCGCCAGCCATGGCGCAGAGTTCGATTGGGTCGAGGATGTGCACTTCCTTGCCCTCGGCGGAGATCAGGTTCGCCTGCTGGAAACGGGTGAAGACGCGGGAAACGGTTTCGACCGCGAGTCCCAGGTAGTTGCCGATTTCGTTGCGCGACATGGCCAGGCGGAACTGGTTGGCGGAGAAACCGCGAGCGCGGAAACGGGCCGAGAGGTTGACCAGGAAGGTGGCGATGCGTTCGTCGGCGGTCTTCTTCGATAACAGCAGCATCATCTGCTGGTCGTCGCGGATTTCGCGGCTCATCACACGCATCAACTGGCGGCGCAGCTGTGGCAGCTGGACCGAGAGTTCATCGAGGCGCTCGAAGGGAATTTCGCACACCGAGGTGGTTTCCAGTGCCTGGGCGGAAACCGGGTAGAGCTCCGTGTCCATGCCGGAGAGGCCGACCAGCTCGCTGGGCAGGTGGAAACCGGTGATCTGTTCTTCGCCGGTGTCGGTCACGGTGAAGGTCTTCAGCGCACCGGAGCGCACGGCGAATACGGAGCCGAACGCATCGCCCTGTCGGAACAGGAGCTCACCTTTCTTCAGAGGACGGCCGCGCTTGACGATTTCGTCCAGCGAATCCATGTCTTCCATGTTGAGCGACAGCGGCAGGCAGAGCGCGGCCAGGCTGCAATCCTTGCAGTGGGCCTGGGGAAGGTTGCGCACCTTGATGATTTCGGACATGAGCTATTCCTTGCAGAGCAAACACACATAGCCCGTAAGGTTAACGCAGGGTGCGGACAACGGCCAGAAAAGCCTGGCTGACTCGCCGTTCAAGATTGCTCGACGGCCGCCGATAACAGGGCTGAGTTTCGGGCAAGGAGTGGCCTTATGTTGCGCTTGGAGACCAATAGCCCCCTGTATCGAGTGGGTGAGGCAGTGCGGCGACGGGTCGCACGTGAGGAAGACGCCCCGGTAGACCTCGATGCCGTGCGTCAGGGAATCCGTGTCAGCCTTTCCGAACTGGGTAAGACGCGTGCTGCCCAGAAGAACGACGACATCGATCAGAGCAATCTGCCCGATGGCATCAAGGAGTTGTTGAAGCTGATCCGCGCGCTCAAGGCTCAGATTGCCGAGCGGCAGGCCGAGCTCGAGGCGATCGCGGCTGATCAGAACCTGGAGGAGGATACCCGCTTGCAGCGCCTGGAAGCGCTGCGCGGCGAACTGGCTTCCCTGCAAGGCGCGTTGAGCAGCGCCAACCTCAATCTGGCCAAGGCGATTCGCGATGCCGGCCTCAGCGATGAGCAGTCGCTGGAAGTCGGCAAGTTGCTGAGCGCCTGACCTCTCAAATCACCCGTGAGAAACGCTGCTGGTTGTGATCGGCCAGGTAAAGGTCGAAGAGCATGCAGAGGGAGCGAACCAGCAAGCGGCCGGCTGGCAGCACGTCGATACGGCTATCGCTGAGATCGATCAAGCGATCCTGGTGCATTTGCTGCAGTTGCGGCCAGATTTCCGCGAAATAGCCGCGAAACTCGATATTGAAGCGGGCTTCGATGCTGGCGAAGTCCAGCTCGAAATTGCAGATCAACTGTTGGATCACTGCACGCCGGATTCGATCGTCTTCGTCGCACAATAAGCCGCGATTGGTGGCGAGCAGGTTTTGCTCCAACGCTTCCTGATAGTCGTTGAGTTGCACCATGTTCTGGCAATAGAGGTCGCCAACCTGGCTGATGGCGGAAACGCCAAGGCCAATCAGGTCGCAGTGGCCGTGGGTGGTGTAGCCCTGGAAATTACGTTGCAGGCGGCCGTCTTCCTGGGCGATGGCCAGTTCATCGTCGGGCAGGGCGAAGTGATCCATGCCGATGTAGCGATATCCGGCAGCACTCAGTTGTTCGGTGCTGCGTTGCAGCATTTCCAGCTTCTGTACGGGGCTGGGCAGGTCTTCGCTGCGGATGCGCCGTTGCGGCATGAAGCGATCCGGCAAATGGGCGTAGTTGAATACCGAGAGCCGATCCGGTTGCAGGGCGATCACTTCGTTCACGGTGCGGGCGAAGCTCTCCGGGGTCTGCTTGGGCAGGCCATAGATCAGGTCGAGATTCAGCGAACGGTACTGCAAGGTGCGCGCGGCTTCGACGATCGCACGGGTCTCTTCAAGGCTTTGCAGGCGGTTGACGGCACGTTGCACGGCGGGATCGAGGTCTTGCACGCCGAGGCTGACGCGGTTGAAGCCCAGTTCGCGGAGCAAGCCCATGGTGGACCAGTCGGCTTCGCGCGGGTCGATCTCGATGCCGTAGTCGCCGGAGTCGTCATCCAGCAGGTTGAAGTGCTTGCGCAGATGGCCCATGAGTCGACGCAGTTCGTCATGGCTCAGGAAGGTGGGAGTGCCGCCGCCAAAGTGCAGTTGCTCGACCTTCTGTTGTGGGTCGAGGTGGCACGCGATGAGTTCGATTTCCCGCTCCAGGCGCTCGAGATAAGGCAGAGCGCGGCCGCGGTCCTTGGTGATGACCTTGTTGCAGGCGCAGTAGTAGCAGATGTTCGCGCAGAACGGCACGTGCACGTAAATCGACAGGGGGCGACGAGCCTTGCGGCTGTCGCGCAGGGCATGGAGAAGGTCGAAGGAGCCCACCTTGTGGTTGAACTGAACGGCAGTGGGGTAGGAGGTGTAGCGGGGTCCTGGAGTGTCGTAGCGGCGGATCAGGCCCGCGTCCCAGCGAATATTGTCGAGCATGCGGGAGTCCCCGGTTCGGCTGTCTGTGCCAGGGAGTCTATGGGGCCACCACCAGGGCCATCTTGATTTGTATCAAACCGTTTAAGGGCTGTGGGTGCCGTGCTGGTGCTCGCTGCTGGCGGCACTGCTGCCATGGTCACCGTGGCCCATCAGCCAGGCCTGGTGTGGCCCGGGCAGGGTCCACAGGCCGAAGAGAATCACCAGCAGTCCGCCTGTGACGCGGACGCCGCGATTGCGCAGCAGCGCGGTCAGGCGTTCGGCAGCGAGGCCAGTGGCAATCAGCACGGGAAGGGTACCGAGGCCGAAGGCCAGCATCAGCAGGGCACTATCCGCCGCCGATCCCTGGCTGGCGGACCAGAGCAGGGTGCTGTAGACCAGGCCGCAGGGCAGCCAGCCCCAGAGCCCGCCCAGCAACAAGGCGCGAGGCAGGCTGGATACCGGCAGCAGCTTGCGTGCTACCGGCTGGATATGGCGCCAGAGCCCCCGTCCCAGGGCCTCGATACGCGTCAGGCCGCTCCACCAGCCAGCCAGATAGAGTCCCATGCAAACCAGGAGCAACGCGGCCACGATCCGCAGGGCCATGGCTGCCGGGCTGCTGGAAACCGCCCACCCGGCCAGGCCGATGAGCAAGCCGGCAAAGGTGTAGCTGAGGATGCGTCCAAGATTGTAGGCCAGCAGCAGGCGCAAGCGACGGGCGCGTTGTTCAGGCGGAATGGCGAGTGTGAGGGCGCCCATCAGGCCGCCGCACATGCCGAGGCAATGACCGCCACCCAGCAGGCCGAGGATAAGCGCGGAGAGCACGAGGGGAGCGAGTTCAGCCACGGGGCTTGTCCTGCTCGTCCTTTTTGTCTTTCTCCGTGCCCTCGGCTTCGGCTATGCCGGCCTGGTGTTTGGGGTCCTCGTCATCGAAGAGGATGCTGTGGGCCGGGCCGTCGAGGTCGTCGTACTGGCCGCTGTCCACTGCCCAGAAGAACAGCCAGATGGCGAAACCGACCAGGCCGATGGCGACCGGGATCAGTATGTATAGCGCTGGCATCAGGGACTCCGATTGAATAGTCGTAGGTCAGGTGCGGGCCAGGCGCAGGGCGTTTACCACCACCAGCAGCGAGCTGACCGACATGCCGAAGGCCGCCCAGAGGGGAGTGATCCAGCCGAGGGCGGCGAAGGGCAGCACCAGGCCATTGTACAAGGTCGCCCAGGCCAGGTTCTCGACGATGATGCGACGGGTCCGACGAGCCAGGGCGAATGCCTGCACCAGGCTGTCGAGTCGGTTGGAAAGCAGCACGGCGTCCGCGCTGGTCTTGGCCAGGTCGGTAGCGCTGCCCATGGCGACGCTGATGTCGGCTCCGGCCAGGACTGGCACGTCGTTGACCCCGTCACCCAGCATCAGCACCTTGTGGCCCTGTTGATGGAGTTGACGCAGGACTTCCAGCTTGGCATCTGGCGTCAGGCCGCCACGGGCATCGTCTATCCCCAATTGCTGGGCGATGCCGCTCACCATGGGCGAGCTGTCGCCGGACAGCAGCAGGATCTTCCAGCCGCGTGCGCGGCAGGCATCCAGCAGGGCGGGGGCATCGTCCCGCAGACGATCGTCGAGGACGAACCAGGCCAGCAGCCCCTGTTCATCACCCAGCAGTAGCCACTGACCCTGGTCGCCGGGGATATCGGGTGCCGTCATGGCGCAGAGCTCGGCGACGAAGCTGGGTTGGCCAATTCGCAGGCGTCGTTCGCCAACACGACCCTCCAGCCCACGACCGGGCACACTTTCCACTAGCTCGGCTGCTTGCGGTGCTCGGCCGAAAGCACGGGCGATGGGGTGTTCCGAACGGTTCTCGAGGGCCGCGGCCAGCCCCAGGCAGGTATCGCGATCCAGCGCTCCGAGCGGGTGGATGGCGCTCAGGGTCAAGCGGCCCTCGGTCAGCGTGCCGGTTTTGTCGAAGATCACCGTGTCGATCTGCTTCAGACCCTCCAGGACGTGGCCACGGGTCAGTAGCAGGCCGAGTTTGTGCAGGCTCCCCGTAGCGGTGGTGAGGGCGGTCGGGGTGGCCAGCGCGAGGGCGCAGGGACAGGTAGCCACCAGCAGCGAAAGCACGACCCAGAAGGCGCGATCCGGATCGATCTCCCACCAGGCGATGCCGACGATGGCGGCTGCCGCGAGAATGAAGATCAGGAACCACTGGGCGACTTTGTCGGCCACCTCGGCCAGGCGAGGCTTGTCCGCCTGGGCGCGTTCCAGCAGGCGGACGATGGCCGAGAGGCGGGTATCGTCCCCCAGGGCCTGGACCGCGATGGTGAGCGGGCCTTCGACGTTCAGGGTGCCGGCGGTTACGGCGTCGCCTTGACTGCGCGGATGAGGCAGGTATTCGCCGGTGAGCAGGGATTCGTCGACGCTGGACTGGCCGGACAGGATCTGGCCATCGGCTGGCAGCAGAGAGCCCGGAGGAACCAGGACGTGATCGCCGATCTTCAGTTCGCTGAGGAGGATGCGCTCGCTATGACCTTTCTCGTCCAGGCGGAGGCAGGAGGCTGGCAGCAGGTTGACCAGTTGCGCGGTGGCCGCAGCGGTGCGCTCCCGGGCGCGGCGTTCCAGGTAGCGGCCCGCCAGCAGGAACAGGGCAAACATGCCGACGGCGTCGAAATACAGCTCGCCGATACCGGTCACTGTGGACCAGATGCCTGCGACGTAGGCACCACCGATGGCCAGGGAGACTGAAACGTCCATGGTCAGGTGGCGGGTGCGCAGGTCGCGCAGGGCTCCGCGGAAGAACTGGCCGCAGCAATAAAAGACGATGGGCGTGGTCAGGAACAGGCTGACCCAGCGCAGGATGGTGTCCAGCTCGGGCGACAGGTCGATATTGAATTCCGGCCAGGTCGCCATCGCGGCCATCATCACCTGCATCCAGAGCAGGCCGGCGACACCGAGCTGGCGCATGGCGCGACGGTTTTCGCTGGCGAGGCGTTCGGCAGCCTCGTCGGCCTTGTAGGGATGGCCGGCGTAACCGATCTTGCGCAGCTCCTTGAGCAACTGGCTCAGTGGCAGCTGGCTGTCGTACCAGCGCACCTGCAGGCGATGGTTGGACAGGTTGAGGCTGGCCTCGGCAACGGCCCCCAGCGCCTTGAGGTGCTTCTCGATCAGCCAGCCGCAGGCGGCGCAGTTGATGCCTTCGATCAGCAGGCAGGTCTCGCTGAGGTCCCCCTGGTGCTGCACGAAAGGTTGTTGCACTTCGGTGCGATCGTAGAGGGCCAGCTCATCGGGTAGCTCGCGGGGCAGGGCGTCGGGATTAGGAGCGGTGTCGCTGCGGTGATGGTAGTAGCTCTCCAGACCGCCAGCGACGATGGCTTCGGCCACCGCCTGGCATCCCGGACAGCACATGGCCCGCGTCTCTCCCAGCACGCGGGCCTCGAAACGGCTGCCGGCCGGAACCGGCAAACCACAGTGGTAGCAGGGAAGCGGTGCACTCATGCGCTTATTCGCCGAGGCGGATAACGCTGCCCTTGTCGAGGGTTTCTTCCTCGAACAGACGCCAATCCTGCCCCTGCTCCTGGCCGATCAACTCGACGAAGCGACGTCCGCTGACCGGGTCCTGAAGATGGCCACGGTATTGGCCGTCAGCCTGGGGCTGCAACACGACGCGGCGATCCTTCTCCGGCTGGGTAGGGGAGAGCAGGCTCAGTACCAGTTGCTGCGGACGGCTTTTTCCCACGAGCTGCAGTGCAACTTCGCCACTGCTCTCGTCGAGCTGCAGGCTGGCCTGCATGCCGAGCTGCTTGGCCAGGTTTTCGCGCTCCAACGAGGTGTTGATGCCCTTGCCGACTTCGTAATAGTTGTCGGAAACCAGGCTCGGCGGGTTACGGGTGGCGATCACCAGCATGGTGGTGCCGAGCACCACCGATGTGCCGAGGATGGCGAGGATGAACCAGGGCCAGGGCTGCTTGTACCAGGGGCTGGGAGTATCGGACTGCATGGGTCTTCCGTTTGCTAGCGGACGCTTGGGCCGATGAAGCGGCTGTCGGCGTCGGTCTTGATGCTGGGGTCGTCCGCGCTATGGACGCGGAAGAGGATCTTGTTGGTGCTGGAAGGCAACTGGTCGGGCTCGATGGACAGTTCCACCGGTACCGAAAGCACTTCGCCAGCGTCAGCGCGGACTTCGCGCTTGCCTTCGTAGACCAGGCCGTCGAGGCCTTCGGCGTCGATGACGAAGGTCTGGTCGACCTGGGCCTTGTTCATGATCTTCAGGGTATAGACGTTCTCGATCCGCCCCTGCTCGTTTTCGCGGAACAGTACGCGGTCCTTGATCACGTCCAGTTCAACCAGGGAGCGGATGGCTACGGCGTAGGCGAAAAGGCCGATCATGGCGACGAGGGCGATAGCGTAACCGATCAGGCGCGGGCGCATCAGATGGGTTTTCTGACCGTTCAGGTTGTGCTCGGTCGTGTAGCTGATCAGCCCTTTCGGGTAGTTCATCTTTTCCATGATGCTGTCGCAGGCGTCGATGCAGGCGGCGCAGCCGATGCACTCGATCTGCAGCCCGTCACGGATATCGATACCGGTGGGGCAGACCTGGACACACATGGTGCAGTCGATGCAGTCACCCAGGCCCTGGGCCTTGTAGTCGAGCCCCTTCTTGCGCGGACCACGGGATTCGCCGCGGCGCGGATCATAGGAGACGATCAGGGTGTCCTTGTCGAACATCACGCTCTGGAAGCGCGCGTAGGGGCACATGTAGATGCACACCTGCTCGCGCAGCCAGCCGGCGTTGCCGTAGGTGGCGAGGGTGAAGAACGCGACCCAGAAATAGGCCCAGCCGCTGGCAGAGCCGGTGAAGAAGTCGATGACCAGATCGCGGACGGGGGTGAAGTAGCCGACGAAGGTCATGCCGGTGGCGAAGCCGATCAACAGCCAGAGGCCGTGTTTTGCGGATTTGCGCAGGGCTTTCTGGCCGCTCATGGGGGCCTTGTCGAGCTTCATGCGCTGGTTGCGGTCACCCTCGGTGACTTTCTCGCACCACATGAAGATCCAGGTCCAGACGCTCTGGGGGCACGTGTAGCCGCACCAGACGCGTCCAGCGAATACGGTGATGAAGAACAGGCCGAAGGCGCAGATGATCAGCAGCCAGGAGAGAAGGACGAAATCCTGGGGCCAGAAGGTGGCGCCGAAGATGTAGAACTTCCGCTCGGGGAGGTTCCACCAGACAGCCTGGCGATCGTTCCAGCTGAGCCAGACGGTGCCGAAGTAGAGCAGGAAGAGAAAGGCGCCGCCGGCCATTCGCAGGTTGCGAAACAGCCCGGTGAAGGCTCGGGTGTAGATCTTTTCGCGGCTGGCGTACAGGTCGGTGGTTTCACCGCCCTTGGCCGGGGGAGGGGTGACGTTCTTGACGGGAATCTGTTCGCTCATCGTTCTCATACCACGGCGGTTGTCGGCGCTCTGACCAGTACGTTGCCGGTCTGAGTCTTTCTATCCGCTATATATGGTACGCCTGATAGCGGCCTGCCATGTGCGACAGTGCGTCGCGCATGGCAGGCGAGGGTATTACTTGGATGCAGTTTCTGCAGCCGGTTTCTGCGACAGGCTGTAAACGTACGCAGCCAGCAGGTGCACCTTGTCGTTGCCGAGGACTTGCTCCTGGGCAGGCATGGTGCCTTGGCGGCCATAACGGATGGTCTGTTGCAGCTGGGCATAGCTGCTGCCGTAGATGAAGGCGTTCGGGTGGGTCAGGTCCGGTGCGCCCATGGCCGGGGTGCCCTTGGCTTCCGGACCGTGGCACGCCACGCAGTTGGCCGCGAAGATGGCTTTACCGGCTTCCGGATCGGCCTTCACGTCCTTCGGCAGTTCGCGACCGTGGAGGGTCACGCGCAGGAAGGCGGCAACATCGCGTACGCCCTGGTCGCCGACAACTTCGCCCCAGGCCGGCATCACGCCATGGCGACCACCCATGATGGTGGTCTTGATGGTCGCGGACTCGCCGCCCCAGCGCCAGTCGTGGTCGGTCAGGTTCGGGAAGCCGTAAGCGCCCTTGGCGTCGGAGCCGTGGCATACGGAGCAGTAGGACGCGAACATGCGGCCGCCCATTTTCAGGGCTTTCGGGTCCTGGGCCACTTCTTCGATAGGCATGGCAGCGTACTTGGCGAAGATCGGACCGTATTCCTTATCGGCCTTGTCCATCTCCTTTTCCCACTGGTGGACGCCAGTCCAGCCGGTCTGGCCGTTGGCGAAAGGCTTGCCTTCGGTTACTTCGCTGTAACCGGGGAAGATGCCTTTCCAGTTGCCCATGCCCGGGTACATGACCAGGTAGCCGACGGCGAAGATCAGGGTGCCGACGAACAGCATGAACCACCACTTGGGCAGCGGGTTGTCATATTCCTCGATGCCGTCGAAAGCATGGCCGACGGTTTCTTCGGTGCTTTCCTGGCGCTGGCCACGGCGGGTGGCGAAGATCAGCCAGGTCAGCGCTACCAGCGTGGCGCTGGTGAGCAGGGTTACATACCAACTCCAGAACGAAGTCATTCTTTGTTACTCCTAGAATCTTGCTCGTCGCGCTTGGAGGATTTGGGCGGCTCATCCGCGAAGGGCAGGTTGGCAGCCTCGTCGAAGCTGCTTTTGCGCTTGCTGCTGTAGGCCCACAGCACGACGCCGATGAAGGCGACGAATACGATGAAGGTGCCTATGCCGCGGAGAGTACCGATATCCATCTTGCGTTACCGTTTGTTCTTGATAGAGGTGCCCAGGCCTTGCAGGAACGCGACCAGCGCGTCCATCTCGGTCTTGCCTTTGACTGCCGCCTTGGCGCCGGCGATGTCTTCGTCGGTATAGGGCACGCCCAGCTTGCGCAGAGCTTCCATCTTGTCGCCGGTGTGCTTGCCGTCGAGCTTGTTCTCAACCAACCAGGGGTAGGAGGGCATTTTCGATTCCGGCACTACGTTGCGCGGGTTGTACAGGTGCGCACGGTGCCAGTCGTCGGAGTAGCGGCCGCCAACGCGGGCCAGGTCCGGACCGGTACGCTTGGAGCCCCACAGGAAGGGGTGATCCCAGACGCTTTCGCCGGCAACGGAGTAGTGGCCATAACGCTCGGTTTCAGCGCGGAACGGACGGACCATCTGCGAGTGGCAGCCAACGCAGCCTTCGCGGATGTAGATGTCGCGGCCTTCGAGTTCCAGCGCAGTGCGCGGCTTCATGCCTTCCACCGGAGTGTTGGTGACGTCCTGGAAGAACAGCGGCACGATCTGCACCAAGCCGCCAATGCTCACGGCAATCACCATGAACAGGGCCAGCAGGCCGATGTTCTTCTCAACTAATTCGTGTTGCTTCATTAGTGAGCTCCTTGCGGGATCTGCGCAGCGGCGTCGTATTCAGCCGGCTTCGCAGCACGTACGGTGCGATAGGTGTTGTAGGCCATCAGCAGCATGCCGGTCACGAAGAAAGCGCCGCCGATCATGCGCACCAGGTAACCCGGGTGGCTGGCTTCCAGAGCTTCAACGAAGGAGTAGGTGAGGGTGCCGTCTTCGTTGACAGCGCGCCACATCAGACCCTGGGTGATGCCGTTGACCCACATGGAGGCGATGTACAGCACGGTACCGATAGTGGCCAACCAGAAGTGGGCGTTGATCAGGCCAACACTGTGCATCTGCTCGCGAGCGAATACCTTCGGAATCAGGTGGTACAGGGAGCCGATGGAGATCATCGCTACCCAGCCGAGGGCGCCGGCGTGTACGTGGCCGATGGTCCAGTCGGTGTAGTGGGAGAGGGCGTTGACGGTCTTGATGGCCATCATCGGGCCTTCGAAGGTGGACATGCCGTAGAAGGCCAGGGATACCACCAGGAAGCGCAGGATGGGGTCGGAGCGCAGCTTATGCCAGGCGCCGGAGAGGCTCATCATGCCGTTGATCATGCCGCCCCAGCTCGGAGCGAGCAGGATCAGGGACATGGCCATGCCGAGGGACTGGGCCCAGTCCGGCAGAGCGGTGTAGTGCAGGTGGTGCGGACCGGCCCAGATGTACAGGGTGATCAGCGCCCAGAAGTGCACGATGGACAGACGGTAGGAGTAGATCGGACGCTCGGCCTGCTTCGGAACGAAGTAGTACATCATCCCCAGGAAGCCGGTAGTCAGGAAGAAGCCTACGGCGTTGTGGCCGTACCACCACTGGATCATCGCGTCGGTCGCGCCAGCGTACATGGAGTACGACTTGAAGGCGTAGACCGGCATTTCCATGCTGTTCACGATGTGCAGCATGGCGGTAACCAGGATGAAAGCGCCGAAGAACCAGTTGCCCACGTAGATGTGCTTGGTCTTGCGCTTGATGATGGTCCCGAAGAAGACGACGCAGTAGGTGATCCAGACGATACCCAGGAGGATGTCGATCGGCCACTCCAGTTCGGCGTATTCCTTGGAGGAGGTGTAACCCAGCGGCAGCGTGATGACTGCCAGCACGATCACGGCTTGCCAACCCCAGAAGGTGAAGGCGGCCAGACTATCGGATACCAGGCGGGCCTGGCAGGTGCGCTGCACCACATAGTAGGAAGTGGCGAACAGTGCGCATCCGCCGAAGGCGAAGATCACCGCGTTGGTATGCAGGGGACGCAGGCGGCCGAACGAAGTCCAGGGCAGGTTCAGGTTGAGTTCCGGCCACACGAGTTGTGCGGCGATGAACACGCCTAGACCCATCCCTATGACCCCCCAGATCACCGTCATAATGGCGAACTGGCGGACCACCTTATAGTTATAAGCAGTCTGACTGATTGCTGTGCTCATGCTAGGGGTTCCACGGTTAATGGAGTTTTTTGGGGACAAAAAATCGGCGGCAAGTATGGAGAAAGAGGGTGGCCATTGCAACGACACAAGCCGACACAATCCGGGCTGAGAAGCCCACTGGACAAGGATTTGCGGCTGTGCTGGCGGCACTTTCCGACATGCTGTCGACGCCAGGGGTGTTGCGCGGCAGGAGGGAGCGCCTTGGACTTGTGACCAGTAGCAACTCCAAAGCAGCTTAGTCGATGTCAAAGGCGAGAGGGTGTTACTGGTCGGAGAGGTGCGACACTGAGTCGCACTATATAAAAGGAGGGGTGGACACTTCCCTGTGTCCTAGGCACCCGGCTCAGGGTGCCTTCTTGCGCGGCATGCAGTTCGGACCTGGGGCCTGGCTGCGAGGTTGGGGCGGCACGTCCTTGCGCCACCCCAGCTTTTCTCTTACTTGATCGCCAATTCCTGGTCTTTGCGGGACAGGCTGTAGATGTAGGCAGCCAGCACATGGACCTTGTCCTGGCCCAGGTATTCCTGCTGGGCTGGCATCTGGCCGTTGCGGCCGTGGCGAATGGTTTGTTGCAGCTGGGCGACGCTCGAACCGTAGATCCAGCCGGCCGGGTGGGTCAGGTCAGGTGCGCCCATGGCCTCAGTGCCCTTGCCTTCGGTGCCATGACAGGCGATGCAGGTAGTGGCGAACAGGGCCTTGCCGGCTTCCGGGTCAGCTGTGGTGCCCTCCGGCAGCTTCAGACCGGCGAGGTCTTGACGCACATAGGCAGCGACATTCTTCACGCCATCGTCACCCAATACATCGCCCCACGCCGGCATGGCGGCGATCCTGCCGTGGAGAATGGACGCCTTGATGGTTTCCGGATCGCCGCCCCAGCGCCACTGGCTGTCGGCGAGGTTGGGGAAACCCATGGCGCCCTTGGCATCCGATCCATGGCAGATCGAGCAGTAGGTGGCGAACAGGCGTCCACCCATCTTCATGGCTTGAGGGTCCTGCGCTACTTCTTCGATGGACATGGCGGAGTAGCGGGCGAAGATCGGTCCGTACTGTTGCTCGGCCTTGTTCACTTCGCGCTGCCATTGGGATTCCTGGGTCCAGCCGTCGGTATAACCGGGGAAGAGGCCTTTCCAGTTGCCGAGGCCAGGATAGAGCACCAGATAGCCCGCGGCGAAGATCAGGGTGCCGATGAACAGCCAGAACCACCATTTGGGCAGCGGGTTGTCATATTCCTCGATGCCGTCGAAGGCGTGGCCCATGGTCTGGTCAGTAGTGCCTTTCGACTCGCCACTGCGGGTGGCGAAGATCAGCCAGGTCAGTGCCAGCAGGGTGAAGATGGTGAGCAGGGAGATGTACCAGCTCCAGAATGTGGTCATGCGCGGTTGCTCCTAGATTCGTTCCGGTCGTCATCGGCGAAGGGCAGATTCGCCGCTTCGTCGAAGCCCGCCTTGCGCTTGCCGCTGTAGGCCCAGCAGATCACTCCGAGGGTGGCGATCAGTACCAGCAGGGTGCCGAGGCCACGCAGGGTTCCGATGTCCATGGCCCTACCTCTTGTTCTTCAGGCTGGTGCCCAGCACTTGCAGGTAGGCGACCACGGCATCCATCTCGGTCTTGCCTTTCACCGCTGCTTGAGCGCCCGCGACGTCTTCGTCGGTGTAGGGCACGCCGAGGGTCTGCATGGCGCGGATCTTCGCGGCAGTGTCCTTGCCGTCCAGGGTGTTCTCCACCAGCCAGGGGTAGGCCGGCATCTTCGACTCGGGCACTACGTTGCGCGGGTTGTACAGGTGCGCCCGGTGCCAGTCGTCGGAGTAGCGGCCGCCAACGCGGGCCAGGTCCGGACCGGTACGCTTGGAGCCCCACAGGAAGGGGTGGTCCCAGACGCTTTCGCCGGCGACGGAGTAGTGGCCGTAACGCTCGGTTTCAGCGCGGAACGGACGGATCATCTGCGAATGGCAGCCGACGCAGCCTTCGCGGATGTAGATGTCGCGACCTTCCAGTTGCAGGGCCGTATAGGGCTTCATGCCGTCGACCGGGGTGTTGGTCACGTCCTGGAAGAACAGCGGCACGATCTGCACCAGGCCGCCGATGCTGACGGCCAGGACCATGAACAACGCCAGGAGGCCGACGTTCTTCTCGAGTTTCTCGTGCTGTTTCATCAGTGGGCTCCTTGCGGGATCTGCGCGGCGGCGTCGTATTCAGCGGGCTTGGAGGCCTTGGCGGTGCGCCAGGTGTTCCAAGCCATCAGCAGCATGCCGCTGAAGAAGATGGCGCCGCCGATAACGCGCACCACGAAGCCGGGATGGCTGGCTTCCAGGGCTTCGACGAAGGAGTAGGTGAGGGTGCCGTCCTCGTTGACTGCACGCCACATCAGGCCTTGGGTGATGCCGTTGACCCACATGGAGGCGATGTAGAGCACGGTGCCGATGGTGGCCAGCCAGAAGTGCGCATTGATCAGGCCAACGCTGTGCATCTGCTCGCGACCGAACACTTTCGGAATCAGGTGGTACAGGGAGCCGATGGACACCATGGCGACCCAGCCGAGGGCGCCGGCGTGTACGTGGCCGATGGTCCAGTCGGTGTAGTGGGAGAGGGCGTTGACGGTCTTGATGGCCATCATCGGGCCTTCGAAGGTGGACATGCCGTAGAAGGCCAGGGATACCACCAGGAAGCGCAGGATGGGGTCGGAGCGCAGCTTATGCCAGGCGCCGGACAGGGTCATCATGCCGTTGATCATGCCGCCCCAGCTCGGAGCGAGCAGTACCAGGGACATCACCATGCCAAGGGATTGCGCCCAGTCGGGCAGGGCGGTGTAGTGCAGGTGGTGCGGACCGGCCCAGATGTACAGGGTGATCAGCGCCCAGAAGTGCACGATGGACAGGCGATAGGAGTACACCGGGCGCTCGGCCTGCTTGGGCACGAAGTAGTACATCATCCCCAGGAAGCCGGCGGTGAGGAAGAAACCGACCGCGTTGTGGCCGTACCACCACTGGATCATGGCATCGGTGGCGCCGGAGTAGAGGGAGTAGGACTTGGTCAGGGTGACCGGGATCTCCAGGTTGTTCACCAGATGCAGGATGGCCACGGTAAGGATGAATCCACCGAAGAACCAGTTACCCACGTAGATATGCTTGGTCTTGCGCTTCACCACGGTTCCGAAGAAGACAATGGCGTAGCTGACCCAGACAATGGTGATCAGGATATCGATCGGCCATTCCAGCTCGGCGTATTCTTTCGAGCTGGTCCAGCCCATCGGCAGGCTGATGGCAGCCAGTACGATGACCAACTGCCAACCCCAGAAGGTGAAGGCGGCGAGCTTGTCGGAGATCAGGCGGGTCTGGCAGGTGCGCTGCACTGCGTAGTAGCTGGTGGCAAACAGTGCGCAACCGCCGAAGGCGAAGATCACTGCGTTGGTGTGCAGGGGGCGTAGTCTGCCGAAGCTCGTCCAGGGAAGGTTGAAGTTGAGTTCCGGCCAGGCCAGTTGTGCGGCAATGAGAACGCCGAGCCCCATCCCGACGATTCCCCAAACCACCGTCATGATGGCGAACTGGCGGACCACCTTGTAGTTATAGGCGGTACTGCTTGCTGTGCTCATGTTATGGGCTTCCGTCCACGGTTTTTAGATAGCGCGGCAAGCATGGTGAAAGCCCATTTGGCGGCTATTGATCTGGATCAATCGCCCACAATCGACGGAGAAGTCTGAATGCTGCTGTGGAGTAGGCCTGTGGGCCCGGTTTCGTACACCCTCATCCTCGCCCATGGCGCGGGTGCGCCGATGGATAGCCCATTCATGGATGACATGGCGCAAAGGCTTGCCACTCGTGGCATTGCCGTGGCTCGTTTCGAGTTCCCTTACATGGCCGCCCGGCGGGAGGATGGACGTCGCCGTCCACCGAATCCCCAGGCCCAGTTGCTGGGCTGCTGGCGGGAGGTTCATGCCTTGGTGCGACAGCAGGTCACAGGGCCGCTGGCCATCGGCGGCAAGTCCATGGGAGGGCGGATGGCCAGTCTGCTGGCCGATGAGCTGGGCGTCGATGCGCTCGTTTGTCTGGGTTATCCGTTCCATGCCGTGGGCAAGGCGGACAAGCCCCGTGTCGCCCACCTGGCCGATCTCAAGACCCCGACGTTGATCGTGCAAGGTGAGCGCGACCCCATGGGGGACCGCCTGACAGTGGCCGGCTACAGCCTGTCGGATGCCATTCGCGTGCAATGGCTGGTGGCGGGGGATCACGACCTGAAGCCGCTCAAGGCATCAGGTTTCAGCCATGAACAGCACCTGGACAGCGCGGCGGACGCCGTGGCCGCTTTTCTGATGGGCTGAGTCCTGCCTACTTGCGGGCGACGAGCAGGTCCAGCACACCACCGCCGTCCTTGATGGTCTGCAGGATGATCTCGGAGCGGATATCGGTGACGCCATTGGCGCGGTTCAACCGGTTCACGATGAAGTCCGAGAACTGCTTCAGGTTGCGCACCTGCACCCGCAATACGTAGTTGCTATGCCCGGTGACGATGTAGGCGGCGATCACTTCGGGCCAGCCCTGCACTTTCTGGACGAAGCGGTCATGCCAGCCTTCCTCGTCCTGACGCATGGAAACGTGGACCAGGGCTTCCAGTTCGACACCCAGGCGCTCGGCATCCAGTACCGGGCGGTAGCCGCGGATGATGCCTTCGTCCTCGAGGTTGCGCAGCCGGCGCAGGCAGGCAGACGGCGATAGCGCGACCTTCTCCGCCAGCTCCTGATTGCTGATGCGTCCGTTCTGCTGCAGGCAGAGCAGAATGCGCAGGTCGGTAGCGTCCAGGTTCAATTGAATATTCTTCTCTTGTTTTGATGGTTCTCAGAATTATCTGCGAACTAATTGGGCGAGTGGCGCAAAGATAGCACGAAAATTCGATGGGCCTTGCAGCATGATTCTCTCGCTTGAGGAGGAGGACGAACATGCACGACGACAAGGTCCTGTGGGACATCAGCCCGCCGCTGGACAGCAGTACCCCTACCTGGCCGGGCGACACGCCTTTCCAGGAAGAGCGCTGCTGGCGGATCGACGAACACTGCCCAGTCAATGTCGGGCGCATCACCCTGTCGCCCCACACCGGCGCCCACGCCGACGCGCCACTGCACTACGACGCCACGGGTGCGGCGATCGGAGCCGTGGATCTCGCGCCGTACCTCGGGCCTTGCCGGGTCATCCATTGCCTGGATGCCGGGCCGTACGTTCGGCCCGAGCAACTGACCCCCCACCTCGACGGGGTGCCGCCCCGAGTACTGATCCGCACTTGGCTGCAGTCGCCGCTGGATGCCTGGCCCGAGCACTTCGCCGCCATCCACCCCACCTGCATTGAGCTTCTGGCCCATCACGGCGTGATGCTGGTGGGCACTGACACGCCCTCCCTGGACCCCCAGGACAGTAAGAGCCTCGACGCCCACCGCGCAGTGGCGCGTCAGTGCATGGCCATCCTCGAAGGCCTGTTGCTGGATGAGGTACCGCCGGGCGATTACGAGCTGATCGCCCTCCCTCTCAAATTCACTCATCTCGATGCCAGTCCGGTTCGTGCCGTGCTGCGTCGTCACTCGAATTAGGAAAAGACCATGACAACAAGAGAAGCCTGCCTGGCCCTTGATGCCCGCGACTCACTCGCCGCGCTGCGTGAGGACTTCGCCCTGCCCGAGGGCATGATCTATCTGGACGGTAACTCCCTCGGTGCTCGCCCGGTTGCGGCCCTGGATCGGGCGCGGCAGGTGCTGGCGGACGAGTGGGGTGACGACCTGATCAGCAGTTGGAACAGCGCCGGCTGGCGCGGCCTGCCGGAGCGCCTGGGCAACAAGTTGGCGCCCCTGATCGGTGCCGGCGAGGACGAAGTGGTGATCACCGATACCACGTCCATCAACCTTTTCAAGGTGCTGGTAGCCGCCCTGCGCGTGCAGGTTGAGCGCGATCCGTCGCGCAAGGTGATCGTCACCGAGACCAGCAACTTCCCCACCGACATCTACATGGCCGAAGGTCTGGCCGACATGCTGCAGCAGGGCTACAGCATGCGCCTCGTGGACCGCCCGGAGGACCTGCCGACGGCCATCGGCAATGACACCGCCGTGGTGATGATCACCCAGGTGAACTACAAGACCGGCTACCTGCACGACATGGCCGCTCTGACCGCGCTGGCCCACGAGTGCGGCGCGCTGACCATCTGGGACCTCTGCCACTCGGCCGGGGCAGTGCCGGTGGACCTCAAGGCCGCAGGTGCCGACTACGCCATCGGCTGCACCTACAAGTACCTGAACGGCGGCCCCGGTTCGCCGGCCTTCGTCTGGGTTTCTCCGGCGCTTCGGGAGCTGGTCTGGCAACCGCTTTCGGGCTGGTGGGGCCATGCCCGCCAGTTCGGCATGGAGCCTCGCTACGAGCCCGCACCGGGCATCGGTCGCTACCTCTGTGGTACTCAGCCCATCACCTCGATGGCCTTGGTGGAGTGCGGCCTCGACACCTACGCCAAGACCGATATGCAGGCCTTGCGGCAGAAGTCCCTGGCGCTGACCGATCTCTTCATCGAGCGCGTCCAGGCACGCTGCGGCAAGCACCCACTGACGCTGGTCACCCCGCTGGAGCACGCTCGTCGTGGCAGCCACGTGAGCTTCGAGCACCCCGAAGGCTACGCAGTCATCCAGGCGCTGATCGACCGGGGCGTCATCGGTGACTACCGCGAGCCGCGAATCATGCGTTTCGGCTTCACGCCGCTCTACACCCGCTTCGTCGATGTCTGGGACGCCGCGGAAACCCTCGGCGAGGTACTCGACAGCGGTGCCTGGCGCGAAGAGCGTTTCATGGCCCGTAAACAAGTGACCTGAACCACAAAATACAAGCCCTTGCCCGGGCGCCAGGGATGGCGCCCAGCCTCGACCCCATAAACACAACAAGAGGTTGAATCCATGAAGCTGAATCCGTCGTCGGCGTGCCCGTTACTGCTGCTCGGAGCCTTGAGTCCCTACCTGATGGCCGGGGAGGCCGAGGGTGGCTTTCTCGACGACAGTCGCCTGGTCCTGACCCAGCGTAACTTCTACTTCCATCGCAACATTCTTAACAATCCGGGCGGGCAGAACTACCGCGAGGAGTGGGCCCACGGGATGATCCTGGACTACAGCTCCGGCTTTACCCAGGGCACCGTCGGTTTCGGCATCGATGCCTACGCGAACCTCGGTCTGAAGCTCGACAGCAGCCGTGCTCGCACCGGCACTGACCTGCTTCCAGTGGATTCCGAAGGGCAACCCGAGGATGAGTACTCGGAAGTGGGCGCTGCGGTGAAAGTTCGCGTCTCACGTAGCGAGCTGAAGTACGGCAGCCAGGCCCCCATGAACCCGGTGTTCGGTACGGGCAACGCGCGTTTGTTCACCCCCATGGCCATCGGTTTCTCGCTGAACAGTCGGGAGATCGATGATCTGCTGGTGGATGGCGGCCATTTCACCGCTGGTAATGACGGTAATTCCACCAACTCCGACGGGGCGCTCAAGGCACTTTACGCCCAAGTGGAAACACGCCGGGTCGACTACGCAGGACTCAACTGGACGCCCTCCAACGGCACCAGCCTCTCCGCCTATGCCTCGCGCTTCGAGGACATCTGGCGGCAGTACTACGCCAGTGCCAGCCAGCGCCTGGACCTCGACCAGGGCCGGGCCCTGACGTTCGACCTGAATCTCTACCGTACCCTCGACCAGGGACAGCAGCGGGCGGGTGAGATCGACAACACCACCTGGTCCCTTTCCGGACGCTACAGCCAGGGCCCCCACGCACTGACCCTGGCCTACCAGCGGGTGCATGGCGACGAGCCATTCGACTACCTGGGCTTCGACCGCCAGCCCGGCACCTCGATCTTCCTCGCCAACTCGGTGCAGGTGCTCGACTTCAATGCCCCTAACGAACGCTCCTGGCAACTGCGCTACGACCTCGACCTGGCAGCCTTCGGCGTGCCCGGCCTGAGCTTCATGACCCGCTACATCAGTGGCGATCACATCGACGACAGTCATTACCGGGGCGGCCCGAACGGCGCCTACGGCCGCTATGGCGAGGATGGCAAGCGCTGGGAGCGCGATATCGAGTTGCGCTACGTGGTGCAGTCCGGTCCGGCGAAAGACCTCTCGCTCCGTCTGCGCCAGGCCAGCGTCCGCTCCACCGAAGCGGTGGCCCGTGCCGATACCGCGGACAACAACGAAGTGCGGGTGATAGTCGAGTACCCGCTGCAATTGCTCTGACGCCTGCCACAACGACAAGACATACGAGGCACACATGACCAACAAGACTGGATTCGCCGCAATCGCGGCTCGTGAGCAGGGGCTCAAGCGCCAGCTCACTTCGGCGCAGATGAGCATGATCGCCATCGGTGGCGCCATCGGCACCGGGCTCTTCATGGGCAGCAGCTTCGCCATCGGCTTTGCCGGGCCGGGCGTACTGATCAGCTACTCCATCGGCGCGCTCATCGCGCTGCTGCTGATGGGCTGCCTGGCCGAGATGACCGTGGCCCATCCCACCTCTGGTTCCTTCGGCGCCTACGCCGAGTACTACGTCGGCCCCATGGCCGGATTCCTGGTGCGCTATGCCTACTGGGCGGCCATTGTTCTGGCGGTAGGCACCGAAGTGACCGCCATTGCCCTGTACATGAAGTACTGGTTCCCGGATGTAGCGGGCTGGGTGTGGATCCTGCTGTTCTCTTCCGTGCTGGTCCTGACCAACGCCATCAGCGTCAAGGCGTTCGGCCATTTCGAATACTGGTTCTCCGCGATCAAGATCAGCGCCATCCTCGCCTTCATCCTGCTGGGCGCCTGGCTGGTGTTCGGTGGCCAGCACCCCGAATACGGATTCCACCATTACGTCGAACATGGCGGCTTCCTGCCCCATGGTCTGTCGGGTGTCTGGGTTGCCGTGATCATCGCCATCTTCAGCTACCTGAGCATCGAGATGATCGCGGTGGCGGCCGGCGAGGCGGAGCAACCGGAGGTGGCGGTGAAGAAAGCCTTCCGCGTGACCATGGTGAGGCTGGTGGTGTTCTACATCTTCACCCTGGCGCTGATCCTCGCCATGGTGCCCTGGGACCAGTCGGGGAAGGGCGCCCAGAGTCCCTTCGTCACTGTGATGCAGCAGGTGGGCATCCCCGGCGCCACGGGCCTGATCAACTTCGTGATCCTGGTGGCTGCGCTCTCGGCGATGAACAGCCAGCTCTACACCACGACGCGGATGATGTTCAGCCTCTCCCGCGCGGGGCACGCGCCCAAGGCCATGGGCCGGGTGAGCAGTGCCGGGGTGCCGTTGAATGCCCTGGCGATGTCCTGCACCGGCGTGGCCCTGGCGACCCTGGTCAACCTGGCGTTCCCCGAGGAGTCCTTCATGTTGATGATGGCGATTTCCATCTTCGGCGCGCTTTTCGCCTGGATGATGATCTTCCTCACCCATTACCGTTTCCGCCGTTACCACGAACGTCACGGCAGTGCGCGACTGTCCTTCCGCATGTGGGGCTTCCCCTGGGCGACGCTGTTGGGCCTCGGATTGATGTTGGCGATTCTGGTGACCACCGCCTTCGTACCGGCCTTTCGCATGACCCTGGTGTTCGGCGTGCCGTTCCTTGCACTGCTGGCGCTGGCCTATCAGCTGTACTTCCGCCAGGGCACGGAGGCGGTCCGGGAAGGGCAGGAGGCGTAAAGGTCGTTGTGGACCCCGCGATCCACACGCAAGAAAAAAGGGCGCCATTTGGCGCCCTTTTTCATGGTCAGGGTCGTCAGCGGTTGAACCTGTCCACCAGGGAATATTGCCCCTGTGCCGTGTGGGTCAGCTCCTCGCTGAGCAGGGCCGTACGCTGGGCTTCCCCCGAAGTCTGGTCGGCCAGGTGGGCAATGCTGCTGATGCTCTGGTTGATCTGCTCGGCGACTGCGCTCTGTTCCTCGGTAGCGGCGGCGATCTGGTCAGCCATGTCAGCGATGTTGGCGACCGCTTCGCTGATGCCCACCAAAGCCTGGTCGGCCTGGAGCACGCGCTCGACACCTTCGTCCGCCTGGCGACGACCATGCTCCATGGTGTGCACGGCTTCCTCGGCGGTCTTTTGCAGTTGCGCGATCAGCTGGTGGATCTGTCCGGTGGATTCAGCCGTGCGCTGGGCCAACTGACGTACTTCATCGGCGACGACCGCAAAGCCGCGACCCATTTCACCCGCGCGTGCGGCCTCGATGGCGGCGTTGAGCGCCAGCAGGTTGGTCTGGTCGGCGATGCCTTTGATGACATCCACCACGCCGCCGATCTCGTTGCTGTCCTGGGCCAGGCGAGTGACGGTTTCGCCGGTCTCGCCCACCGACTGCGAGAGGCGCTGGATGGCTTCGCGGGTTTCGGCGGCGATGTTGCGGCCCTGGCTGGTCAGGCGGTTGGCTTCCTGGGTGGCATCGGCGGTGCGCTGCACATTGTTGGCCACTTCCTGGGTGGTGGCGGCCATCTGGTTCACCGCGGTAGCCACCTGCTCGGTTTCCACGCGCTGGCGCTCCAGCCCTTCTGAGCTGTTGTGGGCCAGGGCGTCGGCTTGGCGGGCCTGCTGGGTGAGGTGTTCTGCGGTGTCCTGCAGACGGGTCAGGCAGGTCTTCAGGCGTGCTTCCTGGCTGAGCATGGCCATTTCCAGACGTGCCTGGACGCCTCGGCTGTCGGTATACATCTGCGCGATCAGCGGGTCCGAGGTGGTCTGTTCGGCCAGACGCAGCAAGCGCTTGATGCCACGGTTCTGCCAGGCAAGACCGATCAGGCCCAGCGGCACCGAGAGCAGCGCGGCGAGAAGGAAGCCCCAATGAGAGTTCAGCCAGGCGCCGATCATGAAAGCGATCTGGCTGATGAGGATGAAGGGCAGCCAGTCCTGGAGTACCGGCAGCCACTTGTCACGGCTGGGGATGGCCGCTTTGCCCGCGTTCAGGCGCTGGTAGAGCGCTTCGGCACGACGCACTTGCTCGGCGGTGGGCCTGATCCGCACGGACTCGTAGCCGGTGACCTGGCTGCCTTCGAAGATGGGCGTGACGTAGGCGTTCACCCAGTAGTGGTCGCCGTTCTTGCAGCGGTTCTTCACCACGCCCATCCACGGACGGCCCTTCTTCAGGGTGGTCCACATGTGGGCGAACACGGCGGGCGGGACGTCCGGGTGTCGCACCAGGTTGTGCGGGGAACGAATCAGTTCGTCGCGGCTGTAGCCGCTGATCTCGACGAACGCCTCGTTGGCATAAGTGATGACGCCCTTGCTGTCCGTAGTGGAGATCAGGCGCTGCTCGACGGGGAAACTGCGTTCCCGCTGGGTAATGGGTTGATTGTTTCTCATGGTTTCCTTCCGCAAGGCTTACTGCTTCTATCGGCATCTACGCGCCAAGGTTGAGCCTTTTCTTTGGGGCGCAGAGTCTAGCCGGCTTTCGGAGCCGGCTGTCCGATTGCCTTGCTGGAGCGGTTCGATTACCGCACTCGCCCTTGGATCGGAATAGGGGAGAAGGCCCCGGAAGAGCAAGGTGCTCAGTTTCCGGGGTCTTGCGGGTGGGAGGACGTTTCAGCCGGCGAGCAACTGCCGCAGCACGTAATGAAGGATGCCCCCGGCCTTGAAGTACTCCACTTCATTCAGGGTATCGATGCGGCAGAGCAGGTCGGTGCGGTCCTTGGAACCGTCCTCACGGATGATTTCCAGACTGAGGTCCATGTGTGGACGCAGGCTGGCGCTCTCCAGGCCGCTGATGGCCAGGGTTTCCTTGCCAGTCAGGTTAAGGGTCTTGCGATCCTGGCCATCCTTGAACTGCAGAGGCAGGACGCCCATACCCACCAGGTTGGAGCGGTGGATGCGCTCGAAGCTCTCGGCGATGACTGCCTTGATACCCAGCAGGTTGGTGCCCTTGGCGGCCCAGTCGCGGGAGGAACCGGTGCCGTATTCCTTGCCGGCGATTATCACCAGCGGCGTGCCTTCCGACTGATAGCGCATGGCGGCATCGTAGATGGCCAGCTTCTCGCCGCTGGGGATGTGCAGGGTGTTGCCGCCTTCCTCGCCGCCGAGCATTTCGTTGCGAATGCGGATATTGGCGAAGGTGCCGCGCATCATCACTTCATGGTTCCCGCGCCTCGACCCATAGGAGTTGAAGTCCGCCGGGGCCACGCCGTGCTCACGCAGGTAGCGCCCGGCCGGGCTGTCGGCCTTGATATTGCCGGCAGGCGAGATGTGGTCGGTGGTCACCGAGTCGCCCAACAGGGCGAGGATGCGCGCCTGGCGCACATCCTCCACCTTCGGCGGGGCGCCGGTGATTTCGGCGAAGAAGGGCGGGTGCTGGATATAGGTCGAGTCGGCCTGCCAGGCGTAGGTATCGGACTCCGGTACCGCGATCGACCGCCACTTTTCGTCGCCGGCGAAGACCTCGGCGTATTCCTTGCGGAACATCGCGGTGTCCACTTTCCGGATGGCTTCGGCGATTTCTTTTTGGCTCGGCCAGATGTCCTTGAGGTAGACCGGCTGACCATCGCTACCTACGCCCAGCGGCTGGCTGCCGAGGTCCAGGCGCACGCTGCCGGCCAGGGCATAGGCGACCACCAGGGGCGGGGAGGCCAGCCAGTTGGCTTTGACCAGCGGGTGAACCCGACCTTCGAAGTTGCGGTTGCCGGACAGCACCGAGGCGACAGTAAGGTCAGCTTGCTGGATGGCTTGCTCGATGGGGTCCAGCAGGGGGCCGGAGTTGCCGATGCAGGTCGTGCAGCCGTAGCCCACCAAATTGAAGCCGAGCTGGTCCAGGTAGGCGGTAAGGCCGGCGGCGCGGAAGTATTCGGTCACCACCTTGGAGCCGGGAGCCAGTGAGGACTTGACCCAGGGTTTCCGTCGCAGGCCCTTTTCCACGGCTTTCTTCGCGACCAGGCCGGCGGCCATCATCACGCTGGGGTTGGAGGTGTTGGTGCAGGAGGTGATCGCGGCGATGACCACCGCCCCGTCGTCGAGGCTGAACCGCTCGCCGTCATCCAGCGTCACGCTGACGCTTTCAGCGGCGCGGGCTCCTGCGGGCCTGACCTGAAGGTCCAGCAGATCACTGAAGGCGCCGGGTACCTGGGGCAGCGGCACGCGATCCTGCGGGCGCCGGGGGCCGGCCAAGCTGGCTTCGACGCTGCCGAGGTCCAGCGAAAGCGAATCGGTGAACACCGGCTCATGGCCCGGTTCGCGCCACAGTCCCTGGGCCTTGCTATAGGCCTCCACCAGTTGCACGGTTTCCTCCGGCCGACCGGACAGGCGCAGGTAGCCCAGGGTGATGTCGTCCACCGGGAAGAAGCCGCAGGTGGCACCGTATTCCGGGGCCATGTTGGCGATGGTGGCGCGATCGGCCAGGGGCAGGTCGGCCAGTCCGTCGCCATAGAATTCGACGAATTTTCCCACCACACCTTTCTTGCGCAGCATCTGGGTGACGGTGAGCACCAGGTCGGTGGCGGTGATGCCTTCACGCAGCTTGCCGGTGAGCTTGAAGCCGATCACCTCGGGAATCAGCATCGACACCGGCTGGCCAAGCATGGCCGCTTCGGCCTCGATGCCGCCGACGCCCCAGCCGAGCACACCCAGGCCATTGATCATGGTGGTGTGGGAGTCGGTACCCACCAGCGTGTCGGGGAAGGCATAGGTGAGCCCGTCCTCTTCGCGGGTCCAGACGGTGCGGGCGAGGTACTCGAGGTTGACCTGGTGGCAGATGCCGGTGCCGGGCGGCACCACGCTGAAGTTGTCGAAAGCCCGCTGACCCCAGCGGAGGAACGCATAGCGCTCGCCATTGCGCTGCATCTCGATCTCGACGTTCTGCTCGAAGGCGGCCTGGGAGGCAAAGCGGTCCACCATCACCGAGTGATCGATCACCAGATCCACTGGCGACAGCGGGTTGATCCGCTGCGGGTCGCCGCCCGCCGCGGCCACGGCGGCGCGCATGGCGGCCAGGTCCACCACCGCAGGCACCCCGGTGAAATCCTGCATCAGCACGCGCGCAGGGCGGTACTGGATTTCGCGATCCGAGCTGCGTGGGCCGAGCCAGTCGGCCAGGGCCTTGAGGTCGGCGGCAGTGACGGTTTCGTTGTCCTCCCAGCGCAACAGGTTTTCCAGCAACACCTTCATCGACATGGGCAGCCTGTCGATCGCGCCCAGGCGCTTGGCTGCCTCGGGCAGGCTGAAGTAGTGGTAGGTCTTGCCGGCGATTTCCAGGCTGCGGCGGCAGTTCAGGCTATCCAGGGAAGGCATCGGATTTCTCCTTGAGGCCCACACGGCATGGGCCGGCTGCTCGTACGGAATCTAAAACCCTAGCTCTGCTTGGAGGGTCTTGCCATTTCAGCCGACCGTCAGGCGGGAGTGGGGTTCCCCTCGCGGTTGTATCCGGCTGTAGGAAATTCCTTCCTGGCCTGTGTGAAAACGGGCGTCGCGCAACTATAGTGCGCGCCCAGGAGGAACCCCGATGAACACCTTGCTGTTGCACTGCCGCCCCGGTTTCGAGGGCGAGGTCTGCGCCGAAATGACCGAGCACGCCGCCCACCTCGATGTGGCCGGCTACTCCAGGGCCAAGCCGCAGAGCGCCTGCGCCGAATTCGTCTGCACCGAGCCCGGTGGCGCCGAACGGCTGATGCGCAAAGTGCGTTTCAGCCAGTTGATCTTCCCGCGCCAGTGGGCCCGTGGCGAATATGTCGACCTGCCGGAAACCGACCGCATCGGCGTGCTGCTGGAAGCGCTGGGCGATTACCCGGTGTGCGGCAGCCTCTGGCTGGAGGTGCTGGACACCAACGAGGGCAAGGAGCTGTCGACCTTCTGCCGCAAGTTCGAAAAGCCTTTGCGCGCTGCCCTGACCAAGGCCGGCAAGCTCAAGGACGATCCGCAGCTGCCGCGCCTGCTGCTGACCTTCCGCAGCGGGCGCCAGGCCTTCGTTGGTCTGGCCGAATCGAACAATTCGGCACTCTGGCCCATGGGAATCCCGCGCCTGAAGTTTCCCCGCGAGGCGCCGAGCCGCTCCACCCTCAAGCTGGAGGAAGCCTGGCATCAGTTCATTCCACGCAACCAGTGGGATGCGCGCCTTGCGCCCGGCATGACGGCCGTCGATCTCGGCGCCGCGCCGGGTGGCTGGACCTGGCAACTGGTGCAGCGGGAGATCAAGGTCACCGCCGTCGACAATGGTCCGATGGCGGAGAGCCTGATGTATTCCGGCTTTGTCGAGCATCAACGCGCTGACGGTTTCACCTTCAAGCCGCGCCGGCCGGTCAACTGGATGGTGTGCGACATCGTCGAGAAACCCGCCCGTACCGCCGCGATGATTGAGACCTGGCTCGGCGAGGGCTGGTGCCAGGAGGCGGTGGTCAACCTCAAGCTGCCCATGAAGCAACGCTATGCCGAAGTGCAGAAGTTGCTGGCACGCATCGAGGCCGGAATGAAGGGCAGGGGGCTCAAGGTGTCCATCGCCTGCAAGCAGCTCTATCACGATCGCGAAGAAGTGACCTGCCACCTGCGCAGGTTGTAATCGCGGGAGCTGCGGATTGTTTTCTTGTAGGGGCGAATTCATTGGCTATGTCTGCGTTAGCTGTTGCCAACCTTCAACAGTCGGTCCAGGTGCCTTGTAGGAGCTAGCTTGCTAGCGAAAAGGAGCCATTCGCTGGCAAGCCAGCTCCTACGGGCAATGCAGCTACTTGCAACACTTACTGCAGACACAGCCAATTCATTCGCCAAGCAGGCCGCAGGTCTGCCCTTCAAGGCCTGATAGCGCAGCTGCGCTGCCCTTGGCGAATGAATTCGCCCCTACAGCTCCATCCGCTCCACCCAGTAACTCTGCTTGTGCCCCCGCGCCTGGTACTCCGCCATCAATTGCTCCGCTTCGCCACGGCTCAGTCCGGCGCGCAGGACGAATACGTTGCCGTTGTCGTCCAGCCGCTTGACGCACCAGTTGCGCTGAAGGAAATCGGGCATGGCGCAGCTCCTGCAAAGCTCCATGCTGCGCCGTCTTTCACTGGCTGGCGAGCGGTGCTTCCAGGGGCAGGAGCGACGGCAGGCTGACGAGTCCCTTCAGCGTCGTCACGCCGGGACTCCAGGAACTGTTGAACAGGTACTGGCCGCTGAAACCGCTGACCTGTAGACCCAGTTCATCGCCGGGCTGGAGCAGGGCGCTGGCGACGGCGAGATCGACCCGGCCAGTCTTGAGCGGCGTGCTCTGTTCGCTGAGCGCTTCGACCTTGCCGCCGGCACGTCGCACCGCCAGCGAGGCGAACAGCAGTGGCGCATCGGCGTCGCGATCCAGTTCCAGGCGCACGCCGCCTACCAGTCCGCTCGTTGCCTCGACCTTGCGCAGGGGAATGAAGCTGGACGGGCTGAGCCAGCCGCTGGTCAGCGGGCGGACACGGGTTTCAGGCAGGGGCTGGAGTGCATCGGCTTGGGGAAGTCGTTGCAGTGCCAGCCCGTGGTCCAGGTCGAGGCTGAGGCAAAGGTCCGGTACGCTATCGGCAGCTCCGGGCCGCCCACGCAGTTTGTCTTCATACCAGGCGACTACTGCCTGGTAGAGGTTAATGGCGCGATCACCGCAATGCAGGACCGGCTCGTTGTTGAAGGGTGGTAGACCACTCCACTGTTGCAGTGGCGGCGGCAGGATATGCCCGCCCTGCATGCCCAGCAGACGGACATCGGCGTCGCCTTGCTCCAGGCAGTCGCGAGTGGCCAGGCCCTGGTCGAGGGGGAAAAGCGTATCCCGCAGGCCCTGGATCAGTAGCGCATCGGCATGGGGGCGCTGGCCGCGCTGGCAATAGCTGACGAGGCTGTGGGCCTTGAGTTCGGCCTGCACCTGGGGCGTCATCTCGCCGCCGGCGCTTTTCAGGTAAGGCGCCTGGACGAACTTACCCAGGTCGTAGCCCGTGGCGAGGCCCAGGCTCAGCAATACGCCGGTCCAGCCCACCTTCATGTGTCCGCCCGGTGCCAGGGCTTCCGACAGGTCGTACCAGGTGGCGATGGGCACGATAGCGTCGATGCGCGGGTCTTCCGCAGAAGCCAGTAGCTGCACGGCGCCGCCGTAGCTTTCGCCCAGCATGCCGACACGTGGGTCGCCGGGGCTGTCCATGCTCAGGCGTGGCAGGTGGCTGGCGGCCCAATCGATGACTGCGAGTGCGTCCTGCACCTCGTAGCGCGGGTCCATCATCTCGATGTTTCCGTCGCTGCCGCCCCAGCCGCGCTGGTCGTAGCTGATCACCCAGAATCCTGCACGCCAGGCCTTGAGCGCCGCGCGCCCGGACATCATCTGCTGGCCATAGAAACCCTCCGGTCCGGTCACTCGCCATCCGCCCCAGCCGTGGGTGTGCACCACGACAGGAGCCTGCTCCCCTTGCTTGAGGGCGGGTTGGAAGACGGTGGCGGACAGCAGCGTGCCGTCGCGAGCGGTAATGACGGTTTCGAAATGGGTCGCAGGCAGCTCGCGATCGGCGAGGGTGCTGAAGTCGGGGAGCTGTTCGCGGGCGGCACAGCCGTTGAGCAAGAGGAGGGCGAGTAACAAGCTGGCGAGGTGCATCGGAGGACCGCTGGCAGGAATGACCGCCTCAGCTTGCCCGAGCGCAAGGCGGGAAAGAGCCCATCCAAGGTTGTGCGGCGTTGTGGCCAGACGTCGCAGCACGGGCTTCAAGGCTGGGCGGGCAACCGGCTTTGCGCCACAATAGCTGCCAGTTTTCGGAGTGCCCCATGTCCCAACAGCCTGATGCCATTCTCGACGCCACCGGCCTGAACTGCCCAGAGCCAGTGATGATGCTGCACAACAAGGTGCGAGACCTGCCGGCCGGCGGCCTGCTCAAAGTCATCGCCACCGATCCGTCCACGCGCCGCGACATCCCCAAGTTCTGCGTCTTCCTCGGCCATGAACTGCTGGATCAGTCGGAAGAGGCCGGTACCTACTTCTACTGGATTCGCAAGAAGTCCGACTGATGCCCTTCTACTTCGCCTACGGTTCGAACATGAATCCGGCGCGCATGCGCAGTCGTGGCCTGGCCTTCAGCGAAGCCCTCGCCGGGCGCCTGGAAGGTTATGCCCTGTGCTTCAATAAGCGCGCCCATGACCGTCCCGGCCGTTCCTACGCCAACATCCGTTATCAGCGGGACGGCGTGGTGGAGGGTGTGCTCTACCGTCTGGAGCACGAGGACGAGATCTGGAAGATGGACCCTTTCGAAGGCACACCGATCTTCTACAGCCGGGAGCGCATGCCTGTCGTCACCGCCCGGGGTGTGCAATCTGCCTGGGTCTATGTGGCCAATCCGGCCATGCGCGAGGACGGTCTGTGGCCGACCCGCAGCTACCTGGAACACCTGCTGGCTGGCCGGGAATTCCTGACGCCTGCGTACTGGGAGAACCTGGCTGCCGTTCCGGCCCATGCCGACGAGTGATACGTCCATGTACAAGAAAAAAGGGCCGCTTGAAGCGGCCCTTTTTCGTTAGCTGCGAATCCTCGCTCGCGCACTGCGTGCCAGCCGCAGGCTCAGTAGCAGCGCCGCGCAGGTCAGGCCCACGACCAGACCCTGCCAGAGCCCCTTGGGACCGCTGGGTTCGCCCAGCCAGTCGGAGAGACCGAGGGCATAACCCACGGGCAGACCGATGCCCCAGTAGGCGAACAGCGTGATGATCATGGTCGCGCGGGTGTCCTGATAGCCGCGCAAGGCGCCGGCGGCGGCGACCTGGATGGCATCGGAGAACTGGAACAGCGCGGAGTAGACAATCAGCATCGCCGCCACGGCGATCACCTGCGGATCGGGAGAGTACATCTTCGCGATCAGCTCACGGCACAGCAGCATCAGACTCGCCGAGATGCAGGCGTAGGCCAGCGCGGTACCGATACCGACTCCCGCCGCGAAGCGCGCCGCCCGTGGATCGCCGCGGCCCAGGGCCTGGCCCACGCGCACGGTGACAGCCATTGCCAGGGCGTAGGGGATCATGAAGATCAGCGCGCTGAAGTTCAGGGCGATCTGGTGGCCGGCGACCACGGTGGCGCCCAGGCCGCCGATCAGCAGGGCGATCACGGCGAAGATGCTCGACTCGGCGAACACCGCGACGCCGATGGGGACACCCACCGAGAGCAGGCGTTTGATCAGCGGCAGTTGCGGCCGTTCGAAGCGCTCGAACAGCTTGCTCGGCTTGTACGCCGGTGCGCGGGTCACCCAGGTCAGCATGCCCAGCAGCATGAACCACATCACCGTGCCGCTGGCCCAGCCGCAGCCCACGCCACCCAGGGCGGGCATGCCGAAGTGGCCGTAGATCAGGATGTAGTTCAACGGAATGTTCAGCAGCAGGCCGCAGATGCCCAGCACCATGCTCGGACGCGTGCGGCCCAGACCATCGCTGAAGCAGCGCAGTACGTAGTAGAGCGCCACGGCGGGGAAGCCGAAGGCGATGCCGTGCAGGTATCCCATGGCCGGGTCGATCAGCTCCTGGTCTACGCCCATCAGCTCGAGAACAGGGCGCGCGTTGACCAGCAGCAGAGCGCCGCTGAGGCCGACCGCCAGCGCCAGCCAGAGGCCCTGGCGTACCAGTGGGCCGATCTCTTCCTGCTTGCCGGCGCCAAAGCGCTCGGCAACCTTGGCGGTGGTGGCGAGGAGGATGCCGGTCATCAACAGGAAGACCGGAATCCAGATGGAGTTGCCGAGCGCCACGGCGGCGAGGTCGCGCGGGCTGACGCGGCCAGCCATGACGGCATCGACGAAGCCCATGGCGGTGTTGGAGAGCTGGGCGATCATGATGGGGGCCGCCAGCTTGAGCAGCGCGCGCAGTTCCGTGCTGGCGCGACTGAATCGGGTTTCTGCGTGATTCACTGAGAGTTCCATATCGATAAGGCGTCCTCCGGGCGTGCCGGTGGTGTCCATGCTGAGAGTGGCTGAAAGGGGTCTGGACGTTGCCTGGTCACGACGGGCTCGCGACGGTTCACTATCCCAGCCTTTGCAGAAGAGGCTGCCGGCGGAACGGGATGTGGAGGCTGAGGGACCGGTAGTCTACGCCCTGACGTGACGGTCAGAAAAGAGGGACAGCGGGTTGCCGCGCGGGCGTAGGACCGGGTGATTGCGTAGAATAGCGGTCTCTCTGCAGGAGCCTGCCATGCGAATAGTTGCCGACGAAAACATCCCCCTGGTCGACGCCTTCTTCGGCGCCCTGGGTGAAATCCGCCGCCTGCCGGGCCGCGCCATCGATGCGGCAGCCCTGGCAGACACCGACCTGCTGCTGGTGCGCTCGGTGACCCGCGTCGATCGTGCGCTCCTGGCGGGCAGTCCGGTGCGATTCGTCGGCACCTGCACCATTGGCACCGACCATCTCGACCTCGAGTATTTCGCTGAAGCGGGCATCGCCTGGTCCAGTGCGCCCGGTTGCAACGCCCGGGGCGTGGTCGACTATGTGCTGGGCAGCTTGTTGCTGCTGGCCGAAGACGAAGGCGTCCGGCTCGCCTCGCGCACCTTTGGCGTGGTGGGCGCCGGCCAGGTTGGCGGGCGTCTGGTGGATGTATTGCGTGGCCTCGGCTGGCCGGTGCTGGTCTGCGATCCGCTGCGCCAGGCCGCTGAGGGCGGTGATTTCGTCGACCTGGAAACCATCCTCCGCGAGTGCGATGCCATCAGCCTGCACACGCCGCTGGACAACGCTGGCGACCACCCGACCCATCACTTGCTTGACGCTGAGCGGCTGGAGCGCCTGCGACCCTGCGCCTGGCTGGTCAACGCCAGTCGCGGCGCAGTGGTCGACAACCGCGCATTGCTTGATCTGCTGGGCCGTCGCAAGGACCTGCGCGCGGTGTTGGACGTCTGGGAGGGCGAGCCCGTGGCGGACGTCGAACTGGCGCGCCTGTGCCGTATCGCCACGCCTCACATCGCCGGCTACAGCCTTGATGGCAAGCTGCGCGGCACCGCGCAGATCTATCAGGCGTGGTGCCGCTTCAGTGGCCAGGCGGAAAGCGTACAACTGGATGAGTTGTTGCCGACGCCCTGGCTGGAGGAACTGACCCTTGATGCCAGCTGCGATCTCGACTGGGCACTGGCGACCCTGTGCCGCGCGGTGTACGACCCGCGCCGCGACGATGCGGACTTCCGCCGTAGCCTCGTGGGCGATGAGCTGCAACGCCGCGCCGCCTTCGATGCCCTGCGCAAGCACTATCCGGTGCGACGGGAAATCGACGGGCTGCGGGTACGTTTGACGGGAGAGGCGCCGAAGTTGGCGGAGATGGTTCGGGCGCTCGGGGCCGAGCTGGTTTAGATAATGGGCCCGGGATTGCCCCGGGCCCAGGCGCGTCAGGCCTTTCTCAGCTCGGATGCCAGCTGCTTGTGCAGCTCCTGGCAGGCGCGCTGGATCATGATTTCGGTGATCGGAATCTCACGGCCTTCGGCGTCGATGATCGCGCCGCCGACGGGACGACGCGGTTGCAGCGGGATCACGCGGCTATCGGTAGTGCTGTCGTGCAAGCTCATGGCCTGTCTCCTCATTCAGGTAATGCGCGCAGTCTAGGTAGGGCATATGAACGCGCAGTGACAGTTGGCGCGACGGGTGCGCCGGAAAAACGAAAGACCAGGAAACACTAGCAGCGAATATGCCAACTGCGAGCGTCCTGGTCCTGGTGGATGGACCCCCTGCGTGGGGCGAGAGTTCAGTACGAGGTAAGCATGTCTCTGTTCCACATGGGTCTGATCATCAATCCCCTCGCCGGTCTGGGCGGCCCGGCAGCGCTCAAGGGCAGCGACGGAGTCGCCGCGGATGCCCTCGCCAGAGGCGCCGAGCCTCGATCGGCTGCCCGCACGCGTCTCGCCCTGGAATGCCTGTTGCCGCTTGTCGGGCGTATCCAGTTCGTCACCTTCCCCGGTCCGATGGGCGCCGACCTGCTGGCGGAGATGGGGTTTTCCCATCGCGTCCTGGGGCATCTCGACGGTCCCGTCACCAGTGCTGACGATACGCGCCACGCTGTCGATGCCCTGCAGGATGCCGGAGTGGCGCTGATCCTCTTCGCAGGGGGTGACGGTACGGCGCGGGATGTCAGCGCGGCGATTCGTGGCGATCAGCCGGTGCTGGGTATTCCCGCCGGGGTGAAGATCCACTCCGGCGTCTACGCCATCAGCCCGCGAGCCGCCGGGGAATTGGCGCGGCGCCTGGTGGAAGGCGGGCTCGTGCGTCTGGCCAGTGGCGAGGTGCGCGACCAGGACGAGACCGCCCTTCGCGACGGCAAGGTGGCGGCGCGCTGGTACGGCGAGCTGACGGTACCGGTGGAAGGCCACTTCATGCAGCACGTCAAGCAAGGCGGCATGGAGTCGGAAGAGTTGGTGCTGGTGGATCTTGCCGACTGGCTGAGCGACAGCTGGGAGGAGGGCGTGCGTTATGTGTTCGGGCCGGGCTCCACGCTCCATGGCCTGGCCGCCAACCTGGGCCTGGAGACGACGTTGCTGGGCGTGGATGTGATCGAGAACGGCGCGGTGATCGCCCGTGACGTCACCGAAGCGCAACTGTTCGAGCTCGTGGATGGGCATCCCGCGCGGCTGCTCGTCACCGCCATCGGCGGCCAGGGGCACATCATCGGTCGTGGCAACCAGCAGATCAGCCCGCGGGTACTGCGTGCCATCGGCCTGGAACACCTGCGGGTGGTGGCCACCAAGCGCAAGCTCGGCACCCTGGAAGGCCGGCCGCTACTGGTGGACAGCGGCGATCCGGCACTGGACGACGCTTTCCCCGACGCGGTGCGGGTCTGGGCCGGTTACAAGGAAGAGCTGCTCTACCCGCTCGGGTGGGGCGACGAGGGCTGACGCCGCTCGCTGGTTTCCACGGGGATCGGATACCATCGACGACACTTTCCCGTAGATGCAGGAGCATCGCGATGGATGTCGAGCAGTACCCGCCCCACGTTCGACCCGGCGAGCGCATCGTGCTGTTCGACGGGGTCTGCAAGCTCTGCAACGGTTGGGCGAGGTTCCTGATTCGCCATGACCGGGCGCGAGTATTCAAGCTCGCGTCGGTGCAGTCCGCGGAAGGGCAGGCAATCCTCCGCTGGTTCGGCCTGCCTACGGATAGCTTTGCAACCATGCTGTATGTCGAAGGCCGGGAGTTGTTCGTCCGCTCCGAGGCCATTGCACGCATCGTTCGCCAGTTGCCGGCGCCCTGGCCGCTATTGGGTGTATTCCGCATCCTGCCGCTGGCCTTGCGGGACTGGTGCTACGACCGTATTGCCTTGAATCGCTACCGCCTCTTCGGCAGGTATGACGTCTGCCTGTTACCGTCGCCCGACCATGAGGGGCGCTTTCTGAATGCCGATCGCTGAGCTGCGACGCTTCGCAATGCTCGCCCGTTGTGGGCTGGCACTCCTGTTCCTCTATCACGGACTGGTGCCGAAGCTGCTCTGGCTGAGCGCCGACGAGAGGCTGATGATCGCCGCCCACGGCCTCACGCATGTCGAGCTGGTAGCGACCCTGGCCGGACTGGCGGAAATCATCCTCGCGCTGATCCTCTTGGGCGTACGCCAGTCGCGCTGGCCCCTCGCACTCGCGGCGCTGCTGCTGGCAGGGCTGCTGCTGGACGTGGCCTTGTTCACGCCGGGCCTGCTGATCCAGGCATTCAACCCGCTCTCCACCAACCTGGTCGCGTTGTGCCTCTGCCTGGTGGGTTGGTGGGCCGAAACCCCTGTATGCAGCGAGCAATCCCTTGCACAACCCGACTGAGTCCCTCGATGGCATCTTTTCTTTCCGCACGGCAGCGTAATGCGCTGCGCATGGCCGGGCGCTTCGTCGCGCCGTATCGCTGGCGGGTGATCGGCGCCTTGCTGGCGCTGTTGTTCACTGCCGGTATCACCCTGTCCATGGGCCAGGGCATTCGCCTGTTGGTTGACCAGGGACTGGCTACACAGTCCGAAGCGTCGTTGCGGCATTCGATCATGCTGTTCTTCGGCCTGGTGCTGGCTCTGGCGCTGGGCACCTTCACGCGTTTCTACCTGGTTTCCTGGATTGGTGAGCGCTTCGTTGCGGACATCCGCAAGCGCGTGTTCGACCACCTGATCCAGCTCCATCCGGGCTTCTACGAAAGCAATCGCGCATCGGAAATCCAGTCGCGGCTGACGGCAGACACCACGTTGCTGCAATCGGTGATCGGCTCCTCGCTGTCCATGGCATTGCGCAACGGGATCATGCTGGTCGGGGGCATTGGCCTGCTGTTCGTCACCAACCCCAAGCTGACCGGCATCGTGCTGCTGGCGTTGCCGCTGGTGCTGGCACCGATTCTCATCTTTGGTCGACGGGTACGGAAACTGTCGCGGCAGAGCCAGGACCGCATCGCCGACGTCGGCAGCTATGTGGGCGAGACCCTTGGCCAGATCAAGACGGTGCAGGCGTATAACCACCAGGCGCAGGACCGCCAACGATTCGCCGGCACCGTGGAAGGGGCATTCGACACCGCGCGGCGTCGCATCACCCAGCGTGCCTGGCTGATCACCCTGGTGATCCTGCTGGTGCTGGGCGCCGTAGGTGTGATGCTCTGGGTGGGTGGCACAGACGTGATCGCCGGACGCATTTCTCCCGGCGACCTGGCGGCCTTCGTGTTTTACAGCCTGATCGTGGGTGCCGCCTTCGGCGCCATCAGCGAGGTGATCGGCGAGCTGCAGAGCGCCGCGGGTGCGGCAGAACGCATCGCTGAACTACTGCAGGCGCGCAATGCCATTCATGCACCGCTTGAAGGGCGGGCGACGCTACCGGAGCGGGTCAGTGGGCAGATCGAGCTGGAGGATGTGCACTTTGCCTATCCGGGACGACCTGATGTGAACGCGCTGGACGGCGTCAGCCTGGCGGTTCGTCCTGGCGAAACCCTGGCGTTGGTGGGGCCGTCCGGGGCGGGCAAGTCGACTGTGTTCGAGCTCCTGCTGCGCTTCTTCGATCCCCAGACCGGGAGCATCCGTGTGGAGGGCGTGGAGCTTCGCCAGCTCGATCCCGCTGACCTGCGCCGTTGCTACGCCCTTGTGTCCCAGAATCCGGCCCTGTTCTATGGCAGTGTCGAAGACAACATTCGCTACGGCCGACCCGAGGCCAGCGATGCCGAGGTCGAAGCCGCTGCCCGAGCGGCCCATGCGCACGAGTTCATCGCCCGTCTGCCACAGGGTTATGGCACTCATCTGGGGGAGGGTGGTATCGGCCTGTCCGGTGGTCAGCGCCAGCGTCTGGCAATTGCCCGTGCCCTGCTGGTGGATGCCCCTATCCTGCTGCTGGACGAGGCCACCAGCGCCCTGGATGCGGAAAGCGAACACCTTATCCAGCAGGCCCTGCCGGCTCTGATGAGCGGGCGAACCACCCTGGTGATCGCTCATCGCCTGGCCACGGTACAGAATGCCGATCGCATTGCGGTGATGGAGCGGGGCAGGGTGGTGGCAATCGGTCGTCACGCGCAACTGGTGGTCAACAGTCCGCTCTATGCACGATTGGCTGAGCTGCAGTTCGGTGCCCGGACGGAGGATGAAGTCGAGTAGCGATAGCTGGTGAACAAAAAAAAGGGGATGCCAATGGCATCCCCTTTTTCATTCAGGAAAAGCTTCAGACGACTGGTTTAGTCTCGTCCTTGGCTTCTTCCTTCTCTTCTTCGTCGGCCTTGGTCTCGGCTTGCGCCGGTACTTCGGCTTCAGTCACGAGCGCGAGTTGTTCAGGCTGTTCAGCCGGGGTCTCTACTGCTTGCTCGACGGTTTCTTCAACCTTCTGCTCGGCAGCTACCACTGTTTCTTCGACGTCTGCGACGGCGTGAGCAGCAGCGGAAACCGGTTCGGCGGCAGCAACAGCTTCGACGGCCTTGGCGGATGACTCTTCGGCTTCCTTGGCCAGACGCTCGGCTTCGCGCTGACGACGACGCACTTCGCGCGGATCGTTGGCGGCACGGCCGGTGCTGGTCGGAGCCTGGGCTGCCGGTACTTCAGGCTGCGGCGCAACGACCGGAGCTTCTTCGACAACGGCAGGTGCTTCTACCACGACTTCAGCAGCAGGGGCGGATTCAACGGCCTGGGGTGCTTCCACCACGGTCGCTTCGACCACCGGAGCTTGCTCAACGAACGCAGCAGTTTCTTCGACCTGGGCGACCACAACTTCGGTCTCCGCGGTTTCGACAACCGGAGCTTCGGCTTGAGCCGGGGCTTCGGTGACGGCTTCGGCAACAACTTCAGCGGCAACTACACCGGCGGCAACAGCGGCAGCAACCGGGGCTGCTTCGCCGTCTTCCTGACCTTCCACCAGCTCATCACCGTTGGCTTCACGCTGACGCTCGCGGCGGTTGCTGCGGCGGCGCTGGCCACGGGAACGGCGGCGAGGACGCTCGTCATCGGAGCCTTCCAGATCGTCGTCCTGCAGCAGCTCTTCGTTGTTCAGCAGTTCCTCGTCGACTGGCTCGGCCTGGGCCAGTTCGGCACGCGGCTGACGCTCTTCGCGAGGTTGACGCTCTTCACGCGGCTGGCGCTCTTCGCGGGCCGGACGCTCGGCGCGTTCGCCACGCTCGCGACGACCTTCCTGGCCTTCGCGCGGTTCGCGGGGCTCACGAGGTTCACGGGCTTCACGCGGCTGACGCTCTTCGCGGGGCTCACGAACCGGACGCTCTTCGCGAGGCTGGCGCTCTTCGCGCGGTTGACGCTCCTCACGGGGCTCACGAGCCTGACGCTCTTCGCGAGGCTGGCGTTCTTCACGTGGCTGACGCTCTTCGCGGGCCGGACGCTCGCGGCGGCCCTCTTGGCCTTCACGGGCTTCGCGAGGTTGGCGTTCTTCGCGAGGCTGGCGTTCTTCACGCGGCTTGCGATCTTCCTCGCGGCGGCCTTCACGAGGTTCGCGGCCTTCACGGCCATCGCGACGACGGTTCTGCTGACGGCCATTGCGGCGCTCTTCACCACGCGGCTGGCGCTCGGCAGCAGGCTTCTCAGCCTCGACCTTGGGCTCTTCCTTGCCGGCGAACAGGCCTACCAGCGACTTGACCAGACCCTTGAACAGGCTGGGCTCAGGAGTCGGTGCCGGTTGGACTTGCGGAGCGACTGCGGTCGGTGCCGGAACCGGGCGCTCGGGGGAAACGGTCTTCACCGCCGCTTCCTGGCGAACCAGGGTGCGGGTGGAGCTGACCGGTTGGACTTCTTCCACCTCGGCCGGGGTCATTTCGTAGCTGGACTGGTTGTTCAGCACTTCCGGGCTGTCGTCGCGCAGGCGCTGGACTTCGAAGTGCGGGGTTTCCAGGTGGTCGTTCGGCAGGATGACGATGCGCGAACGGCTGCGCAGCTCGATCTTGGTGATGCTGTTGCGCTTCTCGTTGAGCAGGAACGCGGCGACCGGGATCGGCACCTGGGCGCGGACTTCGGCGGTACGGTCCTTGAGGGCCTCTTCCTCGATCAGGCGCAGGATGGCCAGCGAGAGGGATTCCACGTCACGGATGATGCCTTGGCCGTCGCAACGGGGGCAGACGATGCCGCTGGTCTCGCCCAGGGACGGACGCAGGCGCTGACGGGACATTTCCAGCAGGCCGAAGCGCGAGATACGACCGATCTGAACGCGGGCGCGGTCGGCTTCCAGGGCTTCGCGGACTTTTTCTTCCACTGCACGCTGGTTCTTGGCTGGGGTCATGTCGATGAAGTCGATGACGATCAGGCCACCGATGTCACGCAGGCGCAGCTGGCGGGCGATTTCTTCAGCCGCTTCCAGGTTGGTCTGCAGGGCGGTTTCTTCGATGTCGCCACCTTTGGTCGCACGAGCCGAGTTGATGTCGATGGACACCAGGGCTTCGGTCGGGTCGATGACGATGGAGCCACCGGACGGCAGCTTCACTTCGCGCTGGAAGGCGGTTTCGATCTGGCTTTCGATCTGGAAGCGGTTGAACAGCGGAACGCTGTCCTGGTAGAGCTTGATCTTGCTCTGGTACTGCGGCATCACCTGGCGAATGAAGCTCAGGGCTTCCTCGTGGGCTTCGACGCTGTCGACCAGCACTTCACCGATGTCCTGGCGCAGGTAGTCGCGGATGGCGCGGATGATGACGTTGCTTTCCTGATAGATCAGGAAGGGAGCGCCGCGCTCACCGGAAGCTTCCTTGATGGCGCTCCAGAGTTGCAGCAGGTAATCCAGGTCCCACTGCAGCTCTTCGCTGGAGCGGCCCAGGCCGGCGGTACGAACGATCAGGCCCATGTCGGCCGGAGCGTTGAGGCCGTTCAGCGCTTCACGCAGTTCGTTGCGCTCTTCGCCTTCGATGCGACGGGAGATGCCGCCGGCGCGGGGATTGTTCGGCATCAGCACCAGGTAACGACCGGCAAGGCTGATGAAGGTGGTCAGGGCAGCGCCCTTGTTGCCGCGCTCTTCTTTCTCGACCTGGACGATGACTTCCTGGCCTTCGCTGAGCACTTCCTTGATGTTGATGCGGCCTTCGGGGGACTTCTTGAAGTACTCGCGGGAGATTTCTTTCAGGGGCAGGAAGCCGTGGCGCTCGGCGCCGAAGTCGACGAAGGCGGCTTCAAGGCTGGGTTCGATACGAGTGATTCGGCCTTTGTAGATGTTGGCCTTTTTCTGCTCGCGGGCACCCGATTCAATGTCCAGGTCGTACAGGCGTTGGCCGTCGACCAGAGCAACACGCAACTCTTCGGGCTGAGTCGCGTTAATCAGCATTCTTTTCATGTGGTACCAATGGGTTTCCGGGCTACCGGAAACGGCGATTGGCGCACACGACTCTCGCGGTCGGTGTCAGGTGCGTGTCAGGAGCGGCGTGCCACTCCAGTGTCCAGCGAGCTCCAGTCAAAGGGACCGGAATCGCGACTACGTCTCCTGCTTGCTGTCGTGACAGAAGCACTTGTTCAGGAGGAGGAATCAACGGTCGGAAGCGGACGAAATGAAGCGTCTTGAAACTACGCAGTCCGACGGTTATGCATCTCCACCCTACACTTATCCCTTGAAAATCGGGTGCCGCTCGCTGAATCCGTAGCGGGTTGCATTTACCGTGATCTCCCAAAGGAAAGGGACGATCACGCGTCATGGCTCAAGGCTTTGGTTTCTGAAAATTCGCAGTCATTGCAGCGAATTTTCTGTCGGACGGCCTTACGTCCTGAAAGGGTTGCAGCGGTTGGGGGTGGCAGTTTTGGCGATCACCCCGAAACCAGGCCGCTTTTGGCGGCGTTCGCGACTATAGCAGTAATCATTAAGTGCTTCAAATCCATAAAAAATTGTTATGATGCGCAAATGAACACTCCTGCCTCTCCAGCCTCCAGCGTCCAGCTGCTTGAGGTTGCGCCGGAATATGCCGGCCAACGCATCGACAATTTCCTACGCACTCATTTGAAAGGTGCGCCCAAGACGTTGATTTATCGCATCCTTCGTAAGGGCGAAGTCCGCGTGAACAAGGGGCGTATCAAGCCAGAGTACAAACTCCAGGCGGGCGACATCATCCGCGTTCCGCCGCTGCGTTTGTCCGAGCCGGACGAGCCGGCACCAGTGGCCCAAGGTCTGCTGGAGCGCCTGGAAAGTGCGATCGTTTACGAAGACAAAGCACTGATCGTGCTGAACAAGCCGGCCGGCATTGCCGTGCACGGCGGGAGCGGTCTCAGCTTCGGGGTGATTGAAGCCTTTCGTCAACTGCGTCCGGAGAGCAAGGATCTCGAGTTGGTGCACCGCCTCGATCGCGACACCTCCGGGCTTCTGATGATCGCCAAGAAGCGCAGCATGCTGCGTCACCTTCACGAGGCGCTGCGCGGCGATGGCGTCGACAAGCGTTATCTGGCGCTGGTGCGCGGTAGTTGGCCGACTTCGAAGAAGAAAGTCAGTGCGCCGTTGATGAAGAACAATCTGCGTTCCGGCGAGCGCATGGTCGAAGTGAATCCGGAAGGCAAGGAGGCGCTTACCGAGTTTCGCGTCGTGCGCCGTTTCGGAGAGTTCGCCACCCTGGTGGAAGCCAGCCCGATTACCGGGCGTACTCATCAGATTCGTGTGCACGCCAAGCATGCCGGCCATTCCATTGCCGGCGATCCCAAGTACGGCGACGAGGATTTCACTCGTGAGGTTCGTGAGTTGGGCGGCAAGCGCCTGTTCCTTCACGCACACTCCCTGGCGATCAGTCTCCCTGATGGGGGTGAGTTGAAGCTGGAGGCTCCGGTTGACGAGATGTGGCAGAAAACCCTGGAGCGTCTCGGTGCCTGATTACCAGCTGCTGATTTTCGACTGGGACGGCACTTTGGTTGATTCCATCGCCCGTATCGTCGAGTCCATGCGCGTGGCTGCAGAGGTTTCCGGACTTCCGTGGCGAGATGATGCGGCTATCAAGGGCATCATCGGGCTCGGTCTGCCGGAGGCGATCGCGACGCTTTATCCAGAACTCGAAGATCCCCGGCGCATAGACGCATTCCGGCAGCGTTACGGTGAGCACTACAACACGCTGGAGTGCCAGCCTTCGCCGCTGTTCGAGGGGGTGGCTGAGGCGCTGGAGGTGTTCCGTGCCCAGGGCTATCGTCTGGCGGTGGCCACCGGCAAAAGTCGCCGGGGGTTGGAGCATGTGCTGGCCGGGCGTGGCTGGCTGGATTACTTCGATGTCACTCGCTGCGCGGACGAGACCGCGAGCAAACCTGATCCACGCATGCTGCATGAAATCCTTGCGCATTGCGGAGTGACTGCCGAGCAGGCTGTGATGGTGGGGGATTCTCCCTTCGATTTGCGCATGGCGCATCGGGCTGGGGTGGATTCCGTGGCGGTTGGGTATGGCGCCCAGCCGCTTGCTGAGTTGCTCAAGGAGTCGCCCAGGTTGGCGATCGAGCGTTTCGAGGAGCTGCGTCACTGGCTGGAAGGTGACCTGAGCCGGCAATCCCGAGAGGTGGAGCTTTATGTCTGACGAATGGAAAGAAGCGCCTGCCGACAAGGCGGAGCAGAAGAGTTGGAAGTTGCTGGAGAAGGCTGTCCTGGCGGGAGTCCAGGAGCAGCGTCGTGCCCGGCGCTGGGGTATTTTCTTCAAGTCCCTGACCTTCCTGTATCTCTTTGTCGCCCTCGCGCTGTTCTGGCCGGCATTCGATCTGCAGAAAAGCGCTGCGCGCAGCCAGGAGCACACGGCGCTGGTCGAGGTCCGTGGAATGATCGCCGACGAAGAGGCTGCGAGTGCCGACAACATCGTGACCGGCCTACGTGCGGCTTTCGAGGATCCGAAGACCAAGGGTGTCGTGCTGCGGATAAATAGTCCGGGTGGTAGCCCGGTGCAGTCCGGTTACATCTATGACGAGATCCGTCGGCTGCGTGCGGAGCACAAGGACATCAAGGTTTACGCGGTGATCACTGACCTTGGCGCGTCCGGTGCGTATTACATTGCCAGTGCGGCGGACGAGATCTATGCCGACAAGGCGAGCCTGGTCGGGTCTATTGGTGTCACTGCGGCGAGCTTCGGTTTCGTCGATGCCATGGGCAAGTTGGGTGTTGAGCGCCGCGTCTATACCTCGGGCGAGCACAAGGCCTTCCTGGACCCGTTCCAGCCACAGAAAGCTGAGGAAACCCAGTTCTGGCAAGGCGTCCTGGATACCACTCACCAGCAGTTCATCGAGAGCGTGAAAAAGGGACGTGGCGATCGGCTCAAGGTCGATGGGCATCCCGAGCTCTTTAGTGGGCTGGTCTGGTCGGGTGAGCAGGCGTTGGCGCTTGGTCTGGTCGACAAGCTCGGTAATACCAGTTTCGTTGCGCGCGAGGTCATCGGCGCGAAAGAGATCGTCGACTACACCGTGCAGGAGTCGCCCTTCGATCGCTTCTCGAAAAAGTTCGGTGCCAGTGTTGCCGAGCGGTTGGCGCTCTGGATGGGGTTCCAGGGGCCGAGCTTGCGTTGATTTCGCGTCTGCTAAATAAGAAAGCCCGGCCAGAAGCCGGGCTTTCTTCCTTCTATATGGGGGAATCAGGGAATCTGTACGCCTTCGGCGAGCAGCATGTCCACGAGTCGAATCAGTGGCAGGCCGACGAGGCTGGTGGCGTCCGGGCCTTCGGTCGCGCGGAACAGGCTGACACCTAGTCCTTCTGCCTTGAAGCTGCCGGCGCAATCATAGGGTTGCTCCGCTTCCAGATAGCGGCCTATGCGTTCGGCGTCCAGCTCGCGGAAGTGCACGGTGAAGGGCACGCAGTCCACCTGGTAATGGCCGGTAGCGCTATTCACGAGGGCGAGGCCGGTCAGGAAGCTAACACTGGTTCCGCTAGCTGCCAGTAGTTGATTGCGGGCGCGTTCGAAATCATGGGGTTTGCCGAGGATCTGCTCGCCCAGCACGGCGACCTGGTCCGAGCCGATGATCAGATGGTTCGGGTTCTGGCTGGCAAGGGCTCTGGCTTTCTCCAGTGCCAGGCGGCGCACCAGTTGTTCGGCGGGTTCATCCGTCTGACGGCTTTCATCGATAGCGGGTGCGCCCCAGGTAAAAGGCAGTCGCAGGCGTTCGAGCAGTTCGCGTCGGTAGGGTGAGCTGGATGCAAGCACCAGGGGTAGCATGGCAATCTCCGGTCTGAGAGGCGGGAAATTCTATAGAGGCCCGTCGCGCGCGGACAATGCGGAAATTCTTTTGACAGGGCAGGGGCTCGTCCCTAGAATGTCGCGCCTATGTTGAATGGGCCGATTCCACCTCATGTAGATCCGCGCAAGCTGGCGGACCGCGAAGTCACTCTAGAGGGTGACATTGCGCTCGCCAGTCTGGAGCGACTCTGCGATCCCCTAGCGGACAACGCGGGCAGCATCCATGCAAGCCTCGCGTTCGCCCGTGACGAGCGTCGTGCTGTCGTTATTCACAGCCGGATTGACGTCGAGGTCAAGATGGTTTGCCAGCGTTGTCTAGAGCTGGTCACCCTGAACATCCACAGCGAGTGTGATTACGCCGTGGTGAGGGAGGGGGCGGACAGTCAGTCGCTGCCGAAGGGCTATGACGTGCTGGAAGTGGGTGAGGATCCGTTGGATCTGATGACTCTGGTCGAGGATGAGCTGTTGCTTGCCCTGCCCATTGTTCCGGCCCATGACCCTGAAGATTGCCAGCAGCCGGCGGGCACCAATGAGCCCGAGCCGAGCGAGAACGAGGTACCGCGGTCCAACCCGTTCAGCGTACTGGCGCAGTTAAAGCGTGACCCAAACGTTTAGGAGTTAATTGATTATGGCTGTTCAGCAGAACAAAAAATCCCGCTCGGCACGCGACATGCGTCGTTCCCACGACGCCCTCGAAGCCAACGCCCTGTCCGTAGAGAAGAGCACTGGTGAAGTTCACCTGCGCCACCACGTTTCCCCGGACGGTTTCTACCGCGGTCGCAAAGTGATCGACAAGGGCGCTGCCGAGTAATCCTTGGCCGCCTCGATCATCGCGATTGATGCAATGGGCGGGGACTACGGTCCCCGCTGCATTGTTCCAGCCAGCGTCGCCTGTCTGGCTGAATTCCCCTCGCTTCACCTGGTCCTCGTCGGCCAAGCTCCCCTCCTTGAAGAACTCGTTGCCCGCATTCCTGCGGTCGATCGCCAGCGCCTGCAAATCGAACACGCCAGCGAAGTGATCGCCATGGATGAGCGCCCGGCACAAGCCCTGCGCGGCAAGCCCGATGCCTCGATGCGTGTCGCCCTCGATCTTGTGCGCAATGGGCGAGCCCAGGCCTGTGTCAGTGCTGGCAATACCGGTGCCCTGATGGCGCTGTCGCGCTACGTGCTGAAGACCCTGCCCGGCATCGATCGCCCTGCCATGGTCAGTGCCATTCCCACGGCGCGGGGGCATTGCCATCTGCTCGACCTGGGCGCCAACGTCGATTGCAGTGCCGAGCATCTCTACCAGTTCGCCGTGATGGGGGCTGTTGCAGCCGAGGCGCTCGGCACTCCTGGTCCTCGCATCGCATTACTGAATGTCGGAACCGAGGACATCAAGGGCAACCAGCAGGTCAAGCTTGCGGCGAGCCTGCTGCAGCAGGCCGAAGGTCTCAACTACATCGGCTATATCGAAGGCGATGGCCTCTATCGGGGCGAGGCCGACGTGGTGGTCTGTGACGGTTTCGTCGGCAATATCCTGCTCAAGTCCAGCGAAGGATTGGCCTCGATGATTTCCACTCGAATGGAAGCGCTGTTCAACGAAACCCTCGCTTCTCGGGTGGTAGGTGCGCTGGCCCTGCCGTTGCTGCGCCGTCTTCGGACGGATCTGACTCCGGCACGCCATAACGGGGCGAGCTTCCTGGGGCTGCAGGGCATCGTGATCAAGAGCCATGGTTCGGCCGGCTCTGAAGGCTTCCAGAGCGCCATTCGTCGCGCGCTGATCGAGGTGCGCGAGAATCTCCCGCAGCGCCTTCACGGCAGACTGGAGCATCTGTTGCTGTAGGATGTGACCGCTACCGGCAGCCTGTCATCCAAATGTCAGTTCCGTGCGCTTGGCTATGCCAGGCGTCAATCTCCCTATACCGCCAGATAAGGGACCTCAGTCAATGTCCGCATCCCTCGCTTTCGTATTTCCCGGTCAGGGTTCCCAGTCTCTGGGCATGTTGGCCGAGCAGGGGGGCCAGCAGAAGCTGGTCCTGGATACCTTCGCCGAAGCCTCCGAGGCGCTCGGCTATGACCTCTGGGCGCTGACCCAGCAAGGTCCGGAAGAGCAGCTCAACCAGACCGACAAGACCCAGCCAGCCATCCTCACTGCATCCATCGCCCTGTGGCGCCTGTGGCTGTCCGAGGGTGGTGCACGCCCCGCGTACGTCGCCGGCCATAGCCTCGGTGAGTACTCCGCCCTCGTGGCTGCAGGCAGCCTGGGCTTCGCCGATGCCGTGAAGCTGGTGGAGCGTCGCGGTCAGTTGATGCAGCAGGCCGTTCCGGCAGGGCAGGGCGGCATGGCCGCCATCCTGGGTCTGGAAGATGCCGATGTGCTGGCCGCATGTGCCGAAGCCGCCCAGGGTGAAGTGGTCAGCGCTGTCAACTTCAACGCCCCCGGCCAGGTGGTGATCGCCGGTTCCGCTGCGGCCGTCGAGCGCGCCATCGAAGCGTGCAAGGCTCGTGGTGCCAAGCGCGCCATGGCGCTGCCGGTCAGCGTGCCTTCTCACTGCGCCCTGATGAAGCCGGCCGCCGAGCGCTTCGCTGAGTCCGTCGACGCGCTGGACTGGCAGGCGCCGCAAATTCCGCTGGTGCAGAACGTCAGCGCCTCCGTGGTGGCCGACCTCACCGAGCTCAAGCGTGACCTGCTGGCTCAGCTCTACAGCCCGGTTCGCTGGGTAGAGTCGATGGTCAGTCTGTCTGAGCGTGGCGTTACCGACCTCGTCGAATGTGGTCCGGGTAAGGTGCTGTCCGGTCTGAACAAGCGCTGCGTGAAGGGTGTCAACACCCACAATCTGGATACCCCTGATGCTTTCGCGGCCGCCCGTGCCGCGCTGGCCTGAACAAGGAGAAGACCTATGAGTCTGCAAGGTAAGGTGGCATTGGTCACCGGTGCGAGCCGCGGCATTGGCCAGGCTATCGCCCTCGAACTGGGCCGTCAGGGTGCCGTGGTGATCGGCACCGCGACCTCCGCTTCCGGCGCCGAGCGTATCGCCGAGTTCCTCAAGGACAACGGCATCGAAGGTGCCGGCCTGGTCCTGGACGTCAGCAATGACGAATCGGTCGCCAGCACCCTGGAACATATCCAGCAGCACCTGGGTCAGCCGCTGATCCTGGTGAACAACGCCGGCATCACCCGTGACAACCTGATGCTGCGCATGAAAGACGACGAGTGGTTCGACGTCATCAACACCAACCTCAACAGCCTGTACCGCCTGTCCAAGGCCGTGCTGCGTGGCATGACCAAGGCTCGCTGGGGTCGCATCATCAATATCGGTTCGGTGGTGGGTGCCATGGGCAACGCCGGCCAGACCAACTACGCCGCCGCAAAGGCTGGCCTGGAAGGCTTCAGCCGTGCCCTGGCCCGCGAAGTCGGCTCCCGTGCGATCACCGTCAACGCGGTGGCCCCTGGCTTCATCGACACCGACATGACCCGTGAGCTGCCGGACGCCCAGCGCGATGCGCTGCTGACCCAGATCCCGCTGGGTCGCCTGGGCCAGGCCGAGGAGATTGCCAAGGTGGTGGGCTTCCTCGCTTCCGACGGTGCTGCCTACGTCACCGGCGCAACGGTTCCGGTCAACGGCGGCATGTACATGAGCTGAATGTGACGAATCCCTTCAGGAAGATGTCATATGGGCTGTCTAGAATTCGCTATATAAGTGCAGCAGGGTTATAGACATTTCGTTGCGGCGATCCTGAAGGGGTTCAGGCGTTCTGCTTGAAATGCGGAAAACCCTTTCTATACACTGCAGCCCCAGCTGCACGGATTTTTCCATAGGAGTGAAAACACGGTATGAGCACCATCGAAGAACGCGTCAAGAAAATCGTCGCCGAGCAACTGGGCGTCAAAGAAGACGAAGTCACCAACAGCGCTTCCTTCGTTGAAGACCTGGGCGCCGATTCCCTTGACACCGTTGAGCTGGTGATGGCTCTGGAAGAGGAATTCGAGACCGAGATCCCGGACGAGCAAGCCGAGAAGATCACCACCGTTCAGGAAGCCATCGACTACATCAACGCCCACGCGCAGTAATGTAGTCGTCGGTTCCCCGACGCGGAAAAGCCGCACGACCCGACTGGGCGTGCGGCTTTTCTTTAAGCCGATTGTTGAAAATCTGCGGTTTGCGCGTTACCTGCCGAGCTTTTCAACAGTCTGTTTATCCGAATCAACCGCCGTGTAGAGATTGAAGAAGGAGATCGCTGTGTCGCGTAGACGCGTCGTGGTCACTGGCCTTGGCATGCTGTCGCCGCTGGGTACTGATGTATCGAGCACCTGGCAGGGAATTCTGGCTGGCCGCAGTGGCATTGGCCCCATCGAGCATATGGACCTGTCCGCCTATACCACCCGTTTCGGTGGTTCGGTGAAGGGGTTCAATGTCGAGGAATACCTGTCGGCCAAAGAGGCGCGCAAGCTCGACCTGTTCATCCAGTACGGCCTCGCTGCAAGCTTCCAGGCTGTGCGTGACTCAGGTCTCGAAGTTACCGATGCCAATCGGGAGCGCATCGGCGTGGCCATGGGCTCCGGGATCGGTGGCCTGACGAACATCGAGAACAACTGCAAATCCCTGCATGAGCAAGGGCCGCGCCGTATCTCGCCGTTCTTCGTGCCTGGCTCGATCATCAATATGGTGTCCGGCTTCCTGTCGATCCACCTGGGTATCCAGGGGCCGAACTACGCCATTGCCACGGCGTGCACCACCGGCACCCACTGCATCGGCATGGCTGCGCGCAACATCGCCTATGGCGAGGCGGACGTGATGGTCGCGGGTGGCTCTGAAATGGCTGCCTGTGGCCTGGGATTGGGTGGTTTCGGCGCAGCCCGTGCGCTGTCGACTCGCAATGACGACCCGACCCGTGCCAGCCGTCCCTGGGACAAGGGCCGCGACGGTTTCGTGCTTTCCGACGGTGCCGGCGCGCTGGTCCTCGAAGAACTGGAGCATGCGAAAGCCCGTGGCGCGACCATCTACGCCGAACTGATCGGCTTCGGCATGAGCGGCGACGCCTATCACATGACTTCGCCGCCGGAAGACGGTGCGGGTGCAGCGCGCTGCATGAGCAACGCCCTGCGCGACGCTGGCCTGAATGCCGCTGAGGTGCAGTACGTGAATGCCCACGGTACTTCGACCCCGGCCGGCGATATCGCTGAAGCCATGGCGCTCAAGTCTGTGTTCGGTGAGCATGCGTACAAGCTGGCAGTCAGCTCCACCAAGTCCATGACCGGTCACCTCCTGGGTGCGGCGGGTGCGGTGGAAGCCATCTTCAGCGTCCTCGCGCTGCGTGATCAGGTGGCGCCGCCGACCATCAACCTGGAAGAGCCGGACGAAGGTTGCGACCTCGACTTCGTGCCCCATGAAGCACGCTCGATGCCCATCGATGTCGTACTCTCCAACTCCTTCGGCTTCGGTGGCACCAACGGTTCCCTGGTGTTCCGCCGGTTCGTGGGCTGATGCCGAATTGGGTTGACGGCCATCCGGCTGATTCGCTGTCCATCAAGGATCGCGGTCTGGCCTACGGCGATGGGCTTTTCGAAACCATCGCCGTACGTGGCGGCCGACCCCCGCTTCTCGAGTACCACATGGCGCGGCTCGCCGACGGCTGCCAGCGCCTGGGTATTCCACTTGACCTGCAATTGATGCGCACGGAGTTGGTGGCCTTCTCGGCTGGATTGGGTGAAGGCGTCGCCAAGCTGATGGTCACGCGTGGCGATGGGCTGCGTGGTTATGCTCCGCCGCCTGTCGCGCTGCCCCGGCGCATTCTGCAGAGCGCTGCCTTTCCGCTTTATCCAGAGAGCAATGCGGAGCAGGGCGTCCGACTCTTCCCTTGTGCCACTCGACTCGCCGAACAACCGATGCTGGCTGGCCTCAAGCACCTCAACCGGCTTGAACAAGTCCTGGCCCGTGCCGAATGGCAGGATGGCGAGCACGCCGAAGGCCTGATGCGCGATCTGTCTGGTCGTGTGATCGAGGGTGTGTTCAGCAATCTGTTCATGGTGCGTGACGGCATACTGCTCACCGCTGATCTCTCCCGTTGCGGAGTCGCGGGTGTCATGCGCGCTGCGCTGCTGGATAGCGCCAAGGCGGAAGGTCTCCAGGCCGAAGTGCGCGATATCACCTATGACGAGTTTCTCCAGGCGGATGAGGTTTTTCTCTGTAACAGCCTCTTCGGCGTATGGCCGGTGCGTTCTGTAACAGGGCATCACTGGCCGGTCGGGCCGCTGACCCGTAAACTTCAGGTCATCGCCCGCGAGCTACTGGATATCTGATTCGTGATACGCAAATTCCTGCTGATGCTGGAAGCAGGCCTGCTCCTTGCCGGTCTGCTGATTGCCTTTGCCGGCTGGCAGCAGCGCGTCACCCTTGAGCAACCCCTCAACATCTCCGCCGAGCGGATGCTGGATGTGCCGGCTGGCGCTACGCCCGGTGGCCTGCTCAATCGCCTGGAGACGGAAGGGGTTCTGAACAACGCGTTCTGGCTGCGCCAGTACTGGCGCTTCAACCTGGCCGGCGAGTCCCTGCACAGCGGTGAGTATCGCTTGACGCCAGGCATGCGCGCCGCCGATCTGCTGGGACTGTGGCGGCGTGGCGAAGTGGTGCAGTACAGCGTGACCTTGGTGGAGGGTTGGAACTTCCGCCAGGTTCGCGCCGCCCTGGCCAAGCAGGCCAAGCTGGAGCAGACGCTGACCGATGTCAGCGATGCTGAGCTGATGGCTCGCCTGGGGCGCCCGGGCGAATACCCCGAAGGTCGCTTCTTCCCGGATACCTATCGCTTTGTGCGCGGCATGCGCGACATCGACCTGCTGAAGCAGGCGCGGGATCGTCTCGACCAGGTGCTGGCCGAGGAGTGGGGCAAGCGTTCCGAGAAATTGCCCTATAACGACCCCTATCAGGCGCTGATCATGGCGTCCCTGGTCGAGAAAGAGACCGGAGTGCCCAACGAGCGCGGGCAGATTGCCGGCGTGTTCGTGCGCCGACTCAATAGCGGCATGCTGCTGCAGACTGACCCGACCGTCATCTACGGCCTGGGCGAGCGCTACAACGGCAACCTGACCCGCGATCACCTGCGTGAGGCGACCCCCTACAACACGTACGTGATCAGTGGCCTGCCGCCAACCCCCATTGCCCTCGCTGGGCGTGAAGCCATCCATGCCGCGCTGCATCCCGTGGCAGGGAAAAGCCTCTATTTCGTCGCCCGTGGCGATGGCAGCCATGTATTCTCCGAGACTTTGGGCGAGCACAATCAGGCCGTGCGTGACTTCCAGATGAAGCGCCGCAGCGACTACCGCTCCAGTCCCACCCCGCAATGAATAAGGACACCCAGTGAGCGGTCTGTTCATCACCTTGGAAGGCCCCGAAGGCGCCGGAAAAAGCACCAATCGCGAGTACCTTGCAGAGCGCCTGCGTAGCCATGGCATCGAGGTCGTACTGACTCGGGAGCCGGGCGGTACGCCGCTCGCCGAGCGTATCCGCGAACTCCTGCTGACCCCCAGCGACGAAACCATGGGCGCCGACACTGAGTTGCTGCTGGTCTTCGCCGCCCGTGCCCAGCATCTGCAGGGCGTGATCAAGCCGGCCCTGGCGCGAGGTGCGGTGGTGCTCTGCGACCGCTTTACCGATGCCACCTACGCCTATCAGGGCGGTGGTCGCGGCCTGTCCAGCGAGCGTATCGCCCAGCTGGAAAACTTCGTCCAGGGCGACTTGCGTCCGGACCTGACCCTGGTCTTCGACCTGCCAGTGGAGATCGGCTTGAGCAGGGCCGCCGCCCGTGGCCGCCTGGATCGTTTCGAGCAGGAGCAGCGCAGCTTCTTCGAAGCCGTTCGGCAGACTTATCTGCAGCGCGCTCAGGCCGCTTCGGACCGTTACAAGGTCGTCGATGCGTCGCTGACGCTGGGGGAAGTGCAGGCCAATCTCGATAAGTTGATTCCCGATCTGCTGGTGCGCTGCCATGGCTGACGCCTATCCCTGGCAAACCGCGCTCTGGCAGCAGCTGGCGGGCCGTCCGCAACACGCGCACGCCTACCTGCTGCACGGGCCATCCGGTATCGGCAAGCGTGCCTTGGCCGAGCGCCTGATGGCGCGCCTGCTGTGCCAGAGTCCCAACGGGCTCGATGCCTGCGGTCAGTGCAAGGCGTGCCTGTTGCTGGCGGCCAGTACGCATCCCGACGCATTCGTCCTCGAGCCAGAGGAAGCGGACAAGGCGATTCGCGTTGACCAGGTCCGCGAACTGGTGGGATTCGTCGTTCAGACCGCGCAGCTCGGTGGACGCAAGGTCGTGCTGCTGGAGCCGGCCGAGGCAATGAACCTCAATGCCTCCAACGCCCTGCTCAAGAGCCTGGAAGAGCCGTCCGGCGATACGGTGCTGCTGTTGATCAGCCACCAGCCGAGCCGGCTGCTGCCGACCATCAAGAGCCGCTGCGTACAGCAGGCCTGCCCATTGCCGAGCGAGGCGCAGAGCCTGGCATGGTTGGGTTCAGCATTGCCCGACGCGCCGCCTGAGGAACTGAGCGAGTTGCTGGTGCTCGCCGGCGGCTCTCCGCTTTCGGCGCTGCGCCTCGAAGGGCAGGGCGTGCGTACCCAGCGTGCCGAAGTCGTGGATGGTGTGAAGAAGCTGCTCAAGCAGCAGGCGGGTGCCAGTCAGTTGGCAGAAGGTTGGAACGCCGTGCCTTTGCCTTTGCTGTTCGACTGGTTTTGCGACTGGGCCCAACTGATGCTGCGCTACCAGCTCACCCGTGACGAAGCGGGGCTCGGGCTCAACGATATGCGCAAGGTGGTGCAGTACCTGGCCGACAAGGCGCCGCAAAGTAAAGTCCTGGCCATGCAGGACTGGCTGCTGCAACAACGTCAGAAAGTCCTCAACAAGGCCAACCTCAACCGTGTCTTGCTTCTCGAAGCTCTTCTGGTCCAGTGGGCAAGCCTGCCCGGGCCGGGCTAGAATCGGTGGCTGAACCAGCTTGCCAGGAAAACCGTATGAGCCTGCCGCCGAACCTGGGCCCGCGTAACGGGATTCTGTCCTTGACCATCAAGGACAAGTCCGTGCTGTACGCCGCCTACATGCCGTTCATCAAGAACGGTGGCCTGTTCATTCCGACCAACAAGACCTACAAGCTCGGCGACGAAGTATTCATGCTGCTCAACCTGATGGATGAGCAGGAGAAGATTCCGGTCGCCGGCAAGGTGGTCTGGATCACCCCCAAGGGCGCCCAGGGCAACCGCGCAGCGGGCATCGGCGTCCAGTTCAATGATGGCGACAGTGGCGCGCGCAACAAGATCGAGACCTATCTCGCCGGCGCCCTCAAGTCCGACCGTCCCACCCATACGATGTAACCGGCCGCCGGGCCCGGGCTGAAAGCGACAGGCTTGAAGCTTGGCGCCTGCGCCTGGAGCCTGACCATGCTGATCGACTCCCATTGCCATCTGGACCGCCTTGATCTGGGCGCCCATGGTGGTTCCCTGGACGCCGCCCTCGACGCCGCTCGTGCCCGTGGCGTCAGCCAGTTCCTCTGCATTGGCGTAAGTGCCGACAATGCTGCTGCCGTGAAGTCGGTGGCCGAGCGCTACGATGACGTGCATTGCTCGGTCGGTGTTCACCCCCTTGACCTGCAGCCGGGCGAATCCCTGGCGCTGGAATGGTTGCTGGGCGAGCTGGAGCATCCGCGGGTCGTGGCAATCGGTGAGACAGGTCTGGACTACCACTACGAACCCGAGGCAGCTGAGCTCCAGCAGCAAGCCTTCCGGCTGCATCTGGAGGCGGCGAAGGTCACCGGCAAGCCTGTCATCGTGCATACCCGCGAAGCCCGTGCCGATACCCTTGCTCTTCTGCGTGAGGCAGCACTGCCGCAGGCCGGCGTGCTGCATTGCTTTACCGAAGACTGGGAAATGGCGCGCGCAGCGCTGGATCTCGGTTTCTATATCTCCCTGTCCGGAATCGTCAGCTTCCGCAATGCCAGCGCGCTGCGCGACGTCGCGCGCCAGGTCCCGGCGGATCGCTTGCTGGTGGAAACCGATTCACCGTATCTCGCGCCCGTGCCTTATCGCGGCAAGCCCAACCTGCCGCAGTACGTACGTGAGGTGGCGGAGTTCCTGGCTGACTTGCGTGGGGTTCCCTTCGAAGCTTTCGCAGAGCAGACCAGCGAGAACTATCTGCGCCTGTTCCCCCTCGCGCGGCGCGGCTGAAGCGGCTGCGGAAACCACTCGAAAAAACGCGCACAAAAAAAACCCGGGTTCTGGGGGATGAATCCGGGTCAAGACCATTAGGAGTAAAACAAAGGAACGCGATCCACGGTTCCTCGACTGGCTGGGCACTTGGGGGGAGATGCCGCGCGCCAGTAAGAAGAAGTATCGGTCAATATCCCCATGCGTCCAGACAGTGCAGCGGCGTTTCTTAAACCTATTTGGAATACGCCGGCGCCGGCTGAGTCCTCATGCGTCTGCCATCTGGCGTAAGAGCGCGAGCGTCTCGTCTATCACGTGGGATTCCGTATAGAAGTGCGGTGAGAAGCGGATTCCCCCTCCGCGCTGGGCGCACACCACCTGTTCCGCCCGGAGCCGTTCGAACAGCAGCTGATTGTCCCAGCCATCCAGGCGGAAAGTGAGGATGCCGGCGCGACGCAAGGGATTCAGCGGGCTCAACAGTTGGATACCGGGGATCTGCGCCAATCCGTCTTGCAGCCATTGGACGCGTTCGGCGAGCGCCGCAGCAACCTGGTCCATGCCCACCTCTTCCAGCAATGACAGGCTCGCTTCCAGCGCCATCGCGCCAAGCATGTTGGGGCTGCCGCACTCGAAGCGTCGCGCTGTACGGGACGGCTCCCAGTCGACGCGCTCGTAGTCACCGGGGTGCTCGAGCATGTGCCAGCCGTATTCATGGAGCTTCAGTTGTTCTCGCAGATCACTGCGGCAATAGAAAACCCCCAGTCCTTCCGGTCCAAGCATCCATTTATGCCCATCGGCCATGGCGAAGGCGCAATCAATGGCCTGAACATCGAAGGGCAGGGCGCCCAGCTGCTGAATGGCGTCGACACAGAAGAGCACGCCGAGCCGACGGCATTCGTGGCCGAGCCGGTGCAGATCCAGGCGCAATCCGCTGGCGTATTGCACGGCGCTTATCGAAAGCAGTCGGGTGCGAGGGCCGCACGCGGCGAGCAGCGTACCTTCCGGATCGGCTCCGTCCAGCGACACCTGGACCGTTTCCACGCCGAAGCGCTTCAGGGCTTCCCAGACGACGCGGTTGGACGGGAATTCCTGATCGCTGATGATCACCTGATCACCCGCCGTCCAGTCCAGACCAAAGGCAACGAACGAAAGGGCTTCCGATGTATTCTTGACCAGTGCAATATCAGCCGTGGTCGGACTGTTCAGTAGTCTGGCCAGGCGTTCGCGGAGGCGACGTTCCACGGTGAGCCAGTCTGGATAATCCCTTGCACCGAGGCGCCAGTTCTCTTCGGCGAAGCTCTGGACCGCACGAGTCGCGCGTTTGGGCCAGGGCGCAACCGCGGCATGGTTGAGATAGCGGAGCCCATCGGCGTGGGCGAACTCATCTTGCAATATGCTCATAGTCGGATGATCCGTGCATTTTTACGCCAGATAGGCATAATACGCGGCTTGATTTTTGACCCCACAGTCCCTTTATGCAGAAAGAACCCCGTAAAGTCCGTGAGTTCCGCCGCCGCGAGCAGGAAATTCTCGACACCGCCCTCAAGCTCTTTCTAGAAGAGGGCGAAGACAGCGTTACCGTCGAGATGATCGCTGACGCAGTGGGTATCGGCAAAGGCACCATCTACAAGCACTTCAAGTCCAAGGCGGAGATCTATCTGCGCCTGATGCTCGACTACGAGCGCGACCTGAATGCGTTGTTCCATTCCGCAGATGTAGACCGCGACAAGGAAGCGTTGTCGCGCGCCTACTTCGAGTTCCGCATGCGCGACCCGCAGCGCTATCGCCTGTTCGACCGCCTTGAAGAAAAGGTGGTGAAGAACAGCCAGGTGCCGGAGATGGTCGAGCAACTGCACAAGATCCGCGCGTCCAACTTCGAGCGCCTGACCCTGCTGATCAAGGGACGCATCGCCGAAGGCAAGCTGGAAGACGTTCCGCCGTACTTCCACTACTGCGCCGCATGGGCACTGGTGCATGGCGCTGTCGCGCTCTACCACTCGCCATTCTGGAGCAATGTCCTGGAAGATCAGGAAGGCTTCTTCCAGTTCCTCATGGACATCGGCGTCCGCATGGGCAACAAGCGCAAGCGCGAAAGCGAGTTGCCCGCGGGCTGACGCATTCAGAGCGCCTATAACGCGGTCCCGGATATGTGCCGTGTCGACCGCAGGGATATACTCCGGTGTACCACATGCCGGAGCGTCCCATGATCGTCGACCGCCAAGGCAGGCGTTTCCGCAACCTGCGTATCAGCCTGACCGCCGCCTGCAACTACGCCTGTACCTATTGCGTGCCGGACGGCAAGAGGCTGGTGGCGGCCCAGGATGAACTCTCGGCCGAGGCCATGGTGCGCGGCGTGGCCTACCTCATCGAGGCGGCCGGCATCGAACGCCTGCGGATTACTGGCGGCGAGCCGCTGGTCAGCCCCAAGCTCGATCCGTTCCTCCGCGCAGTCAGCAAGCTTGGTCTCGAGGACATCAGCCTGACCAGCAATGGCCAGTTGTTGTCGCGCAAGCTCCCCCTGCTGCTGGATTGCGGCATACGCCGGCTGAACATCTCCCTCGATACCCTGGATGCTGACGAGTTCCGTGGCATCGCCCGTGGCGGCGATCTGGCCACCGTGCTCCAAGGGCTGGAAGAAGCGAAAGCTGCCGGCCTGAAGATCAAGGTCAATATGGTCCCCCTGCGTGGCAAGAACCTCGACCAGGTATTGCCGCTGCTGGACTATTGCCTGGAGCGGGGCTTCGAGCTGCGTTTCATCGAATTGATGCGCATGGGACACCTCGCTCGCGACCCCAACGGTTTCCATCAGCAGTTCGTAGGGCTGGAGGAGTTGCTGGCATTGATCCGAACGTCCCACGAGTTCGTTCAGGCTAGCGCGCCGCTGGATGCCACTGCCCTGCGTTATCGGGTGCCGGGTGAAGGCCATTTCGGCGTGATCGCCAACGAGAGCGTACCTTTCTGCCGGACGTGCTCCCGCTTGCGCCTGTCCTCCACCGGCTGGCTGCACGGTTGCCTGTCATCGAGCAATCGTCACTACGTCGGCGACCTGCTGGAAAAACCACGGCATGAGGCTCTGCCTGCCTTGCAGCGGTTGCTGGTCAAGGCGCTGGCCGACAAGCAGGACGTGGCGTTCTCCGGTGGTGTCACCGTGATGAAGATCATTGGCGGTTGATGGCGCGGAAGCTGCATTGGTTCTCCATCTGCCGGTTTTTCGTCGCCGGCACCTGGAGGACACACGATGCGTAGGATGATTCTGTTGCTGGCAGTTCTCGGCCTGGCGGGCTGCATGAAGGTCAGTGACATGGCGGAAGGCACACGCGAGCAATTGAGCGATGCCGGATTCCTGGACCACAGCGAGACCCGTCGCGCCAGCCCCTGGCGCTTGCAGGCGGACTCCTTCATCTACATCGCGCAGGGCTACTTCGTGCCCCCGGGTTCCGCCTATCCGCGCCCCAACGTGGTCGCTGAAGAGGCGTTCAGGGGTTTCGTCGAGTACTTCCCCATGGTGCGTCGCGCCAAGGGCCCTGCCGGTCTGGAAGAGGCCATGGGACAGGCTCGCGCATTCGGGGCGCATTATCTGCTGTACGCGCGATTCGCCAGTGCTGACGACCGCATCGGAACCGTCGAGGAGTGGGAAGACGAGGAATCGCTGGATCGGCTCGGGCGCGATCGTGGGGTAATCCAGTTGATGCTGATCGAGACCAATACCCGTTATCTCGTGGACACCGCCCGAATTCGCAATCGTGGCGGTTTTCTGACGTTTTACGATGAGAAACCTGAAGACCTGATCGGCGCGCCGCTGGAAGAGTATGCTCGCAGCCTGATCGGGTTGAGTCGTTGAGGAGATTGAAATGAGCGATCCCGGCAAAGCCGGTGACTTGCTGGCGCAGATACCCAAGGGCGACAAGCCGGGTGGCGCGCCCGTTCATCTGTGGAACCCGCCGTTCTGCGGTGATCTCGACATGCGCGTCGCTCGCGATGGCACCTGGTTCTACCTGGGCACGCCAATCGGACGCAAGCCGATGGTCAAGCTGTTCTCCAGCGTGATCCGCAAGGATGGCGAGGACTATTTCCTGGTCACGCCGGTAGAGAAGGTGGGCATCAAGGTCGATGACGCACCCTTCGTTGCGGTCGAGTTGCGGGTGGAGGGGGCAGGGCGGGAGCAGCAGCTGCGTTTCATCACCAATGTCGAGGATGAGGTGGTCGCCGGTGCAGTTCATCCGCTGCGTGTGGAGCTGGACCCGCAAACCCAGGAACCGTCGCCCTACGTCCTGGTGCGGACCAACCTGGAAGCGCTGATCCATCGCAACGTCTTCTACCAGTTGGTGGAACTGGCGGAGCCGCGCCAGATCGATGGCATTACCTGGCTGGGTGTGTGGAGTAGCGGCGAGTTCTTCCCCATCGGACCACTGCCGGAGTAGCCGGAAGGTGGATATGAAAAAGGCTCCCGAGGGAGCCTTTTTCATGCCTGCTTACATGTTGGGGTAGTTCGGGCCGCCGGTACCTTCCGGGGCAACCCAGGTGATGTTCTGGGCCGGGTCCTTGATGTCGCAGGTTTTGCAGTGGACGCAGTTCTGGGCGTTGATCTGGAAGCGCTTGGCGCCGTCCTCCTGAGTCACCACCTCATATACGCCGGCCGGGCAGTAGCGCTGCGCCGGTTCGTCGTACAGCGGCAGGTTCTTGGCGATCGGGATGCTCGCGTCGGCCAGCTTCAGGTGGCAGGGTTGTTCCTCTTCATGGTTGGTGTTGGAGAGGAATACCGAGCTGAGCTTGTCGAAGCTGATCTTGCCGTCCGGCTTCGGATACTCGATGCGCTTGGACTCTGCGGCCGGCTTCAGGCAGGCGTAGTCCGGCTTGTTGTCGCGCAGGGTGACCGGGATCTTGCCGCCGAACCAGTTCTGGTCGATGTAGTTGAAAGCACCGCCCGCCAGCGCGCCGAACTTGTGGATCGCGGCGCCGAAGTTACGGCTGCGGAACAGTTCGTCATATAGCCAGCTGGATTTGAAGCTGTCGACGTAGCCGGTGAGCTCGTCACCACCTTCCTTGCCAGCGGCCAGGGCGGCAGCCACGGCGTCAGCGGCCAGCATGCCGGACTTCATCGCGGTGTGGCTGCCCTTGATCTTGGCGAAGTTCAGGGTGCCCAGGTCGCAACCGATCAGCGCGCCGCCCGGGAAGACCATCTTCGGCAGCGAGTTCAGGCCGCCCTTGCAGATGGCGCGGGCGCCATAGGCCACGCGCTTGCCGCCTTCCAGGTACTGCTTGATCACCGGATGGTGCTTGTAGCGCTGGAACTCGTCGAAGGGCGAGAGGAAGGGGTTGCTGTAGGACAGGTCGATGATCAGGCCCACAACGATCTGGTTGTTTTCCAGATGGTAGAGGAAGGAACCGCCCGGGTTCTCATCATTCAGCGGCCAGCCAGCGGTGTGGACCACCAGGCCCGGCTGGTGCTTGGCCGGGTCGATGTCCCAGATTTCCTTGATGCCGATGCCGTAGTGCTGGGCGTCGGCTTCGGAGTCCAGGTTGTACTTCTTGATCAGCTGCTTGCCGATGTGGCCACGGCAGCCTTCGGCGAACAGGGTGTACTTGGCGCGCAGTTCCATACCGGGGGTGTAGTAACCCTCTTTCGGATGACCTTCGCGGTCCACGCCGAGATCGCCGGTGATGATGCCGCGAACGACGCCGTTCTCGTCGATCAGCGCCTCCTGGGCGGCGAAGCCCGGGTAGATCTCCACGCCCAGGCCTTCGGCCTGTTGGGCCAGCCAACGGCAGAGATTGCCCAGGGAGATGATATAGTTGCCCTCGTTGTGCATGGTCTTGGGCACGAAGAGGCCGGGAACCTTGATCGCGGAATCGGCATCCTTGAGCATATAGATGTCGTCGCGGGCTACCGGGGTGTTCAGCGGGGCGCCCAGGTCTTTCCAGTCAGGGAAGAGTTCGTTCAGGGCTCGCGGTTCGAATACGGCGCCAGAGAGAATGTGGGCGCCGACTTCGGAACCCTTCTCGACCACGCACACGCTGATCTCTTGACCAGCTTCCGCGGCCTTCTGCTTCAGTCGGCACGCGGCGGACAGGCCAGCGGGGCCGGCGCCGACGATGACGACGTCGAATTCCATGTATTCGCGTTCCACAGTCAATCTCCTCAAGGCTCTTCGATATTTTGTGTTGGAGGGCTAGGCTCGATCCCTGACCTGAGCCGGCGCATTATATCCAGCCCCCAAGGCTGGTCCAATACAAACGTTTGTTTGAATTTTGTGAAGCCCTGATAGAATAAGGCTCTGCGGCTTATGGCAGGGCATTCTGCTGTATTGACCCGAATAGGCGATCCGGTCAAGATACGGGCGGTTTTGCGCTCGCTGTCTGGGCTGACGTCGGTTCCGGCCGACCTGCATCACTGGCCAGGCTCGTCTTGGCGACATTCTTATTAACCGGAGAGTAACGAGGAATCCATGAAGGTTCTTGTAGCTGTCAAACGAGTGGTCGACTACAACGTCAAGGTCCGCGTCAAGGCGGACAACTCCGGCGTCGACCTCGCCAACGTGAAGATGTCGATGAACCCCTTCTGCGAAATTGCCGTAGAAGAAGCCGTCCGTCTGAAAGAAAAAGGCGTAGCGAGTGAAATCGTCGTCGTCACCATCGGCCCGAACACTGCTCAAGAGCAGCTGCGTACTGCCCTGGCCCTGGGCGCTGACCGCGCCATCCTGGTCGAGTCCGCCGACGAGCTGAACTCCCTGGCCGTGGCCAAGCTGCTGAAGGCTGTGGTCGAGAAAGAGCAGCCGCAGCTGGTCATCCTCGGCAAGCAAGCCATCGACAGCGACAACAACCAGACCGGCCAGATGCTCGGCGCCCTCACTGGCTACGCCCAGGGCACCTTCGCCTCCAAGGTCGAGCTGGCGGGCGACAAGGTCAACGTCACCCGTGAAATCGACGGCGGTCTGCAGACCGTTTCGCTGAACCTGCCGGCGATCGTCACCACCGACCTGCGCCTGAACGAGCCACGCTACGCGTCGCTGCCGAACATCATGAAGGCCAAGAAGAAGCCGCTGGACGTGGTGACCCCGGATGCCCTGGGCGTTTCCACTGCCTCCACCGTCAAGACCCTGAAAGTTGAAGCACCGGCTGCGCGTCAGGCCGGTATCAAGGTCAAGTCCGTGGCTGAACTGGTCGAGAAACTGAAGAACGAAGCGAAGGTGATCTGAGATGGCAATCCTGGTAATCGCTGAACACAACAACAGCGCGCTGGCAGCCGCCACCCTCAACACCGTGACCGCCGCTCAGAAGATCGGTGGTGATATCCACGTTCTGGTCGCTGGCCAGGGCGTCGGTGCCGCTGCAGAAGCTGCCGCCAAGGTCGCTGGCGTGTCCAAGGTGCTGGTTGCCGACAACGCCGCCTACGCGCACCAACTGCCGGAAAACGTCGCGCCGCTGATCGCTGAGCTGGGCAAGGGCTACAGCCACGTGCTGGCCCCCGCTACCACCAACGGCAAGAACTACCTGCCGCGCGTCGCTGCTCTGCTGGACGTCGACCAGATCTCCGAGATCATCGCTGTTGAAAGCGCCGACACCTTCAAGCGTCCGATCTACGCTGGCAACGCCATCGCCACCGTGCAGTCCTCGGCTGCCGTGAAGGTGATCACCGTGCGTTCCACCGGTTTCGACGCTGCCGCCGCTGAAGGCGGTTCCGCTGCCGTTGAGGCCGTCGGCACTGTTTCCGACGCCGGCAAGTCGGCCTTCGTCGGTGAAGAGCTGGCCAAGTCCGATCGTCCGGAACTGACCGCTGCCAAGATCGTCGTCTCCGGCGGCCGTGGCATGCAGAACGGTGAGAACTTCAAGCACCTGTACGCCCTGGCCGACAAGCTGGGTGCTGCCGTGGGTGCTTCCCGTGCCGCCGTCGACGCCGGTTTCGTGCCGAACGACATGCAGGTCGGCCAGACCGGCAAGATCGTTGCGCCGCAGCTATACATTGCCGTGGGCATCTCCGGTGCCATCCAGCACCTGGCGGGCATGAAGGACTCCAAGGTCATCGTCGCGATCAACAAGGACGAAGAAGCCCCGATCTTCCAGGTGGCGGACTACGGCCTGGTGGCTGACCTGTTCGAAGCCGTACCGGAACTGGAAAAGCTGCTGTAATAGCGCTTCCCGGCCTGCCGTACAAAAAACCCGCTCTTCGGAGCGGGTTTTTTTATGGCTATGTCTGAATTAGCTGTTGCCCGAAGTCGACCGCGGTCCAGGAGGTAGGAGCTAGCTTGCTAGCGAAAAGGCGCCAATCGCTGGCAAGCCAGCTCCCACGGGCAATGCAGCGTTTTTATTGCCCTTCAGCCACGGCTGGCGTCGAGGAAGGCCTGGTAGTGGCGGGCGGTTTCCTCCGGGCGTTCGAGCATCGGGGCGTGGCCACAGTCCCGCATGATCACCACCGTCGGTTTTCTCAGTAGGGGTTTCATCACTTCAATGCTGGAGACATCCAGCACCCGGTCGCGCTCTCCCCAGAGCAGCAGGGTAGGGGCCTCGATTCTCGGCAGCTCCGGCTCTAGCGGGATATACCGCTCGCGAAGCTGGCGGAAGACTTCGTTGTAGTGCGCCTCGTTGGCCATGGATTGCTCGGCGAGGTAGGTCTTCACCGACTCGGGAAGGGGCGGCGGCTCGACGAAGACGAAATCCAGCAAACGCTGGAAGTCATCGGCATTGCGGACGACCAGAGGGTTGGGCTGGCCGCTTTCGATCAGACGAAACATTTCGCTCCTGTTCGGCGCGGTGATTCCGCCGTTGTCGAACAACGCCAGGCTGCGCACCTGTTGGGGGTAGCGAGCTGCGAAGATCCCGGCGATATGGCCGCCCATGGAATTGCCCACCAGGTGCACTTTGCCCAGCTCCAGCGTCTTGATGAAGGACTCCAGACGCTCTGCCTGGGTACCGACGTCGTAGCTGCCGGTCGGACGGTCGCTGTCGCCGAAGCCGGGCAGGTCGAGTGCGATGACGTGGTAGCGCTCGGTGAAGTGGCGAGCGAAGCGCAGCCAGTTGTCCTTGCTGGCGCCGAAGCCGTGGATCATCACGATGGTTTCGCCCATGGCCGGGCCGCCCTCGTAGTAATGGATGCTAAGATCGCCCAGCGCGACCTGGCGCTCCGTCAAGCCGGCGAGTTGGCGCTCCATGAGACGCACGCTGGCGGTGAGGGCCGCAGGCGAGAAATAGAGGGTTGTCGCTGCCGCCACCAAGAGGATGACGACTGCGATGATGAGTTTCTTCATGGCCTGCCCTTATCGCGAATAGTCCTTTCAACCGCCTGTACGCTAGCATGAAGCTCGCTCCAGGCGATGCGGCCCAAGCCAGGGCCAATCGAATGTCCAGCCCAGGAAACCTCAGATGCCAAGATTGCAGCTCTCGTTCTTTCTCCTCGCGCTGTGCCTGTTGCCCGGACTCGGGCAGGCCGCCGGGAAATGCGAGCGTCTGGTGGCTACCGGCAATCCCGAATATCCCCCGTATCTGTGGCGTGATCCCGAGAATCCCAAGCAACTCATAGGCGCCAATGCCGATCTGCTCAAGCAGATTGCCAAGGAACTCGGCGTCAAGGTGGAAATCCTCTACACCGGCCCGTGGTCCCGCGCCCAGGATGAAGTCCGTACGGGCCGGGTCGATCTGATCGCGGGTGCATTCCTCACCCTGCCGCGCCTGGAAACCATGGATTACGTTCATCCAGCCTTCCTGGAAACCCAGAGCGTCGTCTGGGTGAAGCGCGAACGCGCGTTCCCCTACAGCGGCTGGGAAGATCTGCGCAGCCACACTGGCGGCTCCCTGGTGAAGAACAGCTTTGGCGAAGCCTTCGACCGCTTCGCCAAGGAAAACCTCAAGCTGGAAGAGGTTCCCAGTCTGACCCAGGCCTATCAGAAGCTGTTGCTGGAGCGCACCGACTACGTGCTCTACGAGCGCTACCCCGGTCTGGTGCTGGCCGACACCCTGGGTATGGCCGACGATCTGGTCGCGCTGGAACCTCCGATTTCCAGTGAAGGTCTGTACCTGACCCTGTCTCACAACTCGGCCTGCAACGACCCCTGGCTGCGCGGACAGCTCGCGAAAAAAATGACAGAATTGGTCGCCGCCGGAGTGCCGCAAACCCTGCTGCAGCGCAACCTGGAACGCTGGAAGGCATTGCAGATGCAACCCGCCGGTACTCCCGAATGATTAGGAATCCTCTAGTGAGCAAGACACCCCTGTTTGCAGCCGGCCTGGTTGTGCTGGCCCTGGCCGGCTGCGCCAGTGACCCGGCGCCCATCGAGCAGATGCGCCTTACCGAGAAGGCTGTGGAGCAGGCCAAGGCCGTCGGCGCCACTGAACAGATCGAGGAAATGAAGCTTGCCCAGGACAAGCTCGCCCTGGCTGAAAAGAACATGGGGGAGCAGGACTACAAGCGCGCACGCGTCCTGGCCGAAGAAGCCGAACTGGATGCACGCCTGGCTGAAGCCAAGGTGCTGACGAAGAAGAGCCAGGACCAGTTGGCCGAGCTGACCGCGCGGATCAATCGCCTGCGCAAGCAGTTGGGAGACGTGCAGTGAATCGGAATCATGCTTTGACCGCCGGCCTGGTGCTCAGTCTCGGGCTCCTCGGCGGTTGCGCCAACCAGCAGCAGACCGAACAGAGCCTCGAGCAGGCCCGCCAGATGTTCCAGAAGGTCAAGGAGGACCAGAACGTCCTCAGCGCCGCGCCGAAGGATGTGATCCGCGCGGGCGAGTCCCTGGCCCGTGCCGAGCGTCTTTCCAGCTATTGGGGCAACGACAAGGACGTTGTCCACTACGCCTATCTCAGCCAGCGCTACAGCGAGATTGCCAGCCAGCACAGCGAACAGAATCTCAATCAGGCGCGGGCCGCCAAGCTGCAACTGGAGCGCGAGCGCCTGCAACTGGCCCTGCGTGAAGCCAAGCTGCTCAGCGTCCAGCAACAGGGCAAGTGGCTTGAAGAACAGATGATCGCGCTGGCCGCCACCGAAACAGATCGTGGCCTGGTGATGACCCTGGGCGATGTGCTGTTCGACACCGGTCACGCCGACCTCAAGGCCTCGGCCAACCGCACGGTGCTGAAACTGGTGCAGTTCCTCCAGTTGAACCCGCGCCGTGTCGTGCGCATCGAAGGTTACACCGACAGCAGCGGCACCAAGACAGACAACCTCAAGCTCTCCACCGACCGTGCGCAGGCGGTGGCGGACGCCCTGGTCGACCTCGGCATCGATGCCAAACGCATCCAGGTCCAGGGCTATGGCGAAGCCTTCCCTGTGGCGGAGAACGCTTCCAACCGGGGCCGGGCACAGAACCGCAGGGTGGAAATCGTCTTCTCCAACGAAAAGGGCGAGCTCGGCTCGGCGCGCTGAAGCTGCACTGCCACAAGGCCCCGGTTGCCGTTCGGCACCGGGGCTTTTTCATGGCTGGACAAATTCACTGTATCGCACACAATTTCCCGATCTGTACCGGTGCAGTTTTGAAGTGTTCAGATAGTGTTTCGGTCCAGTGATACAGGTGCCGTCATGACCAATCTGTTGCTCTACCAACGCATCGCCCAGCAACTGGCCGATGATATTCGCCGTGGTGTCTACCAACCGGGCGAACGCGTACCGTCGGTGCGCAAGCTCAGCTCCCAGCTCAGCGTGAGTCACGCTACCGTGCTGCAGGCCTACGCCAGCCTGGAGGACCAGGGGCTGATTCGCGCTCGCCCGCAATCCGGCTTCTATGTGCACCAGACCCCGGCCCTGACCGCGTCCACCCCGGATATCGCCCGCGTAGAACGCCCGGGTCTCGTCACCCGTGCAAGCATCATCCAGCAGGTACTGGCCGAGTCCCGTCGTGAAGGTGTCTTCCCGCTGGGGGCGGCGGTACCCCATGTCGATTACCTGCCGGTGCGCACCCTGCACCAGCAGCTTGCCAAGGTCACACGCTTCCATAGCCCGCGCGCCTTCAGCTACATGTTCAGCCCCGGCTTCGAGCCACTGCGTCGCCAAGTGGCGATTCGCATGCGCGATGCCGGCGTGGTGGTGGACCCCAGCGAAGTGGTGATTACCCACGGCTGCGTGGACGCACTGCAGATGAGCTTGCGGGTGCTGACCCGTCCGGGTGACCTGATTGCCACCGAGTCGCCGACCTACTACGGCTTGCTGCAACTGGCCGACCTGCTGGGCCTGAAGGTCATCGAGATTCCCAGCGACCCGACCACAGGCATCAGCCTGGAAGCCTTGCAATTGGCCGCTAACCAATGGCCGATCAAGGCGCTGGTACTGACCGCGCGACTGAGCAACCCCCTCGGCGGCACGATTCCCGAAGAGCGGCAGAAGCAACTGCTGCGCCTGTCCTCGGACTTCGACATCCAGATCATCGAAGACGATATCTATGGCGAACTGATGTTCGACCAGGGACCTTCCAAGGCGATCAAGGCCTACGACCTCGACGATCGGGTGATCTACTGCTCCAGCTTTTCCAAGACCCTGTCGCCCGGTGTGCGCATCGGCTGGATGATCGCCGGCAAGTACCAGGCGGAAATCCAGCGTCTGCAGACCTTCAGTACCCATTCGGCGTGCAGCGTCACCCAGATGGGCGTGGCAGCCTATCTCGAGAATGGCGGCTACGACCGGCACCTGCGCTATATCCGGCAGGAGTACCGGAAGAACCTCACGGCCTTCCAGCTCGCGGTCCAGCAGTACTTCCCAGAAGGCACCCAGATCACCCGGCCCAACGGCGGTTTCATCCTCTGGATCAGCCTGCCGGCCAAGGTGAACACCAAGGACTTGCACATGCGTGCCTTGCAGCAGGGCATCAGCATCGCGCCGGGGTTGATTTTCAGTAACACGGAACAGTTCAACCACTGCGTACGGCTGAACTGTGGCATCCCGTGGAACCGCGAGGCCGAGCGGGCCATGATGACGCTCGGCATGCTGGCGAAGCAGCTCTGCCAGGAAGCGGGATTGTGACCTTTCGCCGAGGGCCGCTCATGGCCCTCGGCGTTTGATTTTTTCCTCTGCGTTAACCCCGCTGGCGCTAGGCATCCGTCTACTGGTGCGAATGGCTCATTCGTTCCCAGGAGGCGTCCCATGTCCAGCCACAGTTTCCTTCAGCACCAACCCCTGGCAGCCGGTTTCACCGCCGGCCTGCTGCTGGCCCTGACCGCCTGCAGTGCGCAGGATGCTTCTGCGCCTGCCAGCGGCAAGGCCGAGGCACCGCCGCCCGCATCGATCCAGGTGGAGCCGGAGCTGCGCGAGGAGACCAAGGCCAGCGCACCGGCAACCCTGGCCAAGCGCGCCGATTACGCTGCCGAGTCACGGCAGATGCCGATGATCGCGCCTGCGCCCATGCAGGATGCCGTGCAGCCGGGCTACCGCGACGTGCCGCGTGAGCAGTACCAGCACCTCGCCGACAACCCCGTGCACGCGGTGGCCAGCGATCCGGTCTCCACCTTCAGCATCGACGTCGACACCGGCAGCTACGCCAACGTGCGGCGCTTTCTCAGCGGCGGCCAACTGCCTCCGGCTGATGCCGTGCGGTTGGAGGAGATGGTCAACTATTTCCCCTACAGCTATCCGCTTCCCGAGGGCGATGTGCCATTCGGCATCGGCATCGAACTGGCGCAAACGCCGTGGAACCCGCAGACGCGTCTGCTGCGTGTGGCGATCAAGGCGTCTGACAGCCGCGTCGAACAGTTGCCGCCGGCCAACCTGGTGTTCCTCGTGGATGTTTCCGGCTCCATGGATCGTCGTGAGGGCCTGCCCATGGTGCAGGGCACGCTCAAGCTGCTGGTGGACCAGTTGCGCCCACAGGATCGCGTGTCCCTGGTGACCTACGCGGGAGAGGCGAGGGTGGTGCTGGCGTCCACGCCCGGTAGCGAGAAGGCGAAGATCCGCGCCGCCATCGATCAGCTCAGCGCCGGCGGGTCCACGGCCGGCGAGTCGGGCATCCAGCTGGCCTATGCCGAAGCGCAGAAGGGCCTGATCCCCAATGGCATCAACCGCATCCTCCTGGCCACCGATGGCGACTTCAACGTCGGCATCAGCGATTTCGAAAGCCTGAAGCAGCTGGCTGCGCAGAAGCGCAAAGGCGGGGTGTCCCTGACCACCCTGGGCTTCGGCATGGACAACTACAACGAACGGCTGATGGAGCAACTGGCCGATGCCGGTGACGGCAATTACGCCTACATCGACAACCTGCGCGAGGCGCGCAAGGTGCTGGTGGATCAGCTCGGTTCCACGCTGTCGGTTGTGGCCAGGGACGTGAAGCTGCAACTGGAATTCAACCCGGCCGAAGTCAGCGAATACCGCCTGCTGGGTTACGAGAATCGTGCACTGAAGCGTGAAGACTTCAGCAATGACAAGGTGGATGCCGGCGAGATCGGTGCCGGACATACCATCACCGCGCTCTATGAGATCGTCCCCGTCGGCGCCAAGGGTTGGCTGGAACCACTGCGCTATCAGCCAGCCGCCAAGACCGAAGGCAATTCCGGCGAGCTGGCCTGGTTGCGCGTGCGCTACAAGGCGCCGGGCGCGGAGCAGAGCCGCCTGCTGGAGCGACCCATCGCTACCGCCAAGGTCGCAAGCCTCACCGAGGCCAGCGAGGACCTGCGCTTTGCCGCTGCGGTAGCTGCCTTCGCCCAGCAGCTCAAGGGCGGGCAATACACCGGCGAGTTCGGCCTGTCCGACAGCGCCAGCCTGGCCCGAGCGGCCCGTGGTGACGACCGCTTCGGCCTGCGAGGCGAGTTCGTGCAACTGGTGGAACTCGCGCAAAGCCTGCAAACTCCCGCACCATCCCAAGCGCGGAAGGAATGACGTGAACGCGACCCTCACGGATGACGATGCCGCCTTGTTGCGGCGTTATCGCAACGGTGATTCCGAGGCTTTCGGCGTGCTCTATACGCGCCATCGCCTTGGCCTTTATCGCTTTCTCTGTGGCCTGTGTGGTGATGGCGCGCTCGCCGAGGAAATCTTCCAGGAAACCTGGCTGAACCTGATCCGTAGCGAGTCGTCGCCCCTTGGCCAGGCCAGCTTCAAGACCTGGCTCTATCAGATCGCCCGTAACCGCCTGATCGATCACTGGCGCAAGCACGGGCGCTTGCAGGGTCGTGAAGAGACCTTCGATGAGGCGCTGCACGGTGACGCACTGCCGGGCAGCAGCCCGGACCCCGAGCGGGAGCTTTCCCTGAGCCGGGACCAGCAACGCCTGCGCGCGGCGCTGGACGAATTGCCGGGTGAGCAGCGCGAAGTGTTCCTGTTGCGCGCCCATGGCGACCTGGAAGTGGCCGAGATCGCCGAACTCACCCGTACACCCGCGGAGACGGTGAAAAGCCGCCTTCGCTATGCGCTGCAGAAGTTGCGTCGGCTGTTGGCCGACCCGGCCGCGGCGGAGGAGGTATCCGCATGAACCAAGACCCGCACAAGCCGGACGACATGGAACGGGAACTGCTCGAACACTACCGCTGCCATTGCCATGACGAACCCTCGGCGTTGCTGGACCAGCGCATCCTCGCCGCTGCTGCGGCACAGGCGGCACAGGACCGGGCTGAAGCTGCGCCTTCCTGGGGAGGGCGGCTGCATGCCTGGCTGTTTGGTGCTGGCGGTCGGCAACGCTGGGCGGTCGCCGTGGCCGGATTCGCCACCCTGGGCATCGGGCTCAGCCTGACCTTGCGGACCCAGCAGGAAGCCGAGCAACGTTTCGATGCCCCGCCCGCCAGCCCCGCCCAGTATTCGGCGCCCGCTCCAGCGGCGGCACCCATGTCCAAGGCCGCACCGGCTACCCTGGCCAGTCCTCCGGTCCAGGCTGAAAAGAAAGCTTCGGTCATGGCCGACAGCAGCGCTGAAGTCCAGCAGGCACCGATGCCATTGGAGGAGGCCGCTCCGAAGGCGGAAATGGCCAGGACGGCTCCGCAAGGCGAGCCGCAAGCCAGCTTGCAACGGGTGTTGGCGCTACAGGCGGAAGGCAAACGCGAAGAGGCGCACAAGCTCCTGGATGAGTTGCAGGCCCGCTATCCGCAGTGGGACATCGCCGCTGAACTGCGCGAGTTGGAGCGTGACCGCTGACGGCGGTCGCGCCGGACTTGCCACAGTGCTGGCGAAAGTGGAGCATGGCGCCATCACTGCCCCCGCTAGAATTTCCATGCGTTCGATTCATCTGCTTTGTGCCGGCCTGGCGCTGACTCTATTGGCGGCGTGCGACAAGGATGCCCCGTCGCAGCCCAAGGCGCCGCCCGCACCGCCCCCCATTTCCTCCAGTCCGGCGCCGGCGCCCTCGGCTGCCGAACCGGCCGCGCCCGTACCAAAGGTGCCCGAGACGGCGCCTGTTCCGCCGCCACCGGTGCCAACGCCCAAACCGGTGCCGTCGCCGCCCGCTCCGGTCAAACCGAAGGAACCGCCGGTTGCTGCCGCAACCACGGCGCCACTGCCCAAGGCCAAGCTCGACCTCACCTTGCCAAAGGATCTGGTCGATCAGTTGCAACCCAGCGAAGCCACTGCCGACCTACCGGACCAGCCCGTGCTACCGCAGATGTTCGCGGAAAAGCCTGCACCGGAAAGCCCGTTCCAGCTCAACGGCAAGTTGATTACCAATGAGCGGGAAGACGTGGAAGGCGCCGAGTTGCAGTTCGAGTTCAAGCGCTGATCGCGTGCTCGTGACTTACGGGTGACGGATGGTAGGAGCGAGCTTGCTCGCGAAGAGGCCGCCCAAGAGATTCGCGAGCAAGCTCGCTCCTACATAGTCAGGAAGTCTGCGTCAGAAACGATAATCCCCGCGCTGGATGGCCTGATACAGGGCCCCATCCAGCGGGCGGAAGGCCGGGTCGCCGGGCAGTCGCGCGAAAAGCGGTTCACTCACTGCTGACGGGTCATAGGCCTGCTGCTTCAGGTCGGTCTTCTTGTACTTGAAGGTTCCCGTGGTCTCCACCTCTCCCAGCAGGCGCACGAACAGCGGCGAGGCGTAGGCCGGCAGCTCGCGGTCCAGATGGTCGGCAAGGGCACGGTGATCCAGGTGCGCGCCACTGGCCAGGCGCAAGGCGGCCATGCCGCAGCGGCCGTTGGTGCCGGGAATCTCCACGCCGTAGACCACGGCATCCTCCACGCCAGGGAAAGCGCCCAGGGTGTTCTCGACCTCGGTGGTGGAAACGTTCTCGCCTTTCCAGCGGAAGGTGTCGCCGAGGCGGTCGACGAACTGCGCATGCTTGCAGCCGATACCGCGCATCAGGTCGCCGGTGTTGAACCAGGCGTCACCCTTCTTGAACACGTCACGGAGGATCACCGCTTCGCTCTTGGCCGGATCGGTATAGCCGTCGAAGGGCCACTTCGGGCTGATCTCGCTGATCAGCAGGCCCGACTCACCCTGCGCCACTTCCTGGAGGAATCCGCGTGGGTCCCGTAGCGGACGGTCGTTCTCCAGGTCGTAACGGACGATGGCGAAGGTGGCGGGGGAGAAGCCCACCGTGTTGTCGAAATTGAAGACGTTGGTGAAGCCGATGTTGCCCTCGCTGGAGGCATAGAACTCCATCACCCGCTCGATGCCGAAGCGCGACTTGAACTCGCCCCAGATCGAGGGGCGCAGGCCGTTGCCGATCATGCAGGTCAGGCTGTTGTTGCGCTCTTCGGGGCAGGGCGGCTGGTTCAGCAGGTAGCGGCACAGCTCGCCGATATAGCCGAAGCAGCTGGCCTGGTAGCGCGCGACATCCTTCCAGAAATTGCTGGCGGAGAACTTGCGGCGCAGCGCGATGGCGGCGCCACCCGCCAGCACCGAGGCCCAGCTCACGGTGACCGCATTGTTGTGGTAGCAGGGCAGGGTCAGATAGAACACGTCGGTCTCGGTGAGGCCAAGGCCCGAATGGCCGAAGCCGCCATAGGCCTTGATCCATTTGCCGTGGCTGAGGATGGAGGCCTTGGGCAGGCCGGTGGTGCCTGAGGTGTAGATGTAGAAACAGGCGTCCTTGAGGCGCACCTGCCCGGTGTCCGCCGGGTTGTCACTGGACTGGCCGAGCGCCAGGCGCATCAGGTTCTGCCAGCCGGCCGGTGCATCGCCGGGCTCGAGCAGGCTATCGGCATCGGCCACCCAGTAGCAGCGGCGGGCGTCCTCCAACTCATCGCGGACTTCGTCGAAAGCGGCACGCAGTTCTTCTCCCACCACAAAATGTTGGGCCTTCACCAGATTGAGGCTGTGGCTCAGCACCTTGCCGCGCTGGGTGGTGTTCACCAGGGCGGCAATCGCCCCGAGCTTCGCCAGTGCGCCGAGCACTGCCAGCACTTCGATGCGGTTCTCCAGCATCACCGCCAGCACGCTGCCATGGGCCACGCCTTCGGCCTTCAGGGCACGGGCCAGACGGTTGCTCCAGGCATTGAGCTGGGCGTAGTCGAGCTGGCGTTGCTCGTCGATCACAGCAGGACGTTCGGGATACAGGCGTGCCGCCCGCTCCAGCGCCCAGCCCAGGGAGAGCGCTTTCTCGCGGTTGCGAATGCCGGTGTAGTACAGGCCCAGCAGCAGGCGCGGCAGACGTGGCAGGTTGGCCGGCAAGCGGGCGATGAAACTCAGCGGGGAAATCAATTCGACCTGGCTCATGGTTCTCGCGTGTTGTCGTTGTTGTACGCAGATATGCCCCTGACTCTAGAGCGGTCGACCGGGTCCCGCCATGACCCTGGCGCGGCGGGGGAAGGGCAGATGGGCAAATGGTGGTGGTGAGGCTGTGGTGGCTCCTTGTGGGGGCGAATTCATTCGCGATGCAGGACACAGTCCTGCCCTTCGGCCTCAAGGGGCTGCTGCGCAGCCCATAGCGAATGAATTCGCCCCCACACCCTGGTTTGGCCAGGTTTCAATCCAGGAACAAATCCGGCACCAGCGAGCCGCCCTGCGGGTCGTAGCGGTACTGCTCGAATTCGGTCTGGCCCTGTTCGCGCAAGATTTCTTCGTCGATCAACAGGCGGCCGGTGATGCTGCGGCCCTGGCTGGCCAGGATGGCGTAGGCGGCGTCGGCCATGATCGCGGGCGTGCGGGCACGCTTGAAGGCGTCGCGGCTACCCAGTTCGAACTCGATGGCGGCGGTGGCGATCATGGTCTGCGGCCAGAGCGAGTTGACGCTGATGCCATAGCGCTTGAACTCCTCGCTCATGCCCAGGGTGAGCATGCTCATGCCGTACTTGGTGACGGTGTAGGGGCCGTGCTGGGCAAACCACTTGGGCGCGAGATTCAGTGGCGGCGACAGGTTGATGATGTGGCCGTTGCCGCTCTGCTTCAGGTAGGGAAGGGCGGCCTGGCTGCAGACCATCACGGCGCGGGTGTTGATCTGGTACATCAGGTCGAAACGTTTGGGTTCCAGGCGTTCGACGCCCACCAGCTTGATGGCGCCAGCATTGTTGACCAGCCCATCGATGCCACCGAAGTGTTCTGCGGCCTTGGCCATGGCCTCGCGCACGGCGTTTTCGTCGCGCACGTCCAGTTGCAGGGCCAGGGCCTTGCCGCCGGCGGCTTCCACTTCTTCGGCCACGCTGAAGATGGTGCCGGGGAGCTTCGGATGGGGCTCGGTGCTTTTGGCCGCGATGACGATGTTGGCGCCATCGGCGGCGGCGCGCAGGGCGATTTCACGGCCGATGCCACGGCTGGCGCCGGTGATGAACAGGGTTTTGCCGGAAAGGGACATCTGGATCTCCTGGTTCTTGTTGTTGTCCGGGGCCGCGCTGCGGCCCTTGGCGAATGAATTCGCCCCTACAGAAAATCGTGCGTTAAGAGGCTTCTTCCACCTCTACCAGCAACTGGCGACTCTTCACCTGGTCGCCTTGGCTGACCTGGACGCGACGGATCACACCGTCCACGCCGGCCTTCAGCGGGTGCTCCATCTTCATGGCTTCCAGTACCACCAGTAGCTGGCCCTTGGTGACGCGGCTGCCTTCGGCGACCAGCACTTCGACTATGGCACCATCCATGGGCGCTTTCACCACGCCGGAGCCGGCACCGGCCTGGCCGCCGGCAGGCTCGTGGGTGACGTCCTGCAGTTCCAGGTTGCCGTTCTGGCCGAACAGCCAGAGCCGTGAACACTGCTGGTGGTAAGCGATGCGACGACGGATTCCGTCCAGTTCCATCACTGCCCAGCGGCCGTCTGCGCTCACCAGGCGAACGGCGACTTCCATGTCATTCACCCTTGCCAGCAGGCGCGGTTGCTGGCCAGCGTCCTGCACGGCCAACTCGACGGCGTGCTTCTGCTCTCCCTGGCGCAGTACCAGGCGCCAGGGCGCGCTGCCTGCGCTGCGCCAGCCGGCAAGACCGCCCTGGTGGGCGGAGTGGGTGGCCGAGGCCTGGTAGAGCAGGGTGGCGGCGACGGCCAGTTCCATCGGCGAAGCCGATTGCGGGCTGAGGCTCGGATCGTCGCCGAAAACGTCCCCAATGAAGGCAGTGGTGGCGTCCCCGGCCGCGAATTGCGGGTGTCGCAGCAAGTTGGCGAGGAAGCGCTGATTACCTTTCACGCCGAGCAGCACGCAATCCTCCACCGCGCGCGCCAGCTTGCGCCGGGCTTCGTCGCGGGTGGCGCCCCAGGCGATGACCTTGGCCAGCATGGGGTCGTAGAAAGGCGTCACGGCCTGGCCTTCCACCAGGCCGTGGTCGATGCGGATGCCTTCCAGCTCAGACGGCTCCCAGCGCAGCACGTCGCCGGTCTGGGGCAGGAACCCGGCGGCCGGGTCCTCGGCATAGAGACGTACTTCCATGGCGTGGCCGTTGAGACGAATTTCTTCCTGCTTCAAGGGCAGCGGTTGGCCCTCGGCGACGCGAATCTGCCAGGCCACCAGGTCTTGGCCGGTGATCAGCTCGGTCACCGGGTGTTCCACTTGCAGGCGGGTGTTCATCTCCAGGAAGTAGAAGTCGCCACGGGCATCCAGCAGGAACTCCACCGTGCCGGCGCCGACGTAGTTCACCGTGCGTGCGGCCTGAACTGCTGCTTCGCCCATGGCCTGGCGCAGCTCGGCGGTCATGACCGGGCAGGGCGCTTCTTCGATGACTTTCTGATGGCGGCGCTGCACCGAGCAATCGCGCTCGCCGAGATAGACCAGGTTGCCGTGCTGGTCACCGAACACCTGGATTTCCACGTGACGCGGCTGCAACACGGCCTTTTCCAGGATCAGTTCGGCGCTACCGAAGGCATTCAGGGCCTCGGAGCGAGCGGTGCGTAGCTGTGCTGCGAGTTCGTCCGGGCTGTTCGCCAGGCGCATGCCACGGCCGCCACCGCCGGCGCTGGCCTTGATCATCAGCGGGTAGCCGATGCGTCCGGCTTCGCGGGCCAGGATGGCGTCGTCCTGCTCAGCACCTTCGTAGCCGGGAATGCAGGGCACACCGGCTTCCAGCATGGCCAGCTTGGAGAGGCGCTTGCTGCCCATCAGGTGGATGGCTTCCACGGTCGGGCCAATGAAGGTGATGCCCGCGGCCTCGCAGGCACGGGCGAAGTCGGCGTTCTCGGACAGGAAGCCGTAGCCGGGGTGGACGGCGTCGGCACCGGTCTTTTGCGCGGCGCCGATAATGGCCTGGATCGACAGGTAGGACTGGCCCACCGGCGCCGGACCAATGCACACCGCTTCGTCAGCGAGACGAACATGGCGCGCGTCGGCATCGGCTTCGCTGTAGACGGCGACAGTGCGATAGCCGAGGGCCTGGGCGGTGCGCATCACCCGGCAGGCGATCTCGCCGCGGTTGGCGATCAGGATCTTGTTGAAGCTGGGCATATTCTCTCGCTCCTCGGATTCTATTCCCCTCTCCCTTTGGGAGAGGGGCCAGGGGTGAGGGAACCACCTGCGCGCGGCGGGATTCCCCTCACCCCAACCCTCTCCCGGAGGGAGAGGGAGTAAAGGCTCACTGCGCCCAATTGGGCTTGCGCTTCTGCACGAACGCCATCGTGCCCTCGGTGCCTTCCGCACCGGTCACGGCGGCGGCGAACTGCTCGGCAGCGCTGTCCAGCAAAGCGGCAAGGGGTTCGTTTTCCGTGGCCAGCAGCAGGGCCTTGGTGCGGGCGTTGGCGCCAGGCGCGCAGCGGCGGACCTGCTCCAGGCTCTCGGCCAGGCGCTGCTCCATGGCTGCGCCGTCGGCTTCGGCGAAATGCACCAACCCCAGGCGCAGGGCTTCACGACCATCGAAGCGTGCGGCGGTCAGGGCCAGGCGGCGTGCCTGGGTAAGGCCGATACGCTTGACCACGAAAGGCGCGATTTGCGCCGGCAAGATGCCGAGGCTGGTTTCCGGCAGGCCAAACTGGGCGTCGGCAAGGGCGATGGCGATGTCCGAGACGCAGGCCAGGCCGAAACCGCCGCCCAGCACAGCGCCTTCCAGCACCACGACCAGTGCCTGCGGCTGCTCCTGGGCTTCCTCCAGCAGGCTGCCGAAGGCCCGGTTCAGGCTTCGGTAGGCATCGCTGCCGGTGGCACGGGCGCTGGCCATGTCCTTGATATCGCCGCCGGCGCAGAAGTGGCCACCGGCACCGCGCAGCACCACTGCGCGCACGTTGGCGTCGCCATGCACGGCAGCCAGGACCGCACGCAGTTCCTCGACCATCGCCAGGCTCATGGCGTTGCGGCTGTCCGGCCGGTTCAGGGTGATGTGCAGTACGCCGCCGGCCTGTTCCAGCAGCAGGGTTTCGCAGTTCGGCAATTCATTCATGCCGGCATCCTCGTCAGGGTGTCGCAGGAGCCAGCTTGCTGGCGACGCTTTCGCCAGCAAGCTGGCTCCTGCGGATTGGGATCAGCCTTTCTTTTTCCCGGGCAGGATGCCCATCAGCTTGCAGATGATGCCCAGCATGATTTCGTCCGCGCCGCCGCCGATGGAGACCAGGCGGGTGTCGCGGTAGGCGCGGGAAACATGGTTGTCCCACATGAAGCCCATGCCGCCCCAGTACTGCAGGCAGGCATCGGTGACTTCGCGGCCGAGGCGGCCGGCCTTGAGTTTGGCCATTGAGGCGAGGCGGGTGACGTCCTTGCCGGTGACGTACAGCTCCACGGCCTGGTAGACGAGCGCGCGCAGGGCTTCGATCTCGGTCATCAACTCGGCCAGGCGGAAATGGATCACCTGGTTGTCGATCAGCGCGTTGCCGAAGGTCTTGCGCTCCTTGCAGTAGTCGATGGTGACGTCCACGCAGTGCTCCAGGCCCTTGATCATGTTGGCGGCGCCGAACAGGCGCTCTTCCTGGAACTGCAGCATCTGCATCATGAAGCCGGCGCCTTCGTGGCCGATGCGGTAACGCTGCGGCACGCGAACGTTGTCGAAGAACACCTGGGCGGTTTCCGAGCTGCGCATGCCGAGCTTGTCGAGGTGGGCGCTGAGGGTGATGCCGGGGGTGTTCATCGGCACCATGATCAGCGACTTGTTGATGTGCGGCTTGTCGTCCGAGGTGTTGGCCAGCAGGCAGATGAAGTCGGCGCTGGGGGAGTTGGTGATCCACATCTTGCTGCCGTTGATCACGTAGTCGCTGCCGTCCTTGCGGGCGGTGGTCTTCATCCCGGCGACGTCGGAGCCGGCGCCCACTTCCGAGACGCCGATGCAGCCGACCATCTCGCCGGCGATGGCTGGGCGGAGGAACTCCTCACGCAGCTCATCGGAACCGAAGCGGGCCAGGGCCGGGGTGCACATGTCGGTCTGCACGCCGATCGACATGGGAATGCCGCCGCAATGAATGGTGCCGAACTCTTCGGCAGCGACGATGGAGTAGCTGTAGTCCAGGCCCATACCGCCGAATTTCTCCGGCTTGGAAATGCCGAGGAGGCCCAGCTCGCCCGCCTTCTTGAAGATGTCGTGGATCGGGAAGCGGCCTTCCTTTTCCCACTGGTCGACATGGGGGTTGATCTCCCTGTCGACGAAATTGCGCACCGTGCGGCGAAGTTCTTCGTGTTCCTGGGTGAAGATCATTGTTGTTCTCCTTATCGAATCATCAGAACCGGGCCACGCCGAAGCTGTTGGCCTTGAGCGGGCGGACTTCGGCCTCTGCGCAGATATCCAGCAGATAACCCAGCAGTCGACGGCTGTCACGAGGGTCGATCAGGCCGTCATCCCAGAGGTTGGCGGTGCCGTAGAGTGCGGTGGATTGGCTGTCGAGTTTCTGAGCGGTCACCTGTTCGAGCATGTCGAGCATCTTCGGGTCGGCCTCCTTGCCCTCCTTGGCGTGTTTTTCCTCGGTGACGATGCGCAGCACCTTGCCGGCCTGGGCACCGCCCATCACGGCCGTGCGGCTGTTGGGCCAGGCAAAGATGAAGCGCGGGTCGAGGCCGCGGCCGCACATGGCGTAGTTGCCGGCACCGTAGGAACCGCCCACCACCAGGGTGAGTTTCGGTACACGGGCGTTGGCCACGGCCTGAATCATCTTCGAGCCGTGCTTGATCACGCCCAGTTGCTCGGACTCGGTGCCGACCATGAAGCCGGTGGTGTTGTGCAGGAACAGCAGCGGCACGTTGGCCTGCTCGCAGAGCTGGATGAACTGCGCCGCCTTGGCCGCGCCGCGGGGCGTGATGGGGCCGTTGTTGCCGATCAGTCCGCAGGGACGACCTTCGATGCGCAGGTGGCCGCAGACGGTCTGGCTGTCGAATTCGTTCTTGAAGGCGAGGAATTCCGAGCCGTCGGCGATGCGGGCGACAATCTCGCGCACGTCGTAGGGCTTCTTCGGATCGGCCGGGACCACGCCCAGCAGTTCTTCGGCGCTATACAGCGGCTCGCGCCATTCGGCGTGGGCTCGGACCGGCAATTGGGCGTTCCAGGGCAGCATGGCGAGGATGTCACGGGCCAGGCGCAGGGCGTCGGCGTCGTTCTCGGCCAGGTACTCGGCGGTACCGGCGACCTGGGCGTGCATTTCGGCGCCGCCCAGTTCTTCGTCGCTCGCCACTTCACCGGTGGCGGCCTTCAGCAGGGGCGGGCCGGCGAGGAACATCTTGGCCTTGCCGCGAACCACGATCACGTAGTCCGACAGGCCCGGTTGATAAGCGCCGCCGGCGGTGCTGGAGCCGTGCACAACGGTCAGCTGGGGGATGCCCATCGCGGAAATCCGCGCCTGGTTGGCGAAGCCGCGTGCCCCTTCGACGAAGATTTCCGCAGCATAATTGAGGTTGGCGCCACCGCTTTCGGTAAGGGCCACCAGCGGCAGTTTGTTCTCCACGGCGATCTGCTGCAGGCGCAGGGTCTTCTTCAGGCCGGTGGGGGAGATGGTGCCGCCCTTGATGGCACTGTTGCTGGCGCTGATCAGGCAACGAATCCCGGCGATGTAGCCGATGCCAGCGATGATGCCGCCGCCGGCCTGGGTGCCGTCCTTGTCGTCATGCAGTTTGTAGCCGGCCAGGGAACAGAGTTCGAGGAAGGGGCTGCCCGGGTCCAGCAGCAGGTTCAGGCGTTCGCGGGGCAACAGCTGGCCGCGTTTCTCGAACTTCGCTTTCGACTCGGCTGCCTTGTCCAGCACCTTCTGCTCGACGTCACGGAAGCTGGAGATAGCCGCGAGCATGGCGTCGCGGTTTCGGGCGAAGTCTTCGCCCTGGGAATCGAGTTCGGATTGGATGACCGTCATCGTGTCACTCCTGGTCCTTCAGCACATCGGGCAGGTAGGCGCGGTGGAAGCCGTTGTAGCCCTTGCTCTGGCCCGGCTTGGCCTTGGCCAGGGGGAAAGCGCGGCTGCCTTGGCTGGCAGCACCGTCGATACGAATGGTGTTGCCGCTGATGAAGGCGGCGCCGGGGGAGAGCAGGAAGACGATGGCGGCGGCCACTTCCGACTCGCTGCCGATGCGCTTGAGTGGCACGTGCTCGCGCAGGGTCGGGATGATGGCCTTGAAAGCGCCTTCATAGGTGTCCATGCCGCTGGAGGCGATCCAGCCAGGCGCCACGGCGTTGACCCGAACCCCTGCATGACCCCACTCGACGGCAGCGGTCTTGGTGAAGTTCTCCATGCCGGCGCGGGCGGCACCGGAGTGGCCCATGCCGGGCATGCCGCCCCACATGTCAGCGAGCATGTTGACGATGCTGCCGCCGGTCTTGCTCATCGCCTGGTTGAACACCTCGCGAGCCACAAGGAAGCCGCCCACCAGGTTGGTGCGCACCACGGTCTCGAAGCCTTTCTGGTTGATCGAGGCGAGTGGGGCGGGGTACTGGCCGCCGGCGTTGTTGACCAGGTGGTGGATGGAGCCGTGCTCGGCCAGCACGGTCGCGACCATGGCCTTCACTGCGTCTTCTTCACGGATGTCGCAGGCCTGCCAGCTGGCGACACCGCCGTCTTCGATGATTTCACCTGCGGTCTTTTCCAGCTTTTCCGGCTTGCGGCCGACCAGCACCACGTGCGCGCCCAAGGCTGCCAGTTCATGGGCGGTGCAACGGCCGATGCCGCTGCCGCCACCGGTGACCATGATGGTCTGGCCGCTGAACAGGCCGGGCTTGAATACCGAGTCGTAGCTCATTCTTGTTGTCCTTCCGTCTGTCGCGTCGGGGATGCGTTATCCGCGCCTTGCTCTTCGTAGGAGCGGGCTTGCCCGCGAATCGCTCGTGCAGCGCCATTCGCCAGCAAGCTGGCTCCTACGGGCCGGGCGCCGTGTCGTTCATTGCAGGCTGTCGGCCAGGGCCTTGGGCACCGGCACCGGGAATTCCAGGAGTTGCTGGGCGAAGGCCTTGCCTTGCGGGTCGATGCGCAGGCTGGCGACACCGCCACCGCCGAGGGCGTTTTCCAGCAGGAAGTTCAGGCTATGACTGCCCGGCAGGTACCAGCGCGCCACGCGGCCGAGCTGCGGATCGAGCACGTGGTCCATCCAGTCGACCACGGCTTCCGGTGTCAGGGCTTCAGCAATCCAGGGCAGGTACTCGGGTTTGCGCGCCATTACACCGATGTTGCTGTGGTTGCCCTTGTCGCCGGAGCGCGCAACCGCCAGCTTCACCAGGGGGACGCTGGCGCTGGCCTGACCCTCTGCGGCAGGGGGAGTCAGGTCGTCGGCCAGGTCCGCGACGTCGAAATCGTGCAGGTTCGGCAGCTCGCAGGGAGTGCGCTGGCCATCCATTTCCACGTCGAGCTGGCAGGCGGACTTGTCCACCAGGAAGGAGAACAAGCGGATCACCGGGTAGACGGTGGGGCGACCACCAACGATGCCGGTGAGGCCCGGTGCCATGCCGGTCGCGGCCTGGGCGATCTCGCGGGAGAACAGCACCAGGGCGTCCTTGCGGCTGTGGCTGACGGCGATCTTTATCACCACTTCGCGGCTGTCCTGGCGCTGGCCGTGAGGACCATAGGTCGCTTCGCTGCCGAGCAACTCGATGTTCACATCCCGGTAGGGACCCCAACCGCGTTCGGCGAAGATCTCTTCGGTCTTGGCGATGATCGCGCGGCTGACCCGCTCGGCCTTCCTGACCGCATCGATGCCGGCCAGCAGGCAGCTGGCGGTGCAGCGGAACCCATCGGGGTAGGTGGCGCTGACCTTGTATTGCGGCGTCGGCGCCATCCCTCGGGCGCCCAGTACGCGCACGCGATTCGGGCCGGCCTGGTCGAGGGTGACGCGCGTAAAGTCGCACACCACGTCAGGGAGCAGGTAGGCGCGCGGGTCGCCGATCTCGTAGAGCATCTGCTCGCCGACGGAGAAAGGCGTGACCAGGCCGCCGGAACCTTCCGGCTTGGTCACGCAGAAACTGCCATCGGCCTCGACTTCGATGATGGGGAAGCCGATGTGTTCGTAGTCCGGCACCGACTCCCAGTCGGTGAAGTTTCCGCCGGTGCACTGGGCTCCGCACTCGATCAGGTGGCCGGCGAGGGCGGCCTGGGCGAGCTTGTCGTGATCCTCCCAGGACCAGTTGAACTCATGCACCAGCGCGGCACTGACCACCGCACTGTCCACCACGCGGCCGGTGATGACGATGTCGGCGCCCTGTTCCAGCGCGGCGACTATTCCTGGAGCGCCGAGGTAGGCGTTGACCGAGACGCACATGGGCGGGAGCGGGGCGTCCGTGAACATCTCGCGGACGCCGGATTTGGCCAGTTCGCCCAGCCGGGGCTGCAGGTTGTCGCCGTGCAGGACGGCGATCTTCAGCGTCACGCCGGCCTTTTCGCAGGCAGCGGCCAGGGCATTGGCGCAGGCGACCGGGTTCACTCCGCCGGCATTGCTGATCACGCGCACTTTTTTCTCGGCGATGGCCGGCAATAGGGGCGCGAGGACTTCGACGAAGTCGGTGGCGAAGCCGGCATTCGGGTCCTTCAGACGCGCCCCCGCCATGATCGACATGGTGATCTCGGCCAGGTAATCGAAGACCAGATAATCCAGTGTGGCGCCATGCACCAACTGGGCAGCAGCGGTGGAGGTGTCGCCCCAGAATGCAGAGGCGCAGCCGATGCGTACGGTTCTTGTCATTGGAGTATTCCGCAGCACTGATGGGTGATGGATCGAACACTACCAAGCAAGCGCTTGGTTGAAAAGTGCCTGCCAAGTTCTTTTTCACCCGAGCGCTTGCTTGGGCGCATTAGCCGGCATAGATTTCGTTAATCAAGACAGAGACTTGCGAACCATTCTTAAGTTGGAATGGCTGAGCGCAGCGGGGAAACGAATGAGCCTTGACGACGAAAAAGCCCAGGCGGTGATGCAGGAACTGGTTGCCAGTGGCCAGATCACCGACCCTGAAAGTGCCCGCGGCAAGCTGCTGCAGACCGCCGCCCACCTGTTCCGCAGCAAAGGTTACGAACGCACCACGGTGCGCGACCTGGCCAGCGCGGTAGGCATTCAGTCCGGCAGTATCTTCCACCACTTCAAAAGCAAGGATGAGATCCTGCGTTCGGTGATGGAGGAGACCGTCCTCTACAACACCGCGCTGATGCGTGCCTCGCTGGCGGAGGCTGGCGACTTGCGTGAGCGGGTGCTGGCGCTGATCCGCTGCGAACTTCAATCCATCATGGGCGGTACCGGCGAAGCCATGGCCGTGCTGGTATACGAGTGGCGTTCGCTGTCGGAGGAAGGGCAGCAGTACATCCTCCAGCTGCGCGAGGCCTATGAGCAACTCTGGCTGGGCGTTCTGGGGGAAGCGCGTGCCGAAGGGTATTTCACTGCTGACCCGTTCATCCTGCGGCGCTTCCTCACCGGTGCCTTGAGCTGGACCACCACCTGGTTCCGCCCGGAGGGTCCGATGACGCTTGACCAACTCGCCGAGCAGGCGCTGTCGCTGGTGATCAAGGACGCCTGACGGCAAATGTGACGTCCGTCACGTCCCGTTCTGGAGAACGTGGGTAGTTGCAACGTTAATCACGTACTCTGCGGCGCAGTGCCGTAACTGCAGGGAGCAGCTGTAGAGATGGAAGTTTGCAGGGGGTTGTCCCTGAAGGCGTTGTGGGTTGCCGTAGTCCTGCTGATTTCAGCGCCTGTGGTGGCGTCGCAGACCGTGCAGGTCGCCGGCGCGCATTTCCCACCCTACGTGATCAAGCCGGAATCGGCCGAAGCCAGTGGCCTGCTGCTGGACATGCTCGCTGCACTCAATGAGTTGCAGTCGGACTATCGCTTCGTCGTGCGGCCGACCGCTATTCCCCGGCGCTTCCGGGATTTCCAGGAAGGAAAGATCGACCTCGCTGTATTCGAAAATCCGGACTGGGGTTGGCAGGGGATTCCTGGCGCACGGATCGACCTGGGCCTGGAAGATGCCGAAATCTTCATCACCAAGGCTCAGCAGGGTCGTGACCAGCACTATTTCTCCAAGCTGACCGGCAAGCGCCTGGCACTCTACAACGGCTATCACTACGGCTTCGCCGGCTTCAATCCCGACCCTGAATTCCTCCAGCGCGAGTTCGACGCGAAGCTCACCTACTCCCACGACAGCAACCTGCGCATGCTGCTGCGGGAGCGGGCGGATATCGCCCTGGTGACGCGCTCTTACTTCAACGTCTACCTGGAGCAGAATCCGAGCCTGGCAGGCAGTTTCCTGGCCAGCGAACGGCTGGATCAGCGCTATCACCACTACGCTGTGCTGAGGCCGGGAGCGCCCATCAGCGCTGCGCAGTTTTCCGCTCTGCTGGACGAACTACGCAGCGGCGGCCAGTTGCAACGGATATTCGGGCGATACGGGGTGGTGGTCAGGCCAGCCGCAACGGATAGCTCAGTAGCAACAGATGGCAGAGATTGACCGCCAGATGCAGCGCAATGGCCAACGAGAGCCGGCCGCTGTAGTGGAACGCCAGGCCGTAACCCAAGCCGGCAACTGCCGCGACTAGCGCGAAGAGTGGGCTGAAGGGCAGGTGGACGGCCCCGAAGATCGCCGCCGTGAGCAGCACGCCCTTGCGCCCACCCAGCCAGGAAACCAGCATGGGCTGGAGCAGGCCGCGAAACACCAGTTCTTCTGCAAGCACCGTGGCCAGCAGGTTCACCGCCAGCCACTCCCAGATCATTGGCGGCCATTTCAGCTGCCAACCCACCAGGCCAATCGCCACGGCCAACGCTGGCACCAGCAACAGCGTTGCCAGCACAGCGAGCGCTGCCCGTTGCGTGGCTGGCGCGGGTAATGCCGGACGACCCAGCCAGCAGGCCAGCAGTGTCATGCCCACCAGCAACTTGTCCCACGACAGGCGCAAGGAATAGGGCGGAGCATCGGAACTCAATTGCTGTGGCTCAGCCAGGACCAGCGGGCTGAAGCCCGGCACCAGGTGGGCAGCCAACGCGATGGAGGAAAGCAGGGTGACCGTCAGCCAGAGCCGGGCTGGCAAGTGGTGTTCGGCGAGAACCCAGCCGGAGAAGGCGACCCCCGCCAGCAGCGCCCCCACTTCCACGCCACCCAGGCCCTGTCCGAGGGCGAGGACGACGAGCGGAAACAGCAGTTGCAAATGAAGCGGCATGCCACTTCCCTGTGGCGATGCCGCAGTCTGTTCTTCAGAAGAGGGCACGGGCTCAGCGGTCCTTGGCTTCCTTGGCATCCATTTCGGCATTGCGCTCGCGGATGCGCTTGAGTTGCTCTTCGGTCAGCGGCAGTTTCTTTGCCGTATCGCGCAACACCATCAGGCTACCGACTATGGAGCCGATGGCCAGGACCAGTATCAGCCAGGCATACCAGGGCATGATCATCTCCCGCGGAATGGGGTGGTTACTCTATTCGATTGTGCGCGCCTTTCCACGTTCCCGAGAATCATTCATTTCGATAGGCGGCTGCGCACGAGCCGCCTTCAGGTCAGCGGGAGCTGCATCCTCCGGCCTGTTCTGCCGGTACTTCCAGTAGACGGGCGCGCAGCGTGTCGTAGGTCCAGTTGAACAGCAGGGTGTAGGGCAGGAAGAACAGCAGCAGCCCGATATCCAGCACGAACGCCTCCAGCAGTCCGATCGACAGCCACCAGGCCGCCAGCGGCACCAGCACCAGGATCAGGCCCAGTTCGAACAGCACGGCGTGGATCATGCGCACCGACAGGGTGCGCTGAAATCCGATGCGCTCCTGGGCACGGTCGAACAGGCTGTTGAAGAGCATGTTCCAGAGCATCGCCACGGTGGAGAACATCAGGGTCAGCGCACCCATATGCGCCAGCGATTTGCCCAGTACCAGCGACAGTACGGGAGCGGTCAGCAGCACGGCCAGGCCCTCGAAGGCCAGGGCATGGAAAACCCGCTCCTTGATGGATTTGTTCAGGGCGGCGGTGGTGGTGGTCCGGGTCATGGTGCTCTCCTGGCTCCCAGTGAAGACATGCCCTGTATTCTCATCGGTCGATGGGATAGGGTTAAGTGAGACGCCATCGGGAAAACCGATATGAACTACTCGCCTGAATCCCTTGAAGCCTTTGCCCAGGCAGTCGCCCTTGGCTCCTTCAGTGCCGCTGCGCGCAAGCTGGGCAAGAGCCAGTCCACCGTCAGCGAAGCCATCGCCCGGTTGGAGATCGACCTTGGGCTGGAACTCTTCGATCGCAGCAGCCGACAGCCGCAGCTGACCGATGCCGGCCGCGCCCTGCTGGGGCGCGTCGATGAGATCCTCGCCGCATCCGACCGTTTGCAGCACGCTGCGGCGCAATTGGCGGGCGGGCTTGAACCTCGGGTCAGCCTGGCGCTGTCGGACGCCTACCAGTCGGCGCAGTACGAAGAGCGCCTGACGGAGCTGGATCAGCGCTACCCCGACCTCGAGTTCGAATGCCTGATCGCCGAGCATCACGACGTGATCGAACTGGTCGTACAAGGGCGCGCCACCCTGGGTCTGTTGGCGGCACAGGGCAGCTACCCGCCGGAGGTGGGCTCGGCGACCGTGGCCGAGCGGGCGGACTTCGGCTTGTTCGCGGCGAGGGAGCACCCGCTCGCACAGCTGGCCGATGTACGGGAAAGCGACCTTGCCGGCTGGCGGCTGCTGCGCCTGAATACCGTGGGCGACGCCATGGCGCTGGATGACGAGCTGCCGTTCAGCGGCGGCCGTTGCTGGTCGGCGCCGAGCTACCTGATGCTGCTGGATATGGCCAGCAACGGTTTTGGCTGGGCGGAGCTGCCGCGTTGGCTCGTCAGCGGCTACGCCAACGGACGCCTGAAGGAGTTACAGGTGCCCGGCTGGCCGCGCAGCCAGGCGGTGGATGTGGTCTGGTCCCGCCAGCGTCCGCTGGGGCCGGCCGCGAGCTGGTTGCTGGAGCGCCTGCTGGACCGTCCCTCGGTGCGCTGAAACCGTTCTGGTAGCCTTGGCCCGGTTGTTCAAGGAGGAAGGACATGCAGATTCCCGTCACCATTCAAGCCGGCCTCTGGGGCTGGCTCGCTGCCAGCAGCCTGTTGATCGGCGCCGCCATCGGCTTCCTGGTGAAGCTGCCGCAGAAGGTGGTGGCTTCGATCATGGCCTACGGCAGCGGCGTGCTGGTCGCTGCCCTCTGCTTCGGCCAGATTCCCGAAGCCGAACGCATCGGCGGTCTCTGGCCAACCATGGCGGGGCTGCTGGCCGGTGGTGCCGTGTTCGTCCTGGCCAGCCAGTACATCGATCACCTGGAGCGCCACCATCGCGGTAAGAGCAGCAACGGCGGAAGCGGTATGGTCGCCTTGCTGATCGCCGTCGGCGCCTTTCTCGATGGCATTCCCGAATCCCTCGGCTTGGGGTTGGGACTGCTGGACGGTGGCAAGGTCAGCCTGCTGATGCTGGTGGCGATCTTCCTGGCCAACCTGCCCGAAGGCCTGGCCAGTGCGGCGGGGCTGCGTGAGGAAAAGCGCAGCGGCTGGGTGGTGTTCGCGCTCTGGGGTGTGATCGCGTTGCTGTCCGGACTCGCGGCCATGGCCGGTCCGGGGCTGTTCGCCGACCTTCAGCCCCATTGGCTGGCCTTCGCCCTGGGATTCTCGGCAGGGGCGGTGTTGTGCATGCTGGTGGATACCCTGATCCCTGAGGCTTTCGAGAGTACTCACGCCTGGACGGGGCTGATCACGCTGGCGGGGTTTATGACGGCCTTTGCCCTCGATCATCTCGTCTGAGAGCCTGCCTACACGCTGCTGCGCGTCTGAAATACTGCGTTGAAAACGGCTTCGAAATGCTCATTTACAGCTCGTAGACTCCGCTTTCTCAGCCGTTTTCGCCTTGTCTTTCCATAGCTCGCGAGCGCGTAAACAGGCTCCATGAGGCAGCGGTGCGCGCCGGCTTCCGCTACAATGCGCGCCGTTTCCGATTCGTATGAGATTTCCTCCATGTCCGCCTGTCAGACGCCGATCATTGTCGCCCTCGACTTTCCTACCCGCGAAGCCGCGCTTCGGCTGGCCGACCAGCTGGATCCCAAGCTGTGCCGGGTCAAGGTGGGCAAGGAGCTGTTCACCAGCTGCGCTGCGGAAATCGTCTCGACCCTGCGTGACCGGGGCTTCGAGGTTTTCCTCGACCTGAAATTCCACGACATCCCCAACACCACGGCGATGGCGGTGAAGGCTGCTGCCGAGATGGGTGTGTGGATGGTCAACGTGCACTGCTCGGGTGGCCTGCGCATGATGGCCGCCTGCCGCGAGACCCTGGACAAGTTCAACGGCCCGAAGCCGCTGCTGATCGGCGTGACCGTGCTGACCAGCATGGAGCGCGAAGACCTGGCCGGCATCGGCCTCGATATCGAGCCCAAGGAACAGGTGCTGCGCTTGGCAGGCCTGGCCGACAAGGCCGGCATGGATGGCCTGGTGTGCTCGGCCCAGGAAGCCACCGACCTCAAGTCCGCCTATCCGCGCCTGCAACTGGTGACGCCGGGTATCCGCCCGGCCGGTAGCGCCCAGGATGACCAGCGCCGCATCCTCACCCCGCGCCAGGCCCTGGATGCCGGCTCCGACTACCTGGTGATCGGCCGTCCGATCAGCCAGGCTGCCGACCCGGCCAAGGCGCTGGCGGCAGTCGTCGCCGAACTGGCCTGATGCCGAAGGTGCGCTGCACACGCAGCGCACCTTTCATGCAATTCAGCGCACTTTCAACACCAGCTTTCCGAAGTTCTCTCCGCTGAACAGCCTGCCCAGGGTCTCCGGGAAGGTCTCCAGTCCGCTCACCACGTCTTCCTTGCTCTTCAGCTCGCCGCTGGCCAGCCAGCCGGCAATGTCCTTCACCGCTTCGCCGAAGCGCGGCGCGTAATCGAACACCACCATCCCTTCCATGCGTGCGCGGTTGACCAGCAGCGCCAGGTAGTTGGCCGGGCCCTTCACCGCTTCCTTGTTGTTGTACTGGCTGATCGCGCCGCAGATGACGATGCGCGCCTTGCGGTTGATGCGGGTGAGCACGGCATCGAGGATGTCGCCGCCGACGTTGTCGAAGTAGACGTCCACGCCCTTGGGGCATTCGCGCTTGAGGGCAGCGTGGAGGTCCTCGGCCTTGTAGTCGATGGCGCCGTCGAAGCCCAGTTCCTCCACCAGGTAGCGGCACTTGTCGGCACCGCCGGCGATGCCTACTACGCGGCAACCCTTGATCCGCGCGATCTGTCCGGCAACGCTGCCCACCGCGCCGGCGGCCCCCGAGATGACAACTGTTTCCCCGGCCTTTGGCTGGCCGACGTCAATCAGGGCGAAGTAGGCGGTCATGCCGGTCATGCCCAGGGCGGAAAGGTAGAGGGGCAGGGGAGCCTGGTTTGGGTCCACCTTGTGGAAGTCGCGTGGCTCGCCCAGGAAGTAGTCCTGCACGCCCACCACGCCGCTGACGTGATCGCCCACCTTGAAGTCCGGATGTCCGGAGGCCACCACCTTGCCGACGCCCAAGGCGCGCATCACCTCGCCTATCGCCACGGGTGCGATGTAGGAGCGGGCGTCATTCATCCAGCCGCGCATGGCTGGGTCCAGGGATAGATAAAGGTTCTCCACCAGTACCTGACCAGCAGCGGGTTCGCCAGCCGCGGTTTCCACATAAGAGAAGGTCTCGCGAGTGGCCGGACCGACCGGGCGCTGGGCGAGGAGAAACTGACGGTTGAGCGGGGACATGGCAGGAACTCCGGAAGAGGAAAGCCTTGGTGATAGTTCTTCGCCACAGCCAGGGCAAGTCCGTTGACCGGGCGGAATGTGCAGGCATGAATAATCGTGATCCTGCATGCCGTCGTTCATCATCAATCTGGATGGTGTGCTCACCAGAGCCCTGATGATGCTGACGCCCGGTGCCCGTCACTGACTAGACTTCGCCGCAGTTTCCATTCCCGTCGAGGATTCACAGATGAGCATGAAGTTCTCCGGCCAGGTTGCCCTGGTGACCGGCGCCGCCAACGGTATCGGCCGCGCCACTGCCCTGGCGTTTGCCGCCGAAGGGCTGAAGGTAGTGGTTTCCGACGTGGACGCTGCGGGTGGCGAAGGCACCGTGGGGCTGATTCGCGCCGCCGGTGGCGATGCACGCTTCATTCGCTGCGACGTGACCCGCGATGCGGAAGTCCAGGCACTGATGGAAGGTGTCGTGGCTGCTTACGGCCGCCTTGATTACGCCTTCAACAACGCTGGTATCGAGATCGAGAAGGGCAAGCTTGCCGAGGGCAGCGAGGCCGAGTTCGACGCCATCATGGGCGTCAACGTGAAGGGCGTGTGGCTCTGCATGAAGTACCAGATCCCGCTGTTGTTGGCCCAGGGCGGCGGTGCCATCGTCAACACCGCCTCGGTAGCGGGGCTGGGTGCCGCACCGAAGATGAGCATCTACGCCGCTTCCAAGCACGCGGTGATCGGCCTGACCAAGTCGGCTGCCGTCGAGTATGCGAAGAAGAAGGTACGGGTGAATGCCGTATGCCCGGCGGTGATCGACACCGATATGTTCCGCCGCGCCTACGAGGCCGACCCGAAGAAGGCCGAGTTCGTCGCCACCATGCACCCGGTGGGACGCATTGGCAAAGTGGAGGAAATCGCTGCGGCGGTGCTCTACCTCTGCTGCGACGCGGCAGGCTTCACTACCGGCCATGCGCTGGCGGTGGATGGTGGCGCCACGGCGATCTGAAGAACTGTAGGAGCGAGCTTGCTCGCGAACGGTTCCGACTTCGCGAGCAAGCTCGCTCCTACAAAGTTGCGAATTCAAGGCGCCTTGCGGCGCCTTTTTCATTTGTTCTTGCCACTGTCGACGTTGAGGATCAGTAAGGTCAGGACGCCGGCGATCAGCCCCCAGAAGGCCGAGCCGATCGACAGCAGCGTCATGCCCGAGGCGGTGACCATGAAGGTGATCAGCGCCGCCTCGCGTTCCTTGGCCTCCTGCATCGCTGCGGTCAGGCCATTGCTGATGGAGCCGAACAGCGCCAGGGCGGCGATGGACAGCACCAGCTCCTTGGGAAATGCGGCGAACAGCGCCGCCAGGGTTGCGCCGAAGGTCCCCGCAATGCCATAGAAAATCCCGCACCAGACCGCGGCCGTGTAGCGCTTGTTGCGGTCTTCATGGGCGTGGGGGCCTGTACAGATAGCCGCGCTGATGGCCGCCAGGTTGATGCCGTGGGAGCCGAATGGCGCCAACAGCAACGACGCGATGCCGGTGACCGAGATCAGCGGCGAAGCCGGCACTTGGTAACCATCGGCGCGCAGCACAGCGATGCCGGGGATGTTCTGCGATGCCATGGCCACCACGAACAACGGAATGCCGATGCTGATCACCGCCGTGACGGAGAAGTCCGGCGTCGTCCACACCGGTTCGGCCAGGGCGAACTCGAAGCCGCTGAAATCCAGTAGGCCGAGAGCGGCCGCCATCACGCAGCCCACCACCAGGGCCACCAGCACCGCGTAGCGCGGTTGCAGGCGCTTGAACACCAGGTAGCTGAAGAACATTGCCAGCACCAGGGCGGTGCGGTGCTGGGCAGCGATGAAGATCTCGCTGCCGATCTTGAACAGGATGCCGGCCAATAACGCGGCCGCCAGTGACCCCGGCAGGCGGCGCATCAACCGCTCGAAACCACCGGTCAATCCCACCAGGGCGAGCAGGGCGGCGCAGACGATGAAGGCGCCGATTGCCTCGCCGTAGCTCACGCCCGGCAGGCTGGTGATCAGCAGGGCAGCGCCGGGCGTGGACCAGGCAACGACGATGGGCGTGCGGTAGCGCAGCGAGAGTCCGATGGTCGTCAGCGCCATGCCGATGGACAGCGCCCAGATCCAGGAGGAGATCTGCGCGCTGCTGAGCCCCGCAGCCTGTCCCGCCTGGAACATCAACACCAGGGAGCTGGTGTAGCCGGTGAGCATGGCGATGAAACCCGCCACGATGGCCGATGGCGAGGAGTCGGCCAGGGGACGAAGGCGCGTCGGGTTGGCCGGGGTTTCCGAAGTTGAGGTCATCAGATCTTTCCGTGGACGTCGACCAGGATGGGATAGAGCGAAGCCACCAGCAGCAGGGCCATGCCGATGTTGAACAGGCGCAGTATGCGCGGTTCGGACAACCAGCGGCGCAGCAGGCTGCCGGCGATTGTCCAGAGTCCGACGCTGGGGCAGTTGACCAGGGCGAACAGGGCGGCGATCAGAACCACGTTGACCACGAAGTTGTCCTGCGGGGTATAGGTGGTGATGGCGCCGATAGCCATGACCCAGGCCTTGGGGTTGACCCACTGGAAGGCTGCCGCCTGGAGGAAGGTAAAGGGCTTCGGCCGCTTCTCGGCGTTGCCGGCATCCGGTGCGCCGGAGCCGGCGATCTTCCAGGCCAGGTAGAGCAGGTAGGCCGCGCCGATGTAGCGCAGCGCGGTGTAGAGCAGGGGGACCTGCTGGAATACCTGGGACAATCCCAGGCCGACGCACATCACCAGCACCATGAAGCCGAGGCTGATGCCGAGCATATGCGGCAGGCTGCGGCGTACCCCGAAGTTCACCCCGGAAGCGAGCAGCATCATGTTGTTGGGGCCGGGCGTCACGGAAGTGACGAAGGCGAAGAGGATGAAGGCGAAGATCAGTTCCAGGCTCATGGGCGGTCACCTTGTCGTTGTGCCAGCAGACTACGACTAGGCGTGCCGCAACGTCCCGATACAGCAACGCACGGGTTGAGCAATACAGTCGGTTGGCACCCTGGGTATCTGCGGCTACTGTGATGCTTTTGCCGCCTGGAGTGATGCACATGGACGAGAACCCCTACGCCGCCCCTCGTGTGGATCTGGTGGAGGACGCGGGGCCCCGCCAGATGAACGGCTGGACGCCGGGGCATTTGAGACTGATGGGCTGGCTGAGCCTGGCCTGTGCACTGGGTACCCTCATCCTCACGGGTATTGCCGTGGCCGCCGGCGCCACCGAAGACCCGCTGATGACCCGTCTCTCCGACTGGATCGGCGCGGCGCTGACACTGCTGGGCTGCTACCTGCTGATCCGCCTGAAGCTGTTCGCCGAGGCACGCTTTTCTGCCGAGGGGCTGGCGCCGCCGGTCTGGGCGGTGATCATCGGGAGCCTGGCGATCGAACTGCTGGATGTCCTGATGGGCGATGCCAGCACTGAACCGGGCTGGCCCATGCTGTTCTACTTCGGTGCGATTGCCGTGCTCGGCGCCTTGACCGCCTGGCTCGGGGTGCGCCTGCTCAAGGTGCAGAACGCCTATCCGGCTTTCAGGGTGATGGGCTGGCTGGACCTGGTGGGCGGCATCATGATGGCCACCATCGTATTGATGCTGTTGGGGCTGCTGCCGCTGATCGCCGGCAACCTGGCGATGATGCTGGTGTTTTTCCGCGGCGCGCGAGAACTGGAGCCGTCCAGCTAACCCTCGGCGGATTCCGTCTGCCGCGCGGTGCAGAGCGCCTGGTTGACCTCCAGCCAGCCGCGTACCGCTTCTTCCCCAGCCTCGCCAAAGGCGCGTTGCAGCAGTCGCGCCTGTTCCCGGCGCAAGGCCTGTTCCAGTCTGGCGCCTTCGGCGGTGAACCCCAGTAGGCGCTTACGTTTGTCGTCGTCGGCAGCGACGCTTTCCACCAGTTTCATCTCGATCAGCTGTCGCAGCGGCGTGTTCAGTGCCTGCTTGGTCACGCCCAGGTAGCCCAGCAATTCCTTGACGCTCAGCCCGGGGTACTTGGCGATGAAGAACAGGATGCGGTGGTGCACCCGCGACAGGCCTCGGCGGGCGAGGATTTCGTCCGGCTTGCTGGTGAAGGCCTGGTAGCCGAAGAAGAAGGCTTCCATGGCGGCTTGCTGAATGCTGGGATTTTTCAGGTCAAGCATATTGACGTATCTGTCGTGGTCGTCGTAGTTTCGGTCAAGCAGTTTGACTTAATTTCCTCGCTTCCGCACCCGGTGACAATCCATGGCCTTCTCCGAACGCATCGCCCGCCTGAAAAGCTCCCTGATCCGCGAAATCCTTGCCGCCGCCCAGCGTCCGGAAGTGATGTCGTTCGCTGGAGGCCTGCCAGCCGAGCCGATGCTGCCGAAAGTGGACTGGGACGAGATGCCGGCCAGCATGGGCCAGTACGGCATGAGCGAGGGCGAGCCGGCGCTGCGCGAAGCCATCGCCGCCGAAGCGCGTGCCCTGGGCGTGCACTGCGAGGCGAGCCAGGTATTGATCGTCAGTGGCTCGCAGCAGACCCTGGACCTGGCGTCCAAGCTGTTCATCGATCCGGGCACCGAAGTGCTGCTGGAAGCCCCGACCTACCTGGCGGCCCTCCAGGCATTCCAGCTGTTCGGCGCTGATTGCATCGCCGTTCCCCAGGAAGCTGATGGCCCCGAAATCGCGGCCCTGCGCCAGCGTCTGGAACAGCACAAGCCTTCCTTCGCCTATCTGATTCCGACCTTCCAGAATCCGTCCGGTACCCGCTACAGCGAGGCCAAGCGTGATGCGGTCGCTGCACTGCTGGACGAGTTCGGCGTCACCCTGATCGAAGACGAGCCCTACCGTGAGCTGGTGTTCGACGAAGGCAGCGCCACGCCCATCGTCAGCCGCCTGAAGAAGGCCAGCTGGATCTACACCGGTACCGTTTCCAAGACCTTGCTGCCGGGTCTGCGTGTGGGCTTCCTGATTGCCACCCCGGATCTCTTCCCGCACCTGCTGCGCCTGAAGCAGTCCGCCGACCTGCACACCAACCGCATCGGCCAGTGGCAGGCGTTGCAATGGTTCGGCACCGAACAGTACCGCCAGCACCTGGCCGAGCTGCGTGATTTCTATCGCGTGCGTCGCGATTCCATGCAAGCCGCACTGGAGGAACATTTCGGTGAGCTGGCCACCTGGGAAATTCCCCAGGGCGGGCTGTTCTTCTGGCTGACCCTGAAACAGCCGCTGGACACTCGCACGCTGCTCAAGCCGGCGCTGGAACAGAATGTCGCCTTCATGCCGGGCGAACCGTTCTTCATCGACCCGGACAAGCACCCGGGTCACCTGCGCCTGAACTTCAGCCATGTGGCGCCTGAGCGCCTGGGCGAAGGTCTGAAACGACTCGCAGGCGTCATCCGCCAGGCCCAGGCTGCGGAAGCTGCCTGACCACAGAGGGGTAGAGCGATGTACAAGGTTTACGGCGACTACAAATCCGGCAACTGCTACAAGGTCAAGCTGATCCTCAATCTGCTCGGCCTGCCGTACCAGTGGGTGCCGGTGGACATCCTCAAGGGCGAGACCGAGCGCCCTGAATTTCTCGAGAAGAACCCCAATGGCAAGATCCCGGTCCTGGAGCTGGAAGACGGCACCACGCTCTGGGAATCCAACGCCATCCTGAACTTCCTCGCCGAAGGCAGCGACCTGTTGCCCGCGGAGCCGCGCCTGCGCACCCAGGTGCTGCAATGGCAGTTCTTCGAGCAGTACAGCCACGAGCCCTATGTCGCGGTGGCGCGCTTCATCCAGCTCTACAAGGGCATGCCGGAAGATCGTCTGGAGGAGTACAAGGTCTGCCAGGTGCGCGGGAACAAGGCGCTGAAGGTGATGGAGAAGCAGCTGCAGCGCACGCCGTACCTGGTGGGGGATCGCTACTCCATCGCTGATATCGCCCTCTATGCCTACACCCATGTGGCCCATGAAGGCGGATTCGACCTGTCCGGCTACCCGGCGATCCTCGCCTGGCTGGACCGCGTGGCCAGCCATCCCCGGCATGTGGGGATGTTCGACTGAAGTTATCTGATCTATGAAGAAGCCGGCGCAAGCCGGCTTCTTCGTTTCTGGCGAACAGTGGGCGCGTGGCGGATATCCGTTGCTCCGGGCTGTGCGGTGACCCCTATCAGCGAACCCGCGCGGTGACTCGAAAGCCTGTTCACGTCTGCAGGTTGTTCTCATCTTATTGATTGGAATCAAGATTTTTCCCACTGCCAGCCACTAGCCTACCGGCCGTTTCGATCTTTCAGACAACGCCGGGCGGCACGGTGAGGAGAACAAGTGGTGTATCTCGAGTGGGAAAGTGATCTGGACACCGGCATCGAAGTCATCGATGGCCAGCACAAGCGCATCGTCGAGATGATCAATGGATTGCATGCCGCCCAATTGCAGATGGACAAGGCAGCTGTGGCACGGGTGATCGAGGAAGTGGTCGACTACACGCTGTCGCACTTCGCCTTCGAGGAAACCCTGCTGGAAGATGCCGGCTACCAGTTCAGCCGGGCGCACAAGAAGGTCCACGAACTGTTCATCCGGCGGGTCAACGTGTTCCGCACGCGTCATCAGGCCGGTGATGACGTGGCCGACGAGCTCAAGGATCTGCTTGGTCGCTGGCTGTTCAATCACATCCGTAATGACGACGCCAACTACGTCGAAGCGGTCAAGGCCAACATGCAGCAGTTGACGCGGGACGACAGCAACGGCGGCTGGCTTTCGCGCTCGATGAGGCGATTCTTCGGTTGAGGGCAGGCCGCAGCCTGGTTTCTGCATTCATGGCGGACCTTCCAGCCTTGTACTAAGTTGGACGCTCCAGCCTGCCAACAGGCGTTTCCGGGAGTGTCGACCATGAAATACCGAGGCAGTTGTCACTGCGGGAAGATCGCCTTTGAAGTGGAAGGCAACCTGGAGCAGGTCATGGAGTGCAACTGCTCCTTGTGCAGTCGGCGCGGCTATCTGCTCTGGTTTGTCCCGCGCGAGCAGCTCAGGCTCGCCACGCCCGAGTTCGATCTTTCCACCTACCGCTTCAACCGCATGCACATCGCCCATCATTTCTGCGCCAACTGTGGCTGCGCGCCCTTCGGCGAAGCGACCGATCCCAAAGGCAAGGCCATGGCGGCAGTGAATGTCCGCTGTCTGGAGGATGTTCCCGTCGACGGGCTCAAGGTGGTGAAGGTGGACGGCAAGAGCTTCTAGTCAGAAGCTCAGGCAGCTCACCAGGCCGCTGTCGAAAAGTTTTCCCAGCGCTTCTTCGGCCTCTGCCTCATCTTCAGCGGCCAGAAGCCATTCGCCGCTTGCTCGCGCTTCCAATTGGCCGCCCAAGGCGAGGCTGTGCAAATAAGGCAGCAGGTGCCGGGTGTTCTGGCGCGAAGCGCGGATCAGTATCGGGTGGGGAGTTGCGGTCGACATGGTCCATCTCCTTCCATTCGGCATGTGATGGGGTGGTCTCTGGAATGCCAGATTGCGCGACATCCCGGAGAATCCCGATATCCAATTGCCTGGAAAAATCCCTGACCAATAGTCCCGGCACTTTGGCGCGGCAACAAAAAAGCCGGCTTGCGCCGGCTTTTTCGGGGACAGCGATAACTCAGTTGTTGATCAGGCTGAGGAATTCGCTGCGGGTGGCGGCGTTCTCGCGGAACTCGCCGAGCATCACCGAGGTGACCATGGAGGAGTTCTGCTTCTCAACACCGCGCATCATCATGCACATGTGCTGGGCTTCGATGACCACGGCCACGCCAAGAGCGCCGGTGACCTGTTGCACGGCTTCGGCGATCTGGCGGCTGAGGTTTTCCTGAATCTGCAGCCGGCGGGCGAACATGTCGACGATGCGCGCGACCTTGGACAGGCCCAATACCTTGCCGTTGGGGATATAGGCCACGTGGGCCTTGCCGATGAACGGCAGCAGGTGGTGTTCGCAGAGCGAGTACAGCTCGATGTTCTTCACCAGCACCATTTCGCTGTTGTCGGAGCTGAACAGGGCGCCGTTGGTGACTTCCTCCAGCGTCTGCTGGTAGCCGCGGCAGAGGTACTGCATTGCCTTGGCGGCGCGCTTCGGGGTATCGAGCAGGCCTTCGCGGGAGACATCCTCGCCGAGCTGGCCGAGGATCGCGGTGTAATGCTGTTCCAGGGACATGGAAATTCCTGTGGGGATTTACGCAAAGGCGCAGGGTAGGGCGCGAAGGGGCGGCTGGCAAGGGCACCATGCGCCAGTGCGAGTCATTTTTCAGGCACGGGCAGACGGTTGGCCCAGTGCTCCGCCCAATCCGCGAGGGACAAGCAGTGTTGTAACAGTTCTTCGCCATCCACCCTCAGGCAGCAACCCGCCTCACCATTTTCCGACGCGCAGCAGATCCGTGGTTATTCGTCGCGACCGTCGAGCATGGTCCGACGCAGCATCACATAGACGGCGCCGGTGCCGCCGTGCTTCGGCAGGCAGGAGGTGAAGCCGAGCACCTGCGGGTGCTGGCGCAGCCAGGTGTTGACGTGGCTCTTGATCAGCGGTCGCTTGCCGTCCAGGCGTGCCGCCTTGCCATGGGTCACACGCACGCAACGCACTTCGAAGCGGGTGGCTTCGGCAATGAAGTCCCAGAGTGTTTCGCGGGCCTTTTCCACGGTCATGCCATGCAGGTCGAGGCTGCCGTCGAAGCCGATCTGGCCTTGTTTGAGTTTGCGCATCTGGCCTTCCTGCACGCCGTCCCGGGCCCAGTGCAGTTCGTCTTCGGCGCCGACGTCGATGACGAACTGATCGGACAGGCCGTCGACCTTGACGTTGGCCACGCTGAGGGTCGCATTCTGCCGACGGTTGGCCATCTGCTTCTGGTCAGCGCGTACCTTGCCGGTGTCGGCGCGATCATTCTGGATGCGCTTCACGCCGCGCATCTGGTCGGCGAACAAGGAACTTTCGTCGTCGTTCCAGGAGTCGTTTTTCTGGGTGTCGTCTTGCATGCAGGCCTCCGCGAAGGGCGGCTAGTTTACCCAAATGACTCGTGCGAGGCTCAGTCGCGTTTCTTCATCAGATGGGGCGACATGCTGAGGCCGTCGCGGCGCCGCGAACGCCGCCGGCAGAGGCGCCAGGCGAGTATGCCGATCCAGAGGAAGAGCAGGCCGAAGAGCAGCAGCACGATCGCCGCGCCAGTGCTGTCGTTGAGGGGGCCGAGGGCAGGGGAGCGGCCAAGGAGGGTGGCGGTGCCGGCCATTGCCAGCAGCACGCCAAACACGGCGAAGAGCGCGGACAGGGCCGCTGCGAATCGCCAGCGCCAGCTACCTGGGCCCCGTGGGCGGAGGCGGCGGGCATCGAAACCATCGGATAACTTCATCCGGACGTCCTCTTACTTGATCGGGGTATGACCGGCGCCAGCTGGCGGTTGTTCCGGTCCACCCCGTCGCGGATGTCGCGGGATGTAACGACGCTTCCCTGGATTAGATAAGCGCCTTGGCCTGCGGCACCACGCTGGCGAAGTTGTCGGCGAGTGCGATCACCTCGACACGGTGCATGTCTTCCGCGCTGATGACGCCGCCGTCGACGGTCGGCAGGTCGCGGGTTGCGCAGGCGGCGCTCACCAGCGTGCAGCGATAACCATAGTCCTTCGCAGCGCGGACCGTGGTGCTGATGCTGGAATGGGTCATGAAGCCGCAGACGATCAGGTCAAGATGGCCGATTGCCTGCAGGCGGTCGTGCAGGTCGGTGCCGGCGAAGGCGTTGGGCAGGCGCTTCTCGACGACGATCTCGCCCGGCAGGGGCGCGACTTCGGGCAGGTGCTCACCGCGCTCGCCGCGGGGGTCGAAGATGCCGCCAGGTACGCCAAGGTGCTTCACGTGGACAATGGCGCTACCCATGGTCCGGGCAGTGGCAAGGAGACTGGCGATTTCGCCGAGTGCGGCATCCAGGCCGGGCAGGGCAAGAACGCCGCTGCGGTACTCTTCCTGAGCGTCGATGATCACCAGGGTGGCATTGTTCAGACTGGCGGGCGGATAGCCACGGCCACTGAGCTGGAACATGGATTTCGGGGCGGACATGCGAATCTCCAAGTACGACATGGCCACCATTGTCCGCCCTGCGACGGAATAAGTGAACCATGGACCAAGGTCCAGTTGCCCTGCCAGGGCGTGACGGCCAGTTGCCGGGCAGCGGGGATCGCGGATCGAGCCGCAGATGGGCGCTTCCGTTCGTCGGCTGTCGCGGGCTGCCCCGGGGCGGCAGGGGTGATAGAATCTGCGGCCCGTTTCCTGAGGTAGTTGCCGTGTCTGAATCCCGCCTGCGCACCCTGCGTGATTACATCCGCTGGGCTGTCAGCCGTTTCCATGCTGAGAACCTGTTCTTCGGTCACGGCACCGACAACGCCTGGGATGAGGCTCGCCAACTGGTACTCGGCGCGCTGCACCTGCCCTATGAGATTTCCGACAGCTATCTGGATTGCCGTCTGGAAGAAGACGAGTGCGTCCGCCTGCGCGAGTTGCTGCACCGGCGTATCGAAGAGCGCGTGCCGGTGGCCTACCTGCTCGGCGAAGCCTGGTTCTGTGGAATGCCCTTCGTCGTGGACGAGCGGGTTCTGGTGCCGCGTTCCCCCATCGCTGAACTGATCCAGCAGCATTTCGCGCCCTGGCTGCCCCAGGAGCCGGCACGCGTGCTCGACCTTTGCACGGGCTCTGGCTGTATCGGCATTGCTTGCGCTCATACCTTCCCCGAAGCCGAGGTGGTGCTGGGCGATCTCTCGTTCGACGCGCTGGAGGTGGCCAACCTGAACATCGAGCGCCACGGCCTGGAGGATCGGGTCTATACCGTGCAGGGCGACGGCTTCGATGGATTGCCGGGGCAGCGCTTCGACCTGATCGTTTCCAATCCGCCTTACGTGGATGCCGAAGACTTCGCCGACATGCCGGCCGAATACCAGCATGAGCCCGAACTGGGCCTGGCCTGCGGCAATGACGGCCTGGACCTGGTGCGGCGCATGCTGGCCGAAGCGGCCGATCACCTGACCGAGAAAGGTTTGCTCATCGTGGAAGTGGGCAACAGTCAGGTGCATATGGAGGATATCTACCCGGAGGTGGACTTCCTCTGGCTGGACTTCGAGCACGGTGGCCACGGGGTATTCATGCTCAGCGCCAAGCAGTGCCGGGAGCACCAGGCGCTGTTCCGCTCGCGCTTGAATCCCTGACCCGTCGGGTCAGCGGGTTGTGATCCAGATCAGCAGGCCAGCCTGGAAAACCGCAAAGGCCACCAGGCACGCAATGGTAAAGCGCAGTCCGCTGTCCTCTCGCTTGTAGACGGCGATGCGCTCTTCCAGTTTGCGAATTTCCACTTCCTGCCGATGCAGGTTCTGATCCGCCTGTTCGAGCATTGCAGCGGCTTCCTGCAGCCCCACCAACTGGACCTTCTCGCGATGCCAGTCGCCGTGCAGCTCGCTGAGCCGCCCGGCGCCGTAACTGGCTTTGAGCTGTAGGTTGTCCAGGTACTCGATCCCGAAGCCTTGCGCCTTGAGCACATGGTCGCGGCGCAGGCGCGCATCGTTGTCCAGGGCATCCTTGGCCGGCAGGGCGCCACCTTCGACGCGATAGTGCGCCCAATGCTGCTTGGCCCAGGCGATGCCCTGGGCCAGGAGGAAGCGGCCCAGACCGCGGTTCTGTGGCTCCAGGTTCAACCCGTTTTCCGGGCCGAAGCGAACTCGCTTGCCGCGGTGGTCCACCCAGACTTCCAGCAAATTCTGCTCCTTGCGCACTTTCTGCCCGGGAAGTCCGACGCTCAGGCGCAGCACGCTCTGCTCCTTGCTGTGGCGTTCCACGCGTCCGAGTTCGACAAAGCGCAGCGGTCGTGAGCCGGTGTGCCGGTCGATTGGGAGGGGCGCGAGCCGTAGCAGGTCGAACTGTTCCGCCGCCAGCTCGGACCACGGATGGGGCTGGGGGGCGGCTTCTTCGACGCTCTGCTGTTCGGCGGGGCTTTCGGTCATCGGGAAGTACCTTGTAAGGGCCGGTGGCGATGAAGCTGGTACGTCAGTGCAATATTCTGCGCGCAACTGCCCTTATTAGGCGAGATTTCCTACAGAACCTTTCGCCTTTATCGACTGACTTTCGAGTTTCTGGAGTCGAACTGCTGCTGAATGAACGCCAGGATGCGTTCGCCCAGTTCCCGAGCCAGGGGCAGGTTCGGGTTACCGTAGGAGGCCAGTTGCTGCTCCATGTCCATGGGGACGATGCGCAACATGTGGTTCATGCCTTCGATGATCGCCAGCTCCGCGTCAGGCCGTGCGGCCTTGAGCTGCTCCGCGTCGCTCACGCTGACCTGGATGTCGTGGCTGCCCTGCAGGATAAGCGCCGGGATACGCAGTCGACCGAAGGCTTCGGACGGGTCCTGACGGAACAGGGAAATCAAGTAAGGCTGCACGCTGGGCCGGAACAGCACTTCCAGCGATTGCGGCACCTCGGGCACTTGCTGGCCCGCACGCAGACTGGCCAGCAAGGCTTCGCTCTGGCGCAGAAGTGGCGGCGGCAGGCGGCTCTGCAACTGGTCGCGCAACAACTGGTCGATGGGGCGGGCGCTGCCGGAGATGCTCACCAGCGCATCCGCGCCGGCCGCTTCCGCTGCCAGGCTGGCAATCAGCGCGCCCTCGCTGTGGCCGATGAGGATGAGTCGCGAGAAGCGCGGGTCATGTTTCAGGCGTTGGCCCCATGCCGCCGCATCGCGGGCATAGAGTTCGATGCTGAGTTGGCGTTCGTCGGTGCCGGCGTCCTGGCTGCCGGCAATGCCGCGCTTGTCGTAGCGCACGCTGGCGATGCCATTGCGGGCGAGCAGTTGGGCGAGTTTCTTCAGGCTGTTGTTGCGTCCGCCGAGTGGGTTGTTGCCGTCGCGGTCGGTGGGGCCGGAGCCGGCGATGATCAACGCCACCGGTACCGGTTGATCGGTCTTCGGGCGAAGCAGGGTGCCGCGCAATACGCCATTGCCGGTGTCCAATTCGATGGGACGTTGCAGCACGCTCTGGGGGGCGGCCTGGGCCAGGCTGGCGAGGAGGGGAAGGAGTAGAAGGAAGAGTCGCAGCATCGGGACGGAGTCGGTTGTCGGTTGGCGGGTTGGACGTGACTGGCGGCGCAAGGTTCGAGGGGTGAACTGGCCAGGCGCCGCGGGTATACTGCTCGACCTTCGAATCGAGGCCCATTTCTGCGGAGCACTGTGCATGTCCGGCAACACCTACGGCAAGCTGTTCACCGTCACCACCGCTGGCGAAAGCCATGGTCCGGCGCTGGTCGCCATAGTCGACGGCTGCCCGCCGGGGCTGGAACTGTCCCTCGAGGACCTGCAACGTGATCTCGATCGCCGCAAGCCGGGCACCAGCCGCCATACCACCCAACGACAGGAAGCCGATGAGGTGGAAATCCTCTCCGGCGTTTTCGAAGGCAAGACCACCGGCTGCTCGATTGGCCTGCTGATCCGCAACACCGACCAGAAGTCCAAGGACTACTCGGCGATCAAGGACCTGTTCCGCCCGGCCCACGCCGATTACACCTACCACCACAAGTACGGCATCCGCGACTACCGTGGCGGTGGCCGTTCCTCGGCGCGGGAAACTGCCATGCGCGTGGCCGCTGGTGCCATCGCCAAGAAATTCCTGGCCACCCAGGGCATCACCGTGCGCGGCTACATGAGCCAGCTCGGCCCGATCGAGATCCCCTTCAAGACCTGGGATTCGGTGGAGCAGAACGCTTTCTTCAGCCCCGACCCGGACAAGGTACCCGAGCTGGAGGCCTACATGGACCAACTGCGCCGTGACCAGGATTCGGTGGGCGCGAAGATCACCGTCGTCGCCGAAGGCGTGCCGCCGGGGCTGGGCGAGCCGATCTTCGACCGCCTGGATGCCGAACTGGCCCATGCACTGATGAGCATCAACGCCGTCAAGGGCGTCGAGATCGGGGCCGGCTTCGACAGCGTAGCCCAGCGTGGTACTCAGCACCGCGATGAGCTGACCCCGGAAGGATTCCTCAGCAACAACGCTGGCGGCATCCTCGGCGGTATTTCCTCCGGCCAGCCAATCGTCGCCAACCTGGCGCTGAAGCCCACCTCCAGCATCACCACCCCCGGCCGCTCGATCGACATCAATGGCAACCCGGTGGACGTGGTCACCAAGGGCCGTCATGACCCCTGCGTGGGCATCCGGGCAACCCCGATCGCCGAAGCCATGATGGCCATCGTGCTGATGGACCACCTGCTGCGACATCGTGCGCAGAACGCCGACGTGCGGGTCGCAACCCCGGTGCTCGGCCAGCTGTGACCGGCAGCGCGAACGCGCTGCCCTATTGGCGGCTGTCCAGCTTCTATCTCTTCTATTTTTCCCTGCTGGGCGCCACGGCGCCCTTCCTTGGCCTGTACTTCGCGCACCTGGGCTTTTCCAGTGCGCGCATCGGCGAGCTGCTGGCCATCCCGATGCTGATGCGTTGCGTGGCGCCCAACCTCTGGGGCTGGCTGGGTGATCGCAGTGGCCGTCGCCTGGATATCGTGCGCTTCGGCGCGTTCTGCACGCTGCTGACCTTCTCGCTGATCTTCGTCAGCCACAGCTATGCATGGCTGGCCCTGATCATGGCCCTGCACGCGTTCTTCTGGCATGCGGTGCTGCCGCAATTCGAAGTGATCACCCTGGCGCACCTGCGCGAGCAGGCCGCGCGCTACAGCCAGGTTCGGCTGTGGGGCTCCATCGGCTTCATTCTCACGGTGATTGGCCTGGGCACGCTGTTCGAGCTGTTCAGCCTGGATCTCTATCCCTGGGCGCTGGTCTTCATCATGGCGGGAATCGTCCTCAGCAGCTTCTGGGTACCCAATGCAGTTCCCCAGGCGCGGCCGGACACGCCGGGGCAGGGTGGTTTCCTGGCCCAACTGCGCCAGCCGGGTGTATTGGCCTTCTATTTATGTGTGGGGCTGATGCAGTTGTCTCACGGGCCTTACTACAGCTTCCAGACCATTTATCTCGAATCCCTCGGCTACTCGCGAAGCCTGATTGGCCAACTCTGGGCGCTGGGCGTTGTGGCCGAGGTGCTCCTGTTCATCGTGATGGCTCGCATCCTGGCGCGCTACTCGGTACGAGTGGTGCTGCTGGCCAGCTTCCTGATCGCTGCCCTGCGCTGGTTGCTGATCGGTAACTTCGCCGACCAGTTGCCGGTGCTGCTGTTCGCCCAACTGTTGCACGCCGCCACCTTCGGCAGCTTTCACGCGGCCGCCATCCATTTCGTGCAACGTCGTTTCGGACCGCGCCAACAGGGCCAGAGCCAGGCGCTCTACGCAGCACTCGCCGGTACCGGCGGAGCGCTGGGTGCACTTTACTCGGGCTACAGCTGGAGCAGCCTGGGACCGGTCTGGACTTACGCCATCGCCAGTCTCGCGGCGCTTGCCGCAGCCGTTATCATTGCCACCCAATTGCAAGAGGAGCGGGCATGAATCGCCAGAAACTCGCCCAGGAAATCATCGACGCCGGCCGCTTCCTGTACGGTCGCGGCTGGTCGCCAGCCACCAGCAGCAACTACTCGGCAAGGCTTTCCGCCACCGAGGCGCTGCTGACCGTCTCCGGCAAGCACAAGGGTGAACTCGGCCCGGACGACGTGCTGGCCACCGACCTGGATGGCAACAGCCTGGAACCGGGCAAGAAGCCATCGGCGGAAACTCTGCTGCACACCCAGCTCTATCGCTGGAAGCCGGAAATCGGTGCTGTGCTGCACACCCACTCGGTCAATGCCACCGTGTTGTCGCGCCTGACCCTGGCCGATTCGCTGGTGTTCGCCGACTACGAGCTGCAGAAGGCCTTCAGTGGCATCAGCACCCATGAATCGCAGGTGCTGGTGCCGATCTTCGACAACGACCAGGACATCGCTCGCCTGGCCACCCAGGTGCAACCCTGGCTGGACGAGCATCCGGACTGCGTCGGATACCTGATCCGAGGACATGGCCTCTATACTTGGGGGCCGCGCATGAGCGATGCCCTGCGCCAGGTCGAAGCCTTCGAATTCCTCTTCGAATGCGAACTGAAGACGCTCTCGATCACCCAGCGCTGAAGCTTCCTTCGCACGAAGATGCCTGACTGACAACGGTGCCGTCCCACCCGCCAGAGAGCCGGGAGGACGCCCGCAAGGAGTACCCAGATGAGCAGCCTGACCGTCTACCACGAATCCAGCCCCGACCTGCCGAACAAGGTCCTGACCCACCTGGATGATATCGCCTCGACCCTCGCGTCCGTCGGTGTGCACTTCGAGCGCTGGGAGGCTTCCGCGCCCATCACGCCGGGTGCCAGCCAGGACGAGGTGATCGCCGCCTATCGCCCGCAGATCGACCGGCTGATGCAGGAGCAGGGCTACGTAACCGTCGACGTGGTCAGCCTGGCCAGCGACCACCCGCAAAAGGCGGAGCTGCGCGCCAAGTTTCTCGACGAACACCGCCATGGCGAAGATGAGGTGCGCTTCTTCGTTGCCGGGCGCGGCCTGTTCACCTTGCACATCGACGACTACGTCTATGCCGTGCTCTGCGAGAAGAACGACCTGATCTCCGTACCGGCCGGCACCCGCCACTGGTTCGACATGGGTGAACATCCGCACTTCGTCGCCATCCGCCTGTTCAACAACCCGGAAGGCTGGGTCGCCCAGTTCACCGGCGACGAGATCGCCAAGCGCTTCCCACAGCTGGAAGACTGATCCCGGCCTCGGTAGGGGCGAGCTTGCTCGCGAACCGTCCCCGCGGTTTCGCCAGCAAGCTGGCTCCTACGACGGCAACTTTCGATTCACCTGGAGTTTCCCAATGCCCATCAAGGCCATCCTCACCGACATCGAAGGCACCACCAGCGCGGTGAGCTTTGTCTTCGACGTGCTCTTCCCCTTCGCTGCACGCCACCTGCCTGAGTTTGTCCTGACCCACGCCGACGAACCGGCGGTGGCACATCAGATCGACGCGGTGCGCGCGGAAAGTGGCGAAACCGGGGCCAGCGTGGAACGGGTCGTGGAAATCCTCCACGGCTGGATTGCCGAAGACCGCAAGGCCACGCCGCTCAAGGCCCTGCAGGGCATGGTCTGGGAGCAGGGCTATCGCGCCGGCCAGCTCAAGGGGCATGTCTACCCGGATGCCGTGGAAGCGCTAGGTCGCTGGAAACAGGAAGGCTACGCGCTCTACGTTTACTCCTCCGGTTCCATCCAGGCCCAGAAGCTGATTTTCGGCTGCTCCGAGGCGGGCGACCTGACGCCGCACTTCTCCGGCTACTTCGACACGACCTCTGGACCCAAGCGCGAGGCTGCGTCCTATCAGCGCATCGCCGCTGCCATCGGCCGACCCGGCGAGGAGATTCTCTTCCTCTCCGACGTGGTCCAGGAGCTGGATGCCGCCCGCGAGGCCGGCATGCAGACCATCGGCCTGGCGCGCGAGGGTGGCGTGCTTGAGGGCCACGAAACGGTGGCGAGCTTCGCGGTGATCGATCTGGCGCGTTTCTGACTCTTCCTGAAATCGTCTGACGGAGCACGAGGAAGGCTTCGATCGGCCGATCTATCCTTGGGGTGACTGCATCCACCTGGGAGCGTCCCCCCATGGATTCCTGCCTTTGCATCGATACGGATAGCCCCGCCCCGGGCCTGTACAGGGCAACCCGCGACCGGACGGTGCAACTGGCGGCCAGGCAATGACCCGCCTACTGGTCCTGATGATGGTGGCGCTGCTGGCAGTGCCGGCGGCTGCTGACCAGAAGTCGGCCTGGCAGGCGCTGCGCGAGGGCAAGGCGTTTCTCCTGCTGCGCCATACCACCGCCCCCGGCACCGGCGACCCGGAAGGCTTCCGCCTGGGCGATTGCAGTACCCAGCGCAATCTCAGCGACAAGGGGCGCCAGGAAGCTCGGCGCTGGGGCAAGTTGCTGGTGCGGCGCAAGGTCGAACAGCCACGTCTCTACACCAGCACCTGGTGTCGCGCGCAGGACACCGCGCAGGAGATGGGGCTAGGGGCGGTCGAAACCCTGTCGGCGCTGGATTCCTTCTTCAGCGACCCCGACAGCCAGGCGGCGCAGACGGTGGAGTTGCGCAAGGCCATCGACAAAGTGCCCAAGGATCGCCCGGTGGTGATGGTCAGTCACCAGGTGAACATCAAGGCCCTGACCGGGGTCGCGCCCAAGAGCGGGGAGGGGCTGATCATCGAGCTGCCGCTGGCTGATCCACCGAAGGTATTGGCGCGCGTTCGCCAGCCTTGAATCAGATCAGCAGCAACTGGTCCTGTTCCGGCTGCAGCTTCACGCCTTCCAGCTTGAGTAGCAGTGCCTTGCGCGGCAGGCCGCCGGCATATCCGGTCAGGCTGCCATCGCGGCCGATGACCCGATGGCAGGGAATGATGATGGAAATGGGATTGGCGCCGTTGGCGGTTCCTACCGCACGTACCGCTTTCGGATTGCCGAGTCGTTCTGCCAGTTCGCTATAGCTGGTGGTTTGACCGTAGGGAATCTGCAGGAGGGCCTGCCAGACTCGCTGCTGGAACGGCGTGCCGCGGGGAGCCAGCGATAGGTCGAAGCGTTTCAGGCGGCCCTCGAAATAGCGCTCCAGCTGGCGGCAAGGTTCGTCCAGCCGTCGTCCGGCTGCCTCCCAGCTTTCGTCCGGGTAGCCGCGCCCTTCGTTGTCCATATAGAGCATCTGCAGGCCGGACTCGTCGCCTGCCAGCAGCAGAGGGCCGGTGGGACTTTCGTGATAGCGGAAATACATCTTCATTGCTCCTCTGCGTAGCTCTGCCAGAGATAGACGGCGGCGTAGGCGCGCCAGGGTCGCCACTGTTCGGCGCGGCTGGCCAGTTCCTTCGCGCTGATCCCGCCGGGGCCCCAGAGTGGCGACTTGAGCAGGCCCAGGTCGGCGGTGGGGAAGGCGTCCGGCTGACCAAAGGCGCGCAGGGCGATGTACTCGGCCGTCCAGCGGCCGATGCCGGGCAGGGCGCAAAGGCGTTCAACCAGGGCTTCGACGCCGGCGGCCAGGCTCAGTTCCAGGCTGCCGTCGGCTACTGCCCCGGCGAATCGGCGCAATGTGTCGACACGTTTGCCGGGCATGCCGATGCCGGGTAGCGGATCGTCGGCGATGGCTTGTGGGGTAGGGAAGAGTCGCTGCGGTCCGTGGTCTTCTGCGTCCACTAGTGGCTCGCCAAGGCGCTCCACCAGGCGTCCAGCGATAGTCACGGCGGCCTTTACCGTCACCTGCTGGCCGATGATGGTGCGCACTCCTTGCTCGAATGGGTCGAAGGCGACCGGTAGGCGCAGGCCCGGAAAGCGGGCCAGCAGATCCTGTAGCAATGGATCGCGGCCCAGGTGATGGGCGATGGCGGCCGGGTCGCTGTCCAGGTCGAACATCTGGCGAACGCGCGGTGCCAGTCGGGGCGCAAGGTCCTGGGCCGAGGGGCTCAGCTCCAGCTCCAGGGCACCGGGCAGTGGTCGCAGGCGAAACCAGCCGCTGCGCTCACCCAGTCGGAAGCTGCGGCAGTAACTGTCGGAGGTCAGCTGCTCGACACCCGGTAGACGGCGCAAGGCGAAATGTTGCTGGAACTGCTTCCAGCTCCAGGGCTCGAAGTATTCAAGGCGCATGGGCTTGATGGGCTCGCTGGAATCTGGAAAGGGAGCGTTAGCGGTCATGGTGCGACGATATCCTCCTGGCGCCGCGTCGTCTCTGCAAAACTGACTTTCAAATTCTCCCGCCGCGGTTCGACCTGACATCCAAGCCACAGTAGAATGCGCGCCTTTTCATGGGGCGGTGGCACCGTCCGCTATTACAGCCAGCAGGGGAGACAACCCATGGGCGATTATCAGGAAACTCTCTACGACGGTTACGGCCAGCGCTTCCGCATGGACAAGCTGCTGCACGAAGTGCGCACGGAGCACCAGCACCTGGTGATCTTCGAGAACTCGCGCATGGGGCGTGTCATGGCCCTCGACGGCGTGATCCAGACCACCGAGGCGGACGAGTTCATCTATCACGAGATGCTCACCCACGTACCGATCCTCGCCCATGGGGCGGTGAAGAGCGTCCTGATCATTGGCGGCGGCGACGGCGGCATGCTGCGCGAAGTGAGCAAGCATCGCGATATCGAGCGCATCACCATGGTCGAGATCGATGGCACCGTGGTCGAGATGTGCAAGGAGTTCCTGCCGAACCACTCCAAGGGCGCCTATGACGATCCGCGCCTGAACCTGGTGATCGACGACGGCATGCGCTTTGTCGCCACCACCCAGGAGAAGTTCGACGTCATCATCTCCGACTCCACCGATCCCATCGGTCCGGGCGAGGTGCTGTTCTCCGAGAACTTCTACCAGGCCTGCCGCCGCTGCCTGAACGACGGCGGCGTGCTGGTCACCCAGAACGGCACTCCCTTCATGCAGCTTGGCGAAGTGCAGACCACTGCCGGCCGCATGGACAGCCTGTTCGCCGACTGGCACTTCTACCAGGCCGCGGTGCCGACCTACATCGGCGGCGCCATGACCTTCGCCTGGGGCGCTACCGACGCCGAGCTGCGCAAGCTTCCGGTGGAGACCCTGCGCCAGCGCTATGCCGGCAGCGGTATCGTGACCCGCTACTACAACCCGGAAATCCACGTCGGTGCCTTCGCCCTGCCGCAGTACGTGCTGCACGCGGTGAACAAGCCGAGCAACGATTGAGGTTGCGCGGGTAATGAAGAAAGGGGCCGAATGGCCCCTTTTTTGTTTCCGCTGTTCGTAGGGTGGATGGCGCTTCTTCATCCACCATCGGTGCCCAGCCAAGCCACCAATGGTGGACCGGTAAAGCCTTGTAGGAGCGAGCTTGCTCGCGAACAGTCCGTGCACGATCTTTCGCGAGCAAGCTCGCTCCTACAGGAAGGCAGAGCCGGTGACTCAGGTTCAAATGAAAAAGCCCGGCACTTGGCCGGGCTTTTCCTCGAAGCGGTGAATCAGATCTCCGTCGGCCGCACGAAGCCGAAGAGCTCCTGGGAAAAGCGCACGCGTTCTTCCGGTGTCTCCTGGATGTCCTTGGCCTTCAGCTCTTCGAGGCGGGCCTCGACGGCATGGGCGCGGTGGGTCAGGCCGCAGTCGTTGGCGATCTGGATGTTCAGGCCGGGGCGGGCGTTGAGCTCGAGGATCAACGGGCCCTTGTCCTGGTCCAGCACCATGTCGACACCGATGTAGCCCAGGCCGCACAGCTCGTAGCAACCGGCCGCCAGCTTCATGAAGCCGTCCCAGTTGGGCAACTGCACGCCGTCCACCGCATTGGTGGTGTCCGGATGCTTGGCGATCTTGTTGTTCAGCCAGGTGCCGCGCAGGGTGACGCCGGTGGCCAGGTCCACACCGACGCCGATGGCGCCCTGGTGGAGGTTGGCCTTGCCGTTGGACTGCCGGGTCGGCAGGCGCAGCATCGCCATCACCGGATAGCCCATCAGCACGATGATGCGGATGTCCGGTACACCTTCGTAGCTGATGCTCTTGAAGATCTGGTCCGGGGTCACGCGGTACTCGATCAGCGCACGGTCACGGTGACCGCCGAGGGAATAGAGACCGGTGAGGATCGAGGAAATCTGGTGCTCGATTTCCTCGTGGCTGATGATCTTGCCGGAGACCGTCTTGTAGCGGCCTTCGAAGCGGTCGGCGATCACCAGGATGCCGTCGCCGCCGGCGCCTTGCGCCGGCTTGATCACGAAGTCGTTACGCTCGCCGATGATCTCGTCGAGCTTCTCGATTTCCTTCTCGGTGGAGATGACGCCGTACATTTCCGGTACGTGAATCCCCGCCTCGATGGCGCGCTGCTTGGTGATGATCTTGTCGTCGACGATCGGGTACAGGTGCCGTTTGTTGTACTTCAGCACATAGTCCGCGTTTCGCCGATTGATGCCCATGATGCCTTTGGCTTCGAGGGCTTTCCACGTCTTGATCAGGCCGAACATGGCTCAGTCCTTCAGGAAGGCTTTGAAGCGGAAGAGCTCGGTCAGGCGGTAGCCGCGGTAGCGACCCATCGCCAGCATGAAGCCCACCATGATCAGCAGCACGGCCGGGAAGGTGAAGATGAAGTAGGTCAGCTCCGGCACGGTCATCAGCAGGTGCGCCAGGGTGGCCGCGACCAGGGTGCCGATGGCCACCTTGAAGGCATGGCCGCCGCCGCGCTCTTCCCAGGTGATGGACAGGCGTTCGATGGTCATGGTCAGGATCACCATCGGGAACAGGGCGACGGACAGGCCGCGCTCCAGGCCGAGCTTGTGGCTCAGCAGGCTGATGACGGCGATCAGTACCACCACGAACGTCAACACCACCGATAGTCGCGGCAACATCTGTAGCTTCAGATGTTCGAGATAGGAACGTAGCGACAGGCCGAGTGCCGTGATGATGGTGAACAGCACGATGCCGAAGCCCAGCTGCGTTTCGCGGAAGGCGAGGGCGATCAGAACCGGGGTGAAGGTACCCAGGGTCTGCAGGCCGCCGAGGTTACGCAGGATCAGGATCACCAGCACGCCGATCGGGATCATGATCATGATCTGGTAGGTCTGCTGGGTCTGCAGCGGCAGGCCGTAGAGCGAGTACTCGAGGAAGTCGGCGTCGGTGTTCTCGTCGGTCAGCTTGGCCAGGCGGATGGCGTTCATCTCGCTGTTGTTCATGCTGAAGGTCACCTGGACCTTCTTGCCGCCGTCGACGGTGATCAGGTTGTCGTCACCGGTCCACCAGATCAGGCGGTCGCTGGGCAGGCCCTGCTCGCCGGTGTCCGGGTTGAAGTACAGCCAGTTCTCGCCGTTGAAGCTGCGCAGCCAGAGCTCGGGGCTCTGGGCCTGTTCGCTCATCAGGCGAATGGTGTGGACGCGCTCCATCGGCACGTGGGCGATGGACAGCAGCAGCTCGATGGCCTTGGCCTTGTTCGGGGTGCCGGTGTCGCCGGCCAGCAGCAGCTTGACGTTGTCATCGTTCAGGTTGTTGACCCGCTTGATGGTCTCGCTGATGAAGGTCTCGACGTCAGCCGAGTGCTGGCGGATGGGCGCCAGCAGGGCTTCGGCGGCGATCTTCTCGGGGCCTTCCACCGGAATGCTGTCGCGGAAGATCGGACCCTTGTCCTTGGGCTTCTCGCCGCTGTAGCGCTTGGTCAGTACCAGGCGGTAGTAGAGGGTCTGGTTGCCACTGGCGCGACGGGCCGACCAGGTCACCTTGCGGTTGCCGTCGGCGCGATTGATGCTCACCCCATAGTTGTTGGAGATGAAGCTCTCGTTGAGGCTGACGTAGTCCCGGTTCAGCGGCGGAACGAACATCTGGACCTTGACCGGATCGCGCGGATTCGCCTGGAACTCGACCTTGGCGTCGATGTTCCAGAGGTCGTCGGTCGCATCCTCGGTGATCGGAATGCCCTGGATGAATATCTGGTAGGCCGTTATCAGAACGCCCAGGCTCACCAACAGGGTGATCAGGACTTTCAGATGCAGGGTAAGAGAGCGCATGTGGGTTACTCGTCAGAGTTTGCGTCGGTGGCACAGCCGGGTTTGCCGGCAGCGTATTTAAGGCTCGGGTCGACCAGTGCATCGAAGCGCTTGAGCGCCTCGGAACCGATCAGAAGCGGGTATTGGAAAGCACTACGGTCGGTCAGGTTCACTTCGATCTGCCGCAGGGCCTTGCCCATGCACACTTCCAGTTCGATGACCGGGCGTGCGGTGTAGGTCTTGCCTTCGTCGGGGTTGAAGTCCCCGGCGCGGCGTTTGATCTTGCTGATTCGGGCCAGGGGGCGCTCGATCGGATGTTCGTGGGCGTCGTCGATAGCCAGGTAGAAGCGCACCCAGGTCTCACCGTCCTTCTTGAAGCGCTTGATATCGCGCGCACTGAGGGATGCGGTCTTGGCACCGGTGTCGAGCTTGGCGGCGACCTCCAGGTCGAGATCCTTCAGCTTGGCGTATTCATTGAGACCGTAGACGGTCTTCTCGGTGGCGAAGCCAAGTCCGGGGAGGGCAAGCAGGCAGGCAAAGGGGGCGAAGGGCTTGAGTGTCATAAGTCCTTTGAGCGTAACGCGGTCATCGGTCCAGGAGCCCGGCCCACGGCCATCTTGGCTGCGGCGCCTGGTCTGGGAGTCTAGCAGGCAAGTCATTGGCGCCCAGACTGGCGCTGGCGGCGCGCATTCTAACACGCGGATTTTCCGGTGCGACAGACGCTTATGGCTTCAGATGCTGGAGCGTGATGCGTACCCAAATTTTCAGCTATTAGACAGATTGTCGACAATTGGTCGGCGATTGTTTGACATGGCTGGGTTGGTAGGGGTAGTTTTGCGCCATCAAACAACAATGTGTCGACAATCATGATTGACGCTCCTGAAGCCACCGTTACTGATCAGCTGGACTCGGAAACCCTCTCCGAGAGCGTATTCCGGCGCATCCAGACGGCCATCGTGCGTGGCGAGATCGCTCCGGGCAGCAAGATCTCCGAGCCCGAGCTGGCGCGGACCTACGGAATCAGCCGTGGCCCCCTGCGCGAGGCGATCCATCGCCTGGAAGGGCAACGCCTGCTGGTACGTGTGCCCCACGTCGGTGCGCGGGTGGTGTCCCTCGGCCATGCCGAGCTGATTGAGCTGTACGAAATTCGCGAATCCCTGGAAGGCATGGCCTGCCGCCTGGCCGCCGAGCGCATGAGCCAGGCCGAGATCGACGAGCTGCGCCGGGTGCTGGATACCCACGAACGCGACGAGGCCTTCCAGGCCGGACGCGGCTACTACCAGCAGGAAGGCGACTTCGACTTCCACTACCGGATCATCCAGGGCAGCGGCAACCAGACCCTGACCAAAATGCTTTGTGGCGAGCTGTACCAGCTCGTGCGCATGTACCGACTACAGTTTTCTTCCGTGCCGAACCGGCCGCGTCAGGCCTTCAACGAGCACCACCGAATTCTCGATGCCATCGCCGATCGTGACGGCGAACTGGCCGAGTTGCTGATGCGCCGTCACATCGGTGCCTCCAAGCGCAATATCGAGCGCCACTACCAGGAAGCGCTCGCCAACCCGTCCAAAACACGAGGTGAGTCATGAGTCAGAAAACCGCCGGCCAGCGCTTCCGCGACGCCATCGCCGAAGAACATCCTCTGCAGGTCATCGGCGCCATCAACGCCAACCATGCGCTGCTGGCCAAGCGCGCCGGCTTCAAGGCCATCTACCTGTCCGGCGGCGGTGTCGCCGCGGGTTCGCTGGGCCTGCCGGACCTGGGCATCAACACCCTCGATGACGTGCTCACCGACGTACGCCGCATCACCGACGTGTGCGACCTGCCGCTGCTGGTGGACATCGACACCGGCTTCGGCCCAAGCGCCTTCAACATCGAGCGCACCGTCAAGAACCTGATCAAGGCTGGCGCGGCCGCTGCCCACATCGAAGACCAGGTTGGCGCCAAGCGCTGCGGTCACCGTCCGGGCAAGGAGATCGTTTCCACTGAGGAAATGGTCGATCGCGTCCGTGCCGCTGCCGATGCCAAGACCGATCCGGCGTTCTTCCTGATCGCCCGCACCGACGCCATCCAGGCTGAAGGCGTAGACGCCGCCATCGAGCGCTGCCAGCAGTACGTGGAAGCGGGTGCGGACGCCATCTTCGCCGAAGCCGCCTACGACCTGCCGACCTACAAGCGCTTCGTCGATGCGCTGGGCGTACCGGTGCTGGCCAACATCACCGAGTTCGGCGCGACCCCGCTGTTCTCGCGCGATGAGCTGGCTTCGGTCGGCGTCGCCATCCAGCTTTATCCGCTGTCGGCCTTCCGTGCCGCCAACAAGGCAGCCGAGGCTGTTTACACCACGATTCGCCGCGACGGCCATCAGAAGGAAGTCATCGACCTGATGCAGACCCGCGCGGAACTGTACGACCGCATTGGCTACCACGCCTTCGAGCAGAAGCTCGACGCGCTGTTCGCTGCCAAGAAGTAACCGGAAGTGGGCCGCCCCCTCATTAATGGGGCGGCCTGCGGAATAACAAGACTCAAACTACCGGATTGAAATGAGGAGAATCACGCGATGAGCGCTTCCGAAACCACTACTGCCTTCAAACCGAAGAAGTCCGTGGCCCTGAGTGGCACCGCCGCTGGCAACACCGCTCTGTGCACCGTTGGCCGTACCGGCAATGACCTGCACTACCGTGGCTACGACATTCTCGATTTCGCCAACGCCTGTGAGTTCGAGGAAATCGCTCACCTGCTGGTGCACGGCAAGCTGCCGAACGTCGCTGAACTGGCCGGCTACAAAGCCAAGCTGAAGGCCCTGCGCGGCCTGCCGGCTGGCGTCAAGGCTGCCCTTGAGCAACTGCCGCCGTCCGCCCACCCGATGGACGTGATGCGTACCGCCGTCTCCGTGCTGGGCTGCCTGTCCCCGGAAAAGGATGACCACAACCATCCGGGCGCTCGCGATATCGCCGACAAGCTGATGGCTTCCCTCGGCTCCGCGCTGCTCTACTGGTACCACTTCAGCCACAACGGCAAGCGCATCGACGTCGAGACCGACGACGACTCCATCGGCGGTCACTTCCTGCACCTGCTGCACGGTGAGAAGCCGCGCGACTCCTGGGTCCGCGCCATGCACACCTCGCTGATCCTCTACGCCGAGCACGAATTCAACGCCTCCACCTTCACCTCCCGTGTGATCGCTGGCACCGGCTCCGACATGTTCTCCTGCATCACCGGCGCCATTGGCGCGCTGCGTGGGCCGAAGCACGGCGGCGCCAACGAAGTGGCCTTCGAAATCCAGAAGCGCTACGACAACCCGGACGAGGCGGAAGCCGATATCCGCGCCCGCGTCGAGAAGAAGGAAGTGGTGATCGGCTTCGGCCATCCGGTCTACACCGTGTCCGACCCGCGCAACAAGGTGATCAAGGAAGTCGCTCGCGAACTCTCCGCCGAGCAGAAGAACACCAAGATGTACGACATCGCCGAGCGCCTTGAGTCGACCATGTGGGAAATCAAGAAGATGTTCCCCAACCTCGATTGGTTCAGCGCCGTCAGCTACCACATGATGGGCGTGCCCACCGCCATGTTCACGCCGCTGTTCGTGATCGCCCGTACCTCCGGCTGGTCCTCCCACGTCATCGAGCAACGCATCGACGGCAAGATCATCCGCCCGAGCGCCAACTACGTCGGCCCGGAAGACCTGAAGTTCGTGCCCCTCAAGGACCGCGCCTAATCATGAATAGCCAATACCGCAAGAGCCTGTCGGGCACGGCGCTCGACTACTTCGATACCCGCGAGGCGGTGGATGCCATCGCTCCGGGTGCCTACGCCACGCTGCCGTACACCTCCCGCGTGCTGGCCGAGCAACTGGTGCGTCGCTGCGACCCGGCCATGCTGACCGATTCGCTCAAACAGCTGATCGAGCGCAAGCGCGACCTCGACTTCCCCTGGTACCCGGCCCGCGTGGTCTGCCATGACATCCTCGGGCAGACCGCCCTGGTGGACCTGGCCGGCCTGCGCGACGCCATCGCCGAGCAGGGCGGTGATCCGTCCAAGGTCAATCCGGTGGTGCCGACCCAGCTGATCGTCGACCACTCGCTGGCCGTGGAATTCGGCGGCTCCGATCCGGATGCCTTCGAGAAGAACCGCGCTGTCGAAGAGCGCCGCAACGAGGACCGCTTCCACTTCATCGAGTGGACCAAGACTGCGTTCAAGAACGTCGATGTGATCCCGGCCGGCAACGGCATCATGCACCAGATCAACCTGGAGAAAATGAGCCCGGTGATCCAGGCGCGTGGCGGCGTGGCCTTCCCCGACACCTGCGTCGGCACCGACAGCCACACCCCGCACGTGGATGCGCTTGGCGTGATCGCCATCGGCGTGGGCGGCCTGGAAGCGGAAACCGTGATGCTCGGCCGCGCGTCGATGATGCGCCTGCCCGACATCGTCGGCGTCAAGCTGACTGGCAAGCGCCAGCCTGGCATTACCGCCACCGATATCGTCCTGGCCCTGACCGAGTTCCTGCGCAAGGAGAAGGTGGTGGGCGCTTACGTCGAGTTCTTCGGCGAAGGTGCTGACAGCCTGTCCATCGGTGACCGCGCCACCATTTCCAACATGTGCCCGGAATACGGCGCTACCGCGGCGATGTTCTACATCGACCAGCAAACCATCGACTACCTCAAGCTGACTGGCCGCGAGCCGGAGCAGGTGGAGCTGGTGGAGAACTACGCCAAGACCACCGGTCTGTGGGGCGATGCGCTGGTCACCGCCGAGTACGAGCGCGTGCTGCAGTTCGACCTGTCCAGCGTGGTGCGCAACATGGCGGGTCCTTCCAACCCCCATCGTCGCCTGCCGACTTCCGCGCTGGCCGAGCGCGGTATCGCCGACGAGGCGAAGCTGGAGGCCGGCAAGGCCGAGGAAGCTGATGGCCTGATGCCGGATGGCGCGGTGATCATCGCCGCCATCACCAGTTGCACCAACACCTCCAACCCGCGCAACGTCGTGGCCGCGGGTCTGCTGGCGAAGAAAGCCAACGACCTCGGTCTGGTGAGCAAGCCCTGGGTGAAGACTTCGTTCGCACCGGGTTCCAAGGTTGCCAAGCTGTACCTGGAAGAATCCGGCCTGCTGCCGGAACTGGAGAAGCTCGGCTTCGGCATCGTTGCCTATGCCTGCACCACCTGTAACGGCATGTCCGGTGCTCTGGATCCGGTGATCCAGCAGGAAATCATCGACCGTGACCTCTACGCCACCGCCGTGCTGTCGGGTAACCGCAACTTCGACGGTCGTATCCATCCGTACGCCAAGCAGGCCTTCCTGGCCTCGCCGCCGCTGGTGGTGGCCTACGCGATTGCCGGCACCGTGCGCTTCGACATCGAACAGGATGTGCTGGGCCATGACCTGGCCGGCAACCCCGTCACCCTGAAGGACCTGTGGCCGAGCGACGAGGAGATCGACGCCATCGTCGCCGCCTCGGTGAAGCCCGAGCAGTTCAAGCAGATCTACATCCCGATGTTCGACCTCGGCACCGTGAAGGAAGCCGAGAGCCCGCTGTACGACTGGCGGCCGATGAGTACCTACATCCGCCGTCCGCCGTACTGGGAAGGCGCCCTGGCCGGCGAGCGCACCCTCAAGGGCATGCGTCCCCTGGCTGTGTTGCCGGACAACATCACCACCGACCACCTGTCGCCGTCCAACGCCATCCTGGCCAACTCGGCGGCTGGCGAGTACCTGGCGAAAATGGGCCTGCCCGAGGAGGACTTCAACTCCTACGCCACCCACCGCGGCGATCACCTGACCGCGCAGCGCGCCACCTTCGCCAACCCGCAGCTGGTGAACGAAATGGCCGTGGTCGACGGCGAGGTGAAGAAGGGTTCCCTGGCGCGCGTCGAGCCGGAAGGCAAGGTCATGCGCATGTGGGAAGCCATCGAGACCTACATGGATCGCAAGCAGCCGCTGATCATCATCGCCGGCGCCGACTACGGCCAGGGTTCGTCCCGTGACTGGGCGGCCAAGGGCGTGCGCCTGGCGGGTGTCGAGTCGATCGTGGCCGAAGGCTTCGAGCGCATCCACCGCACCAACCTGATCGGCATGGGCGTGCTGCCGCTGGAGTTCAAGCCGGGTACCACCCGCAAGACCCTCGGCATCGACGGCACCGAGACCTTCGACGTGATCGGTGAGCGCAAGCCGCGTGCCGACCTGACCCTGGTCATTCGCCGTACCAATGGCGAATCCCTCAAGGTGCCGGTGACCTGCCGCCTGGATACCGCCGAAGAGGTGTCGATCTACGAGGCTGGTGGCGTGCTGCAGCGCTTCGCTCAGGACTTCCTCGAGTCCTCCTCGCAGAAAGCCGTCGGCTAGCCCATCTGTAGGAGCGAGCTTGCTCGCGAACGACCCCGTAGCGGGGCTTCAATCGCGGGCAAGCCCGCTCCTACCAATGCCAACAGGACATGAGAATGGCCCACGTACCCCAAGTGAAAATCCCCGCCACCTACATCCGTGGTGGTACCAGCAAGGGCGTGTTCTTCCGCCTGCAAGACCTGCCCGAGCGCTGCCAGGTGCCCGGCGAAGCGCGTGACAAGTTGTTCATGCGAGTGATCGGCAGTCCCGACCCGTACTCTGCGCATATCGACGGCATGGGCGGCGCCACTTCCAGTACCAGCAAATGCGTGATCCTGTCGAAGAGCAGTCAGCCGGATCACGACGTCGACTACCTCTACGGTCAGATTTCCATCGACAAGGCCTTCGTCGACTGGAGCGGCAACTGCGGCAATCTCTCTACCGCCGCTGGCGCCTTCGCGCTGCATGCCGGGCTGGTGGATCCTGCGCGGATTCCCGACAACGGGACCTGCGTGGTGCGCATCTGGCAGGCCAACATCAAGAAAACCATCATTGCCCATGTGCCGGTCACCAATGGCCAGATCCAGGAAACCGGCGACTTCGAACTCGACGGCGTGACCTTCCCGGCAGCGGAAATCGTGCTGGAGTTCCTCGATCCGTCTGACGACGGCGAAGAGGGCGGTTCGATGTTCCCGACCGGAAACCTGGTGGACGACCTGGAAGTGCCCGGTGTCGGCACCTTCAAGGCGACCATGATCAGCGCCGGCATCCCGACCGTGTTCGTCAACGCCGAGGACATCGGCTACACCGGCGCCGAGCTGCGCGAAGCCATTAACGGCGATTCCGAGCAGTTGGCGCGCTTCGAGAAGATCCGCGTCGCGGGCGCCCTGCGAATGGGTCTGATCAAGACCCCTGAAGAAGCGGCGACCCGCCAGCACACGCCGAAGATCGCCTTCGTCGCCCCGGCGAAGAATTACCGCACGTCCAGTGGCAAGGAAGTACAGGCAGGTGAAATCGATCTGCTGGTGCGCGCGCTGTCCATGGGCAAGCTGCACCACGCGATGATGGGCACTGCTGCCGTGGCCATCGGCACTGCTGCGGCCATTCCCGGTACCCTGGTAAACCTCGCGGCCGGTGGCGGCGAGCGCAGCGCCGTGCGTTTCGGGCATCCGTCGGGCACTTTGCGTGTGGGCGCCGAAGCCTGCCAGGTAGACGGTCAGTGGCAGGTCACCAAGGCCATCATGAGCCGCAGTGCGCGGGTACTGATGGAAGGATGGGTTCGCGTGCCTGGCGATTCCTTCTAAAAAGGGAATCGTGAAAAAGCCCGCCGAAGCGGGCTTTTTCATCAACGTCTGGCTTACTTGAGCCGGCGTTCGACGCCTTTCTCCACCAGGATCTTGGCGGAAATCTCTTCTACCGAGAAATGTGTGGAGTTGATGAAGGTGATGTTCTCGCGGCGGAAGAGGTTTTCCACCTCGCGTACTTCGAACTCGCACTGGGCGAAGCTGGCGTAGCGACTGTTGGGTTTGCGCTCGTTGCGGATAGCGGTGAGGCGGTCCGGGTCGATGGTCAGGCCGAACAGCTTGTTCTTGTACTTTTTCAGGGCGGCGGGGAGTTGCAGGCGCTCCATATCCTCTTCGGTAAGCGGATAATTTGCGGCACGAATTCCGTATTGCATTGCCATATATAGGCAGGTCGGAGTCTTTCCGCAGCGGGACACGCCGACGAGGATCAGGTCGGCCTTGTCGTAGTAGTGCGTGCGGGCACCGTCGTCGTTGTCCAGGGCGAAGTTCACCGCCTCGATCCGCTCCATGTAATTGGTGTGGTGACCAATCGAGTGAGATTTGCCGACCGAGTAGGACGAATGTGAGGTAAGTTCTTGTTCCAGCGGCGAAAGGAAGGTCGAGAAGATGTCGATCATGAAGCCGTTGGAAGTGGCCAGGATGTCGCGGATTTCCTGGTTTACGATGGTGTCGAAGATGATCGGGCGGGCCCCGTCCACCTCCGCAGCCTTGTTGATTTGCTGTACCATGGCGCGCGCTTTTTCAACGCTGTCGATATAGGGCCGCGTGATCTTGTTGAAGGTGATGGTTTCGAACTGCGCCAGGAGGCTCTGGCCAAGGGTTTCCGCAGTGATACCGGTACCGTCGGAAATGAAGAAAGCGGTTCGTTTCATTTGCGCCAAAGGCCTTAAGTCAGGATCGATTCTTGGCTATGATAGGCCGCGTTTTTCGCCAGGCCCGAGCCGGTCGGCATTGTGACGTATTTTTCTGGACTAGCGCCAGAACGCTGCGGAGCTGTTCCGCATGAGCTTTTCCAACAAATAGTGGAGAGATCACCTTGGTAGAGTACGTAGTTTCCCTCGATAAGCTCGGCGTTCACGATGTTGAGCATGTGGGGGGCAAGAACGCATCCCTGGGCGAGATGATCAGCAATCTGGCTGGTGCCGGTGTTTCCGTTCCCGGTGGTTTCGCCACTACTGCCCAGGCCTACCGTGACTTCCTCGAGCAGAGCGGCCTGAATGAGCGCATCCATGCTGCCCTCGATGCCCTGGACGTAGATGACGTCAATGCCCTCGCCAAGACTGGCGCGCAGATCCGCCAGTGGGTGATGGACGCCGAGTTCCCGACCCGTCTGGATGCGGAAATTCGCACCGCCTTTACCGCGATGGCCGCTGGTAACGACAACATGGCCGTTGCCGTGCGCTCCTCCGCCACCGCCGAAGACCTGCCTGACGCATCCTTCGCCGGCCAGCAGGAAACCTTCCTGAATATCCGTGGCGTGGACAACGTGATCCGCGCTGCCAAGGAAGTCTTCGCTTCCCTGTTCAACGACCGCGCCATCGCCTACCGCGTACACCAGGGCTTCGACCACAAGCTGGTCGCACTGTCCGCTGGCGTACAGCGCATGGTCCGCTCGGAAACCGGCACCGCCGGCGTGATGTTCACCCTGGATACCGAATCCGGTTTCCGTGACGTGGTGTTCATCACCTCCGCCTACGGCCTCGGCGAGACCGTGGTGCAGGGCGCCGTCAACCCCGACGAGTTCTACGTGCACAAGGCGACCCTGGAAATCGGTCGTCCCGCCATCCTGCGCCGCAACCTGGGCAGCAAGGCAATCAAGATGGTCTACGGCGAGGAAGCCAAGGCCGGCAAGTCGGTGAAGACCGTGGACGTGGATCGCGCCGATCGCGCCCGCTTCTCCCTGTCCGACGCCGAAGTGACCGAACTGGCCAAGCAGGCCCTGATCATCGAGAAGCACTACGGCCGCCCGATGGACATCGAGTGGGCCAAGGACGGTGACGACGGCAAGCTGTACATCGTGCAGGCCCGTCCGGAAACCGTGAAGAGCCGTTCCAGCGCCACCGTGATGGAGCGCTACCTGCTCAAGGAAAAGGGCAAGGTCCTGGTGGAAGGCCGTGCCATTGGACAGCGCATCGGCGCCGGCCAGGTTCGCGTGATCCACGACGTATCCGAGATGGACAAGGTCCAGCCGGGCGACGTGCTGGTCTCCGACATGACCGACCCGGACTGGGAGCCCGTGATGAAGCGCGCCAGCGCTATTGTCACCAACCGCGGTGGCCGTACCTGCCACGCGGCGATCATCGCCCGTGAGCTCGGTATTCCTGCAGTCGTGGGTTGCGGTAACGCCACCCAGGTGCTTCAGGATGGCCAGGGCGTAACCGTTTCCTGCGCCGAGGGTGACACTGGCTTCATCTTCGAAGGCCAACTGGGCTTCGATATCCGCACCAACTCCGTCGATGCCATGCCCGACCTGCCGTTCAAGATCATGATGAACGTCGGCAACCCGGATCGCGCCTTCGATTTCGCCCAACTGCCCAACGAGGGCGTGGGCCTGGCCCGCCTGGAATTCATCATCAACCGCATGATCGGCGTGCACCCGAAGGCGCTGCTGAACTTCGCCAGCCTGCCGGCGGAGATCAAGGAAAGCGTCGAGAAGCGCATTGCCGGCTACAACGACCCGGTTGGCTTCTACGTCGAGAAACTGGTCGAAGGCATCAGCACCCTGGCCGCAGCCTTCTGGCCGAAGAAGGTCATCGTGCGCCTGTCGGACTTCAAGTCCAACGAGTACGCCAACCTGATCGGCGGCAAGCTGTACGAGCCGGAAGAAGAGAACCCGATGCTGGGCTTCCGCGGTGCTTCCCGCTATATCAGCGAGTCCTTCCGCGACTGCTTCGAACTGGAATGCCGTGCGCTGAAGAAAGTGCGCAACGAGATGGGCCTGACCAACGTCGAGATCATGGTTCCGTTCGTGCGGACCCTGGGCGAGGCGAGCCAGGTGGTCGAGCTGCTGGCCAGCAATGGTCTGAAGCGCGGTGAGAATGGCCTGAAAGTCATCATGATGTGCGAGCTGCCGTCCAACGCGCTGCTGGCCGATGAATTCCTGGAATTCTTCGATGGCTTCTCCATCGGCTCCAACGACCTGACCCAGCTGACCCTGGGTCTGGATCGCGACTCCGGCATCGTCGCCCACCTGTTCGACGAGCGTAACCCGGCGGTCAAGAAGCTGCTCGCCAACGCCATTTCCGCCTGCAACAACGCTGGCAAGTACATTGGCATCTGCGGCCAGGGCCCGTCCGACCACCCGGATCTGGCCAAGTGGCTGATGGAGCAGGGCATCGAGAGCGTGTCCCTGAACCCTGACTCCGTGTTGGATACCTGGTTCTTCCTGGCGGAAGGTCAGGCCTGATCCTCGTAAGTCGAAACAAAAAGGGCGGGTTTGATACCCGCCCTTTTTTTGTGCAAGCAGCAATCATGCAAAGCAGTAGCGAACTCTTTCCCGTTGCGCTGATAAGCGCGGAACTCCGTGGCGATCTGACCGAAGACGTCTATCGCCTGAAACCCGGCAATAGTCCCGACGCCAGTGTCGAGCTGGTCCTGACGCGTCTTGGCCTTCTTGGCCAGGAGGACGCTCGGGGTGTGCCGGTCATCCTGGTCCACGGCAGTTTTTCCAATCGCCGGTTCTGGTATTCGCCCAAAGGACTGGGGCTTGGACCCTATCTGGTCCGCGCCGGCTTCGATGTGTGGATCGCCGAGATGCGCGGTCACGGCCTGTCGCCACGCAACCAGCATTACCGCCGCAACCGTGTGGCCGACTATGCACGCTTCGATCTGCCCGCCATTGCGGCCTTCGTTCGCGAGCAATGCGGCCAGGCACCGCACTGGATAGGGCATTCCCTGGGCGGCACGACCCTTGCGGCTGCCTTGGGCGGGCACTATCTGGGCGACGAGGACGTGGCGTCCGCCGCGTTGTTCGGCAGCCAGGTCAGTCGGGTCTACTGGCCGCTGAAAGTACCGCCGGTGGCCTGGGGTGGGCGAATGCTGCTCAAACGATTCCAGGTGCTTTCGGGGTCGCGCCTCAAGCGCGGACCGGAAGACGAACCCATCGGTCTCGTCCTGGAGAGCATGCGTTGGCACGGCCTGTTCGGTCGATTTGGCGATACCGAGCAGGATTGGTGGGCCGGGTTGGCGGATGTGCGCGTCCCTGTGCTGGGTGTGGCAGCGGCGGGCGACCTGCAGGATCCTGTCTGGGCATGTCGCAAGCTGGTGGAGCAAGTACCTCGGGAGTACAGCCATTTCCTCCGTCTGGCGAAGGACGAGGGATTCAGCGACGACTTCGGCCACATTGAAATGCTGGTGAGCAAGGTTGCCGAACGTGAAGTCTGGCCGCTGGTTGCCCACTGGCTGGAGCACCTGTGTCTGCCCGCGACAGCATCGTCGGCGGAGGGCGTGGCGCTCTAGTCCGCCGCCGGCCCGTAGTTTCTGGTTTCGGGTGCTGGAAGGCTGTGCTAAAGATGGCGGGGATCACTGAGCGGCGAGGCTTCGCATTCGTCGCGGTGGGGCAATTGATTGGCGTCTTCCGCTGCGCGGATGGCAGTTGTTGCGGATCGTCGTTGATCAGCAGCCGATCCTCAGGGAAAATCGCAGCCCAAATAAGGGGTGCGCCGTTCTGCTGAGCGCCATTAGGAGGTACGCAAGTGGTCCTCCGGTCAATGCGAATTGCCCGCCGTTGCAGCGTCTGACGCTGACCTATGACGGCGACCGCATCGGTCTCGATCTGTAACTGCTATCAAGGAGATGTCCATGCAATACGTTACCCCTGATCTGTGCGATGCCTATCCGGAGCTGGTCCAGGTCGTCGAGCCCATGTTCAGCAACTTCGGCGGGCGCGATTCCTTCGGCGGCGAAATCGTCACCATCAAGTGCTTCGAGGACAACTCCGTAGTCAAGGAGCAGGTCGATCTGCCCGGCAAAGGCAAAGTGCTGGTGGTTGATGGGGGCGGTTCCCTGCGTCGTGCCCTGCTGGGCGACATGCTTGCCGAGAAAGCTGCGAAGAACGGTTGGGAAGGCATCGTTGTCTACGGCTGCATCCGCGACGTCGATGTGATCGCCCAGACCGACCTCGGCGTCCAGGCCCTGGCCAGCCACCCGATGAAGACCGACAAGCGCGGCATCGGCGACCTGAATGTGGTGGTCACCTTTGGTGGCGTGACCTTCCGCCCAGGCGAGTACGTGTACGCGGACAACAACGGCATCATCGTTTCGCCCGAACCGCTGCAGATGCCGGCCTGATTAAAAGAGCCCGGCGATGCCGGGCTTTTTCTTCCAAGGAGACTGAATGTTCGAGGAGCAGAACGCCCAGTGGGGGCTGGTACATGCCTTCGTGCTGGACGGGAAGGGCGGTGCCGAGTCGATTTCCCGCGAAGCGCTGGCGGACCTGCAACTGGCGCCTGAGCAAAGCCTCTGGTTGCACTGGGATCGAAGCCATCCGCTGGCGCGACGCTGGTTGCGGGAGCAGAGCGGGCTGTCCGAATTCGCCTGCGATCTGCTGCTCGAAGAGAGCACCCGGCCGCGCATGCTGGCCTTGCCCGATGATGAGTTGCTGCTGTTCCTTCGCGGCGTGAACCTGAATCCAGGAGCTGTTCCCGAGGACATGGTGTCGGTGCGCATTTTTGCTTCGGCGCAGCGCCTCGTCTCGCTGCGCCTGCGGCCGCTGCATGCCACCGATGAGCTGATCGAGCAGTGGGCGAAGGGTACCGGCCCGAAGGCTGCGTCCGAGGTGCTGCTCTATCTGGCGGAGCACCTGACCGTGAAGATCGACTCGTTGGTGGCGGAGTTGTCCGAAACCATCGATGAGCAGGAAGAGCAGCTCGACAACAGCGAGCGCTTCCGCCCCGATCATGACCTGATGCTGCAAATTCGTCGCCGCGCCGCCGGCCTCAAGCGATTCCTGGCTCCGCAGCGCGACATCTATGGCCAGTTGGCGCGCAGCCGGATGCCCTGGTTCCTGGATGACGACAGTGACTACTGGAATGAGCTGAACAACAGGCTGACGCGCTACCTGGAAGAGTTGGAGCTGATTCGCGAGCGCATCGGCCTGGTGCTGGAAAGCGAAAGTCGCCGGCAGGGCGAGCGCACCAGCCGGACCATGTACCTGCTGGGCATCACCACCGGCTTCTTCCTGCCACTGAGCTTCATTACCGGCCTGCTGGGAATGAACGTCAGGGGAATTCCCGGCGACGAGACGCCTTACGGTTTCGTCATTGCCTGCGTATTCATTCTCGGAATTGCAGGGTTTCAGATCTGGCTGTTTCGTCGATTGCGCTGGCTCTGATGTGACCCGATCCGATCCGGGCACGTCTAGCCGACATATCCACGCGAGGTGCGCATGCACGATCCGTTTGAAGAATCCCTGCGGGACCTGCTCAAGGCGTCTCCGCAGCCCGACCATGATGACGACGCTGCTCTGGGCCGTGTGCTCAAGACTGCCAATCGCCAGGTGGGCGCGGGGGATCTGTTCAGCCTGATGGGGCATTGGCTCGACGCCATGATGATCGCCCTCAACAATGGTTCGCCCCACCTGGCGCCTGTGTCGCGCCGCAACGCTTCTGTCCGTTCTGAAGATAAGGCTGATTGAACATGGAATTCGACCCCTGGACTCAAGGTCTCGTTAACGCCATGACCTCGGTATGGACGCCGGTAGCGGGCTTCATCCCGCGCCTGTTCGGCGCGCTGGTCGTGGTGCTGCTGGGCTTCGTGGTGGCCAAGCTGCTGGATACCTTGCTCTCCAAACTGCTGGCCAAGCTGGGCCTGGATCGCCTGATGGCAGGCACCGGCCTGACCAAGATGCTGGCTCGCGCCGGCATCCAGGTGCCGGTTTCCACCCTGATCGGCAAGATCGTCTACTGGTTCGTGCTGCTGATCTTCCTGGTGTCCGCCGCGGAATCCCTCGGCCTGGATCGCGTTTCGGCAACCCTCGACGTGCTGGCCCTCTACCTGCCGAAGGTGCTGGGTGCGGCGCTGGTGCTGCTTGCCGGGGTACTGCTGGCGCAACTGGTCAGCGGGCTGGTTCGTGGTGCCGCCGAGGGTGTCGGCCTGGAATACGCCCACGGCCTGGGCAGGCTTGCTCAGGGGCTGGTCATCATCATCAGTATCTCCGTGGCCATCGGCCAACTGGAGGTCAAGACCGAACTGCTGAACAACGTCATCGCCATCGTGCTGATCTCCATCGGCCTGGCAGCGGCGTTGGCACTGGGTCTTGGCAGTCGCGAAATCGCCGGACAGATCCTTGCCGGCATCTACGTGAGAGAGCTTTACCAGGTTGGGCAACAAGTGAAGATTGGCGATGTCGAAGGGCAGATCGAAGAGATTGGCACGGTGAAGACCCTGCTGCTCACCGAGGAAGGTGAGCTGGTATCGGTCTCGAATCGTACTTTGCTCGATCAACGGGTAACCAGCCGCTAACACGACGGCTTTTCCCTGCTAATGTATGCCGCCAGACAAGGTGCGCGGTTCCCCGCGCCCCGGCGGCTTTTGACCTGACTGTCGGCCCGACCCGTTTTGAACAAGCCCCAATCGCTTTCCTTGCGCTATGACCCACGCGAGCTCTCCGATGAAGAGCTCGTGGAGCGTGCGCATGTCGAGCTGTTCCATGTCACCCGCGCCTATGAAGAATTGATGCGGCGTTACCAGCGCACGTTGTTCAACGTTTGTGCCCGATATTTGGGGAACGACCGTGACGCGGATGATGTCTGCCAGGAAGTCATGCTCAAGGTGCTCTATGGTTTGAAGAACTTCGAAGGCAAGTCGAAGTTCAAGACGTGGCTATATAGCATCACGTACAACGAGTGCATTACCCAATATCGGAAAGAGCGTCGAAAACGACGCTTGCTGGATGCACTGAGTCTGGATCCCCTTGAAGAAGCCTCGGATGAAAAAACGCCCAAGGTCGAGGAAAGAGGGGGGCTGGAGCGATGGCTGGTACATGTGAATCCCATCGACCGGGAGATTCTTGTGCTACGTTTTGTCGCAGAGCTGGAGTTTCAGGAGATCGCAGACATTATGCACATGGGCTTGAGTGCGACAAAAATGCGCTACAAACGTGCGCTGGATCGCCTTCGCGAAAAATTTTCCGGACTCTCTGAAACTTAGTTCGGGAAAAATTATCTCTTATGGGCCGGTATGTTCTGCTAGAATTGCCGCCCAAGTTGTCTGGAGATTGTTCGACAACTTACTGACCACCAAGATGGGGATTTACGGATGAAACTGAAAAACACCTTAGGCGTAGCCGTTGGCTCTCTTGTTGCCGCCTTTTCGCTGAACGCGCTGGCTCAGGGCCAAGGCGCAGTTGAGGTGGAAGCTTTCGGTAAGCGTTACTTCACCGACAGTTCTCGCGATCTCGAGAACGGCAACCTGTACGGCGGCTCGGTAGGCTACTACCTGACCGACGACGTTTCCCTGGCTCTGTCGTACGGTGAATACCACGACATGACCTCCGAAGACGCTTTCGGTACCGATGGCCACAAGGACATCAAGGGCAACCTGGCTTCCCTCGATGCGATCTACCACTTCGGTACCCCGGGTGTTGGCCTGCGTCCGTACGTTTCTGCCGGCTTTGCCCATCAGAACATCAGCAACATTCCGCCGCGTACCGGTCGTGACCACAGCACCTTCGCCAACATTGGCACCGGTCTGAAGTACTACTTCACCGAGAACTTCTTCGCCAGGGCTGGCCTGGACGGCATGTACAACCTGGACGCCCAGGAATCCGAGTGGATGGCTGGCGTAGGTGTTGGCGTGAACTTCGGCGGTTCCACCAAGCAAGCCGAGCCGGCTCCGGCCCCGGTTGCTGAAGTGTGCGCTGACAGCGACAACGACGGCGTTTGCGACAACGTCGACAAGTGCCCGGACACCCCGGCCAACGTCACCGTTGACGCCGATGGCTGCCCGGCCGTTGCCGAAGTTGTACGTGTTGAGCTGGACGTGAAGTTCGACTTCGACAAGTCCAAGGTGAAAGAAGAAAGCTACGGCGACATCAAGAACCTGGCTGACTTCATGAACCAGTACCCGGCTACCACCACCACCGTTGAAGGCCACACCGACTCCGTTGGTACCGACGCCTACAACCAGAAGCTGTCCGAGCGTCGTGCCAACGCCGTTCGCGAAGTGCTGGTTGACCAGTACGGTGTAGGTAGCGAGCGCGTCAACGCTGTTGGCTACGGCGAAAGCCGCCCGGTTGCTGACAACGCCACTGCTGACGGCCGCGCAGTTAACCGCCGCGTAGAAGCCGAAGTAGAAGCCCAGGCCAAGTAATTGGTTTGAGCGGTAAGAAAAACCCGGCCCAGGCCGGGTTTTTCTTTGCCTTGAAAAAAGTGCTTGCCGCAAAAAAGCCTATGTCTGCGTTAGCTGTTGCCAGAGATCGGCCATCGGTCCAGGGGCCTTGTAGGAGCTAGCTTGCTAGCGAAACGGGGCCATTCGCTGGCAAGCCAGCTCCTACGGACAATCCAGCCACTTGCAACACTTAATGCGGGCACAGCCCATAAAAAAGCCCGGCATAGCCGGGCAAGCACTACTTCGCAGGAGCGAAGACAGATTCAGGCGCTTTGCGCCAGAGGGAGGGCTGCCTGTGCTGCGGCCACTTCCCCGATGACCAGGATTGCAGGACTTTTGAGTTCGAAGGCCTTGGCGTCCGCTTTCATGCACGCGAGGGTGCTGCGGCATTCACGTTGCTCTGGCAGTGAAGCGTTCTCGATCATCGCCACCGGCATTGTCCCCGGCATGCCGCCTTCCAGCAGCCCTTGATGGATGTCCGTCAGTTTGGCCACGCCCATGTAAACCACCAGGGTGGTGCCCGACTGCGCCAGGGCGTGCCAGTTGAGGGAACTGTCGTCCTGGGTGTGGGCGGTGACCAGGGTTACGCCGCGGCTTATGCCGCGCAGGGTCAGCGGAATGCCGCAGTTGGTAGCGCCAGCCAGTCCGGCCGTGATGCCATTGACCAGTTCGCTTTCAATCCCGCGCTCGGCCAGCCAGTCGGCCTCCTCGCTGCCGCGACCGAAAATGCACGGATCACCGCCTTTCAGCCGTACCACGCATCGGCCTTGGCGCGCATAACGCAGCATCAGGCGATGGATGAATTCCTGGGGAGTCGAGCGGCAACCGCCGCGTTTGCCGACACGGACGACACGAGCGTCGGGGCAGTGCTCCAGCACGGCTGGATTGACCAGGTCGTCGATCATCACCACATCAGCCTGATTCAAGGCCTTCACCGCCTTCAGGGTGAGAAGTTCGGGATCGCCGGGGCCCGCCCCTACCAGCCAGACTTTGCCATTCATGGTGATACTCCAGTGCGCTCGACGCGCCGCAAATGATTCAGGTCCACGCCAGAACTTCGTCGGAAGCCAGTTCTATCTGCCAGTCGTGCAGAGGACAGGCACCCGGCATGGCGGCGATCTCGCCGGGATGTGGGACGTCGCCGGCGCTGATCATCTCGATACCGGCTACCTTGAGCCGGGCGCCCGCCAGCGAGCCCCGATAGCGGGCGAAGCCGAGCATGGCCAGGTGATTGGCGCAGACCTTGGCCTGCTCCATCAGCGGTGCCACCAATCCGTAGGAGATTCCCCGGTGGTTCGCGCACTCGCCGATGGCATAGATGCGTGGGTCGTATGTCTGCAGGGTGTCGTCGACCAGAATGCCGTGATTGCAGGGCAGGCCGGCCTGCTCGGCCAGTTCGGTGTTGGGGGTGATACCGGCAGCCATGACCACAAGGTCGGCAGTAATGATCTCGCCGCTCGCTAGCTGCACGGCGCAGACCCGGCCATCGCCGTTGTCGATCAGTTCCTCGGTGGCGGTGCCCAGGCGGAAACGGATGCCGCGAGCCTGCAAGGCGCGCAGCAACTTGTCGCCAGCCGGCTGGTCGAGTTGTTTTTCGAGCAACCAATCCGCCAGATGCACGACGGTAACGTCCATGCCGCGTTGCTTGAGGCCATTGGCGGCTTCCAGACCCAGCAGGCCGCCGCCGATCACCACAGCATGGCTATGAGTACGAGTTGTTTCGATCATCGCGCGCGCTCCGGCTATATCGCGGTAGCCGATCACGCCTTGCAGGCGATTGCCGGGTATGGACAGGCGACTCGGCGTGGAGCCGGTGGCGATGACAAGACGGTCGTAGTCAGCGCGGCTGCCATCTTCGGCAATCACCTGGCGTCGCTGGCGATCGATCTTCACCACCTTGCGATTCAGTAGAAGTTCAATGCCGTTATCCGCGTACCAGGCAAGGTCGTTGAGGATGATGTCCTCGAAGGTCTGCTCGCCGGCCAGCACCGGAGAGAGCAGGGTGCGGTTGTAGTTCGGATGGGGTTCGGCGCCGAACACGGTGATCTGGTATCGCTCCGGTGCCAGTCTCAGTAGTTCTTCGAGAGTACGCACTCCGGCCATGCCGTTTCCGATCACCACCAGCTTGGATGTCTTCATGCCAGGACACTCCTGCACAAACGTCGAGCAAACAAAAAAGGCGTCCCGCTGTTGCCAGCAGGACGCCTTTGTCCAAGTCCCGTTCTCTCGGGAAAGTGCCGTCTCGTCGTTGAGGCGGACGCTTTTTGTAGATTGTCGAAGTGGATACTGCAGTCCTCGTGCCAACCCCGGAAGTACCCGTTTTCCTGGGGTGGAGCGGTGACCTTGCGGTCGCTGCGCCCTTGCTTGGGGCGGGGTGCATCAGCCTGGTGCGTTATCCACGCAGGAACAGGAGCAGCAGCATGAGGTTCATCAGCAGCGACAAGAGCGCCATGCCACGCCAGACCTTCAGGGGTTCGCGTTCCAACAGCGGCCGGGGCTTGGCCGTCAGGGCGCGGCGTTCGCCTTGTTCCAGGGCCAGCAGCCATTCCTCCATCGTTTCGTAGCGTGCGGCCGGATCGGCGGATACAGCGCGAGCCAGGCATTCATCCAGCCAGGCGGGCAGATCGGGCCGGTAGCGGCTGGCCGGCGTGGGCGCACCGAAGCGAGGATGCTGGAACGCTTCGATCTCGCCATGGGGATAGTGGCCGGTCAACAGGTGGTACAGGGTGACGCCTGCCGCGTAGAGATCCTGCTTCGGGGAAGGCGCCGTGCCGGCGAATGCTTCCGGGGCGATGTAGCTGGGTGTTCCAGGGAGGCTGTGCGCCTCGTCCTGGGACAGGCCAGGGCAATACGCCAGGCCGAAATCCAGGAGCCGCAGTTCGCCGTCGTCCCCCCACAGCAGGTTTTCCGGCTTGATATCGCGATGCAGGATGTTGCGTCGATGCAATTGGCCGAGTGCCTTGAGCAACCGTGGGGCGATATCCAGCCATTCCGGCAGAGGCATCGGACCGCCGAGGCGCAGGTGCTCGGCGAGCGTCTGACCGGCGTATTCGCGCTGCACGTAATACAGATGCTGGCGCTGGGGCAGCGGATGAGCTTCCGGAAAATGGCGTCCGGCGACGCGGCGCAGGAACCATTCTTCCAGCATCAGGGCTGGCCCGGCTGCGGGTTCGTCATGACGGCTGGCGGGCAGGGTCTTGAGTAGCCAACGGCGGTCCTGGCCGTCGCGTACCCGATAGACCATGGACTGGCGCGATTCGGCTACCAGGCGTTCCACCTGCCAGCCCTCGAAGGATTGGCCTTTCTGCAAGCGCGGCGGCAGCGGCCAGTGGTCGAGCTGCGCCAGGGTATCCGCCAGACCCGCCTGGGGCAGGTTGTCGACGCGGATCAGCAGCGCGCTGGCATTGTCCTGGCCGCCCGCCAGGTGCGCAGCGCTGACCAGCGCCTGCGCGGCTGCGGGGAGGTCCTGTTCATCCTGCAGGATGCGTTGGATGCCGTGGTCGCCGAGCACGGCCCAGACACCATCGCTGACCAGCACGAAACCCTCACGCTCCGCCAACTCGCCGTCCAGGTAGTCCACTACCAGATGCTGGTCCAGGCCAAGCGCACGCTTGAGCACGTGCTGCATGCCGGGCTGTTCCCAGACGTGGTCTTCGCTGAGTCGGGAAAGTTGCTGGCCGTCCCAACGGTAGGCGCGACAGTCGCCGACATGGGCCAGGGTGAAACGGCGTCCGCGCAGGACCATGGCGGTCAGAGTGGTGAGCAGCGGCTGGCCGCCACCATTGGCCTGGAGCCAGCGGTTGTGGGCCACCAGCAGCCGATCCAGCGACTGGGCCACAGCCCAGGTTTCCGGCGTCGAGTAATAGTCCAGTGCCAGGGCCTGGAGGGTGGCACGTGCGGCGAGTCCGCCGTCGGCGCACTGACTGACGCCGTCGGCGAGCGCGAAGAGATAGCCTTTGCTGGCGGCCAGGGCGGGTGCCGGGGTGACCACCCGAACGGCGTCCTGGTTCTCCGTGCGCGGCCCCGTGGAACTGGCTTCGCCAAAGCTGAGTTGCAGCGTCATCAGCGGTCCGTCCTGTATGGCGAAAGGAGCGCGAGGCGCTCCTTTGTCGGATCTGCTCCGGCACCCCAAGGGTGCAGGGTCGGTTTCGAGGTCAGACGCGGGCCGCGGTGACGGCAGCGGAGCCCCAGGTGGTGCGCCAGCGTTGCTTCACACCGTAAAGACCGAACCAGGCCACTACGCCGAGGCTGGCGAACAGCCACAGGCCCAGCTGGTAGTCGCCGGTGTGTTGCTTGATGGCACCAAGGCCTGCGGTCAGGCAGAAGCCGCCGATTCCGCCGGCCATGCCGATCAGTCCGGTCATCACGCCGATTTCCTTGTGGAAGCGCTGGGGTACCAGTTGGAACACTGCACCATTACCTGCACCCAGGCTCAGCATGGCGACCACGAACAGCGACAGGGCGGCGGCGGAACTAGCAATGTGGAAGCCCACTGCGGCGATGCACACCGAGGCCACGGTATAGACGACCAGCAGGGTGCGGATGCCGCCGATGCGGTCGGCAAAGGCGCCGCCGAGCGGGCGCATCAGGCTGCCGGCGAAGACGCAGGCGGCGGTGTAGTAGCCAGCGGTAACCGGGGCCAGGCCGTACTGATCGTGGAAGTAGCCGGGCAGGGTGCTGGCCAGGCCGAGGAAGCCGCCGAAGGTCACGCTGTAGAACAGCATGAACCACCAGCTGTCGCGGTCACCCAGGGCCTTGAGGTAGTCGCCCATCGACTTGGGAGCGGGGCGGTTGGGGGCGTTGCGGGCAGCCAGGGCGAAGATTGCCAAGGTGAGCACCAGCGGGATCAGCGCCAGGCCAAAGACATTGTTCCAGCCATAGAGGGCCGCAAGGCCTGGGGCGAAAAGGGCGGCCAGCACAGTGCCCGAGTTGCCCGCACCGGCAATACCCAGCGCCTTGCCCTGGTGCTGCGGCGGGTACCACTGTGACGCCAGCGGCAACGCCACGGCGAAGGAGGCACCGGCGAAGCCCAGGAAGAGGCCGAGGAGCAACGCTTGCTCATAGCTGTGAATGCCCGTCTGCCAGGCGACGAACAGGGCGACGATGACCACCACCTGGCCGAGCAGGCCGGCGGCCTTCGGCGAGGTCCGGTCGGCCAGCATGCCCATCAGGAATCGCAGCACGGCACCTGCCAGGATGGGCGTGGCCACCATCATCGCGCGCTGCTGGGTGCTGAGTTGGAGGTCGGCTGCGATCTGCACGCCCAGCGGGCCAAGGACGTACCAGACCATGAAGCTCAGGTCGAAGTAGAGGAAGGCGGAGAACAGGGTGGGCGTGTGGCCGGCTTTCCAGAAACTCGTTGTCATCGAACACCTCATCTGCAGTTAGGGGCCGGGAGGCGCGCTCGCCATGATCGTGGGCACGGCGGTCGCACCTCCCGGTAAAACGTCGCGCTTGTGGCGCGTCGTCCTGCGGCCGGGGCCGCAGCGGGATTGAGTGAGCTGCAAGCGAACGTCCGGATCCCGGCCCGTCCACCGCCCCATCGCTGGGGCCGGAACGAAAAAGGCGTCGCACCACTGCCCGCATTGCTGCGGAGTGACGCGACGCCTTTGTCGTGTAGTAGGGCAACCGCCGTTGGCTACCTCTGCCAGTAGCAGAGCAAGAGCCGGGCCAATCCCGAAAAGTGCCGTTCTAGAGGGTTCTTTCGCCGTCTGGCGGATTTCCAGGCTGATTCAAAACGGGGCGATGGGATCGCGGGTGCACCGAGTTGAAGCTGGAATGGGATCAGTCGATCCAGTTCACCTTTGGGAAGGTGCTGCGGAAGTTCTCCGGCATGGGCACTACGCGGGATTCCCGGTAGTTGAAGAAGACGAAGCCGGACTTGGCCATGGCCACCAGTGCGCCGTCCGCCGGGCGAGTGATGCGGAAGGTGATGTCGCCACCGTAACGATTGAAGTCCATGACCCCGACCTCGAACAGCAACTGATCGCGTGCGTGGGCTTCGGCCCGGTAGGTGGTCGCCAGATCGGTGACGATGATCCCGACTCCATCCTCAGCGGTCTCGGTGATGCCGAACTCGAACAGGAACCGTGCCCGGGCTTCGGAGATCATCGAGATCATCGAGTCGTTTCCCAGGTGGTTTGCGCCGTTGATGTCGGTGACGCGCACGGTCAGATGGGTCGAGTAGCAATACTGGTCTTCAGGAAAGTGCAGGGACAGGCGGGCCATGGGAACCTCAGGCGTAGAAGCGGCGGGGCGCCGATTCTACGCCCGTGTGGACGGATGAGCCGTCATTCTCCGATTGAATGTCAGCGGTGCAGCCCGTTCAGCCAATAGAAGGTCACGCGGCCGCCTTCGTTGGTCGCGCCGTAGTTGTCCTGGATATAGGCACCCGCCTTGAAATAGAGCTGCTGCTTGCTCCAGTAGGCGCTGAGCTGGCGGTACAGGTTGCCGTCGTCGCCCTTGCTGGTGACGACGATTCCCAGCCTGCCGCTGGGGGTGAGGCGCAGGTCGTAGCCGAAGCGTTCGCCCAGGTCGACGTTTTCAGCCAGGACGATGTTTTCCACCTCATCGTCGCCGGGGCGTTTGCGCAGCAGTGCCTCGATCCGGCCGTTACCGCGGAGGTAGTGGTACTGGATTTTCAGTAGCGGATCATTCTGGCTGCCGGGCTCGTCCTTGCTATGAATCTGGCCGATGACGACCTTGTTCTGGCTCGGTACCTGATCCACGGAAAGCACCGCACTCAGGTAATTGTCGGCGCTGGCCTGGTACCAGTAGCTCAGGGTGCCGTCCGCCTGGGTTTCACGCAGTTCCGTGCGCGGGTAACTGGCGTCTTCGGTACGGGAACCCTTCACCGGTACCCAGAAACTGATGCTGCCGTCGGAGTTGCGCCGGAAGTACTGGCTTTCATAGCCATTATTGAGGCGGTCGGTGGTGATGAGGGTATTGGAGGTGGTGGCTGGGACCGTCAGGTTCCAGGTGCTGAGGTCAATCACTGTACGTCCTTACTGCAGGTCACTTAGGGGCAGCAGTTCGTACATGCGAAAGGAGGAAAAGTTCCGGAGCTGCCCGATAAAGTCGAAAGTTTGGACTTTGGTGCCTATTGGGGGCGGGCAAGGGGAAGAGGGCGCGGGATTCTTGAAGTAGCTGAGGGAAGTTGGAGCGGGATGTTGCGAAAGTTATAACTTGGCGAGCTTTGATTTGAAACTGGGCATCCCTGCCCAGTCATCTCTTACAGCTAGGCGAGTGCAGATTTCACTCCGGAAGGAGCGAGACTTTCATCTCGTTTGCTTGCCCACTTCACCAGCAGCGTCATCGCGACGAAGCCAAGGCAGATGAACAGCGGGTAAGCGAACATGATTTCGCCAAGGGAGTACTTCCAACTGAGCGGACGAGCAATGCCCAGCATGGCTCCGTAGAACCAGGAGACTCCGGAGACGACGCCCGAGAACACCGCGAGGGTGCGGGCGTTGGTTTCCATTTTGACCAGCGTGCCAGCCTTCTTGATTGCAGGCAGGACTGCGCTGTGCAGCAGGAAGCCGTTTACGGTCAACAAGGTTACGACCAGGATCTTGGCCTGGAGTTTGGGGTTGAGGAAGTACACCGCGCCTTTGACAGAGTAGTCCAGCAGTACGATACCTATCCCTGTTACCCAGAGTGCCGCAAGTGCAAGCAGTACAGTTTTCTTCAAAGTATCAAGATGGGTTTTGTCGCTGTGGGTAGCGTCGTCTTCGCCGGTGATCATCTGCTTGATCATGGCGTAATCGCTGGTCAGGACCAGGCCGATTGCCACGCAGCAGGCGATCAGGTGGGCATAAACAACACCCATGCGCATTAATTCCATGGTTGCTTCCTGTTTGAACAGGGAAGTAATGAGATGATACAGCTCCATGGTTGACCTCTTGTTTTACAAAGTAAGTTGGTGTGCTGATGCAGTAAGGGCACCGATATATTGTTTAATTACTCGTTAGTCTCTCTGGACTTTGAGTCGTTTGGTCAGGTTGTTCATGCATCTCTAGTTTTATTCATGTCTTCATAGGCATTCCTCCTTTTTTTGAGACAGAGAAACCTCCTGCACGTGAACTTGTGCATTTGGAATCGCTCCGGACTCAAGGGGAAAAAGACATGCGCGCCGACGACCAACCATGGCTCAAAAGTGGCGCGATGCACTTAGGCTTTCATCAGAGTGGTAGAACCCTGATTTTGTTCAAAAATCGATCTGAAAGCCGACGAACGGTGGTGTTCGTGAAAGTGCGCCAAGCGCTTGAAAAGGCAAGGAAACCTTGCCAGGCGGGCATTTTGGGAAAGTTCAGAGGCGGGAGCGTCCCCTGTGACCAGGGGACGCTATTGTACGTCAGGCCTTGCTGGCCTTTCGGGGCTTGGACGGTGCCGAGGCTTCCAGGTGCCCGTCGGCGCGGAACATGCCCTTGATGCCGCGCACGGCCTGGCGAATCCGGTCCTGGTTCTCGATCAGGGCGAAGCGCACGTGGTCATCGCCGTAGTCGCCGAAGCCAAGGCCCGGAGAGACGCAAACCTTGGCGTCGGCCAGGAGCTTCTTGGAAAACTCCAGTGAACCCATAGCGGCGTAGGGCTCGGGAATCTTGGCCCAGACGTACATCGAGGCCTTCGGGTTTTCCACCATCCAGCCGATTTCGTGCAGCCCCTTCACCAGCACGTTACGGCGCTGACGGTACTGCTCGGCGATATCCCGCACGCACTGCTGATCGCCTTCCAGCGCGGCGATGGCAGCCACCTGCAGGGGAGTGAAGGTGCCGTAGTCGTGGTAGCTCTTGATCCGCGCCAGGGCGCTGACCAGTTCCGGATTGCCGACCATGAAGCCGATCCGCCAACCCGCCATGTTGTAGCTCTTGGACAGGGTGAAGAACTCCACCGCAATGTCCTTGGCGCCGGGCACCTGCATGATCGAAGGCGCCTTCCAGCCGTCGTAGACGATGTCGGCATAGGCCAGGTCATGGATCACCAGTACTTCGTACTGCTTGGCCAGGGCGACCACGCGCTCGAAGAAGTCCAGTTCCACGCACTGGGCGGTGGGGTTGGAAGGGAAGCCGAGGATCATCATCTTCGGCTTCGGAATGCTTTCGCGGATCGCCCGCTCCAGTTCGGCGAAGAAGTCCACGCCGGGTATCAGCGGAACCGAGCGCACCTGGGCGCCGGCGATCACTGCGCCGTAAATGTGGATCGGGTAGCTGGGATTCGGTACCAGTACGGTGTCGCCATGGTCGAGGGTGGCGAGCATCAGGTGTGCCAGGCCTTCCTTGGAGCCGATGGTGACGATGGCTTCGGATTCAGGATCGATCTCCACGTCGTAACGGTCCTTGTACCAGCGCGAGATGGCTCGGCGCAGGCGGGGAATGCCGCGGGAAGTGGAGTATCCGTGGGTGTCTTCACGCTGGGCGACCTGCACGAGCTTTTCCACGATATGCGGCGGAGTGGCGCCGTCGGGGTTGCCCATGGAGAGGTCGATGATGTCTTCGCCGCGACGGCGTGCAGCCATCTTGAGTTCGGCGGTGATGTTGAAGACGTAGGGGGGGAGACGATCGATGCGCGCAAAACGGCGCGGTGAACGCTGGTCAGCCATGCTTTCCTCGGATACGTAAGCGCCCGGAACCGTCCGAGCGACGTCGGCCACTGCGGTGGCCTGGCGGCGAAGATACGGGCTGGAGCAGCGGTTTGTCGAGGAAAGTTTCGTGCCTGTGACGCTCCATTGCTCGGGCTAGCAGGATGGCTCGCAAGATGTGGCGGGCGGCGTCCGCTTGAGCGAAGCGATACCCATCGGCGCCAACGAACAGCATGGGTATCGCAGGCTCAACCCATCCTACGTTGCTATGTGCTTGGGCCAGGTGTGCCCTGCAGCTTGGCAATCACCCGGCCAGTGCCCAGGGCAGCGTCGTAGCGGTAATAGACCAGGATCAGCGGCGCACTGCGCGGATTGTCCGTTTCAATGACCCAGCATGTCGTGCATCGCGATGATCTGTTCGGCCACCTGGATCAGCTTCTGCTGGCGGCTCATGGCTTGACGGCGCATCAGGGTGTACGCCTCCTCCTCGTTGCAGTTCTTCATCTTCATCAGCAATCCCTTCGCCAGTTCGATGCGCTTACGTTCGGCCAGTTGCTGGTCGCGGGCGTTGAGCTGCGCGCGCAAGGCCTGGTCGCTTTCGAAGCGCGCCATGGCGACATCGAGGATGGGCTGCAGGCGATCAACCTGGATGCCTTCGACGATGTACGCGCTGACGCCGGCCTGGATGGCCTGGCGCATGACTTTCGGGTCGTGTTCGTCCGTGAACATGACGATGGGACGAGGCTGGTCGCGGCTGACCAGCACCACCTGTTCCATCACGTCGCGGCCGGGGGATTCGGTGTCGATCAGGACCACGTCCGGGCGGATGGCCTCGACGCGTCCCGGCAGGTCGATGGTCAGGCCGGATTCGTCGATGACCTCGAAGCCGGCTTCAATCAGGGCGGCCTTGAGCCGGCCGACTTTCTTCGCAGTGTCGTTGATCAGCAGGATGCGCAGCATGTTGGCGGTCTTCCCTAGCGGCTACAGGGCAATGGCGCGGGCGGTGCCGGCCAGGGAGTGGATCGGGAAGCTGCGGGCGTAGGCGGCGGGCTCGGTGCCGTCCCATGTGCGACCGTCGATCAGGGTGGCGCTTCGCATCAGCCCGGGAAGCGGGACGCCCAGGGCTTCAGCCGCCTCGCGGTAGATGTCCAGGCGCTGCACGCGCTGGGCGACGGCCAAGTAGTCCGGGTCATTCCGCAGCAGGCCCCAGCGGCGGAACTGGGTCATGAACCAGATACCGTCGGAGAGGTAGGGCATGTTCACCTTGCCGTCCGCATGGAAGCGCAGCGGGTGTTGGTCCTCCCAGGCGTTGCCGATGCCATCCTGGTAATGGCCGAGGAAGCGCGGCTCCACGGCCGAGAGGGGGACGTCGACGTAGTCGCTACCGCTGATCAGTTGGGCCGTGCTGCGGCGGTTTTCCAGGCTGGCATCGATGAAGCGGCTGGCTTCCAGCACCGCCATGGTCAGTGCGCGGGCGGTGTTGGGGTACTGCTCGGCGAACTCGCGGGTTACGCCGAGGACTTTCTCCGGATGGTCTGGCCAGATCATCTGGCTGGTGGCGAGGGTGAACCCCTGGCCCTGGTCGACCGCCAACGCGCCCCAGGGGCCGCCCGCACAGAAACCGTCGATCCGGGCGGCCTTGAGGTGGGCCACCATCTGCGAAGGCGGTACCACGACTGTATCGACGTCTTGCAGCGGGTGGATGCCCTGGGCGGCGAGCCAGTAGTTCAGCCACATGGCGTGGGTGCCAGTGGGAAAGGTCTGGGCGAAGGTCAGGCGTGCGCCGCTCTGGTGCACATGACGGGACAGTGCATCGGAACTGGTCACGCCGATGCGCTTGAGTGGTTCGGAGAGGTTGATGGCCTGCCCGTTCTGGCAGAGCCCCATGAGGATGGCCATCTCGGCGCAGGGGCCGCCAATACCGAGCTCGATCCCATAGATCTGCCCGTAGAGGGCCTGCGCTGCGTCCAGCTCGCCGGAGAGCAGCTTGTCTCGCAGGGTGGCCCAGGACGATTGGCGCTGCAGGTCCAGGGTCAGGCCGTAGGGCTGCGCGAAGCCCTGGGTGGCCGCGACTATCAGGGATGCCGAGTCGGTCAGGGGCATGAAGCCCAGGTTGAGCACGCACTTCTCCGGTGCATCGCTGCCTGCGACCCAGGCGAGGTTGTCCGTGCGCGTGGTGTCTTGCTTGTCCGTCATTGTGGTGGCCACCTTTCAGCAAAATGGCGCCGATCCGGAGCAGCCGGGGCCGGCCGGAATCGACGCCATCGTCAGCAGCTCGTTCCGTCGTTGGAGCGGGCTTCGTTGAAGCAGCTCAAGCAAGCGATATGCCAGCGGCGCAAAAAATTAGCCCCGCGAGTGCGGGGCCAGGGTTGTACGTCGGAGCTACCTCAACGTTCGATGATCTGTTTCACCTGGCTCTGCGGAATCTGCTGGGAGCGACCTTCGTGGTCCTCGAACTCGATCATGCCGGTGTCTTTATCCAGTTCGGGTTTCTCGTCGGTGGCGATGAGTTGGCCGTCGGTCGTGGCGATAAGGTATTCGCTGGAGCAGCCGGCCAGACCAAGGGCGCAGATGAGGATCAGGGACCAGGTTTTCATGGCGGCGTCCAACGTCGTGGGGCTGATATTTGGAACATAGCTGCTGGCAGGACGGCTGCAAGTCGGTCCGACGGCGAGCGGCGTTGGCAGGTTCCGGAAAAGAAAAAGCCCCGCACGAGGCGGGGCTTTCTCATTACCGAGATATCGATGAGGCCTTAGGCCTGGACCACCGGGATCTTGGCGTTTGCAGCGGCTTCCTTGTACTCGGCGATCTGGTCGAAGGACAGGTAGCGATAGATATCGGCAGCCATGCTGTCGATGTTCTTCGCGTATTCCATGTACTCCTCGACGGTCGGCAGTTTGCCAATGATGGAGGCAACGGCCGCCAGTTCGGCGGAGGCCAGGTAGACGTTAGTGGCGTCGCCCAGGCGGTTCGGGAAGTTACGGGTGGAGGTGGAGACCACGGTGGCACCGGTCTGTACGCGGGCCTGGTTGCCCATGCACAGGGAGCAGCCCGGCATTTCCATGCGCGCGCCAGCCTTGCCGTAGATGCCGTAGTAGCCTTCTTCGGTCAGCTGGTGCTGGTCCATCTTGGTCGGCGGAGCCAGCCACAGACGGGTCGGGATGCCGCCCTTGACCTTGTCGAGCAGCTTACCGGCAGCGCGGAAGTGGCCGATGTTGGTCATGCAGGAGCCGATGAACACTTCGTCGATCTTGTCGCCGGCCACGGTGGACAGTAGGCGGGCATCGTCCGGGTCGTTCGGTGCGCAGAGCACAGGCTCTTTCACTTCGGCCAGGTCGATTTCGATGACGGCGGCGTATTCGGCGTCCTTGTCGGCTTCCAGCAGTTGCGGCTTGGCCAGCCAGGCTTCCATCGCCTGGGCGCGGCGCTCCAGGGTACGGGCGTCGCCGTAGCCTTCACCGATCATCCAGCGCAGCAGGGTGATGTTGGACTTCAGGTATTCGGCGATTGCATTTTCCGGCAGCTTGATGGTGCAACCAGCAGCGGAACGCTCCGCCGAGGCGTCGGACAGCTCGAAGGCTTGCTCGACGGTCAGGTCGTTCAGGCCTTCGATCTCGAGGATGCGGCCGGAGAAGATGTTCTTCTTGCCCTTCTTCTCGACGGTGAGCAGGCCAGCCTGGATGGCGTAGTAGGGGATGGCATGCACCAGGTCACGCAGGGTGATACCGGGCTGCATCTTGCCCTTGAAGCGCACCAGAACGGATTCCGGCATGTCCAGCGGCATTACGCCAGTGGCGGCAGCGAAGGCTACCAGGCCGGAACCGGCCGGGAAGGAGATGCCGATCGGGAAGCGGGTGTGGGAGTCGCCACCGGTGCCGACGGTGTCAGGCAGCAGCATGCGGTTCAGCCAGCTGTGGATGATGCCGTCGCCCGGACGCAGGGACACGCCGCCGCGGGTCTTGATGAAGTCCGGCAGGGTGTGGTGGGTGTTGACGTCGATGGGCTTCGGATAGGCAGCGGTGTGGCAGAAGGACTGCATCACCAGGTCGGCGGAGAAGCCGAGGCAGGCGAGGTCTTTCAGCTCGTCGCGGGTCATCGGGCCAGTGGTGTCCTGGGAACCGACGGTGGTCATCTTCGGCTCGCAGTAGGTGCCCGGACGGACGCCTTGGCCTTCGGCCAGACCGCAGGCGCGGCCAACCATCTTCTGGGCCAGGGTGAAGCCCTTGCCGCTGTCGGCCGGGGATTCCGGCTTCTTGAACAGGTCGGAAGCACCCAGACCCAGCTCGGCGCGGGCCTTCTCGGTCAGGCCGCGGCCGATGATCAGCGGAATACGGCCGCCGGCGCGGACTTCGTCCAGCAGGACCGGGGTCTTCAGTTCGAAGTTGGTGACGACTTCGCCGCTGTCGTGGCGAACGACCTTGCCTTCATAGGGGTACACGTCGATGACGTCGCCCATGGCCAGGTTGGTGCAGTCGAATTCGATCGGCAGAGCGCCGGCGTCTTCCATGGTGTTGTAGAAGATCGGGGCGATCTTGGTGCCGAAGCAGAAGCCACCAGCGCGCTTGTTCGGTACGTACGGAATGTCGTCGCCGAAGAACCACAGCACCGAGTTGGTGGCGGACTTGCGGGAAGAACCGGTACCCACCACGTCACCGACGTAGGCAACCGGGAAGCCTTTGGCCTTCACGGCTTCGATCTGCTTGAGCGGGCCGATCGAGCCAGGCTGCTCGGGTTCGATACCGTCGCGAGCCATCTTCAGCATGGCCAGGGCGTGCAGCGGGATGTCCGGGCGCGACCAGGCGTCAGGGGCAGGGGACAGGTCGTCGGTGTTGGTTTCGCCGGGCACCTTGAACACGGTCAGGGTGTACTTGTCGGCGATGGCCGGACGGGCGGTGAACCACTCACCTTCGGCCCAGGACTTCAGCACGGCTTGTGCGGAAGCGTTGCCCTTCTTGGCGCGCTCGGCGACGTCGTGGAAGGCGTCGAACATCAGCAGGGTGTGCTTCAGTTGCTCAGCGGCGACGGTGGCCAGTGCGGCATCGTCCAGCAGCTCGACCAGAGTGGCGATGTTGTAGCCGCCCTGCATGGTGCCCAGCAGTTCGGTGGCGCGAGCCTTGTCGATCAGCGGGGAAGTGGCTTCGCCCTTGGCGATAGCGGAGAGGAAACCTGCTTTGACGTAGGCAGCTTCATCCACACCCGGCGGAACACGATTGGTGATCAGGTCGAGGAGAACGGCCTCTTCGCCAGCCGGGGGATTCTTCAGCAGCTCGACCAGGCCTGCAGTTTGTTCGGCGTTCAGCGGCTGGGGTACGACCCCTTGGGCGGCACGCTCTTCTACGTGTTTGCGATAGGCTTCAAGCACAGTTTTACCCTCATCAGTGGCCCTGGAATCGTCCAGGGCGCTCATCCAGGAATCCGCCGAACGCATGCGCCGCACAGCTTTTTGGGCTGTCTGGCCAAGGTTTCGGCGGCCTCCATCGAGAAGCTGTTTTCAAAGTTTTACGCCGGAAGGAAGGCCTGATGAGGGCTGGCGGCGGACATCCCGGGCGGGATGCCCAGCGCCATTATTTCCTGCCGGATCGACTGTGCTCGTGACGCTTTGAAAACAGCTTCCAACGGATATCGGCGCCTAAAATGGCGGGCCGATTCTAAAGGAAAGGCTCGACAAAGTTAAGACGGAATCCCTATTTCCCTGAGGGTGACCCTGATTAGACAAAGGGCTAAGATGGCCGGCCTGTTTTACCTGCCGAATTCGCCTCCACATGTCCAACCAGCGCATCAAGACGCCTTGCGTCGGCCTCTGTTCAACCGTCTATGGCGATCACGTGTGCCGGGGCTGCAAGCGTTTCCATCATGAGGTGGTGAACTGGAACCTCTATAACGAGGAGGAGAAGCGCGCGGTCTGGAGACGCCTGGAAATCCTGCTGGTGCAGGTGATGGAGGCCAAGCTGGAGGTGTTCGATCCGCAACGCCTGCGGCACCAACTGGAGCAGCGCCAGGTGCGTTTCGTGCCTGAACAGTCCCCATACTGCTGGGCCTACCAATTGATCGCGCGGGCCTCGCGAATGATCAATCGTCTGGATGCCTATGGCATCTCGCTCCTCCCGGAATTTCGCGGCTGGGCACTCCCGGAGTTGCGGGAAGCCATTGATCGGGAATTCTTCCTGCTGTCCGAGGCTCACTACGAACGCTACATCGCTCCGCGCTTCCTGCGGGAGGGCGTCGAGAGTCGCGTCTGAAACCAAGAAAAAGCCGCCATCTGGCGGCTTTTTTCATGGACGGGGATCAGCGCTGGGCGACCAGTTCCTCCAGGTGGGCGATGATCGCATCGGGTTTGAGGACCAGAACGTCGCTTTCCAGGGTATCCAGCACCACCTCGGCCGTATTGCCGATCAGCGCACCGGACAGGCCTGAACGTGCGACGGTACCTATCACGGTGACGGCGGCTCCGAGCTTGTGGGCGACGTGGGGGATCAGTACGTCAGCCGGCCCTTCTTCGATATGCAGCCGTTCGTCGCTGACATCATATTCAGCCTGGAAGGCTCGGCATTCGTCGCGGTAGCGGGCCTCGATGGTTTCCTTGAGCTGGAAGGTGGGGTCCGCCGCCGAGAGCATGGGCGACGGGTGGGCACTGATCACGTGCAGGGTGCCGTGGGCCAGGCTGGCGATATCGTAGCCGTGGCTGACGATGGTGGCGTGCAGGGTACGGTGCTCACCGTCGCTGTTGCCGACGTCCACCGCCGCCAGGATGTTGCCCCCGGTCCAGGGCCTGTCGGTCTTGACCATCAGTACGGGCCCGGGACAGAAGCGCAGGAGCTTCCAATCGTCCGGTGTGAGCAGGGCTTTCTTCAGCGGGTTGTCGGGAACGTGCTGCTTGATGACCAGGCCGCAACCTTCGGCCTGTTGCGCAGCGATGATGGTCTGGTGCTGGTTCTCCAGCCAGCTTTGCTGGGTGCTGGCGCTATAGCCTTCAGCCTTGAGCGATTCAGCCAGATCGCTGAGATAGTCGGCATGGTCGCCCTTGCGGTCGCAGATCAGCAGGTGCAGGTGCGACTGGGTCACTCCGGCGATCAGTTTTGCCCGTTTCAGGGCGAGGCCCTCCGGCCGGTCCGGCTCCAATACCACCAGAATGCTGCGAATGGCTTGCATGGTCCTCATCTCCCTGTCGATGGCTTATAGCCAAAACAAATGTAGTCCCGATTTCGCTTTGGTGTTCTTGACATATATCAAGCGGCCCAGGCTGGTCGTCGCTTCCTGCATTCGTATAATGCTCCGCCTTCGGGAGCCCGGCCAGCGTGGCCCCCAGCATGATGAGAACCGCTTGTGAACCTGCCCGAGATCCATGACTTCCTTGCTTGTCGTACCCCCGATGCCTGGGTGGCGGCGGCATTGGCCGATCAGGAAACCCTGCTGATCGACCACAAGAACAACGAGTACAAGGCGGCGTCCACAGCCATGGCGTTAATGGCCAAGTACTCGACCCGACTGGACCTGATCAATTTCATGTCCCGTCTGGCTCGTGAGGAGTTGGTGCATCACGAGCAGGTGCTGCGCATCATGAAGCGCCGCAAGATCGACCTGAAACCCGTCTCGGCATCGCGCTACGCGTCTGGCCTGCGCAAGTTCGTGCGCGCCCATGAGCCGCAGAAGCTAGTGGATACGCTGGTGGTGGGGGCGTACATCGAGGCGCGCTCGTGCGAGCGTTTCGAGGCACTGGTGCCGCATCTGGATGAAGATCTGGCGAAGTTCTATGGCGGATTGCTGAAAAGCGAGGCCCGCCACTATCAGGGCTACCTGAAGCTGGCCTATCAGTACGGCGAGGCGCGGGATGTGGACTACTGCATCGAGAAAGTCCGGGTGGCCGAGCAGGAGCTGATCGAGTCGCCCGACGAGGAATTCCGCTTCCACAGCGGCGTGCCCGCCTGATGAATGGAAAAAGCGCCCCGAGGGGCGCTTTTTCGTTGGGTGCGGGGAGTCAATCCAGGTTGAACGGGGCCTGTTGGAAACCCCGCTCGTCAACCTGAAGCGCCCAGCCTTGTCGGTCCCAGTCGCCGAGGACGATGCGCCGGGCGGGATGACCGTCCAGTTCCAGTTCGTGAGTGCCGGGGCGATGGGTGTGCCCGTGGATCAGGGTCCTTGCACCGAACTGGCGGAGCATGCGTGGAATTTCTTCCGGGGTGACGTCGGTGATTTCCACGGCTTTCTGCCGCGTCTGCATACGGCTTTCCTTGCGCAGCTTGCGCGCGAGCTTGTGGCGCGTCGCCAGTGGCAGGTTGCGCAGGATGAACAGGCTCACCGGGTTACGCAGCCACCTGCGCAGCCGCATATACGCCTCATCCTGGGTGCACAGGCTGTCGCCGTGCATCAGCAGCACCGCCTCGCCGTTCATCTGCACCAGGCTCGGGTCCTTCAGCAGGGTGCAGCCGGCTTCGCGGCAGAAGCCCCCGCCGATCATGAAGTCACGGTTGCCATGCATGAGGAAGATACGGGTACCGCTATCGGCGAGCTTGCGCAGGGCTTGGGCAATCGAACGCTGGAAGGGGGTCATCGCGTCGTCACCGATCCAGGCTTCGAAGAAGTCTCCGAGGATGTAGAGGGCTTCGGCCTGCGGCGCTCGGGTCTGCAGGAAATGAAGAAACGCCCGGGTAATGTCCGGGCGTTCCTCTTCGAGATGCAGATCGGAGATCAGCAATATCACTCGGCGATCTCGGCCTTCTCGATGATTACGTCATCGACCGGGACGTCCTGGTGGCCAGCTTTCATGGTCGTGGCGACGCCCTTGATCTTGTTGACCACGTCCATGCCTTCTACCACTTCACCGAACACGGCATAGCCCCAGCCCTGTACGGTCGGCGCGCTGTGGTTGAGGAAGGTGTTGTCGGCAACGTTGATGAAGAACTGCGCAGAGGCCGAGTGAGGCTCCATGGTGCGGGCCATGGCGACGGTGCCGACCTTGTTGGACAGGCCGTTGTTGGCCTCGTTCTTGATGGGCGCGCGGGTGGATTTCTGCTTCATGCCCGGCTCGAAACCGCCGCCCTGGATCATGAAGTTGCCGATTACACGGTGGAAGACGGTGCCGTCGTAATGGCCGGATTTCACATACTCCTTGAAGTTGGCCACGGTTTCCGGGGCTTTGTCTTCGAAGAGTTGCAGGGTGATGACGCCGTGGTTGGTGTGCAGCTTGATCATTTGGCTATTCGCTCTATCGAGAAATCCAAGGCCTGTCAGGGGATTGACAGCTTCGGCTATGATAAGCGCTTTGATTTGGCCGGCCTACCCTGAGCCGTGCACCAGCTAGATGTAAGGACCCCATGAGCAAGCCAGAGACTCCCGCCGCTTCCAACTTCCTGCGCCAGATCGTTCAGGCGGATCTGGACGCCGGCAAGCACACCAAGATCGTCACCCGCTTCCCGCCGGAGCCCAATGGCTACCTGCACATTGGTCATGCCAAGTCGATCTGCCTGAACTTCGGCCTGGCCAAGGAATTCGGCGGTGATTGCCATCTGCGCTTCGACGACACCAACCCGGCGAAGGAAGACCAGGAATACATCGACGCCATCGAGAGCGACGTGAAGTGGCTGGGCTTCCAGTGGGCCGGTGAGGAGCGCTACGCATCGAGCTATTTCGACCAGTTGCACGACTGGGCCATCGAGCTGATCAAGGCCGGCAAGGCCTTCGTCTGCGACCTGTCGCCGGAAGCGGCCCGCGAGTACCGCGGCAGCCTGACCGAGCCGGGCAAGAACAGCCCGTTCCGCGACCGCTCCGTGGACGAAAACCTGGACCTGTTCGCGCGTATGAAGGCCGGTGAATTCCCGGACGGCGCCCGTTCCCTGCGCGCGAAGATCGACATGACTTCGCCGAACATGAACTTGCGCGATCCGATCCTCTATCGCATCCGCCATGCCCATCACCACCAGACCGGTGACAAGTGGTGCATCTACCCGAGCTATGACTTCACCCATGGTCAATCGGATGCCATCGAGGGCATCACTCACTCCATTTGCACCCTGGAGTTCGAGGATCATCGCCCGCTTTACGAGTGGTTCTTGGAAAACCTCTCGGTTCCGGCCCAGCCGCGCCAGTACGAGTTCTCGCGCCTGAACCTGAACTACACCATCACCAGCAAGCGCAAGCTGAAGCAGTTGGTGGATGAAGGCCATGTTCACGGCTGGGACGATCCGCGCATGTCGACCCTGTCCGGTTATCGCCGCCGCGGCTATACCCCGGAGTCGATCCGCAACTTCTGCGAAATGATCGGTGTGAACCGTGCCAGCGGCGTGGTTGATATCGGCATGCTGGAATTCAGCATCCGCGACCATCTGGACGCCACCGCACCGCGTGCCATGTGCGTGCTGAAGCCTCTGAAAGTGGTCATCACCAACTACCCGGAAGGCCAGGTCGAGAACCTCGAGCTGCCGCGCCATCCGAAGGAAGACATGGGCGTGCGGGTCCTGCCGTTCGGTCGCGAGCTGTTCATCGATGCCGGCGACTTCGAAGAAGTCCCGCCGGCCGGCTACAAGCGCCTGATTCCGGGTGGTGAGGTGCGATTGCGTGGCAGTTACGTGATCCGCGCCGACGAGGCCGTCAAGGATGCCGATGGCAACATCGTCGAGCTGCGCTGCTCCTATGATCCGGAAACCCTGGGCAAGAACCCCGAAGGCCGCAAGGTCAAGGGCGTGATCCATTGGGTGCCGGCCGAAGGCAGCGTGGAGTGCGAAGTGCGTCTGTATGACCGCCTGTTCCGTTCGGCGAACCCGGAGAAGTCGGAGGAGGGCGGTACCTTCCTCGACAACATCAACCCGGATTCCCTGCAGGTGCTCAGTGGTTGCCGTGCCGAGCCTTCGCTGGCTCAGGCCCAGCCGGAAGATCGCTTCCAGTTCGAGCGCGAAGGTTACTTCGTTGCCGACCTGAAAGAGACCCAGCCCGGTAAGCCGGTCTTCAACCGCACCGTGACCCTGCGCGATTCCTGGGGGCAATGATGGCGCTGTCGATCTACAACACCCTCAGCAAGACCAAGGAGCCGCTGCAGCCGCTGGTCGGCAACCAGGTGCGCATGTATGTCTGCGGCATGACGGTCTATGACTTCTGCCACATCGGTCATGCTCGCGTGATGGTGGCATTCGACGTGGTGGCGCGCTGGCTGCGTCATCGCGGCTACGACCTGACGTACGTGCGCAACATCACTGACATCGACGACAAGATCATCCGTCGCGCCAATGAGAACGGCGAGCCGTTCGAGGCGCTGGTGGATCGCATGATTGCGGCAATGCATGAGGATGAGGCGCGCCTCTCCGTGCTGCGTCCGGATATCGAGCCGCGTGCCACCGGTCACATCGCCGGTATGCACCAGATGATCCAGACCCTCATCGACAAGGGGTTCGCATACGCACCGGGCAATGGTGATGTGTACTACCGCGTCGGCAAGTTCGAAGGCTACGGCAAGCTGTCCCGCCGCAAGATCGACGAGCTGAAGATCGGTGCCCGCATCGAAGTGGACGAAATCAAGGAAGACCCACTGGACTTCGTGCTCTGGAAAGGCGCCAAGCCGGGCGAGCCGAGCTGGGATTCGCCCTGGGGTGCAGGTCGTCCAGGCTGGCATATCGAGTGCTCGGTGATGTCCACCTGCTGCCTGGGCGAGACGTTCGACATTCATGGCGGCGGTCCGGACCTGGTGTTCCCGCACCACGAGAACGAGATCGCGCAGAGCGAGGCGGCCACCGGCAAGCTCTACGCCAAGTCCTGGATGCATGCCGGGGCGGTGCGCGTGGATGGCGAGAAGATGTCCAAGTCGTTGGGCAACTTCTTCACCATCCGTGAGGTGCTGGAGAAGTATCACCCTGAGGTGGTGCGTTATCTGCTGGTGTCCAGCCACTACCGCAGCCCGATCAACTATTCCGAAGAGAGCCTCAAGGAAGCGAAGGGCGCCCTGGAGCGCTTCTATCACGCCCTCAAGGGGCTGCCTGACGTCGCGCCGGCCGGTGGTGATGCCTTCGTCGAGCGCTTCGCGGCAGCTATGGATGACGACTTCAACAGTCCGGAAGCCTGTGCTGTTCTCTTCGAAATGGTGCGTGAGGTCAATCGACTGCGCGATAGCGACCTTCAGGCTGCCGCTGCACTGGCTGCGCGGCTCAAGGAGCTGGCCGGCCTGCTCGGCGTGCTTCAGTTGGAGCCGGATGCGTTCTTGCGCGCGGGCGCCGAGGGCAAGGTCGATGCCGCGGAAGTCGAGGCGCTGATTCAGGCGCGGCTGCAAGCGCGTTCGGAAAAGAACTGGGCTGAATCCGACCGCATCCGTGATCAGCTGACCGCCATGGGCGTGGTGCTGGAAGACGGCAAGGGTGGCACTACCTGGCGCCTGGCTGACTAAGCCGGGTTGCCCAAATAAAAAAGGCCGCATTTCGCGGCCTTTTTCATGTCTGTGTCTCAGGCGTGGAGTGCCTCTGCGGCGTACAGCGTGTTTTCCAGCAGGCAGGCGCGCGTCATGGGGCCGACGCCGCCCGGAACCGGAGTGATCCAGCTGGCGCGTTGTGCGGCCACGTCATACTCCACGTCGCCCACCAGCTTGCCGTCGTCCTGGCGGTTGATGCCGACGTCGATGACGATGGCGCCGGGCTTGATCCATTCGCCCTTGACCAGCCCAGGCTTGCCGGCGGCCACGACTACGAGGTCCGCGTTGGCCACGTGGCCAGCCAGATCCTTGGTGAATCGGTGGGTGACGGTCACGGTGCAGCCGGCCAGCAGCAGTTCGAGGGCCATGGGGCGGCCGACGATGTTGGAAGCCCCTACGATAACGGCGTTCATGCCATAGAGGTTCGCGCCGGTGCTCTCCAGCAGGGTCATGATGCCCTTGGGGGTGCAGGGGCGGAGCAGGGGAATGCGTTGGGCGAGGCGGCCGACGTTATAGGGATGGAAGCCGTCCACGTCCTTGTCGGGGTGGATGCGCTCCAGTAGTTGCGACGCATCAAGATGCTCCGGCAGCGGCAGCTGGACCAGGATACCGTCGATGGCCGGGTCTTCATTGAGGCGGTCGATCAGCGCCAGGAGCTCGGCCTGACTGGTGCTGGCGGGCAGGTCATGCGCTTCGGAAAGAAAGCCGACTTCCTCGCAGTCCTTGCGCTTGTGTGCGACGTAGACCTGGGAGGCGGGATCGCTGCCGACCAGAATCACGGCGAGGCCGGGGACGCGAAGTTCCTGCTGGCGACGCTCGGCGACACGTTGGGCTATCTGCTGGCGGAGGCGGGCGGCGATCGTTTTGCCGTCGATCAGTTGTGCGGTCATGACGCTAGATTAACCATCGGGAAGGCCTAAAAAGGGCGCGTATTCTCGCATGGAGGGGCGGGCGGGCAAAGGCGGCTGGTCAGCATTTTCCCGTAAGCCCTTTATCTTTCTGATTTTTTTCAATTTTCCTGTTGACGGAGGGTGGGGCTGGCTATAACATGCGCCCCGCTTGTCGAGCACAGCCTGTCGCTGGGTAAGATGGCAAGGCTGGATCCAGGTGATTCAGTTCAGGCCAAAGCTTTATAGTCTGCTCGCAGATATAAGCGCCCGTAGCTCAGCTGGATAGAGCATCCGCCTTCTAAGCGGATGGTCGCAGGTTCGAGTCCTGCCGGGCGTGCCACTAGGCACATTTGGCACAAGCAATGCGTAATATGGTGGGCGTAGCTCAGTTGGTAGAGCACAGGATTGTGGCTCCTGGTGTCGTGGGTTCGATTCCCATCGTCCACCCCATATTCGAGAAGTCGCCAGGCCACGAGCCTGGCGATTTTGTTTTAAGCGTTGCCTCTCGCGGGCGTGGTGGAATTGGTAGACACACTGGATTTAGGTTCCAGCGCCGCAAGGCGTGAGAGTTCGAGTCTCTCCGTCCGCACCATGATGTTCGAGTCGTATTGAATGGTGGATGCCCGCGGTTCTTGGCGATTCAGGTTGTAGAGTGGTGACCAGAGGTCGCCACTGCCGATGCAAGTCGGCAAATGCGTAATATGGTGGGCGTAGCTCAGTTGGTAGAGCACAGGATTGTGGCTCCTGGTGTCGTGGGTTCGATTCCCATCGTCCACCCCATATTCGTGAAAGCGCCAGGCTTAATGCCTGGCGTTTTCATTTCCGGCTCAGCCTGTCGTGGGCGTGCCTTTCGCAGTGAGGGAATCGGGTCGATGCCTGCCACTCAAGGCTGCTGATTTCCGTTTCTTCTATCCCTTCCTTTTGCCGGCTGTTTCTGCTGGGTGACTTCTGCAAATCGACCCACTAGAATGCATGCCCTTGATTCTGGGGCCGGAACGGCCGGCTAATGTCTGTGCAACGAGGAATATCCATGCAAGTTTCTGTAGAAAGCACCTCCGCTCTTGAGCGCCGCATGACCATCGGCGTGCCGGCCGAGCGCGTCGAGGACGAAGTGACCAAGCGCCTGCAGCAGACTGCCCGCCGCGCCAAAGTTGCCGGCTTCCGCCCGGGCAAAGTGCCGATGAGCGTCATTCGCCAGCGTTTCGAAGATTCCGCTCGTCAGGAAGTACTGGGCGATCTGATCCAGTCCTCCTTCTATGAAGCTGTTGTCGAGCAGAAGCTGAACCCGGCTGGTGCTCCGGCCGTCGAGCCGAAAGTGTTCGAGAAGGGCAAGGATCTGGAATACATCGCTACCTTCGAAGTATTCCCCGAGTTCCAGGTTTCCGGCTTCGAAGGCATCGCCATCGAGCGCCTGCAGGCAGAAGTTGGCGACGCTGACGTCGACAACATGCTGGACATCCTGCGCAAGCAGAACACCCGTTTCGAAGCTGTTGAGCGCGCTGCCGAGAATGGCGACCAGCTGAACATCGACTTCGTCGGCAAGATCGATGGCGAAGCCTTCGCTGGCGGTACCGCCAAAGGCACCCCGCTGGTGCTGGGCTCCGGCCGCATGATTCCGGGCTTCGAAGAGGCTCTGGTAGGCGTCAAGGCTGGCGAAGAGCGCGTGATCAACCCGACTTTCCCGGCTGACTACCAGAACCTGGATCTGGCCGGCAAGACTGCCGAATTCACCGTGACCGTCAACAGCGTTTCCGCTCCGCAACTGCCTGAGCTGAACGACGAGTTCTTCTCCCTGTTCGGCATCAAGGAAGGCGGTCTGGAAGGCTTCCGCACCGAAGTTCGCAAGAACATGGAGCGTGAGCTGCGTCAGGCCACCAAGTCCAAGGTGAAGAACCAGGTAATGGACGGCCTGCTGGCTGCCAACCCGGTTGAAGTGCCGAAGGCTCTGATCGGTAACGAAGTCAACCGTCTGCGCGTTCAGGCTGTCCAGCAGTTCGGCGGCAACATCAACCCCGAGCAACTGCCGGCCGAGCTGTTCGAAGAGCAAGCCAAGCGCCGTGTCGTGCTGGGCCTGATCGTCGCTGAAGTGGTCAAGCAGTTCGAGCTGAAGCCTGACGAAGCCCGCGTGCGTGAGCTGATCGAAGAGATGGCTTCCGCTTACCAGGAGCCGGAACAAGTCGTGGCCTGGTACTACAAGAACGACCAGCAACTGAACGAAGTTCGTTCTGTTGTGCTGGAAGAACAAGTTGTAGATACTGTCCTGCAGAAGGCCAACGTAACCGATAAGTCGGTTTCCTACGAAGAGGCAGTCAAGCCGGCAGAAGCTCCGCAAGCCGACTGATTGTTCCGCCTCCTTCGAGTACACCATAAGCCAGCCTCCGAGCTGGCTTATGCGTCTTTAAGACATGACTATTCAATTAGGGAGTGATCGCCGGACATGTCCCGCAATTCTTTTATGCAGCAAATGCCTGACATCCAAGCCGCTGGTGGCCTGGTGCCGATGGTCATCGAGCAGTCCGCCCGTGGCGAGCGCGCTTACGACATCTATTCGCGCCTGTTGAAGGAGCGCGTGATCTTCCTGGTGGGCCCGGTCGAAGACTACATGGCAAACCTGGTGGTGGCGCAGCTGCTGTTCCTCGAGGCCGAGAACCCCGACAAGGACATCCAGCTCTACATCAACTCCCCGGGCGGTTCGGTTACCGCCGGCATGTCGATCTACGACACCATGCAATTCATCAAGCCCGACGTTTCGACCCTGTGTATCGGTCAGGCGTGCAGCATGGGTGCGTTGTTGCTGGCTGGCGGCGCGGCAGGCAAGCGTTACTGCCTACCGCATTCGCGGATGATGATTCACCAGCCGCTGGGCGGCTTCCAGGGCCAGGCGTCGGATATCGAGATTCACGCGCGTGAAATCCTGACTATCCGCGAGCGCCTGAACAAGATCCTGGCTGACCACTGTGACCAGCCAATCGACGTGATCGCCCGCGATACCGACCGCGACAACTTCATGAGTGGCGACGAAGCAGTCAAATACGGCCTGATCGACCAGGTGCTCAACAAGCGCCAGATCGCGGGCTAAGCCCATCCGCAGGACCGCGGCCGGAGAATATCCGGCCGTTTCGCGGGGTTGAAAATGCCCGCATTTGCCTTCATCTTGTGTTTCACGCCTACCCGATTGGATCGATCGAATGACTGACACCCGCAACGGCGAGGACAACGGCAAACTGCTTTATTGCTCCTTCTGCGGCAAAAGCCAGCACGAAGTGCGCAAACTGATTGCCGGTCCCTCCGTATTTATCTGCGACGAGTGCGTCGACCTGTGCAATGACATCATCCGCGAGGAGGTGCAGGAAGCCCAGGCCGAGAGCAGTGCGCACAAGCTGCCCGCGCCCAAGGAAATCCGCAACATCCTCGACCAGTATGTAATTGGCCAGGAACGTGCGAAGAAAGTGCTCGCGGTAGCGGTGTACAACCACTACAAGCGCCTGAACCAGCGTGACAAGAAAGATGATGTCGAACTGGGCAAGAGCAACATCCTGCTGATCGGCCCTACCGGTTCGGGCAAGACCCTGCTGGCTGAAACTCTGGCTCGTCTGCTGAATGTTCCCTTCACCATCGCCGACGCCACCACCCTCACCGAGGCTGGTTACGTGGGTGAGGACGTCGAGAACATCATCCAGAAGCTGTTGCAGAAGTGCGACTACGACGTCGAGAAGGCCCAGATGGGTATCGTCTATATCGACGAAATCGACAAGATTTCCCGTAAGTCGGATAACCCGTCGATTACCCGAGATGTTTCGGGCGAAGGCGTGCAGCAGGCACTGCTGAAGCTGATCGAGGGCACCGTTGCCTCGGTTCCGCCGCAGGGCGGGCGCAAGCATCCGCAGCAGGAGTTCCTGCAGGTCGATACTCGCAACATCCTGTTCATCTGCGGTGGTGCATTTGCCGGCCTGGAGAAAGTGATCCAGAACCGTTCCACCAGAGGTGGCATCGGCTTCAACGCCGAGGTTCGCAGTAAGGACCTGGGCAAGAAGGTGGGTGAAGCGCTCCGCGAAGTAGAGCCGGAAGATCTGGTGAAGTTCGGCCTTATTCCTGAGTTCGTGGGTCGTCTGCCAGTCATCGCTACCCTCGATGAGCTGGACGAAGCTGCTCTGATGCAGATTCTCACCGAGCCGAAGAACGCGCTGACCAAGCAGTACACCAAGCTGTTCGAAATGGAAGGCGTGGACCTCGAGTTCCGTCCAGACGCACTCAAGGCCGTTGCCCATCGTGCGCTCGAGCGCAAGACCGGTGCCCGTGGCCTGCGTTCCATCCTCGAAGGCATTCTGCTCGACACCATGTATGAGATTCCCTCTCAAACAGATGTAAGCAAGGTAGTCATCGACGAAAGTGTCATCGAAGGATCGTCCAAGCCTCTGTTGATCTACGAGAACAACGAGCAGCCTGCCAAGGCGGCGCCTGACGCTTGATGAAACAAAGGGGCCTGCGGGCCCCTTTGCATTTCCTGCCTCAACGCTTGTTTTTTCCCGGGCCTAACCCCATCTTAGGGCCAAGGGTTTTCCCATCTGTTTACGGCCTTAGGGCCGCCGTAGAGCTGATACCATGAATACGACTGCTGAATTACCTCTCCTGCCATTGCGCGATGTCGTGGTCTATCCGCACATGGTCATCCCCCTTTTCGTAGGGCGTGAGAAATCCATCGAGGCGCTCGAGGCCGCGATGACGGGGGACAAGCAGATTCTCCTGGTTGCCCAGAAGAACCCCGCCGATGACGATCCGGGCGAAGACGCCCTGTATCGCATGGGCACTGTCGCTACTGTGCTCCAACTGCTGAAGTTGCCGGACGGCACCGTGAAGGTGCTGGTAGAGGGCGAGCAGCGTGGCTCGATCGAGCGCTTCATCGAGGTGGATGGGCATTGCCGCGCCGAAGTCAGCCTGATCGATGAAGTCGATGCGGGCGAGCGTGAATCCGAAGTGTTCATCCGTAGCTTGCTCAGCCAGTTCGAACAGTACGTGCAACTGGGCAAGAAAGTGCCGTCCGAGGTGCTTTCCTCACTGAACAGCATCGATGAGCCGGGTCGCCTGGTCGACACCATGGCTGCTCACATGGCGCTGAAGATCGAGCAGAAGCAGGAAATTCTCGAACTGACCGACCTGTCCGAGCGCGTCGAGCATGTGCTGGCACTGCTGGATGCCGAAATCGACCTGTTGCAGGTCGAGAAGCGGATCCGCGGCCGCGTCAAGAAACAGATGGAGCGCAGCCAGCGCGAGTACTACCTGAATGAGCAAATGAAGGCCATTCAGAAAGAGTTGGGCGACATCGACGAAGGCCACAACGAAGTCGAAGAGCTGAAGAAGCGCATCGACAATGCGGGCCTGACCAAGGAGGCACTGGCCAAGGCCAATGCCGAGCTGAACAAGCTGAAGCAGATGTCGCCGATGTCTGCTGAGGCGACCGTAGTGCGCTCCTACATCGATTGGCTGGTCAATGTACCGTGGAAGGCCGAGAGCAAGGTTCGCCTCGACCTGGCCAAGGCCGAAGATATCCTCGACGCCGACCATTACGGCCTGGATGAGGTGAAGGAACGCATCCTTGAATACCTTGCCGTGCAGAAGCGCGTGAAAAAGGTAAAAGGCCCGGTTCTTTGCCTCGTTGGCCCGCCCGGCGTCGGCAAGACCTCGCTCGCCGAATCCATTGCCCATGCCACCAATCGCAAGTTCGTGCGCATGGCCTTGGGTGGCGTGCGCGACGAAGCTGAAATCCGTGGCCATCGCCGCACTTATATTGGTTCCATGCCGGGTCGCCTGATCCAGAAGATGACCAAGGTTGGTGTGCGCAACCCGCTGTTCCTGCTCGACGAGATCGACAAGATGGGCAGCGACATGCGTGGTGATCCTGCGTCCGCGCTGTTGGAAGTGCTCGATCCGGAGCAGAACCACAACTTCAACGACCATTACCTGGAAGTCGACTACGACCTCTCGGACGTGATGTTCCTTTGCACCGCCAACTCCATGAACATTCCGGCCCCGTTGCTGGACCGTATGGAAGTGATCCGGCTGCCGGGCTACACCGAAGACGAAAAGGTCAACATCGCCGTCAAATACCTCGCGCCCAAGCAGACCAAATCCAATGGGCTGAAGAAGGGCGAACTGGAGTTCGACGAGGCAGCCATCCGCGACATCATCCGCTACTACACCCGCGAAGCCGGTGTGCGTAGCCTTGAGCGCCAGATTGCCAAGGTTTGCCGCAAGGCCGTGAAAGAGCACGCCCGCGAGAAGCGCTTTGCAGTGCAAGTTACTGCCGAGTCCCTCGAACACTTCCTGGGCGTGCGCAAGTATCGCTACGGACTGGCCGAGCAACAGGATCAGATCGGTCAGGTGACTGGCCTGGCCTGGACCCAGGTTGGTGGTGAACTGCTGACCATCGAAGCGGCGGTCGTTCCTGGCAAGGGCCAGCTGACCAAGACCGGTTCGCTGGGTGATGTGATGGCCGAGTCCATTACGGCGGCCCTGACCGTGGTACGCAGCCGTGCGAAGAGTCTGGGTATCCCGGCAGACTTCCACGAGAAGCGCGACATTCACATCCACATGCCGGAAGGTGCCACTCCGAAGGATGGTCCCAGCGCCGGTATCGGTATGTGCACGGCTCTCGTTTCGGCCATGACGCAAATCCCGGTTCGTGCAGATGTGGCCATGACTGGAGAAATCACTCTGCGTGGCCAGGTACTCGCGATTGGTGGTTTGAAAGAGAAACTACTGGCCGCGCATCGTGGCGGAATCAAGACCGTGATCATTCCCGAAGAGAATGTGCGCGATCTCAAAGAAATTCCCGAAAATATCAAGCAAGACTTGGCGATTAAACCGGTTAAATGGATTGACGAGGTCCTGCAAATTGCGCTGCAATACGCCCCGGAGCCCTTGCCCGATGCGGCTCCGGAGATGGTTGCAAAGGATGACAAGCGCGAGACTGATTCCAAGGAGCGAATCAGCACGCATTAGCCGGGGGGCTTTCTTGACACATTTTTCGAGCCCTTGTTATAAAGCGGCTCTTATGTGTTAGCAGGCCATCCAGCACCCGCTTTGCTTACACCAAACAACTAAGAAACAACTCAACAGAAATAAGGGGACTTAAGAGTGAACAAGTCGGAACTGATTGATGCTATCGCCGCATCTGCTGACATCCCGAAAGCTGTAGCTGGCCGCGCGCTGGACGCAGTTATCGAATCCGTTACTGGCGCTCTGAAGGCTGGTGACTCCGTGGTGCTGGTTGGCTTCGGTACTTTCGCTGTTAAAGAGCGTGCTGCTCGTACTGGCCGTAACCCGCAGACTGGCAAGCCGATCAAGATCGCTGCTGCCAAGATCCCTGGCTTCAAAGCTGGCAAAGCTCTGAAAGACGCCGTCAACTAAGCGTCTTTCGGGCTCTGCCCGACCGGGTCGGGTTCAACTTGGCCCGATAGCGGAGCGGTGGAATCAGGGAGTTTCTTCCTACCACCAGAGAGGTCGAATCTCAGACTCCGCAAGCTACGAGAAGGCGCATCCTAGGATGCGCCTTTCTCATATTCGGATACTCTACCCGCGTTACTCGGCTGCGACTCAATGCGGCCGTTTCTGGGGGACCCATGCTGCAGAACATACGGGACAATTCACAGGGGTGGATTGCCAAAACCATCATTGGCGTCATCATCGCGCTGCTGGCGCTGACCGGCTTCGACGCCATTTTCAATGCCACCAGCAATCGCCAGAACGCGGCTGAGGTCAACGGTGACGAAATCACCCAGGACCAGCTGAGCGAAGCAGTGAACATGCAGCGCCGTCAGCTGCAGCAGCAGTTGGGCAAGGACTTCGATGCCTCCCTTCTTGACGAAAAGCTGCTGCGCGAAGCCGCACTGAAAGGCCTGATCGAGCGCAAACTCCTGCTGCAAGCAGCCGGTGATGCCGATTTCGCCTTCTCCCAAGGCGCCCTTGACCAACTCATCCTGCAGACGCCGGAGTTCCAGGTGGACGGCAAGTTCAATGCCGACCGCTTCGATCAGGTCATCCGCCAGATGAACTACAACCGTCTGCAATTCCGTCAGATGCTCGAGCAGGAAATGCTCATTGGCCAACTCCGTGCGGGTCTGGCCGGTAGCGGCTTCGTGACCGATGCGGAAGTTGAAGCCTTCGCCCGCCTGGAAAAACAGACCCGCGATTTCGCGACGCTGACCCTGAAGGCCGATCCGGCTACCGTCAGCGTTTCCGATGAAGAGCTGAAAACCTACTACGACGCTCATGTCGACCAGTTCAAGAGTCCCGAACAGGTTGTGATCGAGTACGTCGAGCTGAAGAAGGCCGCCTTCTTCGACCAGGTCGAAGCCAAGGAAGAAGACCTCAAGGCGCAGTACCAGAAAGAGATCAGCAACCTGGCTGAGCAGCGTCAGGCCGCCCACATCCTGGTGGAGGTCAGCGACAAGCTCAACGAGGAGCAGGCCAAGGCGAAGATCGAACAGGTCAAGCAGCGCCTGGACAAGGGTGAAGATTTCGCCGCACTGGCCAAGGAGTTCTCCGATGACTCCGGCTCCGCCGCCAACGGTGGTGACCTGGGCTTCGCCGGCCCCGGCGTGTACGAGCCCGCCTTCGAAGAGTCGCTGTATGCGCTGAAGCAGGGCGAGGTTTCCGCCCCCGTACGTACCCAGTACGGCTGGCACCTGATCAAGCTGCTGGGCGTGCAGGAGCCGGAAGTCCCGAGCTTCGAAAGCCTCAAGCCGAAGCTGGAGCACGACATCAAGGCCCAGCAGGTCGAACAGCGCTTCGTTGAAGTGAGCAAGGAACTGGAAGACGCCGCGTTCGAGGCTTCCGACTTGGCCCAGCCGGCCCAGGAACTGAACCTGGAAGTGAAGACCAGCGCTCCCTTCGGTCGCGAAGGTGGTGAAGGCCTGACTGCCAACCGCCAGGTCCTCCAGGCTGCTTTCAGTCCGGAAGTGCTGGAAGACGGTGCCAACAGCTCGGCGATCGAGCTGGACCCGGATACCGTGATCGTCCTCCGCGTCAAGGAGCACAAGAAGCCTGAGCAGCTTGGCCTGGACAAGGTCGGCGATAGCATTCGCCAGCATCTGGTAGGCCAGAAGGCCGGCGAAGCCGTCAAGACCAAGGGCGATGCCCTGATTGCCAGCCTGCGCGAAGGCAAGACCCCCGTCGAGCAAGCTCAGGAAGGTCAGTCCTGGAACGTGGTGGAAGCCGCTACCCGCAGCCAGGAAGGCATCGAGCCGCTGTTGCTGCAGACCCTGTTCCGCATGCCGAAGCCGGCCGCCGCAGACAAGCCCGAGTTCACTGGCGTGAAGCTGAACAACGGCGACTACGTGGTCATCCGCCTGAACGGCGTCAATGTTCCGGAAGAGAAGCTCTCCGAGCAGGAGAAGGCGATGTACAGCCGATTCCTCGCCTCGCGCAGCGGTCAGCAGGATTTCGCTGCCTACCGCCGCCAGGTCGAAGAGAAAGCGAAGATCGAACGCTTCTGATCGATGCGCTGAAGAAGAAGGCCGCTTATGCGGCCTTTTTCTTTTTGGGATGCCCGCACATGGGGCGGCGCTTCCACTCACGGGAGTGAGCCCTCCTGATATGGCCCTGACCAACTGCATGTGCTTACGTACACCAGGTCAACCAACGGACCGAGGGACATGGAATGCTGATTGTCTTCAGTGGCCTGCCTGGCACGGGGAAAACGACGATCGCCAGCGCTCTGGCCGGCAAGACAAGAGCCCTGTACTTGCGCATCGATACGATCGAGCAGGCACTCCGGAATTCCGGCGCGCTGGGGCAAGACGTCGGGCGGAGTGGTTACGTGATCGCCAATGAACTCGCGCTGAGCAATCTTCGTTTTGGCAGCACTGTCATAGTCGACTGCGTCAATCCCGTGGCTGAAAGTCGAACCGCGTGGAGGGAAGTTGCCGCACGCGCAGACACTCCATTGGTGAATGTCGAGGTGGTCTGCTCGGATAAGCATGAACACCAGCGACGGGTAGAAACCAGGAAAATTGACGTGCCCGGATTGATTCCGCCCACCTGGCAATCCGTGCTGAATTCCGACTATGAGGAATGGGATCTGCGCCCGTTGCGCATCGATACGGCCTCGGTGTCCGCTGCCGAGGCAGTGACACTGCTCATCGAGCAGTTCTTCTGCCAAGGAAGTCAGCGCTAGTGCGAGCTGCAAGCCTGATGGAGCAGGGGAGAGTGGGAGTCCGAGAAAGCTGCGAGCAGTGAGATCTTGCGGGACACCGGGCACAAAAAAGCCCGCACGAGTGCGGGCTTTTCTTGTACGGGCGACTATCAGTCTTCGATGTTGCCCATGGCGGTGGTATTGAAGCCACCGTCGACATACATGATTTCGCCGCTGATACCCGAAGCCAGGTCGGAGCACAGGAAGGCGCCGGCATTGCCGACTTCTTCGATGGTCACGTTACGGCGCAGGGGAGTCTGCTTCTCGTTGGCGGCGAGCATCTTGCGGAAGCTCTTGATGCCGGAAGCGGCCAGGGTGCGGATGGGACCGGCGGAGACGGCGTTTACGCGGGTGCCTTCCGGGCCGAGGCTGCCGGCCAGGTAGCGAACGCCGGCTTCCAGGCTGGCCTTGGCCATGCCCATGACGTTGTAGTTCGGCATGGTGCGCTCGGCGCCCAGGTAGGACAGGGTCAGCAGGCTGCCGTTGCGGCCTTTCATCATCTCGCGACCGGCCTTGGCCAGGGCCACGAAGCTGTAGGCGCTGATGTCGTGGGCGATGCGGAAGCCATCGCGGGTGGTGACTTCGGTGAAGTCGCCGTCCAGTTGGTCGCCGGGGGCGAAGCCTACGGAGTGCACGATGCAGTCCAGACCGTCCCACTTCTTGCCCAGGGCCTCGAAGACGGCGGCGATTTCTTCATCGCTGGCCACGTCGCAGGGGAAGCAAAGCTCGGCGCTGGAACCCCAGCCTGCTGCGAACTCTTCCACGCGGCCTTTCAGTTTCTCGTTCTGATAGGTGAAGGCGAGCTCGGCACCTTCGCGATGCATGGCTGCAGCGATGCCCGATGCGATGGACAGTTTGCTGGCTACGCCAACGATCAGTACGCGCTTACCGGCGAGAAAACCCATGTGCTTTCATCCTCTTCTGGTTAATGGGCAGTTTCCGGAGCCAGGAATGCGGCTTCCAGCAACTGCTTCGTATAGCTGTGCTGCGGGGCAGCGAAGATGGCATCGGCCGGACCCTGTTCGACCACCTGTCCGTGCTTGATCACCATCAGATGGTGACTCAGTGCCCGGACCACCGCCAGATCATGGCTGATGAACAGGTAAGTCAGGTCGTACTTGGTCTGTAGCCTGCGCAGCAACTCCACTACCTGACGCTGAACCGTCCGGTCGAGCGCCGAGGTGGGCTCGTCCAGCAGGATCAGTGCCGGTTTCAGCACCAATGCCCGGGCAATGGCAATCCGCTGCCGCTGCCCGCCGGAAAACTCGTGGGGGTAGCGGTGCCGGGTTTCCGGATCCAGCCCTACCTCCAGGAGCGCGTCGATGATGGCCTGTTCCTGCTCCGCTTCGGTGCCGATGCGGTGGATTCGCAAACCCTCGCCGACAATGTCGCCCACGCACATGCGCGGGCTGAGACTGCCGAAGGGGTCCTGGAAGACCACCTGCATCTCGCGCCGGAACGGCCGCACATCCTTCTGCGACAGGCCGTCCAGGGACTGGCCCTGGAAGCGGATGCCGCCCCGGCTGCCAAGCAGCCGGAGAATCGCCAGGCCCAACGTGGACTTGCCGGAGCCGCTTTCGCCCACGATGCCCAGGGTCTGACCCTGCAGCAGGCTGAAATTGACGCCGTCCACGGCCTTCACATGATCCACGGTGCGCCGCAGCAACCCCTTCTTGATCGGGAACCACACGCGAAGGTCATCGACCTCCAGCAGTGGCGCTCCTTCGGGGTTCTCTGCCGGCCTGCCAGAAGGCTCGGCGCCGAGCAGTTCCCGGGTGTAAGGATGCTGCGGTGCGTGGAACAGCTCATCACACGACGCTTGTTCGACGATGCAACCGCGCTGCATGACACATACGCGATGCGCAATTCGCCGAACCAGGTTGAGATCGTGGCTGATCAGCAGCAACGCCATGCCCAGCCGCGCTTGCAACTCTTTGAGCAGTTCGAGGATTTTCAGCTGAACGGTGACGTCCAGCGCGGTAGTGGGTTCGTCGGCGATCAGCAGTTCCGGCTCATTGGCCAGGGCCATCGCGATCATTACCCGCTGCCGCTGACCGCCGGACAACTCGTGCGGGAAGGCCTTCAGGCGCTTGTGAGGTTCCGGGATGCCGACCAACTCCAGCAGTTCCAGGGTGCGCTTTGTGGCCGCCTTGCCGGTCAAACCCTTGTGCAGGGCGAGCACCTCGTTGATCTGCTTCTCGATGTTGTGTAGCGGATTCAGCGAAGTCATGGGCTCCTGGAAGACCATGGCGATGCGGTTGCCACGAATGCATCGCAGCTTGTTCTCGGAAAGCTTCAGCAGGTCCTTGCCCGCGTAGTGGATGCTCCCGCTCGGGTGGCGTGCCAGCGGGTAGGGCAGGAGCCGCAGAATGGAGTGGGCGGTCACCGATTTACCGGAGCCGCTTTCGCCCACCAGGGCCAGGGTCTCGCCCTTGCGGATGTCGAAACTGACGCCTTCGACGACACGTTGGCACTTCTCGCCGCTGACGAACTCGACGGAGAGGTCGCGGATTTCAATCAGGTTCTCGCTCATCTCACTTCCTCGGATCGAAGGCATCGCGCGCGGCTTCGCCGATGAACACCAGCAGGGTCAGCATGGCCGCCAGCACCAGGAAGGCGGAGATGCCGAGCCAGGGCGCCTGCAGGTTGGACTTGCCCTGGGCTACCAGCTCGCCGAGGGAAGGTGCTCCTGGCGGCAGGCCGAAACCGAGGAAGTCCAGTGCGGTAAGGGTGCCGATGGCGCCGGTGAGGATGAAGGGCATGAAGGTCATGGTGGAAACCATGGCGTTGGGCAGGATATGGCGGAACATGATGGCGCCGTTCTGCATGCCCAGGGCGCGCGCGGCACGCACGTATTCCAGGTTGCGGCCGCGGAGGAACTCGGCCCTCACCACGTCCACGAGGCTCATCCAGGAGAACAGCAGCATGATGCCCAGCAACCACCAGAAGTTCGGCTGCACGAAGCTGGCGAGGATGATCAGCAGGTAGAGCACCGGCAGACCGGACCAGATCTCCAGGAAGCGCTGTCCGGCAAGGTCTACCCAGCCGCCGTAGAACCCCTGAAGCGCACCGGCGATCACGCCGATGATGGAGCTGAGCAGGGTCAGGGTCAGGGCGAACAGCACCGAGACGCGGAAGCCGTAGATCACCCGCGCCAGCACATCGCGGCCCTGGTCATCGGTTCCCAGCCAGTTGTCCGACGAAGGAGGCGCGGGCGCTGGCACCTTGAGGTCGTAGTTGATGGTCTCGTAACTGAACGGGATGGGCGTCCAGATCATGCTGCCGCCCTTGGATTCGATCAGCTCGCGGATGTAGGGCGTCTTGTAGTTGGCTTCCAGCGGGAACTCGCCGCCGAAGGTGGTTTCCGGGTAGCGCTTGAGGAAGGGGAAGTACCACTGGCCGTCGTAGCTGACCGCCAGCGGCTTGTCGTTGGCGATCATCTCGGCGCCCAGGCTCAGGACAAAGAGGATCAGGAACAGCCACAGCGACCACCAGCCACGCTTGTTGGCCTTGAAACGCTCGAAGCGCCGCTGGTTGATAGGGGAGAGTGCCATGCTCAACCCTCCCGGCTTTCAAAGTCGATACGCGGATCGACCAGGGTGTAGGTGAGATCGCCAATCAGTTTCACGACCAGCCCCAGCAAGGTGAAGATGAAGAGGGTGCCGAAGACCACGGGATAGTCGCGGTTCAGGGCCGACTCGAAGCTCAGCAGGCCCAGGCCGTCGAGGGAGAAGATCACCTCGATCAGCAGGGAGCCGGTGAAGAAGATGCCGATGAAGGCCGCCGGGAAGCCGGCGATGATCAGCAGCATCGCATTGCGGAACACGTGGCCGTAGAGCACGCGGTTTTCCGACAGGCCCTTGGCGCGGGCGGTGATGACGTACTGCTTGTTGATCTCGTCGAGGAAGCTGTTCTTGGTCAGCAGCGTGAGCGTGGCGAAGTTGCCGATCACCAGGGCGGTCACGGGCAGCGCGAGGTGCCAGAAGTAGTCGGTGATCTTTCCGGCGAAGCTCAGTTCGTCGAAGTTGTTCGAGGTGAGCCCACGCAGGGGGAACCAGTCGAAGTAGCTGCCGCCGGCAAAGAGCACGATCAGCAGGATGGCGAAGAGGAAGGCGGGAATGGCGTAGCCGACGATGATGGCCGTACTGCTCCAGACGTCGAAGGCGCTGCCGTGGCGCACGGCCTTGGTGATGCCCATCGGGATGGACACCAGGTACATGATCAGGGTGCTCCAGAGCCCGAGGGAAATGGACACTGGCAGCTTCTCGATGATCAGGTCGATGACCTTGGCATCACGGAAGAAGCTCGCGCCGAAGTCCAGTTTCAGGTAGCTGGTGACCATCAGCCAGAAGCGTTCCGGGGCGGGCTTGTCGAAGCCGTACATCTTTTCGATTTCGGCTACCAGCTCAGGATCGAGTCCCTGGGCGCCACGGTAGTTGGAACCCGCCGTGGCGACTTCCGAGCCGCCGCCGGAGATGCGCCCGGTGGCGCCACCTGCGGCGGCATCGAAGCCTTCCAGTTTGGCGATCATCTGCTCGACCGGGCCGCCGGGAGCGGCCTGGATGATGATGAAGTTGATCAGCAGGATGCCGAACAAGGTGGGAATGATCAGCAGCAGTCGACGCAGTATGTAGGCGAGCATTTACTGGACATCCGGCTCGGAAGTGGGTTGCTCGGACTGGCTAGCAGTTTCCGTGCCCGGTTTCTGCCACCAGGTCATCAGGCCGAAGTCGTAGAGCGGTGTGGTTTCCGGGCGCTGGAATTGGTTCCAGTAGGCGACGCGGTAAGTGTCGACATAATAGTTGGGCACCACGTAATGGCCCCACAGCAGCACGCGGTCGAGGGCGCGTGCGTGTTCCACCAGGCTCTGGCGAGAGTCGGCACGGATCAGGCCTTCCACCAGCTTGTCGATGGCGGGGTCGCGCAGGCCGATGAAGTTGCGGCTGCCAGCGCTGTCTGCGCTGCGCGAATGCCAGTACTCCATCTGTTCGTTGCCCGGCGAGTTGGACTGGCCCCAGGTGGCGGGAATCATGTCGAAGTCGCGCGAGCGCAGGCGGTTGATGTATTGGGATACGTCCACGCGGCGGATCTGCAGGTCGATGCCCAGCTCCGCCAGGTTGCGTTTGAACGGCAGGATCACCCGCTCCAGGTTGGCCTGGGCGGTGAGGAATTCGAACGCCAGGGGCTTGCCGTCCGGCCCGACCATCTTGTCGTTCTCGATCTTGTAGCCGGCCTCCATGAACAGCTGGTAAGCGCGGCGTTTCTGATCGCGGATGATCCCGCTGCCATCGCTGACCGGTGGCTGGAAGACCTGGGTGAATACCTCTGCCGGCACCTGACTGCGCAGCGGTTCGAGAATCTTCAGTTCATCGGCGTCAGGCATCTCGTGGGAGGCCATTTCCGAGTTCTCGAAATAGCTGCTGGTGCGTTTGTAGGAGCTGAAGAAGAGCTGCTTGTTCGCCCATTCGAAGTCGAACAGCAGGGCGATGGCTTCGCGTACGCGACGGTCCTGGAATACCGGCCGGCGAATGTTGAAGGCGAAGCCCTGCATGCCGGTCGGGTTGTGGTTGGGGATGGCTTCCTTGACGATCTTGCCGGCGCGAAGGGCAGGGCCCTCATAGCCGGTGGCCCAGTCCTTGGCGGAGTACTCCAGGTTGAAGTCGAACTGCCCGGCCTTGAAGGCCTCGAGGGACACCGACATGTCGCGGTAGTAGTCCACGGTGACGGCGTCGAAGTTGTAGTAGCCGCGCGTCACCGGCAGGTCCTTCGCCCACCAGTCCTTGACGCGCTCGTAGCGGATCGAGCGGCCAGCGTCGACCTTGGCGATGCGGTAGGGGCCGCTGCCCACTGGCGGTTCCATGTTGGTCTTGCCGAAGTCGCGGCCTTCCCAGTAGTGCTTGGGCAGTACCTGGATCTGGCCGATGATCAGCGGCAGCTCACGGTTGCCCGGATGCTTGAAGTCGAAGCGCACGCGTTGTTTGTCCTCCGCCTCCACCTTGGCGACGTCCGCGTAGTAGTGGCGGTACATCGGGTCGCCGTGCTCGACCAGCATATTGAAGGTGAAAACCACGTCCTCGGCCGTCACCGGCTGGCCGTCGTTGAAGCGTGCCTTGGGGTTCAAGTAGAAGCGCACGAAGCTGTTGTCCGGCGCTTTCTCGATCTTCTCCGCCAGCAGACCGTACTCGGTGAAGGGCTCATCCGGGGAGTGGAAGGTCAGGCTGTCGTAGATCAGGCCCAACTGGTCGGCGGAGTTGCCCCGTGGGATGAAGGGATTGAGGCTGTCGAAGCCGCCGACGCCGGCGAGTCGCAGGACGCCGCCCTTGGGGGCATCCGGATTGACCCAGGAGAAATTCGTGAAAGTCGCCGGATACTTGGCCGGCTCGTCGTACAGCGTGATGGCGTATTTCGGCTCGGCGATGGCGAACCCGGCCAGGGATAGCAGCAGGGCGCCACAGCCTTGCAGGCAAAGGGTGCGCAGCGTTTTGCTCATCGGGCGTTCTCCGTGGGCTTCAGCCACCAGGCGCGCAGGCCCAGCGTGTAGGGCGGCGTGGTGACGAAGGCGAACCGGTTTCGGTACGCCAGGCGGTGATAGTTGATGTACCAGTTGGGAATACCGTAGTGCTCCCACAGCAGGGTGCGGTCGAGGGCGCGAGCGGCGGCCAGTTGCTCGTCGCGGCTCTGGGCGCCGAGGAGCTTTTCGATCATCTCGTCGGCCACCGGGTTGGCGACGCCCGCATAGTTCTTGCTGCCCTTCACGCCGACCTGGCTGGAATGGAAGTAGAGGTATTGCTCCAGGCCCGGGCTCAGGGTCTGCGGCAGGGTCATGAGGATCATGTCGTAGTCGAAGTGGTCCAGGCGCTGTTTGTACTGGGCGCGGTCCACCGTGCGCAGGCTGACGTCGATGCCGATGCTGGCGAGGTTTTCGCGGTAGGGCTGGAGGATTCGTTCAAGGTTCGGATTGACCAGCAGGATCTCGAAACGCAGCGGCTGGCCACGATCGTTCAGCAGGCGCTGGCCGGACAACTTCCAGCCGGCTTCGGCCAATAGACCCAGCGCGCGGCGAAGGGTTTCCCGCGGGATGCCACGACCTTCGGTGGTGGGCACCTGGAAGGGCCGGGTGAACAAGGGTTCAGGCAGCTCCTTGCGATGCGGCGACAGCAGCAGCCACTCATGGCCCTCGGGCTTGCCCACGGCACTGAACTCGCTGTTCGGGTAATAGCTGGCGGCGCGTATGTAGGCGTTGTTGAACAGGGTGCGGTTGGTCCATTCGAAGTCGAACATCAGCCCCATGGCCTCGCGGACCTTGCGGTCCCCGAACATGGCACGGCGGGTGTTCATGAACAGCGCCTGAGTCTGGGTCGGGATCTGGTGCGGAATCTCCGCGCGGATCACGTCGCCCCGGGCGATGGCCGGAAAACGATAGCCGTTGGCCCAGTTCTTCGCCTGGTGCTCGATATAGAAATCGAACTCGCCAGCCTTGAAGGCTTCGAAGGCGACATTGCTGTCGCGGTAGAACTCCACCTCGACCCGGTCGAAGTTGTACTTGCCACGATTGGCCGGGAGCTTTTCACCCCACCAGTCCTTGACCCGTTCGAACACCAGGCTGCGTCCCGGCCTTACCTGGATGATGCGATAGGGGCCGCTGCCCAGTGGCGCTTCGAAGGTGGTCGCCTTGAAGTCACGCTTCTTCCAATAGTGCTGCGGCAGCACCGGCAGTTCGCCGAGACGCAGTATCAGCAGCGGGTTGCCGGCGCGCTTGAGCACAAAACGGATGCGATGGCGGTTGAGGATATCGACCCGCTTCACTTCCTGGAGGCTGGTGCGGTACTGCGGGTGGCCGTTCTTGACCAGCGTGCGGTAGGAGAAGGCCACGTCGAAGGCGGTGATTGGCTGGCCATCGTGGAAGCGGGCTTCTTCGCGCAGGTTGAAGACCACCCAGCTCCGGTCTTCGCTGAACTCGACGCTCTTGGCGATCAGGCCGTAGCTGGATGCGGGTTCGTCGCCGGACGGATCGTACTGGCCGGTGCCCACCATCAACGGCTCGTTCAGCTCGGTTACGCCGTACTGCAGGAAGTTGGGCGTGGAAACCGGGCTGGTGCCCTTGAAGGTGTATGGGTTGAGCGTATCGAAGGTGCCGAAGGCCATGACCCGCAAGGTTCCGCCCTTGGGTGCATTGGGATTGACCCAGTCGAAATGGTCGAAATTGGCGGGGTATTTCAGGGCGCCGAACTGCGCATAGCCGTGGCTTTCGGTAAGGCTGGCGAAGCAGGGTTGAGCCAGCAGGCCAATGAGCAGGAACGCAAGGCGACGCATCAGGCGGGGGTCCGATCCATGGATATCGTGTCGGGCATGTGGGCGTTGGCCTCGCTGGCGGGATGGCGCGGGCATCGGGCCGGCGAAATCGTGTCGGGGGTCACGCGCCGTGGCTGTCGGCGGTAACGGCTGGCAAGTACAGTAACAGCTTGTACAGGCAAGAAAAAAGGGCCAGCCTGCGGGTAGCTGGCCAGCATTCTGGCCACCATTCGGAAATTTGCGCAGGGGTGCCAATCTTGGGTGAACGCAGCCATGGTCTGCAGTCATGGATCGACCGTCTCAATGAGGCCGAATTGCCCGCTCTGGCCGCGGTGGTGCAGGACCTGCACCAGATGGCCCAACAGGATAAGTCTTCCGTACAGCAGCTGGCCGATGTGCTGCTGCGTGATGCGACCCTCACCTCCAAGGTGCTGAAGGTCGCCAACAGCGTCTATTACAACCCCTCCCAGGAAGCCATTCGCACGATCTCCCGCGCCATCGTGCTGATCGGCTTCGAGAATGTGCGCCTGATCGGTCTTTCGGTCAGCCTGATCGACAGCCTGCTGGCTCGCGGCCCGAGGGAGCAGCTACCCGAGATTCTCGCGCGTTCCTTCCACGCGGCCGTGCAGGCTCGCAACATCGCCGGCTACCTCCTTGCGCGCAGCCAGGAGGAGGTCTTCATCGCCGCCCTGTTGCACAACCTGGGTGAGCTGGCGTTCTGGGGTTGTGGTGGCGAGCAGGCCGACGAGCTCGCTGCCGCGCTGGCGCAACCGGGTGTCGATGAGGAGCAAGCGGTGCGCGAAGTGCTGGGCACCAGTTTTCGTCAGTTGACCCTGGGGCTGGTCCGCAGCTGGAACCTGGGGGAACTGGCGAGCCTGGCCCATACCGGCTCCGCGCAGGGTGATCCGGCGGTGAAAGCCGTGAGCCTGGGGGTTCGCATCAGCGAAGCGGCCTTGCAGGGCTGGGACTCAGCCTCCATGGCACAGCTTGTAGAACAACTGGGGGGGTTGGTTGGCCTGAGTCGGGAGGAGGCCATGCAGCAGGTGCTGGCCAGTGCCGATGAGGCGGTCAAGGTGGCGACCACATTCGGTGCCAGCAAGCTCTGTCACCTGATACCCCATACCGACCCGGATCAGATCCGACTGCAGCGTGAGCAGCGGCAGGCGCGCCTGTTGCAACCGGACCTGCTGGTCATGCAGCAGGCCTTGCAGGAACTGGGCATGCTGGTGTCGCGCAAGGCGGACATCAATCTGGTGCTGGATACCCTGCTCCAGGGACTGCACCAGGGGGCCGGACTGGAGCGGGTGATGGTGGCGGTGCTGACTGACCAGCGCAGTCGCTTCACGGTACGCCGGGCGGTGGGCGAGGGCAGTGAGCGCTGGCTCGATGGCTTTGCCCTGCCCGCCGGCCAGGCCGAGCAAGCCAATCTGTTCAGCTACGTCCTGCGGGCCCGCGAAACCATCTGGATGGGCGTGCCGGCGAGTTACAGCCTGAATGACCTGGTGACGCGACCGATGCGCGAATGGCTGGGGCAGGGAATGTTCTTCGTCGCGCCGCTACTGGCGGGCAAGCGCGAGATCGGGGTGATCTATGCCGACTGCCGCCTTTCGGGGCGGGCGCTACGGCACGAGCAGTTCGTGGCGTTCCAGCACTTCGCCCAGGCGGCGGGGCGATGCCTGGAGGCGATGGCGCAGAAGAATCAGGGCAGGTAGACCGTCAGGGTCTGGCCGGGCTTCAGGGAGCGGTCGCTGCGGGGGTTCCAACGCTGAAGGTGTTTCATTTCAACGTTGAATCGCTTGGCGATCAGGTAGAGCGAGTCGCCCTGCTTGACCTTGTAGTAGGTCACCGACTCGCGGCCGTTGCCCTTCGACTTGCCCTTGCTTGCATTGGCGACCTGGGTGGCACCGCCTTCCAGTTTCAGCACCTGGCCAGCCTTCAGGTGGTTGGCCTTGAGGCTGTTCCAGCGCTTGATGTCCTGCACGTTCACCTTGTACTGGCGAGCGATGGACCAGAGGTTGTCGCCACTCTTGACCTTGTGCGTGCGTGCCGGGGTCGGTGCTGGAGCGCTGGCGACGTTCTGGAACAGCGGCCGATCAGGTTTCAGGCCCGGCTCGACCGGGATGCTCAGTTGCTGGCCCACCCGCAGGTGATTGCCCGACAGGCCATTGATCTCTTTCAGGGTCTTGGCCGTAACGTGGTAGCGATTGGCGATGCCATGCAGGCTGTCACCATTGCGCACCCGGTACTGCTGCCAGTCCACCAGTTCCTGGGGCTTCATCAGCGCGAGGTTGGCAGTGAGCAGTTCAGCCTTGTCGGTGGGGACCAGCAGATGTTGCGGGCCGTCCATGGTGATGCGTTTCTTGAAGGCCGGATTGAGCTGGTACATCTCATCGGCGTCCATGTCGGCCATCGCGGCCACACGGGAAAGGTCCAGGCGTTGTTGCTTGACCTCCACCACTTCGAAGTAAGGCTCGTTGGCGATGGGGCTCAGGTTCACGCCGTAGGCTTCCGGCGCCATCACCAACTGCGACAGGGCCAGCAGCTTGGGTACGTAGTCCTGGGTTTCCTGGGGAAGCGGCAGGTTCCAGTAGTCGGTTGGCAGGCCGAGCTTCTGGTTGCGCTCCATGGCGCGGCTGACGGTGCCTTCGCCAGCGTTGTAGGCGGCGAGGGCCAACAGCCAGTCGCCGTTGAACATTTCATGCAGGCGTTCGAGGTAGTTCAGCGCGGCGTTGGTGGAGGCGGTGATGTCGCGTCGGCCGTCGTACCAGTTGGTCTGGCGCAGATTGAAGTGGCGACCGGTCGAGGGAATGAACTGCCAGATACCTACCGCGTTGCTGCGTGAGTAGGCGAAGGGGTTGTAGGCGCTTTCCACCACCGGCAGCAGGGCCAGTTCAAGGGGCATGTTGCGCTCTTCCAGGCGCTCCACCACGTAGTGGATATAGAGGCTGCCGCGGTCGCTGGCGGTTTCCAGGAAGGAAGGCTTGCTCACATACCAGAGGCGCTGACGCTCGATGCGCGGGTTGACGCCGATCTCGTCCTGAAGCTTGAAGCCGTTACGCATGCGTTCCCAGATATCCTGGGGTTCGCGCTCGGTTTGAGCCTCTTCCAGCCACTGAGCCTGCTGCTGCATGGCCAGTGCGCGGTCGGTTTCGCGGCCCTGGTCGTCGTCCTTCTGACCCGTGCCGGCGCAGCCTGCGAGAGTGGCGGCGCACACCACCACAAGCGCGCGTGCGGCTCGTGCCAATGCATCCAGGTCGAAGGTTTTGATCGGCGAAGACAACATTGGCTGAGGGGTTTTTCCGGCAAAAAAGTTCGGCGATTCTAGAAATCGACCTATGGTTGGTCAAGTTTTCACCAGTTCTCCGAAGCCTGACCGAGTGTTCAGAATTGGTCTTTCCAGGCTCGAAGGGTCGCGAAGACCTCGGCTGGCGTAGGGTTATCCCGGCCAGCCCGCTCGTCGGCCATTTGTTTAACGGATGTTTCAGTCACCCGCATGAAGGGGTTGGTCGCGAGTTCAAGGGCGATGGTCGATGGCAGGCTGATACCGCCTTGCTCGCGCAACCGGGTGACCTCGTCGAAGCGATTGGAAGTCGCGCGATTGCCGGGCTCGACGGCCTTGGCGAAACGCAGGTTGCTGAGCGTGTATTCGTGCGTGCAGAAGACCTGGGTGGCCGCCGGGAGCGCCGCCAGGCGGCTGAGCGAGTGGTGCATCTGTTCCGGCGTTCCTTCGAACAGCCGGCCGCAACCGGCCGCGAACAGCGTGTCGCCGCAGAACAGCAGGGGACGCTCGGTGTCCCCATGGTAATAGGCGATATGCCCCAGGGTATGGCCGGGTACCTCGATCACCCGGAACGCCAGCCCGAGCACCTGCACGGTGTCGCCATCGCCCAGCGCCTCGTCGCGTGCGGGGATTTTTTCCTGCGCCGGGCCCAGTACGCGGGCGCCGGTCGTTTCTTTCAGGCGCGCCACGCCGCCGATATGGTCATGGTGATGGTGGGTGACCAGAATATCGGTCAGCTTCCAGCCGGGATGGGACTCCAGCCAGGCCAGCACCGGCGCGGCATCGCCGGGGTCGACCACGGCGCAGCAACGCGTTGCGTCGTCCTGCAGCAGCCAGAGGTAGTTGTCGGAAAAGGCGGGGAGGGCATCGATCTGGATCATGAAGGGAGTCGCCAAGCAGAGAGCAATGGAGCATCTTAGGGCTCTCACGCAGGAGATTGCCATGACCGAAAAAGCATTCGCCCAAGCCGATGCCGACTGGCTGGAGCTGATCTCCGGGGCCCGTTCCTGGTTCTGCGGCCCGTTGGGCGGCCTGATGCTGTTCGAAGAGCAGCGCCTGCTGGAGGACGAACTGGCGCGTTATTTCGGTGGCTACCTGGTGCACTACGGGCCGCGTGCGGAATTGCCGCCCGGTGCCAAGCAGATCCAGCGCAGCGTGCATCTCGGGGCGCCGCTGCCGGGCGTGGAGATCGCCTGCGAGGAGTCGGCCTGGCCGCTCAGCGAACATGCCGCCGATGTGGTGGTGCTGCAACACGGCCTGGACTTCTGCCTCTCCCCCCATAGCCTGCTGCGCGAAGCCGCGCGCAGCGTTCGCCCCGGCGGTCATCTGATCATTGTTGGGGTCAACCCGTGGAGCGCCTGGGGGGTGCGCCATTACTTCGCGCGTGACGCCCTGCGCCGTGCGCGCTGCATCTCCCCGACACGGGTCAGCGACTGGCTGAACCTGCTGGGCTTCGCGCTGGAGAAACGCCGCTTCGGGTGCTATCGTCCGCCGCTTGCTTCGGCCGCCTGGCAAACACGCCTGGCTCGGCTGGAGCGCTGGGGCGCCGCCGGACAAGGATTCGGTGCAGGCTTCTATCTATTGGTGGCGCGCAAGCTGGTAATTGGTTTGCGCCCACTGCGTCAGGCCCGGCGAGAGCCCATGGGCAAGCTGGTTCCCATGCCGGTGGCCAAGGTCAGCCGGTGCGATTCGAAACATGAGGCTTAAGTGAGCGATCTGGTCGAGATCTATACCGACGGCGCCTGCAAGGGCAATCCCGGCCCTGGCGGCTGGGGTGCGTTGCTGGTCTACAAGGGTGCCGAGCGCGAGCTCTGGGGGGGTGAGCGCGATACCACCAACAACCGCATGGAACTGATGGCCGCCATCATGGGGCTGGTCGCCCTCAAGCGTTCCTGCGAGGTGAAGATCATCACCGACTCCCAGTACGTGATGCAGGGCATTACCGAATGGATGCCGAACTGGAAGAAGCGCGGCTGGAAGACCGCCGCCAAGCAGCCGGTGAAGAATGCCGACCTTTGGCAGGCACTGGACGAACAGGTCAATCGCCATACCGTGCGCTGGCAGTGGGTACGCGGTCATACCGGCCACGCTGGCAACGAGCGTGCTGACCAGTTGGCGAACCGCGGTGTCAGCGAGCTGGGTGCTCGTTAGCACTGGCCCCCCTTGCGGGAGAGCTTCCAACCTTAACGGCGCCAGCATGTAAACGGTGAGTTACTTCGGTCATCTCCCGTTTACATCTGAATTTGGGGGTGCTCTTTAAGCGGATGATTGGCGATCCGCTGTGGTTCATGAGTTGGAGATCAAATCGAATTCATGTGACCTAATGCGGCTTGCATTCTTTTCAAGAAGATCTCTTCGGCTTGCGTGCGGACTTGGTGAGCGCTCCACATCAATACAATCAATACCTCGCAAACGTTCACTTCAGGCATGAGTTTTCGCAGAAGTCCACGCTCCTCATACTCTCTGCATAAGTGTTCAGGGAGTGAACTTACACCCAGGCCTGCCAACACCAACCGCAAAACCTCACCCGTATTCGCTGAAGACGCGGATATATTGTGGCGTATGTAGTTGCTACCATAGTGCTCTGATAGTTTTGGCAAAGTCCCCCCAAGCGACTCGCCTGAAAAGCTCACGAGTTTAGATGACTTGATTTTTTCAGGCGTTACATTGTCGTCATTGAAGAGGGGGTGCAGGTTGCTGCAGTAGAAAAAGGTTCGTTCTCGGCTGAGTATGAGCTGATTTATGTCAATATCGCCGGGCTGGCTAATGCCAATGCCGAAAGTTGAGTCGTTTCGGTGCAGGGCGCTTATTATTTCCTGGGTTGACGCCACTTCAATACTAAAAGTTATTCCGGGGTGGTCTTGGTGTATGCCACGCAAGACATCATCGTACTCCGGGCAGTTCACTCCGCTGACGGTTAATAGGCGAATGCTGCCTTTAACATTACTGCGTGTCTTGTCGACTATGGAGTCGATCTCTCGGATGCTTTGTCGAGCCGTTAGTGAAACTCTAAACAGCGAAGATCCTATATCTGTCAACTCGAATCGATGACTGTCTCTGTCAATCAGCGTGCATCCGAGTTGCTCTTCCAGTCGTTTGATGGCTTGACTGACGGCGGGTTGAGATAGATGAAGCCTTTCTGCACCTCTGCTGATACTTTTTTCGGTCGCAACGGCACAGAACGTTTTCAGAAGATTCCAGTCCATGCGCTCGCTAACAGATCGAGCCTCTCCAGAATTTGATGCAGAAGTTTGTCTGAAGCCCATGTGCTAGACCCTCCATTGGTTTGGCGAATAGATAATATAATAAAATGTGAATATGCGCTATCGGCGGAATTCAATAGTGTTCCTCTTAAATATCACAAAAAGAGGATGCCTATATGAGTCTGCATGAAAATTGTAGTCCGCAGGAATGGTCGGTTCGCTGCGATCTCGCGGCGCTATTCCGCCTTCTAGCCTATTATCGAATGACGGATCTCGTTGATTCCCACGCCTCCGCATGTATTCCTGGAGAGTCCGGGTACTTCCTTATAAACAAGTATGGCGTGCCGTTCGAGAAAATGAGCGCAAGCGACCTTGTGAAGGTTGACCTGGATGGCGTTCCTGTAAATCAAGGGGAAACGGATGGGCCAATGAATATTGCCGGGGCCGTGATCCATTCTTCTATTCACCGCGCTAGACCGGATATGAAGTGCGTGATTCACACTCACACTGCCGCAGGCATCGCCGTCTCGACGCTTGAGGAAGGGCTTCCGCCATTGTCTCAGCATGCAATGAAGTTTTACGGGAAGCTGAAGTATCACACTTATGGGTCTTTTATTGACACCAAGCTAGAAGAGAAAGCAATGATTCAAAGTCTTGGTGATGCCAATGCGATGCTGCTGCATAACCATGGAATCATTGTCGGCGGTCGCACTATTGGCGAAGCATTTCACAGTGTCTATATGTTGGAGCGGGCCTGCCAGATTCATTTGCAAATTAGAAGCACTGATCAGAGTGTCGTCATTCCTGATCCTGAGATGTGCAGAAAGACCTGCGAAACATTTGCGGCCGATTTTGAGTGTGGAATCGTGGAGTTGGCGTGGCAGAGAGCGCTCAAGATAATTTCATCGCAAAAAGATTCGTACTGCCGCTGAACTGGTTGGTTAATTACAAGAATTTGCTGCGCGAAACTAAAGTTGTCGCGGCAACCTAGATGCGTGCCTTGTGAATGGTAATAAGATAATGAAAAAGCAAGCCCTTGCAGTTGGATTTGGATATTTGGTGCTTTTTGGTGGGTGGGCTGGAATTGCCGTTTCTGAGGAGCGGGTGCCTCTTAAAATAGGTATGGAAATCACCTATCCGCCATTCGAGTCCTATGACGAGAATAATAATATTGTGGGTTCTGATCCTGAGCTTGCAAGGTCAATTGCCAAGGCTTTGGGTCGATCTGTCGAGTTCGTTGATACGAAGTTCCTGAACTTGATAAATGGGCTTAATTCGAACAAGTACGACGCTATTATTTCTGGGATGTATATAACTGAAGAAAGAAGGCTTCGCGCTCTGATCATTCCCTATGCCATGACAGGGTCGGCAATATTGGTGGCGCGAGGTAGCGAGTTTCAACCGCAGACACCAGAAGAATTGTGCGGTAAGAAAGTTGGTTTGGAGCAGGGGAATTCCTGGCTGCCTAAACTGCAAAAGCTTTCTCAGAACTATTGCCTTCCTAACCACAAGCCCGCCGTCACACTTAGTGAGTACCCCTCTGCCCCAGAGGCAACTCAAGCATTGCTGTCTGGTCATGTGGAAGCTCAAGTAGAAATAGCAGGTGCCGCTCATATGATTTCTGAGCGGACAAGAGGACGGGTGGTAATAAGTTCAAAGGATCTGATTTCTCCAGAGGTGCTAGGGATTTTTGTAAAGAAAGGGAACGATTCGACGTACTCGGAGATATCCAAGGCATTAGCGCAAAGCAGGGCGAGCGGGGAGTATTACGAGATTCTAAAGAAATATAGCCTTGAACCAATTTCAGAATAATAAGTACATAGCGCTACGCTGATTGTGGCTGGCGCTATTGAGAGGCAGATATGTCGTTCGATTGGAATTATTTCGCGTCCCTGTTTACCCTCGACCTGTTCTGGATGGCTTGCTTGCAAGTCATAAAGCTCAGTGCCGCAGCCTGGGTTTTGGGTGGGCTACTAGGATTCTTGCTGGCCATGGCAAAGCTATCCAGTTCGCCGCTACTTAGAAGCCCTGCATCAGTCTATATCTGGTTCTTTCGCAGTGTTCCGTTATTGGTGTTGATCGTGTTTGTCTATAACCTCCCGCAGTTGTTCCCGGCGTCTGGAGGTGTGCTTTCTAATCCATTTTGGTCAGCCCTTATCGCGCTCGTTGTAACTGAAGCAGCCTATATGGCTGAGATCCATCGAGGGGGATTGATTTCCGTAGCCAAGGGGCAACGAGAGGCTGGAAAGGCATTGGCTATCGGCACAGTGGGGGCCCAATGGCTTATCGTAATTCCACAGGCCATTCGCATATCGCTTCCTACGCTGATCAACGAGTATGTCACGATCGTCAAGCTGACATCCCTTGCCTCAGTCATCTCCCTCACGGAGATTCTCACTGTTGGGCAGCGCCTATATGCACAGAACTTCCTGGTTATGGAAACTCTCGCTGCCGTGGGTGTGTATTACGTTTTGATCGTAACGGTCTTTGGGTTTTTCCTGGAGCGATTCGAATTGTCTCTTGATTTGAGTCGGCGTAAACCCCAAACCCTGGATGCAGCTCAGACGCACGCATTGAGGAGTCAGGTTGCTGGATATAAAAAACGCCTCCAGCCACGCTCTATTAGTAGTGAGCCTGTTTTGCAGTTGCTTGGGATTCATAAAAGTTATGGCAGTCATGAGGTCCTTAAGGGCGTCGATTTGGAGATCAAGAGGGGAGAGGTTGTTTCTATAATTGGCCCGTCTGGATCAGGAAAAACCTCCCTTATCAGAACCATAAACGGGCTGGAGGATATCAATCAGGGAAGCATTAGGCTTTTTGGTCAAGATTTCATTGAAAGTGGCGCTTTGGCGGAGAGTAAGACGCGAGCCTTCCGGCAACGTGTAAAACATATTGGCATGGTGTTTCAAGGGTTCAACTTGTTTCCGCATCGTACTCTTGCTGAAAATATTACGCTCGCGCCCCGATATCATGGGGGTTGCAAAAGTGAGAGTCGGCTATATGCCTATGCACTTTTAGATCGAGTAGGGCTTCTTGCGCATTCATGCAAGTACCCACATCAGCTATCAGGTGGTCAACAGCAGCGAGTCGCGATTGCACGTGCACTCGCCATGTCTCCGGATATCATGTTGTTTGATGAGCCTACCTCCGCATTAGACCCTGAACTGGTTGGGGAGGTGCTGGAGGTGATCAAGGGGTTGGCGGACGAGGGCATGACGCTAATCATTGTGACCCATGAAATGGAGTTCGCAATGTCCATTTCGGATAGGGTTGTGTTTATGGAAAATGGAATTGTTCAGTTTGATGCGTCGCCCAAGGAAATTCGTGAGGCGGCTTCGGCTGAAAGAGTCAGGCGGTTCATTGGGTTGCCAGAGCCGGATCTGGAGAAAAAGCTACTCAATATTGGTTAGTTTGAGCTTGCGCTTTTCCACATAATAAATGCCGGAAAGATAAATGCGGCTTCGTCCGCATTTATTTAAGCGCTTGGCTTGAAAATTAGCCGCACACACATGAACACGTCGCACGCCCCGGAGCATGATTACTTTTTGGCGCGTTTGAAGAGCATGCTCGGCGCTAGTTACACCGGATCATCGGTCGTTGCGATGGTTTTCACCCGGCGTGTTAAGATTCGGCGCGCGTTTACAGGGGAAAAGCAATGACGGTTCACAACAGCGCCGCTGACAGAAAGATAGTACTGGACACCGAAACCACCGGTATGCCAGTCACCGATGGCCACCGCGTCATCGAGATCGGTTGCGTCGAGATGGAAGGCCGACGCCTTACGGGGCGTCATTTCCACGTATACCTGCAACCTGACCGTGAGGTGGACGAAGGCGCCATCGCGGTCCACGGCATCACCAACGAGTTCCTGGTGGGCAAGCCGCGCTTCAAGGATGTCGCCGACGAGTTCTTCGAGTTCATCAAGGGCGCCGAGCTGATCATCCATAACGCGGCGTTCGACATCGGCTTCCTCAACAACGAGTTTGCCCTGCTGGGGCAGTCGGATCGCAGCGATGTCAGCGAGTACTGCGCGGTACTCGACACCCTGATGATGGCCCGCGAGCGCCACCCGGGGCAGCGCAACAGCCTGGACGCCCTGTGCAAGCGCTACGACGTCGACAACTCCAACCGCGAACTGCACGGCGCGTTGCTCGACGCCGAGATTCTTGCCGACGTCTTCCTGGCGATGACCGGTGGCCAGACCAACCTGTCCCTTGCCGGCGAAGGTGGCGATGGCAGTGGTGGTCGGGCCCAGGCGACACCGATCCGTCGCCTGCCGGCCGATCGCGCACCCAGCCGGGTAATCCGCGCCAGTGAGGAAGAGTTGGCCGCCCACGCCTCGCGCCTGGCCGCCATCGAGAAATCCGCCGGGGCGCCTGCCCTCTGGGTGCAGATGGACGCTCCGCCAGCTTCCTGATTGCGACCTTTACGTACAGCCAGTGGAAACGGGGTACCGCCCCCGTGGTCGAGCTTCTACCCTGAGGGCATAGGCGGGCAGGCCCGCCCCTCAGGGAGCCACAATGTATAAAGAGCTCAAGTTCCCCGTCCTCATCGTCCATCGCGACATCAAGGCCGATACCGTTGCCGGCGACCGGGTCCGCGCCATTGCCCGCGAGCTGGAGCAGGAAGGCTTCACCATCCTCCCTACTGCAAGCTCCGCTGAAGGCCGCATCGTCGCCTCTACCCACCACGGACTCGCCTGCATCCTGGTTGCCGCTGAAGGGGCCGGTGAAAACCAGCGCCTGCTTCAGGACATGGTGGAATTGATCCGCGTTGCCCGGGTTCGTGCACCGCAGTTGCCGATCTTTGCCTTGGGCGAACAGGTGACCATCGAGAACGCACCCGCCGAGGCGATGGCCGACCTCAATCAGTTGCGCGGTCTGCTGTATCTCTACGAAGACACCGTGCCTTTCCTCGCCCGCCAGGTGGCCCGGGCCGCGCGCAACTACCTGGAAGGGCTGTTGCCGCCATTCTTCCGGGCGTTGGTGGAGCACACCGCGCAATCCAACTATTCCTGGCACACGCCGGGCCACGGCGGTGGCGTGGCTTACCGCAAGAGCCCGGTGGGGCAGGCATTCCACCAGTTCTTCGGTGAAAACACGCTGCGCTCGGACCTCTCGGTATCGGTACCGGAACTGGGCTCGTTGCTGGACCACACCGGTCCGCTGGCCGAAGCCGAGGCCAGGGCGGCACAGAACTTCGGTGCTGACCACACCTTCTTCGTGATCAACGGCACCTCGACGGCGAACAAGATCGTCTGGCATTCCATGGTCGGTCGCGACGACCTGGTGCTGGTGGACCGCAACTGCCACAAGTCGATCGTCCACTCCATTATCATGACCGGCGCCATCCCGCTGTATCTGACGCCGGAGCGCAACGAACTGGGCATCATCGGGCCGATCCCGCTCCGCGAGTTCAGTCGGGAGTCGATCAAGGCCAAGATCGACGCCAGCCCGCTCGCCAAGGGGCGCGAGCCGAAGGTCAAGCTGGCGGTGGTGACCAACTCCACGTACGACGGACTCTGCTACAACGCGGAGATGATCAAGCAGGCGCTCGGCGATTCGGTGGAAGTCCTGCACTTCGACGAGGCCTGGTACGCCTATGCCGCCTTCCACGAGTTCTACGCCGGCCGCTACGGCATGTGCACCGGCCGCGAGGAACGCTCGCCACTGGTGTTCACCACTCACTCCACCCACAAGTTGCTGGCTGCCTTCAGCCAGGCGTCGATGATCCACGTGCAGGATGGCGGCGCTCGCCGTCTCGACCGGCACCGCTTCAACGAAGCGTTCATGATGCACATCTCCACCTCGCCTCAGTACGGCATCATCGCCTCGCTCGATGTGGCCTCGGCGATGATGGAAGGGCCCGCCGGACATTCGCTGATCCAGGAAACCTTCGACGAAGCACTGCGTTTCCGCCGTGCCCTGGCCAATGTGTGGCAGACCCTGGCGGCGGACGACTGGTGGTTCGATATCTGGGAGCCGCCCCTGGTGGAAGGGACCGACGTCGTCAGCACCACGGACTGGTTGCTGCGCCCGGATGCGGACTGGCACGGTTTTGGCGACGTGGCCGACGATTACGTGTTGCTCGATCCGATCAAGGTCACTCTGGTGACGCCGGGCCTGACTGCGGACGGCAAGCTGGGGGAGCAGGGCATTCCCGCGGCGGTGGTCAGCAAGTTCCTCTGGGAAAGGGGACTGGTCGTGGAGAAGACCGGCCTCTATTCATTCCTGGTGCTGTTCTCCATGGGCATCACCAAGGGCAAGTGGAGCACGTTGCTCACCGAGCTGCTGGAGTTCAAGCGCGGCTACGACGCCAATCAGCCGCTGGCCGACGCGTTGCCCTCGATCGCCAGTGGCCATGGGGCGCGCTATACCGGCATGGGTCTGCGCGATCTCTGTGACGCGCTGCATGCCTGCTACCGCAACAGCGCCACGCCGAAGGCGCTGAGACGCATGTACACCAAACTTCCGGAACTGGCGATGAAGCCGGCTGATGCCTACGACAAGCTGGTGCGCGGCGAAGTGGAGCCAGTGCCCCTGGACAAGCTGCAAGGGCGCATCGCCGCCGTGATGCTGGTGCCCTATCCGCCGGGCATTCCGTTGATCATGCCGGGTGAGCGCTTCACCGCGGAAACCCGCGCGATCATCGACTACCTGGAGTTCGCCCGGACCTTCGACGTCAGCTTCCCGGGCTTCGATATCGACGTCCATGGGCTCAACTGTCAGGAAAGTCCTACAGGTCGCTGCTATACAGTGGACTGCATAAAGGAATAAATCGGCTTGCGGGGGAACGCGATGGCGACTGGGGAAGGGGCGAAGCCTCGCGGAAAAATGGGGTTCTGGACCTGCACCGCATTGGTGGTGGGCAACATGATCGGCTCGGGCGTGTTCCTGCTGCCCTCGAGCCTGGCCGCTTACGGTGGCCTCAGCCTGTTCGGCTGGCTGATCTCCAGTACCGGAGCGGTGATCCTGGCACTGACCTTCGCCCGCCTGGCCAGGCTCAACCCCTCGGCCGGTGGGCCTTACGCCTACACACGCGATGGTTTTGGCAGCTTTGCCGGTTACCTCTGCGCCTGGACGTACTGGAAGGCGGCCTGGATTGGCAACGCGGCCATCTCCGTGACCCTGGTGGGTTATCTGCAGGTGTTCATCCCGGCACTGCGCGATCCGGTCCTGATGGTGGCCACCGCGATTGGCGCGATCTGGCTCTGCACCCTGGTCAACCTGCGTGGTATTGGTGCTTTTGGTCTGGCGCAGAACATCCTCACCGCGCTCAAGCTCATCCCGCTGGTCCTGGTGGGGATACTCGGCTGGTTTTCCTTCCATCCCGAATACCTGCGCATTCCCGAGGTCAGCGAGCTTCCGCCGGGCGTTGGCGGATACGCCAATGCCATCGCCACCACGGCGGCACTGACGCTCTGGTCGTTCATCGGATTGGAGTCGGCGACCGTGCCGGCGGACGATGTCGACAACCCCAAACGCACCATTCCCCGTGCCACGGTATTCGGCACCCTGGTGGCAGCCGGGGTCTACATCCTCTCCATCACCGCTGTACAGGGCGTGCTACCGCCGGAAATGCTGATGCGTTCCACGGCACCTTTCGCCGATGCCGCGCGGGTACTGATGGGGGAGTGGGGTTATCACCTGGTGGCTGGCGGCGCGGTGATCGCCTGCCTGGGCGCATTGAATGGCTGGGTCTTGCTGCAGGGCCAGATTCCCATGGCCACCGCGCGCGATGGCCTGCTGCCTGAATCTCTGGCGCAGACCAACAAGTACGGCGTGCCCGCCCATGGCCTGCTGGTTTCCGGTGTGTTGGTCACCGCGCTGGTGCTGGTGGATGGCCAGGGCGACCTGGTGGACGTGTTCAACGTCATCATCCTGCTCGGCACCATGACGGGCGTCGTGCCATACGCCTTCTGCACCGCCGCGCTGCTGCAGCAGCTGGCGGTGAAGCCCGGCGATTTCTCCGAGCGCGAGCGTAACCGGCTGGTGGCCATCGGTGTGTTGGGCTTCGTCTACTCCATCTGGGCACTCTATGGCACCGGCCAACAGGCCATCTTCTGGGGCTTCCTCGTGCTGATGGCCGGCATCCCCCTCTACACCTGGCGCCAGTGGCGCAATCGGGTTCAGGCCGACGCGGCCGTCAGAGCCAATGGCTGACGGCCCACCAGCCAAGTGTTCCCATTACGATGGTGTAGGGCAGGGCCATCCACACCATGCGGCCGTAGGACAAACGCACCAGCGGCGCAACGGATGAGGTGAGCAGGAAGAGGAAGGCCGCCTGCCCGTTGGGCGTGGCGACACTGGGCAGGTTGGTGCCGGTGTTGATGGCCACCGCCAGGGTGTCGAAATGCTCGCGGGTCATGTTTCCCGCTTCCAGCGCGTTCTTCACTTCAGTGATGTAGATCGTGGCGACGAAGACGTTGTCGCTGATGGCCGAGAGCAGTCCGTTGGCGATGAACAGCATGCCCGGCTGCTGATCCACCGGCAGCGCCAGTACCGCGTGGATGATCGGGGTGAACAGATGTTGCTGCTGGATCACCGCCACCACCGCGAAGAAGGCCACCAGCAGGGCGGTGAAGGGCAGGGCGTCCTGGAATGCGCGGCCGATCTGGTGCTCGTCGGTAATGCCGCTGAAGCTGGTGATCAGCACGATCACCATCAGGCCAATCAGACCCACTTCCGCCACATGCAGCGCCAGGCAGAGAATCAGGATCAGCGCCGCCACGCCCTGGACGATCAGCGCCAAGCGCTGGTTCTGGGTGCGCCGGGCGCTCTCTTCATGGGCGTAATCGGCCAGCACTTTCCGCACGCTGTCCGGCAATTGGGCGCCGTAGCCGAACCAGCGCAGTTTCTCCAATAACACGCAGGTCAACAGCCCAGCAGCCAGTACCGGCATCGACACCGGCGCTACGTGCAGGAAGAAGTCCTTGAAGTGCCACCCGGCTTCGTGGCCGATCAGCAGGTTCTGCGGTTCACCCACCAGGGTGCAGACGCCACCCAGCGCGGTGCCCACAGCGGCGTGCATCAGCAGGCTGCGGAGGAAGGCGCGGAAGGTCTCCAGGTCCTCGCGGCTGGAACTGGCGACTTCGTGGTCGGAGTCGAGGCTGTGTTCATCGCCGGCGCCGCGGCCGGAGGCCACGCGGTGGTAGACGCCATAGAAGCCGAGGGCAACGCTGATGATCACCGCTGTTACCGTCAGCGCGTCGAGGAAGGCCGAGAGGAAGGCCGACAGCAGGCAGAACATCAGGGCCAGCAGTGTCTTGCTGCGCACGCCGAGCAGCAGGCGGGAGAACAGCAGGAGCAGCAGATCTTTCATGAAGTAGATACCCGCCACCATGAACATCAGCAGCAGGATCACCGGGAAGTTGTGCTGGAGCTCCTGGTAAATCGCGTCGGGGGTCGCCAGGCCGAGCAGTATCGCCTCCAGCACCAGGAGTCCGCCCGGCAGCAAGGGATAGCACTTGAGCGCCATGCCCAGGGCGAAGATGAACTCGCCCACCAGCAACCACGAGCACACCACCGGACCGAGGAGCCATAGCACTACCGGGTTCAGCACGAGGAACCCGAGGATCGTCAGTTTGTACCAGAGCGGGGAGTTGCCGAGGAAGTTGCGGCCGAGTGCGGCAGCGGGTGAGGCGGGCATCGAGGTGGTCCTTGAAGGTATGGGCATGATTGGGCGCGGGAAAATGGCATCCCGGCCTCTGTAGATCAAGCATTTAAGCCGGCTTTTCCATGTGCGGTGGCAATTGCATGGCGTGGCCTGCGTCACAGTGGTCAGCATCGACTTTTACTTCGTGCTTGTTATAGTTGCCGGGCTTCCTGAATGACACTTTTTCTGTGGCGCACGCCGAGGACTGACCCGTGCCTGATTACAAAGCCTTCCGCGTAGAGTTGGCAGAGAAGATCGCCCATGTGCAGATCAATCGTCCGGAAAAGATCAACGCGATGAATGCCGATTTCTGGAAAGAGATCGTCGATATCTTCCGTGAGATCGAGGACAACGATGAAGTTCGGGTTGTGGTGCTATCCGGTGCGGGCAAGCATTTCTCCTCCGGCATCGACCTGATGATGCTGGCCTCGGTCGGCGCTCAGTTGGGCCCGGATGCCGGTCGCAACGCGCGTGCCCTGCGCCGCAAGATTCTCGAACTGCAAGCTTCGTTCAACGCGGTCGACAACTGCAGCAAACCGGTGATCGCAGCTATCCAGGGCTATTGCCTCGGCGGCGCCATCGACCTCATCTCGGCTTGTGACATGCGCTATTCGACCGCCGATGCGCAGTTCTCCATCAAGGAAATCGACATCGGCATGGCGGCTGACGTCGGTACCCTGCAGCGCCTGCCGCGCATCATCGGCGACGGCATGATGCGCGAACTGGCCTACACCGGCCGCACCATCGATGGTGAAGAAGCGCTGCGCCTCGGACTGGTCAACCGCACCTACGCCGATCAGGATGCCCTGCTCGATGGCGTGTTCGGCATCGCCCATCAGATCGCCGCCAAATCCCCCATCGCTGTGCGCGGCACCAAGGAAATGATCCGCTATATGCGCGACCACCGGGTCGACGACGGCCTCGAATACGTCGCTACCTGGAATGCGGCCATGCTGCAATCGGCCGATCTTCGCGTCGCCATGGCAGCCCACATGAGCAAGCAGAAGCCAGAGTTCGCTGACTGATGCGATTCCGCACACTCGCGCGGGAGGCGCATTAAGGCATGGTCACTGGAGTCACTTCGCTGGGGCTGGTGCGCGACGAACTGTTCGCCACCATGGAGCAGGCGGAACAGAGTCTTGAACACTTCATTGCCGAGCGCCAGAACGGCAGCCTCCTGCAGCAGGCCGTGGAGGCCATGCATCAGGTACGTGGAACGCTCAACCTGATCGAGCTGACTGGCGCCGAACTGCTGGCCCAGGAGCTGCTGGACCAGGCCACGGACATTCCCACGGGGGCGGGCGAGGAGCGTGACGTCCAGTTGGCCGCGCTAAGCAATGCGCTGCACGTCCTGCGTCGCTATCTGGAAAATCTCGACCTGCATCGCCAGGAAATGCCGGAGCTGTTGCTACCCGCCATCAACGACCTGCGCCAGGCCGGTGGGCAGCCGCCACTGCCAGAGAGCTACTTCTTCAGCGTCCGCCTGGATCAGGCGCGGCGCATCGCGGTGCAAGCCCGCTTACCGGAAGGCACCGATCCCGATGCCCTGGCCCGGCGTTTCCGTCAGGCGTACCAGCAGGGATTGCTCGGCTTCCTGCGCGGGCACAACGTGCCAAACGCCCTGCGCACGATGGAGCGCGCCCTTGGCGGCCTCGAGCGCCTGTACGGCGATCAGCCGCGCGGTCGACTCTGCTGGATCGGCGCGGCGGCAATCGAGTCGCAGCTGGCCGGCCAATTGCTGGCGCGCAAGTCGCGCAAACAGCTGTTCTCGCGTGTGGACCGTGAGCTCAAGTCGCTGTTGGCCAACGCCGCCTACGAGGCGCCGCGCAACCTGCAGAAGGAACTGCTTTACCTGGTTGCGCTGGCTGACAGCCAGGCTCCCCGTTCCCATGAGCTGCGCGAAGTCTTCGGCATGACCGCGCTGCCCTTCACCGACCAGCTGCTGGAGCAGGAATACCAGCGCCTGTCCGGCCCCGGCCAGGCGGTGATGCGTTCGCTGTCCTCGGCGATCTTCGAAGAGCTGAACAGCGTCAAGGACATGATCGACCTGATCGAACGCGGCACTGCGCCGGGTGAATCCTTCGGGAACCTGCACGTCCTGCTTGGCAAGCTGGCCAAGACACTGGTCATGGTCGGTCTGAACTCCCCCGGCAATGCTTTGCAGGTACAACTGCCGATGGTGGCGGCCTGGGGTGCGGAACAACCGGTCGAATCCGCTGAACTGCTCAAGCTCGCCGATGCGGTGCTCTATGTGGAAAGCATGGTGGCCGGTCTCGACAGTGGCGAGCGCCGCGGTGTGCGTCAGGTCGTCGAGCCGGGACACGAGGCGGAGTCCTTCGCCAATCATCAACTGGCTGAAGCGCGCATCGTGGTGCTGGATGAAGCCCAGGGCGGTCTTGCCCTGGCCAAGCGCGCGATCACGGCGTACCTGGAATCCAATGGCGACAAACTGCACCTGGCCAACGTGCCGGTAAGCCTGCAGGCCGTGCGCGGCGGGCTGTGGTTCCTCGGTCAGGAGCGCGCCGCCGCCCTGGTCGCTGCCTGCGGCGAGTACATCCAGCAGCAGATGCTGGAAACCTCCCTGATGCCTTCGGAGCAGATGCTGGAGACCCTGGCCGATGCGTTGACCAGCCTCGAGTACTACCTCGAAGGCGGCGCCGGCATGCGTCGCGGCTTCCAGACCGATGTACTCGACCTGGCCGCCAACAGCGTGCGCGCCCTCGGCTTGCCGGTGGCGGCCTGATATGGCGGGCGAACGTTGGCAGTCGGGATTGCTGGATGCTTCCGTCCCCGGTGGTTGGGCGGTGGCGCACTGCCGGCAGCAGTTTCTCACCGACAGCAATGGCGTGCTCTTTCCCCGTGAGTGGCTGAAGCGCCAGGAATTGCCGGTGCTGGCCGAACACGGCATCGGTCACTTCGACGGTGACCCCATCTACCTGCTGGAGTTGGCTCATCCGGCCGACGTGGCGGGCTGCTTCTGGCAGGGTCTGCGCCAGGTGATGCTGCAGGGCGACCCGGATACCTTCCGCATGCTCGGTTACGCCAGCCAGATCGGTACCTGGGCGGACCAGAACCGCTATTGCGGCAGCTGCGGCCAACGCATGGAGCAGGTAGCGGGTGAGCGTGCGATGCGTTGCCCGAGCTGCGAAGTCCACCACTACCCGCGGCTGTCGCCGAGCATGATCGTGTTGGTCAGTCGGGGCGATGAGTTGTTGCTGGCGCGTTCGCCGCGCTTCGTCAGTGGCGTCTACAGCACGCTGGCGGGCTTCGTCGAGCCCGGCGAGTCCGTGGAAGAGTGCGTGGCTCGCGAGGTGCGGGAAGAGGTGGGTGTCGAGATCGGCAACATCCAGTACATCGCCAGCCAGAACTGGCCATTCCCGCATTCGCTGATGCTCGGCTTCCACGCCGAATACCGCAGTGGTGAGATCGTGCCGCAACCCGGCGAGATCGAAGATGCCCGCTGGTTCCCCGTGGATGCGCTGCCGCCATTGCCGGCGCAGCGCTCCATCGCGCGTTACCTCATCGATCTGTACGTGGCGCGTCGCCTCGGCTTAGCCGATCCAGTGTTGCCACACTAGGCGCGCGGTCAGCGCCAACACCACCAGAATGAATACCGGGCGGATGAACTTGGCACCGCCCTTGATGGCGGTGCGCGCGCCGAGGAAGGCGCCGATCATCAGCGCCACGCCCATGCTGATGCCCAGGGCCCAGACCACCTGGCCGGCGGCGATGAATACCACCAGGGCCATGGCATTGCTGACGAAGTTCATGCTGCGGGCGACACCGCTGGCGCGTACCAGATCCAGCGGATAGAGCAGCAGGCTGCTAACGGTCCAGAAGGCGCCGGTGCCGGGACCGGCCACGCCGTCGTAGAAGCCGAGGCCGAGCCCTTGCGGCCATTGGCGGCCACGGGGAATCGCTGCGTCCTGGCTATGTTCGGCATCCGGGGTCTTGCCAAACAGCAGGTACAGGCCACATCCAAAGACCACCACCGGCAGCATCTGGTTGAGCCATGCGGCGGGTAGCCAGTGGACGATCACCGCGCCCAGTGCCGCGCCGATGGCGGTGGCGATCAGCGCGTTGCGCCACTTCGACGGGTCGAACAGCTTGCGCCTGTAGAAGGTGTAACTGGCGGTGGCGGAGCCGAAGGTGGCGCAGAGTTTGTTCGTGCCCAGCACCAGGTGGGGCGGCAGGCCGGCAGTGAGCAGGGCAGGGATGGTCAGGAGGCCGCCACCGCCGGCGATGGCGTCGATGAATCCGGCAAGAAAGGCAACGGCGGCGAGAATCGCCAGGGTGGCGGGATCGACCGCCAGCTCGAAGGGGATTGGCATGGAAAACGAGGTCCGTGTCTACAACTGCCGCGTGGCTTGTGGCTGCGGCTTGGGGAGTTGCGCATAATGCCGGCATTTTCACGCATAAGGAATGGGCTCCATGCAGTATGACGGCCTGGCCTGGGCAACCGCCCTGCTGGCAGTGTTGGTCGCGGTTGTCGCCGGACGCATCCTGCTCGACCGCAGCTGGTTTCTCGGCTGGCTTCGCGGCACCTGCGGTCTCGCTTTTCTGGCGCTGGCGCTGCTGGTCGCGCTGGTGGCCCGGGACCTGTGGAGCTATAGCACGCTTCCCGAGGACAAGCCGCTGGTGACCCTGAACTTCAAAGCCATGGGGCCGCAGAGCTATCAGGTCACCTTGCTGGAGGGCGCAACCGAGCGTGAGTTGCTGCTGGACGGCGACCTCTGGCAACTGGACGCGCGCCTGTTCAAGTGGAAGGGGCTTGGCAATCTGCTGGGGCTGGAGCCGGGCTATCGCCTGGAGCGGTTGTCCGGTCGCTTTCTGGCCATTGAGCAGCAAGCCCTGGCCCAGCATCCGCGTGCCCAGTTGGCGAGCAGCCCGTATGGCGTCGATCTCTGGCGCTGGCTGCGCCTGGCCCAGCGCGACTTCTTCCTGTTCGTGCCGGAAGCGCATCGGGTGACCTACCTGCCGATGGCCGACGGTGCGGTGTATTCCGTGAGCCTGTCGCCCACCGGCCTGCTGGCCCAGCCGCTGAACCCGGTGGCCAAGGAAGCGTTGAAGGACTGGCGTTGATTGCCACATTTGTAGGTTCGGCCATGCGCCAGCCCGGTAGGGTGGATGGCGCTTTTTCATCCACCAGCGGCGCTATGCCGGGCCTCGAATGGTGGACCGGTGGAGCGTGGTCCATCCTACGGCTCTATTCGCGAGCAAGCTCGCTCCTACAAGTTCGGCCATGCGCTAGCCCTGTAGGGTGGATGGCGCTTTTTTCATCCACCAGCGGCGCCATGCCGGGCCTCGAATGGTGAACCGGGGGAGCAGGCTCTATCGGTGTCCGGGGCCAGAAGAAGCGCAGTCGTTCGTATGTTCGGTTTCACGGAATTGCAGACATGAAAAAGGGAGCCCATGGGCTCCCTTTTTCATGGGCGTGATCCTCAGGAGAGGAAGCCGCCGTCGACGTTGAGGGCAACGCCGGTGGTGTAGCTGGAGGCAGCGCTGGCCAGATACAGCACGGCGCCGGCCATTTCGCTCGGGTCAGCCACGCGCTTCAGCGGGATGCGCTGCAGGGCGACTTCGCGGATGGCATCGTTCTTCACCAGGGCCGAGGCGAACTTGGTATCGGTCAGGCCCGGCAGCAGGGCATTGCAGCGGATGCCGAACTGGGCACATTCCTTGGCGAAGACCTTGGTCATGCTGATCACGGCAGCCTTGGTCACGGAGTAGATGCCCTGGAACTCGCCCGGCGAGACGCCGTTGATGGACGCGACGTTGATGATGCTGCCACCACCGTTCTGCTTCATCAGCTTGCCGCCTTCGATGGACATGAAGTAGTAGCCACGGATGTTGACGTCCACGGTCTTCTGGAAGGCCGACAGGTCGGTGTCCAGCACGTTGCAGAACTGCGGGTTGGTGGCGGCGTTGTTGACCAGGATGTCGAGACGGCCGAACTTCTCGCGGATCTCGGCGAAGACGCTCTGGATCTGCTCCATCTCACCGATGTGGCAAGCGATGGCGGTGGCCTGGCCGCCTTCGGCGATGATGGCGTCGGCGACGGCCTGGCAGCCCTCGATCTTGCGGCTGGACACGATCACGTGAGCGCCTTGCTGGGCCAGCAGTTTGGCAATGGCTTCACCGATACCGCGGCTGGCGCCGGAAACGAAGGCGATCTTGCCGTCGAGGTCGAACAGGTTGGTCTTGGACATGGGGTTCCCCTTGTTGTAAGCCGGTTTACAGCCGTGATTGGTTGATGACCTGCAGGCTCATCTGCTCCAGCAGCTTGTTCATGTGGATGAACTGGGCGAAGCGCTTGTCCTGGGTCTGGCCATGGAAGTAGCGGTAGTAGATCTGCTGCACGATGCCGGCCAGGCGGAACAGGCCGTAGGTGTAGTAGAAGTCGAGGTTGGTGATGGGCGGCAGGCCGGCGCGCTCGGCGTAGTAGTCGGCGAACTCCTGGCGGGTCAGCATGCCCGGCAGGTGGCTCGGCTGGCGGCGCATCAACTGCACGGGTGCCGGGTCCTTGGCTTCGATCCAGTAGGCCAGGGTGTTGCCCAGATCCATCAGCGGATCGCCGATGGTGGTCAGCTCCCAGTCCAGCACGCCGATGATCTGCATCGGGTTGGCCGGATCGAGGATGACGTTGTCGAAGCGGTAGTCGTTATGGACGATGGCCGGCTTGTGGTGGTCGGCAGGCATCTTGTCCTTGAGCCAGGCCTTCACCGGCTCCCAGGTCGGGGCGTCCGGAGTCCGCGCCTTCTCGTAGCGGTCGCTCCAGCCACCGATCTGACGCTGCACGTAGCCTTCCGGCTTGCCCAGGTCACCCAGGCCGCAGGCGTTGTAATCGACGTTGTGCAGTTCGACCAGCTTGTCGATGAAGCTCCGGCACAGTTCGCGGGCCTGGCTTTCTTCGAGCGACAGGTCGGCCGGCAGGTCGGCACGCAGGATCACGCCCTTCACCCGTTCCATCACGTAGAACTCGGCGCCGATCACCGACTCGTCGGTGCAGTGCACGTAGGCCTTCGGGCAGTAGGGGAAGCCGGCATTGAGCTGGTTGAGGATGCGGAATTCGCGGCCCATGTCATGGGCGGATTTCGCCTTGTGGCCGAACGGCGGACGACGCAGCACGAATTCCTGGTCCGGGTATTCCAGCAGATAGGTCAGGTTGGATGCGCCGCCCGGGAACTGGCTGATGCGCGGGGTTCCGGTCAGACCTGGAATGTTGGCCTTCAGGTATGGATCGATAACGGCTGCGTCGAGCTCTTCGCCGTCGCGGATACGGGTGGACTGATCAGTAAGCGCCATGCTTATCCCTTCTACTTATGATGGGGGCCCGAGACTATTCGCTAATCTAATGCCGCCTTGGAGGCGTCACAAGCCGAACGAGCCGTTATAGATAAAGGTGTTGCAGCTCAATCAGGTTGCCTGATTCGCCCATGCCACCGGCACCGGGCGAAAAAAAACCGGAGCCCTGGGACTCCGGTTTCTTGTTCGTGATCCGAGCGTTGAGCTTAGACCGGGAACAGCTCGCCGAGCTTCATCGCCAGCATCATGTCGCCTTCGGCGCGCAGCTTGCCGGCCATGAAGGCCTGCATGCCGTCGGTTTCGCCGGTCATGATGCCAACCAGGGTGGCGCTGTCCATGATCAGGGTGACGTTCGGGTTCGGGGCATCACCTTGCTGTACGTCGCAGGTGCCGTCTTTGACCACCAGGTAGTGGTTGTCGCCATCTTCGATGTTGAACTGGAATACCAGGTCCAGGCCAGCGGCGGCACCGGCGTTGAACTTGGACTGCATGGTTTTGACGATGTCAGCAACGTTGGTCATGGTGTTTTCCTTTTTCTAGGGTTTTATCCAGCGGCCTTTCCGGCCGCGGTGGGCCGGACTCAGCGATAGGTGATGAGTTCCGGCGCCTTCAACAGTTCCAGATGCACATGACTGTTGAAGGAAGCCAGGGTCACTTCGCTGCCACGGAACTTGAGGCGGCTGAGCGAAGTGTTGACGATCTGCCAATTGAGGCCGAAGGCGCTGTCAGCCGGGATGCCTGCGACCAGGTGGAGCAGGGCGGTAATGGTGCCGCCTGAGGTGAACACGGCAATGTTCTGCTTGCTGTCCGCGTCGGCCAGGATGCGTTCAAGGCCGCCCCGGACTTGCTCGACGAAAGAGGTCCAGCTTTGCAGCCCCGGCTTTTCGTATTCGCCGGACACCCAGCGCAGTACCAGTTTGGAGAACAGGCGCTGGAACTCGGCCCGGTTCTGCGCGCCGTTGCGCAGTATGTGCAAGGCTTCGGGTTCTTCTGGAAGCAGGTCGGGGAGCAGGGAGCGAATCACCGCGTCGGCATCGAACTCGTTGAAGGCCGGATCGATCTGTACCGCAGGCGCGCCGAGGCCCGCAGCGTCGAACTGGGCGAGTGCGGCCTGGGCGGTATGCTGCTGGCGGCGAAGGTCGCCGCTGTAGCAGCGATCCAGGCGCAGGCCCAACCGGGCAAGGTGGGCGCCGAGTACCTCGGCCTGGCGGATGCCGGTGGGCGAGAGGACATCGTAGTCATCGGCGCCGAAGGAGGCCTGGCCATGTCTTATCAGGTAGATACTGCCCACGTACTGGCGTCCCGTGAGGTTGAAAGTTCCGCGAGGGTATGAGGAAGCCAGGGGGCTGTCAACGAAAAAACATACGCTTGTTTGAATGCATTCCCACTGTTTATGCAGACGTTTCCATTGGCTGGCGAGCGAGGGGTGGCGCCGTTATGCTTGCTGCTTTTGGCGCCGCCGAAAAGCCGGCGCCAGATGGGATAACAAGGGGAGATTCAAGTGGAGTTCTTTGCCGAGTACGCAGGCTTTTTGGCCCGGACCGTGACCGTGCTGGTGGCCATCCTCGTCGTGCTGGTGGTCATCGCGGCATTGCGTGGCCGCAACCGTCGGGTAGCCAGTGGCCATCTGGATGTGCGCAAGCTCAATGACTTCTACAAGGACCTGCGCGAGCGCCTGGAGCACTCGGTGCTGGACAAGGCGCATGTGAAAGCCGCGCGCAAGGCCGAAGCCAAGGCGGCGAAAACCGCGAAGAAGCTGAAGAAGACAGCAGACGCGAAACCCCGGGTCTTCGTGCTGGATTTCGACGGTGACATCAAGGCTTCGGCGACTGATCACCTTCGCCATGAAGTGACGGCATTGCTGTCCATGGCAACGAGCAAGGACGAAGTCGTGGTGCGACTGGAAAGCGGCGGCGGCATGGTGCACAGCTATGGCCTGGCTTCTTCGCAGCTTGCGCGCATTCGCGATGCCGGCGTACCGCTCACTGTCTGCGTGGACAAGATCGCAGCCAGTGGCGGTTACATGATGGCGTGCATCGGCAACAAGATCCTTGCGGCGCCGTTCTCCATCATCGGTTCCATTGGTGTCGTGGCGCAGTTGCCCAACGTGCACCGCCTGCTGAAGAAGCACGATATCGACTTCGAGGTGCTCACCGCTGGCGAGTACAAGCGCACGCTGACCGTTTTCGGCGAGAACACCGAAAAGGGCCGGCAGAAGTTCCAGGAAGACCTGGAAACCACCCATGAGCTGTTCAAGGGCTTCGTCGGGCGCTATCGCCCGCAGCTGCATATGGCCGAGATCGCTACGGGTGAGGTCTGGCTGGGCATGGCGGCGCGGGACAAGCAACTGGTGGATGAGCTGAGTACCAGCGACGAGTACCTCGCTGCGCGAGCCAAGGAAGCGGAACTGTTCCATCTGCACTTCGCCGCTCGCAAGAGCTTGCAGGAGCGCGTAGGACTTGCCGCCAGCGTGGCGGTCGATCGCGTGCTGCTGAGCTGGTGGGAGCGTCTCAGCCAGCAGCGCTTCTGGCAGTGAACCTGATCGCTGCCCAGGCATCCTGATCCTCTCCAGTGCGGCGTCTCGATTCATTCATTTCGAGTCGCCGCGCGCTTCCGTCGCACGTCTCTTCGATGCACTTCCGTCTGCATGATCTAGGCTAACTCCTGTTTCCGATGGAGAACTGCCATGACTGCCGACAGCGGGAGTGACACGAGCAAGCGCAAGGAAACCCGGCTTTTCCTGTTCCTGGTTGCCTGCCTGTTTCCCATCCTTTCCGTGATGATCGTCGGCGGCTACGGCTTCATCGTCTGGATGTACCAGATGATCGCCGGGCCGCCTGGTCCGCCTGCATAACGCGCCCGCCGCGCTCCTCGCCCGTCGCCAGATCGACTCCCATGAGGCCAAGGACGATGCCGGAAGCTCTGCACATCGCCAGTCTGATCGTACATCTCCATCCCCATCTGCTATCCGCGGTGAAGGACAACCTGCGCCGGATACCCGGCCTCGAACTCCATCAGGAAAGCCCCGAAGGCAAGCTGGTGGTTGTGCTCGAAGCAGCGGATGAAAGCAGGATTCTTGCGACCCTCGACAGCATTCAGAACCTGCCGGGCGTGCTCAACGCCGCGCTGGTCTATCACGAAATCCTCGACGATCCGGAACGTACCGAACTGACCGTGGACGGCAATCACACCGGAGATGCCTGATGAAACTCACTCGCCGTGAATTCGCCAAGGCCAATGCCGCTGCCATCGCGGCTGCAGCCGTCGGCCTGCCTGTCTTCAGCACCGCCAGCAACCTCATCACCGAATCGGACATGACCCGCCTTGAATGGAACAAGGCACCCTGCCGGTTCTGCGGCACTGGCTGCGGGGTGATGGTTGCCACTCGCGATGGCAAAGTCGTCGCGACCCACGGTGATATCAAGGCCGAAGTGAACCGTGGGATCAACTGCGTGAAGGGCTACTTCCTGTCGAAGATCATGTACGGCAGCGACCGCCTGACCGAACCGCTGCTGCGCATGAAGGATGGCAAGTTCGACAAGCAGGGAGAGTTCCAGCCCATCAGTTGGGACCAGGCGTTCGACATCATGGCGGAGAAGTTCAAGGCTTCCCTCAAGGCCAAGGGACCAGGCTCCATCGGCATGTTCGGCTCCGGCCAGTGGACGATCTGGGAAGGGTATGCCGCGAACAAGTTGTTCAAGGCCGGATTCCGCTCCAACAACATCGACCCCAACGCCCGCCATTGCATGGCCTCCGCCGTGATGGGCTTCATGCGCACATTCGGCATGGATGAGCCAATGGGTTGCTACGACGATATCGAGGCCACGGACACCTTCGTGCTCTGGGGTTCGAACATGGCCGAGATGCATCCGGTGCTCTGGTCGCGGGTCACCGACCGCCGGCTCAGTGCGCCCCAGGTCAAGGTCGCGGTGCTGTCCACCTTCCAGCACCGCAGCTTCGATCTCGCCGACATCCCCATGGTGTTCAAGCCACAGAGCGACCTGTTCATCCTCAACTACATCGCCAACCACATCATTCAGAGCGGCGCGGTCAATCAGGACTTCATCGACAAGCACGTCAGGTTCGCCCACGGCGCTGAAGACATCGGCTACGGGCTACGGCCCACCGACCCGCTGGAACAGAAGGCGAAGAACGCGGCCAAGGCCAACACTTGGTCGGACATCGGTTTCGATGAGTTCGCCGCCTACGTCAAACCCTACACCCTCGAACGTGCGGCCAAGGAGTCCGGGGTTTCCGCTACGCACCTGAAAGCCCTGGCCGAGATGTATGCCGATCCGAAACGCAAGGTGGTGTCTTTCTGGACCATGGGTTTCAACCAGCACACGCGTGGGGTCTGGGCAAACAACCTGATCTACAACATTCACCTGCTCACCGGGAAGATCAGTGAAGCGGGCAACAGCCCGTTCTCCCTCACCGGCCAGCCTTCTGCCTGTGGCACTGCCCGCGAAGTCGGCACCTTCTCCCATCGCCTTCCCGCCGACTTGTTGGTGGCCAATCCGAAGCATCGGGAAACCGCTGAGAAAATCTGGAAGGTTCCAGCCGGCACAATCCAGGAAAAACCAGGCTTCCACGCGGTCGAGCAGAGTCGGATGCTCAAGGATGGCGTGCTTAACGTCTATTGGCAGCAAGTCAGCAACAACATCCAGGCGGGCCCGAACCTGATGCAGGAAACCCTGCCAGGCTGGCGCAACCCGGACAACTTCGTGATCGTTTCCGACGTCTATCCGACCACCTCGGCCCAGGCTGCGGATCTGATCCTGCCCAGCGCCATGTGGGTGGAGAAGGAGGGTGCCTACGGCAATGCAGAACGCCGTACGCAGTTCTGGCATCAACTGGTCAGTGCGCCGGGCCAGGCCAGGTCCGATCTCTGGCAACTGGTGGAATTCTCCAAGCGCTTCACCACCGACGAGGTCTGGCCAGAAGAGTTGTTGGCCGCGGCGCCCGGACTCAGGGGCAAGACGCTTTTCGAGGTGCTCTTCAAGAATGGCCAGGTTGATGCCTACGGCTCGGAGGAGGTCGCCCAGGGCTACGCCAATGACGAAGCCAAGGCATTCGGTTTCTACCTCCAGAAGGGCCTGTTCGAGGAGTACGCCAGTTTCGGTCGCGGCCACGGGCACGACCTGGCTCCCTTCGACGCCTACCACGAGGCGCGCGGGCTGCGCTGGCCGGTGGTGGATGGCAAGGAAACCCGCTGGCGTTACCGGGAGGGGCACGATCCCTATGTCACCAAAGGCAGCGGCGTGCAGTTCTACGGCTACCCGGACAAGAAGGCGATCATTTTCGCATTGCCCTACGAGCCACCAGCCGAGATGCCGGACCAGGAATTTCCCTTCTGGCTGAGCACCGGACGCGTGCTGGAACACTGGCACACCGGCACCATGACGGCGCGTGTTCCCGAGCTCTACAAGGCGGTTCCCGATGCGCTGGTCTACATGCATCCCGATGACGCACGGGAGCTGAAGCTGCGCCGTGGCAGTGAAGTGAAGGTCATCAGCCGACGCGGCGAGATCCGCGCGCGGGTGGAAACGCGTGGGCGCAACAAGCCACCGCAGGGGCTGGTGTTCGTACCGTTCTTCGATGCCAACAAGCTGATCAACAAGGTCACCCTGGATGCCACTGACCCCATCTCCAAGCAGACCGATTTCAAGAAGTGCGCGGTCCGCATAGAACTGGTCAGCCTGGCGTGAGGACGCAGACATGAAACTGATCACACCCGCGCTCCTCGCCCTGCTGTGCAGCCTGACGGTGTCGGCCGCTGACCCAGGTTATCCGCTGGATGCTCCCGCTCCCGACGGCCGCCGCCCCGGCGGAAGCCTGGCCGAGACGCAGCCGGCGCCACCGCTGGCCAATGACGAGAACAAGGACCTGCGACGTGAACGCAACTATCCCGAACAGCCGCCCACCATTCCCCACAGCATCCGGGGCTATCTGATCGACATCAACAGCAACAAGTGCCTGACCTGCCATAGCCGGGCTGCAAGCGCCAGGACGCAGGCGCCGATGATCAGCATCACCCATTACATGGACCGGGACGGCCAGGCGCTGGCCGCAGTGGCGCCCAGACGCTACTTCTGCACCCAGTGCCACGTGGTGCAGAAGGACGTCCAGCCCCTGGTCGGCAACACCTACCAGAACATCGACCAGTTGCTGCAGCAGCAGACAGAGAGCACCGGCAAGAAGCCCTGAGGAGCCGCCATGAAAGCACTTTTCGCCTGGTTCCTCGGGTATTGGAGCATCCTGCGCCGACCCAGCGTGCACTACAGCCTGGGCTTCCTGACCCTGTCCGGATTCATCGCCGGGATCATCTTCTGGGGTGGATTCAACACGGCGCTGGAGGCGACCAATACAGAGAAGTTCTGCATCTCCTGCCACGAGATGCGGGACAACGTCTTTGCGGAACTCAAGGACACCATCCACTACACCAATCGCTCCGGTGTGCGCGCGACGTGTCCGGACTGTCATGTGCCGCACAAGTGGACTGACAAGATCGCGCGCAAGATGCAGGCCTCGAAGGAAGTCTGGGGCAAGGTCTTCGGCACCATCGATACGCGCGACAAGTTCCTGGCCTTGAGGCGGGAACTCGCCGAGCACGAATGGGCGAGGCTCAAGGCCAACGATTCGCTGGAATGTCGCAACTGCCACAACTTCGACTACATGGACTTCACCCGCCAGGGGCAGCGTGCGCGGCAGATGCACTCCACCGCGCTGGCTTCCGGCGAAGCGACCTGCATCGACTGTCACAAGGGCATCGCGCACCACTTACCCGACATGACGGGCGTGAAAGGGTGGCAGTAGCGGCCCGGGTCGGTGGGCATCAGGCCAGCTCAGGGAGCAGCACATCTTTCCACAGGGACTGTTCAAACTGCGGTTTGAAGAAGCCGAAGTGGCCAATGTTCTTTACGCCCACATCCGCCGGGGCAATACGCTTGAAGCGCTTCTCGGCCTGGCGATAGAAACTGTGCAGCGACTCCGTATTGCGTCCGGACATCATCTCGTCGTCGGTGAAGGAGATGGAGGTGATGGGCGTGCGCACCGCGGAGTAGGCGTCCCGCACCTCAGCGCCTTCGGCACCCACGGCGTATTCCGGATCGAGGCACCAGCGACGCCACTGATTGATCACGCCCTTGGGCAGGTCACCCACCATGCCCAGACGCTTGCCGGGGAAGTAGCCGGCCAGGGGGGTGACCAAGGGTGCGACCAGGAACCACAGCAGCCAGACGCGGCGGCGCAGTTCAGCAGTGTTTTCCCGCCAGTAGCCGCTGCCCGTGGCAATGGTCAGCACTTTGCTGATGCGCTCGGCCCCTTCCACGAAGGGCAGGATCTGTCCTCCCAGGCTGTGGCCGATCCAGTACAGCGGCTTGCCGCCTGCGGCATTGACCACCAGCGAGAGCATGGTGCTGCAGTCATGGCGGGCCCAGTCGAGGATGTCCACATTCAGGTCACGCAGATGGCCATTGCGCGACTGGCCCATCCCGACGTAGTCGAACGTGGCGACCAGGTAGCCACGTTCTGCCAGCCAGGTGGCGAAAGGAGCGTAATAGCGTTGCGGCACACCCATGGCAGGTACTATCAGCACCGCGGCCTGGACTTCGCCCTCGGGGCGGAACCAGTTGGCGCTGATGAAGTGGCCGTTGCCGTTGTCGATCCGGGTTTCTGTCGAGCTGATCATGGCGTCCATCCTGACGTGGAGAGGCTTTTGGAAAAGCGTGAACCCGGGCAGTATACGAAAGCTAGAAAAGTATTCTAGAAAAATATTCTAGTTTCATTAGAGGACATTCATGGGCCGTCCCTCCCGCAAAGACGACATTCTCCAGGCCGCCCTGGCCTGCTTCGGCGAACAGGGGGTGGATGCCACCACCATCGAGATGATTCGCGACCGCTCAGGTGCCAGCATCGGCAGCCTCTACCACCACTTCGGCAACAAGGAGCGGATCATCGCCGCGCTCTACCTCGAAGGGGTAAGCGGCTATGCGCGACTGCTGGAAGCAGGTTTCGCCAGGGTGGACAGTGCCGAGGGGTGCATCAAGCTGCTGGTGGGCTGCTATGTTGATTGGGTGCTGGCGAACCCGGACTGGGCGCGTTTCATCCTGCATAGCCGGGGGAGGGTGGAGGCGAGTGAGCTGGGTGAGCAGCTCCGCGAAACCAATCGCCTGCACCACGGGCGCATCGATGAGGTCCTGCGGCCATACCGCGAATCAGGTGCCTATCGTGAGATGCCTCGCGATTGCTTCGTTTCAGTCGTCATCGGCCCGGTCCAGGACTTCACTCGCAACTGGCTGGCCGGACGCACGCGCACGAGCCTGGCTGATTGCCGCGAGCTGTTCATGCAGGTGGCGTGGGATGCGGTTCGTGCGTAGTTCATGGGGGTGATTCACTTGTGGGAGCGAATTTATTCGCGAATGAATTGGCTATGTCTGCGTTAGCTGTTGCCAGCATTCAACAGTCGGTCCAGGCGCCTTGTAGGAGCTAGCTTGCTAGCGAAAAGGAGCCATTCGCTGGCAAGCCAGCTCCTACGGGTGCGGACACAGCCAATGAATTCGCTCCCACTGCCCAACAAAAAGCCCCGCAATTGCGGGGCTTTTTGTGGGTGCATCACTCAGGCCGTGCGGCGGCGGAACAGCGGCAGGGGCTGGTCGCTGGACGCCTGATAGACCTCGGAGAACTCTTCGAAGGCCTTGAGGGCGTCCTCTGGATCCTTGTCCGCGCGCAGGGCGAAAGCGTCGAAACCGCAACGCTTGAGGGCCCAGAGCTGGTCGCGCAGTACATCGCCGATGGCGCGCACTTCGCCTTTGTAGTCATAGCGCTGGCGCAGCAGGTAGGCGGTGGAGGAGTGACGGCCGTCGGTGAACGCCGGGAAGTTCAGGGCGATGACCTGGAAGTGCTCCAGATCACCGGCGATTTCCTCGATTTCCTCGTCGCTGTCCAGCCAGACACCCAGGCCACCATCGCGGGCTTTCAGGGCGTGGGCGTGATCGCGCCAGAGCGCCAGCGGGATGATGATGTCGTCGCAGTTGGGAATGCCGTCCAGGGTCGAGTCCTTGGCCAGCAGGTGCCAGGTTTCGTCGATCACCTGGCCGTTCTTAATGATTCGCTGCATAAACGCGCTCCTTGAACGGATCGATACCGATACGGCGGAAGGTGTCGAGGAATTGCTCGTCCTCGGTGCGCTGTTCCACGTAGACCTTGATGATCTTCTCGATCACATCGGCCATTTCGTCCTGGGCGAAGGACGGGCCGAGGATCTGCGCCAGGCTGGCGTCACGGCCGGCACTGCCGCCGAGGGAAACCTGATAGAACTCCTGGCCTTTCTTGTCCACGCCGAGAATGCCGATGTGGCCGACATGGTGGTGGCCGCAGGCGTTCATGCAGCCGGAGATGTTCAGGTCCAGGTTGCCGATGTCGAACAGGTAGTCCAGGTCATCGAAGCGACGCTGGATGGCTTCGGCCACCGGGATCGACTTGGCGTTGGCCAGGGAGCAGAAGTCACCGCCCGGGCAGCAGATGATGTCGGTCAGCAGGCCTACGTTCGGGGTGGCGAAGCCGAGCTCGCGCAGTTCGCCCCACAGGGTGAAGAGTTGGGACTGCTCGACATCCGCGAGGATGATGTTCTGGTTATGGCTGTTGCGCACTTCACCGAAGCTGTAGCGATCGGCCAGGTCGGCGATGGCGTCCAGTTGCTTGTCGGTGACGTCGCCCGGGGCTACGCCAGTGGGCTTGAGCGACAGGGTCACAGCCACGTAGCCGGGCTTTTTGTGGGCCACGACGTTACGGGTGCGCCAGCGGCCGAAGCCGGGATGCTCGGCATCCAGGGTGGCGAGGGCGGCGTCCTGGTCTTCCAGTGCCTTGTAGGTCGGATCGACGAAGTGCTTGGCGACGCGGGCCACTTCGGCTTCGGTCAGGGTGGTAGGACCGTCTTTCAGGTTGGCCCACTCGGCATTCACGCGCTCGGCGAAGACTTCCGGGGTGAGTGCCTTGACCAGGATCTTGATACGCGCCTTGTACTTGTTGTCGCGGCGGCCATAGCGGTTGTACACCCGCAGGATGGCGTCGAGGTAGCTGATCAGGTGCTGCCAGGGCAGGAACTCATTGATGAAGCTGCCCACGATCGGGGTACGGCCCAAGCCGCCGCCGACGGATACACGGAAGCCCAGCTCGCCGGCAGCGTTCTGTACCGCTTCCAGGCCGATGTCATGAACTTCGATAGCGGCGCGGTCGCTGACGGCGCCATTGACGGCGATCTTGAATTTGCGCGGCAGGTGGGAGAATTCCGGGTGGAACGTCGACCACTGGCGGATGATCTCGCACCAGGGGCGCGGATCGACGAGTTCGTCACGGGCGACGCCGGCGAACTGGTCGGTGGTGGTGTTGCGGATGCAGTTGCCGCTGGTCTGGATGGCATGCATTTGCACGGTGGCCAGCTCGGCGAGAATTTCCGGCACATCTTCCAGCTCCGGCCAGTTGTACTGGACGTTCTGGCGCGTGCTGATGTGGGCGTAGCCCTTGTCGTAGTCGCGAGCGATCTGCGCCAGCTTACGCACCTGGACCGAAGAGAGCAGGCCATAAGGCACGGCAACGCGCAGCATCGGCGCGAAGCGCTGGATGTACAGGCCGTTCTGCAGGCGCAGCGGGCGGAATTCTTCCCCCGAAAGCGCGCCTTCCAGATAGCGGCGGGTCTGATCGCGGAACTGCTTGACGCGGTCCTCGACGATCCGTTGATCGTACTCGTCGTATACGTACATGAAATGTCCTGTTATCAGGCTGTTTACAGCTTTTCTGCGCGCACGGCCGCGCACTCCCCGCGGAGCCGGAGGAAGATACCAGTTCGGGGTTATGCGCAAAAGTGATGTTTGAGTATATGTAAAGAACCAAAAGTTATTGCTTTGGGAGGGTGCATAACCCTTCGGCTTGAGCCGCCGCAGGGGGTGGTCTTTACTCGTTGTGCAAGCCGCCTATAACCACAACAAATGGGGGACGCCATGACCGATCATTCCGAGGACTCCAGCCGCGACAGCAAGGTTGATGCCTGGGCCATCTTTTTCCTGATTCTGATCGCCGTTTCCACTGCTGTTTTCTGGGTCAGCCACCAATAAATGATGCGCGAAGCGGGCCGGCGAGAGTCGGCCCGCTTCGTCGCGTCCGATTGCCCTGCAAGAAGTGGTTATACTTCGCCGCTGCTTTTTCAGGGTGATCGAATGAAAGGTCGCTACTCCTCTCTTCTTCTTGGCTTCTGCCTGGTGTTCAGTCAGTCGCTGAGCGCCGCTTCCGTGGTGTTTCTCAATCCCGGTCGGACCAACGAACCCTTCTGGGTCAGCTATGTGCAGTTCATGCAGGCCGCCGCCCGCGACCTGGGCATGGATCTCGAGGTCCGCTACGCCGAGCGCGACCTGAACCGGATGCTCGATCAGGCTCGCGAAGTGCTGCAGGGCGAGAAGCGGCCTGATTACCTCCTGTTCGTCAACGAACAATACGCGGGGCCGGAAATCCTGCGCCTGGCTCGCGGTAGCGGGGTCAAGCTGTTCTCGGTGAACAGCAACCTCACCCCCGACCAGCAGACGCTCACCGGCGGTACCCGGGAGCGCTACCCCGACTGGATCGGCAGCATGGTCGCGAATGATGAGGAAGCCGGCTACCTGATGGCGCGCACGCTGCTGGACCTGCAGGCGCAGCGCGCACCCGGTCAGCCTTTCGATGTGCTGGCATTTTCCGGTGTGAAGCAGACACCCGCCGCCCAGCTACGCGAGCAAGGCCTGATGCGTGCCCTGGCTGAGGTCCCCAATGCCCACCTGCGGCAACTGGTCTACAGCGAATGGAATCGCGAACGTGCCCACGCGCAGGCGCTGCAATTGTTCCAGCGCTACCCCGAAGTGAAGGTGGTGTGGTCGGCCAACGATGAGATGGCCTTCGGCGCAATGCAGGCTGCCACTGAGCTTGGGCATACGCCTGGAAAGGATGTGGTGTTCTCCGCCCTGAACAATTCCACGGAAGTCCTGCACACCTATCTCGATGGAAAGATCAGCGCGCTGGTCAGTGGCCACTTCACCCTGGGTGGCTGGGCCATGGTGCTGATCCACGACTATGACGCCGGGCTGGATTTCGCCAGGCACGGTGGCAAGGACCGGGAAGTGCGGTTGTTCATGTCGCTTGATCGGAACCGGGCGACACGCCTGCTACGGCATTTCGAGCGGCAAGGCTTCGACCTCGATTTCCGCAAGTTCAGCCTGGTCGGCAAGAAGGGAGCCGGCGCGTATCGATTCTCCCTCGAGCCGCTGATCGACTGAGGCTCAGATGCCCGCGAAGTGAAGTATCAGCTTCACCAGCCCATACAGCACCAGCACGAATATCGCCGTGAAAAGCACGCCCAGGATGATGAAATGGCTGGGCTTGCCACGGCTGAAGTCGCGAGCGCGATTCTTCCCGCTCTGCACGCCAAAGGCCGCAGCCAGTACGCTTTGCAGCATTTCACGGAAAGTCAGGGGTTGATCGTGGTTCTTGTCGTCCATGGAGCACCTCCTGGCCTGAGCTTAGCTCGTTGGCCCGGAATTGCCGGCTTCAGGGCGCAGTGCGGTGCAGGCGACGCGTGTTGACCAGTTCCACGGCGCGGGCGCGTAGCTGACCGCAACCGCCCTCGACATCCTGTCCGGCGGAGTTGCGGACCTTGGTAAGTACGCCGCGGCTGTGCAGGTAGCGCACGATCTGCACGATACGGTCGCCGTCCGGACGCTGGTACTCGTCCGCGTCCAGGCTGTTGTAGGGGATGAGGTTCAGCACCGCGTATTTGCCCTTGAGCAGGCGCAGGATGCCGTCCATTTCGTCCTGGCTGTCGTTGATGCCCTTGAGCAACGTCCATTGGTACTGGATCGGGTAGCCAATAGTGCGGGCGTAGCCTTCGCCCAGCTCCACCAATTCGTCCGGCGTGATGCGCGGCGCCTTGGGCAACAGCTGCTCGCGCAGGTCGGCGCGGGTGGTATGCAACGACAGGGCAAGGGCCGGCTTGACCCGCTCGCGAGGCAGGCGCTCGAAGACGCGCATGTCGCCCACGGTGGAAAACACCAGATTCTTGTGGCCGATGCCGCCGTCGGTGCCCAACAGGTCGATGGCTTCCAGCACGTTCTCCAGGTTGTGGGCCGGTTCGCCCATGCCCATGAACACCACCTTCTTCACTGGCCGGAAGCGGCGGGCGAGGGCGACCTGGGCGACGATCTCGGCACTGCCCACCTGGCGCAGCAAGCCGCTCTTGCCCGTCATGCAGAACACGCAACCCACTGCGCAACCCACCTGGGTGGAGACGCAGAGTCCGTCGCGGGGCAGCAGCACGCTTTCCACCATCTGGCCATCGCCAAGCGTCACCAGCAGGCGAGCTGAACCGTCGGTCCCGGGGTGCTGAGAATCCAGACGCACCAAAGCGTCCAACTGTTCGGCCAGCGCCGGCAGGCCATCACGGACGCTCAGGGGCAGGAAGTTTTCAGTGTGTTGGCGCCGGGTGCCGGCATCCAGGGGCTTGCCTTGCAGCCAGGCACGCACCACCCGTCCACGGTGGACGGGGAGGGCGCCGAGGTCGGCCAGGTGCTGGTGGATATCACTGATACGCATGGGGCGCGCATCCTACCACTGTCCCCGAAACCCTGGCAGACCCACCAGGCGCCCGGTTTCAGGACTTCAGGGAGCCTCTACGCTGATGGCGAATGCGGAGGTCATCCGGATGACCACTTCCTGGTTGAGGTAGGACGGCTTGAGCTCGATGTCGGGGCGCACTCTCACGACCTTGCGCGTGCCATCGTCGAACTCAAGGGTGGCCGTGTGCTGCGTGGTGTCGATCGCCTTGACCACCGCCGTGACTTCCACGGTATTGGCCGCCAGCATGCCCGGCTTGTCGCCTTCGGGTGCGGTTGCCACCAGGCCCGCAGCGCCGTCCTCATGGGACTCATTGGGTGCACGCAGCTGGATGACGCGCTCGTGGGTCACCACCGCATTGACCCGGTCGCCGACTTTCAGCTGCGGGAAATTGCGCATTTCCGGCACCGCGTTGAAGGTCTGGCGATTGCCCTTGTCGTCTTCGAGGGTAAAGGTCCGTTTCTGATGATCGATGGCAGTGACGACCGCCGAGACTCGTTCCGTCTCGGTGACGACGCTACCGGGTACACCCTGGGCGTAGGCTTCACCTGTGCTGGTCGTCGCTTCCAGGCCATCGTTCTCGGCATGGCTGCTGCAACCCGCGAGCAGGCTGATTGTCATCACGAGCGCAGGGATGTGGCGGGAATGGGGCATATCGTGTCCACCTTGTCTATCGGGTTCCATGTGGGTTGGATGCGCGGCTGGTGGTCGTCCATCTTCATCCGGGCATCCCGCCTGGTCGGCTTATTCAGCGTAGGCGAGGCGGCGACATTTGCCTCCGTGGTATTCTGGCGCGCTGTTCGATCCAGTGATCCAGGAGCTGTAAATGAAGTTCATCCATCAACGCGAGCACCTCAACGAGGGAGACCTGGTCGTCATCCAGTGCTCGCAGACCTGCAACATCCGCCTGATGAACGATGCGAACTTCCGCAGCTTCAAGAATGGTGCCCGCCACAATTACATCGGCGGCGCGTTCGATCGCTTCCCGGCAAAGATCGTGGTCCCCAGCAGCGGCTTCTGGAACGTCACCCTCGACACCGTCAGCCGCCGTGCCATCAGCGTAACGCGGAAGCCCAACTTCGAGTGGTCGATCAAGTTTGTGAGGCGTACCAAGTAGCACCTCTAATGCTCGCCAGGCCGGCCTAATGGGGCTGATCTGCGTTCAGCAGTAATTCTGCAAGCCTGGCCGCGTGCTGCCGCAGTTCTGGCACCGCGGTCGCTTCCCAGTAGCGGGCACGAAGCATGGGGCTCAGCAGGAACAGGCGTTCGTGAGCGGCCTTGTCCCTGCCGACCAGGCGATACTCCGCAGTGGCCTCTACGCCCAACCCCTCATCGTCGCGTCGCAAATCGCCGCGGGCATGCAAGTTGTTCAGTAGCGGCTCATCCAGCTTTGCCAGGTCACTGCAAGGCCCCGTGCAATTGATGATGTGATCGACCTCGAAGCGCTTCTCCTGCTGCTTTCCACGCAACTTCAAATCCAGTATCAGCGCTTGGTCGGAGATATTCGCCGCGTTCACGCACCCGGCGTTCACCTCCAGATGGCGCTGCTGAAGCATCGCTTCGATCCGTGCGGCAATGTTCGGCGCCGCCCTGTGCCGATGGACTTCCCAATAAGGCTGCAGGTGACGCAGAAAACGTCTTCGCTCGTTGCATCCCAACTGCTGCCAAAGCGCTGGCGTTGCAGGGCGCAGGGCCGCGACCACGTCACGCCAGTCGAAGCCATCACGTTGTGCTTCACGCACGAACGCGCGGATGCCGGACAGCAGGTGTCTCGTCCTGGTCTGTTGGAGAAGCGAGTCGGGTACCGCCGGAAGCGTCGGGGATTCCAGGTTGGCGCGATGGGCCTGAGGCAAGAGCGCTCGCCGTGAATATGCATGCAGCGGGCCTTGGTGGCCCTGGTCCTGGAGGGCCAGGGCCACGTCGAGCATGGTGAGCCCAGTGCCGACCAGCAAGACCCGTGCATCCCGCTGGATGGGCTCGAGCGCACGGGGCAGCCAGGGGTCGCGAATGAACCGCGGGTCTGTCGCTATGCCCGCAAGCGAGGCGGGGACTGCCGGGGCGAAGTTACCGGTGGCGATGACAGCCTGAGTTCCCTCCAGGATGCGACCATCCAGCAGCTTCAGGACCACCTTGTCGGGAGTTGTGTCGATATCGATGACCTGGGCTTCAACGTGCTCGAACGTAATCGCCGGGGCCTTGCGGGAAATGGCCTCCGCGAGGCGCTGCTCCAGATAGTCGCCATAGAGGCTGCGGGGCAGAAAGTCACCCGCGCGCGCTTCGGGAAACCTTGATGTCGCGTAAAGGAGAAAGTCGTCGGGGCGATCCGGGAACAGGCTCATTCGACCTGCTGGAACGTTAAGGAAGTGGCTGTCAGATCGAGTGCCGTAGGCCAGGCCCCTTGCCAGCCGTCCGGAGCGATTGATCAGCTGCACATGCAGCGGCCCTTTTGCGTGACGCAGCAATTGGACCGCCAGCGTTGCCCCACAGAATCCGCTGCCAATGATGCTGATGTGCTGATGCACTCTCATGCCCCCCAATGCGGCCTGCGACCGCGTTCGTTGCGACGGACCTGATCCGTCGCAACGGGGCAGTGCGTGCCTTAGTTCTCGTATCCCAGATTTGGCGACAGCCAGCGCTCGCTCACGGTCTGGTCCTGGCCCTTGCGTTTACTGTAGCTCTCGATCTGGTCGCGCTCGACTTTGCCGACGGCGAAATACTGCGCGTCCGGGTGGGCGAAGTACCAACCGCTTACGGCAGCCGCCGGGAACATTGCGTAGTGCTCGGTAAGGGTGACGCCGGAAGCGCCCTGCGGGTCGAGCAGGCGGAAGAGAGTGCCTTTCTCGGTGTGATCCGGGCAGGCCGGGTAGCCGGGAGCAGGGCGAATGCCCTTGTACTGCTCCTTGATCAGCGCCTCGTTGGTCAGTTGCTCGTCGGCCGCATAGCCCCAGTATTCCTTGCGTACGCGCTCGTGCAGCCACTCCGCGCAGGCTTCGGCCAGGCGGTCAGCCAGTGCCTTGACCATGATCGCGCTGTAGTCGTCGCCCTTGGCTTCGTACTGCTTGGCCAGTTCTTCGGCGCCGATGCCGGCAGTGGTGATGAAGCCGCCCACGTAGTCGGTGATGCCGCTCTCCTTGGGTGCGACGTAGTCGGACAGGCAGAAGTTCGGCTTGCTGTCGGGCTTGATGGTCTGCTGGCGCAGGTGATGCAGTCGGGCGAGGGGCTTGCCGTGGCTGTCGTAGACCTCGATGTCGTCGTGATCCACCTGGTTGGCCGGCCAGAAGCCGAACACCGCGCGGGCCTTGATCTGCTTGCCGTCGATCAGTTGCTTGAGCATGGCCTGGGCATCGTTGAACAGCGAGGTGGCCGCTTCGCCCACGACCTCATCGGTGAGGATGCGCGGGTACTTGCCGGCCAGGTCCCAGGAGATGAAGAAGGGCGTCCAGTCGATGTACTGGGCCAGCACGGCCAGGTCGATGTCTTCCAGTACCTGTGCGCCGGTGAAGCTCGGCTTGGCGGCGCGGTAGCTGTTCCAGTCGAACTGCGGCTTGTTGGCCAGGGCGTCGGCATACGCCAGGCGCTCGGTGCGGGAGGCACGGGCGGCAGTACGCTCGCGGACTTCGGCGTAGTCGATGCGGGTCTTCTCGACGAAGCCGGCTTTGAGTTCTTTCGACAGCAGTTGGGTGGCAACGCCCACGGCGCGGGAGGCGTCGGTCACGTAGACCACCGCGTCATTGCTGTACTGCGGGTCGATCTTCACGGCGGTATGGGCTTTGGACGTGGTGGCGCCACCGATCATCAGCGGCAGGTTGAAGCCCTGGCGCTGCATTTCCTTGGCAACGTGGACCATCTCGTCCAGCGACGGAGTGATCAGGCCGGAAAGGCCGATGATGTCGCACTTCTCGGCGATGGCGGTCTGCAGGATCTTCTCCGCCGGCACCATCACGCCCAGGTCGACGATGTCGTAGCCGTTGCAACCCAGTACCACGCCGACGATGTTCTTGCCGATGTCATGCACGTCACCTTTCACGGTGGCCATGAGGATCTTGCCCTTGGCTTCGGGCTTGTCGCCTTTTTCCTCTTCGATGAAGGGGATCAGGTGCGCCACGGCCTGCTTCATCACGCGGGCCGACTTGACCACCTGGGGCAGGAACATCTTGCCCGAGCCGAACAGGTCGCCGACCACGTTCATGCCGCTCATCAGCGGGCCTTCGATCACTTCGATCGGACGCGCGCATTGCTGACGGCACTCTTCGGTGTCTTCGACGATGAAGGTGGTGATGCCCTTGACCAGCGCATGTTCCAGGCGCTTGTCGACGGGGTAGCTGCGCCACTCTTCGTTCTCGGCTTCCTTCACCGCGCCGCCACCCTTGAAGTTGTCGGCGATGGCCAGCAGGGCCTCGGTGGAGTCGGGGTTGCGATTGAGCACCACGTCTTCGACTTTTTCACGCAACTCGGCCGGGATCTCGTCATAGATTTCCAGCTGGCCGGCGTTGACGATACCCATCGTCAGGCCGTTCCTGATCGCGTGGTAGAGGAATACCGAGTGAATGGCCTCGCGCACCGGGTTGTTGCCACGGAACGAGAACGACACGTTGGACACACCGCCGGACGACAGCGCGTAGGGCAGCTGGTCGCGGATGTAGGCGCAGGCTTCGATGAAGTCCACCGCGTAGTTGTTGTGCTCTTCGATGCCGGTGGCGACGGCGAAGATGTTCGGGTCAAAGATGATGTCTTCCGGCGGGAAGCCCACTTCGTTGACCAGGATGTCGTAGCTGCGCTGGCAGATTTCCTTCTTGCGTGCGGCGGTGTCGGCCTGACCGACCTCGTCGAAGGCCATGACCACCACGGCGGCGCCGTAGCGCTTGCACAGGTTGGCGTGATGCTTGAACTGCTCGACGCCTTCCTTCATGGAAATCGAGTTGACGATGCCTTTGCCCTGGATGCACTTCAGGCCCGCCTCGATCACTTCCCACTTGGAGGAGTCGATCATGATCGGCACGCGGGAGATGTCCGGCTCGCCGGCGATGAGGTTGAGGAACTTCACCATCGCCGCCTTGGAGTCGAGCATGCCCTCGTCCATGTTGATGTCGATCACCTGGGCGCCGGCTTCCACCTGCTGCAGGGCGACTTCCAGGGCTTCGGTGTAGTTCTCCTCGCGGATCAGCCGGGCGAACTTGGCGCTACCGGTGATGTTGGTGCGCTCGCCGACGTTCACGAACAAGGAGCTGCGATCGATGGTAAACGGCTCCAGGCCCGAGAGGCGGCAGGCCCGGGGAATCTCCGGGATGACGCGCGGCGGGTACTTGGCCACGGCCTCGGCAATCGCCTTGATGTGCGCCGGGGTGGTACCGCAGCAGCCGCCGATGATGTTGAGGAAGCCGCTCTTGGCGAACTCTTCCACCACCTCGGCCATCTGTTCCGCGGTTTCGTCGTACTCACCGAAGGCGTTGGGCAGGCCCGCGTTGGGGTGGGCGGAAACATGGGTGCCGGCCTTGGCCGCGAGTTCGGCCAGGTAGGGGCGCAGCTCGGCGGCGCCAAGGGCGCAGTTGAGGCCGACGGAAATCGGCTTGGCATGGCTCACCGAGTTCCAGAAGGCTTCGGTGGTTTGTCCGGACAGGGTGCGGCCGGAGGCGTCGGTGATGGTGCCGGAGATCATGATCGGCAGTTCGAAGCCGATTTCCTCGAAGACCCCTTGCACGGCGAAGATCGCCGCCTTGGCATTGAGGGTGTCGAAGATGGTTTCGATGAGGATCAGGTCGGCGCCACCCTCGATCAGGCCCTTGGTGGCCTCGGTGTAGTTTTCCACCAGCTCATCGAAGGTGACGTTGCGGTAGCCGGGGTCGTTGACGTCCGGGGAGATCGAGCAGGTGCGGCTGGTCGGGCCGAGCACACCGGCGACGAAGCGCGGGCGATCCGGGGTTTCCAGGGTCTTGGCGTCGGCGACCTTGCGGGCCAGTCGCGCGCCTTCGACGTTCAGCTCGTACACCAGCGATTCCATGCCGTAGTCGGCCTGGGACACCTGGGTGGCGTTGAAGGTATTGGTTTCCAGGATATCGGCGCCGGCGTCCAGGTAGGCTTTTTCGATGGCGCCGATCACGTCCGGGCGGCTGAGGATCAGCAGGTCGTTGTTGCCTTTGACGTCCTGCGGCCAGTCCGCGAAGCGCTCGCCGCGATAGTCCTCTTCCTGCAGCTTGTAGCTTTGGATCATGGTGCCCATGCCGCCGTCGAGGATCAGGATGCGCTCTTTGAGCGCCTGTTGCAGGGCTTGCTGGCGGGCGATGCGGTCGGACATGGGAACTACCTGAGGGGTGGCGTGAACAAAGGCGAGGATGATAGCAAAACCTTAGTATTTTTTAGCTTGCTCGCCGTTTTCATGAATTTTGCTCATGTTGGCGAGGGGGCGGTTCGCCGACCTGTCCCGTAAGTCAGTAGAATCCGCCCATTTGCTCCTCATGGATCGAGTCATGTCGCTGCGTACCTGTGTCGCCCTGTTTGTTCTGTTCATGCTGTGGATTCGCCCGACAGTGGCTGAGGAGGTCTCCTACAGTCGCGACGTCCAGCCGATCTTTACCCAGAAGTGCGTGGCCTGCCATGCCTGCTACGACTCGCCATGCCAGCTCAACCTGGGCAGCGCCGAAGGTGCCGCGCGGGGCGCCAGCAAGCTGCCGGTGTATGACGGCGGCCGTACCAAGGCTCAGGCGACCACGCGCTTGTACTTCGATGCTCAGGGTGCCGACGCCTGGCGGCGCAAGGGCTTCCATTCCGTGCTCGACGCCAATGGCGCCCAGGCTGCCCTGATGGCAAGGATGCTGAAGCTGGGCCGCAGCAATCCGCCGAAGGCCAATGAGAAGCTTCCCGCCGAGCTCGACATCGGCATCAACCGCCAGAACCAGTGCCCCTTGCCGGCAGAGTTCGAAGACTACGCGCGCAAGCACGCCCAGGCCGGCATGCCGTTCGCCGTCACCGGTCTCAGCGAGGCGGAGTACCAGACCCTGCAGCGCTGGTTGGCGCAGGGTGCGAAGGTGGAGGAGCAGGTGGTGCAGCCCAGCAGTGCCGAGGCTCGTCAGGTCGCCGAGTGGGAGGCGCTATTGAACGCGCCGGGAGCGCGGGAAGTGCTGGTCGGTCGCTGGCTGTTCGAGCACCTGTTCCTCGCGCATCTCTATTTCGAGGGCGGTGAGCCCGGCCACTTCTTCCAGTTGGTGCGTTCACGCACGCCTAGCGGCCAGCCCATCGACCCCATTGCCACGCGCCGTCCCAATGAAGACCCGGGCAACACCTTCTACTACCGCCTTTGGCCTATCCAGGGCGTGATCGTGCACAAGACGCACATCACCTATCCGCTGAGCGCGAAGAAGCTGGCGCGGGTCAAGGAGCTCTTCTATTCCGGTGACTGGGTGGCGGATCAAGTGCCCGGCTACGGCGCCCAGCGTCGCGCGAATCCTTTTGAAACCTTCCAGGCTATCCCGGCACAGGCGCGCTACCAGTTCATGCTGGATAACGCCGAATATTTCGTGCGGACCTTCATTCGCGGCCCGGTCTGCCGTGGCCAGATCGCCACCGACGTGATTCGCGACAACTTCTGGGCGTTGTTCCAGGCGCCAAGCCATGACCTGTACATCACCGATGCCAGCTACCGCGAGCAGGCAACGCCGTTGCTGGCGATGCCGGGTCAGTTCGATGACATTGGTGACCTGCCCGGTCTGTGGCGCGCCTACCGCAACAAGCGCAACGAGTACGAAGCGCTGCGCATGGACGCTTACGCCAATGCGCCGGTGCCGAGCTGGTCGCATATCTGGACGGGCAACGACAACGCGCTGTTGTCCATCTTCCGCCAGTACGACAGCGCCTCGGTGCGCAAAGGGCTGATCGGCGAGATCCCGCAGACCATCTGGTGGATGGACTACCCGCTGCTCGAACGCACCTATTATCAGTTGGTGGTCAACTTTGACGTGTTCGGCAACGTTTCCCACCAGGCGCAGACAAGGCTGTACTTCGATCTGATCCGCAACGGTGCCGAGGTCAACTTCCTTCGCCTGATGCCGGCCGAGTCTCGCACCGCGCTGCTTGGCGACTGGTATCAGAACAGCGGCAAGGTGAAGATGTGGCTGGACTACCAGAGCATCGATAACGGCACCCCTAGCGCGCTGGCGCTGCCCGAGAAGGACCCGAAACGTGCCTTTGCCCAGGAACTGCTGACGCGCTACGCGGGCCTTAATGCGCGGCCCGATCCGATCAACCGGTGCCAGGACGGGCATTGCTACAGATCGGGCATAGCACCTGAACTGCAGGATGCGGAGCAGGTCCTCAGCAGGCTGGTAAGCCGGCCGGCCGCGGGGCTCAAGGTGATCGATCAATTGCCGGAAGCGACGCTGCTCCGGATAGAGCTGAGTGACGGCCGGCGCGAGGTCTACAGCCTCCTGCGCAACCGGGCCCATAGCAATGTGGCCTTCATGCTGGGCGAGGCATTGCGCTACCAACCTGGCCTGGACACGCTGACGTTGTATCCGGGCGTGCTGTCCAGCTACCCGAACTTCATCTTCAGTCTCAAGGCGGGAGAAGCCGAAGCCTTCGTTGCTGCCCTGGAACAGGCGAAGGATGGAGCAGCGCTCGACAAGGTTGTGGAGCGCTGGGGCATCCGTCGTACTCACCCGCAGTTCTGGACGTACTTCCACGATCTGGCGGGCTACATCCGCGAAACTGAACCCATCGAGGCCGGCGAACTGGATATGAATCGCTATCAGAACCTTTGAAACACTGGACGAGAATAATTCCTACCAAATTGGTAAGGCTTTAACCCCCGTTCCCCTTTGGCGTACACTGCGCCCATGTTTGCGAGGAGTTGCCATGAGCGCCATCACCATTACCCAAGCTGCCCAGGATTATCTGGCTGACCTGCTGGAGAAGCAGAACACCCCGGGCATCGGCATTCGTATCTTCATTACCCAGCCTGGTACCCAGTACGCCGAAACCTGCATTGCCTACTGCAAGCCGGGTGAGCAGAAGCCCGAGGACAATGCGGTTGCCCTGGCTGCTTTCACCGCCTGGATCGATGGCGTGAGCGAGCCCTTCCTTGATGACGCCGTGGTGGATTACGCCACCGACCGCATGGGCGGCCAACTGACCATCAAGGCACCGAATGCCAAGGTCCCGATGGTCAACGAAGACAGCCCGATCACCGAGCGCATCAACTATTACCTGCAGACTGAGATCAACCCCGGTCTGGCCAGCCACGGCGGTCAGGTCAGCCTGGTGGATGTCGTCGACGAAGGCATCGCCGTGCTGAAGTTCGGCGGCGGTTGCCAAGGTTGCGGCATGGTCGACATGACGCTGAAGGATGGCGTCGAAAAGACCCTGATGGAGCGTATTCCGGAGCTGAAGGGCGTACGTGACGTCACCGATCACAGCAACAAGGAAAACGCCTACTACTGAGGTAGTGGCGATATGAAAAAGGCGACCTCCGGGTCGCCTTTTTCATGGCCGGCGTTCAGCTCAGCCCGGGCAGCCGGCAGGCTTCAGGACGCGTTGAGCAGAGGCGGGGAACTTCGCCAGTTTCGCCTTGGGGCGAATGGGTCGCCGCACCAGTTCGCCGCCGCAGTTGGGGCAGGTGCCGTGCAGGCGCTGGTCGGCGCAGTCCCGGCAGAAGGTGCATTCGAATGAGCAGATCAGCGCCTGCTCGGAGTCAGGGGGCAAGTCCTTGTCGCAGCATTCGCAGTTGGGGCGTAGTTCGAGCATGGCCAGGTCCTCAATCGGTGGTGGAGCGTCCGAAACGTTCCGCGTATTCCTGCGGGCCCACGGACAGGTGCTTGTGAAAGGTGCGGCGGAGGTTTTCCGGGTGGCCGAAGCCGGTCAGGCGCGCCACGGTGGCGATGGAGGCCTGGGAGTCCTGCAGTAGGGTGCGGGCCGCTTCCAGCCGGACCCGTTCCACATACTTGCCGGGGCCCACACCCAGTTCCTGGGCGAAGGTGCGCGACAGGCTGCGCGGTGCCATCTTCGCCTGGGCGGCCAGCGCTTGCAGGGACAGGTCGGCGCCCAGGTTGGCCGGAATCCATTCCAATAGAGCAGCCAACTTGGGCGTGCGGCTGGGTTCCGGCGTGAGCAGCGCGCTGAACTGCGTCTGACCTCCGGGGCGTCGCAGGAACAGGACCAGCCGCCGGGCGATCGCCAGTGCCATCGGGCGGCCAAGGTCGGCTTCCACCAATGCCAGTGCCAGATCGATGCCGGCGGTGACTCCGGCCGAGGTGAAGAGGTGGGGGTCGCCATCCCGGCCTGTGGGGTCATAGGTGTGCAGCCGATCGCCGTGCACGTCGATTCCCTCATGGCAGCTCAGCGCTGCTACGTCCGCCCAGTGGGTAGTGGCTTGGCGGCCATCCAGCAATCCCGCTGCGGCCAGGATCAGGGCGCCCGAACAGATGGAGCCGAAGCGCCGCACCTGGGGCTCCGCATTCCGCAACCAATCCAGCAGTTCGCCTTCCTTGCATTGGCTTTCCATGTCCATTCCGCCAGGAATGAGCAGAGTGTCCAGGCTGGCCGGGTCCACCTCGCGCCACGCTCGATCGGCCACCAGGGCGAAGCCGGCGGAGGTCTTCACCGGTCCCGCGTCGGGCCCCAGCACGTGGATTCCATAGCAAGGCGGAAGGCTATGGCGTGCATGCTCGTCGTTGGCTGAGGCGAACACCTGCAGCGGGCCGGTCACGTCCAGGCTCATGACGTCGGCGAAGGTGAGGCAGGCGATGTGGCGGATAGCGTCCATGACCGGCTCGGCAGGAAAGATGACTCCAGTCTGCTGCGAGCGTGTCCTGGCGACAATGACAATAACCCCACAAATCTCGCCAAAAAGCTCAGTCGCTGGTTTGTCGGGCCTGGAGAAACTGGAGCAGGGCGACTTCTTCCGGACTCATGCCCTTGCGTTTGCGTGGTCGTTTGCAGCCGGCCAGTTCGCCAGTGAGGAAGGCGTCCACTACGGCGGGATGGATGTAGCACTTGCGGCAAATGGCAGGGGTGTTGCCCAGGCGTTGGGCTACCTGTTTGACCATCTCGGTTACGTGCTGGGTGCGATTGTCCGGCGTGCTTTGGGCGACTTTGCGCAACGCTTCCAGAGCCAAGGCGCTGCCTGCCCAGGTTCGGTAGTCCTTGGCCGTGAACTCACCGCTGGCCTGGCTGCGCAGGAAGTCGTTGACGTCATGGGAACCGACCGAGTGCCGTTGGCCCTCTTCATCGAGGTACTGGAAGAGCTGCTGTCCGGGGAGGTCCAGGCAGCGTCGAAGGATTCTTGCCAGGCGGGGGCTGGTCAGGCTCACGTCATGCTCGATACCGCTCTTGCCCTTGAAGCTGAAGCGGATCTGGCTGCCGTTTACGTTGATGTGGCGATTGCGCAGGGTGGTCAACCCATAGGAGTTGTTCTCCCGCGCGTAGCGTCGATTGCCGACCCGAATCAGTGTCTCATCGAGCAGGGCGACCACGGTGGCCATGACTTTGTCTCGCCCCATTCCTGTCTCGCCGAGGTGCTTGTCGATCCTGGCGCGGAGTTGGGGCAGCGCGCTCCCGAAACTCAGCAGGCGCTCGTACTTGGCGCTGTTCCGGTTCTCGTTCCACAAGGGGTGATAGCGGTACTGCTTGCGCCCTCGCGCGTCTCGACCGGTGGCCTGGAGATGCCCGTTCGGGTCCGGACAGATCCAGACATCGCGATAGGCAGGCGGGATGACGAGCTGATCGATACGACGCACCTCGTCCGGGTCGCGAATCCGCGCACCCTCCGGGTCGAGGTAAATGAAGCGTCCGCGCTGCCGGCGCCGTCGAATGCCGGGCATTCCGTCGTCGACATAGCGCAACTGTGCGGGCAGGTCGATGGGGCAGTCCGGGTTGTTGCGTTCTGTCATGGGCGGGTCGCTGAGGTCAGGCGCTTGCGGCCGATGGACTTTGACCAGGTGTCGTTGTTGCAATGCTGGCAGGACGGCTTTTCGCCTGCGCGTTGCTGGCTGGTCATGCCGCAATGGTTGCAGGAGTACAGGCCGTCGGAGGGAATCCGCGCGTGGTCACGGCGCAGACAAGGCGGCAGGACGGAGAGACCAGGGCGCGTTTCGCTCTCGTCAAAATAATAGAGGCTGACATCGCCGTTGACCTCGAGTATCCCCAGGCGGACCTGACCAAGGTGCTCGACGTTCTGTCGACGCAGCTCCATGAAAAACTCGTCACTGGCGATGTTTTTCCGTCCGAGCGCTTCGGTGTCGTAGAGCCCGTCCTTGATGATCACCACCGGCTTGCCTTCCATCCAGGCGCCAAATCGTGCGTTGCGCTCCATGGCGTAGGTGGTGAGGCGATAAAGACAGAGCAGCGTGACGAACACCGCCAGTATGGGCAGGAGCGGGACATCCTCGTAGAACGACACATCGCCGGCGGCGGAGCCGAGGGTGAGGATGACCAGGACTTCGAACAGCGAAATCTGGCGGACACCGCGCCTTCCAGAAAGGCGGAGGAACGCGAAGACCACGATGAAAGCGAACAACGACCGCAGCATCACTTCGCCGAGGAATCCGAGGGGAAACTCGTGGAGCAGCATGCGTTGCCAGTCGAATGGGTTCATCCAGGCCGCTCCTTGCGCGCAGCAGGGCTTTACGGGGCAGTACTGGGATAGACCGTGGATTCAGGCGACTTGCGCCATGCATTGGCCGGGCGGCACGAGCGAGGAGGGGGAAGCGTGGGGGAAAACTTGCCGGAGCGAGCAGGTCAGGCCTGCTCGCCGCGCATTGGGCACTGGCGCTGAAGCCTTTACTCAGGCATCGACCAGGGTTCGAGGTCGTAGCCCTTGCGGCTCAATTCCTCGCGGGATTGTTCGAGGATGCTGGCCAGTTGTTCGGGGTCGGAATAGGTGCTGCTGGGAATCTTCGAGCGGCCGAGAAGACGGGTGTTGGTACGGTCGATCACGCTGATGCTGAGTTCGCCGGTGCCATCTTGCTGGGCCCAGGCAACGCACTGGAAGGGTTTGAACGCACGGCCGGTAATGATCAGTGCTTCGTTGAAACGCAGCGGAGTATTCATGGGAGGGGGTCTCTCCATATTGTGCCCAATGAAGGTGACAGCGCGGCTTCAGACCTTTATTGCACCGTCGTGAATGTGGATGGCGAGACTCGACCGATAAGTCACAGCACGTCGTGAAAAACTAAGTTTTTGTCGCTGAAATGAATGGGTAAGCGATTTTTGTACCGGCCGTTGTGCGTTTTTCTCGTGGGGCTGGGTATACAGGGCGTGCTCGGCATTGTCCCGAATCGGGTCCGATTCCTCTCGCGATGTACCGCCCGTGCTCCTGCCAGTATCATCATCGGCCGTTCTAGGTTGCCTACAGCGAGTGTTGCCGTGCCCGTCCTGAGCCGTCTGTTCCGTCCCATCCTTGTGGCCACTTGCATTGCCGTGTTGGCCGGCTGTGGCGCCCAGCCGCTGTCACCGAAACTGCGCTCGGGGCCGGAGCGGGTGGAATTGAGCGGTGTCCCGTTCTTCGCTCAGAACGCCTACCAGAGCGCGCCGGCTTCGTTGGCGGCCTTGCTGACCCAGCAGGGTGACGAGGTCACGCCGGGCATGATCGAAAAGGAACTGCAACTGCCGCAGAAGGAAGCTTCCCTCCGCGATGGGCTGGCGGAGACGGCGCGCAAGCATGGTCTTGTGGTCTATCCACTGGGTAGCCGGATAGACGATCTGCTGGAGCAAGTGGCCGCGGGCAATCCGGTGCTCGTGCATCTGCGCGAAGGGTTCGGCTGGATGCCGTCCTGGCGCTACGCGTTGCTGATCGGTTACGACCGCACCAACCAGCAGGTGCTGCTCCGCCACGGCCACAAGCGCCGCGCCCTGATGAGCTTCCGTGAGTTCGAGTCGGGTTGGGCGGAAGCAGGTCATTGGGCGGTGCTGGTGCAGGCGCCGAATCAGTTGCCGGCATCGGTGGAGAGGGCTCGCTGGCTGAAGGCGGCCGATGATCTTGCCGCGGCTGGCCAGGTCAATGCCGCGAAGATGGCGCGCTTGCAGATGCCCTGATCGGCGAGCACGGAAATAAAAACGGCGCCCTGGGGCGCCGTTTTCATTTGCAGGCGGATCAGACGCCCAGCTTGTCGCGCATGGTGTAGTACCAGGCACCCATCGCGGTGAAGGGCACGCGGAACACGCGGCCACCCGGGAAGGGGTAATGCGGCAGGCTGGCAAAAGCGTCGAAGCGCTCGGCCTGGCCACGCAGGGTTTCGGCGATCACCTTGCCGGCGATGTGGGTGTAGGTGACGCCGTGGCCGCTGCAGCCCTGGGAGTAGTAGATGTTGTCGCCGATCCGGCCGACCTGGGGCAGGCGCGACAGGGTCAGCAGGAAGTTGCCGGTCCAGGCGAAGTCGATCTTCACGTTCTTCAGCTGCGGGAAGGTCTTCAGCATCTTCGGACGGATGATGGCTTCGATGTTCGCCGGGTCACGGGCACCGTATACCACGCCGCCGCCGTAGATCAGGCGCTTGTCGCCGGAAAGACGGTAGTAGTCCAGCAGGTAGTTGCAGTCCTCGACGCAGTAGTCTTGCGGCAGCAGGGACTTGGCCACTTCATCCGACAGCGGCTCGGTGGTGACCACCTGGGTGCCGCAAGGCATGGATTTGCTGGCCAGTTCGGGAACCAGGTTGCCCATGTAGGCGTTGCCGGCTACCACCACGAACTTCGCCTTCACGCGGCCTTTCGGGGTGTGGATCACCGGATTGGCGCCACGCTCGATGCGGGTCGCAGGGCTCTGCTCGTAAATCACGCCACCCAGGGACTCGATGGCTGCGGCTTCGCCCAGTGCCAGGTTGAGCGGATGGATGTGACCGCCGCTCATGTCCAGCATGCCGCCAATATAGTTGTCGGTCGCCGCCACTTTGCGGATGCCCTTGGCATCCAGCAATTCCAGCTGGTTGTGGCCGAAGCGCTCCCACAGTTTCTTCTGGGATTCCAGGTGCGCCATCTGCTTCTTGGTGAAGGCTGCGAATACGCCGCCATCCTTCAGGTCGCACTGGATGTTGTACTTGCTGATGCGGTCGCGAATGATGCGGCCGCCTTCGAACGCCATGTCAGCCATCAGCTTGGCGTTCTTCGGGTTCGCGGTGCGCTCGATAGCATCGATGTCGCGGCTGTAGCTGTTGACGATCTGGCCGCCGTTACGACCGGATGCGCCGAAGCCCACCTTCGCAGCCTCGAGCACGGTGACTTTGAAACCGTTCTCCAGAAGGAAGAGGGCGGTGGAGAGACCGGTGTAGCCTGCACCAATAATGCAGACGTCGGTTTCGATCTCACCTTGCAGTTCAGGGCGTGCCGGTACCGGGTTGGCCGAGAACGCGTAATAGGACTGGGGGTAGGGAGTGTGCGTCATAATGGAATCTCTGTTTTTTATTTTTTACAGATGTGGTGATCCTACCTGAGTTGAAACGGGTCGGCTAGCCTCTGTGCAAAATATTCAACGAGGCGCTGAACAGTAAAAAATCCACTTTTTCAGAGAGTTAGCGAAAAAAGGTGTTGACAGGGAAAACTCAGTCCGTAGAATGCGCACCCATCGAAGGCACATAGCTCAGTTGGTTAGAGCACCACCTTGACATGGTGGGGGTCGTTGGTTCGAATCCAATTGTGCCTACCAAATTCGATAAAAAGGGTCACTCAGGTGACCCTTTTTTATTGGGCGCTTGTCGGGGCTCGGGCTTTCTGCAAGCATCCCGCTCTTCATTACCTCCAGTGACTCTGGTTCGGCTCTGGTTGGCTGCAAGGCTCCTGCTACCGTATGGCGGGCATACCACCGAATCGCGTACTGGCTCATCCCAACCCATGTGGCCTTTGGTAGAGGTCACCACTAGGAGAGGAGGCGCCATGCCCATCATCACTCTTCCTGACGGCAGTCAGCGTACTTTCGATAAACCCGTATCCGTACTCGAAGTGGCTCAGTCCATCGGTGCGGGCCTGGCCAAGGCAACCCTGGCCGGCAAGGTCAACGGCAAGCTGGTAGATGCTTGCGATCTGATCGAAGACGATGCCTCGCTGCAGATTGTGACCCCCAAGGACGAAGACGGGCTGGAGATCATTCGCCATTCCTGCGCGCACCTGGTTGGCCACGCGGTCAAGCAACTCTATCCGACCGCCAAGATGGTGATCGGTCCGGTCATTGAAGAAGGCTTCTATTACGACATCGCGTTCGAGCGGCCCTTCACGCCGGAAGACATGGCGGCCATCGAAAAGCGTATGGCTGAGCTGATCGAGAAGGACTACGACGTCATCAAGAAGATGACTCCGCGGGCCGACGTCATCGAGCTGTTCAAGTCGCGTGGCGAGGAATACAAGCTTCGCCTGGTCGATGACATGCCTGACGAGAAGGCCATGGGCCTGTACTTCCATGAGGAGTACGTGGACATGTGCCGTGGCCCGCACGTGCCGAATACTCGCTTCCTCAAGGCATTCAAGCTGACCAAGATTTCTGGCGCCTACTGGCGTGGCGACTCGAAGAACGAGCAGCTGCAGCGCGTGTATGGCACCGCCTGGGCTGACAAGAAGCAGCTGGCTGCCTATGTTCAGCGCATCGAAGAAGCTGAAAAGCGTGACCATCGCCGTATTGGCAAGCAGTTGGACCTGTTCCATCTGCAGGAAGAAGCGCCAGGCATGGTGTTCTGGCATCCGAGCGGCTGGACCGTCTATCAGGTGCTTGAGCAGTACATGCGCAAGGTCCAGCGTGACCACGGATATGTAGAGGTGCGCACTCCCCAGGTCGTCGATCGCATTCTGTGGGAGCGTTCGGGCCACTGGTCGAACTACGCCGAGAACATGTTCACCACTTCGTCGGAAAGCCGTGATTACGCGGTCAAGCCGATGAACTGCCCGTGCCACGTTCAGATCTTCAACCAGGGCCTGAAGTCCTATCGTGATCTGCCGCTGCGTCTGGCGGAGTTCGGTGCCTGCCACCGCAATGAGCCGTCCGGCGCCCTGCACGGCATCATGCGCGTTCGCGGTTTCACCCAGGACGATGCGCACATCTTCTGTACCGAGGATCAGGTGAAGAAGGAAGCGGCTGACTTCATCAAGCTGACGCTGCAGGTCTACAAGGACTTCGGTTTCGTCGATATCTCGATGAAATTGTCCACTCGTCCGGTCAAGCGGGTAGGTTCCGACGAGCTGTGGGATCGTGCCGAAGGTGCCCTGGCGGATGCGCTGAACGAGTCTGGTCTGGAGTGGGAATACCAGCCGGGCGAGGGGGCGTTCTATGGTCCGAAGATCGAATTCACCCTGAAGGATTGCCTCGGCCGTAACTGGCAGTGCGGTACCCTGCAGTACGATCCGAACCTGCCGGAGCGGCTGGATGCCAGCTATATCGCCGAAGATAACAACCGTAAGCGCCCGGTGATGTTGCACCGCGCGATTCTCGGATCCTTCGAGCGCTTCATCGGTATGCTGATCGAGCACTACGCTGGCGCGTTCCCTGCCTGGCTGGCGCCGACCCAGGCGGTGATCATGAATATCACCGACAAGCAGGCCGATTTCGCCGTCGAGGTCGAGAAAACCCTCAACGAAAGCGGGTTCCGTGCCAAGTCCGACTTGAGAAACGAAAAAATCGGCTTTAAAATCCGCGAGCATACTTTGCTCAAGGTTCCCTATCTCTTGGTTATTGGAGACCGGGAGGTTGAGACTCGATCCGTTGCTGTGCGCACCCGCGAGGGTGTCGACCTGGGTTCCATGCCCCTCGAAAGCTTCTCTGAGACGCTCGCACAAGCGGTTTCCCGGCGTGGTCGCCAAGAATTGGAGTAATCACTATTAAGCGTGAAATGAGACAGGACAAGCGGACTCAACCGAAGGCCCCGATCAACGAGAATATCTCGGCTCGTGAGGTGCGGTTGATTGGTGCTGACGGCCAGCAGATTGGCGTCGTCTCGATTGATGAAGCGCTTCGCGCTGCTGAAGAAGCCAAGCTGGATCTGGTAGAGATTTCTGCCGATGCCGTGCCGCCTGTTTGCCGGATCATGGATTACGGCAAACACCTCTTCGAGAAGAAGAAGCAGGCTGCGGCAGCGAAGAAGAACCAGCACCAGCAGCAGATTAAAGAAATCAAGTTTCGTCCAGGGACGGAAGAAGGGGATTACCAGGTAAAACTACGCAACCTGGTACGTTTCCTTAGTGATGGGGACAAGGCCAAGGTATCCCTGCGATTCCGCGGTCGTGAGATGGCCCACCAGGAGCTGGGTATGGAGTTGTTGAAGCGGGTCGAAGCCGACCTCGCCGAATTCGGCACCGTAGAACAGCATCCTAAGCTGGAAGGACGCCAGCTGATGATGGTCATCGCCCCCAAAAAGCGAAAATAACCCCCAGGGCACTGGCAGGCCTTGCGGTTATATGTATTGATTGAATGCGGAGTATCCGAACATGCCAAAGATGAAAACCAAGAGCGGTGCTGCGAAGCGCTTCAAGAAGACTGCTTCCGGCTTCAAGCACAAGCACGCTTTCAAGAGCCACATCCTGACCAAAATGACTACCAAGCGTAAGCGTCAGCTGCGCGGTTGCACCCAGGTGCACCCGTCTGACGTCCGCAAAGTAGAGCGCATGCTGCGCGTTCGTTAATCGGTCAAGATTCTAGAGGAAATTACTCATGGCTCGTGTTAAGCGTGGCGTCATCGCTCGTAAGCGTCACAAAAAGATTCTGAAACTCGCCAAAGGCTACTACGGCGCACGCAGCCGCGTGTTCCGCGTTGCCAAGCAGGCGGTAATCAAGGCTGGCCAATACGCCTACCGTGACCGCCGTCAGCGCAAGCGTCAGTTCCGCGCTCTGTGGATCGCTCGTATCAACGCTGGTGCTCGTCAGAACGGTCTGTCCTACAGCCGCCTGATCGCTGGCCTGAAAAAAGCGGCCATCGAGATCGACCGTAAGGTTCTGGCCGACCTGGCAGTGAACGAAAAAGCGGCGTTTGCTGCGATTGTCGAGAAAGCTAAGGCCGTTCTGGCTTAAGTCCCCGACAATCACCGGGCTTGCCCGGTGCTAAACGTCACCGATAGGGGAAGGGCCTTGCGCTCTTCCCCTATTTCGTATCTGGAGTCAGTAAATGGAAAATCTGGATGCGCTGGTCTCGCAAGCGCTTGAGGCCGTGCAGCAAACTGAAGACGTGAATGCCCTGGAGCAGATTCGCGTTCACTACCTTGGCAAGAAAGGCGAGCTGACCCAGGTGATGAAGACCCTGGGCGATCTGCCGGCTGAAGAGCGTCCCAAGGTCGGCGCCCTGATCAACGCCGCCAAGGAGCGCGTTCAGGATGCCTTGAACACCCGCAAAGAGTCGCTTGAGCAGGCTGCCCTGACCGCCAAGCTCGCGGCCGAACGTATCGACGTGACCCTGCCGGGTCGCGGTCAGGCCTCCGGCGGCCTGCATCCGGTGACTCGTACCCTGGAGCGGGTCGAGCAGTTCTTCACTCGGATAGGCTACGGCATCGCCGAAGGCCCCGAGGTCGAAGACGACTATCACAACTTCGAAGCGCTCAACATTCCCGGCCACCACCCGGCCCGGGCAATGCACGACACCTTCTATTTCAACGCGAACATGCTGCTGCGTACCCACACTTCTCCGGTACAGGTCCGCACCATGGAGTCGCAGCAGCCGCCGATCCGCATCGTCTGCCCCGGCCGCGTCTACCGCTGTGACTCGGATATCACCCACTCGCCGATGTTCCACCAGGTCGAAGGCCTGCTGGTAGACGAAGGCATCAGCTTCGCCGACCTCAAGGGCACCATCGAAGAGTTCCTGCGTGTGTTCTTCGAGAAGGACCTTGGCGTACGTTTCCGTCCCTCCTTCTTCCCGTTCACCGAGCCGTCGGCCGAAGTCGACATGCAATGCGTGATGTGCTCCGGCAAAGGCTGCCGCGTGTGCAAGCAGACCGGCTGGCTGGAAGTGATGGGCTGCGGCATGGTGCACCCGAACGTGCTGCGCATGTCCGGCATCGATCCGGAGAAGTACCAGGGCTTCGCCTTCGGCATGGGCGTAGAGCGCTTGGCCATGCTGCGCTATGGCGTCAACGACTTGCGCCTGTTCTTCGACAACGACCTGCGCTTCCTCGCGCAATTCCGCTAGGTCGCAGCGTCCGAAACGAATCCAGAGCCTGTTTCAACGCCTTGCGAGCTAGAGCTATGCAAGGCAAAAGCAGGCGAAAAAGCGCAGTTTACGCGTTGTAAATGAGCATTTTGAGCCTGCTTTTAACGCAGCAGAGCCGACGCGCAGCAGGCGTTGAGCAGGCTCTAGGAGAAGAGGATGAAATTCAGTGAACACTGGCTGCGGAGCTGGGTCAGCCCGCAGGTTTCCCGTGATGAGCTGGTCGCTCGTCTGTCCATGGCTGGCCTCGAAGTCGACAGCGTTACTCCGGTAGCGGGCGCCTTCAGCGGTGTGGTCGTGGGCGAGGTGCTGAGCACCGAACAACACCCGGACGCCGACAAGCTGCGCGTCTGCCAGGTGAGCAATGGCAGTGAGACCCTCCAGGTCGTGTGCGGCGCGCCTAACGTGCGCCCTGGCCTGAAGATTCCTTTCGCCGTGATCGGTGCTGAGCTGCCGGGCGACTTCAAGATCAAGAAGGCCAAGCTGCGTGGCGTTGAGTCCAACGGCATGCTCTGCTCGGCTTCCGAACTGCAGATCAGCGATGACCATGACGGTCTGATGGAGCTGGCTGATGATGCTCCGGTAGGCCAGGACATTCGTGCGTACCTGGGCCTGGATGACGTGATCATCGAACTGGGCCTGACCCCGAACCGCGGCGATTGCCTGAGCATGTCCGGCCTGGCCCGTGAAGTGGGTGCGCTCTACGCTGCCCCGGTGACTCGTCCGCAAGTTCCCGCCGTTGCACCAGCCCATGACGAAGTCCGTCCGGTCGAAGTGACCGCTCCGGCTGCCTGTCCGCGCTATCTCGGCCGCGTGATCCGCAATGTCGACCTGTCCCGCCCGACTCCGTTGTGGATGGTTGAGCGCCTGCGTCGTTCCGAAGTGCGTTCCATCGATGCTGCCGTCGACATCACCAACTACGTGATGCTTGAACTCGGCCAGCCCATGCACGCGTTCGATCTCGCCGAAATCAATGGCGGCGTCCGTGTGCGCATGGCGGAGGAGGGCGAGAAACTCGTCCTGCTCGACGGTCAGGAAGTCAGCCTGCGCGCCGACACCCTGGTCATCGCCGACCACACTCGTGCCCTGGCCATCGCAGGTGTCATGGGTGGTGAGCACAGCGGCGTCAGCGACAAGACTCGCGACCTGTTCCTCGAAGCGGCGTTCTTCGACACCATCGCCGTTGCCGGCAAGGCCCGTTCCTATGGCCTGCATACCGACTCGTCGCACCGCTTCGAGCGTGGCGTCGACTTCCAACTGGCTCGCGAAGCCATGGAGCGCGCCACTGGCCTGCTGCTGGAAATCGTCGGCGGCGAAGCGGGCCCGATCATCGAGGCGGCCAGCCAGGAAAGCCTGCCGAATGTGGCTCCGGTTACCCTGCGTGCTGAGCGCATCACCCAGATGTTGGGTATGGAAATGGACGCTGCCGAAATCGAGCGTCTGCTTACTGCGTTGGATCTGAAAGTCACCGCTGAAGGTGCCGGTCAGTGGCGTGTTGAAGTGCCGAGTCATCGCTTCGACATCAGCCTCGAAGTGGATCTGATCGAAGAGCTGGGTCGCCTTTATGGCTACAACCGCCTGCCGGTTCGCTACCCGCAAGCCCGTCTTGCCCCGCGTGCTCGTGCCGAAGGTGCTGTTGAGCTACCGGCCCTGCGCCGCCTGCTCGTAGCCCGTGGCTACCACGAAGCCATTACCTACAGCTTCATCGATCCGAAGTTGTTCGAGCTGTTCAACCCGGGCGTTAAGCCGCTGATGCTGGCCAACCCCATCTCCGCGGATATGGCTGCCATGCGTTCTTCGCTGTGGCCAGGTCTCGTGAGCGCGTTGCAGCACAACCTCAATCGTCAGCAATCCCGTGTTCGCCTGTTCGAAAGCGGTCTGCGTTTCGTGGGTCAACTCGAAGGCCTGAAACAGGAGCCCATGCTCGCGGGTGTGATCTGTGGTTCCCGTCTGCCGGTAAGCTGGGCCAACGGCCGTGACGCCGTCGACTTCTATGATGCCAAGGCAGATGTAGAAGCCATCCTCGGTGCCGCTGGCGACCTGGGTGCCTTCAGCTTCGTAGCGGGTGAGCATCCTGCCCTGCATCCGGGCCAGACCGCTCGCATCGAAAGAGAAGGGCGCCTGGTAGGTTTCCTCGGTGCGCTGCATCCGGAACTTGCCAAGGCCCTGGACCTGGATCAGCCGGTCTACATGTTCGAGCTGGTACTGGCTGAAGTGATGCAAGGCAAGCTGCCGAAGTTCAGCGAGCTGTCGCGCTTCCCTGAAGTGCGCCGTGACCTTGCCCTGCTGGTGGATCGCGACGTTGCCGCCGAGTCGGTACTCGCCACCATCCGTGAGGCTGCGGGCGAATGGCTCACTGACCTCAGGCTATTTGACGTGTATCACGGTAAAGGCATTGATCCGCTTAGAAAAAGCTTGGCGGTCGGCTTGACCTGGCAGCATCCATCGCGCACTCTTACTGACGATGAGGTGAACAACACAACGCAAAACATCGTCACCTCGCTGGAAGACAGGTTCAATGCCACGTTAAGGAAGTAGCGTATGGGGGCTCTGACGAAAGCTGAGATGGCTGAACGTCTTTATGAAGAGCTTGGCCTGAATAAACGGGAAGCCAAGGAATTGGTGGAGCTGTTCTTCGAGGAAATCCGTCAGGCGCTGGAGCACAACGAACAGGTGAAGTTGTCCGGGTTCGGCAATTTCGACTTGCGCGATAAGCGTCAGCGGCCTGGCCGAAACCCGAAGACAGGAGAGGAAATCCCGATCACGGCTCGCCGTGTGGTCACTTTCCGTCCAGGGCAGAAACTCAAAGCCAGGGTCGAAGCTTATGCTGGAACCAAGTCATAACGACGAGTTGCCGCCGATTCCAGGCAAGCGATACTTCACTATTGGCGAAGTTAGTGAACTCTGCGCGGTCAAGCCCCACGTGCTGCGTTACTGGGAGCAGGAATTTCCCCAGCTCAACCCAGTAAAGCGGCGCGGGAACAGGCGCTACTACCAGCGTCAGGATGTGCTGATGATTCGGCAGATCCGTGCGCTTCTATACGATCAGGGCTTCACCATCGGCGGGGCGCGCCAGCGCCTCTCCGGGGACGAAGCCAAGGAAGACACTACCCAGTACAAGCAGCTCATCCGCCAGATGATTGCCGAGCTCGAGGACGTCCTCCATGTTTTGCGGAAGTGAATTTTTTTGAAAAAAACCTTCCACAATTCAAAAGCTTAAGATATAGTTCGCTCCGCTTCCGGTGATCCGGAGCGAGCTACAAAACGTCGGGGCGTAGCGCAGCCTGGTAGCGCACTTGCATGGGGTGCAAGGGGTCGAGTGTTCGAATCACTCCGTCCCGACCATATTCAGAGAAAGGCCGGTTCAGAAATGAACCGGCCTTTTTCGTATGCGCGATTTGGCCACGCAAGGACTTAGACAAAAAGCTGGGTAATGCCGGTTTGCTGCGTGTTCATCATTCATGGGTGAAGTCAGCGCTTCCAGTCTTTCTGCGGGCAATGGGCGAGCGCTTGATGGGAAGTCGAAAATGCTCGAAAGCGAAGACATGCCTCTTACCACTGATGTATCCCCGATCTTCATCGGCTGGGATGTCGGTGGCTGGAACTGCGACAAGAACCCCACCAGTCGAGACGCCCTGGTGGTGATTGATTCCCAGCGCCAGATCCAGGGAAAGCCCTGGCGCGGCAATCTGCGCAGATGCATCAACCAGTCAGGCAATACATCAGAGTTCATTGCCAAGATTCTTGAGCTGTGTGAGCTGGATTCCACCTGCTTCAGTCGGGCGCCTGTGGTGTTGGCCATCGATACGCCCCTTGGATTCTCCAGCGCCTTCATTGATCTGATCATGCAAGGTAGGGCGACCGGCCCGATCGAGAACTCTTCGAGCAACCCTTATCTGTTCCGGCACACCGAGCGCTTCCTCTTCGAGCGGGGGCTTAGCCCGCTCTCGGCAGTCAAGGACATGATCGGTAGCCAGGCGACCAAGGGCATGCATGTGCTCGCGCGGTTTGCGCCCTACATCGAGCGCTGTGGCGTGTGGACGGACAACCAGCATCTACGCGTCATCGAGGCCTACCCAGCCTCTGGTAAGCGCTCGACAGTGATGCGTGATTTGCTGCAGTTCTATGGTCGTCCGCCGCATCTGGGGCATGTCGATCAGTGGGATGCGTTGGCCTGTGCGCTGATCGCCTGGGTATTCCACTCCCAGCCGGAGCTACTCGCGCAGCCTTGTGCAGATGCGCCCGAAAGAGAGGGCTGGATCTTTGTTCCTGCCGATGGGCTCGCCGCCCAGTCCGAAAAGTAGTCGCGTGCCGGCGTCATACCGGCCGCATTTCTCGGTGGAGAAGAATTACTCTAGTCGCGCCCTCAGATGCTCCGCCGTCTCTGCATCCGGGCACGTAGCACCCCTTCATCGACCACTCGCACCGGATTGGTGTTCGCCACGTAATCATCCAGGCTCTGGGGCAGCTGCGTGCTTTGGCCTCGACACGCTCTCTGGATGAAACGCTTCATGGGCCGCCCGCTTTGAAGCCCGACGGCAGCATAACAAGGTCGCTGGCCACGTTTTTTAACAGCCTGGGCCAGAAACGGGCGTTTAGAGTAGAGAATATAAATCTGTCCCCCTTTTCTTCCCGACCATATTCAGAGAAAGGCCGGTTCAGAAATGAACCGGCCTTTTTCGTGCTTGCATTTTTCTTTTCCCATTTCCAATTGGTTGCCAATAGAGATTAGCTTACCCTTAGTGCATAAACGTGCGGTAAGGGACTACTTTGGACATTTTTCCCCGCTATCAGCTGCGACCAAGACTCAAGGGCGAGGCAAGGGTCTACGATCTGCTCGCAAAGGTTCCCGACAGGCACGGCTTCGCTGTTCACTCTGTAAATCTGCCAGAGCACGAGTACAAGCGCTGGGGAGAGGCTGATTTTATTATCGTTTCTCGATCAGGAGTGACGCTGCTGGAGGTCAAGGGCGGCTCCGTGAGTCTTGCTGGCAAGGTGTGGCGTTACGAGAATGCTCGGGGCCAAGCAATTACTTCGACAGAGGGGCCTGCCCGTCAGGCGATGTCGGCAGCCGTCGCATTAGAGAAACTGCTGGCGAAGCACCTTGACAAGAAGGTCCGTAGTCGGTGGGGGGTGGTATTTCCCTACTGTAGTTTCAAGAAAAATGTAGCGGAACTACCGACTTCCCGGCTTGCAAATAACCTGACTTGCAGCGAATTAAGTTCATTCCAGGATTGGCTGATAAATCTTCCCTTCGATCAGCATAAGCCGAAGGACTTTGCGCTCGAAGATGCGGATATTGATCGGATTCGCGAGATTCTCGTTCCAGAGCTGAGTGCGGCCACCTCGCTAGGTCTTGTAGTTAGGTCTACGCAAGAGGAGGCGATACGTTTGACGGAGCAGCAGTTCGCGATCCTTGAAAGCCTGGAGGTCAATTCTAGACTCTGCATTTCCGGCGGCGCTGGAACCGGCAAGACTGAATTGGTTGCGCTTTGTGCGCGGGCTGAAAGAGCCGCCGGTCGAACGCCGGCGATAGTGGTGAGCGGAACGCCTCTCTCGGCCGCGCTTCGAAGCCGAATGAGCGCTTTTGGTATTCCTGTTGTTTCGGATTCTTTGCCGATTGGTACTGACACATTAATCGTGGATGAAGGCCAAGACTTCGCACAACCGGATCGCATGGAGATGCTTTTCCGTCAGCTACCCGGGGGCGTTTCAGGTGGGAGATGGCGATGGTTCATGGATCCGAATCTTCAATTCACTAGTTTCGCGCCTGATTCGGAATGTCTGAAGTCCCTCGCTTGTAATTCGGCTGGTGTGGTCCTGACAAGGAATGTTCGCTCCACTCGCGAAATCGTCAATTCGATCAGGGCATTTCTTGATGCGGATGTCGGCATTTCTCAGATCGATGGATTTGGTATTAAAGTTGGCTTTCATTCTGTCGGGAACACCGATGGCGAGCTGGCAGCAGTCAGAAGACTGATCGAATTTATGCTTGAGGATGGGGTTCGGCCATCAGAGATGGCGGTACTTGGGGCTGGCGCTGAACTTGGGCCGACTTGCAAGAAAGTGCTCCAGCAAATGCGAGGCCTTTTCCGACCACTCTCGTTGGAGGGGGAGATTCAGTCATCAGTTCACGGCGTGGTGTGCGGCATATCAGCTTTCCGTGGGCTTGAGGCTCGAGTGGTATTTCTCGTCGATTTGCACCTACTGCCTACAGATCAACGTGGGGAGTCACTGCTCTACATCGGTATGTCAAGGGCATCAGCGTCTCTCCAGCTGCTGGTTCAGCCAGAGTTCGGGGCTTTTCTCAAGGCGTTGATCAGGAATTCATTCGAACGGAAGTAATTCGCATATGGACAGACAGGAAAAAGAAGAGTTGCGCAAACAGTTTGTCGGCGAAGTATTCGCTAGGCTTGTCGGCCCTTCATCACCCAGTGAGGAGCTCCGGGAGAAGCCCAATAAGCGTTATCTCACAGGCATGCTTTTCCCGAAAGGAGCGACCACAAGAGGCGCAACTGCAGACGAAGATGATTTGGCTGGAGATTCTTCTGTCGACGATGACCAGGCGGAGAGTGAGTCCGCCATGGATATGCTCTTCCAAAAGCTCCCTGCTTCCGTTGGCCTGACTTTTGCCATTGATGAGGAAGAGACCAAGATTCACGTAGAACTTGGGGGCGCCAGATACCTGAGGCAGGCGGCTGAGCTGGTAGCTGAGGAGGTAGATTCCGAGGAGGCACATAAGAAAGGCTCAAAGCGTAGGCATCTAGTTTGGAAGCGTATTTCATTAGTCCAGGGAGCTACTGGCGAGCTCGTCGAGTTTTCTGCAGCTTCGGATGGTGAGCAGGAGAGGCTGGTATTTGGTGGCAGGGCTAGTCTTCGCTTGTACATTCGGCGTGCACAGGGTGTTCGCATTGCTACCGTTTCGCTGGTGAACGAGAGCACAACTGGTGAGGAGGAATTTCTCCAAGTCGAGAACATCTTGTTCCAGGTTCGCATGAAGTGCCGACCCGTTAACGGCGTCACTGCTTACCCGGATCCACCGACTATCAGCGAGGATATCGAGTCAGAAGAGCTGGCGCTCCAGTATCGGGCCCTCCCCGCGTTTGCGGTTGGGCATGGCTGTGGTGTGGAGTGGCCTGAGGCTATTTTGGGGCGTGTTGAATCAGTTGCAGTAGATTTCGTGCCATCTCTGGAAGTTCCGCCAGTGACGACCGATATTGATTCCCTACCTGATGATGTGAAGGCAGCACTATCAATTTTTCGCTTGCAGGATTCAGAGTTCGATCCGATACCGGCATTTTCGAGATTCATCTCGGCATATCAGGAATGGTACGACGTGCTTGCCAAAGCGAGCTTCCCTGAGCGGTTCAAGAAGCCGCGGGATCGTATCTTGCTGCGCATCGATGGCGCGATAAAGCGGATGCAAGATGGCGTTCAGCTCCTCACATCTGAATCAGCGTCGATGGATGTCTTCAGGCTTGCCAATCGCGCGATGCTTCTTAGCATCGCACGGGCTGCAGCAAATCGAGATCGGGAGCCCGGGCAGGTCTATGAGGACGTTTCTCTTGCTGCTATTAATCCGGAGGACTTCCGCTGGCGCCCCTTCCAGTTAGCTTTCTTTCTGCTGTCGCTGCGTGGTCTGTGGGAGTCAGATCATGCGGATAGATCGATCGTAGACCTCATCTGGTTCCCAACTGGTGGCGGAAAAACAGAAGCGTACCTCGCGGTAGCTGCGTTTGAGATGATTCGTCGCCGGGTCATAGAGGGAGAGCGGGGTGGCGGTACGGCAATCATCAAGCGATACACCTTGCGCCTACTTACCATCCAACAGTTCGAGCGGGCCGGGAGCCTTATCTGTGCCCTCGAGACCCTGAGGCGAGCTGGGGCAATTCCGGGTGTGACAGCATTCAGCTTGGGTCTGTGGGTCGGGAAGGATTCCTCGCCAAATGATTACACTCATGCAGTTGCTGACCTCAACAAGATCCGTTCTGCAATAGGCAAGGTTGAGGGTGTCAAGGTACCGCTGAAGCAGTGCCCTGCGTGTGCTACGCCCATTGTGCCGTCACCGAAAGATGAAGGTGATGAGGGGGTTGGGCTGCGATTGGCAGATGGGGCCGTCGAAGTCTTCTGTCCGAATCCTTTTTGCTCATTTCATGAGGCATTGCCAATTAGCTTCATTGATGAGCACCTCTACGCATACCCCCCGACGATGCTTCTTGGCACGATCGACAAGTTTGCCATGCTCGCTTGGCGCGATGAAGCGCGAGCATTTTTCGGAACAGGCGGGCACGTCTCTCCCCCTTCGCTGGTCATCCAGGATGAGTTGCACCTTATCTCGGGGCCGCTTGGCACCTTGGCAGGTATTTATGAGGCTGCGATCGATACCGCCATCGGGTGTCTCGGCGCTCGAGCAAAATATATCTGTGCAACTGCAACGATACGTCGCGCGGATGACCAGATCAGAAAGCTCTATGGCCGAGAGGCGTCGCTCTTCCCACCTCCGGGCCTGGATGCGGCGGACTCTTTCTATTCCAAATCTGAGTCTAACGTAGCTGGACGACTTTATATTGGGGCGATGGGACAAGGACATACGCCGACTTTCTCGAACGTAATTACTGCTGCAGCTCTTCTTGCTGCAGGTGGTGTTATGAGGCAGCGAGTTGCAGAGCTTGCCGACACGTGGTGGACGCTTGTGGCCTACCACAACAGCAAGCGCGAACTAGGCAAGACACTCTCGCTGGCAAGAGACGACATCCCGGCGCGTCTGAAAGCGCTGGGCGAAAAGCGGACAGTATCTGGTGCGGGCGTAAAGGAACTATCTGCAAACCTAAGGGACAGTGAGATTCCTGAAGCGCTGCATCAACTTGGAATCGCGATTCCTGACCAGTCAGCTCTTGATTTTGTGGCTTGCACCAACATGCTTTCCGTAGGTGTTGATGTCCAGCGGCTTGGATTGATGATGGTCAACGGACAGCCGAAGACCGTTTCCGAATACATCCAGGCCTCAAGCCGAGTTGGTCGTGACAGCAAGCGCTTACCAGGTATTGTCCTTGCGTTGTTCAGTCCCTCAAAGCCTAGGGACCGTTCTCATTACGAGTTTTTCCGGGCTTTTCACAAGGGATACTACCGTCACGTAGAGCCGACAAGCGTCACCCCCTTTGCCCAGCCTGCGCAGGATCGAGGTCTCCACGGTGCTTTCCTAGCTCTAGTACGCATGGTGTCCGCCATTCACGCAAACAACCATGCATCAAAGATTAGTACGAAGAGTGACGAGATCTGGCAGCTTGCAGAAGTGTTCCTCAACCGTGTCGATGAGGCTCGCGACGGAGACATTCTTGAGTCTCGTGAGTGCCTGAGTCGCTTCATTGACGATTGGGTGGAGCTCGCAACTACTCATCGCAATAATCTTCGCTTTCAGAGTGGGGGGCGTGCTCACGCGAACCTAATCCGGCCCTTCCGGGAGCCTGGGCGGGGGTGGGAAACGCTGCAATCGCTCCGGAGTGTGGATACCCCACTCAAACTCAAGGTCCCCATGGTGCAGGAAAATGCGGCGGGGAGTCAGCTATGAAGCGTGAAATCCGATCCAGTGCAGTTGCCGGAATGGCCGGAGTAGGTGCGGTCATTGATGTAGGTCAGGAGTCTTTCCTGATACCGGGCATCGATTTGTGGAAGCAGGCTCAACTCAGGGTCATTGATCTCAGGCGTCTATCGTCCCGATTGCACAAGGTTCTCAAGGCGCCGAAGGAGGAGAATCCGACATTAATGGTTCGCAGATTTCCTCGTGCAATGTTCTGCGAAAAGTGCCGTAGCCTGACAAGCTGGAGGACGGATATGGAGAAGGAAGCCTCCGAACCTGTCTGTCCAAGTAACAGCTGTGGTGGAAAATTGGTTCCGATGAGGTTTGTTGCTGCTTGCGAGAACGGCCATCTGGACGATATTGACTGGGGCTTCTGGGCTCACAGTGGTAATCACGGGGCGAAGGGGGGATGCAAGGTTAGAAACCGATTGCATTTTGTCGTAGATGTGAAAGCTGCGACCGGGGGACTTGCGTCCCTGCGTGTCGAGTGCAAAGACTGCGGAAGTTCCCGAACGCTTGAGGATCTCGCTAGCAAGGTTATCGTGAAGGAGATGTTTCGAAATTGCACCGGCCGGCATCCGTGGATATTCGGAAAACAAGAAGAATGTACTGCGGACGTCGTCGTCCTCCAGCGCGGGGCCACCAACCTCCACTATCCGAGCACGATTTCTGCGCTTGATATCCCTGCCGATGTAGTCGAAAACCCTGCTGTCGAGTTCGCTGAGCAGGTCAAGCAGCATCCAAGGTATCAGAAAGTACTCAGTCTGATTAGAGATACTGAAGGGGACAATGGGGATTACATCGAGGAAGTTGTTGGATTTATGGCTGATGCAGTCGGATGTGATCCATCAGTCGTTCTGGATGTCTTGCAGGCAGATGCTGACGGCCGGCCCCTTGTTGCGGGAAACACTGCAAGCCAAGAAGCTGTAATCGATCAAGAGCTCTTGTTGGATGAAGAATGGCGAACGATCGAAAAGGCGCTGCATGACGGTGAACTGGTCAGTCAGAATTTTTCGGCTGTCAGAGAGGCGATAGCTCAATCCGCACCTAAATGGATGAAGCAGCTTATTGGTGGAGTGCTGTTGATCAGGCGTCTGAGGGAAGTTAGGGCCTATCTCGGTTTTCAACGAGTCAAGCCGGGAACTCCGGACAAGACCGTTCGCCCGGATGTAGGAGCAAACGAGCGTTGGCTGCCCGCGGCGGAGGTATTTGGAGAAGGCATCGTACTTGCGCTCGACTTCGACATGCTCGAAAACTGGGCGTCTAGCATTCCTGAAGGTGAGCAGAATGTGCTCGGTGCTCTGGAGCAGAAGCGACTCGACGAGAACTTCTGGTTCCTTCCTAGAGTGGACCCGGTGTTTCTCTCCATTCATACGCTCACCCATCTGCTGCTGCGGCGAATAACCTTCGAGTGTGGCTATTCATCTTCCTCCCTGAGGGAGCGCCTCTACTTTAATAGGGAGAAGAGATACGCGGCCATTATGATCTTTACAGCAGATGGCGACTCTGAAGGTTCATTGGGGGGACTGGTTCGCCAGGGGCGTGAGGATCGCTTAGCTCAATCGATCATCGAGGCATTAGACCAAGGGCGCTGGTGCTCGGCCGATCCAGTCTGTTCCGAAACAGCCGGCCAGGGACTTGGGGGCTTCAATCACGCCGCGTGTCACGCATGTAGTTTGGTTTCTGAAACAAGTTGTGTATCTGCTAATACCCTTTTGGATCGACGTATGTTGTTCGATCCGGTGTGGGGGTTGTTGAAGTACATGGAAAGCTCGAAATGAGATTGCCGAAGTTGAGGCAACTTACCGAAGAGCAGAAACAGATTTACCTCTATGCACCTTTGGATAGTCATGTGCTGGTACAAGGGCCTCCAGGTACTGGGAAGACGCTCATTGCATGTTTAAGGGCTATCGAGCTGCAGAAAAGGAAGGTGCCAGTTGTGCTTGGCATGTTCAACCAAGTATTGATGACCTATTCCTCAAATGCCGGAGTTGATGCTCCTATACCCTCCCAGACAGTGCATTCCTGGTTTAGGGAATGGTGGCGCGCGAGCGGTTTGCCTCCGCACCCTGGTGCATCTGGCCGAATTGCTGTGCAGGTTCCATATGAGGAAAAAGATTCAGCTAAGGAGGTCGGTGTATATTGGTGCAGCAATGAATGGCGGCCTTGGGAGACGCGTAGGGGTGTTTGGATGGTTGACTCGGAGGTGTACTTTCGGAACCCGGACGCATTTGAAAAATGGACGTTATGGCCTGAGCCTCCGGTTATTGACGACAACAAAAACCGTATCGATTGGGGAGAGGTCTCAAGACATCTGATTAACAATGACGAGCTTATTGGTGACTCTTTGCTCAATCTTGGTGTTCTGTTAGTAGATGAGGGGCAGGATTTCCCTCCAGCTTTTTACGCATTTCTGAGAGTGTTGTCTGCGCTTGGCCGGATGAGAAAGGTAAGTAATCCACTTCAGTGCTTTGTTCTGGCTGATGAGAATCAGCAGTTAACCGAAGAGAATTCAACTATCGAGCAGATCTATACTGAGCTAAAAATAATTGAGAAAAATAGATATCTTTTGCTAGATAATTTTAGAAATTCTAGGGAAATTGCTGAGTTGGCAAGGCGGTTTTTTGCTGATGTTGGTGTATTGCCAAGGCTGCCAACTAGAACATCTGAGAAGCCTTTGTATGAAATTTGTGCCGATAGATCTGTTATAGTTGAGAGGATTCTGACTTGGATTGTCAATAATCCGTTGAAGGAAGTTGGTGTTGTGGTTTTTGAAGAAGGGACGCGTGAAGATCTGGTTGATAGATTGCGAGGTGTAGTGCGTCGAATCAAAGGGCGGGTCATTACAGTTCAAACTTACTCTTGGTCATCTCGACGCCAGAATCCAGCTAATAAATTGGTCTTTGATGGTGCTGATGTCGTAACAGTTTTGAACATGCAAAGTTGCAAGGGGCTTGAGTTTGATGCTGTATTTATTGTCGACTCTCAGGAGGCTGCAATAGGGATATATGGCGCTGATAAGTACAAGATGCAGATGTTTGTTGCGGTTTCTCGAGCTAGAGATTGGGTTAGTCTGCTCGACGCGGGTCCTCGTGCAGGGCATGGAGTTTATCAAGAGATTCTTCCTGGTGAAGAGTATCTGTCGCGAGAAAATTCCACTTTGCCTAGCCACATAGAATTTTCAGTAACGCCTGATGGCTTGCACTCCGCTGATAAAAATCCACAGTCACCTGACTGGTTTATTGAGATTGAGCGGCTCGCTAGGAAATTGAGACTGCCACTAATCGACAAGCGTAAAAGGGGCGGTGCGGTTTGGGTGACGGCAGGCCATGAACACGCGAACTTGCTTGAGTCTCTTGGCTTTAAGTACAAGGCCGATCGTGGTGAATGGTGGAGGAAATAATGAAACAGTTGGAGATAAATGTGGGCCGGGGGCCTGGTGGAGATGTATTTCCTGCGTCAGAGAAAACGGGTTTAGCTAGTGAAAGTTATGTGCACGAAAAGCCAATGCCATTTGGGCCGGATGATGGTGGACGTCAGGCAACCGAAATGGTTGAGGAGAGCACCAAAGTGGGAGGTGCTTCCGGCGCACGATTATTTTTCCCCTGTAATCGCGAAGATGCTCTGATACTTCTCGGTGGTTTATGCATTTCTGAGTTTTTCCCAGTGCCCGATGTAAAGCTCGCTATTCAAGAGGCGGGCATTGCGTTGCTTGAGGGGGGGCTGCGCTCGGAAGAGGAGGTTCTTCTACACTCCGGGCGGACGGAGAAGTTTCCTGTGTTGATCGAGGTTTTTCCTGTTGTTGCTTTGATGCGACCGCGAATTCTCGAGCATAAGGACGTGATCAAGCTTTGGTTTCGCACTAGCTCAGAAGCCGACGAGTTTAAGTTTAGACCAGTAGATGAGTTTGATACCGAAACTTATTCTTGTGAAGTCGATGCCGCGCTTTTTGGATGGGCGGGTGAGCCACGCTTTTTGGTTCGGTCAGCAGCCTCTTTTCAACGAGTAGGATTGATCGCCGATCGATTCGCGGCCGGCGTAGGTTCGGTCTTGTCTTTGGGTAATGCCAGGCCGGATTGTAGAGCGGCGATCACAGAGTTCTTGGGGAGCTCTTGTAAGAAAGGAGCGTCTTCGGGTTTCGATTTTGTGACCGCATTTAGAGTTGCTCTTGAGCAGCGCGAAATAGATTTAAATTGCCAGGAAGCTATAGTTTCCGCATTTTTAGGTGCCGATGATCCCTCTCCTCGCCACCTGCTAAGTCGGGTTGCCGCAGGGTTTGCCAGTAGTGTAAAGGGAGGACATGAAGAGGAGGGGGATCGAAAGTGGCTTGAAGTTGCCGATGCTGTGATTCGCAATAGGATCGCTTTAACTGGTGACTGGTTGTCTGACGAAAAGTCTATCTTGCTTCGAGGTACACTGCTTGCGCTGATAGTCGATAACGTACAGGCGTTGGATGTATTTCTTGATGCGGAAAAACCTGCTGGTGTAAGAGTTTCTACTATCGCAGCATTTTTCGTGGGACTTAAGCAAGGGGTGATAAGCACTTCGTGGAAGGTGAAGAAGGTAAATGCTCGTCAAATTTCTTTAGTGGCTGCAATGATCGCGAAAGCTAGTGTCGATCCTTCGCGGGATATGGGAGGGTTGTTCTCAGTTTCGGAGTTTTTAGTAAATGCCTCCTGGGTTACGTCGATTATTGCCAGTGGTGAGAGTTTGGTTGAGTGGATGGAGGAGGTAGGGGAGGGGAAATACGGATATATACAAAAATGGATTTCTGGTTTCGATAGCTCAGAATTTGAGGTGCTGGGGGGAGGGCGAATACCTGGGTCGTTTCTTGTAAAATTGGGTTCAGAACACTTGGTTGAGATTTCTAGTTATCATTCCGTAGATCCCGAGATCCATTCGATTAGATTTTATCTTGATGAGCGTCAAAAACTTCGGAAGGTAAAAGACTTAGAGTCTATTCGCGCGGGAGGGTCAAGATTATGGTACCCGGGATTTGATGAGACGGGTTCTCGGTTCTTATTTTGTGATATTTATTCTCTGCCGGATATAAAGGGTGTGAACGCAATAATGCGGATGCTTCCTGGGGCGTTGGAATTTTATGCTTTGCCGCGGAAGACTCCTAGGTCTAGAAGGGTTAAGGTAGATCGTCTTTGATTTCTTGGTCTTGTGCGTAAAAGACGGTTTTGGTTGGGGCTTTTGATTGAGATGTGATTTTCAAGATTAGCAAAATTCTGATTTCATGCTACTTGAGTTCCTTGATTCCTATGAATAAGGAATTTTTTGGTGGGTTGAATGGGGAGTTTTTCTATGAGAATTATTTTGGTGTGGGGTTTTATTGTGTAATTTTTGGTGTTGGTTTAATTTTTTGCCCTGAAATTTCCAAAGTAACCTTTTCGTCTTCGCGGATGAAATAGGTAGAGCGATCAAGTACGTTGGAGTATTCAATGCGGCTCGGCCCGCGCAAAGCACACTCCCAGATTATCAATATGCGCCATCCTAATGCTTGCAGGGCATCTAGGGTTATTCTGTCCCTTATTGCATTGCCCTCAAGTTTGCTAGTCCAAAATTCTTTTCGTGTGGTTGGTTCTTTTGAAAGATTGCATCCATGCGCATGCCAGAAGCAGCCATGGACAAATACAACCGTTCGGAAGCGTGGAAAAACAAGGTCAGGACGGCCAGGTAGAGTCTTGACGTGAAGTCGATAGCGTAGGCCGCGTGCGTGAAGCCCGCGCCGGATCAGCATTTCAGGCTTGGTATCGCGACCGCGGATGCGGCTCATATTGAGCTGACGTTGTTCGGAGGTGAGTACGTCGACCATTTACCCTCCTATGCAATAGCATCGGCGACAATACTTCTCAGGCAAGCTCGGAGGTCAGTTGTGCTCATTCCCGGTCGTAGTGTAACCGCGCCAAATCGAAACTTTTCGCGATATTGCGGATGAAACAGGCGTCCCGGTACTGGTGTTTTGTGGAAATCGGATGTGAGGGCAGGCACATGTGGTGTGAGTAGATAGGCTGCCGTCACAACGCCTTCGATATGGCCACCTAGTGTCTTCTGAACCAGGGCGTCGCGATAAGTATGGATCGAGTTTAGAGCTTCATTCAGTCCATCGTTTATGCGGTACTTAGCATCCAGGACAATCACTCTTCGATCTGACCTACCGAAACCTGAGCCGGCGAAGACAATGTCTGGGATCATTGTGCGGCTGAAACTTCCTTCGCCGCTGGGCTCGACCCAATATTCGCGGTACTGCCTCTGGAAGCACAGCTCCTTTTCTGCATCTATCGGCACAATTATGGAGCCAGAGGCTATCGTCACGTTGTTTGTGGCATCGGTGATGAATAGGTTGCCTAAGTTCGTGCCGGAAGGGTTATATTCCGCGATAGCAGCGCGCAGAAGGCGAAGAAAGCACCAGAGCTCATACAGCTCGTAAGTTCTCGCTAGAGGCATCTGCAAAAAATCGCCGAACAACGCCGCGAGCCCCAGATTCATGTCTTGCCACAGTCGGTAGAAGCGATGATAGGTCGGATCGTTGCGGAACAGCGAGGACATATGTAACAGTGCCGGCCCGTCACCCACCTCAGCCATGAAGCCCGAACCTGCGGCATTCTTGAGCCTACGTCCGATATGACGTGCTCGGACCGCCCAGCTATCTGCTGCTGTGATAGTTTCTAGGTCGTTCGGTGTGCTGGTCTTTGCAAGTACGTCAGCGACACCAGAAAGCCATGAGGCCCACGACTTAAGGCAGGCTTTGATCTGGCGATGTTCAGGTATGTCCACGCTATTCCGGCGATGCCGCAACTTGATCTTTGCCGGCAGGTGTCCCTTGAGTGCGGCTGGCAGCCTGGACGGTCTAACCATCTCAGAGTGGATTACGCCGGATCGGAATGATTTGATGATCTCCGGTCCTGTTGCCCGTCTCGCTTGGTGTGAGGCTACGGTTATCTCCTCAGCACGTAGATAGTGGCGAGGCGAACGAGCGATTGCGGCAATCGTTTCGACAATTTCCTCTGTACGTGAACGCAGGAACTCGAGTCGCGCAAGTGGGGGGGGTCTGTTGCCCGATTGGCGTGCAATTCCTTTGCGGAATGCACTTAGTGAGAATAGTGCGAAAGTATCCTCAAGCACCTCGCGTACCATCGTGTCAAAATCTTCGCGGGTGAGTTTGTGTAAGTCCGGGTCAGTAGTTATTTGGAAACGGCGCGTACCTGTGCCGGGGATACGAAGTGCTGCCTCAATCACTCCGGCATGAAAGCCAGGTTTCCAGCGCCAGCGTGCTACATCCGGCTGACGGGAACGTAGTGCTTCCGCCGGTACATCATCAATTAGTAGTTCGGCAGCCAGTGCGTCTTCGCAGTCCCTCAGCTCAAACAGATACGTAGTCGCTTCCCGAATGGCTCCCTCGGGAACTGCATTAGGCACGGGCCAGACCTGCCATGCCTCTCCATCGCGTTCGGCTTGAATGTAGAGGGCTGTCATTGGTTACCGCATCGCCTGGAAGGAGCCGAAATCATCCAAATCATGCAGCAGTTTTCTGATATAAGCCTGGGCTCGTGGCAGGCCCACACAGGCCTTGTCGAGGCTGCTAAGCAGCGGGCGCTGTCGCTCTGCGCCACGCAGTTTTACTAGAACTTTTTGCACCAGCAGCTGGTCAGTTATATCGCTTGAGGCGCTCTTAAGATGAGTCGCATCGAAAGCGTGATAGCGTAGGAACTCTTCAATGAGGCGGTATCCGAATCCAAACCCATGCTGTTGCAGCATCCCATGAATTTCAGACAATTTCGGTTCTACCGCCGTCCGTGCGGTCCCGAGTTCAGGGCACCGGGCTGCAAGCGAGGCGATAAAACCAGGGACGTCTACGGCAGACATATCGATCACGGATGCTCGATCAAGGACCTTATCGCTGACGGGATTGGTTGTCTCATCGACATTTATGGTGCCGATGATGAACAAGTTTGGTGGTAGTGGCAGCTCGGAGCGTATGCTGCCTCCCGTGGTGCCTTCCAGAGGGATACTGTTAGAGTGCAGTTGTAAATTGCCTTTAGTCTCGATGCATGAAAGTACATCAGAGAGGTAATATTCAATTCTCGCGAGGTTCATTTCATCGAGCAGAACGAACACTGGTGATTGGCGGTGCGCAGTAGCGACCAGCACCGCCTCAAGGAATGTCGGCACGACATACCGGTTTGTTAATACGTCGTAGTAACCCGTCAAGCCAGTCGGATCCGTCCACTCGGGGCGGACAGGGCACTCAAAAAACAGTGGATCGGGCTCTGTATTCGATGTCAGTCCATGGACTGCACGGGCGTATTTCAAGGCCAATTGCGTTTTGCCTGTACCGGACAGGCCTGACAGGATGACAAAGTGTTTGTGACTAAGGAAGTTCAGTGCTGCATGGAGCCGCCTGACCTCTCCATTGGGATAGTAACCTCCAAGATCACCGACTGCTGTCTCAATGTCTGCGATCGGAATAGCTGACGGCATCCGTCGCATTAGAGGCCCAACTGTTTTCGTGTCAGCCCAGACTGACAGCTCATGAATCTTTTCCTGGCCGGCAAGCTTGCCCAGCCAGCCAATGAATTCACGAGCCAACAGACTACGTCGAGCCGACGCTGTTGGAGGATATAGAGACACGACGATCTCATCTGGCTCCACTGAGGGGCCGAACGGCGTTAAGTCAAAATCGAGGCTGTTCCAAAAGCCGGAATTACGCATCCAAAGTCGACCATCTTTTGCTAAGTATACGGCCGCCAAGTTATTGCGTTTGCTATATTTGAAAGGCTTATCTGACTCGCTCGCCTCTTCTTCGTTCTCCTCGCGGAGCTCGTCACTGCCACTCTTGGCGGACTCACCCAGCACCTTCATGTCGGTAAGCCGTGCCAAAAAATTCGTTTTGTCCTTCCGGACCAATATGGCGAAATAGACTTCGTCCTCTGGCGGGAACCTCATCACACACGCCATGATAAAAGCCTCAGCGTTATCACGGGCACTGTCCAGGTTCGGTACGCCGATCTGCACACCACCTTCCACTATCTTTGCGCTATTCGAAACTCCGAAGAGCTTATTGATGCGGGTATTCTTTGTGGCTCCGAAGTGCTCTTGCGCTGCTTCAAGAAATTGCCGCTGCCGATCGACAAGGTTCATCCACTGACTCCATTTCCGTCTGTTTAAGCGCTTTCATTATTTGCGTGGCTAGGGCTTTTGCTAGAAGCGGGGGCACGGCATTGCCTATCTGCTTGAATGCAGGGTTCATTGTGCCGCTGAAAAGGAATCCGTCCGGAAAAGACTGTAGTCGGGCGGCTTCGCGTACAGAAATTGTGCGTGCCTGTTTGCTGTCATAATGAATGTGGCTATAGCTGTCTTTACCCAGATGTGCCATAAGTGTGCGTGCAGGCTGATTGCTCCACATTTTTCGCCATTTGTTAGGGAACTTGCTGGCGTCGTACGGAGGTACGATGGAGTCCCAGAGAGCCTTGTAATCAGCAGAACCTTCCGCGAGTTCTTTTCCTGCTGCTTGGGCCGCTTCTAAGCGTTCATGGAACATTTCTACCGCATGTGCATAGGCTTCGGGATACTGATCTCCAGGGTTCATCCGGGCAAACAGCTCATAATCCCGAGGCAGATATCGAATGACATGATCCTTCGGACCTTCGCTCGATGCTTCGTGCCTAGGCCAAGTCCGCATAAGTGTTGCATAGGCGGAAGGCTTGTTGCGGCTGTAACCGGCGGGAGTATCGAAACGTCGAGCGCCACGTGCAATTTTTCCCTCAGCCAAGAGTTCCCTGGCGTTGATCACAGGTAGATCGCCCAGCGCCTCCTCGGCCGTCACTGCAGGCGGTAAGTCAGGGGTCGCTATTGGAGGCTCGATATAAGAATGAGCGTCGTCGAAGAGACCACGAAGTGACTTCAGAGCTACTGAGCGCGACCCTTCATATCCCGGAGGGAGCACCAACCAGTGAGTCGGTGAAGGGAAGGACACCTGCTGCCTGAGCTCCCTGCGATAGCCGATCAGGAACATCCGCTCGCGCATCTGGGGTACACCATAAAAGGCGGCGTTCAGAAGCGTATAGCCGCATACGTAGCCTTTAGCTTCCAGCACTTCGCACGTTTCTTCCGCAATGTTCTGGCCGCCATGGTTCAGGATGTCAGGAACGTTCTCCATGAGAACTGCAAGCGGTTGAAATGCGTCTACATACTCCAAGTACTTTTTGTAGAGCTGTGCCCTGGGGTCGTGAATAAACGCCTCAGGGTGGTCCTCAATCTCTCGTAGCTTGGAGCGGCCAACGCGAGCAAATGCTTGGCATGGCGGTCCTCCTACAACGACGTCGAATGCATCTGACACTTTTCCAGTGCCAAGGCGGGCGCAAAGCTCTGCTGGTGACGTCCGAGTAATGTCGATCGGCTGGCTATGAGCTTCGGCACCGCCATGGAAATTCAGCCCATGAGACCTTGCGGCATCCGGGTCGAACTCGACAGCTGCACGCATATCAAATCCGGCGGCCTCGAAGCCGAGAGAAATTCCGCCACAGCCGGCAAACAGGTCCAGAACACGAGGCTTTGCACCCGCTTGCAAGCGTGCGAGTTTGCGGAGAATTACTTCTTCAGTCATTGGAATCGAATCCTTGTCGTGCGGACAAGCGTAGAGGTAGCTCAAGCTGACCTTGCTGTTCATCTAGGAAGCGTTGAACGGCCATTCGGATGACCCAGGCAGCGGAGACATGGTTTGCATCTGCCAGGGCCTGGATTTGCAGGTGTGCGTCCTCAGGCAACAGGACGGACGTCCTGACAGTCTTGCGATCCGGTGCAACGGGGTTACGGGCCATGTGTGATGTTCGTCGCTGGATGGAAAGGCACCATTATGCATCACTATGCATAACCTTGCATCATCAGTTGGGGGGTAAGTCTTCGCCTTTGCAAGCGTCTTCTGGGAGGCGCCCACGTACCACGCGCTCATTCGTTTGTCCCAACTCCTAACTTCGCAGAATGTCTTCCAATCAAACTCATGAATTGCTTCTACGGCCGGAAAAGGGGACGGATTTATTTTTCCTGCTCTAACTTTCTATCCGATCCCTTTTATCTGTGGCATGACGACCACTTCGTCGCCCCGCCCTTTGCAGCAGACACTGTCGCGGACTATGCCCTGGATGCGACGAGCTGGTTTTCCGTCGCTGCCATCAGCACCGCCGTACTGCAGTCGAGCGCGCCGGCGATCTTGAAGATGATCGCCAGGGTGGGCATGTGCTCGCCGCGTTCGACCTTACCCATGTGCGAGCGTTCGATACTGGCCAGGTTGGCCAGCGACTCTTGCGCGAGCCTCGCTCCTTGCGCAGGGCGCGCACTGCTGCGCCGAAGGCTTGCGCCAGCTCGGCATCGAAGGTGGTGGAGCCGGTCTAAGGGAAAAGGGGACGGATTTATTTTTCCTGCTCTAACTTTCTATCCGATCCCTTTTATCTGTGGCATGACGACCACTTCGTCGCTCTGCCCTTTGCAGCAGACACTGTCGCGGGACTATGCCCTGGATGCGGCGAGCTGGTTTTCCGTCGCTGCCATCAGCGCCGCCGTACTGCAGTCGAGAGCGCCGGCGATCTTGAAGATGATTGCCAGGGTGGGCATGTGCTCGCCGCGCTCGACCTTGCCCATGTGCGAGCGTTCGATGCTGGCCAGGTTCGCCAGCGACTCTTGCGCGATGCCTTGCTCCTTGCGCAGGGCGCGCACTGCCGCGCCGAAGGCTTGCGCCAGCTCGGCATCGAAGGTGGTGGAGCCGGCCGGTCGGCCGGGTTGGACTGATCGCTTCTGCATGGGCAGAAGCGTCCGGTGGAGGGAGAATCAAAACCACGTTATATTTAACTCATTTCGGCATGTTCGGCGCTTTCATGCGCTGACGGATTTGCCGGCACGCACATTCTTGCATCTGCGCAGATGCACAAATCCGCATCGGCGGATTGAGAGATCGACCATGCACGGCCAGCTAACCGAATGGACCCGCGATGTTGCTGCCGTCCTCACTCGACCTCCCGGTCAGCCGCAACTACAGGCGTTGACCACCTGGCTGCAGCGTCTGGGCTTCATCGATCACTTCGTGCTGTTCATCTACGAGGGGCGTTATCTGCCGCTGTCGCTGTTCGACACCTTCCCGGCGCACCTACGGCAATTCTTCGTGCACGAGTATCAGGCAGGACCTTATCGATTGGACCCGTTCTACCTCGCTAGTCAGGGCGGCCAGGCGGAGGGGTTACACAGCATGCAAAGCCTGGCGCCCCAGGGCTTTTCTGCCAGTGAGTACTTCCGCAGCTATTACCGCCGCCTGGGCCTGTGCGAGGAGCTGGGCTTTTTCACCAGCCTGGAGGGCCAGGGCAGTGCGGTGCTGTCGCTGATGAGGCGACGGGGGAGGCTGTCGTTCAGCGAAAAGGAGCTGCGGCTATTTCGCAGTGCGGTGCCGGTGGTGGATGAGGTAGTGCGTTCGGCTTGGCAGGCGCATCGGCCGAAGGAGCAGCGTGTTGCCTATGACCTGGATGAGAGGGTTCGCAACGCGTTCGACCAGTTTGGGCACGAAGTGTTGAGCCCGCGTGAACGTCAGGTTGCCCGTTTGGTATTGCAAGGGAACACCAATAGCTCGATCGCGGAGTTACTCGGCATCCAGCGAGGAACGGTGAAGGTCCACCGCAAGAACCTTTACGACAAGTTGGAGATAGGCAGCCAGGCCGAGTTGCTGGCGGTGTTTATCAGGGAGCTCAAGGGCGGGTAATCCCCCCGACCTCGTTGACGGCGCTGGTGCAGGAAGAGCCGAGCTCGATCTCGCTAGCGGGCAGTGTCTTGCAGATATCCGAACCGGCATCCAGAGAACGGTAGCCGTGATCGAGGGGGAAGCAGTACGTGAAGGAAGTATGTACGAATTCGCCTCAATAGGTAGATGGGTTGGCAACCTGCAATAGCCCCGCACAGAACGGGGCTTTACCAGGTAGCACGATCACGCACATCTCGTCCTGTTGTTCAGCCGCTCGCACTCATCATGCGCCCCGGTTTGTTCTGCATGCCTGCCACCGACGAAATCGCCAGTTGCTCTGTCGATGATCCGATACCAGCAGGCATCCAGCGCGTTTGCTCCGTGATCCTCCACGTTCTTGATCCCTCTGACGCCTACACGTGGGACCCGTTTCACCGAAAAGCGTGCACTCATGGCGGACCTCCTGATTTGAGGGGATGAACCGAACAATTCTGATAACGGCGAATAGCCGACGTCGCGAGCATGAAGTCGAAACCGATCGTTTCCGAACCGTCGAAATCGCCTTCGTGCATGCACCTGGAGCATGTCATGGTTCTGTGAAGTGACCATTGCGACCTGGTGTCGCATGGTCCCGTGACTATGTTTCGTGACGTGATCGCCGGCAGGGCAGATGTCGTCATCCTGACTGAGGCGAAGGGGATTGGCGCAGAGCACGCCGGCAGCTGCCCTCTCCCCCGGCCCCTCTCCCTAAAGAGGAGAGGGGTGACTCGCGCCTGGTGCTTTGGAGTTACCTCCGGCTTGGTGGTGGCCTGAGCGTTCGCAGTGCGGTAGGGCATTGAGCTTGCGCACTTTCTCCCATTGGGTCGTCCAAAACGTCATCCACTGTAACTGCGTCCTCTATTGCGAGAGCGGCCAGCCAATGCCAATCCGTCCCTGCAGGCCAAGAAGGCCTACTACGCCAAGGCACGCCAATCCAATTACGCGGCCAGCCTGCGGCTGAAGGGCGTCGATGTGACGCCGGCCGATGCCGAGCGCAAGCTGCCTTCGCGTGAGTCCGTGCTGAGTGCCTACCATTCCAGGCAGGGCTGACGGCCGGGGCGCTGCGCACCCTGTTTGAACACCTCATCGTCAACGCCGGCTATGAGATCAGTTGGTGGCCGGTGGAGGAGGGTGAGTGGCTGCAGGCGAATGTCGATGCAGTGGTTTGCGACTACGGCGAGTGGATCCGTATCTTCGAGCGCTCCATCGGGCCGCCGATTGCCTGAATACCCGATTGCAGCAATGAACTGCATGGGCATCGTCCCACTCAACCCCTTCTTCGAATCTCCTCCTTCCCCATCGTGCGCCTCGTGAGTCTCGAGGTGCTGAATCGCCTCGCGTTTTCTGCCTCTGAGAAATGCCTGACAGCCCGGCGAGGTGGCCCGTACCTCTGTCGGCATAGGCGCCCTTCGCAGCGGCATTGATAGCCTTCGTTCATCAATCAAGTCGCGCGAGGAAAACCACCATGAGCGAGCCAACGCTCTACATCGATGGGCGTTGGGTGGCGCCGAGGCAAGGGCAACGGTTCTCCACCGTTGATCCGGCTCTGGAGAAACGCATCATGGAGTTGGGGGCGGCCGGTGCGGAGGATGTGGACCTGGCCGTGAAAGCTGCCCGAACGGCCTTCAATGGTGGCTGGGCGCAGATGCCTGGCAGCGAGAGGGCGGGGTACCTGAATGCGCTGGCCGACAACCTGGAGCTGCGCAAGGAGACCCTGGCGGGGCTGGAGGTTCGCGACAACGGCAAACCCTTGCTCGAAGCGGAGGCAGATGTGGCCGATGCCATCGAGTGTTTCCGCCACTACGCGAGGCTGGCGTGCGAGCTGGATGAACGTCAGGAGCAACTGCTGCATCTGAGGGATAAGGGTTTCAGCTGTCGGATTCGCCACGAGCCGTTGGGAGTGGTGGGGCTGATCATCCATTGGAGTTTCCCGTTGCTGATGGCGGCGCGGGCGATTGCGCCGGTGTTGGCAGCAGGGGCGACATGCGTGGTCGTGCCGTCGGAGCTCACGCCGCTGAGTGCCCTGGAGTTGGGGTTGGCGGCGAGCCGAGTCGGTCTCCCGCCCGGGGTGCTGAACATCCTGTCGGGCTTCGAGGGGCAGGTCGACCGGGCCTTGGTTCGGCACCCGGGCGTGGACAGGTTGTCCTTCGGTCGTTTGCCTTTCGGGGTCAAGATGCCCTTGACCGCCCTGGTCGGGGAAAGGAGGTTGAGTCCGGAATCAGGCGGCAAGGCGGGCTGCATTCTGTTCGACGACATCGACGTAGACGCCGCGGTGGAGGGGATAGTGCACGGCGCCTTCCTTAACCAGGGGCAGGCTTCTGGTTCCATCTCGCGATTGGTGGTTCAAGCGAGCATTGCGCCTCGCCTGCTGGAGCGGCTGGTTGAGTCCGTGCGCGGTATGCGTGTGGGCCATGGGATGGAGGCGGGGGTTCACATGGGGCCTCTCGTCAGTGCCAGGCAGCATCGGAAGTTCATCACGGTGGTTCAGCACGGCCAACGGGCTACCAAGTTGCTCATCGGTGGAAGACGCCCAGCCCACTTACCGGTCGGCCACTTCGTTGAAGCGACAATCTTCGATGAGCCCGACGTCAGGCATGAAATCTGGCGTGAGGACGTCCTTGGCCCTGTGATCTGCGTAAAGCGCTTCAAGACGGAAGCGGAGGCGTTGGCATTGCTCAATCACGACGGCGACGACCGGGCGACCGCAGTGTTCTCCGCTGACCTGGAGCGTGCCACTCGCATCGCCAACGGGCTGCGTGCCGGGACGACCTGGGTCAACTGCTCGCCCTCTGCCTTCACCCCAGAGCCCTCGGGGCTGGAGAGCTACCTGGAGAGAAAGCAGATCATCCATTACGACAGTGCCGAACGCTGGGGCTGGTACCCAAGGTAGGCGAGGGCGGGCAGCTCGGACGTTTCGCTGATAACAACAACAAGGAGACAACTCGATGGAAGGTTCCGCAATGCGCCGTGGTTTGAGTGCGCGGCATATTCGATTCATCGCACTGGGCTCGGCCATCGGCACGGGGTTGTTCTACGGCTCGGCGGCAGCCATCCAGTGGGCAGGGCCTTCGGTGCTATTGGCCTACCTGATTGGCGGCCTTGTGGTTTACCTGGTGATGCGTTCCCTGGGGGAAATGGCAGTGCGCTCGCCGGTGGCAGGCTCCTTCGGTCAGTACGCAAGCTGGTACCTGGGACGCTACGCGGGGTTTCTCACCGGCTGGACCTTCGCTTTCGCCATAGCGATGGTCTGTCTGGCTGATGTCACGGCCTTCGGCATTTATATGGGGCTGTGGTTTCCCGATACGCCGCGCTGGATCTGGGTATTGGGCATTGTCTGTTTCATCGCAGCGCTGAACCTGTGCAACGTGCGGGTGTTTGGCGAGCTGGAGTTCTGCCTGTCGCTGATCAAGGTACTGGCCATTGTCGCCATGATCACGGCCGGGCTGGCCGTGCTGCTGATGGGCATCCGGCTGGGCGATGGTTCGGGCGGGGAGCCGACGCTCAGCAACCTCTGGGCCCATGGCGGGTTCTTCCCCAATGGCGTCGAGGGCATGGTGGCGTCCTTCACGATCGTGATGTTCGCCTTCAGCGGTATCGAAGTGATTGGCCTCACGGCGGGAGAAGCGAAGGACCCGCAACGGATGATCCCCAAAGCCATCAATTCGGTGCCGTTACGCATCCTTCTGTTCTACGCGCTGACGTTGCTGGTGCTGATGGCTCTCTATCCCTGGCCGAAGATCGGTAGCCAGGGCAGTCCCTTCGTTCAGATTTTCAGTGGGCTTGGAATCGAGTCGGCCGCCAGCATTCTCAACCTGGTGGTGATTTCGGCAGTGGTATCGGCGATCAACAGCGACATCTTCTGCACGGGTCGGATGCTCTACGGCATGGCTGAGATCGGCCATGCGCCTGCAGCGTTCGGGCGTTTGTCTCGCCATGGCGTGCCCTGGATGACCGTGGTGGTCATCGCCGTCGCGCTGCTGTTGGGCGTGTTGCTCAACTATCTGATGCCGAATGAGCTGTTCCTGACATTCGCATCGCTGGTGACGTTCGCCGGGGTGTGGGTATGGCTGATGATCCTGCTCTCCCAGGTGGCGATGCGTCGGAGCCTTGGCGAGGTGGAGGTCGCGAAGCTGCACTTCCGGGTACCGTTCTGGCCTTACGGGCAGTACTTCGCCATCGCCTTCATGGTGTTCATGTTCGTGGTTCTGGGCATCTTCCCGGAAACGCGAGTGGCGCTCTATGTCGGCGCCGTCTGGCTGGTTCTGCTCTCGCTTGCCTACTGGCGTTGGGTGCGGCCAAAGGAGGTTGATTCACGTGCGCTTGAGTTGCCCTGACTGAGATGACGGCCCTTCGTGGCCCTGTCGAAGCGCATTACCTTGGGAAAGAAAGGAGTCCTGCATGACGCGGCACAGTTATGAGTTCGAGCTTCCTCAATCGACGGTCGAGGCGTTCCAGCGCGACGGTGCGGTTTGCATCCGCCAGCTGTTTACGGCCGATGAAGTGGCGCTGCTGGAGCGAGGTATCGAAATCAACCTCGCCTCACCCAGCGACAGGGCCAAGGTGGCCAGCAGTCCCGATGACCCGGGCTGGTTCTTCGAGGACTTCTGCAACTGGCGAGAGATAGAGGAGTACCGGCGCTTCATTTTTGAGAGTCGCGTGGGATCGGTAGCGGCGCAGTTGATGGGAGGTGGCGGAGCGCGTCTGTACCACGATCACTTGCTGGTGAAGGAGCCCAATACCCGTCAACGCACGCCGTGGCACCAGGACCAGCCGTACTACAACGTGGACGGCAAGCAGAACTGCAGCATGTGGATGCCGGTGGATCCGGTGGCGCGGGAGTCGACGCTGGAGTTTGTCGCCGGTTCGCATCTAGGGCCCTGGCTCATGCCGCGGAGTTTCCTGGACAACCAGGCCAAATGGTTCCCGGAAGGCACTCTGGCGGACTTGCCGGATATAGAAGCGGATCGAGGGAGGTGGAACATCCTGGGCTGGGAACTGGAGCCGGGAGATGCGGTGTTCTTTCATATGTTGACCCTGCACGCCTCTGGCGGGGTGGGCGGGCAACGGCGTCGGCGGGCGTTCTCCCTGCGCTTCCTCGGCGATGACATGCGCCACGCACCGCGTGCCTGGAAAACCTCGCCAGAGTTTCCCGGGCTGGTCGACCAACTCGCGGACGGATCGCCGCTGAACCACCCCTTGTTCCCGGTGCTCTGGCCCAGGGTGGTGTGACGGGTGGGTTCTTTACGCCGCCTGTGGTCACGTCGTTGTTTCCGGCAGGCGGCGTATCGTGAAAGACAGACTCCATTTCAGAGAAAGGCCGGTTCAGAAATGAACCGGCCTTTTTTCGTATGCGTTCGACAAAAGAAGCCCGGCATATAGCCGGGCCTCAGGTGGGCGAAGTGTTTACTCAGACATGCTGAGGTTTCGCTCGGTTTTTAGGGCCGTCCGCCGCCCTTGTTCGGGTTGTTCCAATCGTCAGGCCTGTCTTCGGTTGAAGGGTTGCGCGGCTGCTGCCGTTGCGGATCGTTGGGGTTCTGGGTTTGACCGCCCTGGCGTCCAGGGTCCTGACCTTGGCCTCCCTGGCCACCTTGACCCGGCATACGACCAGGGTTCTGTGGATTCTGGTTCGGGTTTTGCCCCTGGCCGCCTTGCCCGCCTTGTTCCTGACCTTGGCCAGGCTTCTGGTTTGGATTTTGGTTCGGGTTCATATATCACCTCGAGGGAGGCCGCATGTGGCCTCAACCGTTCGAGGCAGGAGCATCCAGAGACGTTCAACCTTTCGGTCAGAGTGTTGATTGCCTCATGTTTCCCTTCGATCCATGCCGGCGAGTTCAGAGGTGGCATGGAGCTAGGTCGCGACGGCCGGCCTCGAACTATGCAGATGTGTTGGCGGCGATGGCGCAGGAGAGGCGCGTGGTTCAGATGAGGGGCTCAAATGACGAACCGCAGCGATCATTGAGATGCGCTGCGGTCCGGAGAGGCAGTGGTCAGTGAGCTGTGGCAGGGGCCCCAGACCGAGTCTGATGATTCCAGCAGTGAACTTCGCTGATCGCTGCCTCACACTTATTCCGAGTACTCCAGTTGCTAAATCGTTCAAGGCCATTTGTCGTGAATCTCGCACGTGGACACTCTGGCGAGAGGTCAACACATTGGTCGCGTCCGGGCCCACGCGGCTAGTTCAGATTCGTCATCGCCTCGTGCAAACGGCAGGTGAGCGAGGTCGCGCACAAAGAAGAAGTAAGCTTGCTCCTTGCCGCATGGGCCTGCCTTCTTGTGGAGCCTCGACCAGTCAGGGTCATGGTCGTCTGGTTCTCGCACCGCTCACTGTCCCACAATCTCCCGATACCGCTTCTGGTACTCCTCGTAGTTCAGCCTTTCGCGGTTAAGCTGCTCCAGCTGTTGCTGCTTTCCTTGCTCATGGCTCGTCGCAAATTGGGCGGCTGGGGCGGGTGGAGGGGCGCTTGGAGAGGTTTCGTGGGGGCGGATTTCATCGAACATGCGCTTGGCTAGCGCCTGAACCTGCTCATTAGTCATTGCGGTGGAAATGCTTTCCCAGGAAGAAGCATTGGTGTTGTAGCTGCGCTCGCCGTATTCCTTGGCGGTCTGCGCATCGAGGTAGATGACTCGCGCATCCACCCAGGCGTCCTCGTCGCTCTCGGGGTCGGAGACATAGAGGAAGTCGTCCACTTTGATTATCAGGAGCAAGCCCGGCGTAGACGTGGTGGTAATGGGGCCAACCTGTTCGGTCACGGAGTACCCGTAAGAGGACGCTTCCTTCTCGATGGCGGTACGCCAAGAGTCTTTAAACCGATCCCAGTGGGCATTCCTGAACACCTGGTTGCCCGCTTTGAAATTGACGATCAATTGCGTACGCGAGTCAGTGGGAACCGCAAGTGGCGCAGTAGGCAGGTCCTCCGGTGCGTCGGTCGCACAGCCAGTGATCAGCACAGCAGTGAGGAAAAGCAGAGTAGCGCGCATAGCGATGTCCTAGGCGGTATTGGCTTAACCCTTTCGGGCATTCCAGATCCGCAACCCTCTGGCGTGAATATCACGCCCTCGATCTTGGCGGTCTGGTTCTCGTACCTGTCGTTGTCAGAGATTAGCTTGAAGTGGCCCGCATTTGGGGGCCTGGCTGCGCTTGATGAACAGGTGATTCAACCACGTCAACACGTGCAGCTGAACGCCTTGAAAATCACATGGTTGTTCTCTTGGCGTGGGCTCTTGGACTTGCCCTTATGATTCGTTGAACGGTCTGCTGCGTGATGGCTGCCTCCCGTGCCAGCTTCCCCTTGCTCCCTTCAACCGCTTCATCTCGGCTTCGGTCCGTTCGCCAATCTTCATGCTGTTGTTATCGCCTTGTCGTTTCCTGTAGGCGGCGTATCGTGAAAAGTACACTCCTGTATGGAGGTGCTCCTATGTTCCAGGTAATGCGAAATGGCGAGAACCGCGTAGACGTCGACTTTGCGGGAAAACTCGATAGCGATGACATGCGCGCTGCGATCAATCAGTTGTCGCAGCAGTCCGAAGGCATCGCCCACGGCCGAATGCTCTATCGGATAGGCAAATTCGATATGCCGACGCTTGGCGCCATGGCCGTTGAGGTCTCTCACATTCCACAGCTGTTCAAGGTGGTCCGCCGATTTGATCGCATGGCGGTGGTGGCCGACACGGGATGGGTGAGGAAGGTGAGCGAGGTTGAGGGGGCGCTGATTCCGGGATTGACGATTAAGGCTTTCGGTTCGCAACAAGCGGCGGAAGCTGAAGCCTGGTTGCAGCGCTGAAGCCTTCGGAGACCCATCGCTAGCGCCGCCTTCGGGCGGCGCTTCTATTTATAGAGGGGGAGGGTGGTACTGCGGCTTTCCCGTCGAAATGGCGAAAAGGTTTCAATTAAGTGTTGACGGCAGATTCTGCATCCCTATAATGCGCCCCAATTCCGGCGCAGTCGCCAAGCAAAACTCCTTGTAAATCAATGAGTTGAATGTTTGGGGAGGGTGCTGGAGGGTTCCGCTTCGAGAAGTTCGCCGCTGGCGAATGAGGCTGAACAGGAGGTGTTGACAGTGAGTTTGAACGCTGTAGAATGCGCCTCCCGCTGACGAGAAGAGTGAATCGGATCGGAAGCGCAAGCGGTTGAGTAGAAAAGAGATTTTCGAAAAACAGCTTGACAGTAAGAAGGGCTGCTGTAGAATGCGCGGCCTCGGTTGAGACGAAAGACTTGATCGAAACGCTCTTTAACAACTGAATCAAGCAATTCGTGTGGGTGCTTGTGAGGTAAGACTGGTAGTCAACTGATTATCAGCATCACAAGTAACACTCGTGAATTCGAGAGTTTATTTGCGATTGCTGAGCCAAGTTTAGGGTTTTCTCAAAACCCAAGCAGTATTGAACTGAAGAGTTTGATCATGGCT
>NZ_QJRF01000075.1 GCF_013393345.1 Pseudomonas taiwanensis
CAGCAGCACTTCGTCGGCCTGACCCACAACTGGGCGCTGCCGGTGGGCGCGCTGAAGTCCGACCTGCGCTACTTCTACAGCGACTCCGACGGCAAGAACGCCAGCGTCGAAGGCCGCCGCGAAGGCTTCCGCAGCTCGGGCAACTGGGCGACCAACGATCCGGACCGCTTCGAAGTGGACAACCGCACCTGGAGCGCCCTGTTCACCTACACCCTCGGCGGCCACGCGGCGAGCCTGGGCTACCAGCAGGTGTCCGGCGACAGCGCCTTCCCTTTCCTCAACCAGGGCGACGGCGCCACCGCCTACCTGATCACCGACCGCCAGATCGGCAAGTTCCTCAGCGCCGGCGAGCGCACCTGGGTGGCCGAGTACGGCTACGACTTCGCCAAGCTCGGCGTGCCGGGGCTGAAGGCCGTGGGCACCTACCTGAAGGGCAGCAACATCGAGACCCAGGGCAGCGACCAGGGCGAGTGGGAACGCGACTTCCGCCTCGACTACGTGCTGCAGGGCGGCCCGCTGAAAGGCCTCGGCGTGTCCTGGCGCAACGCCTCTCTGCGCAGCGACGCCGCCCGCGACCAGGACGAGAACCGCCTGATCCTCAGCTACACCCTGACGCTGTTGTAAGGGACTGGCAGGCCTGCGGCCTGCTTCGCGAATGAATTCGCCCCCACAGGGAAGTGCAGCGGCTGGATGCCTGCACGGACAGCTCCCTCTCCCGCTTGCGGGAGAGGGTTGGGGTGAGGGAAGTGAGGCTCCGCTCGGTGCTTAATCGTGTTGGGCTTCGCTGCGCTCTGCGCCAACCTACGGGGCCGCTTCGCGGCCCTTGGCGAATGAATTCGCCCCTACAGGGAGAGGGCTTTTGTAGGTTGGGCAGAGCGCAGCGAAGCCCAACGAGGTGGGTCGCAACGCCGCGTGTTGGGCTTCGCGTAGCTCAGCCACAACCTACGGGGCTGCTGCGCGACCCTTGGCGAATGAATTCGCCCCTACAGGGAGAGGGAGCTTTTGTAGGTTGGGCAGAGCGCAGCGAAGCCCAACGAGGTCGGTCGCAACGCCGCGTGTTGGGCTTCGCGTAGCTCAGCCACAACCTACGGGGCTGCTGCGCGGTCCTTGGCGAATGAATTCGCCCCTACAGGGAGAGGGGGCTTTTGTAGGTTGGTCAGAGCGCAGCGAAGCCCAACGAGGTCGGTCGCAACTCCGCGTGTTGGGCTTCGCGTAGCTCAGCCACAACCTACGGGGCAGGCTCACTAACCAGATCAAGAAACGATCAACGCCAGTCGAGCACCGGCCAGCCGGCCTCTTCGGCGTGGGCACGCAGGGTCGGATCGGGGTTGACCGTGTGGGGGTGGGCCACCAGCGAGAGCAGTGGCAGGTCATTGCGCGAGTCGGAATAGAAGTAGGCGCCTTCCAGGTTTTCGCGCTGTTCCTCCATCCAGGCGTTCAGGCGCGTCACCTTGCCGTCGCGATAGGTGAGCACGCCGCGGGTGCGGCCGCTGTAGCAACCGTGCTGCTCTTCCAGGTCGATGGCCAGCACTTCTTCCACGCCCAGGCGTTCGGCGATGGCGCTGACCAGGAAGTGTGCCGAGGCGGAAATGATCAGGATGCGATCGCCAGCGGCGCGGTGCCGGGCCAGGCAGCGCATGGCGTCGGAGTGGATCAGCGGCTCGACCACGTCCTCGACGAAGGGGCCGACCACGAACTCCACTTCTTCAGCGGTGCGACCCACCAGCGGCGACAGGCTGAAGACCATGTAGTCCTCCATGGCCAGCTTGCCTTCGGCGTACAGCGCCATCAGTTCGTGGTCCTTGCGGACGAAGGATTCCCCATCGACCCAGCCCAGTTCGGCCATGTGGGCGCTCCACAGGCTGGCGCAGTCGCCGTCAATCAGGGTGTCGTCAAGGTCGAAGATTGCCAGGGCCATCAGGCCACCTCCCGTATTGCGTGATCGTCGATTCGAAGGCCGATGCGTTGGCCTTTGCGGTGCAGATCTTCGGCGGAGCAGTTGAGTACGTCCACCACCAGTTCCACGCCGCGTGCCTCGACGCGATAGCGCACCACGTTGCCCAGCAGGCTGTGGCTGCGCACTTCGGCCTCGATGCCGCCTTCGTGGCTCAGGGCAATGGCCTCTGGGCGAATAGCGACGCGGCTGTTGACCGGACGCTGCAGCAGGCGGCTGGCAGCGTCGGCGTCGAGCAGGTTGTAGTTGCCGATGAAGCCGGCGGCGAAGGCATCCACCGGCGCGGTGTAGAGGGTTTCCGCGTCGCCGCTCTGGACGATGCGTCCGGCGTTCATCAGGAAGATGCGGTCCGACAGGGTCAGGGCTTCCTCCTGGTCATGGGTCACGAAGATGGTGGTCAGCCCCAGCTCCTGCTGGATGGCACGGATCTGCTCGCGCAAGTGCTTGCGGATGCGCGCGTCCAGCGCCGACAGCGGTTCGTCGAGAAGCAGCAGGCGCGGACGGGTAACCAGCGACCGGGCCAGGGCCACGCGTTGGCACTGGCCGCCGGAGAGCTGGTGCGGGTAGCGCGTGGCGAAGTCGGACAGCTCCACCATGGCGAGGACTTCGTCGACCCGCCGCTTGCTGTCGGCGGCGCTGACTTTCTGCATGCGCAGGCCGAAGGCGACGTTCTGCTGCACGTTCATGTTGGGAAACAGCGCGTAGCTCTGGAACACCATGCCGATGCCGCGCTTCTGGGGGGACACGGGCACCAGGTCCTGGCCGTCCAGCAGGATCTGTCCGCCATTCACTTCGGTCAGGCCGGCGATGCAGCGCAGCAGAGTGGATTTGCCGCAGCCGGACGGGCCGAGCAGGGTGACGAATTCGCCCTTGCCTATCTCACAATCGATGTCGGTGAAAATGGTGGTCTGGCCGTAGTTCTTGTGCAGGCCACGGATGGAAAGAAAACTCATGCGTTGTCCTTGTTCAGGCGGTTGGCTGCCCAGGTGAACAGCAGCACGAAGAAGAAGTAGGAGATCACCAGGGCGCTGTTGAAGTGGCCGCTGCTGTTGCGCATGTTGTTCAGGTAGACCTGCAGGGTCTCGTAGCGGGTGCCCACCAGCAGGTTGGCGAAGACGAATTCGCCAAAGAGGAAGGAGAACGACAGGAACAGCGACACCATCAGGCCCTTGCGCAGGTTGGGCAGCACCACCAGGAAGGCCGCCTTCCAGGTGCTGGCGCCGAGTAGTTGGGCGGCATCCATCAGGTCGCGCAGGTTGATCGCCTGCAGGTTGTTGGTGATGGCGCGGTACATGAAGGGGAGGGCGATGGTGAAGAAGCAGCCGATCAGGATCCAGGGCGTTCCCACCATGGCCAGCGGACCCGAACCATAGATCTGCAACAGACCGACCGAAGACACCACCGGCGGCACCGCGAAGGGCAGCAGGATGAGGATGTTCATCAGCCCGTCGAGCCGTGGGAAGTGGTAATGCACCACGAACAGCAGTGGCAGGATCAGCACCACCGACAGCGCCAGGGCACCGAAACACACCAGCAGCGACTGGCCGAAGGCGGTGAGAAACCGCGTGTCGCTCCACAGCGCCAGGTACCACTTGAAGGTCAGGCCGTCCGGCAGGATGGTCGCCGACCAACTGGTGGAGAGCGAGTAGAGCAGCGTGCCGGCCAGCGGCAGCAGCAGTATCAGGAACAGCAGCCAGACCACCACGCGATGATAGAGACCGCCATTGCGGGATTCAGCGCGCGACATGGTAGCTCCTCTTCAGCAGCCACTGATGGACCACGGTGATCAGCGCCATCAACCCCACCAGCACCATCGCCAGGGCGCTGGCCAGGCTGGGATTCAGCGCGATGTCGCCGGCGACCATGGCGGCGATGCGAATGGTCATCACGTTGAAGTTGCCGGTGGTCAGGGCGTAGACGGTGGCATAGGCGCCGAGGGCGTTGGCCAGGAGGATCACGAACGTCCCCAGCAGGGCCGGGGTCAGCACCGGCAGGCCGATGTGCCGCCAGAACTGCCAGGGGCTGGCCCCCAGCAGCTCTGCGGATTCGCGCCAGTCCTCGCGCAGGGCGTCGAATGCCGGATAGAGCAGCAGCACGCCGAGGGGAATCTGGAAGTAGGTGTAGAGCACGATCAGGCCGGTCTTGGAGTAGAGGTTGAAGTCCTCGATCACCCCGGACTGCTTGAGCAGGATGGTCAGCGCGCCGTTGAAGCCGAGCAGGATGATGAAGGCAAAGGCCAGCGGCACGCCGGCGAAGTTGCTGGTCATGTTGGAGAAGGCCATGACGAAGTCGCGCAGCTTCGAGTCCACCCGGCGCAGCGAGTAGCTACCGATCACCGCGATGACAATGCCGAACAGGCTGGACCAGAACGCGATCTGCAGGCTGTGCTTGATGGCCTGGAGGTAGAACTTCGAGCTGAACACCTTGGTGTAGTTGGCCAGCCCCCAGCCTTCGGGCGTGTTCAGGCTGTGGATGGCGACCCAGGCCAGCGGCGCGATCTGGAACAGGATGAAGAACAAGGCGAAGGGCAGCAGGCAGAGCAGTGCCAGCCATTTGCCCCGGTTGGTTGAACTCACTTCAGCAACTCCCGGCAGACCGCCTTGTCGTGGGCGGCGCCCAGCAGCTCGCAAACGGTGCCGCACAGTTCGGTCTGCTTCGGCTGCGCCGTGGCGTCCAGGCTGAAGGCATCGCCCAGCACGAACAGCGGTACTTCACGTTCCTCGGGCAGCAGACCGTTGTGGGAGCGGTCGTTGTTCATGCCATGGTCGGCGGTCACCAGTACCTGGTAACCGGCGTCCAGCCAGCGCTGCAGGTATTCGGCCAGGAGGATGTCGGCGACCCGCGCACTGTTGCGGTACTGCGGCGAGTCCAGCCCGTGCTTGTGGCCGGCGTCGTCGACGTTCATCGGGTGCACCAGGAGGAAGTCCGGGTTGTGGCGCTGGCGCAGGCTTTCCGCGTCGGCGAACAGGTGCGAGTCCGGGTAGTGGTCGGCGTAATAGAAGTGGCCGTGCTGGATCGGCAGCTGCGGCGCTTCGGTGTGGCGGTCGCGGGCGGCGTTGAAGGGCGAGTTGTTGTACAGCTCGCTGACCCAGTGGTACGCGGCGGCGGCGGTGCTGAGTCCGGCGGCGCTGGCGTAATGGAAGATGCTGCGTTCCTTCGACAGACGCGACACATCGTTGTGGACGATGCCGCTCTGGATCGGTGGAACGCCGGTGAGGATGCATTCATAGAGCGGACGGGACAGTGCCGGCAGCTCGCACTGGAGCTTGTACAGCACCGCCTTGCCAGCTCCGCACCAGGCCTGAAGGTGACCCAGCGCGTGCCGGGCCACCTCGTAGTTCAGGCCATCCAGCAGGACGAGGATGACTTTGTTGTTCATGGTTCGCCTCAAAGCAGCCCAAGCGCAAGGAAGCGATTGGGCCGACTTCTTACTCCATTTCGATGATCACGTGCTCTTGCCACAGCTGCGGCAATGCTTTCGAGGTTTCTTCCCAGGCCTTGGCATCCTTGATCGGCTGGACCTTGGCGTACTGCTCGTTGGGCAGCAGCTTGGCCTTGACCTCGGCCGGCAGGGTCAGGTGCTCGGCGCGGATCGGACGGGCGTTACCCTTGGCCAGGTTGATCTGGCCGGCATCGCTGAGGATGTACTCGCGGGCCAGCTTCGCCGCGTTGGGGTTCTTCGCGTACTTGTTGATGATGGTGGTGTAGCCGGAGATCACCGAACCATCCGACGGGATCAGCACGTCGAAGCGGCTGGGGTCGATCTGGTCGCGATAGGACAGGCCATTGAAGTCCCAGACGATGCCCACTTCCACCTCGCCCTTTTCCAGGGTCTGGATGGTCGGGTTGGACAGCGACAGGCGACCCTGCTTGGCGATTTCGGCGAAGAAGTCCAGGCCCGGCTGGATGTTCTTCTCGTTGCCACCGTTGGCGATCGCAGCAGCCAGCACACCATTCACGGCCTGAGCGGCGGCGCTGACGTCACCGATGGCGACCTTGTACTTGCCCTGCTTGAGGTCGGCCCAGGACTTGGGTGACTCCTTCACCAGTTGCTTGTTGACGATGAAAGCAATGGAACCGGTATAGGCCAGCATCCAGTGGCCGTCGGCGTCCTTGGCCCAATCGGGGATCTGCGCGAAGGTGCTGGGCTTGTAAGGCTGGGTCACGCCCTGCTGGACGGCGATGGGGCCGAAGGCTGCGCCCACGTCGCCGATGTCGGCGGTGGCGTTGTCCTTCTCGGCGGCGAACTTGGCGATTTCCTGGGCGGAGCTCATGTCGGTGTCGACATGCTTCAGGCCGTACAGCTTGTTCAGGTCAACCCAGGTGTCCTTCCAGTTGGCCCAGCTGTCGGGCATGCCGACGCTGTTCACCGCGCCTTCCTTGCGCGCAGCTTGTTCGAGACTCTTCAGATCTGCGTCGCTTGCCATCGCCTGGGTTCCCAGGGCGATGGCCGTTCCCATCAGTGAAGCCAGCAACAGGCGTTTCATGTGAAGCTCCTTAGCAGGTTTGGAGGTTGGTCTAGATCAGCAAGACCCAGGCCAAATCTAAAAGCCTTGGATGACGGTTTGATTTCAGGGTCGCCGCCCGGTCTGGCGGCGGCAGACGCCTGAAAAGCGTAGACCATGGGCAAGTGGCGGATTCGCAGGGCTGTCGCGATTGGCGATGGCATGGCGCATGCAGGCGCGCCTGACTGTCATCCCTCAGTCATCTAGGCTGCCTAGGATGGCCGGCAAGCCCGGCCATGACGCACCCAAGTGGTGCTGGTCTATTCCAGATTGGAGTTTTTCGATGCGCGATGAGGCGCCCCGCACCCTGACCGCCATCTGTAGCGCGCTGCAGGAACAGATCGAGCACGGCCTGCTGCCCCAGGGCAGCAAGTTGCCGGCCGAGCGCAAATTGAGTGAGCTGTTCGATACGACCCGCATCACCTTGCGCGAGGCGCTTGGGCAACTGGAGGCCCAGGGGCTGATCTACCGCGAGGAGCGCCGCGGATGGTTCGTTTCTCCGCCTCGGCTGCTCTACAACCCGCTGGTTCGCAGCCACTTTCACGCCATGGTGGCCGGACAGGGGCGGGTACCCGCCACCGAAGTGCTGGGCGCGCGGTTGATTCCGGCCAGTGTGGAAATCTGCGAACTGCTGGAGCTGCCGGCGCTGTCGAGCGTCTACCAGATCCGGCGCGTCCGTCGCATCGATGGGCGCCTGGTGCTCTATGTGGAGCACTACCTGAATCCGGCCTACTTCCCCGGCATCGTCGATTTCGACCTGACCCGGTCGCTGACCGAGCTGTACGACAGCCAGTACGGTATCCGCTATGGGCGCGTGCGCTTCGACATGGTGCCTACCGCCCTGCACCCGGACGCGGCGGCGCCGCTGAAGGTGTCAGCCGGGAGCCCGGCGCTGAAGATCACCCGCATCAACCGCGACCAGCATGGACGGTTAATCGACTGCGACCTGGAGTTCTGGCGGCACGATGCGATCCACGTGAGCGTCGAAGTGCCGGAGTGATTGGGCGGCTGCGCCGCCCTTGGCGAATGAATTCGCCCCCACAGAGAACAGCGGCATTTGTAGGTTGGGTAGAGGAACGAAACCCAACATTCCGTGGTTGATGCCGAATCGTTGGGCCTCGCTGCGCTCGGACCAACCTACGGGGCGGCTGCGCCGCCCTTGGCGAATGAATTTGCCCCCACAGAGAACGGCGGCACTTGTAGGTTGGGTAGAGGAACGAAACCCAACGTTGCGGTGTTTGTGACCGGCGATGTTGGGCCTCGCTTCGCTCGGACCAACCTACGGGGCGGCTCTGCCGCCCTTGGCGAATGAATTTGCTCCCACAGAGAACGGCGGCACTTGTAGGTTGGGTAGAGGAACGAAACCCAACGTTGCGGCGTTTTTGACCGGCGACGTTGGGCCTCGCTTCGCTCGGACCAACCTACGGTGGAGCGAACGCAGATCAGGCGTAGTTCTCAGGGCTGAGCTTGCGTTCCACCAGTTCGATGAGGATATGCACGACCTTGATGTGCAACTCCTGCACGCGGTCGGCGAAGTCGCCGCCGGGGGCGCAGATGCAGACGTCGGCCAGGGCTTCCAGGGCGGAGCCGGGCTTGCCGGTGAGGGCCACTACCTTCACGCCGAGGGCGCGGGCGGCTTCGGCGGCCTTGATCACATTGGGGCTCCTGCCGCTGGTGCTGAAGGCGAGCAGCACGTCGCCTTCTCGGCCGTGGGATTCGATGTAGCGGGAGAAGATGTGGTCGTAGCCGAAGTCATTGGCCACGCAGCTGATGTGGCTGGCGTCGCTGATGGAAATGGCTGCAACGCCAGGACGGTTCTTGCGGTAGCGGCCGGTCAGTTCTTCGGCGAAGTGCATGGCATCGCACATCGAACCGCCATTGCCGCAGGAAAACGCCTTGCCCTTGTTCTCGAAGCTCTCGACCAGGAGCTCCGCCGCACGCTCAATGCTTTTCAGCGCTTGCTCGTTGGCGATGAAGTTGTCCAGCGCGGTCCTGGCTTCCTCCAGGCTGTTGCGAATATGGCTGAGCATGCGGGTTTCCTTCCTGCTCAGGGCAGGTCGTGGCTGGAGTAGAAGGCGGCGAGGACCTTCACCAGGTGGGCCAGGTCATGGCTGCCGGCCAGTTCGCGGATGGAGTGCATGGCGAAGGTGGGCAGGCCGATGTCCACGGTGCGGACGCCGAGTTGGCTGGCGGTGATCGGACCGATGGTGGAGCCGCAACCCATGTCGCTGCGGGTCACGAAGCTCTGGACCGGTACTTCGTTCTCCAGGCAGAGATGACGGAAGAACCCAGCGGTTTCACTGTTGGTGGCGTAGCGCTGGTTGCTGTTGACCTTGATCACCGGGCCGGCGTTGAGCTTCGGGCCGTGGTTGCCGTCGTGCTTGTCGGCGTAGTTCGGGTGCACGCCGTGGGCGTTGTCAGCGGATACCAACAGCGAGCGCTGGATGACGCGGGCAAAGGCATCGCCTTCCGGCAGCACGCGGCGCAGCACCTGTTCCAGCATCGGGCCGTCGGCGCCGCAGGCGGAGCAGGAGCCCACTTCCTCGTGGTCGGTGCAGACCAGCACGCAGCTTTCGTCGGCCTCGGCAGCAAGCAGGGCTTGCAGGCCGGCGTAGCAGGACAGCAGGTTGTCCAGGCGCGCGCCGGCGATGAAGTCGCCGTCCAGGCCGATGACCGCGGCAGTCTGGGTGTCGTAGAAGGACAGTTCGTAGTCCAGCACCGCATCCGCAACGATGCCGTGTTCCAGGGTCAGCTGTTCGGCCAGCAGGTCGCGGAATTCGCGGGCCTGGCCTGCGGCGAGCTGGGCCAGGATCGGCGGCAACTCGGTCTGGGCATTGATGGCCCAGCCCTGGTTGGCTTCACGGTTGAGGTGGATGGCCAGGTTGGGGATCACGGCGATGGGGGCCTGGAAGTCCACCAGCTGGCTCTCAACCATGCCCGCGGCGCGGTAGGTGACACGGCCGGCGAGTGACAGGTCGCGGTCGAACCAGGGGGCAAGCAGGGCGCCACCATAGACTTCCACGCCCAGTTGCCAGAAACCTTGCTTGTGCAGTTCCGGGTTCGGCTTGACCCGCAGACAGGGGCTGTCGGTGTGGGCGCCGACCAGGCGCAGGCCGCCTTCCAGTACCGGGCGCTTGCCCAGCTTGATGGCGACGATGGAGGAGTCATTGCGGGTGACGTAGTAACGGCCGCCGCTTTCGATACGCCAGGCCTCGCGTTCGTCGAGGCGCACATAGCCGGCGGCTTCGAGGCGCTTGGCCAGGCTGCGGGTGGCGTGGAAGGGGGTGGGCGAGGCCTTGAGGAAATCGATCAGGCCCTGGTTCAACTCTTCGCGCATTGGGGGACTCCAGACAGCAGTGGCGGGAGTTTATCCCATAGCCCCCGAGGATTAGGAGGCCGACCAGCGGTGAATTTTCCTAACAGGCCGATAGGTGGGGGTGCTGCTGGCGTGTACGAGCGATTTCAATCGCAGTCGTGCTACGGCCTGGACCAGGGTAGGAGCGAGCTTGCTCGCGAATGGAAGTGGGGCTTCGCCAGCAAGCTGGCTCCTACAGGCGCCGGGCGACCACCGAGAACAGGTGCCAATGCTTGTTGCGGCCCTTGGCGGTGACGCCGTCTTCTTCTTTCTCTTCGAGCATCAGCACGTCCCAGCCCGAGAGCAGTTCTTCCAGTTGCCGGCGGCGCAGGATGGTGATGCCGTTGTTGGCCCAGTCGTCCCGTTCGCCGAACAGGTGGCCGGCGAACAGTCCGCCAGTCGGCAGGGCGCCGCAGATTGCCTGCCAGAGGGAGGGAAAGGCCTCGGGCGGACAGAGGGGCAGGGCGAAACTCGAATTAACCAGCTGAGCGGCCGGCAGCGGCATGGTTTCGAAACGGCAGCAGCGGCTCTGCAGTCGTTGGCGCTTCTCGTCGTCCACCTGGGCTTCCAGGCGGGCCAGCGCTTCGGGTTCGGCGTCCACGGCCAGCACCTGCCAGCCACGCCTGAGCAGTTCCAGGGTGTCGCGTCCGGCGCCGCAGCCCAGGTCCAGCGCGCGGCCGGGCGGCCCGTCCCAGCATTCCAGGGCGGTGCGCAGGGTGACGCGTGCAGGTTGGCCTTCTGTGGCGTTGTAGAAATCGGTGAAGCTCATGGTTTCCCCGGAACTGCAGCCTTTTTCTTGAGCCTAGGTCAGAACGGCGCCGGGCACTCGAATCTCAGGCGTTCACCCGTCTGCGGATGGGTCAGGCACAGCATGCTGGCGTGCAGGCACAGGCGGTCATGGGCGGCCAGGGCTTCGGGGTTGGCGTACAGACGGTCGCCCAGCAGGGGGTGGCCGATGGACAGCATGTGCACGCGGAGCTGGTGCGAACGGCCGGTGATGGGCGTGAGTTCGACGCGACTGTAATGGCCACAACGCTCGACCACCTGCCAGAACGTCAGGGCATGGCGGCCCTGTTCGAAGTCCACCACGTGGCGCGGCTTGGTCGGCGGGTCGTAGCGCAGGGGGAGTTCGATGCGTCCGCTGTCCAGTTCCGGCTCACCCCAGCAGAGGGCCGTGTAGGCCTTCTCGGTCTCGCGGTCGTGGAACTGACGGGACAGTTCGCGATGGCTGTCGGCGTCGCGGGCTAGCACGATCAGGCCGGAGGTCTCCCAGTCCAGCCGGTGGACGATGCGCGCCTCCGGGTATCCGTTCTCCTGCAGGCGGGTGATCAGGCAGTCCTTGTTGTCGTCGGCCCGGCCGGGCACGGAGAGCAGGAGGGTCGGCTTGTTGACCACCAGCAGGGCGTCGTCCTTGTGGATGAACTCGATCTGGGAAAGCGGCATGGATTGGGGCGTCCGAAAAAGCAAACGGCGGCCGAGGCCGCCGTTAGTGCACAACTGCGTCGATCAGCGATCGGGCAGGGTGATGTTCAGTTCGAGAATGGAGCAGCTGCCCTGATTCTCCAGCAGGACCTGAACCTGCTCTTCGTCGATGTCGACATATTTGCGGATCACGTCCACCAGATCTTTCTGCAGGGCCGGCAGGTAGTCCGGCTGGCTACGCTGGCCACGTTCGTGGGCAACGATGATTTGGAGTCGTTCCTTAGCGATCGAAGCGCTGTTCTGCTTCTTCCGCTCGCGAAAGAAGTCGAAAATGTTCATTCACGGCCTCCGAACAGGCGTTGTAAGAGTCCCTTCTTCTGCACGTCGAGGAAGCGGTGGGGCAGCTCCTTGCCGAGCAGGCGGTCGACGGCATCGCTGTACGCCTGGCCGGCGTCGCTCTGGTCGTCGAGGATGACCGGAATACCCTGGTTGGAGGCCTTGAGTACCGCCTGGGATTCCGGGATGACACCGAGCAGGTTGATGGCGAGGATTTCCTCGACGTCTTCGACGCCGAGCATTTCGCCCTTGGTAACGCGCTCGGGGTTGTAACGGGTCAGGAGCAGGCGTTCCTTGATCGGATCTTCGCCTTTCTCGGCGCGGCGGGACTTGCTGGCCAGCAGGCCAAGCATGCGGTCCGAGTCACGCACGGAGGAGACTTCCGGGTTGGTCACGACGATCGCCTCGTCGGCGTAGTACATGGCCAGGTGGGCGCCTTTCTCGATACCGGCCGGCGAGTCGCAGACCACGTATTCGAAATTCTGCTTCAGTTCCTCGATGACCTTGCCGACGCCTTCGAGGGTCAGCGCATCCTTGTCGCGAGTCTGGCTGGCAGCCAGGACGTAGAGGTTTTCCAGGCGTTTGTCCTTGATCAGGGCCTGGGTGAGGGACGCTTCGCCATTGATGACGTTGACGAAGTCGTACACCACGCGGCGTTCGCAACCCATGATCAGGTCCAGGTTACGCAGGCCGACGTCGAAGTCGACGATGACAGTCTTGTGACCGCGCAGTGCGAGACCGGTACCGATGGCGGCGCTGGTGGTGGTTTTACCCACACCACCCTTGCCGGACGTGACAACGAGGATCTTGGCCAAGGTGATTCACCCCAAATGATAAGAAAATCGGGAAGTTATCGGCCCGATCGAGCCATTCCTCTTCCCTTTCAGGTCCCTGAAATTTCGCGGCAGTATCCGTTAAAGGCGGGTGATGTTCAACACGTCTCCCGACAGGCTGACTTGTACCTGCTGACCCCAGAGCGGGTCGCGCCGCAGGTCGTCGGCAACCTTGTATTGACCCGCTACCGACACCAGCTCGGCGGCCAGTTGGCGACAGAAGATGCGAGCCTTGGTATCCCCCTTGATACCGGCCAGTGCACGACCGCGCATGGGACCGTAAACATGGATGTTGCCATCGGCGAGAAGTTCCGCGCCGGGGCTGACCGCGGCCAGGACTACCAGGTCGCCGCCAGGAGCATAGACCTGTTGGCCGCCGCGCACCGGGGTGGTGATGACTTTCGTCGGTTGCACCTCGGGTTTGGGCGGCTCGACCGGTTTCTCGACTTTCTTCTTCGCCTCGGGTTCTACCGGGTCGATGCGCCGCTCGCGGGCCCCCGACGGTGGCAGGATCGGGATGTCCAGGGCATCGGCGGCGGCGATGTGCTCTTCGCGGCTGGCGCGGATCGCCAGGGTGCGCAGGCCATGGCGGCGGCAGATTTCCAGCAGCGCGGGCAGGTCCAGGGGCGGTTCGCCCTCGGGCAGCTTGTCCAGTGCCATGACCAGCGGGGTGTTCTGGAAGAAATTGGGGGCCTGGGCGACTTTTTCGTCCAGTTGCCGATTGAGGCGTTCGAGGTCGTTGTGCGCCAGTTCCATCACGGTGATGGCGAGCATGCTGCCCTTGAGCTGGAACACGGGTTCTTGGTCGAGAAAGTCGGCTTGGCTCATGGTCTGCCTGCAGTCGTGAATGGCGAGGACTTATAGCGAGATCGTCCGGCGCTAGCAAGCCGGAAGGGGGCGGCGCATTTGGAGTAGAATGCGCGGTTTTCTCGCTCAAGCGGATTCAGAGATGGATAGACCTCAATTTCGCCCACAGTTCCTCCACCCGCGTTTTTGGCCGCTGTGGCTGGGGCTCGGTGTGCTGTGGCTGATCACCCTGTTGCCCTATCGGGCGCAACTGGGAATGGGGCGCGCACTGGGGGCGCTGATGCTGCGGGTGGCCGGGTCGCGGCGCAAGATCGCCCGGCGCAACCTGGAGTTGTGCTTCCCGGAATTGTCCCGCACTGAGCGGGAGCGCCTGCTGCGGGAGAACTTCGCCTCCACCGGCATCGCCTTCTTCGAGATGGCCATGAGCTGGTGGTGGCCCAAACCCCGCCTCGCACAGCTTTCCCACATAGAAGGGCTGGAACACCTGCAGAAGGCCCAGGCCGAAGGCCAGGGCGTAATCCTCATGGCCCTGCACTTCACCACACTGGAGATCGGCGCCGCACTGCTCGGACAAGTGCACACCATCGACGGCATGTACCGCGAGCACAAGAACGCGCTGTTCGACTTCATCCAGCGTCGTGGCCGCGAACGCCATAACCTGGACGCCAGCGCCATCGAACGTGAAGACGTGCGTGCCATGCTCAAGGTGCTGCGCGCCGGCCGCGCGATCTGGTACGCACCCGACCAGGACTATGGCCGCAAGCAGAGCCTGTTCGTGCCGCTGTTCGGCATCGAGGCCGCTACCGTGACCGCCACCACCAAATTCGCCCGTCTGGGCCGTGCCATCGTGCTGCCTTTCACCCAGCGCCGCCTGGAGGATGGTTCCGGCTACCGGTTGGTGATCCATCCACCGCTGTCGGACTTCCCTGGCGAAACCGAGGAGGCCGATTGCCTGCGCGTCAATCAGTGGGTGGAAGGCGCTGTCCGCGAATGCCCGGAGCAGTACCTCTGGGCCCATCGCCGCTTCAAGACCCGGCCGGAAGGCGCACCGAAGCTTTACTGATAGCTGAACCTATACTCGGAAAATTCCGTCTGGAGAGCAGTCCATGGATGCCAGCGCCGCCACCACGAAGCCCGTGACCGGGCTGATCCTTTCCGGTGGTGGTTCGCGGGCTGCCTACCAGGTGGGCGTGTTGGGCGCCATCGCCGATCTGCTGCCGGATGCGGCCTGCAATCCCTTCCCCGTGATAGTCGGCACCTCGGCCGGCGCAGTGAATGCCGTCGGCCTGGCCTGCGGCGCATTGCACTTCAGTCAGGCCATTCGTCGCCTGAACGCCGTCTGGAAGGGCTTCCGTTGCGGGCAGATCTATCGCAGCGACTGGCCCGGTGTGTTGCACCAGAGCTCGCGCTTCTTTGGCCACAATCTGCTGGGACTTGGCCGCGACATCCCTGCGGCCCTGCTGGACAACGCCCCATTGCGTGAGCTGCTGGAGCGCGAACTGGACTTCTCCGGCATCTCCGCCGCCGTGCGCACCCGGCAATTGCGCGCCGTGGCGGTGACCGCCTTCGGCTACGAATCCGGGCAGGCGGTGACCTTCTACCAGGGTCGCGCCACCATCGATCCCTGGTTCCGCCATCGCCGTGTCGGCGTGCCGACCCGGCTGGGCATCGAGCACCTGATGGCCAGCGCGGCGATTCCGCTGCTGTTCCCAGCGGTGCGGCTGGGACGTGAATACTATGGTGACGGCGCGGTGCGGCAGACGGCGCCGATCAGCCCGGCCCTCCACCTGGGGGCCAACCGGGTGCTGGTGGTCGGGGTAAGTGGCAACCCGCTGGGCATGAACCCCAATCAGGAAATGCCGTTGCCCCAGAGCGGACGTCCGCCGACCCTGGCGCAGATCAGCGGGCATTTGCTGAACAGCACCTTCATCGACAACCTGGAAAGCGATATCGAACTGCTTGAGCGGATCAACCGCATGAGTCGGGCGATTCCGGCCGAGGCGCGCCCGCGAAACCTTAGCTCGGAACAGGTGGAAGTGCTGGTGATTTCCCCGAGCCGGCCACTGGATGAAATCGCTGCCCGCCATCGACGGGAAATGCCCCGCGCCATCCGCACCTTCCTGCGCGGACCGGGTGCGACACGGGCGAGCGGGGCAGGGGTGCTCAGTTATCTGCTGTTCGAACCGGGCTACTGCAATGAGCTGATCGAACTGGGCTACCAGGACGCCATGGCCAAGCGTGCCGAGTTGCAGAGCTTCCTCGGCCTGGAGATGGCGCCGGCCTATCCCCACACCGTGCCTGCCGTCTAGCTGCAGCGTAGTAGGAGCTGGCTTGCCAGCGAATGGCCCCTGTTCGCTAGCAAGCTAGCTCCTACAAGTCCCGTCGCCCCTACAGTGCGAGGCCGGTGGCCTCACTCGGCAATCTGCAACCGGCGTGACTCGGTGTAGACGTAGCGCAGTTTCTCGTACTCGAAAGGGGTGTTGAGCTGGCCGTAGCGGAAATTGGTGGAGTAACGCTTGTCCACCATGCGCAGCACCGTGATTTCCGGATGGTTGCTGCTGACTTCCGGCACGTTGAGGAAGTTGATCTGGTAGTCGGCCACGTAGTCCACCACCAGCCCACCGGTGTCCCGCAGGTTGGAAGGGCCGAGGATCGGCAGCATCAGGTAGGGGCCATCGTTCACGCCGTAGTAGCCGAGGGTTTGGCCGAAGTCCTCGGTCTGCTTGGGCAGTCCCATGCGCGTGGCCGGGTCCCAGAGGCCGACGACGCCGATGGTGGTGTTCAGCAACAGGCGCCCGGTGATTTCCATGGAACGTTGGCCCTTGAGCTGCAACATGCTGTTCAGCAGGTTGGGCACGTCGCCCAGGTTGCTGAAGAAGTTGCTCACGCCGCTGCGCAGGAATCCCGGCGTGACATACCGGTAGCCGCGCACCACGGGCAGGAACACCCATTCATCGAAACGGTAGTTGAAATGATAGATGCGCCGGTTCCAGGCTTCGTAGGGGTCGTAGACATTCAGCGCGTCAAGGGTCGAGCGCTCGAACTCGCGCTGGTCGAGTCCGGGGTTGAACTTCAGGTCTTTCAGCGGTTCGGTGAATCCGTCCTGGTCGGGTTCCTGGGCCCAGGTCAGGCCGCTGGTCAACAGCAGGGCGATGAAGAGTGCTTTCTTAGCCACGGAAGAACTCCAGCATGGCGTCGCCGTTGACGCGGTAGTTGAGGTTGCCGCAGTGACCGCCGTGGGGGTACACGGTCAGGCGGTCGCCGATGGTTCGGCGCAGGAAGCCCAGGTCGCCCGGACCGAGGATGAGGTCGTCGGCGTTGTGCATTACGGCGATCTTGCTGTTGCCCTTCAGGTAGTCCTCCAGCGCATAGAGGCTGACCTGGTTGATCAGTTGGGTCAGGCTGCCGCCGTCGTAGCGGGCGCGCCAGTAGGGGATCAGTTGCTCCGTCATGTAGCAGTCGAAGTCGCACTGCAGGGCGCGTTTATAGAAAGGGGTCAGGCTGGTGCCTTCGCTGATCGGGTATTTCACCGGGGTGATCAGGCCGCGATGGTTGATCAGGTCCGAGGTGAAGGCGATATCCGACGACGAGAAGCGGAAGGCGGTGCCGATCAGCATGGCCATCTGCTCATTGGACAGCCGCTGTTTGGACTCCTGGAAGTCGAACATCAGCGCGTCGTTGAGATCGATGTAGCCTTTCTGCTGGAAGTAGCGGGTCAGCTTGCCGAGCACCACCTGGTAGAAGGTCGTGTTGTCGTCGACGCCTTTCACGCGGGTCTGCACCAGGCGGTCGAGGTTGGTCACCGAGGTGTAGAGATTCACCGGCGGGTTCAATAGCAGGACGCGCTTGAAGTTGAAGCTGCGGCGGGTCTCGTCCAAGTGGCTGACGAAGGCGGCTTGCAGGGCGCCAAGACTGTAGCCGGTGAGGTAGAAGTCGCTGACCTCCAGGCCCGGATGCTGGGCGCGTACGGCCTGCATGACGCGGTAGAGGTCGTCGGCATCCTCGGCTGAAAGTCCGGGTGTGGCGTGGCGCGAGGCGGCGGCCATGAAGTCGTAGCTGGTGGGCGAGGAGAGCTGCACCACGTGGTAGCCAGCGCCATAGAACAGCTTCTTGAGGCTTTCGGCGTGGGTACTGGCGTAATTGCCGCCGGTGCCGGCGATGACGAACACCAGCGGCGCGGAACCCTTCTGCTGGGCGAGGCGATAGCGCAGCTTCTTCACCGACCAGAAGTTGTCGGGCAAGTCGGCCTCACGCTCGGGGCGCAATTTCAGGTCGTAGTCGGCCTGGTTGATGTCTTCGTCCGCCGGCACTTTGCTGCGCAGGTCGGGCGGCGTCGTGGCGATGGTCGCTTCGAAGGGGTTGCTGATCGGAAAGCCGTAGCTTGCCGCATCCAGGTCCGTGGCCAGCACGTGGGCACAGAAAGTCAGGCTGCCCAACAGGGCGGCAAGTCGAAGACGGAGCATAGGAAAGGTCCCTGTTCAGTTTCTGCGGAGGCCGTGCCGCAGTCGCTTGCAGGCTCCAGCCTCTCCCCCGGTCCCACCCCGTTCAGGGGCCACCGGGCCGTGTTCCTTATAAGAGAACGTGATGAGTGAATACCGAGCCTATGACAACTGCAAGTCCCGTGAGTGCGGGCCGTACGTCAGGCCAGGTTGTTACCGATGGTTGGAAGGTCCTTGCATAGCCTGGGCTTGGGGGTATCCTTGGCGCCGCTTACCCATTCGGAGATCACCATGTCCAGCCGTTCGTCCCTCATCCTGCTGCTGATCCTGCTGCCACTCTGGCTGGCCGCCAGCTACGGCGTTCGTTTCGCCCTGATGGAGGACGGCCAGTGGGTCGGCTTGTGCGTCGATGAAGCGCAACGCTGGGAATGCCAGGTTCGCGCAGGCCTGGGCCTGTTGATCCATTTCCGGGTGATCGCCTGGATCGGCCTGGGCGCCGCGCTCGCCGCGTTCTTCGTTCCCGGCCGCGCGGGTTGGATTCTCGCTCTGCTGGCCCTGCTGTTCGCCCTGCCGGCCCTGGTGCTCTACACCGCCAGCCTCGCCGTGTTCGCCTGCGTCATTGCCGGCCTGCGCCTGGTGCGCCGTGAGGCAGAACTGGTTGCGGCCACAGCCTGAGTTTCCAGCGAGCAATAAAAAAGGACGCCTTGGGCGTCCTTTTTTGTTTCCTGCGAGGGAGGTATGCGGTGCCTGTGGGAGCGATTTCAATCGCGAATGAATTCGCTCCCACAGAGGCAGGCCACATCCCGGATCATGCGCGAACCCGCAGGCTGCGCCACAGGGCAGCCAGCAGCAGGACGCTGACGACGGCCCAGCCGATCGCCTGGACGTTGCCCAGGGTTTCTTCGTAGAGCTGCGGCACGATGCCGGCGCCGACCAGTACCGCCATCAGGGCGACTTCGCGGCGCGGGGCGGCAACCGGGCGGAACAGGTAGACCAGGGCCGGCAGCAACAGGGCGGCGCTGGGGAAGCTGCGGTAGCGAGCGTCGAACACCAGGGCCAGCATCAGCACCGCGCCGGCAAAGCCGGAAGCCAGCAACCACCAGCCGCCACGGGACTCCAGCCAGACGAACAGGCGGCTGCGTACCCCGCCGCGGGCTGAAAGCGCCAGGGCGCCGTGAGCCAGGACCATCAGGTTGAGGCCGACCAGGAAGGCCGCCCACGCCCATTCGCCGACGAAGCGACTGGTAACCCGCGCCATCTCGCCCCACAGACCGATGCACGCCGCACCAGTTGCCGCCAACAGCGGCAGCACCAGGGCTGCGCGCGTGGAAGCGGGACGGCCGGCAAGCAGCAGGGTCGCAAGGAAAATCAGGCCGGAAACCCCCAGCCACATGGGCCAGTAGGGCAGGTTGGTGACTGGGCCGGCGAGCACGCCTTTCTCCTGGCGGTCGGCATCGAAGAGTCCCCAATAGCCGCCCACGGCACCTTCGCTCGCGCGCTTCCACGGCTGGTCGAAGGCTTCGATCAGGTTATAGCCCCAGCCGTTCTGCTCGGCCATGGCGACGAAACCACGGATGAACTTGGCCTCGTTGACGCGGCTCGGTAGAGCGGTTTCGCGCTGGCGGCCTTCGCTGGGCCAGCCGGTTTCACCGATGAAGATGTCTTTGGGCGCGAACTTGTTGCCGAACACCTGGCGGATTTCGGCGACGTGACGCAGGGCCTGGTCGATGCCGGCAGGATCGTCTTCCCAGTAGGGCAGCAGATGGATGGTGAGGAAATCCACCGCCGGCGCGACTTCCGGATGGCGCAGCCAGAATTCCCACACGTCCGCGTAGGTCACGGGCTGCTTCACCTGAGCCTTGACCTGCTCGATCAGCTTGGCGAGTTGGGCGCCGGTAACTTCCTTGCGCAGCAGGGTCTCGTTGCCCACGATCACCGATTGCACAACATCGGGGTTGGCATTCGCCGCCTTGACCAAGGCGTCGATTTCTTTCTGCGTGTCCACCGGATTGCCGTTCACCCAGGCACCCAGCATCAGCTTGAGGCCGTGTTTGCGGGCGAGTTCCGGGATGGCTTCCAGACCGGTCATGGAATAGGTGCGCACGCAGTGGAAGCGAGTCGCCAGCAGGGCCAGGTCGGCGTCCATGCGCTCGGGGCGCAGCACGAAAGGCTGGTCGAACGGCGATTGGTCCTTGTCGAACGGGCTGTACGACGCGCACTGCAGCTTATGGCTGGGAGTGGCGGCGTCCGGCAGGATCACCGGCTTGCCGAGGCCGTACCAGAGGCCGGCAAGGGCGAGCGCCGCGATCACGAAGGAAAGGAGGTAGGGGAGTGCAGGGAAACGGTCGTTCTGACTCATGGCTAAGGATGCTTGCGTTGGGGGCAAAGCCGCGCATCTTAGCGGATTAGCCCCCCGCGCTCCTACGGCCAGGAAGGGGAAATTCCTGACAGCGCATTTCGGTCCCGAGCCCCGTTACGCGTGGTGATGCAGCCAGGCGTGCTTGGGTATCTCCTGGCCCGGCTTGTCTGCATTTTCGAAGCGCTTCCAGAATTTCTCGTGGAAGTAGAAACCGACCGAGTTGCACAGCGGCTCAACCACCGCCACCAGTCCGCCGACCGTCACGCTGCCGGTCAGGGCGTAGGCCACGCTGAAGGCGATGCAGAAGTGCATGAGGGTGAAGGTCACGGTCTTGAGCATGGCGCACCTCGGGAATGAGAATGATTATTCGGTGTGCTCAGGCTAGGCCCATCGCGTGATACAGGGAAATGTTCATCCAGCATGGCGCTGATAGTTTCACTGCATGGACGGAGTACGACCTTGGTCGAGAATCGCCCCGAGTAAGACTAAGGTCGTCTGTTGCGCTTGTACCGCCGTTCTATTGTTGGCTTCACCAGCAACCCGCGCTGTGGAGGACAACAATAATGAACGACAGCACCTACAAGCGGATTCAAGAGAATCCGCGTTTTCAGGAACTGGTTTCCAAGCGAGAGCGCTTCGCCTGGATTCTCTCCGCAATCATGCTCGGCCTTTACCTGGCCTTCATTCTCCTGATCGCTTTCGAGCCACAAGTGCTCGGCACCCGCATCAACCCTGATTCTCCGGTCACCTGGGGTATCCCGATCGGTGTCGGTCTGATCCTGTCCGCCTTCGTGCTGACCGGTATCTACGTCCGTCGTGCCAACGGCGAGTTCGACCGTCTCAACGTGGAAATCCTCAAGGAGGTCCAGTAATGATCGCGCGCATCCTTGCCGTGCTCGGCCTGATGGTCGTGGCGCCCGCCCTCTGGGCTGCCGGCGCCATCGAGGGCGATGTCCAGCGCCAGCCGCTGAACGCCTCGGCCATCGTCATGTTCGTCGCCTTCGTCGGCGCCACGCTGTACATCACCTACTGGGCGTCCAAGCGCAGCAAGTCGGCTGCGGACTTCTACACCGCCGGCGGCAGCATCACCGGCTTCCAGAACGGCCTGGCGATTGCCGGTGACTACATGTCCGCGGCGTCCTTCCTGGGTATTTCCGCCCTGGTGTTCACCTCCGGCTATGACGGCCTGATCTACTCCATCGGTTTCCTGGTGGGCTGGCCGGTGATTCTCTTCCTGATCGCAGAGCGGCTGCGCAACCTCGGCAAGTACACCTTCGCCGACGTAGCCTCCTACCGCCTGAAGCAGAAGGAAATCCGCACCCTGTCCGCCAGCGGTTCGCTGGTGGTGGTGGCCTTCTACCTGATCGCCCAGATGGTGGGTGCCGGCAAGCTGATCGAGCTGCTGTTCGGCCTCAACTACCACGTGGCCGTGGTCCTGGTCGGTATCCTGATGGTGCTCTACGTGCTGTTCGGCGGCATGCTGGCGACCACCTGGGTACAGATCATCAAGGCCGTGCTGCTGCTCTCCGGCGCATCCTTCATGGCGATCATGGTGCTCAAGCACGTCAACTTCGACATCGCGACCCTGTTCAGCGAAGCCATCAAGGTTCACCCGAAAGGCGAGGCCATCATGAGCCCCGGCGGCCTGGTGAAGGATCCGATCTCCGCGATCTCCCTGGGCCTGGCGCTGATGTTCGGTACCGCTGGCCTGCCGCACATCCTGATGCGCTTCTTCACGGTGAGTGATGCCAAGGAAGCCCGTAAATCGGTGTTCTACGCCACCGGCTTCATCGGTTACTTCTACATCCTGACCTTCATCATCGGCTTCGGCGCCATCCTGCTGGTCAGCACCAACCCGGCCTTCAAGGACGCCACCGGCGCGCTGCTGGGCGGCAACAACATGGCGGCGGTGCACCTGGCCAACGCCGTGGGCGGCAGCCTGTTCCTGGGCTTCATCTCCGCCGTGGCCTTCGCCACCATCCTGGCGGTGGTTGCCGGCCTGACCCTGGCCGGTGCTTCGGCTGTGTCCCACGACCTCTACGCTTCCGTGTTCAAGAAGGGCAAGGCCAGCGAGAAGGACGAGCTGCGCGTCTCGAAGATCACCACCGTTATCCTGGGCTTCGTGGCCATTGGCCTCGGCATCCTGTTCGAGAAGCAGAACATCGCCTTCATGGTGGGCCTGGCCTTCTCGATTGCCGCCAGCTGCAACTTCCCGGTGCTGATCCTTTCCATGTACTGGAAGAAACTGACCACCCGTGGCGCCATGATCGGCGGCTGGTTGGGCCTGGTCACCGCCGTGGGTCTGATGATCCTCGGCCCGACCATCTGGGTGCAGATCCTCGGCCATGCCACTCCGGTCTACCCGTACGAGTACCCGGCGCTGTTCTCGATCCTCGTGGCCTTCGTCGGTATCTGGTTCTTCTCCATCACCGACAAATCCGCTGCCGCGGACGAGGAACGCGCGCGCTTCTACCCGCAGTTCGTACGTTCCCAGACCGGCCTGGGCGCCAGTGGTGCAGTAGCCCACTGATCCCTGCCAGGTACGCAAGACAAAAGGGGCAGCCTTCGGGCTGCCCCTTTTCATTTGGGATTAGGACTTTCATGAATGTAGGAGCGAGCTTGCTCGCGAAAGATCGTGCTCGGACTATTCGCGAGCAAGCTCGCTCCTACAGGTTCGGTGGTAAGCCGGAGGCAGAAGGGCCGGCTAGATCATCCCTAACAATAGAAGCACGACCACGATGACCAGCAGTACACCGACCATGCCGGATGGGCCGTAGCCCCAGTTACGGGAGTGCGGGAAGACTGGTAGGCCGCCAATCAGCAGCAGGACAAGGATGACGAGCAGCAGAATGGTGATCATGGGCAATGGTTCCTCGGTATCTGGGATTGCCAGGGGCACGTCGCGTTATCGTTGGTGGCAGATTGACGTGCCTGTAGTAACCGACTGACCACCTTTCGTGATGGTTCAAGGAAAAAGACCCTGTGGATACCACACCATGAGCTACCGGATCGCCGCCGACGCCGTACTGCTGCTGCACCTGGCCTTCATTCTCTTCGTGGTGCTGGGCGGGCTGCTGGTGCTGAGGTGGCCGCGCCTGGCACTGCTGCACCTACCGGCGGTGGCCTGGGGCGCCACGGTGGAATTCCTTCATCTGATCTGCCCGCTCACGCCGCTGGAGAACCGTCTGCGCCTGGCGGCGGGGGAGCAGGGTTACAGCGGGGGATTCATCGAACACTACCTGGTGCCGATGATCTATCCGGCGGGACTGACACCGGCCATCCAGCTCTGGATCGGGGCCTTCGCACTGTTAATCAACCTGGTGCCCTATGGGCTGCTGGCGATGAGGCTGATGCGGCGCCGCTAGCGGAGTTTGCCCTCATCATTCAGCGCCGTGATTCACGGGTGGCGGGACTATGGCCTTCGCTACACTGCGGCTCATCTACCGCACAAGCAGAAAGGCACCTCACCATGCATAACCGCATCATGATCACCGGCGCCGGTTCCGGGCTCGGTCGCGAAATCGCCCTGCGCTGGGCGCGCGAGGGCTGGAAGCTGGCCCTGTCCGACGTCAACGAAAGCGGCCTGGCCGAAACCCTCAAGCTGGTCCGCGAAGCCGGTGGCGATGGATTTACCCAACGCTGCGACGTTCGCGACTACAGCCAGCTCACCGCCTTCGCCCAGGCCTGCGAAGAGAAGCTGGGCGGCATCGACATCATCGTCAACAACGCCGGCGTCGCCTCGGGCGGCTTCTTCGAGGAGCTGTCCCTGGAAGACTGGGACTGGCAGATCGCGATCAACCTGATGGGCGTGGTCAAGGGCTGCAAGGCCTTCCTGCCGCTGCTGCAGAAGAGCAAGGGACGGATCGTCAACGTCGCCTCCATGGCCGCGCTGATGCAAGGCCCGGCGATGAGCAACTACAACGTCGCCAAGGCGGGCGTGGTGGCTCTGTCCGAGAGCCTGCTGATCGAGCTGAAGGAAGAGGGCGTCGGCGTGCATGTGGTCTGCCCGTCGTTCTTCCAGACCAACCTGCTGGATTCCTTCCGTGGCCCGACCCCGACCATGAAGCAGCAGGTGGGCAAGCTGCTGGAAAGCTCGCCGATCAGTGCCGCCGACATCGCCGACTACATCTTCCAGGAAGTCAACGCCGGCACCTTCATGATCCTGCCCCACGAGCAGGGCCGCATGGCCTGGGCCGTGAAGCAGAAGAATCCGCAGGCGCTCTACGACGAGATGGCCAGCATGGCAGCGAAGATGCGCGCCAAGCACCACAATGGCTGAGTAACTGGCTGTCCACTCGGTCAGCTTTCGCTGCGTTCGGGGTTGCCCGGCGGCGGATCGGGGGAGTAGGGTTGCTCCCCCGGCCTGCCCGCCAACCCGGATGGTTCCATCGTGAAACCCCTTTCCCGTGCGCTGCTGATGCTGGCGCTGGTACTGGCCGCTATCAACTTGCGGCCCGGTATCACTTCCCTCGCCCCCTTGATCGAACGCATCGCCGATGAGCTGGCGCTCAGTCGCAGTCTGATCAGCCTGACCACCGCCCTGCCGGTGCTTTGCATGGGCTTGCTCGCGCCCCTGGCGCCGCGGCTGGCGGTGCGTTACGGCCTGGAGCGGGTGATCACCGTTTGCCTTGGCCTGATCGGCGTTGCCTTGCTGGCCCGCCTGGGCAGCCATGCCAGCAGCGTGCTGATCGGCAGTGCCGTGGTGATGGGAGCCGGTATCGCCGTCGCTGGCCCGCTGCTGTCCGGTTTCATCAAGCGCCATTTCCATGACCAGGTCGGCCGGGTGGTGGCCTGGTACTCCCTGAGCATGACGATTGGCGGCGCTGCCGGCGCGGTGCTGACGCCGCCGGTTACCCAATTGCTGGGGGACCAATGGCATCTCGGGCTGGCCTTCTGGGCCGTGCCAGCACTTGGCGCACTGTTGCTCTGGCTGATGGTGCCGAATCGCGCCGAGAGCGCCAGCGAAGCGGGGCAGGGTGGACTGCCCTGGGGCGAACCGCGAGCCTGGCTGATCACCGCTTTCTTCGCGCTCCAGGCCGGCCTGTTCTATGCCCTGACCACCTGGCTGGTGGCGCGCTACCACGAGGCTGGCCTCAGCCTGCTGCGCAGCAACAGTCTGTTCAGCCTGTTCATGCTGGTGGGATTGCCCAGCGCTTTCGTCCTGCCCTGGCTGGCCCAGCGCTTCGACAACCGCTACCAGTTGCTGCTGGTCTGTGGCCTGGTCAGTACGGTCTGCCTGGGGATGATCTGCTTCCAGCCGACGCTGCTGCCCGAAGTCTGGGCGGGTTTCCTGGGGCTGGGCCTCAGCGGTTCGTTCGCATTGTCCCTGGTGCTGCCGCTCTATGAAGCGCACACGCCGCTGGCGGTGAGCCGCTGGACAGCGATGATGCTGTTCGCCGGCTACGGGATGGCCAGTTTCGCGCCGGTCCTGGCTGGTTTTGGCCGTGATCTGGCGGGGAGTTACCAGCTGCCTTTCATGGTCATCACCGGGCTTGCCCTGGTGATGTGCGCATTGGCCTGGTTGCTCGGTCGCAGGCCGGCCTGAAGACTTCGACGCAATTCCTTTCTCCCGTGGCAGTCCTGTGTTAGAAGGCTGCCACTGTTTTACTGGAGTGCCCGCGTGGAGTCCGAATCCATCGTCTATGGTTGCATCCGCGACTGGCCGTCGCTCGACGATCAGGAACACCGCCTGCGCCGCGAGACCAACCGTCGAGTGCTCGACAACCTGCCCAGCGGGGAGGCCTGGCCGTTCCTCGGTCGCGAGATGTTCTCCTGCTGCGAACACCCCGGCGAAGGGCTCTTCCGCACCCAGGTGATCCATTTCGGCGCCAGCTACCCGGCGGTTGAATACGAGTGGAGCCTCTGGGTGAAGGCGTTCGAAGGGCTACTCAAGCAGCTCTATTGGAGCAGTGCGGTGGTTCATCTGGAAACCGAGCTCAACGGCATCCACACCTTCCGCTGGGAAAGCGAGCAGGGCTTCCACAGTCCCCAGGAAGACAACCTGCGCGTGCGTTGCGCCTGGGAACGTGAAGGCGGCGTGCACGGCTGACACCGGAGCGGTCGGGCTCCACCTTGCAGGGAAAACATCGATGCTCAACTACCTCTGGTTCTTCCTCGCCGCGCTCTTCGAGATCGGGGGCTGCTATGCCTTCTGGCTCTGGCTGCGAATGGGCAAGAGCGCCTGGTGGGTCGTGCCCGGCCTGTTCAGCCTGACCCTCTTCGCCCTGCTCCTGACCCGTGTGGAAGCCGCCTACGCAGGCCGCGCCTATGCGGCTTACGGCGGTATCTACATCGTCGCCTCGCTGCTCTGGCTCGGCGTCGTCGAGCGCACCCGGCCGCTGGCAAGCGATTGGCTGGGGGCCGCGCTCTGCGTAATGGGCGCAACCATCATCCTGCTGGGGCCGCGCTTCTCGCAAAGCTGATGGACGGCCGGGCCGCGATTCGCGGGATGCGCAGTCGCGTGCCAGTATTTGCGGACAGCGCCCCCACCAGGGAAGGGTTTGATGAAACGCGCCTGGCCGCTCCGCTTCTATCTCGTGCTCTTCATGATGGCGATGACCTGTGGCGTCGGCCTGGTCATCGCGTGGCTGCTGTACGAACTCAGTACGGAGCTGATCGCCGAGCGCGCTGAACGGCAGGCGCGCAGCTCGGCCCAGGAGGCCGGTGCCGAGCTCGACCGCTTGCTCGGCCCCATTCGTAACAGCGTGCAGCTCCTGGCCCTGACTCCCGGACTCAACGGTGGCGATTACCAAAGCCGCGTCGCGGCATTGCCGGAGATGGCCGAGGCCCTGCGCAATTCGCCAATCGCCGTGGCCGTGTACATGGGGAACGACCAGGGCGAGTACTTCCAGTTGCGCAAGCTCGAGGATACCTACGATTTGCGCCTGTTCGAGGCGCCGATCGGTGCGCGCTTCCTGCTGCAGAGCGTCGAGCCACATGCAACTGGCGGCGTGGCCCACTATCAATTCCTCGATGGCCTGCTGCGTCCGATAGGACAGCGAAAGAAAACTGCGACCACGGACTACGACCCGCGGCAGCGACCCTGGTACATCCTCGCGAAGGAAAAGGGTGAACTGGTGCGTACGCCGCCCTACCGCTTCTTCGAGACCCGCATGATCGGCTCGTCGGTGGCGCGGGTCACCAGCAACGGGCAGGTGGTCGGCGCCGACTTGCGCCACAGCGCCCTGGATGGCTGGCTGCGACGCAAGCTCCATACCCCGGGTGCGCACATGCTGATCTTCGACGGCAGGGGCAGGGTGCTGGCTGGCGACAATCTCGATCACGGGCCGGAAGCCAGGGAAGACCTGCTGCTGATGGAGGAAATGAGCGATCCGGCGATCGACTTTTTGTCGAGGATGGAGCCGGCGGCCGATGGTGCAGGCGATGGCGAGCTGGTGGCGGTGCGCCAGGAGGTGGAGGGGCGCACCTGGCAGTTCTACCTGCAGCGCCTGCCGGTAGAGGAGGCGTTATCGCTGTTCATGGGCACGGCGATTCCCCTCGACGAAATGATGCAGGAAGCGCATGTCCTGCGGGACCGCGCCCTGTGGGTCACCCTGGTGGCGCTGCTGCTTACCGGTGCCTTGGCGTACTGGCTGGCGGGGCTCATCAGCCGGCCCATCAAACTGCTGGCGCAGCAGTCGGCACGGGTCCGCTATTTCGAGTTCGATGTGGAGCTGGGAGTCGATAGCCGAATCCATGAGGTCCGCGAACTGGGCACGACGCTGCGGCAGAACCGCGATGCCATGGGGAGCTTCATCGATGCTCTGAAGCGATTGAGCGTCGAACCGGATTTCCAGCGCCTGTTGCCCAATCTGTTGCAGGTGACTGTTGAAGCTGCCCAAGCCCGTGGGGCGCTCTTGCTGATCCATGTCGGCGAAGAGGGGCGCCTGGAAGCTGTGGGTGGGCTCTGGGGCGCAAGCCAGGTGGAGCAGGGTTTGGGCCTGTGCGATGGGGTGTTCGCTGCCGAGCGCGCGCTGGAAACCCGCCAGACCCAGACCGAGCCGGCAAACGCAGCATCCAGTGCCCGCTTCGGCTTGCCTCCCTGTGCCAGCTTCAGTGTGCCGCTGTTCAGTCGCCACGATGAAGCGGTGGGCGTGCTGGTCCTGTTTCGGGACGTGCAGCCGGGCGCGTCCCAGGTGCGCTTCATCGAGGCCCTCTCCGGATTCGCTGCCGTCGCTCTGGAAACCCGGGGTCTGCTGGATCAGCGAAAGGCGATGTTCGATTCGTTGATCCGACTGATCGCCACCGCCGTGGATGCCAAGAGCCCTTACACGGCCGGCCACTGCGCCCGCGTGCCGGAGCTGGCGCGGTTGCTCGCCGAGGCGGCCTGTGCGGAGCGGACGGGCCCGTTTGCGGGCTTCGGCATGACGGCTGCGGACCACGAGGCCATGCATATCGCTGCCTGGTTGCATGATTGCGGCAAGATCACCACGCCCGAGTATGTGGTCGACAAGTCCACCAAGCTGGAAACCCTCTACGATCGCATTCACGAAATCCGCATGCGCTTCGAGGTGCTCAAGCGTGATGCCGAGATCGCCCGTCTGGAAGCCCTGGTGTCGGGGGCCGACTCAGAGGCCGCACGTGCCCGGCGCGATGCCCGTTGGCGTGAGCTGGACGACGATTTCGCCTTCGTTGCCGAGTGCAATCTGGGTGGCTACATGAGCGAAGAGCGCCTGGCGCGCCTGCGGCGAATCGCCGAGGGCAACTGGTTGCGGACCCTCGACGACCGACTGGGCATTTCCGGCGAGGCGCGCCTGCGCAAGGAGAGCGAACCGGTGCAAGCCCTGCCGGTGCTGGAGCCGCTGCTGGCCGATCGGCCAGAACATCGCGTACCGCGCCCCGTGGAGGAACGCCTGACTCCCGACAATTCCTGGGGCGTGCACATGCACCAGCCGGCGCTGCTCTATGACCTGGGTGAACTGAAGAACCTGTCCATCGGACGTGGCACCCTCACCGAGGAGGAGCGCTACAAGATCAATGAGCATGTGGTCCAGACCATTCGCATGCTCTCGGCCCTGCCGTTTCCCGGGTTGCTGGCACAGGTGCCGGAGATCGCCGGCGGCCACCATGAACGCATGGATGGCAAGGGTTATCCCCGTGGACTGAAAGCCGGCCGGCTCAGTCCCCAGGCGCGGATGCTGGCCATTGCCGATGTGCTCGAGGCGCTCACCGCCAGGGACCGCCCCTACAAGCCGAGCAAGACCCTGGAGCAGGCCCTGGCGATCATGCGAAGCATGTGCGAGCAGGGCCATCTCGACCCTGACCTGTTCAGCCTGCTGCTGCGTTCCGGGGCCTGCCTGCGGTATGCCGAACGCTACCTGCCTGACGACTTGCCTACACCTGAAGCGCTACTGCGTTTCGTTCCGGACAACTGCGTCCAGGTGTGATTCCCGCGACGCAGATTGTGCCAACCTTTTCCCTGCAGGCACTGTCGAATCGCTCAGGATCGTCCGGAAAACAGTCGTTGCGCGTCTTCGCGTAACGACGTCATTCAGGTGGAGGATGCTGAATGAAATTGCCGTCATCAGGGACAGTGGCGTTTGTCCTGGTGGTGCTTTCATCGCTCCTCCTGGCGTGCACGTCACTGCCCCGTATCAATCCCGACATGGTCCACTCGCCAGAGACGCAAGTGCAGGTCGACGGTGCCCATGGCCCGCTTTCCGAGGCCCGCAGCAAGGCCGTTCTGGAACGGCTCAAAGCGTCAGGGATGGAGACCAATATCTTCGATCTGCACCTGGCGATCGAAGAAACCCTGGTGGGCAGCCCGCTTACCGCCGGCAACAAAGTGGAGTTGTTGCAGGATGGGCCGGACACCTATGCATCCATGTTCGAGGCCATAGAAGGCGCTCGTGACCACATCAACATGGAGACCTACATTCTCGAAGGTGATGAGGTGGGGCAGCGCTTCGCCGACAAGCTGATCGCCAAGCAGCGCAGTGGCGTGCAGGTCAATCTCATCTACGACAGTGTCGGCAGCCTGGGCACTTCGCCGGAGTTCTTCGACCAGTTTCGCCAGGCCGGCATTCGCCTGGTGGAGTTCAACCCGGTCAATCCCATGACCGCCAAGGCAGGCTGGGAACTGAACCAGCGAGACCACCGCAAGTTGCTCATTGTCGATGGGCGCATCGCCATCCTCGGCGGCATCAACATCAGTGGCGTGTATTCCGGCGGTTCCTTCGGCTCCGGTACCGAACCGCCACCGAGCGGTGACCTGCCCTGGCGTGACACCGACCTGCGCATCGAAGGCCCGGTTGTCGCCGACCTGCAGAAACTCTTCATTGCCACCTGGGACGGGCAGAAAGGCGGCACTCTGGCACCCAGACACTACTTCCCGCCCATCCAGCCGTCAGGCAAGGAAGTGGTGCGCGCCATCGGCAGTTCGCCGGATGAACCCTACAGCCAGATCTACGCCACCCTCATCTCCGCCTTGCACAGCGCGCAGAGCGAGATCTGGCTCACCAGCGCCTACTTCGTGCCGGACCCACAGTTGCTCGACGCCCTCAAGGCCGCGGTGAACCGTGGCGTCGACGTGCGCCTGGTGGTGCCCAGCAGCACCGACTCCTGGCTGGTGTTCCATGCCGGGCGGGCCTACTACAAGGAGCTGCTGGAGTCAGGCATACGCCTTTACGAGCGCAAGGACGCCCTGCTGCACGTGAAGGCGGGGGTGATCGATGGTGTCTGGTCGACAGTGGGCTCCACCAACCTGGACTGGCGCAGCTTCTTGCACAACCAGGAAGTCAACGTGGTGGTGCTGGGGGCGGATTTCGGCGAGCGCATGCGCAAGGCCTTCCTGGAAGACGTGAAAGGTTCACAGGAGCTGACCCTGGATTCCTGGAAGCGTCGTCCCATCCGCGCCCGCGTCAGCGAACGTATCGGGCGCGTCTGGGAGTACTGGCTTTAGCCTGGTTAGCGGTCAGGGCTGCTGGGTCGAGTGGCCGGCCGGTTGTTGCCAGGCACAGATGTCGAGGCTGGCGCCGCGCTGCAACAGGCGTGGGGCCTGATCGGAATCCACCAGTTGGGAACGGCCCTTGCTGCAGACGAGGATGCGTTGTCCCTGATAGGCCAGGTCAGTGAGGATCTGGCCCCAGTGCCGGTACTGCACGTCGTGGCCTTCTCCGGGATAGAGACGTTCGGCGGCTACATTGGGGAAGCGGCTTTTCCAGAACTCCGCGTGTGCCGGGGTCACCGTCGCATCGGCGAGTCCGTAATACAGGAACACCGGGGCATAGACGGCGGAAAGGTCCGCTACCGGCTGGTCGCAGTACAGGCGGAGTTCATGGGTCAGGGGCGCCATGTTGAAGCCCTTCGAGCCTTTGGCGTAGTAGAACCGCGCACCTTCATCAGCCGCTTCGTCGAGGAATCCATGGATGCGGTTCACCGCCGTGTTCGGTCCCAGGTCCCACCAGACCGAGGGCACGTCGTAGTGGCCGGCGAGATAGGCTTCGGCTACCTGCTGATCACTCAGGGCGCAGCGGGCGGGAGTCGCCATCACACCTTCGGTCTGCGAGAAGGCTGCGGCCATGTGCACCGAGCGCACGCGAGACGCCAGGCTGGAGGCGATCTGCGCCACGTAGGGACCGCCGCCGGAGATCGCCACCAGGGAGAAGCGGCTCACGTTCAGGTGATCGAGCAGGGCGGCTACCTCTTCGGCGTATGACTGGTAATTGCCTGCGGGGTCGAACGCGGTCTGACCGAAGCCATTGCGTTCCAGCGTGATGAAGCGCAAGTCCAACTGCTCGCGCAAGCTGCGCAGGAAGTCGGTGAGGGCAAGCACCCGTCCACTGGTGCCATTACCGCCGACCAGCACCACGGGCAGGCCATCGCGCGGGCCCTCATCCAGGTAGTGGAGCGTCTTGCCCGTGCCATCGACCCAACTCTGCATCGCCGGCCCCATGGAGTCGAAGCTGTTCTGCACCTGAATAGGCCCGGATGCGTGCGCGGCTCCAATGGCCAGCACCCAGGAAAACGCCAACGCCAATCCATTTCGGTAAACGTTCATGTGCACCTTCCTTCTTGTTGTTGGTGGTCCCGCCCGCAGTGCCCCGGATGGGAGTGCGAGCAGGCCAAGTCTAGGGAAGGGCGCGTGATGATTTTTGATGCGGTTCGACGCTTTGTTGAAGTGGGCCGACCTTTTCAGTGTGTCTGTTCGGTGGATCAGGCAGACGATTCGCCCGGCCGACGCTGTTCTTCCCGCACACGCTGGAAGGCGGCTTCGTGGAGGGCCTGGGCATCTGCCAGGAGCAGTCCGAGGGCGGAGGCCAGTCGTGCCGTTTCCTGGGCGAGGGCGCTAGTGCGGCTACCGGATTCGATGATCCGCAGCAGGTCGCCGAGGGCGCTCATGCGTTGGTTGGCGGCTTCGAACAGGTGCGCGGAAGGTGCCCGCCCGTTGATGAACAGGACGTCTTCGTAAGGCTGGGATTGTGGCAGGAGCGGCGTGAAGCTGGTGCTGGGCAGTCGCCGGGAAGGGAGATGGGCAGGCGTGCGGGTGTCTGTCTGCATTGCGTGTGGGGTGTGCATATCCTTGCTTCCTCGCGTGGTAGAGGTGCCGACCCTGGTGTCACGACTCATTCAAGGGCGGCGGGCCGTGCAGGGGTCGCAAACCGGTTACGCGAGGAAAACCCGGCAAGGCCTAGGCCTTCCCTGCACGGCCCACCATTGGCGCTTGCGCGTGAGGTGGGACGTGGCCTGCGTGAAGTTCGGGTTGCGACTCCCGGTCGCGGTTCCAACCGCGATGGCCGGGGACTTTAGCCACGGCGGCTGTAGGCGCTCAAGGCCCATGCTCTGTGCGAAATTTCTTATCGGAAGTCCCTGAGGGGCGGCAGGGCGACGGGCAGGATCGACCTGCTTCGGGGTCGTGCACAGCTATCCCGCGAACTAGAGCGGTTTAACCAGGGTTCGGCGATTTTGCCGACGAAATGCCGGTCGTTTTTCTGTGTTCTGTCATCTTTTCGTAGCAGAGCTTCTACACTCTGACCTCAGAGCTTATTGGTGCTCTGCTTTGTTTTGGGTCGCCCCGTGGCGGCCTTTTTTGTGCCCGCCGTTCAGGACTCACCGACCGGTCGCTGGTACTGAATAATCGCCACTTCATCGCCTCCTGCATTCATGTCCAGATACAGAGCTCCTCATACAAATCAATCGGATAGCTAGCTTGAACGAGTGAGCCTGGCTATTGCCGGTCCTTTGACGCTGCCCTGCGTCCCATCTACTACTGACTTACGCCCCCAGATGCGGGGACAGATTGAAATCCGGCAGAAGTTTGCTGAAAGAGACGGCTATTGCCGTGATTCTGCTGATTTCGCGCGCTCTTTTGATGGATCAGGTGCAAGCGAGGCAGCGCAATGGGCTATCTGACAAAGAAGTCGTTCACGTCAGCGCCCCATGCGCGGCGTGGAACTCCGCTTTTTCCGCTGGCGGTCTGCGTCACGCTCGCATTGCTGGCCACGTTCGTCGCTGTCGCTGAAACCCCCGGGCCCAACGACAAGTGGCTGGAGCCGGCACGCTCACGGTTGCTGGAAGACAAGCAGGGGATGCCGTTCTTTCCACATCGGGCCAACACGCCGAACAATACCGTGCTCAGTGCAGGCGACTTCGATGATGCGCAGGTCTGCGGCGCGTGCCATGACGAGATCTACCGACAATGGCGTTCATCGATGATGGCCCATGCCTGGGAGGAACCCATCTACCGGGCGCTGCTGCGACACGCCAGCGAGGCCACCGAAGGACGTGTGGATAACTTCTGCACTGGCTGCCATACCCCCATCGGCCTCACCACGGGTCAGATCAACTCGACGGTCAATCGCGCATCCGTGGAATTCACCGCCGAGCACAACCCCATGCCCGGCGTGGACTGCGAGACCTGCCACAACATCAGCGCCCGCACCGGCCTGGATAACGGTGCCTACGTCCTCAGTCCGCGCGCCCACGGCAAACCGACCAAGTTCGGCCCCCGCAGCGACGCCACGTCGCCCTATCACGACACCGTTTATTCCGACCTGCACACCCGTTCCGACTTCTGCGCCACCTGCCACAACGTCACCCATCCGTTCAGCACGGTGGCCGTCGAGCGGACCTATGACGAATGGCTCGAAAGTCCCTACAGCTTCAACGGCCAGACCTGCCAGAGCTGCCATATGCCGGGCTTCGCCGGCAAGGCGGCGATCATGGGGCCGGAGCGCGCGGACGTCGCTTCCCACTGGTTCACCGGCGCCAACGCAGCGGTGCTGGAGTACCTGGGCCAGAAAGAGGCGGCGCAGCGCGCCCGCGAGTACCTGGCCAAGGCGGCCGAGATCAGTTTCGAGTCGGTGCCTGAGCAACTGGTGCCGGGGCAGGAGGTTTCGGTGCGGGTGAAGGTTGCCAATGTCGGGGCAGGACACAAGTTGCCCACCGGTTTCCCCGAAGGCCGCGAAGTCTGGATCGACTTCCGTGCCGTGGACGCAGCAGGTCACGAGTTCTATCGGCTGGGTGCGGTTCGCGACGGCGCCACCGAGCCCGACACGCGCAACTTCAAGGTTCACCTGGGCGACAAGGATGGCAAGGAGCTGGACATCGAGGTCTGGAACGCCACGCAGATCCTCTCGGACAACCGCATCCTGCCCAAGGGCTACGACGTCCGCGAATTCTCCTTCGTGGTGCCGGCGGATGCGGTGGCTCCCGTCACCCTGACTGCAGAGCTGAACTATTGGCCATTCCCGCAGCGCCTGGTGGATTACTTGCTGGGCGAAGGCAAGCTGAAGGTGGAAGTGACGCGGATGGGCCTGGTGGAACGCAGCTTGCCGTTAGGTGCAGCCGTGCAGGCGGCGAAGTTGTGATCAACCGGAGTGAATGCATTCCTGTGGGGGCGATCGAAATGCTCCGATTGGCAGGTTGAAGTCGTATTTACTGTAGGAGCGAGCTTGCTCGCGAAAGGATCCCGCCCAGGCTGTTCGCGAGCAAGCTCGCTCCTACACACGTTCTACGAACATTGAAATCGCCCCCACAGCATCAAGCGTTACTCCTCCAGCCACTCCTTGGGCACGTCCAGCTTGAGCATCAGCTGGCAGAGCTGGCTGTCGGGGTCGTAGACGATGACCGCCTCGCCTTTCTTCAGCGCCTTGCGCACACGCTCGACGCGGGTTTCCAGCGGGGTGTCGTCGCCATTGTCGGTGCCTTCGCGGGTGACGAAGTCCTCGATCAGGCGGGTCAGGGTGTCGGCTTCGAGCAGGTCAAAGGGAATGAGCATCGGGGTATCTCCGGCGGGGGCGGAATGCTAACGCCGCCGCCAGACGCCGTCATCCATCCACGCTCTGGCGCTGGATGAAACGTTCGAGGGTGGCGAACAGCAGCGCGCTGTCCAGGGGTTTGCCGAGAAAGTCGTCCATACCGGCGTCGGCACCGGCCTGGCGATGTTCTTCCAGGATATGCGCGGTCAGGGCGACGATGGGCACCGGCAGCCAGTTGCGGGCGCGTTCCAGCTTGCGGATCTGCCGGGTGGCCTCGAAACCGTCCATTTCCGGCATTTCGCAGTCCATCAGGATCAACTGGATACCTTCCGGGTCGCGCTGGTACTCGTCCACCGCCGCCACGCCATTGGCGACGGTGCGCACCAGATAACCGCGCTTCTTGAGGAAACCCTGCACCACCATCTGGTTCACCGGATTGTCTTCGGCTACCAGGATGCAGGGCGTTGCACTCACCCGGCGACGCTCATCCTGCTGCTGGGTTCGTTCTTCCAGGCGCCGCTCGCGGTACAGCTCCTGCAGGGTGTCGCGCAACTGCGCCAGGGTCAGCGGTTGGGCCACCGCCCGGAGCCGCAGGCCGGTGCCCGTAGGCAGGTTCTGGCAGTACTCCGGCGGGCAGATCAGCATGATTCGCTGGCCCTGTTCCAGATGGGAACGCAGCCGATCCATCCAGCGTTCCGGGTCGCCGGGCCAGGGCGCTTGCAACACGAGCAGGGGCGGTACGGCGAAGTCCTCCAGATGCTGGAGCAGCCTTTCCGGGTCCTGGCAACGTTCGCAGCGCATGCCCCAGCGCCCGAGCAGGCGCCCCAGGGCATCCAGGCCGAGGGCGTCCTGGCAGGCGATCAGGGCGGTACGGCCATCCAGCAGCTGGTTCAGCTCGTCGGTCCTGAACTCGCCGGGCTGCAACGGAATGTCGAAGCTGAAGCGGGTGCCCACGTGGAGCGTGCTCTGGACTTCGATGTGGCCACCCATCATTTCCACCAGCTCCTTGCTGATGGCCAGGCCCAGGCCGCTGCCGCCAAAGCGACGGGTCGTGCTGGAGTCGCCCTGGGCAAAGGAAACGAACAGCTGGGTCAGGGCTTCGGGGCGGATGCCGATGCCGCTGTCACTGACGTTGAACACCAGGCGCGAATGGCCATCGGCTTTGCGGCGGAGGGAAAGGTGAAGGGCGACATGGCCCTCGGCGGTGAATTTGAGGGCGTTGCCCAGCAGGTTCATCAACACCTGCTTGAGCCGAGTCGGGTCGCCGAGGACGCGCCGAGGCACGCCGGCGTCCAGGCTCAGGTGCAGGCCCAGGCGCTTGTCCATGGCCTGGGCGGTGAACAGCCCGAGGGTCTCCGAAACCAGGTCTTCCAGGTCGAATTCGATGTGCTCCAGCTCCAACTTGCCGGATTCGATCCGGGCGAAGTCGAGTATGTCGTTGATCACCGCCATCAGCGCGGTGCCTGAGCTGGAAATGGTGTCGACATAGAAGCGCTGGCTGCGATCCAGCGGGGTTTCCTTGAGCAGTTGCAGCATGCCCAGCACGCCATTGAGCGGGGTGCGGATTTCATGGCTCATGGTGGCCAGGAAACGGCTCTTGGCCTGGTTCTCGAAGTCCGCCTGCTCGGCGGCCTGGCGGGAGCGGTAGCCTTCCTCCTTGAGCGTGTTGATGCGGTCGGCGAGACCGATGGACAGGGTGATCAGCTCGATGGTGACGCCGATCTTCACCACCGTGGCGCCGAACAGCCCGAGCACTTCGACGCCGAGGGAGCCGGTGGTGATCTGGATGAAGGCGAACAGCAGCACGCCCCAGGCCAGGGTGTAGTAGGAGCCGTAGCGCAGGCCCTTGCGCCAGACATACAGGCCGGTGAGCAGCAGGAAGGCGGAGATGGCCGAGACGGTGAGGCTGGCGAGGATGTTCCAGTTCTGCAGGCCGATGAGCGGCGCGCTCAGCAGCGCCACCAGGGTCGCGATCATCAGCCCTTGCAGCACCTTGTCGAGGCGCGGGAAGTGCAGGCCGGTGTGAAGGAAGTGACGGCTGAACTGCAGCGCCGTCAGGCAGTGCAGGTACATGAAGATGTAGATCGCCACCGATTGCAGCACGACGTGGTCGGGCAGCAGCTTGAACAGCATGCCGTCGAAGCAGGCGGCGAGCAGGCCGACGTTGAGGTTGTAGGCGAGATACCAGAGGTAGGCCGGCTCCCGCAGCGACAGGTAGAGGAACAGGTTGTAGAAGAACATGGCGAAAAGGACGCCATAGAAGGCCCCGTTGAACCCCATGAGGTTCTCCTGGGCCGCGGCGCTGGCATTGAAGGTGCTGAATACCAGCGGTACGAAAATGGTGCTGGTGCTTTCCACCCGCAGGATCAGCGTGCTCTGCCCGGGTTCGACGTGCAGGGGGAACCAGAAGTTGCGCACCTGGACCGGACGCTGGGAGAAGGCGAAATGGTCACCGGTCTCCTGCGCCTGTACCTGGCCACTGGGCGTGAGGTAGTAGAGGCGGAGGTTGTCCAGCAACGGGTAGTTGGCTTCCAGGTAGCCGTCCAGCGCATGGGGGCGGCGGTTGTCCAGGTGCACTTTGAACCACCAGACCGAACCATTCTTGCCGAGGTTGACCTGCTCGCCACGCACCTGCTGGAAGGCCGGGTCGGGGAGATTGCGGACCTGTTCCAGGTCGAGTTCGCCCCTCGGGTCTTCGAGATAGCCGACCCAGTGGCCGAGGGAAAGGCGTAGCTGATCCTGATCGAGGGGCACGGCCTCCAATGCGGAGGCGGGCCGGCAGACCAGGAACAGGAGCAAGGCCAGACCGAGTGCGACAGTTTTCACACAGCCTGAGAGGTGAAGCATGGGTAACCACCCGCGTTGTTATTCGTCCTTTGTCTCTCTACGAAAGGTAGTCGAGGGGCGGGGAAACCAGGCAGAAACCGATGTTCGACCTGGCCTCATCGCATTCGGGCAGCCTTCGTAATGAGCATGGGTGGCACTTTGCTCCTGGCGGGATCGCCCTTCAAGGGCCGGTGTCACCCTTTCCCACAAGACTTTCCACGGTCGGGACGCGCGTCTCGCTCTCCATCTGCGCGTCGTGTTCCAACTGGTGGCTGAAGGGTTCGAGGGACTGCTGGCTGGTCACCGCATCGCTGGCGAACACCGGCGGGCTCATCAGGTAGGCGCCGAGCAGCCGGGTCAGGGCCTCCAGGCTGTCGATATGGGTGCGCTCGTAGCCGTGGGTCGCGTCGCAACCGAAGGCCAGCAGGGCGGTGCGGATGTCATGGCCGGCGGTGACCGCCGATTGCGCATCGCTGTGGTAGTAGCGGAACAGGTCGCGGCGCAGCGGGATGGAATGCTCGTCGCCGAGCTTCAACAGGTGCCGGGAAAGGTGGAAATCGTACGGGCCACCGGAATCCTGCAGGGCCACGCTGACCGCGTGTTCACTGGAATGCTGGCCGGGGGCGACCGGCGCGATGTCGATACCGACGAATTCGCTGACGTCCCACGGCAGCGCCGCAGCGGAACCGGAACCGATCTCCTCGGTGATGGTGAACAGCGGATGACAATCGATGGGTGGCACCAGCCGTGCTTCGGCGATGCCCTTGAGGGCGGTGAGCAGGGCGGCGACGCCGGCCTTGTCGTCCAGGTGGCGGGCACTGATATGGCCGCTCTCGGTGAATTCCGGCAAGGGGTCGAAGGCGACGAAATCGCCGATCGAAACACCCAGGCTTTCGCAGTCGGCCCGAGTAGCGCTGTAGGCATCCAGGCGCAGTTCGATGTGGTCCCAACTGATGGGCAGGCTGTCCACCTGGGTGTTGAACGCGTGCCCTGATGCCAGCAAGGGCAAGACGCTGCCGCGCAACACGCGGCTGTCGCAGAACAGGCTCACGCGGCTGCCTTCGGCGAAGCGGCTGGACCAGCAGCCAATGGGGGCCAGGGCGAGTCGGCCGTTGTCCTTGATCTCGCGGACGATGGCGCCAATGGTGTCGAGGTGCGCCGACACGGCGCGGTCCGGGCTGTTCTGGCGGCCCTTGAGCGTGGCGCGGATGGTGCCGCGCCGGGTCAGTTCATAGGGAATGCCGATTTCGTCGAGGCGCTCGGCCACGTAGCGCACGATGGTGTCGGTGAATCCTGTGGGGCTGGGAATGGCGAGCATTTCCAGCAGTACCTGTTGCAGGTAGGCGAGGTCGGGTTCGGGGAGTCTCTTGCTCATGACATCTCCTGTGGTGCGCGGGTCGTTCAGACTGATCGTGGGAGCGAATTCATTCGCGAATGAATTCGCTCCCACAGGTTTCAGGCCGAGGGCGCTCGCGTCAGCGGGAACAGCAGGTCGATGAAACGCTCCGCCACGGGCTGCGGCTGGTGGTTGGCCAGGCCGGCCCGCTCATTGGCTTCGATCAGCACGTAGTCCGGCTGGTCGGCGGAAGACACCAGCAGGTCCAGGCCGACCATCGGGATTTCCAGCGTGCGTGCGGCAAGGATCGAGGCTTCGGCCAGGGCCGGATGCAGGGTCGCGGTGACGTCCTCCAGGGTGCCGCCGGTGTGCAGGTTGGCGGTGCGGCGCACGACCAGGCGGGTGCCCGCGGGCAGGACATCGTCATAGGTGTAGCCCGCCGCGCGCAGGGTGCGCTCGGTTTCGGCGTCCATCGGGATACGGCTTTCGCCTTGGGTGGCGGCCTGGCGTCTCCGGCTCTGGTGCTCGATCAGCAGGCGCAGCGTTTGCTGGCCGTCGCCCATGACCTCGGCGGGGCGGCGGATGGCGGCGGCCACGATTTCGTAGTTGATCACCACCACGCGCAGGTCGGAGCCTTCGTGGCAGCTTTCCAGCAGCACGCGGCTGTCGAAATGTTCGGCGGTGGCGATGGCGGTCTTCACTTCGTCCAGGGTTCGCAGGTCGACCGCCACGCCATGGCCCTGCTCACCGTTCACCGGCTTGACGACGAGGCTGCCGTGTTCGGCCAGGAAGGCGGCATTCGCCTCGTCGCTGCTGGCCAGGCACTGGAACGGCTGCCTGATCCCCACGCGGGCCAGTGCGCGGTGGGTGAGTTGCTTGTCCTGGCAGAGGGTCATGCTCACGGCGCTGGTGAGGTCACAGAGGGATTCACGGCAACGGATGCGCCGGCCACCGTGGTTGAGGGTGAACAGTCCGCCCTCGGCATCGTCCACCTGCACTTCGATGCCGCGGCGCAGGGCCTCGTTGACGATGATGCGCGCGTAGGGATTGAGCTTCTCCTCCGGGCCGGGGCCGATGAACAGGGTCTGGTTGATGCTGTTCTTGCGCTTCACGGCGAAGGTGGCCAGCTCGCGGAAGCCGAGCTTGGCGTAGAGCGCCTTGGCCTGGCGGTTGTCGTGCAGTACCGACAGGTCGAGGTAGTTGAGCTCGCGGCTCATGAAATGTTCCACCAGATGGCGTACCAGGGCCTCGCCGACACCGGGGCGGCTGCACTGCGGGTCCACCGCCAGGCACCAGAGGCTGGAGCCGCCTTCCGGGTCGTGGAAGGCCTTGCGGTGATTCAGGCCCATGACGGCGCCGATCACCTGGTTGTCGCGCTCGTCCTCGGCCATCCAGTAGACCGGCCCGCCGAGGTGGCGAGGGGTGATGGCGTCCTGGTCCACCGGCAGCATGCCGCGGCAGCGGTAGAGCTGGTTGACCGCCTGCCAGTCGGCTTCGCTCTGGGCGCGGCGGATGCGGAATCCCCGGAAGCCCCGGCGCGCCGGGCGGTAATCGGGGAACCAGAGGCGCAAGGTGTCGGACGGGTCGAGGAACAGTTGCTGGGGTGCCTGGGCCAGCACTTGCTGGGGCGCGGCGACGTAGAGGGCGATATCGCGCTCGCCGGGCTGCTCGGCGAGCAACTCGCGGGCCAGGCTGGACGGGTCAGGGAAGGTGTGGCCGAGCAGCAGGCGACCCCAGCCGCAGTGGAGTATCTGCGGTTCCTCGTGAGGCGCCTGGTGGCCCTCGGCAAACTGGGCCTGGAGGCGCTGGTAGGAGGGCGCCTGGCCACGCAGGAGGCGCTGGCTGTGCAGGGTATGGGCTTTCATCGATTCAGAGTCCCTGTTGGTTGAGCCAGAGATTGAGAGCGGCCATCTGCCACAACTTCGAACCTCGCAGCGGGGTGATGTCTTCCGTGGGGCTGGCGAGCAGCCGCTCGAGCATCGCCGGCTGGAACAGGCCGCGGTCCTGGCTCGGGTCCAGCAGCAGTTCACGTATCCAGTCGCGGGTCCGGCCTTCCAGGTGCTTGAGGCCAGGCACCGGGAAATAGCCCTTGGGTCGGTCGATCACTTCATGGGGAATGACCTTGCGCGCAGCGGCCTTGAGTACCGCCTTGCCGCCATCGCCGAGCTTGAAGCGGGAGGGGATGCGCGCCGAGAGTTCCGCCACCCGGTAGTCGAGGAAGGGCACGCGCGCTTCCAGCCCCCAGGCCATCGTCATGTTGTCCACCCGCTTCACCGGGTCGTCCACCAGCATCACCGTGCTGTCCAGGCGCAGGGCCTTGTCCACGGAGTCGAGGGCGCCGGGCTGCTCGAAGTGCTGGCGCACGAAGTCGCCGGCCAGGTCCTCGGTGAGCCAGGCCGATTGCACCGTGGCCTGGTATTCGGGGTGGGCGCGATCGAAGAAGGCCGCACGGTAACTGTTGAACGGGTCACGGGTATCGGCCAGGGGCGGATACCAGTGGTAGCCGCCGAACAGTTCGTCCGCTCCCTGGCCGCTCTGCACCACCTTGCAGTGCTTCGACACTTCGCGGGAGAGCAGATAGAAGGCGATGCAGTCATGGCTGACCATGGGTTCGCTCATGGCCGTGAAGGCCGCCGGGAGTTGTTCCAGTACCTCGCGCTCGTCGATCCGCAGTTGCTGGTGGCGGGTGCCGTAGTGGCGGGCGATCAGGTCGGAGTACTCGAACTCGTCGCCGCGCTCGCCGCCGGCATCCTCGAAGCCGATGGAGAAGGTCGCCAGTTGCTCCACGCCGGTCTCGGCCAGCAGGCCCACCAGCAGGCTGGAGTCCACCCCGCCGGAAAGCAGCACGCCCACCTCGCGAGCGGCGCGTTGGCGGATCGATACGGCATCACGCAGGCTGGCCAGCAGGCGGTCGCGCCAGTCGTCCATGCCAAGGCCCTGTTCGTCCTCGTGCGCGCCGTATTCCAGTTGCCACCAGATGCCCTGGCTGCAATTGCCGTCCGCGTCGATCTGCATCCAGCTGGCCGGCGGCAGTTTCTCCACACCCTTGACCAGGGTGCGGGGCGCGGGCACCACGGCGTGGAAGTTGAGGTAGAAGTTCAGCGCTTGTGGGTCCAGCCCGGTGTCCAGGTCGCCGCCCTTGAGCAGGGCCGGCAGGCTGGAGGCGAAGCGCAGGCGTTGATCCGTGCGCGAGAGGTACAGCGGTTTGATGCCGAGGCGGTCGCGGGCGAGGAACAGGCGCTGCCGGTCCCGTTCCCAGATGGCCAGCGCGAACATGCCGTTGAGCCTCGGCAGCATGTCCTTGCCCCAGGCGTGCCAGGCCTTGAGCAGCACCTCGGTGTCACCGTCGGAATGGAAACGGTAACCCAGGGCCAGCAGTTCCTTGCGCAGTTCGGGGTAGTTGTAGATGGCGCCGTTGAACACCATGGCCAGGCCCAGTTCGGGGTCCAGCATGGGCTGCCCGGAGGCTTCGGCCAGGTCCATGATCTTCAGGCGTCGATGGCCCAGGGCGATCGGGCCCTGGCTGTGCAGGCCCCAGGCGTCTGGGCCGCGGGGTGCGAGGTGGTGGGTGATCCTGTCGAGGGCAGCCAGGTCGGCCGGTTGTTTGTCGAAACGAAGTTCTCCAGAAATGCCGCACATAAGTCCTTACCGGTGTTGCCGTTGGGGAGTTCGTGCCGCCTTTTGCAGCAGGCACTAAGGGTCCGACCCCTGTGCACTTCTGTGAGTTTTATACCGTTTGGTTATGAAACAGCGACCTCAAAACCTGTCCATGACCTCAAGCGGGATACGCGCCGATCATGGACGGTTCTCAGGTGAAGAGTTTCTGTGCTGCCAGGGACAGGCTCACGGCCACCAGCATCAGGGCGAACAGCCGTTGCAGGGTGGCGCCGCGCAGGCGCGTGGCCAACTGGTTACCCCAGAGCACGCCGACGGCACCGCCGGCCGCCAGACCGCCGAGCAGGGCCATGGGTGGCTGGGCACCGGTGAGATATAGAAGGAAACCGCCGCCGGAAACCAGCGCAATCACCGCCATCGAAGTGGCCGTGGCAGCCAGCATCGACAACGGTGTGTACCAGAGCAGCGCCGGTACGACGAGGAACCCGCCACCGACGCCCATCACCCCGGACAGCAGGCCGACGCCAGCACCGATCATTACCAGCGGCGTGCTTCGCAACGGGCCGGTAGCGCTCTTCGGCAGTGCCGCACCGCGCCACATGCGCCATGCGGACCAGAGCACCAGAAGGCAGAAACCGAGGATCAGCACCGTTTCCGGAATGAAGCGGCCCACCCACTGGCCGACGGCATTGCCGGGCAGCCCGCTGATGGCCAGCAACAGTACCGGACGCCAGGCCACCATCCCTTGGCGGGCGCGGGGAATGGCACCAATAGCGGCGGACAGGGCGACCGCGCCCAGGCTCACGCCGATGGCATCGCGCAGCGGCAAGTGCAGACTGAGGAGCAGGGGCAAGGCCACCAGCGATCCGCCGGCACCAGTCAGGCCCAGCAACAGGCCGAGCACACCGCCGATCACCAGGGCTTCGATCAGGAGCAGATCCATGTTCAGGCGCTCCTGCCGCGAATCAGGCGGCGCAGGGCAAAACGGTTGGGATGGCAGGCCTCAGCTACCGCGCGGGGCACCGGCAACGGTTCGTCATCCAGCCAGGCGGCCAGCAGTTCACCCGATAGCGGCGCGGTGATCAGGCCGCGCGAGCCGTGGGCACTGTTCACATAGAGGCCGTCGAGCCACGGTGCTGCCACATCCGGCACCTGGCGCGCGTCCTTGGCCAGCACCGCGTAGGTTTCGGCGAAGGCTTGGGCATCGGCCAAGGGGCCGACGATGGGCAGGTAGTCGGGCGTAGTACAGCGGAATGCGGCGCGGCCTTCGAGGCGCGCGGGTTCCAGTTCAGCGACGCGCAGGCGGCGGCCGAGGTCGGGGGAGATTTCGTCCAACAACTCCAGGTTGCCGGCATGTTCCGCAGCGGTCGGCGTGATGTCCGTGCTGTGGAAGTCGAAGCTGGCGCCCAGGGTGTGTTCGCCATCGCGTGGCGGCGCCACATAGCCTTCGGCACAGAGCACTGTGCCCAGGCCCGCGCTCTCGGCGGTGGCCGGCAGGCGGCTGATCTGCCCACGGATGCGCTTGAGTGCGAGGCCAGAGGCTTGGGGAAAACGCAGCACCTCGGCGGCACCGGCCAGCACCACAACGGGCGCTGAGGCCAGGGTGACGTCGCCGGCGCGGGCGTGCCAGCGACCCGCTTCCTGGCGCAGCTCCAGCGCTTCGGCGTGGCTGACCAGGTGGATGTTCGGATGCCCGGCCAGCAGTTGGCACAGGGCCGGCGGGTGGACCCAGCCGGCGTCGGGATAGAACAGGCCGCCCGCGGGCAGTGCGACGCCCGACAGGGCTTCGGCCTCGCTGCGGTCGAGGCTGTGCAGCAGGTCGGCAGGGAAGGCCTCGGCCAGCTTGGCCTGGCGCTGTGCTTCCTTGTCGTCGAAGGCCAGCTGCAGCACGCCGCAGGCCTGCCAGTCGCGGCCTTGCTCCAGCCGCTGCAGCAGCCGGCGGGTATGTCCGAAGCCGCTGAGGATCAGCCGGGAAAGGGGCGTGCCATGGGCAGAAAGCTTGAGGTAGAGCACCCCTTGTGGATTTCCAGAAGCCTCACGGGCGGGGGCGTCATGACGCTCCAGAAGGGTCACCTGCCAACCACGGGCTGCCAGGCTGGCGGCACTGGCGCAGCCGGCGAGCCCCGCGCCAACCACCAGGGCTTCACGGCGCTCCGGCACGAAGCGCGGACGGGCGAACCAGGGTTTGCTGGCATCGAGGCAGGCCTGCCCCTCGAAGTGGCCCTGGCTCATCTCCCATTTCTTGCCAAAGCCCGGCGTGCGCTTGATGGCGAAGCCCGCCTCCTTCAATGCACGGCGCACAAAACCCGCGGAGGTGAAGGTGGCGAGCGTGGTGCCGGGGCCGGACAGTCGCGCCAGTTGGGCGAAGAGGGTGGGGCTCCACATTTCCGGGTTCTTCGCCGGGGCGAAACCGTCGAGGAACCAGGCGTCGATACGGGCGTCCAGCTCCGGCAGGCAGTCCATGGCATCCCCCACCAGCAGGGTCAGCACCACCCGGCCATTGTCCAGGCTGAAACGCTGGAAGCCGGGGTGCACGGCCACGTACTGGCCGATGAACTCGGCGGTGAGCGGCGCCAGTTGCGGCCAGAGGGCCAGGGCGCGCTGGATGTCGTCGCGGGAGAGGGGGAATTTTTCCACGCTGACGAAATGCAGCCGGGCGTCGGCCGGTGCGTGTTGCACGAACAATTGCCAGGCGCAGAGGAAGTTCAGCCCGGTACCGAAACCGGTTTCGCCAATGCAGAAGCGCCCGCCGGCCGGCAATTCGCCGAAACGTCGGGTCAGGTCGTTGCCATTGATGAATACATGATGGGTTTCGTCGATGCCCGATGTCGGGGAGAAGTAGACATCGTCGAACTCCCGCGACAGCGGTTGGCCCTGGTCGTCCCAGTCGAGTCGGGCGTGGTGGAAGTCGGACATGGAGGTTTCCGAGACTGCGAAGCGCGAATGTTAGCCGATCGGGGTTGGCTCTGAGATTGGAATTCCGGCTTTTCTTGTGGGGGCGAATTCATTCGCTTAGCAGGTCGCAGACCTGCCCTGCTTGGGGCTGCTGCGCAGCCCTTTGCGAATGAATTCGCCCCCACAATCGGAGTGCCCCTCTGGAAAGCCCCACAGGCAGCCCCTCATCCGCTACCTTTTCTCCATCACGCCAAGGAGGTCTGCATGTTTGAATCCGCCGAGATCGGCCACTCCATCGACAAGGAAACCTACGAGAAGGCCGTGCTGGAACTGCGCGAAGCCCTGCTGGAGGCGCAGTTCGAGCTGAAGGAAAAGGCGCGGTTCCCGGTGCTCATCCTGATCAACGGCATCGAAGGCGCCGGCAAGGGCGAGACGGTCAAGCTGCTCAACGAATGGATGGACCCGCGCTTGATCAACGTCGAGAGTTTCATGCGTCCTACCGATGAAGAACTCGCGCGGCCGCCGCAGTGGCGTTTCTGGCGCAAGCTGCCGCCCAAGGGGCGCATCGGCATCTACTTCGGCAACTGGTACAGCCAGATGCTCCAGGCTCGCGTCGAGGGCGATATCAAGGATGCCCGCCTGGACCAGGCGATCAATGATGCGGAAGGCTTCGAGCGCATGCTTTGCGACGAGGGTGCGCTGGTCCTCAAGTTCTGGTTCCACCTTTCCAAGAAGCAGCTCAAGGGGCGCCTCAAGGCCCTGGAGAAGGACCCCCAGCGCAGTTGGCAGCTCAATCCGCTGGACTGGAAACAGAGCCAGGTCTACGACCGCTTCGTGCGCTTCGGTGAGCGCGTATTGCGCCGTACCAGCCGCGACTACGCGCCGTGGTACGTGATCGAAGGTTCCGACGAGTATTACCGCAGCCTCAGCGTCGGTCGCATCATCCTCGAAGGGTTGCAGGCGGCACTCGAACAGGACTCCGGCCGCAAGCCGCACACCCGCGCGGCGCCACTCATGTCCAGCCTGGACCGGCGCAGCCTGCTGGATAGCCTCAACCTCCAGCTCACGCTGGAAAAGGACGCCTACAAGGATCAACTGGCCATCGAGCAGGCGCGCCTGAATGGCCTGATGCGCGACAAGCGCATGCGCGGCCACGCACTGATGGCGGTGTTCGAGGGCAACGATGCGGCCGGCAAGGGCGGTGCCATCCGCCGCATCACTGGCGCGCTGGACCCACGGCAGTACCGTACCGTGCCGATCGCCGCGCCCACCGAAGAAGAACGTGCGCAGCCCTATCTCTGGCGTTTCTGGCGGCATGTGCCCGGTCGCGGCCAGTTCACCATTTTCGACCGCTCCTGGTATGGCCGCGTGCTGGTGGAACGGGTCGAGGGCTTCTGCGCCCAGGCGGACTGGCTGCGTGCTTACGGCGAGATCAACGATTTCGAGGAGCAACTGCACAACTACGGCATCGTGCTGGTGAAGTTCTGGCTTTCCATCGACAAGGACACCCAGATGCAGCGCTTCAAGGAGCGCGAGGCGGTGTCCTTCAAGCGCTACAAGATCACCGAGGAGGACTGGCGCAATCGGGACAAGTGGGACCACTACGTCGACGCCGTGGACGACATGGTCGACCGCACCAGTACCGAGATCGCGCCCTGGACCCTGGTGGAGGCCAACGACAAGCGCTATGCGCGGGTGAAGGTTCTGCGCACCATCAACGATGCCCTGGAGGCCGCCTTCAGGAAGGATTGAGCAAAGGATGGGCGCGCATACGCGGGGTGAATGATCGTGGTGCCTGAATATGGGCCGCAACTATGCTCGCCCCACTATCCCTCCCAACTGGAACGAGGTGCGTCATGCGTGAAGTGGTGATCGTCGACAGCGTGCGGACTGGCCTGGCCAAGTCCTTCCGCGGCAAGTTCAACATGACCCGGCCGGACGACATGGCCGCCCATTGCGTGAACGCGCTGCTGGCGCGCAACGATATCGACCCGGCGCTGGTGGACGATTGCGTGGTCGGTGCCGGTTCCAACGAAGGCGCCCAGGGCCACAATATCGGCCGCAACGTCGCCGTGCTTTCTGGGCTGGGCGTCGGCGTCGCCGGCATGACCCTCAACCGCTACTGCTCCTCGGGCCTGCAGGCCATCGCCATCGCCGCCAACCAGATCGCCTCGGGATGCAGCGACGTGATGGTGGCCGGCGGCGTCGAGTCCATCACCCTCACCCTGAAGAGCATCAACCAGGACAACTTCGTCAACCCGCGCCTGAAGCTCGAACACCCCGGCATCTATTACCCCATGGGGCAGACCGCCGAGATCGTCGCGCGCCGCTACAACGTGACCCGCGAAGCCCAGGACCTCTATGCCCTGCAGAGCCAGCAGCGCACCGCTCGGGCCCAGGCAGCAGGCCTGTTCAACGATGAAATCGTGCCGATGAGCGTGAAGTACTTCGTCGAAGACAAGGCTACTGGCCAGAAGAACATCCTGGACGGCGTGGTCGACCGCGACGACTGCAACCGCGCCGACACCACCCTGGAAGGCCTGTCTTCCCTGAAACCGGTGTTCTCCGAGGATGGCTCGGTGACCGCCGGCAACTCCTCGCAGTTGTCCGACGGTGCCTCCATGACCCTGCTGATGAGCCTGGACAAGGCGCTGGAGCTGGGCCTGAAACCGATCGCGTACTTCCGCGGCTTCACCGTTGCCGGATGCGAGCCAGACGAAATGGGCATCGGCCCGGTGTTCTCGGTGCCGAAGCTGCTCAAGGCCAAGGGCCTGTCCATCGACGACATCGACCTCTGGGAACTGAACGAAGCCTTCGCTTCCCAGTGCCTCTATGCACGTGATCGCCTGGGCATCGACAACGAGAAGTACAACGTCAACGGCGGGTCCATCTCCATCGGCCACCCGTTCGGCATGACCGGCTCGCGCCAGGTCGGCCATCTGGTGCGCGAACTGCAACGTCGCGACAAGCGCTTCGGCATCGTCACCATGTGCGTTGGTGGCGGCATGGGCGCCACCGGGCTGTTCGAGGCGTATCGCTGAGAGCTGTGTTGCCCGCTTCTTGTGGGGGCGATTTCAATCGCTATGCGGACCGCAGGTTCGCACTGCGGTGTCGAGTGGGGCAGCTGCGCTGCCCCTAGCGAATGAATTCGCCCCCACAGAAAGGCAGCTCCACGGACAAGAAAAACCCGCGCCTGGCGCGGGTTCTTTCATTGCGGGGCACTCATCGGCCCCGGAGCGCGAAGAGGGCGCTGGATTGATGGATGCGGCGAATGTACAAGGCGATCTCCCGCTCTGCATCCACACGTGTGAAGAAGGGTCCCTCCAGCGTCCCTTCGCGGGTGGAAAAGAAGTACTGACCGTTCACGGCGCTGACCCGCTCACTCCGATAGTGGGTGTTTGAGGCCGCGTCGCACGCACGTCGACCGAACATCGGACCACCTCCGTCTTGCATTGGCAATTTCAGTCTAACCAGCGCTGACGAGCGTGCTCTGGGGCTCGACGGGCGGCTATCGGCGAGGATCCCGGTGCGACAGGTACAGTTGTGCCGTTGACAGAGCGGAAACTGTTCCTGTGCCCTGATAGCGGACCCTCCTAGAATGGCCTCTCCCTTTTCGCCCGCCGCCAGGCGTGCGCGCTCCTCCTGAGGTCTCCATGCATATCACCTCCGGCCGTTGGGTCTACGGCCTGCTCCTTGCCCTGGTTACGGCCGTGCTCTGGGGCGTCCTGCCCATCTGGCTGAAGGAAGTCCTGCAGACCATGGACCCGGTGACCGTCACCTGGTACCGCCTGATCGTCGCGGGCTCGCTGTTGTTCCTCTATTTGGGCGCCAACCGCCGGCTGCCGGCAATCCGTCCGCTGGGCGCGCGTGGGCGCTGGCTGGTGGTCCTGGCGGTGGGCGGACTGACCGGCAACTACGTGCTGTACCTGATCGGCCTGCGCATGCTCAGCCCGGGCACCACGCAACTGGTGATCCAGGTGGCGCCGATCCTGTTCCTGCTGAGCAGTCTTTTCGTCTTCAAGGAGAGCTTCAGCCTGGGCCAGGCATTCGGCCTGGTGGTGACGGTGCTGGGCTTCGGTCTGTTCTTCAACCAGCGACTGGAGGAATTGCTGACCTCCATGAGCGAGTACACCCTGGGCGTAATGGTGATCCTGCTGTCGGCCTTCGTCTGGACCTTCTACGGCCTGGCGCAGAAGCAACTGCTGAGCCACTGGAGTTCGGCGCAAGTGATGATGGTGATCTACCTCGGTTGCGCCGCGTTGCTGACGCCCTGGGCGCACCCCATGGAACTGCTCAACCTCAGCCCGCTGCAGGGCTGGCTGCTGCTGGCCTGCTGCCTGAACACCCTGATTGCCTATGGCGCCTTCGCCGAAGCGCTGGCCCACTGGGAAGCCTCTCGGGTCAGCGCCACCCTGGCGATCACCCCGCTGGTGACCTTCGCCAGCGTCGCTGCCTGCGCTGCATTCTGGCCGGACCATGTGCAGCCGGAGGAGATCAACCTGATCGCCTATGCCGGTGCGGTGTTCGTTGTAATGGGTTCGGCCCTCACCGCCTTGGCCCCATCGCTGGTGCGCAGCTGGCGCGCGCGGCGTGAGGCGGAGGCAACCAGCTCCCTGTAGGTTGCGGCTGAGCAACGCGAAGCCCAACGCCTTTCCGGGTTGCATTGTTGGGCTTCGCTGCGCTCTGACCAACCTACGACTCGGCTCAGCGGCGCGTCCCGAGCGTTTCCGCTCGCTGTAGGTTGTGGCTGAGCTATGCGAAGCCCAGCACCTGTCTGGGCTCCGCTGTTGGGCTTCGCTGCGCTCAGCCCAACCTACCTCTCCCTAGCAGGGTGTCCCGAGCGTTTCCGCTTCCTGTAGGTTGTGGCTGAGCTACGCGAAGCCCAACGCCTTTCCGGGTTGCATTGTTGGGCTTCGCTGCGCTCAGCCCAACCTACCTCTCCCTAGCAGGGTGTCCCGAGCGTTTCCGCTCGCTGTAGGTTGTGGCTGAGCTATGCGAAGCCCAACACCTGTCTGGGCTCCGCTGTTGGGCTTCGCTGCGCTCTGACCAACCTGCGGGATTAGTCCGTAGGATGGGTGGAGCTTGCGATACCCATCAGCCGTGTCCGCATGGGTATCGCTGCGCTCTGACGGCTCAGCAGCGAGTTCCGAGCGTTTCCGCCTTGCGCAGCCAGGTCTGGCGTTGTTCCTCGGAGGAGGGGCGCACCGGGGAGAACTCGGTCAGGCGGCGGGTCTTGATGCCGCAGAAGCCGAGAATCGTGCGCACCATCTGCCGGTGCGCGGGCGCACCGTAGATCCAGCGGAAATACCAGGGCGGCGTATCCAGGGTCACCAGCAGGTCGGCGGTGCGCCCGGTCAGCAACTTGTCCCAGGCCTGTGTCTGCTGGCCGCGATAGCGGAAGGCGAAGCCGGGCAGGAAGACGCGGTCGAAGAAGCCCTTGAGCAGCGCAGGTAGGCCGCCCCACCAGACCGGATAGACGAACACCAGGTGCTCGGCCCAGTGAATCTGCCGCTGCGCTTCGAGCAGGTCAGGCTCCAGGTTCTGGCTCTGGTCATACCCCTCGCGCAGCACCGGGTCGAAATGCATCTCACCGAGCTTCAGCAGGCGCACCACATGGCCTTCGCTGCGCGCGCCCTGGGCGTAGGCTTCGCTCAAGGCATGGCACAGGCTGCCGCCCTTCGGGGTGCCGAGGATCATCAGGATGCGCTTGCCATCGCCTTCCAGCGGCGTAGCGCCGTGCTTGACCGTCTCAACCATGTTGACCGGCCTCCAGCATGCTTTCCGGTCGCACCCAGGCGTCGAACTCCTCCTCGGTCAGGTAGCCCAGCGCGAGGGCCGCTGCGCGCAGGGTGGTGCCCTCGGAGTAGGCCTTCTTGGCGATCTGCGCGGCCTTGTCGTAGCCGATGTGCGGGTTGAGCGCGGTGACCAGCATCAGTCCGCGTTCCAGGTGTTCGGCCATGCGCGCTGAATCCGGCTCCATGCCGGCCACACAGTGCTGCTGGAAGTTGCGGCAACCGTCGCCGAGCAGACGGATCGACTGCAGCAGGTTATGCACGATCACCGGCTTGAACACGTTCAATTGAAGGTGTCCCTGGCTGGCGGCGAAACCGACGGTGGCGTCGTTGCCCATCACCTGGCAGGCCAGCATCGACAGCGCCTCGCACTGGGTGGGGTTGACCTTGCCCGGCATGATCGAGCTGCCCGGCTCGTTCGCCGGCAGGCGTACTTCGGCCAGGCCGCCACGCGGGCCGGAGCCCAGCAGGCGCAGGTCATTGGCGATTTTCATCAGGGCCACGGCGAGGGTCTTGAGGGCACCGGAGAGGTTCACCAGCGGCTCATGGCCGGCGAGGGCGGCGAACTTGTTGGGTGCCGAGACGAAATGCAGCCCCGACAGCGCCGCCAGTTCGGCCGCCATTGAGTCCGCAAAACCGTGGGGGGCATTGAGGCCGGTGCCCACGGCCGTACCGCCCTGGGCCAGTTCCAGGACCGCGGGCAGGGCGGCGCGTATGGCCTTGTCGGCGTAGTCGAGTTGGGCGACGAAGGCCGAGAGTTCCTGGCCGAAGGTGATGGGCGTGGCGTCCATCATGTGCGTCCGGCCGGTCTTCACCAGATGGGCGTGACGGGCGGATTGCTCGGCCAGGCCGCCGGAGAGTTCGGCTATGGCTGGCAGCAATTCCTGCTGTACCGCCTTGGCGATGGCGATATGCATCGCGGTGGGGAAGCAGTCGTTGGAGCTCTGGGCGAAGTTCACATGGTCATTGGGGTGGACCGGGCTCTTGCCGCCGCGTTGTCCGGTGGCGAGTTCGTTGGCGCGGCCGGCGATCACCTCATTGACGTTCATGTTGCTCTGGGTGCCGCTGCCGGTCTGCCAGACCACCAGCGGGAACTGCTCATCGTGCTTGCCAGTCAGCACCTCGTCGGCGGCCTGTTCGATCAGCCTCGCGACGTCCGGCGGCAGGTCGCCGTCGCGCCCATTGACGCGGGCGGCGGCCTTCTTGATCAGGGCCAGGGCGTGCACCAACGCCAGGGGCATACGTTCGCCACCAATGGCGAAGTTCTCCAGTGAGCGTTGGGTCTGGGCACCCCAATAGGCGTCATCGGCGACTTCGACTGGCCCCAGGCTGTCGGTTTCTGTGCGGCTCATTTGGGTTGGCTCCGGCTATTGATTCCGCAGTTTAGGCTCTCTCTCCCGCACTCGGTTCAACCGTTCGGGCAATTACCAGCGCGCGTGGGTGGCCCCCAGCCAGCCAAGAGCGTTGGTCACCGGCACGCATTCACCGTCCGGGCTGCGCAGCACGCCGTCGAATCGACCGAACCACTGGCGCGTGTCGGCATAGAACGGCCCCAGGCGCGGACGGGCCTGGTGCAGTTGGAGTGGTGTGAAGGTCAGCTCCACCCGGCGACAGGCGGTGGACAGGCGCCAGGGCGCGAGCGGATTGTTCGGTGCCTGTTCGATCTGCACCGGCCGGTCGAGCTTGGACAGGCTGCCGCCGAACCACAGGGCGTTCTCGGTCAGGCCGCTGGAGTCGGTCCAGCCCGCACCGAAATTCCCGGCGATGCCGCCCGGCGCGGCGAAGGCGGCGCGGGTCCAACGGCTGTGGAAGGGCCAGACACCACGACCGAAGTCGAGCGCGGCGAAACTCTGACCGGTGGTGCAGTGGTAGTGGCGTTGCCCCAGCTGCACGCTGCCGCTGGCGGGCAGGCCGAGCTGGCGGCTGCTGGCATGGAAGCAGCGGCCGGGCAGGGGGGCGACCAGGTTCACCGAATCCAGATGGGCCGGACGCAGCACATCGAGGGCGACGTGCAGTGGATGACCGCCAAGGTCCGGCGCTTCCACTCGCAGGCTCAGGCGGCCGGGGTGCTCGTCGATGCGTATCTGCAGGAGCGGGTGGTCGAAACCATGACTTTCCAACGGCGTGTCCGGCAGCTGGCAGCCGATCGCGAATGGCCGCAACTGGGTGTGGGCCACGGCCTTGCCGGTGTCGAGATCGAGGAAGTAGGCGGCGCCGAAGCCCAGCAGGTCGAGGTCTGCGAGGGTCAGCGAGAGCATCCAGCGCGGGGTGGTGATGCACCAGTGGTTCCAGCGCTTGCGACGACCGAAGTTGCCCGGGATCGCACAGTTCAGACGCGGTCGGCTGGACCAGCCGACGGCGGCGGGCTCGAGCTTGCCGCGGGCATCGCAGAGCGCGGGATTTCCCGGCGGCAGGGTGGATATATGGCTATTCATCGGGCACGTCCATGTGTGTGCGAAGCCTGGGCACTTCAGTCTCCGTACGAAGTCAGTCTGCGCTTGACGACTTTTCATACGGCGCTTGTGGAAACTGATTGCACCTCATCGGAAATTCCGTCGACAGGTACGGCACATTTCCTAGTCGCCAAAGCATGCCCAGTGGGCAGAAGCATGAGCAAGTGATGGCATTTTGACAACAGCTTCGTGGAGTGCGGCATTGCACATTTTCGCCATGGGGTTGTCGAAAAAAACCGTCGCTTGAGCCCGATCTCCGCTTGAGCGCAGAATGACCAGCCCCGGGGCAATCCCCGTCATCCGTGCTTAGACAAGGATACCCAATGACCAAGCTTCGCATTCTCTGCACCGCCGTCCTGCTGGCTTGCGCCAGTGGCCAGGTCCTGGCCGATGCCGCCAGCCATGCCGCCGATGCCGAGCGCTTTCTCAAGCTCGCCCGTGCCGACAAGCTGACCGTGCCGGTCTACGCCCAGGTGCAGCAGATGTTCGAGCAGCGTTTCCAGCAGACCCAGGCGCCGGCCAGCAAGAAGGCCACCCTGGAGAGCTACCAGGCCAAGGCCAATGCTGCCCTGGACAAGGCCGTCGGCTGGGACAAGCTGAAACCTGAACTGGTGAAGATCTACACCAGCAACTTCAGCGAGAGCGAACTGAAAGAACTGATCACCTTCTATGAATCCCCGCTGGGCAAGAAGGTGCTGGAAAAGATGCCGGCCCTGACCCAGCAATCCGCCCAGCTCACCCAGAGTCGCCTGGAAGCCGCCGTACCCGAGGTCAACAAGTTGCTCAGCGACATGACCACCGAACTGGCGCCCCAGGACAAGAAAAAGCCGTAAGCGGAGTCGATCGATGTCCATGCGTGACCGCATCCTGACCGCCTTGCAGAGCCTCGAACCCCAGCACCTCGACGTGCTGGACGAGAGCCACATGCACAGCCGCGGCCAGGAAACCCACTACAAGGCGGTGATCGTCAGCCCGGTATTCGCCGGCCTGAATGCCGTCAAACGCCACCAGAAGGTCTACGCCAGCCTCGGCGAGCTGATGGGGCAAGTCCATGCCCTGGCCCTGCACACCTACACCCCCGAGGAGTGGGCAGCGCAGGGCGCAGCGCCGGATTCGCCGACCTGCCGTGGCGGCAGCAAGCACGATCACTGAGTAAAACTGTCTGAGTTGCCAATGGCACGTTGCGTCTGATCTTTGGTTTGCCGGTGGCTTCGATCTTCCATTCGGCGCCTGGGACCATTTCACGCAGCGTCCGGCCCGCGGCTTTTTGATAGACTTCGCACCGCGCCGGCCTAGCCGGCGCAGTCGTTTCTATCACCCGGTCCGCCCTTTACGCGGGCGACCACTGGAGGAAGTACCGCATGACCCAGATCGTTGTTGCGGCGCTGTACAAGTTCGTCACCCTGAAGGACTACGTCGCGCTGCGTGAACCCCTGCTCAAGACCATGCTCGACAATGGCGTCAAGGGCACCCTGTTGCTGGCCGAAGAAGGCATCAATGGCACCGTGTCCGGCACGCGTGAAGCCATCGACGCGCTGATCGCCTGGCTCAAGGTCGATCCGCGTCTCGTGGACCTGGACCACAAGGAGTCCTACTGCGATGAGCAGCCCTTCTATCGCACCAAGGTCAAGCTGAAGAAGGAAATCGTCACCCTGGGCGTGCCTGGCGTCGACCCCAATCAGAGCGTCGGCACCTATGTCGACCCCAAGGACTGGAACGCCCTTATCAGCGATCCCGAAGTCCTGCTGATCGATACCCGCAACGACTATGAGGTGGCCATTGGCACCTTCGAGGGCGCCATCGACCCCGAGACCAAGTCGTTCCGCGAGTTTCCCGATTACATCAAGGCCAATTTCGACCCGTCGGTGCACAAGAAGGTCGCGATGTTCTGCACCGGCGGCATCCGCTGCGAGAAAGCGTCCAGCTTCATGCTCGGCCAGGGCTTCGAAGAGGTCTTCCACCTCAAGGGCGGCATCCTCAAGTACCTCGAGGACGTGCCCCAGGAAGACACCCTCTGGCGCGGCGACTGCTTCGTCTTCGACAACCGCGTCACCGTGCGCCACGATCTCTCGGAAGGGGATTTCGACCAGTGCCACGCCTGCCGTAACCCGATTTCCGTGGAAGATCGCCAGTCGGAGCACTACGCGCCCGGCATCAGTTGCCCGCACTGCTGGGACAGCCTGAGCGAGAAGACCCGCGCGAGCGCCATCGAGCGGCAGAAGCAGATCGAACTGGCCAAGGCCCGCAACCTGCCTCACCCGATCGGCCGAGACCCGCGCCAAGCCCTGGAGGATTGAGCTTGTCCAACGCCCGCCTGCTCTATGTGATGGACCCGATGTGTTCCTGGTGCTGGGGCTTTGCCCCGGTGGTCACGGCGCTCGCCGAGCAGGCTGCGGCAGCCGGCGTTCAGCTGCATCTGGTGGCGGGCGGCCTGCGTACCGGCCAGGGGGCTGCGCTGGATGCGCATACCAAGCGCTACATCCTCGAGCACTGGCAGGCGGTCAATCAGGCCACCGGACAGCCTTTTCGCTTCGAAGGCGCGCTGCCTGATGGCTTCATCTACGACACCGAGCCGGCCTGCCGCGCCCTGGTGGTCGCCCGTTCGCTGGCGCCCGAACTGGCCTGGCCACTGGTGAAGAAAATCCAGCACGCCTTCTATGCCGAAGGTCGCGATGTGACCCAGGCCGCCGTCCTGGTGGGGCTGGCCGAACAGATCGGCATTCCGCGCATAGAGTTCGCCGCCGCCTTCGATGCCGCCGCCAGCCACGAGGCGACGGCCGCCGATTTCACCTGGGTGCAGGACCTCGGCATCGCCGGTTTTCCCACCCTGCTGGCCGAGCGTGACGGGCAGCTCGCGTTGCTGACCAATGGCTACCAGCCGCTCGAACAACTGTCGCCCCTGCTGGGCCGCTGGCTGGAGCGGGGTGCCCATGCCTGATCGGCTGAGTTGGGCGGAAGTCCGTCGTCTGGCCCTGCGCCACAAGAAAGCCCTCTGGCTGGCCAACCTGGTCGCCGTGCTGGCCACCCTCTGCAGCGTTCCCATTCCCTTGCTGCTGCCCCTGCTGGTGGACGAAGTGCTGCTGCAGCGGGGCGACGCCGCGCTGCGCTTCATGGACCACTTCCTGCCCCAGCCCTGGGAAAGCGCCGTCGGCTACATCGGCCTGATGCTGGTCGTGACCCTGCTGTTGCGTGGTATGGCGCTGGTGTTCAACGTCTTGCAGGCGCGCCTGTTCGCGCGGCTGGCCAAGGACATCGTCTACCGCATCCGTACCCGCCTGATCGAGCGCTTGAAGCGCATTTCCCTCGGTGAATACGAAAGCCTGGGCGGCGGTACCGTCACCGCCCACCTGGTGACCGACCTGGACACCCTGGACAAGTTCGTCGGCGAGACGCTCAGCCGCTTCCTCGTAGCGGTGCTGACCCTGACTGGCACGGCGGCCATCCTGGTCTGGATGCACTGGCAACTGGCGCTGCTGATCCTGCTGTTCAATCCGCTGGTGATCTACGCCACGGTGCAGCTCGGCAAGCGTGTCAAACACCTGAAGAAGCTGGAAAACGACAGTACCTCGCGCTTCACCCAGGCGCTGACCGAAACCCTGGAAGCCATCCAGGAAGTACGCACCAGCAACCGCCAGGGCTTCTTCTTCGGCCGACTCGGCCAGCGTGCCCAGGAAGTCCGCGACTATGCCGTGGCTTCCCAGTGGAAGAGCGATGCGGCGGGGCGCACCAGCGGCTTGCTGTTCCAGTTCGGCATCGATTTCTTCCGCGCCGCGGCCATGCTCACGGTGCTCTTCTCCGACCTCTCCATCGGCCAGATGCTGGCGGTGTTCAGCTACCTCTGGTTCATGATCGGTCCGGTGGAGCAGTTGCTCGGCCTGCAGTACTCCTACTATGCAGCCGGTGCCGCACTTACCCGCATCAACGAACTGCTGGCCCGTGCCGACGAGCCCCAGTACACGCCGAGCGTCGATCCGTTCCGCGGCCGCGAGACCGTGGGGATCGAAGTGAAGGGATTGCGCTTCGCCTATGGCGAGGAGCCGGTACTGGATGGCCTCAACCTGTCCATCGCCCCCGGCGAGAAGGTCGCCATCGTGGGTGCCAGCGGTGGTGGCAAGAGCACCCTGGTGCAATTGCTGCTGGGTCTCTACCAGCCGCAGGCCGGGCAGATCCGCTTCGGCGGCAGCCGGCTGGACGAGATCGGCCTGGCCGAAGTGCGTGACAACGTCGCGGTGGTCCTGCAGCACCCGGCGCTGTTCAACGACAGCGTGCGCGCCAACCTGACCATGGGCCGCGAGCGCAGCGACGAGGCCTGCTGGCGGGCCCTGGAAATCGCCCAATTGGCCGAAACCATCCGCAACCTGCCCATGGGGCTGGACAGCGTGGTGGGTCGATCCGGCGTGCGCCTTTCCGGCGGCCAGCGGCAGCGCCTGGCCATCGCCCGCATGGTGCTTGCCCAGCCGAAGGTGGTGATCCTCGACGAAGCCACCTCAGCCCTGGACGCCGCCACCGAATACGCGTTGCACCAGGCGCTCGGCACCTTCCTCAACGGTCGTACCACCCTGATCATCGCCCACCGCCTTTCGGCGGTTAAGCAGGCGGATCGGGTACTGGTATTCGACGGCGGCCACATCGCCGAAGACGGCGACCATCAGCAGCTCATCGCTGAAGGCGGCCTCTACGCCAAGCTCTACGGGCATCTTCAGCAGGGCTGACGGTGGGACGGGACAAACCCCGGAAACGCACGTTCCCTGTAGGAGCGAGCTTGCTCGCGAAAAGATCTTGTCCCGGGCTCTTCGCGAGCAAGCTCGCTCCTACAAGTTAGGCCATGTGCCAGGTGCAGAGATCATGCGCGAGGTGGTGGGGCGGCTGCGCCACCCTTGGCGAATGAATTCGCCCCTACAAGAAGAGCGTGCTGCTCAGCCATACTTCACCGCTTCCAGGAACACCACGCGCTGGCCGATATCGTGGAACACCCGCGCCGAGGCGATCTGCTTGTAGTCGACGCCGTCCAGCAGGCTGAGCATCTGCACGTCGTGGCGGTAGTGCGGGCGCCAGTCCAGCAGGCCTTCGAGGAAGTCGATGCCATTGACCCCGGGACGGAAGTTGGCCAGCAACAGACGCCCACCCGGTCGAACCGCCTGGAACAGCCTGTGGACAAGTCGCTCGCTGCGGCGGTCATCCAGCAGCTCCGTGACACCCGCGGAATACACCAGGTCATAGCCGTCGAATCCGCATTCGCCTGCCAGCAACTCGTTCAGGCTGCCATGACGCGTGAGTACGCCAAGCGCGCCATAGCTGTTGCGCACGGTTTGCAGGCGTGCCGCATCGTCATCGAACACCAGCATTTCGCCGAAGCGCCCATGACGCAGTTCGCGGGCCAATTCCGCCTCGCGGAAATGACCGCCGGAAATGCACAGGATGCGTGCGGCCTTGCCGGCACGCTGGCAGGTTTCATCCAGCGCGCGGGCCAGCATGCGCCGCCGGCAACGCAGGGCGCGCGCCGCCGGTGCGCTGGTTGCGAAGTCGAACAACTGGCGGGTGCGCTCTTCGGGCAGGGTGTGCAAGGCGTCGGATTCCACGCCATAAAGATAGTCCTGCAGCAAGGCGTTGCCACAACGCAGGCCGGGGCTGGGCAACTGGCGGCAGGGGAATGGCAGGATATTGCTCGGTGGCGGCGCTTCCTCGCGGACAGGCGCCGGTTTCTCGAAGCGCAACTGCTCACGTTCGGTCTTGATCTGTTGCAGTTCGTCGTGGAGTTGCCGTTGTTCTTTTATGCCTTTGCTCAGATCTTCCGGATCACTGATCTCTTCCACATGCCACCTCGTCTGGCCAGTCGTGGATTCCTAGACCCGTCACGCGGGATGGAGGCAGGTATTCGCTTCGAGTTGAACCTTAGTTGATGGCTATCTGCCTGCAATCATCCAGATAGATGAAATCGCGCTTTCGAAAAGGCGCGACTGCACCATTCAGAGCCCTTGCAGTCGGGTGAGCAGGGTGATCAGTTCGGCCTGGCGTTCCGTTTCAGTCTTGCGGAACAGTGCGCGCAATTGCGTGCGCACCGTATTGATCGAAACATTCAACCGCTCGGCGCAGGCTTCCGGCGTCAACCCCTGGAGGAGCAGTTCGGCCAGACGCTGTTCCGCCCGGCTGAGCTGGAACAGATCGGCCAGCCACTGGCTTCCCGGCTGGTGCTCCAGCAGCGCCACCAACGCCAGTGGACCGCTGTGCTGGGGCGCCAGTCCGGACGCTTCGGATACCGGGGTCACCATCAGGCGAGCGGGCGGGTCACCGGCCAGGCTCAGCCAACCCGCACGGTGCTTGCCATCGCTGCCAGTGGCCTGGCGGATGAGTGTCTGCAGGCGTCCGTCCAGGGCCTTGCCATGCAAGCGTCCCTGGCGATCCTGCAGGGCGAAGGCCGCCTGGCCCATGCGCCGTTCCGCCTGGCGGTTGCAGAACAGCACGCGCCCTTCGCCATTCAACAGCCAGACCGGCGCTGGGTGGCGCTCCAGCAGCAGGTCGCGGCGGGCCACATCCAGCTTCAGATCCTGCAGTCGATTGCTCATCCTGGCCGCGCGCAGCAAATGAGGGCTCAGGCGTTGCAGCAGGTCGCGCTGCTGCATCTCCGGCAACGCCGCACCCACCGCAGTCAGGAGCGACAGATAGATGCCCGAGCCTGTCTCCTCATGCAGCTTGATGCAGGAGATGTTGTTCATGCCAAAGGGGATGTGGAACTCCTGGTAATACGGATCACGGCGAATGCGCTGCGGGCCGAGGTCTTCCAGGTCGTGGTACCAACTGCCTACCGGGCGCGGTACCAGCACATCCTTGGCCGGGTCGTACTGGTGGTAATAGGCGTTGTAGGCCTCGACGCTCGCCGGGTCGCACAGGTTGATGGCGGTGACCTGCGGGCGCTGGTCCCGCTGGTCGAGGAACAGGAGGGCACCCATCTGATGGCCGGTGGCGCTCGCCAGCGCCTCCAGCATCGAACGCCACGCGCTTTCATCGAGGACGCACTCGTAGCAAAGGTTGACCAGGTTGTCGTACAGGTTGTTCAGGTGCGGCATCAGACAGCTTCCCTGCGAGGATGGGTGGCACATCGCTTCCATATGGCACAGGCCGGAGCTCCTTGCCTAATGCCGCTGGTCGGCTTGATGGCTTCCCTCCTGGAAGCCTGGATGAACGCCCCGTCAAGAAATCCTTACGCAAGTGGCGCGCCCGCCAGGCGGTATCGGCAATCCCGGGGTGGCGTAAGGAAAACTTTCCGGATCGACCGTTCGGCGCCGCGCCAACCGCAATCCCACGCCTTGTTCGCCAGGCGCTGCCAGAGTGAGATGGCGCAAACAAAAAACGGCCCGATGCCATGAATACTGAACTCACCCTCTACGGCTACTGGCGCTCCAGCGCTGCGTACCGCGTGCGTATCGCCCTCAACCTCAAGGGCCTGGCTTATCGCCAGGAAGCCGTCCACCTGGTCAAGGATGGCGGCCAGCAGCACCAATCGGCCTATCGCGAGCTCAACCCCCAGGGCCTCCTGCCCCTGTTGGTGGATGCGGGAAACGCGGGCGGCGAAATCCGCATCGCGCAGTCCCTGGCCATCCTCGAATACCTCGATGAAGTGTTCCCCGTACCCGCGCTGCTGCCGGCTGATCCGGCCCAACGCGCGCTGGTGCGCTCCCTCGCCATGCACATCGCCTGCGACGTGCATCCGCTGAACAACCTGCGCGTGCTGCAGTACCTCAAGGCCGAACTGGGCGTGGCTGATGAAGCCAAGGACGCCTGGTACCGCCACTGGATCGCGCTCGGCCTCGCGGCTGTGGAAAAGGGGCTGGAAGCCTTCGGCGGCAAGCTCTCCCTGGGTAGCCGGCCGGGTTACCTGGAAGCCTGCCTGGTGCCCCAGGTCTACAACGCCCGACGCTTCGACTGTGACCTGTCGGCCTATCCGCGCATCCTCGATATCGCCGCGCGCTGCGACGCCCTCGAAGCATTCAGGAATGCTGCTCCGGAGGTACAGCCAGACGCGCAATAAGGTTTACCCGCCTTGCAAACCTCCGCCGGACCACAAGCCCGGCGGGTGAAATCCCGTCACGACAACAACAAAAGGTGACGCAATGAGTGACATGCAACACTCAGGCGAGCTGAAACGCGGCCTGAAGAATCGCCACATCCAGTTGATCGCCCTCGGCGGCGCCATCGGCACCGGTCTCTTCCTCGGTTCCGCCGGCGTGCTCAAGTCCGCCGGTCCTTCGATGATCCTTGGCTACGCCATCTGCGGATTCATCGCTTTCCTGATCATGCGCCAGCTCGGCGAGATGATCGTCGAAGAGCCGGTCGCCGGCTCCTTCAGCCATTTCGCCCACAAGTACTGGGGTGGTTTCGCCGGCTTCCTTTCCGGCTGGAACTGCTGGGTGCTCTACATCCTGGTAGGCATGAGCGAGCTCACCGCCGTGGGCAAGTACATCCACTACTGGTGGCCGGAAGTGCCCACTTGGGCCACCGCCGCGGTGTTCTTCCTCGTGGTCAACGCCATCAACCTGACCAACGTGAAGCTGTTCGGCGAAGCCGAATTCTGGTTCGCCATGATCAAGGTGGTCGCCATCGTCGGCATGATCGTCCTCGGTTGCTGGATGCTGTTCAGCGGTAGCGGCGGCGAGCAGGCGGCCGTGAGCAACCTCTGGGAGCACGGCGGCTTCTTCCCCAACGGTGTCAGCGGGCTGGTGATGGCCATGGCCTTCATCATGTTCTCCTTCGGTGGCCTGGAAATGCTCGGCTTCACCGCTGCCGAGGCCGACAAGCCGAAGCAGGTGATCCCGAAAGCGATCAACCAGGTGATCTACCGCATCCTGATCTTCTATGTCGGTGCCCTGGTGGTGCTGCTCTCCCTGAGCCCCTGGGATGCACTGCTGGCCTCCATCAACAGTGCTGGCGATGCCTACAGCGGCAGCCCGTTCGTGAAGATCTTCGCGCTGATCGGCAGTGACACTGCTGCTCACCTGCTGAACTTCGTGGTGCTCACCGCCGCGCTGTCGGTCTACAACAGCGGCACCTACTGCAACGGCCGCATGCTGCTGGGCCTGGCGGAGCAGGGCGATGCCCCGCGTTCCCTGGCCAAGGTGGACAAGCGCGGTGTACCGGTGCGTGCCTTGGTGGTATCCGCCGCCGTGACCTTCCTCGCCGTGGTGGTCAACTACGTGATCCCGCACAACGCGCTGGAGCTGCTGATGTCCCTGGTGGTGGCGGCCTTGGTGATCAACTGGGCGATGATCAGCTACTCGCACCTGAAGTTCCGCCAGCGCATGGACAAGGACGGCGTCCGCACCGGCTTCCGTTCCCTCTGGTTCCCCATGAGCAACTACCTGTGCCTGGCCTTCGTGGTGTTCATCCTCGGCATCATGCTGATGATTCCGGGTATCCAGGTGTCGGTGTACGCCATCCCGGTGTGGCTGCTGGTGATGTGGGGCTGCTACCGCCTGAAGCTGAGCGGCAAGGCCCAGACCGGCAAGGTTGCGGGTTACGAAGCGGGCTGATAATCCGCTGTACCAATAAGAATCCCCGGCCTTGCGCCGGGGTTCTGCTTTGTAGGTTGGGTAGAGGAACGAAACCCAACAGGCGGGGTTTCAGGCCCTTGCTTAGCCTGTCGTACCGCTAATCGTTGGGCATCGCTTCGCTCAGCCGCAACCTACGGGTCTTGCGTCAATCAGATCTGAAATCGCGCCACCGACGATTGCATCGCACTGGCCACCGCATCCAGGCGTTCGGCGGCGTGGGCGAGATCCTGCATGGCGCGACTGTTGCTCCGCGACATCTGGGCGATCAGCTCGACGCGCTGGGCCACTTCGCTGCTGGCCTTGGACTGCTCGCCGATGGTGTAGGAAATCTCTTCCACCACTTCCGCCGCACGATGAGCGCCACTGCGAATCTCGCTGATCGACTCGCCCGCCTGCCGCGCCAGGCCGACGCCATCCTGCACCCGTTCCACGCCTGTCTGCATGCTGTCCACCGCATGCTGGGTCGATTCGCGGATGCGCTGGATCATCCCGGTGATTTCCTGGGTCGACTGCGCGGTGCGCGCTGCCAGGTTGCGTACCTCGTCCGCCACCACGGCAAAGCCCCGGCCGGCTTCCCCGGCCCGAGCGGCTTCGATGGCGGCGTTCAGTGCCAGCAGGTTGGTCTGTTCGGCGATGCCTTTGATCACCTGGATGATCGAGTGGATCTCTTCCGAAGACTCACCCAGCGCGGTAATGGTGCTGGAGGACTGGTTCACCGCGTCGGCGATGCGGTTCATGCCTTCCACCACCCCGAGGATCACCTTGCCGCCGCTGCCGGCGAGGTCTTCCGACTGGGCGGAAATGCTCTGCGCATTGCGCGCGTGTTCGGCGATCTGGCCGATGTTGGTGATCATCTGTTCCATGGCCGCGGCCATGCTGGTGGCGCTGTCGGATTGCTCGCTGGCGCCGTCGACGATGCTTTGCGAGGTCTCGCTGAGGCGGTGGGCGGTACCGCGCAGCTCCTCACTCTCGCTGCGGATGGTGGCGATCATCTGCCGCAGATTTCCCTGCATGTCGGCCAGCGCCCGTTGCAACTGGCCGGCCTCGTCGTCGCTGTCGATGCTGACCTGGGTGGCCAGGTTGCCTTGGGCGATGGCGCGCGCCACGCCGACGGTTTTCTCCAGCGGCCGTAGCACGGCGCGCATCAATTGGCCGGTGACCAGGCAGAGCAGGCCGATCACCAGCAGGATGCCTCCGACCAGCCATTTGGCCGCGTTGCTGACGGCTGCTTCGCCGTCGGCGCGGGTCTTGGCCGCATGGGCTTCGATCTTGCCGCTGAGGGCTTCGTTCTTCTCTTCCAGCTCGCCGAAGCTGCGTTCGAAGGAAGCCAGTTCGGCACGGGCCGCTTGCGGGTCGCGCAGGGCGAGGTTGACGATTCGCTCGGCGTCGCCGATGTAGCTTTCCAGGGCCGGCTGGGACTCGGCGATGGCGCTGCGGATATCTGCGGTGAGCGGCAGCTTGGCGTTCTCGCCGAGGGTGCGGCGGAACCATTCGCTGTGATCGCGCAGGTCATTGCGCACCTGGTCGGCGCCGGCCTGGTCGCCCGGCTGCACCACCAGGGCGGCCAGCACGTCCGCGCGCAGGGCGTCGTGCATCATGTCGCCCTCCAGGTGGTTGCGCAGTGCGCTGACGCTGAGCTGGTTCTCGGCCAGCGCGTCGGCGAGGTCGGTCTGTCCCCAGTAACCGATGCCACCCAGGAGGGTGGCGGCGAGGACGCTGATTGCCCCGGAGGCGACCATCTTCTGTCTTATTTTCATGTCCTGTACTCGCTGGATTGGCCGGATGCTGGCAAGGGTAGTCCAGCAACAAGTGGCGCTGGAGTGTTTATCGGCCGCCAGGCGAGTGGCATGAGGGCGGGGCGACCCAGTGAATTCCCTAGCGCTGCAGCAATCCCGCCCAGCTGGATAGGGGAATCACCTGATCCTCGTGCCAGATCCGCTGCCAGAGTAATTTCAGGCGCTCCAGGTCGCCCCGGCTGGTCGGCCAGCGGCGTGCCTCCGCTACCGGCTGCCAGCGGCCGTCGCGCTGTTCCGCGAGGATGAAGCGGAACGGATGGAAGCCCGTCATGCCCAGCCGCAGGTCGGTGACCACCAGCATCTGGTCGATCTGGTCGTAGCGCAGGATGCCGTGGGTGAACCAGGCCAGGCGCACATGTTGGGGGGAGTCCCGCAGGCGCCGAGCCAGGTCGGTGCCGCGCGGGATGCGTTCGAGCCTGGGGGGCGCGTCGTCGAACCAGCTGACCAGCGCTTCGTGGTAGTCCTCGCCGTCCAGCACGGTCACGCGCCAGAGCAGGGTGTTGAATGGCGTGGGCGCACTGAAGATGGTTTGCGGGCGGATGCCGTCCCGCTCCAGCACGTCATACACCCGCTGTTCGGCCATGAACTTGCCGCCAAGGCTGGAGAGCAGGTAGAGGCTCGACAGGGCCAGCGCCGCAACCGGCAGGCGCGGCTTGCGTCCACGCAAGCCGAACAGCACTCCGCCAATCACGGCTGCGATCAAGGGCAGGGTGTAGAGCGGGTCGATGATGAAGATGCTCGACCAGGCGATGGGCGGCGTCTGCATCGGCCAGAACAGCTGGGTGCCGTAGCTGGTGAAGGCGTCCAGCAGCGGGTGGGTGACCAGCACCAGCCAGAGCGCGAGGAACAGGCGCTGGGTGGTATACGCCGGATTGGGGCGCCATCGTCGTACCAGCAAGGTCAGCAGGGCCGCCAGTGCCGAGAGCACGAAGATCGAATGACTGAAGCCGCGGTGATAGGTCATCGCCGCCACCGCATCGGTGTAGCGGATCACCACGTCGAGGTCCGGCAAGGTGCCGAGCATGGCGCCATAGAGCAGCGCCTTGCGTCCTTGCCAGCGCCCGAGCAGCGCCCCCTGGATAGTGGCGCCGAGCACCGCCTGGGTGAGTGAGTCCATTGCCATCTCTCGAGAATGATCCGCCGGCTAAATTACTGCGCCGACAGTCTTTCCGGCAGCGGGAAATTCCCACCAGATTTTTCCGACAATGGAGACGGCGAAGGACCCTATGGATGCGAATCGAATCCTGCTGATTCCCCTCCTGGTGCGGGGCGGGCGGACCAGGAGGGGAAGCTGTTGCCGACCGATTACTCGTACACCACTGGCCGATGATGGATGCGTGATTGATAGCGGGATTTCTGTGCGGGTTCAGCCGCTTCCGTCGCGGTCCCTGACCCGGCCGCCGTGGGTTTTTCCTCGACCAGTTGGGCGAAACGCTCGCTTTCGTCCTGGGTCTTCTGCACGCGTTGTGCTTGCAGCTCCTGGTGCTGGATGAGCCGGTCGCTGCCTCCTTCAGCTGTGGCCTGGAAAGAGGTCAGCGCGACAAGAGAGAACAACAGGCTGGAGAAGGCAGTGGTGCTAATTGCGGATTTCATGTTTCTTCCTCGTTTAAACACTTGAACAACCCCCGAGGCCGGATATTAAGGAAGAACCTGGATGCCGCCAGAAGTATTTTGTGGTGCCTGATAAATGGCCAATTTAAAGATGATTGGTAGTTTTATAAGGTGCTGATTGGCATGAAGTATTCCGTAGTTCATGTTCTTTTTAAGGGCATGTAAAGGACTGTTGTTGGGTATGTAAATGGCTGTAATTGAGTTGTTTCTGTCGAGTTTCAGGGAAACACTTCAGAAACAAAATAAGTTGGGCAACAGAGCTCGCTGGTCCGACTTTTGAATTGGAACGCCGGTAGCGATTTCAATGCCGCCCCCAACGCCCGCTCGCGTTCCCCCCGATACCCCGTTCTACAAGCGCCAGAGCCCCCGTCCTACGTGCCTTTCGCGCTAGTCCCATTGGACGATGCCCCCCTTTGGACCTGCGGATTTAATCCATCCCCATAGTGCCCCGTGCCCCGAGTGCGCGGCGATAACGACAATGAGGAGAACCGCATGGATATCCGTGGCCTGGGTTACGTCACCGTAGCCTCGACAGACCTGAAGCGCTGGGGCGATTACGCCACCGGGGTGCTCGGCATGATGGTGGATGCCGTCGCGGACGAGCGGCTCTACCTGAAGATGGACGAACGCCCCTACCGCATCCTGGTGGAACGTGCCGACCACGACGGCTATGGCGCCTGCGGCTGGGAAGTCGCCGGCAAGGCCGCCTTCGAACAGGCCATCGCCGAGCTGCAACAGGCCGATGTGCAGGTCCAGCGCGCCAGCGCTGTCGACGCCGCCGGCCGCAAGGTGCAGGAACTGGCGCGCTTCGCCGACCCGGATGGCAACCGCCACGAACTGTTCTGGGGCCCGCAGCAGAATTTCGCGCCCTTCGTCTCCCCGGTCGGTGTCAGCGGTTTCATTACCAGCGACCTCGGTATGGGTCATGCCGTATTGCCGGCACCTTCCTTTGACCGCTGCCTGGACTTCTACGAGCGGGTCATGGGCTTCGGTCTCTCCGACCTGATGAAAGTGCGCTTCACCCCTGATCCGGCCGAGCCGGAAAAGCGCATCCATTTCCTCCACTGCAACAACGGTCGCCATCACTCCCTGGCGCTGTTCGAGTGCCCGATTCCTTCGGGCTGCGTGCACCTGATGGTGGAAGTGGGCGAGCTGGACGACGTGGGCCGCGCCCTGGATCGCATGCACGCCAGCGGCGTGAAGCTCTCGGCCACCCTCGGCCGCCACACCAACGACGACATGACCAGCTTCTACATGCAGACGCCAGGCGGCTTCGACCTGGAGTACGGCTGTGGCGGCAAGGTCATGGACTGGGAGCGCCACACCCCCTTCGAGAGCACCGTGGTCAGCCACTGGGGCCATGACTTCAGCGTCGGCCGTCAATAAGGAGCCGCCCCCATGGACAAACGCATGACTGCTGCCGACGTCGTCGGCCAGCTGAGCGACGGCATGACTATCGGCATCGGCGGCTGGGGCCCCAGGCGCAAGCCGATGGCCCTGGTGCGCGAGATTCTGCGCTCCGACCTCAAGGACCTCACGGTGGTCGCCTATGGCGGTGCCGACGTCGGCATGCTCTGTGCGGCCGGCAAGGTGAAGAAGCTGGTCTACGCCTTCGTGTCGCTGGACTTCATCCCGCTCGAACCCTACTTCCGCAAGGCCCGCCAGGACGGCGCGGTGCAGGTCATGGAGATCGACGAAGGCATGCTGCTGCTCGGCCTCAAGGCCGCGGCCATGGGCGTGCCGTTCATTCCCACCGCCGTGGGCCTGGGCACCGACGTACTGAGCATCAACCCGGAGCTGAAACTGGTCAGCTCACCCTACGACGACAGCCGCGACTGGGTCGCCATGCCGGCGCTGAAACTCGATGCGGCACTCGTCCATGTCGACCGCGCCGACGCCCGTGGCGTCTGCCAGATCGCCGGTCCCGACCATTACATGGACGACCTTTTCGTGCGCGCTGCCCAGAAGGCCTTCGTAAGTTGCGACGAACTGGTCGACAGTGCCTGGTTCCATGAGGACCCGGCCCGCGCCCGCCAGGTGTTCTGGGAGCGCAACCGCACCAGCGCCGTGGTGCATCTGCCGGGCGGCGCCCATCCGTCGTCCTGTGCGCCGCTCTACGGCTTCGATACCGCTCACTTCAAGGCCTACAACGCCTCGGCCACCGAGCCGGATGGCTGGCAGGCCTACATGGAGCGCTACGTGAACTGCGGGGAAGCGGAGTACCTCGCGCGTGTAGGTGGCCTGGATGCCATCCGCCAACTGCCGCTCCCGGTTTTCTGAGGACGCTGAGATGACTGCCACCAAACAACCCTACAGCCTCGCTGAACTGATGATCTGCGCCGCCTCCGAAGCGTTCGCCGGTGACGGTGAGGTGCTCGCCACTGGTATCGGCGTGCTCCAGCGCCTGGCCGCGTCGCTGGCGATGCTCAATTCCAATGCCGAATTGATGATGACCGACTCCGAAGCCTTCATGGTCGCCGAGCCGGTACCCATCGGCCCGCGTGGCGGCTACCAGCCGAAGTTCGACAGCTGGATGGGCTTCTCGCGCATTTTCGATAACGTCTGGAGCGGCAAGCGCCATGCCCTGGTAGGGCCGGTGCAGATCGACCGCTTCGGCCAGGCCAACATCTCCTGCATCGGCGAACACGCCAAACCGAAGTCGCAAATGCTCGGCGTACGTGGCTTCCCCGGCAACTCCATCAGCCACGCCAACTCGTTCATGGTGTCCAGCCACAACAAGCGCGTGTTCGTCGATGGCGAAGTGGATGTGGTGGCGTCGGTCGGCTACAACCCCGAGCGCCTCGCCCGTGGCTGGTCGCTGGACGAGATCGATATCCGCATGATCGTCACCGACCTCTGCGTACTCGACTTCCAGGGGCCGGACCGGCAGATGCGCATCCGCTCCCTGCACCCCGGCGTCAGCGTGGAAGACGTGCAGGCCGCTACCAGCTTCCCGCTGCACGTGCCGGACTCCATCCCGACCACCGCCGCACCGACCCTTGAGCAACTGATCCTCATCCAGCAGCTGGACCCGCACAACCTGCGTGCCAGCCAGCTCAAGGACAATCCGCCGGGCGTCCGCGCTCCGGCCATGACCCACTGAGGCGGAGCCGCACACATGAGCCACGAACAGGCCGCAGAAGCAGACGTGGTGCAGTACGAGGTGCAAGGGCCGCTGGCCCTGGTCACCATGCACCGCCCCGAGTACCACAACGCGCAGAACTCGCGCATGACCTATGCCCTGGACGCCGCCTTCCGCCGCGCCTGCGACGATGACGCGGTCAAGGTCATCATCCTGCGCGGTGCCGGCAAGCACTTCTCCGCCGGTCACGACATCGGCACGCCCGGCCGCGACGTCAACCAGAGCTTCGAACGCACCAGCCTCTGGTACGACCACGTGAACAAGCCGGGTGGAGAATTCCTCTACGCCCGCGAGCAGGAGGTCTACCTCGGCATGTGCCGGCGCTGGCGCGACATGCCCAAGCCGACCATCGCCATGGTGCAGGGCGCCTGCATCGCCGGCGGCCTGATGCTCGCCTGGGTCTGCGACCTGATCATCGCCTCGGAAGACGCCTACTTCGCCGATCCGGTGGTGCGCATGGGCATTCCAGGCGTCGAGTACTTCGCCCATGTGCACGAACTGAATCCGCGCATCGCCAAGGAATTCCTCTTCCTCGGTGAACGCATGGGCGCCGAGCGTGCGTACCAGATGGGCATGGTCAACAAGGTGGTGCCGCGCGACGTGCTGGAAGACGTGACCCTGGACGTGGCCCGGCGCATTGCGCAGATGCCGCGCCTGGGCCTGCAACTGACCAAGCAGGCGGTGAACAACGCCGAGGACCTGATGGGCAAGCGCGCCACCATGGACATGGTGTTCGGCCTGCATCACTTCGCCCATGTGCACAACGAACTGGTCAGCGGCGACAAGCTCGGCGGCTACGACGCCCGTGGCATGGCGCAGTCCCAGCGCAACCCGTCGGAGGCGTGATGGCGATTTCACTCGATACCCGCCTGACCCGACTGCTGGGTTGCCGCTACCCGATCATCCAGACCGCCATGGGCTGGGTGGCCGATCCGAAACTGGTGGCGGCCACCGGCAACGCGGGCGGCTTCGGCTTCCTCGCCGGGGCCACCATCGAACCGCAACACATGGAAGCGGCCATCCTCGAGACGAAGCGGCTGACCGACCAGCCGTTCGGCGTCAACTTCCACATGTACCAGGCCAACGCCGGCGAGATCGTCGAACTGGTGCTCAAGCACGGCGTGCGCGCGGTGAGCTACAGCCGCTCGCCCGGCAAGGCGATGATCACCCGGCTGAAGGATGCAGGCGTCGTCTGCATACCCACCGTGGGCGCCCTGAAGCACGCAGTGAAGGCCGTGGAGATGGGTGCCGACGCCGTGACCGTGCAAGGCGGGGAGGGCGGTGGTCACACCGGTTCGGTTCCCACCTCGATCCTGCTCGGCCAGGTCGTGGATGCCGTCGAAGTTCCGGTGGTCGCCGCTGGCGGCTTCAAGGACGGGCGCGGCCTGGTGTCGGCCCTGGCCCTCGGCGCCGAGGGTATCGCCATGGGCACGCGCTTTTTGATGAGCGCCGAGAGCCCGGTGCCGCCGGCCACCCTGGAGCGCTACCTGAAGGTGCGTGATCCGGCCTCCATCATCGTCAGCCGCGCCATCGACGGCATGCCGCAGCGGATGATCCGCAACGAGCTGCTCGACAGTCTGGAACGCTCCGGCGGCCTCAAGCGCCTTTTGCTGGCCCTGCGCAGTGCCCTGGCCTACCGCCGCCACAGTGGCGCCAGCATCGGCCAGTTGCTCGGCAGCGCCCTGAAGCTCGGCGGCGCAGATGGCCTGACCGCCGCGCAGACGCTGATGGCCGCAAACGCGCCCATGGTGATCCAGAAAGCCATGGTCGAGGGCTTGCCGGCAGCGGGCGTGCTCCCCGCCGGACAGATCGCCGCCAGCATCGACAGCCTGCCGGGCTGTGCCGAACTCATCGAATCCATCGTGCAGCAGGCCGAGCAGCGACTCGCCGAGCTGTGCCGCCGTGCATCCTGAGGGGAGAAGGCCATGGCAACACCATTCAACGTCAGTCTCGACAACGGCATCGCCGAGATGGTCTTCGACCATCCGCCGGTGAACGCCTTCGACAGCAAGGGCTGGGCCGCGATCGCCGCCGAGCTGGAACGCCTGGGCGCATTGGCCGAGGTGCGCGTCATCGTCATCCGTGCCGAGGGGCGGGGCTTCTGCGCCGGCGTCGACATCAAGGAACTGGCGGCTGACGGCAATCTGATCGTCGCCGTCAACAAGGGCAACTACGACAGCTTCAAGGCGGTCCACTGCAATCCCAAGCCGGTGATCATTGCCGTGCACGGCTTCGTCCTCGGCGGCGGCATCGGCCTGTGCGGCGCGGCGGACATCCTGGTCGCCTCCGACTGCGCGCGTTTCGGCGTGCCTGAAGTGGACCGTGGCGCCATGGGCGGCGGCGCTCACCTGCAGCGCCTGTTCCCGGTGCAGAAAGTGCGCCACATGTATTTCACCGGCGAAATGATCGACGCGGCCGAGGCGTACCGACTGGGCGCCGTGGAGCGCGTGGTACCCCGCGCTGAATTGCGTGAGGCGGCCCTGGACATCGCTCGCAAGATCGCCGCCAAGAGCCCGGCCATGATCGCCCTGGCCAAGGAGGCGCTGACCGGTATCGAGGACGGCAACCTCGAAGACAAATACCGCTGGGAGCAGGGCTTCACCCTGCAGGCCTATCGCTCGCTGGATTCCCAGGAAGCCCGCGATGCCTTCGTCGACAAGCGCACTGCCACCTTCAAGGGCTAAAGCCATGGAACTGACCTACACATCCGAACAGCGGGCCTTCCGTGAGGAGGTCCGCGCCTGGCTGGCGGCCAATGTACCGGCTGAACAGCTGCAATCCTTCGACTGCGAAGAAGGCTTCCGCCAGCACCGCGCCTGGGAAGCGAAGCTCAACGAAGGTCGTTGGGGCATGGTGACCTGGCCCAAGGAACTCGGCGGTCGCGGCTGCGACCTGATCGAGTGGCTGATCTTCGAAGAGGAGTACTACCGCGCCGGCGCCCCGGCACGGGTCAACCAGAATGGCATCTTCCTGCTCGGCCCGACCCTGATGGAGTTCGGCACCGCCGCGCAGCAGGAGCGCTTCCTGCCGAAGATGGCCACCGGTGAAGAAATCTGGGCCCAGGGCTGGTCCGAACCGAACGCCGGTTCCGACATGGCGGCCATCCGCTGCCGCGCCGAGCGCAAGGGCGATGTTTATGTGATCAACGGCCAGAAGACCTGGTCGACCCGCGCCGTCTGGGCCGACTGGTTGTTCGGCCTGTTCCGCAGCGACCCTCAGTCCAGCCGCCACCACGGCCTGACCTTCATCCTCCTGCCGCTGAACAGCCCCGGCATCACCGTGCGCCCGATCCCGCAGCTCAACGGCCTGCCGGGCTTCGCCGAAATCTTCTTCGACGACGTGGAAGTGCCTGTGGATAACGTGCTGGGCGGGGAAGGCATGGGCTGGCATGTGGCGATGTCCACCGCCGGCTTCGAACGCGGCCTGATGCTGCGCTCGCCGGCGCGCTTCCAGGAAACCGCACGGCGTCTGGTGCAGCTCTACCTGGCCAACCGCGAGCAGGCCGACCTCGACCCGGCCATCGGCGAAGCGGTGATGCGCGCCTGGATGGACGCCGAGGCCTACACCCTGAACACCTACATGACCGCTTCGCGGCTGGGGAAGGGCGGCAAGATCGGCCCGGAATCCTCCACCAACAAGATCTTCTGGTCCGAGCTGGATCAGCGCATGCACGAGACGGCGCTGTCGATCCTCGGCCTGCGCGGCGAACTGCTGCCCCACGCGCCGGATGCCGGCGAGGTCGGTCACTGGCTGGACGGCTTCCTGTTCGCCCAGGCCGGCCCGATCTATGCCGGCACCAACGAGATTCAACGCAACATCATCGCCGAGCGCATGCTCGGCATGCCGCGAGCTTGAGGAGCGCGCCATGGACTTCACCTTCAGCGACGACCAACTGCTGTTCCAGGACAATGTGCGCGCCTTCCTCACCAACGAAGTGATCCCGGAGCGCATCCGCGAGCTCTGGCGCACCGAGAGCGGCCGCAGCGACGAGCTCTGGGCCCAGCTCACGGAACTGGGCCTCACCGCCCTGACCGTGCCGGACGGCTTCGGAGGCCTGGACATGAACGAACTGGACTTCATCCTGCTGGCCCAGGAGTGTGGCTACGCGGGCCTGCCCGAGCCCCTGGTGGACACCATGCTCATCGGCGTGCCGCTGCTCGCCGCCCTGACGAACCAGCTCGACCTGCAAGGCGAATGGCTGACCCGCATCGCCGAGGGCAAGGCTCGAATCGCTGTGGGCGAGCCGGGCAACCCGCTGGTGGCGGACGCCCATGTGGCCGATCTGTTGCTGCTGCCCCATGGCGATGAAGTACACGCCGTGCTGCCCGAGCAGGTGAAGCTCACCCGCAACGAATCGGTGGACCCGAGCCGCCAGCTGTTCCGTGTCGACTGGACGCCGAGCGCGCAAACCTGTGTGGCCGAAGGCGAACAGGGTCGAGCGCTCTGGGCGGCTGCGAAAAACCGAGGCGCGCTGGGCACCGCCGCCCAGCTGCTTGGCCTGGCCAAACGCATGGTCGACCTTGCGGTGGACTACAGCTTCGAGCGCAAGCAGTTCGGCAAGCCGGTGGGTTCCTTCCAGGCCGTGAAGCACCTGATGGCCAACGTCGCGGTCCTGATCGAGTTCGCCAAAGGCCCGCTCTATCGTGCCGCCCATGCCGTCGCCCAGAACCTTCCGGAACAGGACGTACAGGTTTCCCACGCCCGCCTCGCCTGCACCGAGGCAGCATTGCTCGCGGCGAAGAACGCCATCCAGACCCACGGCGCCATGGGATACACCTGGGAAGTCGACCTGCAGCTCTTCATGAAACGCGCCTGGGCCCTGGACAAAGTCTGGGGCGACCGCGGCTGGCACAAGGCGCGGGTACGCCAAGCGCTGTTTTCCGGCGCTGTCCAGCCGGGGGCTGGGAATACCTTCTGACCCTTCCTGCCCTCACCCCAACCCTCTCCCGCAAGCGGGAGAGGGGGCTGTCCGTGCTGTGGTTGAATCCGGCACGGGCCGCTTGTCTCCCCTCTCCCTCCGGGAGAGGGGCCGGGGGTGAGGGAAGTTTTCCTTTACTCCAATCCTGACCATCCGAGACCACCTCATGCCGCAAGCCTACATAGTCGACGCCCTGCGCACCCCCACCGGCCGGCGCAAGGGTGGCCTGAGCAAGATCCACGCCGCCGACCTCGGCGCCCATGTGCTGCGCGAACTGGTCGCGCGCAACTCCATCCCCGACGCCGACTACGACGATGTGATCTTCGGCTGCGTCGACACCATCGGCCCGCTGGCCGGTGACATCGCCCGCACCTGCTGGCTGGCCGCCGGCCTCGACCAGGCTGTGCCCGGTACCACCATCGACCGCCAGTGCGGCTCGTCCCAGCAGGCGGTGCACTTCGCCGCCCAGGCCGTGATGAGCGGCACCCAGGACGTGGTGATCGCCGGTGGCGTGCAGACCATGACCCAGATTCCGATTTCCTCGGCCATGACCGCTGCAGAGCCGCTGGGCTTTACCGACCCGTTCTCCGGCTCCGAAGGCTGGGTGAAGCGCTACGGCAAGGTGCCGCCGACCCAGTTCCGCTCGGCGCAGATGATCGCCGAGCGCTGGGGTCTGTCGCGCGAGGCGTTGGAGGCTTACTCCCTGGAGTCCCATCGCCGCGCCCTGCACGCCATCGCTGAAGGCCGCTTCGCCCGCGAGATCGTCCCGCTGGCCGGCGTCGAGCATGACGAAACCCCGCGCCAGACCAGCCTGGACAAGATGGCCGAACTGGAAATCCTGTTCGGCTGCGACCGCGTCACCGCCGGCGTATCCAGCCAGACCTGCGACGGCGCCAGCGCAATGCTGGTGGTCTCCGAGGCCGCGCTCAAACGCTACAACCTGACGCCCCGCGCCCGCATCCACCACATCAGCGTGCGCGCCGACGACCCCGTATGGATGCTCACCGCCCCGATCCCCGCCACCGAGTACGCGCTGAAGCGCGCCGGCATGAAGCTGGACGACATCGACCGGGTGGAGATCAACGAAGCCTTTGCCTCGGTCGCCCTGGCCTGGCTGAAGGAAACCGGCTACCCCCATGAGCGCACCAACGTCAACGGCGGCGCCATCGCCCTCGGCCACCCCCTGGGCGCCACCGGCACCCGTCTGATGTGCACCCTGCTGCACGAGCTGGAACGCAGCGGCGGCCGCTATGGCCTGCAGACCATGTGCGAAGGCGGCGGCCAGGCGAACGTGACCATTATCGAGCGGCTTTAACCCCCGCACGGACAAAACCCCCTCTCCCTCTGGGAGAGGGCTGGGGTGAGGGCAACCAACCCCCGCACGAACTCACCGGAGAACTCCCCATGCCAATTTGCAAAGACCGCTCCGTCATCATCACCGGCGCCGGCGGCGGGCTGGGCCGGGCCTATGCCCTGGCCTTCGCCGCTGAAGGCGCCAAGGTCCTGGTCAACGACATCAACCTGCCGGCCGCCGAAACCGTGGTCGCTGAGATTCGCGCCAACGGCGGCCAGGCCATCGCCAACAACGGCGACATCACCAACTACGCCGCTGCCGGTGAAATCGTGCGCCAGGCCATCGAGGCCTTCGGCGACCTGCACGTCCTGGTGAACAACGCCGGGATCTGCCGCGACCGCATGTTCGCCAGCCTCACCGAAGCCGACTGGGACGCTGTGATGGCGGTGCACCTCAAGGGACACTTCTGCCTCGCCAGCCACGCCGTGAAGCACTGGCGCGAGCAGTCCAAGGGCGGTGCCCAGGTCAAGGCGCGGATCATCAACACCAGCTCCGGCGCCGGCCTGCAGGGCTCCGTCGGCCAGTCCAACTACGCCGCCGCCAAGGGAGGTATCGCCTCCTTGACCCTGGTGCAGGCCGCCGAACTGGCGCGCTACGGCATCACCGCCAACGCCCTGGCCCCGGCCGCGCGCACGGGCATGACCGAGGACGTGTTCGCCGACGTAATGAAGAAGCCCGAAGACGGCTTCGACCACTTCGCCCCGGAGAACGTCGCGCCGCTGGTGGTCTGGTTGGGCTCCGAAGCCTCCCAGGCGGTCAACGGCCGGATGTTCGAGGTGGAAGGCGGCAAGCTCTCCATCGCCGACGGCTGGCGCCGTGGCCCCGAGTTCGACAAGGGCGCACGCTACCAACCCGGTGAAGTGGGCGAGGTGGTTGAACACCTGCTGGCCGAAGCCGTCCCGGCTCAGAAGGTCTACGGCACCTGATCCCCGCTGCTCTCCTGCTCTTTCTTCTGTGGGGGCGAATTCATTCGCTAAGGGCAGCGCAGCTGCCCCAAATGGCCGGCACGCAATCACCACCGTAGGAGCGAGCTCTGCTCGCGAACAACCCCATCCAAATCCGCTCCCATAGATTTCGCATTCCCCAAAAAGAAAGAAGGCGCCACAGGTGGCGCCTTCTGCCTTTCGAGGTGCATACATCATGAATTGCCTGCCTCTGAACTGCTCCGGGAGTTAGCTGATGCGATTGGCGCCAGTGCGGTCGGCACCGCCTTCAGCTACTTGGAAAGCCGCGGTGCGGTCGGAACCACCTTCAGCGACACGCAGGGCCTGAGAACGCTCGGAACCATTCTCGGCAACATCGAAGGCCTTGGTACGGTCGGAACCACCTTCGGCCACGCGCAGGGCCTGGGAGCGCTCGGAACCATTCTCGGCGACATCGAAGGCCTTGGTACGGTCGGAGCCGCCTTCAGCCACACGCAGGGACTCGGAGCGCTCGGAGCCATTCTCTGCAATGCGGTGGATGCTGGTGCGGTCAGCGCCACCTTCGGCGACGCGGTGGATGGAAGTGCGGTCGGAACCACCCTCGGCAACCGACAGAGCAAAAGCGGAAGCGGACAGGCTGGCGATGAACAGGCTGGCGAAGATTTGCTTTTTCATTTTGGTCACCTTGGTTGGAAGGGGTTGGAACTCGTCTATGGGGCTCATGTTACTGATGTGATTTCGATGAAGAAGTGATGCTGCGTAATGGTTGCTATCGATGCTATTGATGGTTGATTTAGTTTCTATAAAAACAATGAGTTATGCATTTGATCAGTGCGTGGTTACGTCAAGTGGAAAAGCTTTTTCCGTTATCTTGAATAATCAGTTTTCTAGATGCATTCAGGCTGAATTGGCTCATTTTCTGAGCATTTGCTGAATCGAGCCTCGCTGCTACCAGGCGCGCCGGTGGCAGCGAGCCTGCCCTGTCTGCGTTTCAGAGGGCGTCGGCGTCGATGATGGGCTTGGTGAAGTTATGGCGATGTCTCCGTTGCAAGCGAGTGGTCAAGGGGCGCGGTCCCCTGCGTTTCTGGCTTGCAGTTAAACAGTGCGACTTATCTGGCCTGTGTCGATTACCGGGCCATATCGATGCCCATGTATCTCGATGCATTTCAGACACACTGTGATGCATGGCGGCCCTCCCCAGATCCGCCCATCTGTAGGGATCGCCAATGGCAGCGCAGACCGGCACGCGATAACCACCGTAGGAGCGAGCTCTGCTCGCGAACAACCCCTAAGCCAGCGCTATCCTTCAGGCACGAAAAAGCCCGCTCAATGCGGGCTTTGGCACCTCGGTAGACGGGTGACGGTGCGCTTCCCCCAATCTCACGGGCAAGGCTAGGTCGTCCTGACTTCGTTCAATAGTTCCGGGTGGCGATCAAGTATCTTGAGTAGTTTCACCAGAGCCAACGGCGGTTTGGTTTTGCCGTTCTCGTAGCGTGAAAATGCATTGACTCCACCGCCGAAAATCTCGGCCGCTTCACGCTGGTCGAGTGCGAGCTTCTTGCGAACGCTGGCGATGTAGCTTGGATCGACAATCGAAGCATTCACCTGTTTGTTGAATTCCAGCATCGCCGCACTGACGCGGGCCGACTCGGCTGCTTCGAGAACCGTCTCGCCACAAGCCGGGCAGAAGTCACCGGTAACTGTCGGAATGGTGGTCGACTCGTTCTTGTAGGTGTACGGCATATCACGGGTGTCATGCACCAGTTCCGACGCTGCACAAGATGGACATTTCATGTTCATAGCTCCTTGAAGGACACGATGAGCACGTCATCAATGACCGTGAGTTTTAGATAAACCTCTCCGGCTTTCGTGTCAGTTCGGTACACGTCTTGCCAAATCTTGTGATCGGCGTGCGTGCTCATGCTCTTGTAGAAGTCTGCCGGGGCCAGGGCCCTGACAACCCTGACGATTCCTTCAAAATCGAATCCCAACGACGCCCCGCCAGCCAGCGCAGACATTGTGGCGCGTACTTTCCCTGCTTCGACCAAAGCTCTCACGACGGAAAGCTTGCAGTGTGGAGTCCTTTTTTCCATAAAAGTCACGCTAACCTACTAGGTTAAATTTGGCAATTTGATTGGATTCGCCGCCGGTAACCGGCCCAACCCAAAGGCCCCCCTCCAATCCCGGAAGAGGGGCCATCCCACACCTCAACTCACCTCACGCCCAACGGTAACTCCTCCATCTTCACCAACAGCCAGAAGTCCTCCAGGTTGCTGCGAGACAGATGAATCAACGCATCCACCAGCGCGCTTTCCTTGATGTTGTCCAGATAGGGCCCGGGAATCCCCTCCCGTAGCGCCGCATTGTCCAGCACGATCTCCACAATCATCTGCACCGTATGCAGCCGCGAATCCAGACGGTCCAGCAGCTCTCGCAGCCTACGTTCCTCAAGGTCGATGCTCACTCCGACACCTCCTTGCCCGAGGTCATGAACACCGGCAAATACCGCCACGCCACCCACACCTCGCCCTGCCAACGCACCACACCAATGCGCCCGCCCTCGTAGCTCAGAACATCACGGCACGGCGCCGCATCCGGCACCCGGTGATAGTCATGCAGCGTCGGCACCAGCACTTCACTCAGCCAACGGCCGACCTCGCCATGCACAGGCCCGCCAAACTGGAACAGCACCTTGTAGGCGCTGATGTCACTGATGGCCGTCACCTCTTCATGGAAGTCGTGGGTGTAGCCGAGGCGAAGGCTTTGTTGCTCGTGAGGCTCCAGGGCCTGGAGCAGGGGGAGGGAATTGGGGTGGCCGATCAGCCGGGCGAAGTCATGGGCAACGAACCAGGGCTGGTTGTCGACCATCAGGGCGCGCAGGCGGTGGGATTGGTGGTAGAAAACGATGGGGGTGTATGCGTCGTGCATGGTGGTACTCCTGCTAAGAGAAAGAGTTGCCACCTGCGTCGCCAAACGTGGGTGGCAAATCGCGCGGGGTTGGCGAACCGGTTAGCAGGAACCCGGCAGACCCGAAGGTCTCCCCGCGCGATCTGCCATAAAGCGATGCAGGCTTTCTGCATTCGTGCGGGGACCTGCAAGAACCTCCGCCGTTCTCGCAAGCACCTTGCTGGCGCTATCGCGCCTGCTAATGTCGGGTCGCCAAACCCAGCCACGGGATTGACCGTGACGGCGGGGACACTAGCTATGGCGCGCGTAGGGCCTCAAGGCTAACGGGCTGTAGGAAAGTTCTCTGTAGGGAGGAGGAAAGAGAGTCGGAAGTATCTGTAGGAGGTGGCCTTGCAAGAGTATAAACGGGGTGGCAATGGGGGCTGCTTCTGATCAATAGCCGCCTGCCATCACGGGCAACATGCACCATGGGGATTTTTGTTGGAACTCTCCGGCCAGCCGAGGCGCTCGAAGACGATGTGTATTGGCACTGATTGTTTTGACGGGGGGATCGTCACCGCCATTTGACGAGGCTATCGCTCTGTCCATTCGCTTTGTGCTTGAAAACGTCGCGCAGGTGATCGACGAAAAGAGACACCTTTGCAGACAGGTTGAGGCGCTCCAGATAGACGGCATAGATGTCTGCAGGCGGCGTTTCATATTCCCCTAATACCTCTACCAGACGACCATCTCGCAGATGACTGGCAAGGTTCCACTCGGCGCGCATCAAGATACCGTGCCCCTCCAGCGCCCAATTCAATGCCACCTCGCCGTCATTGGTGCTGAGGCCACCACGTACCTTGATCGATTCATTTTGCTTGCCTCGACTGAACCGCCAGATACCGAAGGCGGCATCGTTCTGGCGCAAGACGATGCAGTTGTGCCGCATCAAGTCCTTGGGCGACTCCGGCGTACCGAAGCGCTCCAGGTAGACGGGTGCTGCGCACAGGCGACGTCGATTGGCGGCGATTTTGCGGGCGATCAGCCGGGAGTCGGGTAACTCACCAAAGCGGATGGCGACGTCGATGGCATCGTCCGGCAGATTGATCGGCCGGTCGGTCAGGTGCAGTTGCACCTCGACTTCTGCGTAGCGCGCAACAAAGGAAGAAATCGCCGGCCCTACATGGGTACGACCGAAGCCCAGCGGCGCGTTTACCCGTAGGAGCCCCTTGGGCTCCGCCCGGCTGCTTGCGATCTGGCTCTCCATTTCCTCAATTTCGCCGAGGATTCGCTGGGCGTTGACCAGATAGAGCTCGCCCTCGGCGGTGAGGCTGATGCTACGCGTTGTGCGATTGAGCAGCCGTACACCCAATCGCTGTTCCAACTGCGCCAGCCGCTTGGAGACCGCTGGTGGCGTCAGGTTCAGCTCACGCGCCGTGGCCGCAAGGCTGCCAAGCCTGACCAAGTGGGTGAAGAAGGCCAATTCGGATACCGGGCTCATTAGTAACTCCAAAGAAACAATGAAATAACTTTCATTGTATTACTCAATTTTTGGGAAACCATTAACTTTGACTCCGTGAATTGCCCACACGAACGCTGGGGCATTTGCCCGCCATAGCCCGGTAAAGCCGCCCGGGTGAAACCCAAATCCGACTCACAACAATAATTCGGAGAAAACCATGGCCAAGCGATTCCTAGGAAAGCTCTATGTCCAGGTCCTGATCGGCGTAACCATCGGCATCCTGCTCGGTGTGTTCTGGCCGCAATTTGGTGCCGACCTGAAGCCGGTCGGCGATGCCTTCATCAAGCTGATCAAGATGGTCTTTGCACCGATCATCTTCGCCACCGTTGTGCTCGGCATCGCCAAGATGGAGAACATGAAGGAACTCGGTCGGGTCGGCGTCCGTGCGCTGATCTACTTCGAGGTCCTCTCGACCTTCGCCCTGATATTGGGCCTGGTCGTGGTCAACTTTGTGCAGCCCGGCCAGGGGATGAACGTTGACCCAGCCACCCTCGACACCAAGAGCATCGCCTCCTACACGGCGACTGCGGCGAGTGGCTCCGGCAGTTTCACCGACTTCCTGCTGCACATCATTCCTGCCAGCGTCACCGATGCTTTTGCCAAGAATGAGATCCTACAGATTCTGCTGTTCTCGACCTTGTTCGGCATCGCCCTGTCTCACCTGGGCCCGCGCGGTAAGCCGATGGTAGATGTGCTGGAAGCCTTTTCCCACGGCATGTTCTACATCGTTGGCATGGTCATGCGCGTCGCACCGCTGGCCGCCTGCGGCGCGATGGCCTTCACCGTCGGCAAGTACGGACTGGGCTCGATCGTTTCGCTCGGAAAACTGATGGCGACCATGTACCTGACCTGCTTCCTGTTCGTGGTCATCGTCCTCGGCTTCATCGCTCGTCTATCCGGCTTCAGCCTGTGGAAGTTCCTGAAGTACCTCAAGGAAGAGCTGTTCACCGTGCTTGGTACCAGTTCCTCGGAATCGGTGGTGCCGCAGCTGATGAACAAGCTGGAGAACGTCGGCGTGTCCAAGCCGGTGGTAGGCCTGGTGATCCCCTCTGGGCTGACCTTCAACCCTGACGGCCAGTGCATCTACTACACCATGGCGGCCATCTTCATTGCTCAGGCCACCAATACCCCTCTTTCCTTGATGGACCAATTGATCGTGCTTGGCGTGTTGTTGCTCACCTCGAAAGGTTCGGCAGGCGTCACCGGCTCCGGTTTCATCACCCTCGCCGCGACATTGGCCTCCCTGGACAACATCCCGGTCGCCGGCATGGTGCTGTTGCTCGGAGTCGACCGTTTCATGTCCGAGGCGCGCGCTATCACCAACACCATCGGCAACGCGGTCGGGACCATGGCGATCGCGAAATGGGTCGGTGCCCTCGACAAATCCCGAATGGAAAAGGTGCTGAACGGTACCGACCTGCCGGAACAGAACCAGGCGCAGGAATCATCGGCGCCAAACCACACCGTAAAGCCGGTAACGACAGCCAGCGGCGCCTAGTTCAGCAGGCTCGCCAACGGAATTCCAACAGAACCGCCTTGTGATGCAGTGAGGAGAATCAAAGTGGATAACCAATCAGCCGTTCAATCGCTTACCGACGTGATGGCCAAGTTCACCGCCTACATCGGCAAACGACTGCCGAAAGACGTGAAGGAGAAGACTGCGAAGTTGCGCGCCGCGGAAACCAATTCTCTGGCGATCGAGATCTACGACTCGATGGCCGAGAACCAGGACTACGCGGACAAACTGGACCGCCCGAGCTGCCAGGACACTGGGGTCATCCAGTACTTCATCTCCGCTGGCGCCCGCTTCCCGCTGCTGGGTGAGCTGGAAGGCATCCTGCAGAACGCAACCCTGGAAGCCACCATAAAAGGACCGCTGCGCCACAACGCTGTGGAGACCTTCGACGAGAAGAACACGGGCACCAACACCGGCTCGAAGATCCCATGGCTCGACTGGGAAATCATTCCCGACGCCGACTATGCACTGATCGACGTGTACATGGCCGGTGGCGGTTGCACCCTGCCGGGATCGGCCAAGGTGCTGATGCCCGGCCAGGGTTACGAGGGCGTGACGGAATTCGTCTTCGACGTGATCACTTCACGTGGCGTTAACGCTTGCCCGCCGCTACTGGTCGGTGTCGGCGTGTCCACCTCGGTAGAGACCGCAGCGCGCCTGTCGAAGCGGGCAATCCTGCGCCCGGTGGACTCCAGCCACCCCAACGCGAACGCAGCGATGATGGAAAAGCTTCTTGAGGAAGGGCTCAACGAGATCGGCATTGGCCCGCAGGGGCTGACGGGCAATAGCAGCGTGATGGGTGTGAACATCGAATCCTCGGCGCGCCACCCTTCGACCATCGGCGTCGCCGTCTCCACCGGCTGCTGGGCACACCGTCGCGGCAAGATCCGCATCAACGCCGACCTCTCCTACGACATCCTCTCCCACGAAGGAGTAGTACTGTGAAAAAAGTTCTTTCGACCCCGATCAAGGATGAAGACCTCGCGGCCCTCAACGTCGGAGATGTGGTCTACCTGACCGGCCAACTGGTGACTTGCCGCGACGTGGCGCATCGCCGCCTGATCGAACTCAAGCGCGAACTGCCGGTGGACCTGCGCGGTGGGGCGATCTTCCACGCTGGTCCCATCGTGAAGAAGAAGGACGACGGCAGCTTCGAGATGGTCTCCATCGGCCCGACCACCAGCATGCGCATGGAGAAGTTCGAGCGGCAGTTCATCGAGGAAACCGGCGTCAAGCTGATCATCGGCAAGGGCGGCATGGGCCCGGAAACCACCGCTGGATGCCTGGAGAATAAGGCCGTACACGCGGTATTCCCCGGCGGCTGCGCAGTACTGGCCGCCACCAAGGTAGAGGAAATCGAACGCGCCGAGTGGCAGGACCTGGGCATGCCGGAAACGCTCTGGGTCAACCGAGTTCGTGAGTTCGGTCCCCTGATCATCTCCATCGACACCAAGGGCAATAACCTTTTCGAGCAGAACAAGGCGCGCTTCAACGAACGCAAGGGCGCTGTCATCGAGAAGATCAACAGCCAAGTGCGCTTCATCAAGTGACGTAGGGCGATCCAGGCCGGAGCCGTGATCGCCATCTCTTCAACTGCCCGCGCAAGGAAGGCCATGGACTGGCTACGGCGAGTTTCCGCCCTCCTTGCGCTGGTTTGCGGCGCTTTTCCTCCATTCGCCCATCACTCACTCCGGTCGAATCGGCGACCTACCAACATCTCGACCGTCAGGTACATGTCTTGCACAGCGTGACCGGTAGTAAGGCTCGATAAAGACCCGAGGGATAAGATCATGCAAAAAGCCTGTCACCACGATCTGCGCAGCGCCTTCCGTGCCTTGCTTGAAAGCCCCGCCTGTTATCACACGGCCTCCGTGTTCGACCCTATGTCGGCACGCATTGCCGCCGACCTGGGCTTCGAAGTCAGCATCCTGGGAGGCTCGGTCGCCTCCTTGCAAGTGCTCGCCGCACCTGACATCGCGCTGATCACCCTAAGCGAGTTCGTCGAACAGGCGACCCGTATTGGCCGGGTCGCCCGGCTGCCGGTTATCGCCGACGCCGACCATGGCTACGGCAATGCCCTAAACGCCATGCGAACGGTGATTGAGCTCGAACGCGCTGGTGTAGCCGCGCTCACACTGGAAGACACACTGTTGCCCGCCCAGTTCGGACGCAAATCTTACGACCTGATCAATGTCGAGGAAGGCATCGGCAAGCTGCGCGCCGCCCAGGAAGTGCGCGACGACAAGGCCCTGTCCATCATTGCCCGCACCCACGCCGGAGTGCAGCCGCTCGCCGATGTTGTCCACCGTACCCGCGCCTACCAGGATGCCGGCGCTGACGGAATTTGCCTGGTCGGTGTGAAAGATTTCACTCATCTCGAAGCAATCGCTGAAAACCTGCGCGTACCGCTGATGTTGGTCACCTACGGGAATCCGGAGCTGCGCGATGACCACCGCCTGGCAGAGCTCGGCGTACGCATCGTAGTGGACGGCCATGCAGCGTATTTCGCGGCGATCAAAGCCACCTATGACAGTCTTCGCGAACAGCGCGGCATCACCATCGATATCGGCCTCAGTGCATCAGAACTGGTGACCCGATACACCCATCCTGAGGACTACATCACCTGGGCGCTCGACCACATGAATGTGAGGGAGTGAGGCTGAACCCTGTACTTGGCCAGGACTTGACGATGCGCTGATATCGCCTCATTAACGCGCAAATTGCTGGTTCATGAGGCGCGGCTATGTCAACCAAGACAGTCCCCACCACGCCGCCGGCCTGAACCAACCCGTCTCTTCACACATCAATAAATGCCCCTTCCAGGGGTACGCCCACCGTGCAAACCAGTAAGTTGTCATTACTTGCTGGCCCCTCGTTGGGTTTCGCTGCGCTCTACCCAACCTACGGCCGCCAAGCAGCATTGAGTGCACACACCTACACATTTATCCCGCCACAACGGCCATTCCCCTCGTCGTCCATCCGGACGATTCCCCCTCCAGCACAACTCGCCAGACTCCTTCGCACCAGGGGCGTTCGCCCCGAGAGTCACTAGAAGGCAAGCGTTATGGAATTCGCGTTCAGCGATGAGCAGGAGATGATCCGCGAGTCCGCCGAGAGCTTTCTCGCGGATGTATCCGACTCCGCCGCCGTGCGTGCGGCAATGGCCAGCGACCTTGGCCATGACCCGGCGCTCTGGCAGCGCGTATGCAGCGAGATGGTCTGGCCGGCCATCCATATTCCCGAAGCCTATGGCGGCCTCGGCTTGGGCTTCGTCGAACTGGCGATCCTGCTGGAGCAGATGGGCCGCCGCCTGTTCTGCTCGCCGTTCTTTGCCAGTGCTTGCCTCGCCACCCCGGCCCTGCTGCTGGGCGGGAGCGAGGAGCAGAAAGCGAAATGGTTACCGCAACTGGCCGAAGGCAGCCTGACGGCTACCCTGGCGTACGCCAGCAATACCCGTAACGGGCTGGATTCGGTACAGGCCAATGTGCGCGATGAGGGCAAAGGCTTTGTCCTCGATGGCAAGCTGCGCCAGGTGATCGATGGCCACAGCGCTGGCTTGCTGATCGTGGCGGCTCGGGGTAGCGAGGGCATCGGCCTGTTCGTCATTCCGTCTGACACGCCGGGCATCAGCCGCAGGCTGGTACCGACCCTGGACCAGACCCGCAAACTGGCCGAAGTCGAACTCAACCATGTTTACGTGGGTGCCGATGCTGCGCTCGGCATCCCGGGGCAGGGCGGTGAGCTGCTGGAGAAAGTCCTCCAACTGGCTTGCGTGGCCTTGGCCGCCGAGCAGACCGGCGGCGCCCAGCAGTCCCTGGACCTGACCCTGGCCTACACCGCCGAGCGGCAGCAGTTCGGTCGCGCCATCGCCAGCTTCCAGGCCATCAAGCACCGCGCCGCCGACATGATGCTGGAGGTGGAATGCGCGCGTTCGGCGGCCTTGTATGCCGCCTGTGTGGCCGAAGAAGTCCTGGCCGGCAATGGCGACCCGGACGTCGCCGCCGAACTGCCCCTGGCCGCCGCCCTCGCCAAGTCGCGCTGCTCGGAGGCCTTCTTCCATTGCGCGGCGGAATCCATCCAGTTGCATGGCGGCGTCGGCTTCACCTGGGAGTACGACCCGCACCTCTACTTCAAGCGCGCCCGGGCCAGCGAAGCCCTGTTCGGCGCGCCGTCCTGGCACCGCGAGCGCATCGCCGTCGCCCTCCTGGGGGAATACGCATGAAGATCAGTTTCAGTGAGGCCGACGAAGCCTTCCGTCGCGAGGTGGCCGGCTGGCTGGCCGACAACCTTTGCGGTGAGTTCGAAACGCTGCGCTTTCGCGGTGGACCGGGCGACGAACACAGCTTTCCCGAGGAGCGTAAGGCCTGGGAGCGCAAGCTCGCCGAAGGGGGCTGGACCTGTGTGGGCTGGGCGCCGGAACACGGTGGGCGCGGTCTTTCCATCAACCAGCAGGTGATCTTCCACGAGGAGTACGCCCGGGCTGGCGGTCCTGGCCGCATGGGGCACATCGGTGAGGGACTGGCCGGGCCGACCATCGCCGCCTTTGGCACCGACGATCAAAAGCGCCGCCTGCTGCCGGGCATCGTCGCCGGCACCGAGTTCTGGTGCCAGGGCTACTCCGAGCCCGCCGCGGGCTCTGACCTGGCCAACGTGAAGACCCGCGCCGTGCTGGAAAACGGCCAGTGGCGCATCAGCGGGCAGAAGGTCTGGACCTCGCTCGCCCACGAATCCGAATGGTGCTTCGTCATTGCCCGTACCGAGGCGGGTAGCGTCGGCCACCAGGGGTTGTCGTTCCTGCTGGTGCCCATGCACCAGCCGGGCATCACGGTACGCCCCATCGAGCAGCTCACCGGCACCTCCGAGTTCAACGAAGTGTTCTTCGACGAGGCGCTGACCGACGCCGACAACATTCTCGGCGCGCCGGGCGATGGCTGGAAGATCGCCATGGCCCTGCTCGGCTTCGAGCGCGGCGTGTCCACCCTCGGCCAGCAGATGCTGTTCCAGAATGAACTGGAAGAGATCATCCAGATCGCCCGCACCAATGGCGCCGCGCGTGACCCGTTGCTGCGCCAGCGTATCGCTGAAGCCTGGGGCGGACTGCGCATCCTGCGCTACAACTCCCTGCGCATGCTTTCCGGTGCCCAGGATGGCGGGCTGCGCCGCGAGGCGATGATCTACAAGCTGTGCTGGGCCAACTGGCACGTGGCCCTGGGCAAGCTGGCCATGGACGTGCTCGGCCCCGACGCCGAACTGCTGGAAGACGGGCCGTACCAACTCGGCCGACTGCAGTCGATGTTCCTCTTCAGCCGCTCCGACACCATCTACGGCGGCACCAACGAAATCCAACGCAACATCATCGCCGAACGCGCGCTGGGCATGCCCCGCGAGCCGCGCGTGCGCGCCTGACCCGAGGACCTTGCATGAGCACTCCCACCTACGTTCCCGGCCACGGCCTGCTGCGCGGCAAGTCGGTGCTGATCACCGCCGCCGCTGGTGCCGGTATCGGTTTCTCCGCCGCCCTGCGTGCCGCTGAGGAAGGCTGCCGGGCGATGATGATCAGCGATATCCATGAAGGCCGCCTGCAGGAAGCGGCAGCAAAGATCCGCGAAGCCACTGGGCTTGAGCGCGTCCATACCTGCGTGTGCAACGTCACCAACGAAGAGCAGGTGCAGGCCCTGGTAGCCGCCGCCGAGCGCGAACTGGGCGGCGTCGATGTGCTGATCAACAACGCCGGCCTCGGCGGTTCGCGCCTGCTGGTGGAGATGGGCGATGAGGAGTGGAATCGCGTCCTCGACGTGACCCTCACCGGCACCATGCGCATGACCCGCGCCATGCTGCCGAAGATGATGGATCGCGGTCGCGGTGTGATCGTCAACAACGCTTCGGTCCTCGGCTGGCGCGCGCAGAAGGAACAGAGCCACTACGCCGCGGCCAAGGCCGGTGTCATGGCCCTGACCCGCTGCGCAGCAGTGGAAGCGGCCGAGCATGGCATCCGCATCAACGCGGTAAGCCCGAGCATCGCCCTGCACGACTTCCTGAAGAAATCCGCACCCAAGGAACTGCTGGATCAGCTCGCCTCCCGCGAAGCCTTCGGCCGCGCCGCTGAAGTCTGGGAAGTGGCCAACGTGATGATGTTCCTGGCCAGCGACTACAGCTCCTACATGACCGGCGAAGTGCTGTCGGTCTCCAGCCAGAGGGCATAAGCATGTCGACGATCTTCGCGACACCGGCCGCCTTGCTGGAGCACGTTGGTGAACAGCTGGGCGTGAGCGACTGGATCAGCGTCGAGCAATCACGCATCGACCAGTTCGCTGAAGCTACCGGCGACCACCAGTGGATTCATGTGGACCCTGTCCGCGCCGCCACCGGCCCCTTCGGCGCCTGCATCGCCCACGGCTACCTGACCCTGGCCCTGGTCAACCTCTTCCTGCCGCAGATAGTCGAGGTGCGCGGCATCTCCATGGGGGTGAACTACGGCTGCGAGAAGGTGCGCTTCCCCAACGTCGTCCGTGCCGGCAGCCGCGTGCGCGGCAGCGCCCAACTGGTCGCCGCCGAAGAAGTGAAGGGCGGCATTCAGGCCACCATCCGCGTCAGCGTGGAGATCGAGGGCGAAGAGCGGCCGGGCTGCGTGGTGGACACCATCAGTCGGTATTACTCGGCCTGATCCCGCTTTTTCCCTGTGGGGGCGAATTCATTCGCTAAAGGGCAGCGCAGCTGCCCCTTCAGGCCTTGCAGGGCAGACCTGCGGTCTGCATAGCGAATGAATTCGCCCCCACAAAGAAGCCATAGCCGGCCAACGAATTTCGAGGACAACCCAATGAAAGAAGCCGTACTCGTATCCACCGCCCGCACCCCCATCGGCAAGGCCTTCCGGGGTGCCTTCAACGACACCGAAGCGCCGCTGATGGGCGGCCATGTGGTGCGCGAAGCACTGCGTCGTGCCGGTGTCGAAGGGGGCGAAGTGGACGACGTGATCATGGGCGCCGCCGCCCAGCAGGGCACCCAGGCCTATAACCTCGGCCGCCTCTGCGCGGTGGCCGCCGGGCTGCCGTCCAGCGTCGCCGGCATGGCCGTGGAACGTCAGTGTTCTTCCGGTCTGATGAGCATTGCCCTGGCCGCCAAGAGCATCATGTGCAACGAGATCGACATCGCTGTTGCCGGTGGCCTGGAGTCCATCTCCCTGGTGCAGAACAAGCACAAGAACAGCTACCGCAACCAGTCCGAAGCGGTGCTGGCGCAGGATCCGCGCGCCTACATTCCGATGATCGAGACGGCGGAAATCGTCGCCGAGCGCTACGGCATCTCCCGCGAGGCCCAGGACGAATACAGCTACCAGAGCCAGATGCGCACCGCCCTGGCGCAGAGCGCAGGTCTGTTCGATACCGAGCTGGCGCCACTGACCGTACGCAAGCTGGTGACGGACAAGGCCACCGGCGAAAGCCGTCATGAATCCGTGACCCTCACGCGCGACGAATGCAACCGTGCCGATACCACCCGCGAAAGCCTGCGCGCCCTGGAGCCCGTGTGGCAGGGCGGCCAGTGGAGCGGTGCCGGTCGCTTCATCACCGCCGGCAACGCCTCGCAGCTTTCCGACGGCGCCAGTGCTTCGGTGCTGATGAGTTCGCGCGAGGCCGAGCGCCGGGGCCTGGAACCCCTGGGCATCTACCGCGGCCTGGCGGTGGCGGGCTGCGATTCCGATGAGATGGGCATCGGCCCGGTGTTCGCCATTCCCAAGCTGCTCAAGCGCCACGGCCTGACGATGGATCACATTGGCCTGTGGGAGCTGAACGAGGCGTTCGCCTGCCAGGTCATCCACTGCCGCGACACCCTGGGGATTCCCGACGAGCGCCTGAACGTCAACGGCGGTGCCATTTCCATCGGCCATCCCTTCGGCATGTCCGGCGCGCGCATGGTCGGCCACGCGCTGGTCGAGGGCAAGCGCCGTGGTCTTCGCTACGTGGTGGTAAGCATGTGCATTGGTGGTGGCATGGGTGCCGCCGCTCTGTTCGAAGTGGCTTGAGGAAACTCCGATGATCAGTCCAAAACAAGTACAAGAAACCATGGCCCGCTACGTCGAACTGGTGGACGCCTGCGATATCGACGGCATCGTCGCGCTCTACGCCGCCGATGCCACCGTGGAAGACCCCGTTGGCAGCCCGCCCCATGTGGGCATCGAGGCCATCGACCGCTTCTACCGCGAGGGGCTGGGCCGCGCCAACGCTCGTGCTCGCCGCACCGGCCCGGTTTCCGCCAGCCACGCCGGCAGCGGAGCGGTGCCCTTCTGCGTGGACCTGGTGTGGAACGGTGCGCCGTGCTCCATCCAGGTGATCGACGTGATGGAGTTCGACGCCGAAGGTCGCATCCGCTCCATGAAAGCCTTCTGGGGCGAGGCCAACCTGGTGGCGAGGGACGCATCATGAGCCTTGAGGCGCGCATCGCCGGATTGGAAGCGCTGGAAGCCATCCGCCTGCTCAAGCACCGCTACTTCAACGCCTGCGACCTCAAGGACGTTGAGGCGATTCGCGAGTGCTTCGCTGAAGGTCCCATCGCCATCGACTACGGCCCGGTGGGCACCTTCCAGGAGCGCGACAGCTTTGTCGCGCTCTACCAAGCTCTGGCCTGCAACGAACGGGTGATCGACCTGCACCACGGCGCCAACCCGGAAATCGAGCTGGCGGGGGAGGGCGAAGCGGTCGGACGCTGGGCGCTCTACTACTTCAACCTCGACGCCGAGACGCGTGCCACGCGGCAACTGGGTGGGATTTACCAGGATCGTTATCGGTGCATCGATGGGCGCTGGAAGATCGTCGAGACGGTGTTCAGGGCGAATTCGATGGTGGAGTCCGCTGCGACCACTTGATGGGTATCGCTCCGCTCCACCGCATCCTACGAAGTCTGTCCGTAGGATGGGTGGAGCTTGCGATACCCATCAGCCTTTCAGTTCGCCCCCGCCGCATCCAGAAACGCCGGCTTCTCCCCACCCCCATGCACGCAGATATCCGCGCCGCTCACATAGCTGGACAGCTTCGACGCCAGGTACAGGCACGCATCGCCAATGTCCTCCGGGCTGGCCATGCGCTGCAGGGGAATCCCTGCCGCCACCCGCGCCACGCCCTCGGCATCGCCGTAGTGCAGTTCGGCCTGCTCGGTGAGGATCAGCCCCGCCGTTACCGCATTCACCCGTACCTTCGGCGCCCATTCCACAGCGAGGGAACGGGTCAGGTTGAGCAAGCCAGCCTTGGCTGCGCCATAGGCGGCGGTGCCGGGAGAGGGGCGGGTGGCGCTGACGCTGCAGATGTTGACGATGGCGCCGCCGCCCGGCTGCTCCTGCATCACCCGGTTGGCCAGTTGGCAGAGGTTGAGCGGCGCCAGCAGGTTGAGGCGGATGATGGATTCCGAGAAGCGCGGCGACGCCGTGGCAGCCTCGGCATGGGGCGCGCCGCCGGCGTTGTTCACCAGCACGTCGAGACGGCCGAAGCGGTCTACGACGGCATTCACCAACTGCTGGATCTGCTCGATGTCCCGCACGTCGCAGGGCAGGAAGTGCGCCTCGCGGCCAGCATGGCTCGGCAACTGGTCCGGCGCATTGCGGCCACAGATCACCACCTCGGCACCACAGGCAAGGAAGCGCTGGCTGATACCCCGACCCACGCCCTTGCCGCCTCCGGTCACCAGTACCACTTTGCCGCTGAAATCCAATGCATCGCCCATGGCTGCCTCGTTAGTCGGTTGTCGATGGGCAGAGGCTAGGGCGAGCAGGGCGGGGTGCCTACGTCCGGGAGGACTAGGGCAATGCGAGGCACAGGCCCTGTGGGGGCACTCCTTGTGGGGGCGAATTCATTCGCTAAGGGCAGCGCAGCTGCCCCCCAGGGCCTTGCCGGGCAGACCTGCGGCCTGCATAGCGAATGAATTCGCCCCCACAGAAAAAGCGGGATCACCGTATGGGTTGCTAGTCCTCTCGGACGATGTTGCCCACCGGAGCGCGCCGAATAATCCGGGCACAACTACAAGCCGAGGAGAGTCCCATGGACGCGCGATTGCCAGGGCGTTTCGTCACGCTGCCCGATGGCCTGCGACTGCATTACATCGAGGCGGGAGAAGGCGAACCGGTGGTGTTCATCCATGGCAGCGGCCCCGGCGCCAGCGGCCATAGCAATTTCAAGCAGAACTACCCGACGTTCGCCAAATTCGGCTACCGCGTGATCGTTCCGGATCTACCGGGTTATGGCGCTTCCGATAAGCCGGAAACCACCTACAGCCTGGACTTCTTCGTCTCCGCCCTGACCGGCCTGCTGGACGCCCTGGACATCCAGCGTTGCGTGCTGGTGGGCAACTCCCTGGGCGGCGCCATCGCGATCAAGCTGGCGCTGGATGCGCCCAAGCGCGTCAGCCGCCTGGTGCTGATGGCGCCCGGCGGCCTGATGGAGAAAGAGCAGTACTACCTGCAGATGGAAGGCATCCAGAAAATGGGCGCCGCCTTTGCCAATGGCGAGCTGAATGACGCCGACGGCATGCGCCGGCTGCTGTCCCTGCAGCTCTACGACGCCTCGCTGATCAGCGATGAAACTGTCAACGAGCGGGTTGCCGTGGTGCAGCAGCAGCCGCGTTGCGTGCTGAGCACCATGCAGGTGCCGAACATGACCGCGCGCCTGTCCGAGCTGTCCTGCCCGATCCTCGGTTTCTGGGGCATGAACGACAAGTTCTGCCCGTCCTCCGGCGCGCAGACCATGTTGGAGAACTGCACCAACATCCGTTTCGTGATGCTCAGCGAGTGTGGGCACTGGGTGATGGTGGAGCACCGCGAGCTGTTCAACCGCACCTGCCTGGACTTCCTCGCGGAGGGCCGGTCATGAGTGAAATCCTGCAGCGCGCATACGGCGAAGAGCTCTATCAGGCCCTGCTCGCCGGCCGCACCCTGGCACCGCTGACCGAGCGCTGGCCAGAGATCACGATCGAAGATGCCTACCGCATCTCCCTCTACAGCATCGAGCGCCGCGTAGCGGCAGGCGATGCCATCGTCGGCAAGAAGATCGGCGTCACCTCCGAGGCCGTGCAACGCATGCTCAACGTGCACCAGCCGGACTTCGGCTTCATCACCCGCGACATGTGGTTCGACGATGGCGACGAGATTTCCCTCTCCGGAACCCGTCTGATCCAGCCCCGCGCCGAGGGTGAGATCGCCTTCAAGCTGAAACACGACCTTATCGGCCCAGGCGTTACCGAGCAGGACGTGCTCGATGCCACCGAGTACGTGATGCCCTGCTTCGAGATTGTCGATTCGCGCATCCACGACTGGAAGATCCGCATCCAGGACACCGTAGCCGATAACGCCTCCTGCGGGGTCTTCGTGCTCGGTCGCGAACAGGTCGACCCGCGCGAGCTGGACCTGCCCAACCTGCGCATGACCGTGTTCAAGAACGGCACGCAGATCAGCCAGGGGCTGGGCTCGGCGGTACAGGGCAACCCGCTCACCGCGGTGGCCTGGCTGGCCAACACCCTGGGCGCCTTCGGCATTCCCTTCAAGGCTGGAGAGATCATTCTTTCCGGTTCCCTGGTTCCACTGGAGCCGGCCCGCGCCGGCGACCATTTCGAACTGACCATCGACGGCCTGGGCAGCGCCCAGGTGTCCTTCCGCGACTGACTCCGGGGGAAAGAGCATGAGCAAGAAACTCAAGGCGGCCATCATCGGGCCGGGCAACATCGGCACCGACCTGTTGATCAAGATGCGCCGCTCCGAATGGATCGAGCCGGTGTGGATGGTGGGCGTCGACCCGACTTCCGAGGGCCTGAAACGCGCCGCCGAATTCGGCCTGAAGACCACCGCAGAAGGCGTCGACGGCCTGCTGCCCCACGTGTTGGACGACGATATCCGCATCGCCTTCGATGCCACCTCGGCCTACGTCCACGCCGAGAACAGCCGCAAGCTCAATGAGCTGGGCGTGATCATGATCGACCTCACCCCGGCGGCCATCGGCCCGTACTGCGTACCGCCGGTGAACCTCAAGGAGCACGCCGAGAAGCTGGCGCTGAACGTCAACATGGTCACCTGTGGCGGCCAGGCCACCATTCCCATGGTAGCGGCGGTGTCCCGCGTGCAGCCGGTGGAGTACGGCGAGATCGTCGCCACCGTGTCGTCCCGCTCCGTGGGGCCGGGCACCCGGCAGAACATCGACGAGTTCACCCGCACCACGGCCGGTGCTGTGGAAAAGATCGGCGGCGCCAAGCGTGGCAAGGCCATCATCGTCATCAACCCGGCCGAGCCGCCGCTGATGATGCGCGACACCATCCATTGCCTCACCGAAGGTGAACCTGACCAGGCGGAAATCCGCGCTTCGGTGCTGCACATGGTCAAGGAAGTGCAGCGCTACGTGCCGGGCTACAAGCTGATCAACGGCCCGGTATTCGATGGCCGCAAGGTGTCGATCTTCATCGAGGTGGAAGGGCTGGGAGACTTCCTGCCGAAGTCCGCCGGCAACCTGGACATCATGACCGCCGCCGGCTTGCGCACCGCTGAAATGTTCGCCGAAGAAGCCCACAAGGGCGCCCTGCAACTGCCTTCTCGCTGAGTGGAGATTCGCCAATGAACCTGCAAGGTAAGCGCGTGCGCCTGCACGACATGAGTCTGCGCGATGGCATGCACGCCAAGCGCCACCAGATCAGCCTGGACGAGATGGTCGCAGTGGCCACCGGTCTCGACGCCGCCGGCGTGCCGCTGATCGAAATCACCCACGGCGATGGCCTGGGCGGCAGCTCGCTGAACTACGGCTTCCCGGCCCACTCGGACGAGGAATACTTCGACGCGGTGATCCCCAAACTGAAGCAGGCCAAGGTCTCGGCCCTGCTGCTGCCCGGCATCGGTACCGTCGACCACCTGAAGATGGCCCACGACCTGGGCGTTTCCACCATCCGCGTCGCCACCCACTGCACCGAGGCAGACGTCTCCGGCCAGCACATCGGCATGTCGGCGAAGATGGGTCTGGACACCGTCGGCTTCCTGATGATGGCGCACATGGTCAGCGCGGAAAAACTGCTGGAGCAGGCGAAGCTGATGCAGAGCTACGGTGCCAACTGCATCTACTGCACCGATTCGGCGGGCTACATGCTGCCGGACGAAGTGACCGAGAAGATCGGCGTGCTGCGTGCCGGGCTCAGTGCCGACACCGAGGTGGGCTTCCACGGCCACCACAACATGGGCATGGCCATCGCCAACTCCCTGGCCGCCATCGAGGCTGGTGCTGCACGCATCGACGGCTCGGTAGCGGGCCTGGGCGCCGGCGCCGGCAACACGCCGCTGGAAGTGTTCGTCGCCGTACTGGAGCGCATGGGCGTGGAGACCGGCATCGACCTGTACAAGATCATGGACGTGGCCGAGGACCTGGTGGTGCCGATGATGGACCAGCCGATCCGCGTCGACCGCGACGCCCTGACCCTGGGGTACGCGGGCGTGTACAGCTCCTTCCTGCTGTTCGCCAAGCGTGCCGAGAAGAAGTACGGCATCCAGGCCCGCGAGCTGCTGGTGGAGCTGGGACGTCGCGGCACCGTGGGTGGCCAGGAAGACATGATCGAAGACCTGGCGCTGACCCTGTCGCGCCAGCGTGGGGTGTTGCCGACCTGACGGATCAGGCGATCAAGTCGTCATCACCTGGCCGGTCTTCCCGGGCCAGGTGATGGATGACGTACCAGCGAACGCCCAGCGACGCCCCCAGTGCGGACAGCACCGTCAGCAGAATCCGAAAGCTTTCCCCGTCCATGATTGCGAATCCGGTTGGTATGGGGATTCAGCCTAATCCTGCTGTTTGGGGATTGAACAGGTGCAGTTAAAGGCGGGGAGGGTGGAGCAGTTTTGGTGGTCCGAGTGGAATTCGATTGCCCTCACCCCAACCCTCTCCCGAAGGGAGAGGGGGCTGTTCGGTGCCTCCGGACAGCTCCGTGCGAGCCGGCATGAGTCACCCCTCTCCCTCTGGGAGAGGGGCCGGGGGTGAGGGTAGTCATGTCTCGCGCGGAGCCCTCATACCCGATTCCCACTCCCCCGTCTCCGCGCCTGCGCCAGCAGCGCGGGGCCTATCTCTTCCAGCGGCAACACCTCTTCCGCCGCGCCAATCTCCGCCGCTTCCCGAGGCATTCCGTAGACCACGCAGCTGGCTTCGTCCTGGGCGACGGTGTAGCCGCCGGCTTCGCGGATTTCCAGTAAGCCTCGCGCACCGTCCTTGCCCATGCCGGTGAGCAGGGCGGCGATGAGGTTGCGTCCGGCACAACGGGCGGCGCTGTTGAACATCACGTCCACGGCCGGGCGATGGCCATTGACCGGAGGCGCTTCGGACAGGCGCGCGACGTAGTTGGCGCCGGAGCGCGCCACTTCCATGTGCAGGCCGCCGGGGGCAAGGAGGGCGGTGCCGGGGAGGATGCGGTCACCGTCGCGGGCTTCGCTGACGCTGATGCGGCAGAGCTTGTCCAGGCGGGCGGCGAAGGAGCGGGTGAAGCCGGCCGGCATGTGCTGGGTGATGACCACACCGGGGCTATCCGCCGGCAGGCCCAGCAGCACTTCCTTGATGGCCTCTGTGCCGCCGGTGGAGGCGCCGATGGCGATCAGTTTCTCGGTGCCGACGATGGGCAGGCCGCGTTCGACCGGGCGTTCGACAGCTGTGCGACGGATCATCCGCGCGCGTGCCGCCACCTTGAGCTTGGCGCGGATTTCCTCGGCGTAGGCGTGCATGCCCTCGGCAATGCCCAGCTTGGGCTTGGCAACGAAGTCGATGGCGCCCAGCTCCAGTGCACGCAGTGTCGCCTCGGAACCGCGTTCGGTGAGGGAGGAAATCATCACCACCGGCGTGGGCCGGCCCTTCATCAGTTTGTCGAGGAAGGTCAGGCCGTCCATGCGCGGCATTTCCACGTCGAGGGTGATGACGTCGGGCGAGTGTTGCTTGATCAGGTCGCGGGCGACATAGGCGTCGGGCGCCACGCCGACCAGCTGCAGTTCGTTGTCGGCACGGACGATTTCGCTGAGCAGGCTGCGGATGAGCGCCGAGTCGTCCACCACCAGTACCTTGATCGGCACGTGTTCACTCCTTGAACAGGTCGTAGGGCCCCAGCGCCTCCCCGCGCTTGAGGTAGAGGATGTATTCAAGCTCGCGCTGCAGGATGGTGTCGTTGTGTAGGCTCTTGAGCTTCTTCACCAGTACCTTGCCGCTGGACGGGAAGATGTAGACCTTGCGCGCCTCCGCGCCCATCACGTCCTCGGCCAGCAGGGGGATGCCTTCGGTGTCCAGGTAGCTGTGGACGAATTCCACGGTGCGCAGCGTGGTATCGACGCGGAGCAGGTCGTTGGGCAGGTTGCCGGCGCCGAACACCTTGGCTTCCAGCTGATGCCGCCGCGCGCCCTGACGCAGCATCTCGTCGCTGAGCTGTTCCATGATGCGCACCCCGTGGTGGGTAGCGGCGCTGGCCAGGCCGCTACCGATGCCGGGTTCAGGCAGCATGAACTGATTCATCCCTCCGATGCCTCGTTGCTGGTCGAACAGGCACACCGCCACGCAACTGCCGAGCACCGAGACCAGCACCTGGTCCTCGGTGGTGGCGTAGAACTCGCCGGGCAGCACCTTGACCGCCGGCAACTGGAAATCCGGGTCGAAGTAGCGGGTGGCGGCAATGGCGCCTGCGGTTTCTCCTTTCATGACGAGGCTCCCGGTACAGGCTGATAGACGGTGCGGCTGACCAGTTTCACCACGTGGTTGGCCTGCACGAAACTTTCCGAATGGCCGGCAAAGAACAGTCCGTCCGGCCGCAGCAGGCGCACCATGCGTTCCAGCAGGCGCACCTGGGTAGGCTTGTCGAAGTAGATCATCACGTTGCGGCAGAAGATGGCGTCGAGTCCGCCACTGAGGTGCCAGTCGCGGTCCAGCAGGTTGATGCGGCGGAACTCCACCATCTGCCGCAGCTCCGGCACGACTCGTGCGAGACCGGCGTTGGCTCCGGTACCGCGCTGGAAATAGCGCTTCTTCACTGCCGGGTCGAGCTGGTCGAGGCGCTCGACCGGATAGATACCGCGCCGCGCGGTTTCCAGCACGCCGGTGTCGATGTCGGAGGCAATGATCTGCACGTGCTGGGCGCGATCCCCCAGGGCCTGATGCAGGGCAATCGCCATGGAGTAGGGCTCTTCCCCGGTGCTGGACGCCGCCGACCAGAAACGCAAAGGCCGGTTTCGGCGCGAGGGGTCCCTGGCCAGGGCGGCGAGCTGGTCGAAGTGGTGGCGCTCACGGAAGAAGGCGGTGATGTTGGTGGTCAGCGCATTGATAAAGGGCTGCCACTCTTCGGGATGCTGGTCGAGGTAGGCCAGGTAGCTGGAGAAGGTGCGCAATTCGAGGTGGCGCAGTCGACGTGCCAACCGGCTGTAGACCATCTGCTGCTTGCTGGTGGCCAGGCTGATGCCGGCACGGCGATAGAGCCGCTCGCGCACTTGCTCGAAGTCGTGGTCGTTGTAGCCGAACTCGTGTTCGCCCAGCACGTGCGCATTCATTGCATTACCTCAATGACCCCCGGCGCCAGGGCGCCGGGGGTTACGGGACTAGAACTCTTCCCATTCCTCTTCCTTGCTGCGCGCGCTTCGCCCTGCACGCGTCGGGCGTGCGCCCTGGGGTTGGCGCGCATGGCTGCGGGCGGCGGCAGGCTGGCCGGCGTGGGCCGGGTCCAGTTTGAACACCGCTACCGATTGGGCCATCAGCCCGGCCTGTTCCTGCAGGGCTTCGGCGGCGGCTGCGGCCTGTTCCACCAGCGCGGCGTTCTGCTGGGTCATCTCGTCCATCTGGTTGACCGCGCCATTGACTTCCTCGATGCCACGGCTCTGCTCGGTGGAGGCGGCGGCGATCTCGGCCATGATGTCGGTGACCCGCTTGATGGCGATCACGATGTCGCTCATGGTCTGGCCCGCCTGGGCCACCAGGGTGTTGCCGTTCTCTACTTTGCTCACCGAGTCGGAGATCAGTGTCTTGATCTCCTTGGCCGCCGCTGCCGAGCGTTGCGCCAGGGTGCGTACCTCGGCGGCCACCACGGCGAAGCCGCGACCCTGTTCACCGGCCCGCGCCGCTTCCACGGCCGCGTTGAGGGCGAGGATGTTGGTCTGGAAGGCGATTCCGTCGATGACGCCGATGATGTCGGAGATCTTCCGCGCCGAGTCGTTGATGGCGGTCATGGTGCTGACCACCTTCTGCACCACGTTGCCGCCTTCGGTGGCGACTTCCGAAGCGTTCACCGCCAGGGAGTTGGCCTGGCGCGCGTTCTCGGCGTTGAGCTTCACGGTGCTGGTCAGCTCTTCCATGCTGGAGGCGGTTTCCTCCAGGCTGGAGGCCTGCTGTTCGGTGCGGGTGGAGAGTTCGGCGTTGCCGCTGGCGATCTCGCTGGCGGCGGTGTTGATGGTGTCGGCGGACTCGCGGATCTGTCCGAGCATGCGCGAGAGGCTCTGCGCAGTTTCGTTGGAATAGTCCTTGAGTTCGCCGAAGGTGCCCTGGTAGTCGGCACTGATGCTTTGCGACAGGTCGCCTTGGGCGAGCGCGCCGAGCATCCGCGAGACGTCCTTGAGACCCTTGTCGGCGGTCTCCACCAGGCTGTTCAGGCCGGTGGCCAGGTTGAGGATGAAGCCGCTCTTGCCGCTCTCATCGACGCGCTTGGAGAAGTCGCCTGCTGCCGCTGCGCCAACCAGCGCGGCGACCTCGCGTTCGACTTGTACTTCCAGCGTGCGGTCGGCCCATTCGACCACCGAGCCGAGACGTTCGCCGTCATCGCTGATGACCGGGTTGGCCACCAGGCCGAAGGTCCGCCCACCGACATCGATCTGGGTGCGGAAGGTGCTGGTGAAGGTGGCGAGCAGGCGCTTCTGGTGCTCGGGGTTCTTGTGGAACTGGTCGATCGAACCGCCCAGCAGCTTGCTCACGGAGAACGACGGCAGCGCCTTGCGCAGGTCGGCCTCGGCGTTCTGCAGCATGCTGGTGACGGTCTTGTTCATGTAGATGATGGTGCGGTCGCCGTCGGCGATCATCACGTTGGTGCTGCAGTTGTCCAGCGCGCTCTTGATCCGGGTGTTCTCCGACGCGGCCTGGGCTGCGGCCTTGAGGCGGTCGCGCACGCCGTCGATGGCTTCGGTGATCTGCGCTTTCTTGCCCGGCAGGCGTTCCATGTCCTTGCTGAAGTCGCCGCGACCGTAGGCCGTGACCACGCCCACGACCTGCATCTTCACCGCGATATGGGCGGCCACCAGTTCATTGATGCCCTTGGCGATGCGCGCCTGGGTGCCGTTGAAGCGGTCCTCCGGGATGACCTGGTCGATCCAGCCTTCGGTGTGCTGGCGGGTCATCTCCACCAGTGCCTTATCCAGCGCCTCGGTGCTGGTGCTTTCCACCTGCTGCTGGCGCAGGCCCTTCTGCAAGCGGGCGAGGCTGTCGTAGACCGGCGTCCAGATCGGGTCGTCGCCGGCGCCGATGGATGGGTCGAGATTCCCTTCCGCCAGGCCCTGGATCAGGCTGGCCAGGTGTTGCGCGCGAAGCTGAGCTTGTGCTTTTCCGTTGAACAGTCCCATTGACTAATCCCCTTGCGTGTCAGGCTGCGGCTGCTTCGACCAGGGCCATTTCGCGGCTGGTCATCAGCTTCTCGATATCCACCAGGATCAACATCCGCTCGGCCACGGTGGCTAGGCCCAGCAAGTACTCGGTATCGAAGCTGGCGCCGAACTCTGGCGGCGGCTTCACCTCGTCGCCCGACAGGGCGATCACGTCGGACACCGAATCCACCACCACGCCGACGATGCGCCGGCCGATGTTGAGGATGATCACCACGGTGAAGGGGTCGTAGGTGACGTCGGCGAGGTTGAACTTGATGCGCAGGTCGACAATGGGAACGATGGCGCCGCGCAGGTTGATCACGCCTTTGATGAAGGCCGGGCTGTTGGCGATGGTGGTCACCTGGTCATAGCCGCGAATTTCCTGCACCCGGAGTATGTCGATGGCGTACTCCTCGCGACCGAGGGTGAAGGTCAGGTACTCCTGGGCCGGTTGCCCGGCCTGTTCCGCACTAAGGGAATTCATGCAGCGCTGCTCCTTGTTGTTGTGCCAGGGCCGGCAGGGCGTCGACATCGAGGATCAGGGCGACGCTGCCGTCGCCCATGATGGTGGCGCCGGCGATACCATCGATCCGGCGGAAGTTCTGTTCCAGGCTCTTGATCACCACTTGCTGTTGCCCGACCAGGTCGTCCACCAGCAGGGCGAAGTGACGCCCGTCGGCCTCGAGGATGACCACGATGGACTGCTCCGCCGGCAGCGGCGGGGTGGCCTCGCCGAGCAGGTCGTGCAGCGAGAGCAGCGGCAGGTACTCACCGCGCACGCGGATCACCGCGCCTTCCTCGCCGCCGAGGCCGCGAATGTCGGCGGCTTTCGGTTGCAGCGATTCGACGATGTAGGTCAGCGGGATCACGTAGTGGGTGCGTGCCACGGCGACGATCAGGCCATCGAGAATGGCCAGGGTCAGCGGCAGGCGAATGCTGATGCGCGTACCGAGGCCAGCGGCCGAGTCGATGTCGATGCGTCCGCCCATGGCCTGGATATTGCGCTTGACCACGTCCATGCCGACGCCGCGCCCGGAGAGGTCGGTGACCACTTCGGCGGTGGAGAAACCGGGCATGAAGATCAGCTGCCAGACCTCGGTGTCGCTCATGCCGTCGTGTACCGCCAGGTTCTTCTCGCGGGCCTTGGCGAGGATACGCTCGCGGTCCAGGCCGCGGCCGTCATCGCTGATTTGCACCACGATGCTGCCGCCCTGGTGGAACGCCCCAAGGCGCACGGTGCCGCTGGCTGGCTTGCCGGCGGCCAGGCGCGTTTCGGGCAGCTCGATGCCGTGGTCGATGCTGTTGCGCACGATGTGGGTCAGCGGGTCGCTGAGGCGTTCGATCACGCCCTTGTCCAGCTCGGTGTGTTCGCCCTGCAGCACCAGTTCCACTTGCTTACCGAGCCGCGCGGAAGTGTCGCGTACCAAGCGCGGGAAGCGGCTGAAGATGAAGCTGATGGGAAGCATGCGGATCGACATCACCGATTCCTGCAGGTCGCGGGTGTTGTGTTCGAGCTGCGCCAGGGCCTGGTGGATGCGCTCGTGCTGGCTCGGGTCCAGTGCGCCTCCGAGCTGGCCGAGCATGGCCTGGGTGATGACCAGCTCGCCCACCAGGTTGATCAGGCTGTCGATCTTCTCGACGCTGACGCGGATGGAGCTGGACTCGTTTTCGCCCGTGGCGGGTTTACTTGCGACCGGTACGGCTGCTGGTGCCGGCTTGGGCGGCTCGACGGCGATCAGGGCGGGTGTGCCGGGCGCGTCGTCGAAAAGGCCGAAGGCGTCGGAGTTTTCCTGGACCGGAGTTCCGGGGGCATCGTCGAAGAAGCCGAAGTCGTCATCGGCCGCCGCTTCGGGCATGCCCGGTGCGTCATCGAAGAAGCCGAAGTCCGCTGTTTCGTCCGGCGTTGGCGCGGCGTCCAGCAACCCGCGCAGACGGGTCACCGTTTCTTCCACCGGCACGTTCGGATCGGGGCACTGCCGGCGATGGGCGTCCAGCAGGCGCATCAGGACGTCACGGGCCTGCAGGAACAAGTCGACCATGTCCGCGCGCAGGGCCATCTGGCCGCTGCGGATGCGGTCGAGCAGGGTCTCCAGTTCATGGGTCACGGCGGTCAGGTCGTCGAAGCCGAACATGCCGGCCGAACCCTTGATGGAGTGCGCGGCGCGGAAGATGCCGTTGAGTTCTTCCGCGTCAGGCTGCTGCAGGTCGAGACCGAGCAGCAGCAGTTCGAGGCTTGCCAGGTGTTCTTCGGTTTCCTCGAAGAAGACCTGGAGGAACTGGTTCATCCCTTCGGTCATGGGAGGCGCCTTGTGCTGGGGTCAGGGGAGGACCTTGCGGGTGACTTCCAGCAATTTCGGCGGATCGAAAGGCTTGACCAGCCAGCCGGTGGCGCCGGCCGACTTGCCTTGCTGCTTCATGCTGTCACTGGATTCGGTGGTCAGCATGAGGATGGGGGTGGCGCGGTAGCCGGGCAGCCCACGCAGGCTGCGGATCAGGCTGAGGCCATCCATGTTGGGCATGTTCTGGTCGGTGAAGACCAGGTTGTACGCCTTGCTCTGCGCCTTGCCGAGGCCATCCTTGCCATCTACCGCCTCGTCCACGAGGTACCCGGCGGCTTTGAGAGTGAAGCTCAGCATCTGTCTTATGGATGCGGAGTCGTCAACGATCAGGATCTGCTTGCTCATCAGTGCCGCTCTCCTTGCCGCTTTTTCTTGGGGTGAAGCTTTAAGGGTCTTGTCGGGCTTCGCTTCGCTCTGCGCCAAGCTACGGAAAAACCTTGTCTTTCCGATTGGTAGCTAGTGGCCATGTTTATGTGTAGATGGGCGCCTGATGAGCGTCCAGCCGCTGACGCCAGCCATTCGTCGCAATGATGGGCGGCGAACGGCTGCTGTCTATCGACTCAGAAAAGCTCCACCTCTCCAGCACTTACGTTGCTCTGCGCGACGGGATTGGCGACCGGCTTGCGCAGCTCGCGGGTTTCCTGGTCGACCCTGTCCGCCCATTGCTCCGGCGCCACCGCCCGCAACCCGCCGAGCCCTGCGGCGAATCCGCCGAGCTTGGCGAAGTGCTTGCGCATCTGCCCGATCAACTGGCTGCTCATGTCCTGGAATTGCAGGGCGGTGATGGCCTGGTCGACGCCAGAACCCACCTCCAGCGAAATCCGATCCAGCTCCTGGATCACTTTCAGCGTGTGGCGGTTCATGCCTTCCAGATCTTCCAGCATGTGGTGCAGCTGCTGCTTGGATTCCAGGGCGATACCCATGTCCTTGTCCGCCAACTGGGAGATGGCCGACTCGGCGTCCTGGATTTCGCGGTAAACGACGTCCACATGCTCGCGAATCTTTTCCGAAAAACCGGTGGAGCGGGTGGACAGGGCACGGACTTCGTCGGCGACCACGGCGAAGCCCCGGCCGCTTTCGCCAGCACGGGCCGCCTCGATAGCGGCATTCAGCGCCAGCAGGTTGGTCTGCTTGGCGATGGCGTCCATATCGTGGGTCGATTTCAGGATATCGGCGATCTTCTGCGTCACCCGGTCCATGCGTTTCACCAGCTCCTGGGAGGTCTGGCTGGTTTCCAGCGTCGCCTCGACGAACAGGCCGAGGGTGTTGCGGGTGGTGGAGATGAACTCCTGGAAATTCATTCCGTCATCGGCGCCCTGGTTGCCGTAGCGCTCGATCAGGGAATGAGAGTGGGCGCGCTGCTGGTCGATGCGCGCGGCCAGGCCCTGGAAGCTGTCGCCCAGGCGAGCGATGGCGTCCTGCAGCAAGCCATCGACCTGCCCGGCATGCGCCTGCAGGGTGCCCAGGTGTTCGTCCACGGCGTCCTGGGCCTGCTGCCAGTCGGGTGCCACTACGGCCGGGACTTGGGCTTGCGCCGCCTGCGGGCGGGATTCTCGCTGCAACCAGGTCAACAGCAGGCTGGCCAGCCAGCCACCGCCGAGGGCCAGCCATACCGGCAGGTCTACGGCAACCATGCCGGCGCAGGCCAGCCAGATCAGGGAGTGCAGGGCCAGGCCCTTGATGGGGTTAGCAGGCGACGGATGCGACATGGAGCACTCCCTTGCGAGGGTTGTTTGACCGGACGGCGGCCCCAGGTAGGGTAAAAACTACTGCGACGTTTTTACTCAGCCTCTAATAGGCCATCGGCAACGCTGCTTAAAGCTAGAGGCCGCTCGTCTGCTGTCAAATCGCTATCCATCAGTTTCTTGTGCCATTCATCCCGCTGTTTCTGCCTCCTCTTCAGGCGGGCTGAGATAGCGATGTGCGCCGCAGCGCAGGCAGCGCTGGCAGATCATGGGAACGGCGCCCACTTCTGTACGAAAACCCTCGGTCCATTGGCAACCGAGCAGGAAGCAACGAATACGCATGGCTCCTCCCGGGGGCGTACCCCCTGGTCCAATCCGGCAGTGATGGGATGAACTGCACTCGCCTTGTTCTTGTTGGAGGCATGGGTCGCCGCGAGGATCGGCCGACCGCTCTAGAGCCGGCAACCTAAAAGGGCGAGCGGTGGGACCGTTGGTCGGGGAGGGAGTTGGGAGGGATTACGCAGCATCCGCCCGCGGCCGGCGCGGATGCTCGTGTTTCAGATACTGGACCAGGCGGGCTTTCTGGCTGGGGCTCATGAACAGGCCGAGCTTGGTTCGGCGCCAGAGGATGTCTTCGGCACTGACGGCCCATTCCTGCTGACAGAGATAGTCCACTTCCCGGGAATAGAGGCCGGCGCCCAGGTGTTCGCCGAGGTCCGCCAGTTCCCGCACGTTGCGTAGCAGGTGCCAGCAGCGGCTGCCATAGAGGTTGGCCCAGCGCCTGGCGATGTGCGTAGGCAGCCAGCCGAAGCTGGAGCAGAGGGCTTCTACCAGGGCGCTGCGGCTTTCCATCTTTTCTCCGCCGGGCAGCGGCGCGCTGGCGGTCCAGGCGCCCTTGGCGAAGGGGAACCAGGGCGTCAGTTGCTGGAGGGCGGCTTCGGCCAGTTTGCGGTAGGTCGTGAGCTTGCCGCCGAACACCGAGAGCAGCGGCGCTTCGCCGGGATGGGCGGCGAGGGAAAGGGTGTAGTCGCGGGTCACTGCGGACGGATCGTCCGATTCGTCATCGCACAGTGGACGCACGCCGGAATAGCTGTGGAGGATGTCCGTTTCGCTCAGCTGGCGCTTGAAGTGGCGGTTGACCACGTCCAGCAGGTAACGGGTTTCTTCGGCTGTGATCGCCACGTCCGCCGGGTCGCCGTGATACTCGCGGTCGGTGGTGCCAATGAGGGTGAAGCGCTCCAGGTACGGAATCGCGAAGACGATGCGGCGATCTTCGTTCTGCAGGATATAGGCCTGCTCGCCGTCATGCAGACGCGGCACGATGATGTGGCTGCCCTGGATGAGACGGATGCCATAGGGCGTCGCCTGCTTGAGGTCCTGCTGGATGAAACGGGCCACCCAGGGGCCGGCGGCGTTGACCAGGGCGCGGGCGCGGATCGACAGCAGGCTGCCGTCGACGCGTTCCAGGTGGATGTGCCAGAGGCCCTTGCTACGGCGGGCACTGACGCAGCGGGTGCGGGTATGCACATGGGCGCCGCGCTCGCGGGCGGCCATCGCGTTGAGCACCACCAGGCGCGCGTCATCCACCCAGCAATCGGAGTATTCGAATCCCTGGGTGATTTCCGCCTGCAACGGGCTGCCGGCGCCAAAGCGCAGGCTGCGGGAGGCGGGCAGGCGCTTGCGCTTGCCGAGGTGGTCGTAGAGGAACAGGCCGGCACGGATCATCCAGGCCGGACGCAGGTGCGGCCGGTGCGGAAGAATGAAACGCAGCGGCTTGACGATGTGCGGCGCCTTGGCGAGCAGCACTTCGCGCTCGGCCAGGGCTTCGCGCACCAGGCGGAACTCGTGGTGTTCCAGGTAGCGCAGGCCGCCGTGGATCAGCTTGCTGCTGGCCGAAGACGTGTGCTGGGCGAGGTCGTCCTTCTCGCAGAGAAATACCGACAGCCCCCGTCCGGCTGCATCCGCGGCGATGCCGACGCCATTGATGCCGCCGCCGACGATTGCGAGGTCATAGACTTCCGCGATGGGGGAATGGTTGTGGTTCATTGGCAGGCACCAAGGTCGAAATCGAACTTTCAATGTTCATTTTCGAAAATAGCCTAGATGAGCGGGCGCAAAATGGCCAGCCCAATGCGCGAAAACGCGCTGGGTGGTCACAGAAAATTCATGCGGGTGAAGGGCGGATCAGACGCGGTCGAGGTGCACTTTATGTTCGGCGAGCAGGCGGGTCAGGGCGGGGGAGGGCTGATGGTCGGTGAACAGGCGGTCCACCAGGGAAATGGCGCCCAGACGTACCACGGCGTTGCGACCGAACTTGCTTGAGTCGGCCGCGAGAAAGACCTGGCGGGCGTTCTCGATGATGGCCTGGGAGACGCGTACTTCCTGGTAATCGAAGTCCAGCAGGCTGCCGTCCTCGTCTATTCCGCTGATGCCCACCAGCGCGTAATCCACCTTGAACTGCTGGATGAAATCCACCGCTGCCTGGCCCACGATGCCGCCGTCGCTGCGTACCGTGCCGCCGGCTACCAGCACCTCGAAGTCCGGCTTGTCGGCCAGTTGCGCCGCCACGTGCAGGTTGTTGGTGATCACCTTCAGGCCCTTGTGGCCCATCAGGGCGCGGGCGATGGCTTCGGTGGTGGTGCCGATGTTGATGAAGAGCGAGGCGTGGTCCGGGATGTATTCGGCCACCGCATCGGCGATGCGTTGCTTTTCGTCGCGGTTCTGCCCGGCGCGCATGGCGTAGGCGGTGTTCTGGGTGCTTGAACCTTCGCTGGCGGCGCCGCCGTGGGTGCGTCGCAGCAGGCCATGTTCGGCGAGCTGGTTGATGTCGCGACGGATGGTCTGCGGGGTGACGGCAAAGGCCTGGGCCAGTTCGTCGATGCTGACGTAGCCGCGATCGCGCGTAAGGTCGAGGATGTCTTGTTGCCGTGGGCCCAGGTTCATGCTGGCTCCTTGTTTTGCGCGGCATTATAGCGATGGGCTGTCGAATCACCGCTTTTCCGCTAAGGTACGCCGAATCTGTCGCAGGATTTTCACAATCGAACATGACTCCCGCCATCGATCTGCTGAAGAAAGCCAAGGCTGAGCACAAGGTGCACAGCTATCACCACGACCCCAAGGCTCCTTCCTACGGCCTGGAAGCCGCCGAAAAGCTCAACCTGGACCCGGCGCGGGTCTTCAAGACGCTGCTCGCCGCCACCGAGAAAGGTGAACTGCTGGTGGCGGTCGTACCGGTGGCCGGGACCCTCGACCTCAAGGCCCTGGCTCACGCTGCCGGCGCGAAGAAGGCCGAGATGGCCGATCCCACCCAGGCCCAGCGCTCCACCGGCTACCTGGTAGGTGGCATCAGCCCGCTGGGGCAGAAGAAGCGACTGCGCACCTTCATCGACGGTACCGCGCGCAATTTCGAAAGCATCCATGTCAGCGCTGGCCGGCGCGGGCTGGAAGTCGAACTCTCCGCCGGTACCCTGGCGACCCATACCCAAGGCCAGTTCGCCGATATCGGCCGCCCCTGAAAGCCTGCCCATGTCCGCGAGATCGCGTACAGGCTTGAAAAACCAATAACAAGGAAGCATCGCCATGGCCCAATACCTGCTCGCCATCGACCAGGGCACCACCAGCAGCCGCGCCATCGTATTCAGCGCCCAGGGCCTGCCGGTGGCGCGTGCCCAGCAGGAGTTCAAGCAGTACTTTCCCAAGGACGGCTGGGTAGAGCACGACGGTGAGGAAATCTGGCTGACCACCCTCAAGGTCTGCCGCGAGGCCATCGAGCAGAGCGGGTTGAACCCGGCCGAGATCGCGGCCATCGGCATCACCAACCAGCGCGAGACCACCCTGGTCTGGGACGCGGTGACGGGCACGCCCATCCACCCGGCCATCGTCTGGCAGGACCGCCGCACCGCGGACTATTGCGCCACGCTCAAGGCCGCCGGCCATGAAACCGATGTGGCCAATCGCACGGGCCTGCTGATCGACCCCTACTTCTCCGCCACCAAGCTGCGCTGGGTGCTGGAGAACGTGCCCGGCGCCCGCGAGCGGGCCGAGCGTGGCGAGCTGCGTTTTGGCACGGTGGATTGCTTCCTGCTGTGGCGTCTGACCGGCGGCAAGGTGCACCGCACCGATGCCACCAACGCCTCGCGGACCCTGCTGTTCAACATTCATAACCAGCAGTGGGACGCGGAGCTGCTGCGCCTGTTCGACATCCCTACCAGCCTGCTGCCGGAGGTGCTGGACTGCGCCGCCGAGTTTGGCGATACGGACGCCGCGCTGCTCGGCGCCAGCATTCCCGTGCGCGGCATGGCGGGCGACCAGCAGGCGGCGCTGATCGGCCAGGCCTGCTTCAAGCCGGGCATGGTGAAGAGCACCTACGGCACGGGCTGCTTCATGATCCAGAACACCGGTGACCAGCCGGTGGTTTCCCGTAACCGGCTGCTGACCACAGTCGGCTACCGGCTCAATGGCAAGGTGAGCTATGCGGTGGAGGGCAGCATCTTCGTTGCCGGCGCCGCTGTGCAGTGGCTGCGCGACGGCATCAAGCTGATCAGCCACGCTCGTGACACCGAAGCCCTCGCCGAGCAGACCGGCGATGCCTGCGGCGTCTACCTGGTGCCGGCCTTCACCGGCCTCGGCGCTCCCTACTGGGACCCGCGCGCTCGCGGCGCGATCTTCGGTCTGACCCGCGATACCGGTATCAAGGAAATCGTCACCGCCGGGCTGCAATCCGTCTGCTACCAGACCCGCGACCTGCTGGAAGCCATGGCCCAGGATGGTGCCGCCGCACCCAGCGCGCTGCGGGTGGACGGCGGCATGGTGGAGAACAATTGGGTGATGCAGTTCCTTTCGGACATCCTCGGGGTTCCCGTCGAGCGTCCGGAAGTCACTGAGACGACAGCTCTCGGTGTGGCCTATCTCGCAGGTTTGCAGGCGGGGCTGTATCGCGATCTGGACGAAGTGGCCAGTCACTGGCATCGTCAACAGCGTTTTGCCCCGCGCATGGCCGATGAGCATCGCAAGAAGCTTTACGACGGCTGGCTGGATGCCGTGCAGCGGGTGCGTAGCGGCGCATGACAGCGCCGCATGGGCGCTGGGAGGTAGGATGGGGAAAGGGCAAGGATCGCTGAAACGCCATTGGCAGGCACTGACCCTGCTGGCGGCACCTTTGCTCTTCCCATCGGCCCATGCCGAAACCCTGGTGATCGCTGGGGACATCTGGTGCCCGATCAATTGCGAACCCGGCTCCGCGAAACCGGGCATCTTCGTCGAGCTGGCGCAGGAAATCTTCGGCGAGGCCGGCATCGGCGTGGAGTACCGCCTGGTGAACTGGGCGCGCGCCGTCCATGACACCCGCAATGGCCGCCTGGATGCGCTGATCGGCGCCGGCATCCAGGACGCTCCCGACTTCGTCTTCACTCGCACGCCGCCCGGCGTGTCGCGCATGTGCTTCTACGTTGCCCCTGACAGCCAATGGCGTTACCGCGGATTGGCGTCACTCGCGGAGATTCGCCTGGGCAGCATCAACAGTTACAGCTATGGCCAGGAGCTCGACACCTACCTTCGCATCAAGCGCGACGATCCTGCTCGGGTGCAGGTCGTGTCCGGCGACCAGGCCCTGGCCATGAATGTGGAAAAGATCCTGCTCGGCCGCGTCGACGCCACCATCGAGAACGCCTGGGTGATGGACGCCTGGCTCGCCGGCAGTGGCCAGCAGGGCAAGCTGGTGAAGGCCGGCTGCCGCTCGCCGGACGTGCCCATCTTCCTGGCGTTTTCCCCAGCACTGAAAGGCAGTCCGCGCCATGCGGCGATATTCGACGCCGGGCTCAAGCGTTTGCGTGAGTCCGGACGGATGAACGAGCTCCTGCAGCGCTACGGCCTGCCTCCGCTAGACTGATCAGGCTGTTCCACCGATATCGACTGGCCACTGTACCGCGCGTGAAGCGTCGGTGACTGGCATGCTGGTGCCCCCACATATCAAGGAGCGAGTCATGCAGCTGGATTTCCATCAGGTCGACGCCTTCACCCAACGGCCCTTCGGCGGCAACCCGGCGGTGGTCTATCGCCTCGACGCCTGGCTGGATGATCAGCTCATGCAACGCATCGCCGCCGAGCACAATTTGTCGGAGACCGCCTTCCTGGTGAAGGAAGGCAGTGCCTGGCACATCCGCTGGTTCACACCCAGGGCCGAGGTGCCGCTCTGCGGCCATGCCACTCTGGCCAGCGCCCATGTGCTGTTCGATCTCTATCAGGAACCAGGCGACCGCCTGGAGTTCACCAGCAAATCCGGCGAATTGCGTGTGATACGCGAAGAGGAAGGCCGATTGGCCCTGGACTTCCCTGCGCAGGTGCCGCAAGAGGTGGGCGTCACCCTGGAGCTGGAACATGCCTTGGGCATCGCTCCGGTGGATGCGCTGGGCGCCAATTTCCTGATGGCGGTACTGGAGTCGGAGCATGACGTGCGTGAGTGCACACCGGACTTCAAGGCATTGGCCAAGCTGCCCTGGTCTGGCGTGATCGTCACGGCAGCGGGGATGAAGCACGACTTCGTTTCGCGCTTCTTCGCGCCGGTGATCGGCATCGATGAAGACCCGGTGACTGGCGCCGCGCATTGCGCCCTGATTCCCTACTGGGCCAATCGTCTCAACAAGCGAGTGCTGCGGGCCCAGCAGTGTTCCGCGCGTAGCGGTGAGCTCTGGTGCCGCCTGGATGGCGATCGGGTGAGCATCGCAGGGCATTCGGTGCTGGTGGCCAGCGGTAGGCTGTGGATCTAAGGCGCGAAACGATCGAAAAGCTCTGATGGCTTTCTGTAGGAGCGAGCTTGCTCGCGAAGGGTCGTGCGCGGGCTGTTCGCGAGCAAGCTCGCTCCTTCGGTCAGAGCCTTACTTCAGAGCGCGCCGCTGATGCGGCGCACGCCGGATTCCTGGGGCGTGAAGTGGGCGGCGACAGTGCCCTGGGCGGGGAAGACCACCAGGTGATCGGCCGCGATTCGGATACCCACTTCCTGTCCGGGCTGGTGATCGGCGTGGCTGGGGAAGATCGATTCCAGCTGGCTACCGGTAGAGAGTTGCAGGCGATAGAGCGTGGCGGCGCCGAGGAAGGTCTTGCCGATCACCTTGGCGCGCAACTCGCTGTCCGGCGCGTGGACGATGTCGTCCGGCCGCAGCAGCACGTCCACCGCGGAGCCATGGGGCCAGGTGTAGGCGCGATTGCCACGGATGGTGCCGAGTTCTGTGGTCACGGCATCGGCTGAAATCAGCTGGCCGCGAATGAAGTAGCCCTGACCGACGAAGCTGGCGACGAAGGGCGTCAGGGGTTCGTGGTAGAGGTTGAACGGGGTGTCCCACTGCTCCAGCAGGCCGTCCCTGAACACGCCGACCTGATCGCTGACGGCGAAGGCCTCTTCCTGGTCGTGGGTCACCAGGATCGCACTGGTGCCGCGTGCCTTGAGGATTTCGCGGACTTCCTGGCTGAGGCGTCGACGCAGTTCGCCATCGAGGTTGGAAAAGGGTTCGTCGAGCAGCAGCAGGCGTGGCTCTGGCGCCAGGGCGCGGGCCAGCGAAACGCGTTGTTGCTGGCCGCCGGACAGCTCGTGGGGGTAGCGCTTGGCCAGATGGTTCAGCTTCACCAGTTCCAGCAATTCGTCGACCTTGCGTTCGCTATCGGGCTCCTTGCGGATGCCGAAGGCGACGTTGTCGGCCACCGTCAGGTGAGGGAACAGGGCATAGTCCTGGAACACCATGCCGATTCGCCGCTTCTCCGGCGCCAGGGTGAAGCCGGCGCGGGAGATCACTTCGCCGGCCAGCTGGATTTCGCCTTCCAGCACCGGTTCGAATCCGGCGATGGCGCGAAGCGTCGTCGTCTTTCCGCAGCCGGAAGGACCGAGCAGGCAGCCGATGTCACCGGCGTTGAGATGAAGGTTCAGGCCTCGCACAACCTGCTGTTCGTGATAACCACAGCTGAGGTTGTGGAGGCTGAGGAGCAATTCGCGAGTCATGCGTGATGGGCGTGTTCAACCAGCAGTTCAAGCAGGGCCTTCTGGGCGTGAAGGCGGTTTTCCGCCTGGTCCCAGGCAACTGAACGCGGGTCGTCGAGCAGGTCGACGCTGATCTCTTCGCCGCGGTGGGCCGGCAGGCAGTGCATGAATATCACGTCGTCTGCGGCCAGGTCGAGGAGCGCCTTGTTCACCTGGTAGGGAGAGAACAATGCCAGGCGCTTGGCGGTTTCTTCCTCCTGGCCCATGGAGGTCCAGACGTCGGTGCTGACCAGGTGGGCGCCGGCCACGGCTTCGCGCGGGTCGCGCACGACCTTGACGCGGTCGCCGGCCTGGGCGAGGAACGCCGGATTGGGTTCGTAGCCTTCGGGGCAGGCGATGCGCAGTTGGAAGTCGAACTGGATCGCTGCCTCTATATAGGTGTTGCACATGTTGTTGCCATCGCCGATCCAGGCCACGGTCTTGCCCTGGATGCTGCCGCGATGTTCGAGGAAGGTCTGCATGTCCGCGAGCAACTGGCAGGGGTGCAGGTCATCGGACAGGCCGTTGATCACCGGCACCCGCGAGTGGGCGGCGAACTCAGTCAGCGTGCTGTGGGCGAAGGTCCGGATCATCACGGCATCGAGCATGCGCGACATGACGATGGCGCTATCGCTGATGGGCTCACCACGACCGAGCTGGGTGTCGCGCGGGGACAGGAAGATGGCCTGGCCGCCGAGCTGGATCATGCCGGCTTCGAACGAGAGACGGGTACGGGTCGAGGCCTTCTCGAAGATCATGCCCAGCACACGGCTTTTCAGGGGTTCGTAACGCACGCCTCGGTTGCGCAGATCCTTCAGCTCGGTGCCTCGACGGATCAGGCTGTTCAGCTCCTGGGGAGTGCAGTCCATCAGGGAGAGAAAATGCCTAGCGCTCATGGTTACTACCTTTCTTCTTTTGTCACTGGCCGCATGTCCTGGCCGGGTGTTGCGGGAACAAAGCAGGCGGGACGGGCGGTTGAGGCCGCACGTGGCGACGATTTGGGGGAAGGCGCGATCTTATAAGGAAATGTCGCGGTTTTCCAATATGTCCGGAAACCGCGTCGTTCGTGGCTATGCGCCTGGCGTCCGGGAGTTTTCGGCGCAATCGGGTGGGCCGCTCTAGCGTGCCGTTTGCGTGAGGCCGGACGTTGTACAACGGCGTCGGGATCGGCGGCAAATGTCCATCATTCCAGATTGTTTCGGCACAGACGCTTGTCTAAGGTGAGCGCAGGCACGGGCAGTGAGGAGTGTGCGGATGGCTGGAACCGGTCCGGAGCCCGTTCAGGGCACCCAGGGAACGCGGCGTTCCCTGTGGTTGGCGTATGCGCTGCTGCTGTTGGCGGGGCTGGGGGCCATCCTGATGAACCTGGCCCAGGTACTGGATTCGAAACAGGTCTACCTGCGGGAGGCGGACAAGGCCAATGCCAACCTGGCCTATTCCATTGCCCAGCATGGCCAGGAGTCCATCAAGGAAGCCGACATCATCCTTGGCGGCCTGGTGAACCTGCTGGAGCGGGGAGAAAACAGCCCCGACGCCATCAATCAATTGCTGGTGACCTACAAGCAGCGCGCCTCGCAACTGGCCGGGCTGTTCGTCTATGACGCCGAAGGGCGTTGGCTCTACTACACCAATCCGCCGCCGGCGGGCCACGCGAACAACTCGGATCGGGCCTACTTTCAGCATCATTTCCATTCCGTGAGCCGCGATACCGAAGTGAGCAACCCCATTCGCAGCCGCTCCACCGGCGAGTGGATTCTGCCGGTGTCGCGTCGCTTCAATGACAAGGACGGCCGTTTTGCCGGGGTGGTGCTGGCGACCATCCGCATCGAACACTTCCGCGAGTTCTACAAGCACTTCGACATGGGCGTGCAGGGTTCCCTGCTGATCGCCATGAACGACGGCACCATCATCTACCGGCGGCCGGAAAAGTTCGGCGCTACCGGGGATAGCATGGCTGGCAGCTACATGTTCCAGTCTGACCTCAAGCGTTCGCCGGTTGGGTTGGGGGCGAGTGTTTCCGTGCTCGACGGGGTGGACCGCATCTATGCCTACCGCGCCCTGGACCACTTCCCGCTGGTGGTGGCTGTGTCGATGTCGCGCCAGGAAGTGCTGGCCGAATGGGGACGCAAGACCGCAGTGGTGGCTTGCCTGGTGGCGATGCTGGTGCTGGCGCTGATGCTTGTCGGTGGCGGGCTGGCCACGCGGATGCGCAAGCGCATGGCCGCCGCCCAGAACATCGCGCGGGAAAATCGCGAGCTGTTCCGACTGGCCAATCGAGACAGCCTGACCGGCATCTCCAATCGACGGCAGTTCGACCAGGCCTTGCAGGTCGAGTACCACCGCGCCGCCACGGTCGGCTCGCCGCTTGCCCTGGTGATGATCGACGTCGACTTCTTCAAGGCCTACAACGACCACTACGGTCACCAGGCGGGTGATGTCTGCCTCAAGGCAGTGGGCGACGTACTGCGTCGCTTCAAGGTGCGCGCCGGGGACACCGTGGCCCGTTATGGCGGCGAGGAATTCGCCGTGCTGCTGCCCCATACCGACGTCGCCGGCGCGCGCCTGGTGGCCGAGCGGATACGGCAGGCAGTCTACGAGCAGGGTCTGGTCCACTCCGGCAACCCCTTTGGCGTGGTGACCGTGAGTGTCGGCGCGCACAGCGAGGTGCCGGGGCAGGGCGACAGTCCCGGACAGCTTCTGGAGCAGGCCGATGCCGCGCTCTATCGGGCCAAGAGCGCCGGTCGCAATCGAGTCTGCCTGGCTGAGCCTACGCCCTGAGGCGCGGGGACTTCTTCCTCTGCCACCACTGGACGGGGAACTATCTGAAGGTCGTTTCGGAACGCGTGAACTGATGCCCCGCGAGGCGGATTGATAGGTTTGCGCGTCCCCGGATTCGAGTGATTTCCGGGGACGGTTACCGCATATGGAAATTCAGCGGAGCCGTTCAGACTTTCCAAGATCCATGGAGATCCCAATGAAGAAGTTTCTTGTCCCCACTTTCATGGCTGCCACATTCGCCGCCCTGACCGGCTGCACCAGCTACAACGTCAGCCAACCGACTTCACCGCTTAACGGCAGTGTGAATACCGACCTCAAGGCCGATATCAAAGTGGGCGAGCAAATCACTGGGCAGTCCGAGGTGAACATCCTGTTCAGCTTCCTTCAGTTCGGCGGGGATTCGGAGTTCGCCGATGGTGTGGCGTATGGCGGCGACGGTAGCGGTGGCCTGCCTTTCGGCCCGGACCCCATCTCTTCCGTCAAATCCGCGGCTGCCTACAAGGCCGTCAAGGCGTCGGGCGCAGACCTGATCGTCGCGCCGCGCTACGAGCTGAGCGTGCAGGATTACTTCGTGTTCAAGAAGGTGACTGCCAAGGTGACGGGCAACAAGGGCACCATCCAGTCCATTCGCTGACGGTACAGGTGAATCGGCAGGCATGATGCCTGCCGATTCATGGCGGTGACGCTGCTGGCCTGGCGGCGGTTCTGGTTCCATAGTCTTGTACTTGCGACCTGACCGGTCGTCTCGAACAAGAATGAGGCCAGGCAATGACCAAGACCCTTCATCACCGTGCATGCCATCTCTGTGAGGCCATCTGCGGCCTGACCATCGAGACCGAGGACCAGGCGGATGGCAGCCGGCGCATCCTCTCCATCAAGGGAGATGCCCAGGACAGTTTCAGCCGTGGCCATATCTGCCCCAAGGCCGTGGCCCTGCAGGACATCCAGAACGATCCGGACCGTATTCGCCAACCCATGCGCCGAGCTGGCAACGAATGGCTGCCCATCGAGTGGGATGAAGCCTTCGCGCTGGTGGCCGAGCGCCTGGCAGATATCCAGACGCGCCATGGCAACAATGCGGTGGCCGTTTACCAGGGCAACCCTAGCGTGCACAACTACGGGCTGATGACCCACAGCAACTACTTCCTCGGCCTGCTGCGGACCCGTGGACGCTTCTCGGCGACCTCGGTGGACCAGTTGCCCCATCACCTGATCAGCCAGCAGATGTACGGCCACGGCTTGCTGATCCCGATTCCGGACATCGATCACACGCAATTCATGCTCATCCTCGGCGGCAATCCACTGGCGTCCAACGGCAGCATCATGACCGTGCCGGACGTGGAGAAGCGCCTGAAAGCGCTGCAGGCGCGGGGCGGCAAGCTGGTGGTGGTGGACCCCCGGCGCAGCGAAACCGCGGCCATGGCCGATGAGCATTTGTTCGTGCGTCCGGGGCAGGATGCGGCGCTACTGTTCGGCTTGCTCAACACCCTGTTCGAAGAGGGTCTCGGTCGCGTTACGCACCTTGAGACGGAAGGTCTGGAGCAGGTGCGGGAAGCCATTGCGCGATTCACACCCGAAGCCATGAGCCAGCGCTGCGGCGTTCCGGCGGAGCGCATTCGCAGACTGGCCCGGGATTTTGCTGCCGCTGAAAGCGCCGTCTGCTACGGCCGCATGGGTGTCTCGACCCAGGCATTCGGCAGCCTTTGCCAATGGCTGATCCAGCTCATCAACCTGGTGACCGGCAACCTGGATCGGGTGGGTGGGGTGCTCTGCACCGAGCCAGCGGTGGATCTGGTAGCCGCCACGTCGGGCGGTCATTTCAATCGCTGGCAGAGTCGGGTATCCGGCCTGCCCGAGTATGGCGGCGAGCTACCGGTGGCGGCGCTGGCCGAAGAGATGCTGACAGCTGGGGAGGGGCAAATACGCGCCCTGGTGACAGTGGCCGGCAATCCGGTGTTGTCCACGCCCAATGGACGGCAGTTGGAACAGGCGCTGGATGGTCTGGAGTTCATGCTCAGCATCGACCTCTATATCAACGAAACCACCCGCTACGCCGATCTGATCCTGCCACCCACCGCGCCCCTCGAGCACGAGCACTACGACACCACCTTCAACGTTTTCGCCGTTCGCAACGTCACCCGCTTCAACGAGCCCGTGCTGACCAAGCCTGTCGGTGCGCTGGATGACTGGGAAATCTTCGTCGGCCTGGCCAAGGCGTTTGCCGCGCGCACCGGCGTCGAATTGAAGCCCACCATGGCGCCTCAGCAGATGATTGATCTGGGTCTGCGCGCGGGTGCCTACGGCGACCGTTCGGAACACAAGCTTTCCATTGCGCGCCTACGCGACTTTCCCCACGGCGTCGACCTTGGCCCGCTCAAACCCAACCTGGCCGGCCGGCTGAAGACAGCCAGCCGCAAGGTTGAGGCTGCGCCGTCGATTCTCCTGGCCGATCTTGATCGCTTTGCGGCACAGCCCGTTCCCCGCGAGGGAGAACTCGTGCTCATCGGTCGTCGCCATGTGCGCAGCAACAACTCCTGGATGCACAACTACCACCGCCTGGTGAAAGGCAAGCCGCGTCACCAGTTGCTGATGCACCCGCATGACCTCGAAGCACGCGGTCTGGTCGACGGGCAGCGGGTGAGGGTGCGCTCGAGGGTCGGGATGATCGAGGTGGAGGTAGGCGCCAGCGAGGACATGATGCCGGGCGTAGTCAGCCTTCCCCACGGTTGGGGCCATGCGCGGCCGGGCGTACGCCTGGGAATCGCGAGTGAGCAGCCGGGAGCCAGTGCCAACGACCTGACGGATGAGCGCCAGTTGGATGCCGTTTCCGGCAATGCCGCACTCAATGGAGTTCCTGTGGAAGTGGTGGCCGCCTGAAGACAAGGGAAGTCAGAGCGCGCTGCTCGGCTTTCCGTTACAATGCCGCCATCCTGCCGACTCGCCAGTCGGAAAGTTCAGCCGAGGTGCCCAATGGATATCATCGAAACCATCAAAGAGCAGATCGCCAACAACACTGTCCTGCTGTACATGAAAGGCTCGCCGAACGCTCCGCAGTGCGGCTTCTCGGCCCGCGCCGCGCAAGTCCTGATGGGCTGTGGCGAGAAGTTCGCTTACGTCGACATCCTGCAGAACCCGGAAATCCGCGCCAATCTGCCGAAGTACGCGAACTGGCCGACCTTCCCGCAACTGTGGGTAGGCGGTGAACTGGTTGGTGGTAGCGACATCATGACCGAGATGTTCGAAAAGGGTGAGCTGCAGACCCTGGTCAAAGATGCCGTGAGCAAGGCCAGCGCCTGATCCGCTCCGGTTTCAAAAAAAGCCCCGCTAAATGCGGGGCTTTTTATTGCTGGAAGTTGTTGGTTTATTTCGCCGCGTTATTTGCGGTTTGATAGCGTTCTTCTTTATCCAGCTCTGATTGCAGAAATACCAAATAAAAAAGCCCCGCATTAGCGGGGCTTTTTTTGTGCTGCTGGATTATTCGTCCATCTGCGACTGCAGATAGTTTTCCAGGCCGACTTTGTCGATCAGGCCCAGTTGGGTTTCCAGCCAGTCGATATGTTCTTCCTCGGACTCGAGGATTTCTTCCAGCAGTTCGCGGCTGCCGTAGTCACCCACGCTTTCGCAGTAGGCGATGGCCGTCTTCAGGTCCGGTACGGCTGCCTGCTCCAGCTTGAGGTCGCTGGCCAGCATCTCCTTGGTGTTCTCGCCGATCATCAGCTTGCCAAGGTCTTGCAGGTTGGGAAGGCCTTCGAGGAAGAGGATGCGCTTGATCAGCTTGTCCGCATGCTTCATCTCGTCGATGGACTCGTGGTACTCGTGGTCGCCCAGCTTCTTCAGGCCCCAATCTTCGTACATGCGGGCGTGCAGGAAGTACTGGTTGATCGCAACAAGCTCGTTACCGAGGATCTTGTTGAGATGCTGTATGACTTTCTTGTCGCCTTTCATGTGGAGTCCTGCCGTAGAAGTGTGGATGGTCGATAAATTCTGATCCTCACAACTTAGTGTGTCAAATCTAAGTTGTTGAATTGCAAATAAAATTGAATATTAATAAGAATGTTTAACTTCTACATTTGAACTCTAAATTATTGAAAATCAGGCACAAAAAAACCGGACGCTGAGGTCCGGTTTCCTGTGATTCCGCCGAATGGTCAGGCGATGGCGTATGCCGCAGGGTAGGCGAGGGCCGCCTGGCTGCTCTGCACCTCGGCCAGGGTCTCCTTGACCACCTGTTTGGCCAGGCATGCGCATTTGCCGCATTGGGTACCCACTTCCAGGGTGTTGCGTACTTCGCGATAGCTGCAGCAGCCTTCATAGATGGCTTCGCGAATTTGACCGTCAGTGACACCTAGACAGAGACAGACGTACATAGCACTCAGAACTCAGGGGAGTGGTTGGATGGAGGGGATACTAATAGTAATGAGAATGATTGTCAAAGATTGGCCTGAAACGCCCGGACCAGAGGCGCTCCTGAGGGAATCGGCGGGCGCTGGCTGAGGTTGACCCGTCAGTCGAAAGCGGTGGGCGGGTGTGCACTCCAAGTGTATGATTGCCCGTCCTTTTGGAAGCGGGTGTCATGGCGTCGCCACATTGGTCGGCCAGGCTGTGACCCCGACCCTCTGACTACTCATGACAACTCAGGAGACATGGAATGAGCGTACTCGTAGGCAAGCAGGCTCCGGACTTCACTGTTGCCGCCGTTCTGGGCAATGGCGAAATCGTTGACAGCTTCAACCTGTCCTCGGCCATCAAAGGCAAATACGGTCTGGTGTTCTTCTACCCGCTGGACTTCACCTTCGTTTGCCCGTCCGAGCTGATCGCTCTGGACCACCGCATCCCGGAATTCCAGGCTCGCGGCGTGGAAGTGATCGGCGTGTCCATCGACTCCCACTTCACCCACAACGCCTGGCGTAACACCCCGGTGGACAAAGGCGGCATTGGCCCGGTCAAGTACACCCTGGCTGCTGACATGAAGCACGAAATCGCCAAGGCCTACGACGTCGAGTCCGAAGACGGCGTGGCGTACCGCGGTGCCTTCCTGATCGACAAGAACGGCGTTGTGCGTTCCCAGATCGTCAACGACCTGCCGCTGGGCCGTAACATGGACGAGCTGCTGCGTCTGGTCGACGCCCTGCAATTCACCGAAGAGCACGGCGAAGTTTGCCCGGCCAACTGGAAGAAAGGCGACAAGGGCATGACCGCTTCTCCGGAAGGCGTTGCCCAGTACCTGTCCGAAAACGCCTCTTCTCTGTAAGCGTTTCCAGGTAAAGAAAAAGCCCGGCATCTGCCGGGCTTTTTCATGTCTGGGCGTTTGTAGGAGCCAGCTTGCTGGCGAAGTTTCGCGAGCAGGCTCGCTCCTACAAGGGATGCCGAGATCAATCCTCGTCGTCGATCCAGCCGCCCATTTCCTTCCAGCGGTTGACGATGCCGCAGAACAGCTCGGCGGTCTTCTCGGTGTCGTAGCGCGCCGAGTGTGCCTCGCGGCCGTCGAACTCGATACCAGCGGCCTGGCAGGCCTTGGCCAGCACGGTCTGGCCGTAGGCGAGGCCAGCCAGGGTCGCGGTGTCGAAGCTGGAGAAGGGGTGGAACGGATTGCGCTTGAGGGCCGTCCGGTTCACCGCCGCATTGAGGAAGCCGAGGTCAAAGCTGGAGTTGTGGCCGACCAGAATGGCGCGCTTGCAGCCGTTGGCTTTGATCGACTTGCGCAGGCCACGGAAGATTTCCGTCAGCGCGTGCTCTTCGGTCACCGCCATGCGCAGCGGATGGTCCAGCTTGATCCCGGTGAACTCCAGCGCGGCCTGTTCGATATTGGCGCCTTCGAACGGCTCGACGCGGAAGAAGTGGGTGTGGTCCGGATAGAGGAAGCCCTGCTCATCCATCGCGATGGTGGTCGCGGCGATCTCCAGAAGGGCATCGGTCGCGGCGTTGAAACCGCCGGTTTCCACGTCCACCACTACCGGCAGGTAACCACGGAAACGCGCCGCCATGGGGTGGCGCGGGCCGGATGGCAGGCTGCCATCCAGTTCGTCGTCGTAAAGGTCCTCGCTCACGCTTGTTCCTCCAGCATACGCCAGCGCAGCTTCTCGCCGGCGCGCAGCGGTACCACCACCTGCTCGCCCAGCGGCAGGGTAGCGGGGGCAGTCCATTCTTCACGCACCAGGGTGATGTGGTCGGTGTTGCGCGGCAGACCGTAGAAGTCCGGACCATGGAAGCTGGCGAAGGCTTCCAGTTTGTCCAGCGCATTGCGCTGCTCGAACGCTTCGGCATACAGCTCGATGGCCGCATAGGCGGTGTAGCAACCGGCGCAGCCGCAGGCGGCTTCCTTGGCGTGCTTGGCGTGGGGCGCCGAGTCGGTGCCGAGGAAGAACTTGCTGCTGCCGCTGGTGGCGGCGTCCAGCAGGGCTTCCTGGTGCACGTTGCGCTTGAGGATCGGCAGGCAATAGAAGTGCGGGCGAATGCCGCCAACCAGCATGTGGTTACGGTTGTACAGCAGGTGGTGGGCGGTGATGGTGGCGCCCACGTTGGCCGAAGCCGATTGCACGAACTGCACCGCGTCGCCTGTGGTGATGTGTTCGAACACCACCTTCAGGGTCGGGAAGCGCTCGACCACACGGGTCAGGTGTTCGTCGATGAACACCTTCTCGCGGTCGAACACGTCGATCTCGCCACGGGTCACTTCACCATGGACCAGCAGCAGCATGCCGACTTCGGCCATGGCTTCCAGGGCCGGGAAGATCTTGTCGACGCTGGTGACGCCGGAGTCCGAGTTGGTGGTGGCGCCAGCCGGATAGAGCTTGGCCGCATGCACGAAGCCGGATGCCTTGGCCGCGCGGATGTCCTCCGGGCTGGTGCGGTCGGTGAGGTAGAGCACCATCAGCGGCTCGAAGCGGCTGCCGGCCGGGCGGGCAGAGAGGATGCGCTGACGATAGGCATCGGCTTCCTCGGCATTGCGAACCGGTGGTACCAGGTTGGGCATGATGATGGCGCGGCCGAAGGTACGGGCGGCATCCGCAACGGTGTGGGCCAGGACGGCACCATCGCGCAGATGGATGTGCCAGTCGTCGGGACGCAGGAGGGTCAAACGGTCGGACATGAGGGGCTTCCAGGCGGGCAGAACTGGGCCGACATGCTACCGGAAAAGCCCTGCAGGGGCACGCAGGGCCTGATCCTCGGGCGGCTGCGCCGGTAAATCCGCGCTCAAGTTTTGCCGCGCGATACCGATACCCAGCAGGAACGCCGTAATTCCCCGTGGAGCCTGCCGTGCGCCAGCGCTATCTCGCCATCCTGAGTCTGTTCGCCAGCCTGCCGGCCATGGCCATTACCTTCCAGACGCGCCTGGAGAAGGTGGAGTGGAAAGTCGAGGGCGACAAGTTCGAGTGCCGCCTGTCGCAGGCCATCACCGATTTCGGCGCCGGCGAGTTCGTGCGACGCGCCGGCGAGCAGGCCACTTTCCGCCTGAAGGCACATGAGCGCTGGATGGGCGCGGGCTCGGCGACCTTGCTGGCGGCAGCGGCGCCCTGGCAGCCGGGGAGGGGAGACATCAACCTCGGCATCGTCAGCGTCGGTGGTGGCGAGGTGCCTTTCAATAGCTCCCAGCAACAGGCCGGGCGACTGCTTACCGGCTTGATGGAAGGCCGCAGCCCAGTCATACGTCATCGCACCCTGCAGGGCGGCGATGCCATGGAGGTGCGCCTCTTGCCGGTGAAGTTCAACCAGGCCTATCAGGATTACCTCGCCTGCACCGCCAAGTTGCTGCCGGTGAACTTCGACCAGGTCAGGCATGTGCAGGTCGGCTTTCCGGGCAGCGGCATGGAGCTTGACGAGATGGCGCGGGCGAAGCTGGAAATCATGCTCGACTTCATCAAGGCCGATCCCAGCGTCAATCACATCGAGATCGATGGCCATTCCGACAACAGCGGCAACCGCCTGACCAACCGCGATCTCTCCCGTCGCCGCGCCCTGGCGGTGTACGACTACTTCAAGGCCAACGGCTTCCCCGAGGCGCAGATGGTCATGCGTTTCCATGGCGAGCGCTATCCCCTGGCGCCGAACAACAGCCCGGCCAATCGGGCGAAGAACCGCCGGGCCACAGTACAGTTGTCCCGCGTCGACCTGCCCGTGGAAGCGCCAGCCGCCGCCCCTGCTCCAGAGCCCGCGCCGGCGGAGTCACCCGTTCCGGCCAAGCCTGGTGTTCCCGCCGCTGCGCCGGCCGCCCCAGCTACCGCGCCGGGTGTCCAGGGCGCTGCTCCGGCCCCCAGGGCTCCGACCGGTTCCTGACCCTGCCGCTCGTCGCGCAACTGACAGAATCTGTCGCCTCGTCGTCATAAGCTGTCGCGCCACTGTAATTTGGCCGCCAGGGTCAGTAGAATCACGGGTTTTTCGTACAACCCCCGTGGAGTTGATGGCATGGCGGACGTAAAGAAGGTTGTCCTGGCTTATTCCGGTGGCCTGGACACCTCGGTGATTCTCAAGTGGCTGCAAGATACCTATAACTGCGAAGTGGTGACCTTCACCGCTGACCTCGGCCAGGGCGAGGAGGTCGAACCGGCCCGCGCCAAGGCCCAGGCAATGGGCGTCAAGGAAATCTACATCGATGACCTGCGCGAAGAATTCGTCCGCGACTTCGTGTTCCCGATGTTCCGCGCCAACACCATCTATGAAGGCGAGTACCTGCTGGGCACCTCCATCGCCCGCCCGCTGATCGCCAAGCGCCTGATCGAAATCGCCAACGAGACCGGCGCCGACGCCATCTCCCACGGCGCCACCGGCAAGGGCAACGACCAGGTTCGCTTCGAGCTGGGTGCCTACGCTCTGAAACCGGGCGTGAAAGTGATCGCTCCCTGGCGCGAGTGGGACCTGCTGTCCCGCGAGAAACTGATGGATTATGCCGAGAAGCACGCCATCCCGATCGAGCGTCACGGCAAGAAGAAGTCCCCGTACTCCATGGATGCCAACCTGCTGCACATCTCCTATGAAGGCGGCGTGCTGGAAGACACCTGGACCGAGCACGAAGAAGACATGTGGAAGTGGACCACTTCCCCGGAAAAAGCGCCGGATACCCCGACCTACATCGAGCTGACCTACCGCAATGGTGACATCGTCGCCATCGATGGCAAGGAGCTGACTCCGGCCCAGGTGCTCACCGAGCTGAACCGCGTTGGCGGCATCAACGGCATCGGCCGCCTCGACATCGTCGAGAACCGCTATGTCGGCATGAAGTCCCGCGGCTGCTACGAGACCCCCGGCGGCACCATCATGCTCAGGGCCCACCGTGCCATCGAGTCCATCACCCTGGACCGCGAAGTCGCGCACCTGAAAGACGAGCTGATGCCGAAATACGCCAGCCTGATCTACACCGGTTACTGGTGGAGCCCGGAGCGTCTGATGCTGCAGCAGATGATCGACGCCTCGCAGACCAACGTGAACGGTGTAGTTCGCCTGAAGCTGTACAAGGGCAACGTCATCGTGGTCGGTCGCAAGTCCGACGACTCCCTGTTCGACGCCAACATCGCCACCTTCGAAGACGATGCCGGCGCCTATAACCAGGCCGACGCTGCTGGCTTCATCAAGCTCAATGCGCTGCGCATGCGCATCGCTGCAGGCAAGGGCCGCAAGCTGTTCTGATAAGCTTGTCAGCGTGAGCCTAAGAACCCCGGCCATAAGCCGGGGTTCTTTCATTTTGAAACTAGAAAAACGGGCAACCGATGAGGAAGCAACGATGAGACTGCTGCATACCATGCTGCGCGTCGGCGACCTGGACAAATCCATCGCCTTCTACACCGAAGTGCTGGGCATGACCCTGCTGCGTCGCAAGGACTACCCGGATGGTCAGTTCACCCTCGCGTTCGTCGGCTACGGCGACGAAGCCCACAACAGTGTGATCGAGCTCACCTACAACTGGGGTGTGGACAAGTACGAGCTGGGCAACGCCTATGGCCACATCGCGCTGGAAGTGGATGATGTCTACAAGGCCTGCGAGGACATCCGCGCCCGTGGCGGCAAGATCACCCGCGAGCCGGGACCGATGAAGCACGGCACCAGCATCCTGGCGTTCGTGGAAGATCCGGATGGCTACAAGATCGAATTGCTGTCGCCCTCTCGCAAGGACTGAAGCTCTGTGCTGATATGAATCCGGGGCGTGTTTGCCCCGGACTGGAGGCGTGGGTCTATGGATGGTTCCGCTGTCAGCTACGAACGCAATCTCGAATGCCTGGTACGGGCCATCCAGGAGCTGTCCCTGGCCCGAAATCTCGACCGCATCGCCGAAATCGTGCGCAGCGCCGCGCGGGAACTGGTAGGGGCAGATGGCGCCACCTTTGTCCTGCGTGATGGTGATCGCTGCTTCTACAAGGACGAAGACGCCATCTCGCCACTGTGGAAAGGCCTGCGCTTTCCCATGGAAACCTGCATCAGCGGCTGGGCCATGATCAACCGCGAGCCTGCGGTGATCGAAGACATCTACCAGGACCCGCGCATTCCCCACGATGCCTACCGTCCCACCTTCGTCAAAAGCCTGGTGATGGTGCCCATTCGCAGCATGGCCCCGGTGGGGGCGATCGGCACCTACTGGGCCACTCCGCGCCTCGCCAACATGCGCGAGGTCGGCCTGCTCCAGGCCCTGGCGGATTCCACTTCGGTGGCGATGGAGAACGTCCAGCTCTACGACGAGCTGGAGCAGCGTGTCATCGCCCGTACCCAGGACCTGGTGGCCGCCAATCGGCTGCTCTATGACGAAGCCTGTGAGCGCGAACGCGTCGAGCAGGACATCCAGCGCTTCTCCATGACCGATGAACTCACCGGCCTGCACAACCGCCTCGGCTTCCAGCACCACGCCGCCGGTGAACTGGACGCCGCTCGCCAGCGCGACATGCCCTGCCTGCTGCTCCACCTGCTGGTGGGCAGTAACGACAGCGCGTCGGCCGAAAGCCTGCCGCTGACGGCCGCGCGCATGCTGCGGGCGCAGTTCCGGCGCGATGATCTGCTGGCGCGCCTCGGCGGCGGGGAGTTCCTCGCGCTGACGTCCGGCTACGGCGATCCGAATGCCGTCCTGCAGCGTCTGCGCGCCGGCCTTGGTGCCTTCAACCGCGCCACGGAACAGAGCCTGACCCTGCGCATCGGCCATGCCGAATCCGCCCGTGGGCAAGACCTTGAACAGCTCCTGTTCGAAGCGGACAACGCCCTGCACCGCAGCGGTCCCGGTTGGAGCGGAGTCTGATTCTGGCTGGCCGCGCTGCTTCGCTATATAGTTCGCGACACAGCGAAAACTGATCAATCGGCCAACCCATGAGCTTCCCTCTCGACCGCACCGACCTGGCCGCCATCTGGCTGACCCTCGAACTCGCCACCCTCACCACGTTGCTCCTGCTGGTGGTGGGCACCCCCATCGCCTGGTGGCTGGCGCGCACACGTTCGCGCCTGAAGGGGACCGTGGCGGCGGTGGTCGCCCTGCCACTGGTGCTGCCGCCCACCGTCATCGGTTTCTACCTGCTGGTCAGCATGGGACCCCACGGGTTCATCGGCCAATTCACCCAGAGCCTGGGCCTCGGCACCTTGCCCTTTACCTTTGCCGGCCTCGTGGTGGGGTCGGTGATCTACTCCATGCCCTTCGTCGTGCAGCCCCTGCAGAACGCCTTCACCGCCATCGGCCAGCGTCCGCTGGAAGTCGCTGCCACACTCCGAGCCAGTCCTTGGGACACCTTCTTCTCGGTGGTCCTGCCGCTGGCGAAACCAGGATTCATCACCGCCTCCATCCTCGGCTTCGCGCACACGGTGGGTGAGTTCGGCGTGGTACTGATGATCGGCGGCAACATCCCTGAGAAGACCCGCGTGGTCTCGGTGCAGATCTTCGATCACGTCGAAGCCATGGAATACGCCCAGGCCCACTGGCTGGCCGGCGGCATGCTGCTGTTCTCCTTCCTCATCCTGCTGGCACTGAACTCCAGCCGGCGCCTGAAACCGGGCTGGACCTGACCCATGCAACAGATTCGCGCGCGATTCCGCCTGTGCCATCCGGGCTTTTCCCTGGAGACCGACCTCGAACTGCCCGGTCGCGGTGTCAGTGCCCTGTTCGGGCATTCCGGGTCGGGCAAGACCAGCCTGCTGCGCTGCATCGCCGGCCTGGAACAGGCCGCCGAGGGTTTCCTCGAAATCAACGGTGAGGTCTGGCAGGACAGCGCCCGTGGCCACTTCCTGCCCACCCACAAGCGCCCCCTGGGCTACGTATTCCAGGAGGCGAGCCTGTTCGAGCATCTTTCGGTGCGGCGCAACCTGGAATTCGGACAGCGGCGCATACCGGCGCGGGAGCGTCGTGTCGCGCTGGAGCAGGCGGTGGAACTGCTGGGGATCGCCCATCTTCTGGAACGCATGCCGGACGGTCTGTCCGGCGGCGAGCGGCAACGCGTCGGTATTGCCCGTGCCCTGCTCACCAGCCCGCGCCTGCTGCTGATGGACGAACCCCTCGCCGCGCTGGACCTCAAGCGCAAGGGTGAAATCCTGCCCTACCTGGAGCGCCTGCACGACGAGTTGGATATCCCGGTCCTCTACGTCAGCCATTCGCCGGACGAAGTGGCGCGGCTGGCGGATCACCTGGTGCTGCTGGACAACGGCCAGGTGCTGGCCAGCGGGCCGTTGGACCAGACCCTTGCACGCCTCGACCTCCCCACCGCCCAGGAAGATGAGGCCGGTGTCGTCATCGAGGGACGGGTGCAGGGCTTCGATGCCCAGTATCAGTTGCTGACCCTGGCCTTGCCCGGCAGCTCACTCAGCGTGAGGGTGGCTCATTCGCCGGTTGCCGAAAGCCGTTCCCTGCGCTTCCGGGTGCTGGCGCGCGATGTCAGCCTGAGTCTGGAAAAACAGCGCGACAGCAGCATCCTGAACCTGCTGCCGGCACGGATGGTGGAAGAGTCGCCGGCCGCCAATCCAGCCCACGTGCTGGTGCGCCTCGACGTGGATGGCACACCCATGCTCGCGCGCATTACCCGCTTCTCCCGCGACCAGTTGGGCCTCTACCCGGGCCAGACCCTCTGGGCGCAGATCAAGTCGGTGGCACTGCTGGCCTGAACCTGTCGGTTCGAGTGCCCTTGTAGTTTGTGGCTGAGCTACGCGAAGCCCAACGATGCGGACCTGATACCGCGCCACGTTGGGCTTCGCTGTCATCTGCCCAACCAAGATCACAACGCGTCGTGATTCCCCGAAGGCTCTACGCACACGCAATTGCGCCCGGACTGCTTGGCGCGATACAGGCCCCGGTCGGCGCGACCGATCAGGCTGTCGAGGGCGTCTTCCGGGTGCATCTCGGCCAGACCGATGCTGGTGGTCACGTGAAGGTTCACGCCCTTGAACGGGTAACGCTGCGCGGCCACTTCATTGCGGACCTTCTCTGCCAACTGATGGGCCGTCGCGCTGCTGGTGTCCTTGAGCAGGATGATGAATTCCTCGCCGCCCCAGCGACAGATGATGTCCGCTTGGCGCAGGCCGTCGCGCAGGTTCTGGGCGAAGCCCTGCAGCACCTGGTCGCCGGCCTGGTGGCCGTAGGTATCGTTGAGCATCTTGAAGTGGTCGAGGTCCAACAGCAATGCCGCCAGGGGTTTGCGCTCGCGTCGGGCCTCCTGCAGCGCCTGACCGGCGAGCAGTTCGAAACCGCGTCGGTTGGGCAGGCCGGTCAGGCTGTCGGTCGTGGCCAGGGCGGCGATGCTGTGCTGGTAGCGGCGCATCAGGCGGATCACCAGTATCAGAACGACAGTGGTCACCAGCAGGCAGATCAGCAGGTTGAGGTAGAGGGTGTTGCGCAGGCCGGAGAGCAGTCCACCCTCATGCTTGTCGACGAACAGGTACCAATCCAGTTCGGGGATGTAGCGCACGTTCAGGTAGTGGTCGCGACCGCGCTCCTGGTACTCGAACTTGCCGGTCTGCGGGCGTCCCAGTCTGGCCTGCAGGTCCTCCAGCCCCGGCACCTCTGCCAGTGACTGGCCGACTCGCGCGCCCAGCGGACCACCGTCGGCCCCGGTCAGGACGATGCGTCCGGTGGTATCGACGAAATAGACACTGCGGTCGTAGCGACGCTGGTATTCGTCGATCAGCTTGATCACCGCATCCACCGTCAGGCCGACGCCGGTGGCGCCGAGGAACTTGCCGTCGTAGTCGAACACCTTGTAGTTGATGAAGATGGTCAGCCGGTCCTGGTTGGCCATGTCCACGTCGACGTTGATCTCGTACGGCTCCTTCATGTCGCGCACGCGGAAGTACCAGATGTCGCGCGGCTCCTTGGGGTTCACCTTCTTCAGCACGCCCTTGGTCTGGTAGTAGGTGAGGGTGCGATCGGAAATGAAGAAGGAGGTGAAGGCGCCGTAGTGCTGCTGCACCTCGCGCAGGTAGCGGGTCATGGGCTCGATGTCCTTCTCGCCCTGCATCACCCAGTCACGCACGAAGGTGTCGCGGCTCATCATCGAAGAAATCAGGATGGGCCGGACCAGGTCCTTCTGGATTTCCGAATAGACGTTGTCCGAAGTGAGCGGTAGCTCGGTGTTGATGATGCTGCTGCGAATGGACTTCAGCGATGCCTGGTAGCTGACCAGGGAGGTGGCCAGGAAACCGCAGCCGAGCAGCAGTACCAGGGCGAGGACCAATAAGCGGTGGCTTTGCTTCGTGACTTCGGGAAACGGCATCGGACTACATGACCTCAAAATAGTGGCGCAATGCTAGCGTTCGTCGGCGAAGGCGTCACGGACGGGTACTTGACGCCAGGCTATCGGCGTTTTCAGGCGTTCCTTGACGGCTGCCCGGAAACTCGGGAGCCGAATCGATCCAGGGTTCCAGGCGCTGGCCGATGCTCAGCCACAGTCGGAAGCGCGGCGGCACGGCGCCCTTGCGGTCGCGCGCCAGCTCCTTGTCCAACTGCTCTCGCCAGGCATGGGGCACGTTGATCTCGGCGATGCGCAAGCTGCTGATCTGGCCGGTGAGACGACCTTCGCGCATCCACGCACTCACGGTGCCAGGCACGATGGCGTAGCGGCTGCGATCGGGGTAGCGATCACGCAGCGCCTTGCGATCCAGTCCCGCATCCACCGCGAACAGACGGCTTTCGCGCTTCTCTTCTCCTTCAACATAGTCGCGTGCCGCGCGTTCGGCGTCCGCTCGACGCTTGTCGCTGGGCGCTGCGCGCAACTCGCTCTCGGCAGCCTTCTGCTGCTGCCGGGCGCGTTCCAGTTCGGTCTTGCGTGCAGGGCCATTGAGTTCGAGCACCACCAGCACCTCGCGGTTGCGGTTGTCGAAGCGCATTGCCTCGGGGTCGCCGGCCGTGAAACCCAGTTTCAACAGTGCGGCTTCATCCAGCGGCAGGCGCTCGTAACGGTTGTCCCCGTTCTGGGCGCTGGGGCGCCGCCAGTCCAGGCGCAGTGCCAGGCCACTGTTTTCGCGCTCGGCCCAGTCGTAGGCCCGGTGCAGTTCGCGTTCGGAAAGCAGCAGCCGGCTGTCCGGCTCGCCGTTGCGATTGAGCCACACGCCGCCAAGGGCGATGGCGTTGGTCAGGCCGATCAGTGCCAGGCCACCGAGCAATGCGGTGCGGGTTTTCATGCTCGCTGCCCTCCCTTGTGAGTCCGGCGCAAGCGGCCGAGCACCAGCAGAAGCAGCACGGCGACGAGGCCGACGATGAGGAAGAACAGGTACTTCGGCATGACCTCCCACCACCAGTCGAACAGCTTGATGAAGAGGAAGAGCACGAAGAACAGCACGCCGGTGTGCATCACTTCCGGCCAGTCACGACGATTGCCGAGCCAGATGGCCAGCGTTGCGCCAACGAAACCGACGAGCTGGTACAGGCTTTCCACCGCATCGCGGGACCAGGGCAGGTAGCTGCCATATGCCCAGTTCGCCAGCACGAGCACAGGCACGAACAACCCGAGCAGGCCCATCACCCGGTAGATCGCGGCAAAACCGCTGTAGCGTGCCTGGGAGACGAGTTGCGGCACGAGGAAGATCAGCAAGCCGGCGGGCAGCAGGTGTTCCGGCCGCTCGGTGCAGTCCAGCCAGTAAAGGCCGCTCCAGCTCGTCAGCCGCGTGGCGATCAGCGCCATGATGCAGCCGATGCCAGCGCCGAGCAGTAAGCGCACCTCGCAGGCATAGGCCAGTAGCAGGGCATAGGCGGCCCAAGGCAGCAGGGCCTTGTCGCCGGGCGTGATGTTGAAGATCTGCCCGAGCATGACCACGTTCAACACGAAGCAGGCGAACGCCAGGACCGCCGCCAATTTGGCGAAGTAACCGGTCTGGTCACGCTGGCGCAACAGCAGGGTCAGCAGCAGGCTGCCCAGGGAGAAGCCGACGAGGATGCCGACCTGGACGCTTTCCGGGAACAGGCCCCAGAACTGGTAGAAGAAGAACAGCAGGCTGGCGGCCAGCGCCAGGGCACCCAGCAGGGAAGCGATGCGCATGCCGAGGGACAGACGCCGGGACTGGGCGTCCGGATCGATGTCGAAGGTCTCGCGATAGCTCGCCAGCAACTGGCGATGGTGTTCGCCGAGTTGGTCGAGCTGTTCGGGGGCAAGCCGCAGTGCCTGCTCATCGTGCAGGCGTTCGACTTCCCGGTAGAAGGCCTGGATATCGTCGGCGCGCTGTTGCGCCTGGTCGCGGCTGTGCGGCGGCATTGCGGGTCCTTTTGCGTGCGGTGCCGTTTGAACTCTAGGGCTGCTGGCCGACTTGGGCAATCAGTCGAAGGGTACTGTGGGGGCGAATTCATTCGCTAAGGGCGGCGCAGCCGCCCCTGCAAGGTTTCAGGGCAGACCTGCGGCCTGCATAGCGATTGAAATCGCCCCCACAAAGGGCATGCAATTGCCCTGTGGTTAACAGGCCTCCTCCATCACCACCACCCGCTGCCCGGCGCGTACCGGCGAACCCGGCTGCAGGCGCACTTCCTTCACGACGCCATCTCGGGGAGCGGTGAGGGGGATTTCCATCTTCATGGATTCGAGGATCACCAGGATGTCCCCGGCCTTCACGCTTGCGCCTTCTTCCACCTGCACCTGCCAGAGGTTGCCGGCGATATGGCTTTCCACTGCGTGCTGGCCGACGCCGAGCGGGGCGTCTTCACCCAGGTCGACGGAGACTTCCTCGCTGTCGAAGTGGGCCTGCCCGGAGGCGATCCAGCGTTCCCTTTCCGCATTGAAGGCGGCCTGCTGCTGGCTACGGAAGGCGGCGATGCCCTCGGCCTCGCGGGCGAGGAACGCCTGGTAGTCGGCCAGGCACAACTCGCTCTCTTCGATGCGCAGTGGGTAGCGGCCAAGCGGGAAGTCACGGCGGATGCGCGTGAGTTCTTCGGCACTGACCGGGTAGAAACGGATCTGGTCGAAGAAGCGCAGCAACCAGGGTTTGCCGCCGAAGGCTTCCACCTCGCGGTAGCGATTCCACATCTGCAGGGTGCGGCCGACGAACTGGTAGCCGCCGGGGCCTTCCATGCCATAGACGCACATGTAGGCGCCGCCGATGCCCACCGAGTTCTCGGCGGTCCAGGTGCGTGCCGGGTTGTACTTGGTGGTCACCAGGCGGTGGCGCGGGTCCAGCGGCGTGGCCACCGGCGCGCCGAGGTAGACATCGCCCAACCCCATCACCAGGTAGCTGGCGTCGAACACGGTGCGCTGCACTTCATCCAGGTTCGGCAGGTCGTTGATGCGGCGGATGAACTCCAGGTTGCTCGGGCACCAGGGCGCGTCCTTGCGCACCGTGGTCATGTACTTCTCGATGGCCAGCTGGCAGGCCGGGTCATCCCAGGAGAGCGGCAGATGAACGATGCGCGACGGCACCTTCAGGTCGCCGGCTGCGCAGACGCCATCCCAGAGTCCGGCGACGGTATCCAGCAGCGCCTCCAGCGGCAGGGTTTCCGGCTGGTAGTGGACCTGCAGGGAGCGAATGCCTGGCGTCAGGTCGATCACGCCGTCCAGGGCTTCGGCCTCCAGCGCCTGCATCAGTGCATGGGCGCGGAAGCGCAGTACCAGGTCAAGTTCCGGCGCGCCGATTTCCAGCAGCAGGTGGGTGTCGCCGGAAAGACGGGCCACCAGGCGTTTGTCGGCGTCGCCGAGGTCGAGCACAACGGGTGAACCTGTAGGAGCGAGCTTGCTCGCGAATTCGACGCTGGGATTTTCGCGAGCAAGCTCGCTCCTACACAACAGCGTTCTTGCCAGTTCACGCGCCTCGCCAATGCTCACCGCCACGAACCTCACCTTGTCCCCCGCCTTCAACTGCCCCAGTTGCCAGAGGTCCGCTTCGATGATGGTCACCGGGCAGACGAATCCGCCGAGGCTGGGGCCGTCCGGGCCGAGGATCACCGGCATGTCGCCGGTGAAGTCCACCGCGCCGATGGCATAAGGATTGTCGTGGATGTTGGAAGGATGCAGCCCGGCTTCGCCGCCGCTTTCGCGCACCCATTCCGGCTTCGGTCCGATCAGACGCACGCCGGTCCGGCTGGAGTTGAAGTGCACTTCCCAGTCAGTGGCGAAGAAGGTGTCGATGTAGGTCGGTGTGAAGTATTCCGGCGCGCCGTGGGGGCCGTAGATCACCCGCAGGGTGCGCACGGTCGGCAGGTCGGTGCGCAGGGCGGGCTCCAGCACCTGGCCCGCACTGCGCTCAACGAGCGGGGTGAGGTGCAGGACATCGCCCGCACGCAGGGCGCGGCCACCGTGGCCGCCGAACTGGCCGAGGGTGAAGGTGCTCTTGCTGCCGAGGTAGTCCGGCATTTGCAGGCCGCCACGCACGCAGAGATAGCTGCGCGCACCGGCCCCAGCGATCGTCCCGAGGGCAAGGGTGGCGCCCGCCGGTACGAACAAGGCGGTGTCCATCGGTTGCGGCTGGCCGTCGAGGGTCAGCGGAATCTGCGCGCCGGTGACTGCCACCACGGCGTCGGTGTTGAAGCGCAGGGTCGGGCCGCTCATGGTCATCTCCAGCCCGGCCTCACCTTCGGCATTGCCCAGCAGGCGATTGCCCAGGCGCAGCGCGCGGCTGTCCATAGGGCCGGACGGTGGCACGCCCACCGCCCAGTAGCCGAGTCGGCCGGGGTAATCCTGCACGGTGGTCTGGGTGCCGGCGCCGAGTACTTCGAAGGTGCTCGCGCTATAGGTGAGGCCTTCCAGGCAACGGGTCCAGGGCGAGCCGCTGGCAAACGGTGTGTCAGCAAGGATCTGCCGCAGGTAGCCACGGTTGGACTCCACGCCGTAGAGGGTTGTGTCGGCCAGGGCTCGATCCAGCGTGTTGCTGGCCTGCTCACGGTTCGGCGCCCAGGCGATGATCTTGGCGATCATCGGGTCGAAGTAGGGTGGGATTTCGCAGCCGGCTTCCACCCAGGTGTCGATGCGCAGGTCCCGGCCATTTGCTTCGGGGAAGGCAACAGCGGTGAGCAGGCCGGGGCAGGGCTGGAAGTCGCGGCCCGGGTCTTCGGCATAGATCCGCGCCTGGATCGCATGGCCACTCGGCGTGAGCGTTGCCGCCAGCTCGGCCAGGGGCGGAAGGGTGCCGGCGGCCAGTTCGATCATCCAGCGCACCAGATCCACGCCCCAGACCTGTTCGGTGACACCGTGCTCCACCTGCAGGCGGGTGTTCACTTCGAGGAAGTAGAAGCGCTCCGCTTCGCTGTCATAGACGAATTCCACGGTACCGGCGCTGCGGTAGTTGACCGCCTTGGCGAGCTTGATGGCGGCGGCGCAGAGTTCGTCGGCCATGCCGGCGGGCAAGTTGGGTGCCGGGGTTTCTTCCAGCACCTTCTGGTTACGCCGCTGTACCGAGCAATCGCGCACGCCAAGGGCGATGACTTCGCCTCGGCCGTCGCCGAATACCTGCACCTCCAGGTGGCGTGCCCGCTGGATGTATTTCTCGATGAACACGCCGGAGTCACTGAAGTTGTTCTGCCCCAGGCGCTTCACTGCCTCGAAGGCGTCGCTCAGCTCTGTGGCCGAACGGCACACACGCATGCCGATGCCGCCACCGCCGGCGGTGCTTTTCAGCATCACCGGGTACCCCACCTGTTCGCCGGCAACTAGGGCGGCTTCCAGGTTTTCCAGCAGTTCGGTGCCTTCCAGCATGGGCACGCCATTGGCCTTGGCCAGGGCACGTGCGGTGTGCTTCAGGCCGAACACCCGCAGCTGTTCCGGCGTTGGACCGACGAAGGCGATGCCGGCCGCTTCGCAAGCCTCGGCGAAGGCGGCGTTCTCCGAGAGGAAACCGTAGCCGGGGTGGATGGCCTGGGCACCGCTGTCGCGAGCGGCTGCGAGAATCTTGTCCACCACCAGGTAGGTGCTGGCGGCCGGGCCTTCGCCCAGGCTGATGGCCTGGTCCGCCTGCTGGATGTGCAGGCTGGCGGCGTCGGCTTCGGAATACACCGCCACACCGCGAACGTCGAGCTGGCGCAGGGTACGCAGGATGCGGCAGGCGATGGCGCCGCGGTTGGCGATCAGGAGTTTCTCGAACATTGCAGAACCCTCGAAAGGGATGACGGGCCGTCCCGCCTTATTCGTCTGCACCACGGTCGTCCGTGGCTGGAATTTCGGTGTTGTCCGTAGGTGTTGCATCCGCGCAGCGAGGGGCTGCACTGCCCCGACCGGCTTTGGCACAACAGGAACAGCCAGGCACGCAGCTGCTTCAGTCCCATACCAGTACCTCGGCGGGCGTGGGGTTGTAGGCGTTGCAGGGGTTGTTCAGCTGCGGGCAGTTGGAGATCAGCACGATGATGTCCATGTGCGCTTTGAGCTCGACATACTTGCCGGCGGCGGAGATGCCGTCCTCGAAGGTCAGGCCGCCGTCCGGGGTGACCGGGACGTTCATGAAGAAGTTGATGTTGGCGCTGATGTCGCGCTTGGTCAGGCGGCCGTCGTGCAGGCTGGCGCGCAGGAAGTTGTCACGGCAGCTGTGCATGTAGCGCTTGTCCAGGGCGTAGCGCACGGTGTTGCTTTCCTGGGCGCAGGCGCCGCCGAGGGTGTCGTGGCGGCCGCAGGTGTCAGCGGTGAGGGTGAGCATCGGGTTGCCGAGGTTGGAATAGAGCACGCTGCCGGCGCTGAGGTAGACGCGGTTCTGCCGGCGCAGGGTGCGCTGCACGTCATAGCGTTCACGCGGGTTGTGGGCGCTGTAGAACAGGGTGTCCACCGCCTGGTTGCCTTCCAGGTCCAGCAGGCGCACGGTCTGGCCGGCCTTCACTTCGGTCATGAAGGGCTCGCCAGCGGCGATCACGGCGCGGTACACGGCGGCTTCGGAATGTTTGTCGCTGTGGGTCAGGTTCATGCGGGCGGCCCTCAGATATACAGGCGTTCGGTGTTGTGGAAGCCGCGGCCGTTTTCAGGGCGCGAGGTGCGGCAGAGCAGGGTGATGCCGTCGCTTTGCACCTGCTGCCAGCTGAGCTGCACCGGCTTGGGGGCGTATTCGGGATTGGGGTCCATGGGGTGCTGCAGGGCGGTGAGCACCACCAGAGTGTCCATGGGTGCATAGAGCTCGAGGTAGTCGCCGGCCTTGGAGTTGTCCGGTTGGAAGTGGAAGCAGCCGTCGCTGTCCACGGTGACTTTGCTGAACAGGTTCAGGCACATCAGCAGGTCCTGGAGGTTCAGGTCCCACTTGCCCATTTCCACCAGCAGGTTGTCCACGCCGTTACGGAAGAAGCCGTTGCGCAGTTCCTGGTAGCGTCCGGCGCCGTACTTTTCCTTCACTTCATCCGCGTTGAGCACGCCGCCGAAGCTGTCGTGCCAGCCGCAGGTATCGGCGGTGATGGCGGCCAGCACCCGGCCCATGTCGGAGTAGAGGCAGTGGCCGGCGGTGAGCTTGGCGGTGTGCTGGCACTTCAGGCTGTCGGGCAGGTTCAGGCGCTCGCTCTTCTCCTGTGCGTTGAGCAGCAGCAGGCTGACGTTGGCGCCACCTTCGATATCGGTGATGCGCAGCTGTTGGCCGCGTTTCAGCACGAAGGAGGTGTGGCCGCCGCCGGGGACGGTTTCTTCATAGAGGGTTGGGCTCAGGGCCAGGGATGCGGTCATGGGCAGGCTCCTATTCAGTGGGCGATGGCCGGATGCAGGGCGGCGGTGACTCGCTCCGGCAGGGCCTCGACGGCAGCGCGGGCGGCGCGGCGGTCGCTGTTCAGGGGAATGTCGTAGGTGATGCGCGCGCCGAAGGCGTTGGGCGCGTGCGGGTCCTGGCGCACCTTGTCGAAGACCAGCAGGCGGGTGCCCAGGCTGAAACCTTCGGAGAGGTCGTGGGTGACCATGAACACGGTCAGCCGGGTTTCGTGCCAGAGCCCGAGCAGCAACTCGTGCATGTCCTTGCGGATGCCCGGGTCGAGGGCGCCGAAGGGCTCGTCCAGCAGCAGTACGCGGGGTTTCATGACCAGCGCCTGGGCGATGGCCAGGCGTTGTTGCATGCCGCCGGAAAGCTGGCTGGGGTACTTGTCCTGTGCATGGCCCAGGCCGACCTTGGCGAGGATGGCGGCGGCTTCCTCGCGGGCGGCGCGTTTTGCACTCCCGAACAACCGGCCGAAGAGGGGCGAGCGGGGCAGTTCCAGGCCGAGGGCGACGTTGTCCAGCACGCTCAGGTGCGGGAACACCGAATAGCGCTGGAACACCACGCCACGGCTGGCGTCGGGTTCGGCCGCCAGCGGCTGGCCATCCAGCAGGATGCTGCCGCGGCTGGGCGATTCCTGGCCCAGCAGCATGCGCAGGAAGGTGGATTTGCCGCAGCCAGAAGCGCCGACCAGGGTGCAGAACTCGCCTTCGTTCACCGACAGGTCGAGGTTCTCCAGCACCACCTGGTCGCCATATTCCTGCCAGACGTTGCGGACGCTGATGAAGCTCATGCCTTGGCTCCTTCGTACCAGGGGAAGGCCAGCCGGGTGAGCTGGCGCAGGCCCAGGTCCATCAGCCAGGCGAGCAGGGTGATCCACACCACGTAGGGGAGGATCACATCCATCGCCAGGTAGCGGCGGACCAGGAAGATGCGGTAGCCCAGGCCATCGGTGGAGGCGATGGCTTCGGCGGCGATCAGGAACAGCCAGGCCGAGCCCAGCACCAGGCGCAGGGAGATCAGCAGGCGCGGCATCAGTTGCGGCAGCACCACCCGCAGGATCAGCGTCCAGGTGTTGGCGCCGAGCGTCTGCGCCTTGATCAGCAGTTCACGGGGGATTTCCCGCGCGCGCTGCTCCAGGTCGCGGGCGATGCAGGGGGAGACGCCGATGACGATCAGCATCACCTTGGACAGCTCGCCCAGGCCGAAGACGATGAACAGGATCGGCAGGATCGCCAGCGGCGGGATCATCGACAGCACCGTCAGCAGGGGCGACAAGGGAGCGCCGAACAGCGGCAGGGTGCCGGCGGCGATGCCCAGTGCCAGGCCCAGCAGCGCGGCGATGGACAGGCCCAGTGCCAGGCGTTTCAGGCTGGAGGCGGAGTCCTGCCAGAACAGGTAGTCGCCGCTGCGCTTGTCTTCGGTGAAGGCCAGTCGCTCGACGGCCTCACTCATCTGCGCCGCGCTGGGCAGCAGCTTGTCGTTGGGGTTTTCCGTCAGCCGCGCAGCCGAGCCGGTGAAGTAGGCGAACAGCAGCAGGGCGAAGGGCAGCAGGACCAGGATCAGGCGTCCGGCGCGGTCCGGTTGGCGGTTGATCAGGCGCATGGCAGGTACTCGGTTGCGTGGACGTGCAGGTTGGTCCGAGGTGCGGGGCCCAACATTGTTGTGTTGGGCTTCGCTTCGCTCTGACCAACCTACGGTTCGGGTCAGATCAGAGCTTGCCGTCTGCGGCCATCTGCACGTAGGTGGGGTCGAAGCGCAGTTTCACGTTGCCCTTGTCGCCGGTGACCACGCCCTTGGCGAAGCTCATGCCGACGGCGTTGGCATCCTTGGCACCTTCGCCCAGCAGGCCGTGGTGGAAGCTGAAGCTGGCCACCTTGTCCATGGTGGCCGGCAGCTTCGGGCTGGTGACGAAGGCCAGCGCATCGGCCGGGGTGTGGAACAGGCGGGTGGCGGCCAGCTGCGCCTGATAGCCAGCGAGGTCAGTGCCGGAAGCCTTGGCCATGTGTTCCAGGGCGGCGGCGCTGTCGGCGTTGCCGGCCTGCATCAACGCGACGATCTCGAACCAGGCGCCGGTCAGCGCCTTGCCCAGGGCAGGGTTGTCCTTCAGGGTTTCGGTGTTCACCACCATCATGTCCATGATCTCGCCGGGCACCTTGCTGGAGTCGAACACCAGGCTGGTGGCGGGCTTGGCCTTGATGTCGGCCAGCATCGGGTTCCAGGTGGTCACGGCCTGGACTTCGGCGGTATCGAAGGCGGCGGCGATGTCGGCGTCGGAGGTGTTCACCACCTGCACGTCTTTCTCGGAGAGGTCGGCGCGCTCCAGGGCGCGGGCCAGCAGGTAATGGGAGACGGACAGCTCCACCAGGTTGATCGGCATGTCCTTGAGGTCGGCCAGGGTCTTGCCTTCGCCCTTGACCACCACGCCATCGTTGCCGTTGGAGAAGTCGCCGACGATCAGCGCGGTGCTGTCCACGCCACCGGCGGCGGGGATGGTCAGGGCATCCATGTTGGTCATGGTGCAGCCGTCGAACTGGCCAGCGGTGTACTGGTTGATGGATTCGACGTAGTCGTTGAGCTGGGTGACCTGGATCTCGATGCCGTACTTCTTCGCCCACTTGTCGACGATGCCTTTGGTGGCACCGTACTCCCAGGGCATCCAGCCGGCGTAGATGGTCCAGCAGACGTTGAAGCTGTCTTTCTGTGCGGCGGACGTGTTGAAGCTGAGAGCGGCGGCGAGACCGGCAACGGCGAGGGCGAACAGACGGGACTTGCGCATGGAGGACCTCCAGTTCGGTTTAGGGCGGGCGGAGCTGCGCGGCACTTCCCTATCAAGGGGCGCGTTCTCCCGGGCTTTTGTCCCGCCGTGTAACCTCGCTGGAGGTCGCCAGCTCTCGGACCAGTCATCCGCCTTCGCGGACCGGAACCCTAGCCAGCCATTGCAAATTGTGGTGCCGCGAACCCGGTCATCCGGGTAGCTCCTGCACGCCTTAGCCAAAGCGAAGGGCGTGCCAAGATTGTGCAACGCAGCTGGCGCGGGGCTTTTGGGCGTTGGTCTGTGGTTCGGGGCAAGGTGGGATGCCCGCAGATGGGGCGCGTGGCGTCAACTTGGTGCGTGGCAACAACTGGTAAAGGATTTTTCCGACAGGCAGTGAAGGCTGTTCTGTAGGACCCGTTGTCCAACGCAGTGGGAGCAATCCCAGTCGCCGACATCTGTCTGCGCCGCCCCTCGCGGTCGTAAGGAGGCCGCCCATGTCCTACCGATCATTCTTCCTTGCCGTACTGACCCTGACCCTGGGCGGCTGTGCCGTCTATGACTACGACAACGACTACTACGGTCGCCGCAATTACGGCGACGACGACTACCGTGCGCACCGTTACTACTACGACCCGCCAAGGACGACATACCGGGTGGTCGACCAGCGCTACGACGATCGTTACCACGAGCGCCGCTATTACGACCGTCGCAACTACGACGGCCGCAAGTACGACGGGCGCAAGGACTACTACAAGTCCGACAAGCACCGTTACGACAAGCGCTATTACGACGACCGCAAGTACCGTAACGACCGGCGTTACTACCAACAGCCCCAGGACAACTTCCAGGAGCGTCGACACGACTACACCCCGCGTCTACAGACATGGGGCCGCAACGATCGGCAGCCGGGCTATCGTCCGCCCAGCAATCCGCAAAAACACTATCGGCAGAACAACTACCGCCAGCAGTACCGGGTGCAGCCGGGGTATGAAGCGCGGCCGCACAACAGCAACCGGTACAACAACAACCGCAGCAACTGGTCGATGGAGAACCGGCGCTAGCCGGCAGGAAATCGACTGTCCTCTTCCTGCAACAATTCCCGCATCGCCCGCGCAGCCGGAGACAGGCTGCGCGCGGCATGACTGACCACGCCGTAGGCCGATAGGGTCCTGGTCCTGGCAACCGGCTCCAGCACGGCCAGTCGACCCGCCATCACGTCTTCGGCGACCACATCCCAGGGCGCCATGCTGATCACGTCGCTCTCGGCGACTACCGCTTTCAGCACCACGAAGTTGTCGCACTCGATGCCCAGCGGTTTTTCGTTGCCGGCCAGTTCGCCGATAGATCGCGCCACTTCTACCGGCAGTTGCGTGCCGGCCAAGGCATAGGCGGCCAGGTCGGCCAGTCGAACCTGGTCTTGCGCCAGCAGTGGATGGCCGGGGCGGCAGAACAGGGTGCCGGGATGGCGGCGCAGGGGAATGATGTCCAGCAGGGGATCGCCTTCGAACTCGCGAATGTCAGCGACGAACATCTCGATGGCGTCGTCCAGTAGGTGCTCGCGAAGGCTGTGCCAGTTTTCCAGGCGGAGCCGCACCCGCACACCCGGGTGCTGACTGGCGAAGCGTCCCAGGGCGCGTGGCACCAGGCGGGCGGCGGGGTAGGGGCCCGCGCCCAGGTGCAATTCGCCGCTGTCGAGGTTTTCCAGTTGGGCCACGGCGCTCTGCAAGGCCCGGCTGCCGTCCAGCAGTCTGCGGGCATGTTCCAGCACCAGGCGGCCGTGGGCGGTCAGGCTGATCTGCCTCGGCCCCCGGTCCAACAGGCTGCATCCCAGGTTGGCCTCCAGGGCCTGGATGCTACGACTGAGGGCGGGCTGGCTGAGATTGACCGCCTCTGCCGCTCGGGCGAAGTGGCCGTGTTCGGCAAGGGCAACGAAATGGCGAAGCTGGCGAAGGTCGTTCATGCGCGTTATGCATCAATTGTCGAAGAAGAATGCATTGGAATTATTAGCAGGCCCCTGCCAGCCTGTCTCGGCCTATAACAACAATCCCCGAGCGAACCATGCGCAACTCCATCCGTTTCAGCGGCCTGCTGCTGGCTGCCGCACTGCCCCTGGGCGCCGACGCCGCGCTGCCGGAAGAGTCCATCCAGCCCAGCATCAACGCCGAGCTGGCCGAGCACACCCAGCACTTCAACGAGAAGGTCTACAAGATCGCCGACAACGTGTATTCGGCGGTGGGCTGGAACCTTGCCAACAGTGTGATGATCGAGGCCCCCGAAGGGCTCATCATCGTCGACACCGGCGAGTCGGCCGAGCAGTCGCGCAAGGTGCTCGCGGAGTTCCGCAAGATCAGCGACAAGCCGATCAAGGCCATCGTCTACACCCACTTCCACCCGGACCACATCAACGGTGTGAAGGGCTTCGTCAGCGAAGAGCAGGTGAAGAGCGGCGAAGTGCAGATCTATGCCCAGGAAACCCTGCTGGAGAACGTGGTCACCCAGGGCGCGCTGGTTGGTCCGATCCTCGGCATGCGCTCGGGCTACAGCTTCGGTGCGGCGTTGCCGGACAGCGACAAGAAGGACATGAACGCCGGTCTCGGCCCGTTGGCACACGAGGGCAAGTCCACCTTCATCGCGCCCACCATCACCTTCAAGGACAAGCTCGACACCACCATCGCCGGCCTGCCGGTGCAGTTCCTTCACGTACCCAGCGAAGCGCCGGACGAAATCGTCCTGTTCCTGCCGCAGAACCGCGTGCTGATCAGCGCCGAGGTGACCCAGGGGCCGACCCTGCCGAACATCCATACCCTCCGTGGCACCAAGTTCCGCGATCCGGTGGTGTGGGTGAACAGCCTCGACAAGTTGCGTGCTTATCAGGCCGACTTCATGGTGCCGTTGCACGGCCAGCCGGTGTCCGGCAAGGACAAGGTGGAGGAGGTGCTGCGCATGACCCGCGACGCCATCGCCTATGTCCATGACCAGACCGTGCGCTGGATGAACAAGGGCCTGACCCCCGACGAGCTGGTGGAGAAGGTCAAGCTGCCGTCCTACCTGGCGGGCTACACCCCTTACCTGCGCGAGTACTACGGCACCGTGAAGCACAGCGTGCGGCAGATCTACCAGGGCTACCTCGGCTGGTTCCAGGCCGATCCGGTGGACCTCGACCCGATCCCGCCGGTGGAGAAGTCCAAGCGCCTGGTGGCCCTGATGGGTGGGCGCGACAAGGTCCTGATGGCCGCTGGCGAGGCGTACCTCAAGGGCGACTATCAATGGGCCGCCGAACTGGCGAGCTACGCCATCCGCATCGATCACGACGACCAACTGGCCCGCGAGATCAAGGCGCGCAGCTTCCGTCGCCTGGGTTACGCCAGCATGAACATCAACTGGCGCAACTGGTACCTGATGAGCGCCATGGAGCTGGAAGGCAAGCTGGACGGTAACGCCGCGCTGCAGCTGTCCCAGGGCATGCGTAACGCCTTCCTTTCCGACGACATGCTGAAGAACCTGCCGGCGCGCATCTTCCTGCAGAACTGGGTGACGCGCATCGATCCGGAAAAGAGCGCCGACGTGAACCTGACCCTGGGCTTCGTCTTCCCCGACATCAAGGAGGAGTGGGCTCTGGAAGTACGCCGTGGCGTCGCCGAGTTGCACAAGGGTATTCCCGAGGGCACCACGCTCAAGCTGACCTTCGACAAGACCTACCTCGATACCGTCATCAGTGGCCAGAACAGCCTGCTCAAGGGCGCCATGCTGGGCGACGTGAAGGTCGACGGCAATCTGCTGGACATCAAGACCTTCCTCGGCTGCTTCGACTTCGAGGAGGCGCCCATCGCGCTCACCGTACGTTGAGCGACGGCTCCAACCGAAAGTGCGGAGAGCCGCAAGGCACCAGGCGGGCACACTGCCCGCCTGGTCCGCACACTTCGGAGGCACCATGCACCTGTCATCCTTCCTCAAGGGCGCCCTGGCCATGTTCTGGCTGGTGGCGCTGCTCAATGTCATCTACCCCTTTGGCGAACCCTTGCACCGGCCGCTGCTGCTGGCGGCGGGCCTGGTGCTGCTGGCCCACATCGCCGAGGCGGCACTGTTCAACCGCAAGTTGAAGGCACGTCCCTTCCCCTGGCTGGAGCGGCTGCAGGTGCTGCTGTTCGGCTTCCTGCATCTGCGCGGTCTGCGCTGAGAGCGTCTCCCGTTTCGTAGGTTGTGGCTGAGCTACGCGAAGCCCAACACATCAGGGCGTCGCAGCTGCGTACCTGAGTGCAGCTGGGCGTTCCCCTGTTGGGCCGCGCTGCGCTTGGCCCAACCTACGTGCCAGTGCGCTGCCAGATGGCGGCAGAATGCCATTGTTTTTTTCAGGTCCAGCCCGCACCATTCGCGCCGTGTTTCATGGGGCCCCGATGGCCTCCTGGATGGGATGGTGGATGTTCCGAGGTTGCGTTCAGGCCTGGCGTACGCGCAGGGGATGGCGGATGCCGGCCCTGGTCGCGGCGTTGCTGCCGGCGTTGCTGGCAGGAGCGTTGCAGGCGGACTGGGATTTCACCCTGATCAGCCAGCGTGCTGAATCCCTCTATGGCCTTCTCGGTCCCGGCAAACAACGTATAGACGACTGGCAGGCCATGCTCGGGCGTCTTGCCGGCGTCGACGAGCAGAAGCAACTGGAAGAGGTGAACCGCTTCTTCAACGCGAAGCTGCGCTTTCGCGATGACCGCGAACTCTGGGGCGAAACCGATTACTGGGCGACGCCGGTGCAGGCCCTGCGCATTGGCGCCGGCGACTGCGAAGACTTCGCCATCGCCAAGTACTTCAGCTTGCGTCAACTCGGCGTGCCCAGCGAGAAGCTGCGCATCACCTACGTCAAGGCGCTGCGGCTGAACCAGGCGCACATGGTGCTGACCTATTACGCATCCCCGGATGCCATGCCGCTGGTGCTGGACAACCTGGTGGGGATCATTCGTCCCGCCAGTCAACGCACCGACCTGCTGCCGGTCTACGCCTTCAATGCCGAAGGCCTCTGGCTCGCGGGTAAAGGAAGCGGCAAGCAGGTAGGGGACGCCAAGCGACTGTCGCGCTGGCAGGAATTGCTCAAGAAGATGAAGGCCGAAGGCTTCCCCGTGGAACCGGCCCGATAGGAGTCGAGATGTCTCTGTTCAAACAGTTGTTGATCGCCATCTGCCTGTTCCTAGTGGTCGCCTTCAGCGGCAGCTTCATGGTCGGCCTGGAGAGCTCGCGAGAGCAGTACGTCAACCAGTTGCGCTCCCACGCCCAGGATGCGGCGACTGCCCTCGGTCTGTCGCTGACGCCGCACATCGACGACGCAGCGATGGTCGAGCTGATGGTCAGTTCCATCTTCGACAGTGGTTATTACGAGAGCATTCGAGTGGTCGACCTGGAAAGCGGCAAGGTCCTGGTGGAGCGTACCGGCGTGCCCGATGCGGTCGGCGCCCAGGTGCCGCAATGGTTCGTCGATTTGATCGGCCTGCACTCGGCGGGTGGTGACGCCATCGTCAGCCGTGGCTGGCAGCAGGCCGCGCGGGTGGAGGTGCAGAGCCATCCAGTGTTCGCCCTGTCCCGGCTCTGGCAAAGCGCACTGGGCAGCCTCGGCTGGCTGCTGGTATGCGGCCTGGTCAGTGCGGGACTCGGGGCTTTCCTCCTGCGTCGCCAGCTCAAACCGCTGGACTATATGGTCGAACAGTCCCATGCCATTTCGCGGCGCGAGTTCCTCAGCCTGCCGGAGCTGCCGCGCACCCCTGAGCTGCGGCGTGTGGTCCAGGCGATGAACCAGATGGTGGAGAAGCTCAAGGCCCTATTCCAGGAACAGGCCGACCGCAGCGAGCGTCTGCGCGACGAAGCCTATCGGGACGGTCTCACCGGTCTCGCCAACCGGCGCTACTTCGAGATGCAGTTGCAGGCGCGCCTCAGTGCCGAGGATCACGCCAGTGCGGGTTATCTCTTCCTGTTGCGGGTGCATGACCTGGCGGGGCTGAACCAGCGCCTGGGTGGCCAGCGTACCGACCAGTTGCTGTTGGCGGTGGCCGAGCTGCTGACCCAGGTGGCGGCGGGGCAGGGCGCCGGTCAACTGGTGGCGCGCAGCCGTGGCGGCGATTTCGCCTTGCTACTGCCTGGCCTGGTGGCGGAAGAGGCCGAGCAACTGGCGCAGCGGCTAGATGCCGGGCTAGCCAACCTGGTGACCACGGGCGCGGCCGATGCACTGCCCGTGGCGCATTTGGGGCTGGTGCCGTTCAGTCCGGGTGAAGCCCTGCCTGATCTGCTGCGCCTGGCCGACGAGGCCCTGGCCAAGGCGGAAAGCCAGACCGACCAAACCTGGGCGACGCTGACCCAAGGCGAAGCACCCAGCGTCGGCGATGAACGCCACGCCTGGCATCAATTGCTGGATCGCGCCCTCAGCCAGCGTCAGCTGCAACTCTATTTCCAGCCGGTGGTGGACAGCGGCGACCGCGCGCGAGTGCTGCACTACAAGGTGCTGTCGCGCCTGCGCGACGAGCATGGCGAGAACATCCCGGCCGGGCGGTTCCTGCCCTGGCTGCAGCGTTTCGGCTGGATGGCGCGTCTCGACCTGCTGATGCTGGAACTGGTGCTGCAACAGATGGCCAGCCATGGCGAAACCCTCGCGCTCAACCTCTCCGCCGCCTTGCTGCGGGAGCCTCAGGCCCTGGAGAAGGCGTTCGAACTGATGCGCAAGCATGCCCAGCTGGGGCCGCGTCTGGTGCTGGAGCTGGAAGAGGATCAACTGCCCGAACAAGCCGTACTGGAGCAACTCACCCGTCGTCTGCGCGAACTGGGCTTCAACCTCAGCCTGCAGCACTTCGGTGGCCGCTTCAGCATGATCGGCAACCTGGCTCGCCTGGGCCTGGCCTATCTGAAGGTGGACGGCAGCTACATCCGCGCCATCGATCTGGAAGCCGACAAGCGCCTGTTCATCGAAGCCATGCAGCGCGCCGCGCACAGCATCGACCTGCCATTGATTGCCGAGCGCGTGGAGACCGAAGGGGAACTGGAGGTGCTGCGAGCGATGGGTATTCAGGGCGTGCAGGGCCAGCTGTTTGGTGCGCCGGCGCCCTGGCGTTAGCTTTTCCGTAGGAGCGAGCTTGCTCGCGAAAGGACGAGCTCAGAGCTTCGCGAGCTTGCTCGCTCCTACAAGTGTGGGGCTGCGTGGAGGTCGCGGGATTTCGCTCCCACTACGGAGCGTCTTTTCTGTAGGAGCGAGCTTGCTCGCGAAAGGACGGACGCAAGAGCTTCGCGAGCAAGCTCGCTCCTACGCGGGCGGGGCTGCGCGGAGATTGTGGGAATTCGCTCCCACAAGGGAGCGTGGGCCGGCTCAGATCAACCCCGAGCCAATCTCGTCATCTTCTTCGACGATCAACCGCGAAATGCCGCCAAGGGCTTCGCGTGCCTGGTTCCGGCTGAGCAGCTTGGATTGTGCGGCCGGTGGCAGGTCGGTGATGCGGATCACGCCTTTGGCCATCAACGCGGTAATCAGGTCGTCGAGTACCCGGATCATGTCCAGGTCACTCTGTTTCAGTTGCAGCAGGCTACTTTGCATCGCCAGGTTGGCGTACCAGGCCTGGATCTCCTGGTCGTCGGCCGGCAGGCTGCCGGTCATCTCATCGAATGCAGCCGCTTCGACGCGAACCAGGCTTCCTTCTTCGTCGCGCTGGATGTAGAGCATGGCGAATCTCCCTTCAGGAATGCCGCGAGCATGAGGGCAGACGCCCCCGGCCCGCAACCACCTGAGTGGCTGCGGGCCGGGGGGCATCAGTTCTGGTCGACCTTGATGGTCGGATCAGCACCTGCAATCAGGGAGTTGATGGACTGTCCGCTGAGCTGGGCCGCCGCGCCTTCCAGGGTGATGGACAGGTCGGCATGGCTGGCAGCGGTTCCGCCATCGTTCAGGTGGCCGTCCTTGCTCACCAGCAGGGTGGCGGTGCCGGTGCCGTTGTCGACGATCAGCTTGAGGAAGTTGTCGATGGTGGCACTGGATTCCCCCTGCAGCAGGTCGCTGAGGTTGAGCTTGTCGCCCTCGCTCATCTTGAAGTCCTTCACCACATCCTGATCAGGGCTGCCGACGACGCCCGAGTCACCGGCCTTCCACACGAAGGTGTCGTTGCCGCTGCCACCCCAGAGCAGGTCGCTGCCTTTGCCGCCGGTCAGCGTATCGGTGCCGGTGCCGCCGAACAGGATGTCGTTGCCGTTGCCGCCGATCAGCTGGTCGTTGCCGCCCTGACCATAGAGGATGTCGTTGCCGTCACCGCCCTGGATCAGGTCATTGCCGCCACGGGTGTCGCCATCCACGTTGAAGGTGGAGTGGTTGTTCTTGATGTAGCTGTACAGCTCATCCGAGGTGGCGACGTGGCCGTTCTTCAACTCCAGGAAGCTCTGCAGCGCCTTCATGCCCGAACCTGCCGGCAGATCGGCCGGCTTGGCCGGGTTGCCGTTGACGCCCCAAGGCAGGTAGTCGGTGTTGATGGTGTCGCCGAAGATGATGTCGTCACCCGCACCACCGTTGATGGTGTCGTGGCCCACGGCCACCGGCGTAGTGCTGCTGGAGCCGCCGTTGAGGGCGCTGGTCAGGTCGCTGGCCTGCTGGACGATGTCGACCTGGCCGGTGGGGCCGGTGACGATGATCTGGCTGGTGACGGCGATGTTGTCGATCCGCACGACCGCATCGTTGCTGCCCCAATACCAATGGGTGCTGTTGTCGTTGAGGGCGAATTCGATCTTGTAGGTGCCGTCGTTCAGTACCTTCGATTCGATGGTCGCGCTGGTGCCATCGGTCCTGACTCCGGAATCTTCCACAGTCCAGGTCGTGGTGCCGTTTGGTCCCGATACCTTCTTCCAGAGCGTCCAGGTGAGGGTGTCACCGCTGCTGAACTCGATGCCCCGGTAGCTGAAGCTCAGCTTGCCGGCATTGTTGGCGCTGACGTTGAACTCGGGGCTGGTGGTGCGTATGGCGCCGTCGCCGTATTCGTCGCTGATCTGGAGCTGGTCGCTTTCGCGGCTGACGTCACCGTCGTTGTCGCCGGTAGTGGTCCAGTTGCTGATCTTGTTGTTACCGCCGTTGCTGTCGAAGTTGGCAATGGTCGTGTTCGTGGTACCGAGGTTCAGCGAGCTGTTGCCGGTCACGCTGGTGTTGTCGAAGAACTTCAGATAGTTCTCGTTCACGCCCGGGCCGATACCGATGGCGCGCACGGTGCTGAGGCCGCTCAGGGTACTGAAGGTGGCGATGGATTGAGTAAGTACGTCGTAATCGCTGCTGGCACCACTGTTGGTTGTCGTGGGGTCGCCGTCGGTGAGGAACAGCGTCAGGTTCTGGTAGCCGTTGTTCTGACCATTGAACCAACTGGTGGCATCCTCGAAGGCGTCCTGGTAGTTGGTGCTGCCAGTGGCACTCAGCCCCTCATTCTGGCTGCGGCCGATAGCCGCCAGCAGTTGCTCGATGTTGCCGTTATTGAGGTCGGTGATGCTGATCTTGGTGGTAGCGGAGCCAGCGAAGCCGATCAGCGTGATGTTGATGTCCCCGTCGTGATTCTTCAGCTGGTTCGCGAGGTTCAGCAAAGCGTCCTTGACCAGCTTCATCCGCGAGTTGGCGTAAGTGACACCACTTTGCCCCTGCAGGCTGTAGGCCATGGAGCCTGAGGTGTCCACGATCAGCGCGACGTTGTAGTTGGTCCCCGGTTGGGTAGTCGTCAGGGTGCCGCCGGTATCGCCGAGGATCACGTCGTCGCCAGCGCCACCGATGATGTTGTTGTCGCTGTTCGGGTTGGTCGGGACTTCGACACGGCCGATGTTCAGCGTGAAGTCATGGTTGCCTGAGGTATTGACCCCGCCATTGGCGGTGCCACCGCTGTCCTGTACAGCGAACTGGAATGTAGTCTGGTTGCCGCTTGCGCCCGGCTGGTAGGTCAGCTTGCCCTGGGCGATATCACTGGCGCTCACAGAGGTGTTGGCGCCGATGGCCACGCCGTTGAGCAGCAGGGTTCCGCTGCCCGGCAGTGCCTTGATGATCACGTTCTGCAGGCTGTGGGTCTGCCCGGTTGCGGCATCGATACTGTCGCTGAAGCTGAAGTCCGCCACCTTGAAGGTGTAGGTGTTGCCGGCGTTGACGCTGGCCGTGCCGTTGGCCGAGGTCGGCGCGTCGTTGACCGGATTAACCGTGATGGTGCCCTGGGCCGGTGTTGCGTCCTGCAGGCCGGCGTTATCCACCGAGCTGTACTGGAAGCTGGTGTTGCCGTTCCAGTTGCTGTCGGGGCGGAAGTAGATGGTGGCGCCATTGCTCACAGCAGCGATGACGCTGGCTGCCGTGATGGCGATTGTGCCGGCTGCATCGCTGAAGAAGGTGCCGTGCTGCGGCAGCGAGGTGATCTTGAAGCTGGCGATCGTGCCATCGATATCCGAGCCGCTCAGGCTGATGGCGATCAGGCTGTCTTCATTGCCGGAAGTGCTGGCCACGCTGGTTTCCGGCGCGTCGTTCACCGCGTTGACGGTGATGGTGCCGGTCGCCGGGGTGGCATCCACCAGATTCTGGTTGTCGGTAGCGGTGTACTGGAAGGTGTTGGTGCCGCTCCACTCCGCATTGGGCTTGAAGTAGATGGTTGCGCCGTTGTTGGTCGCAGCGATGACGCTGGCGAGGGTCAGCGGGTTGGTGGCGGCGGCGTCACTGTAGAAGGTGCCATTGGCCGGCAGCGAGGTCAGCTTGAAGCTGGCGACAGTGCCGTCCACGTCCGAGCCGCTGAGGTTCACGGCGATGACCGTGTCTTCGTTGCCCGTTGCGCTGGCGACGATGGTTTCCGGTGCATCGTTCACCGAGTTGACGGTGATGGTGCCGGTCGCCGGAGTGGCATCCGCCAGGCTCTCGTTGTCGGTAGCGGCGTACTGGAAGGTGTAGGTGCCATTCCAGTTTGCATCGGGTTTGAAGTAGATGGTTGCGCCGTTGCCGGTCGCTGCGATGACGCTGGCGAGGGTCAAGGGGTTGGTGGCGGCGGCATCGCTGTAGAAGGTGCCATTGGCCGGTATCGACGTCAGCTTGAAGCTGGCGACAGTGCCGTCGACGTCCGAACCACTGAGGTTGACGGCGATGACGGTGTCTTCATTGCCGGTAGCGCTGGCCGGGTTGGTTTGCGGCGCGTCGTTCACCGGATTGACGGTGATGGTGCCGGTCGCAGGAGTGGCATCCGCCAGGGCGCTATTGTCAGTGGCGCTGTACTGGAAGGTGTTGGTTCCGCTCCAATCCGCGTTGGGCTTGAAGTAGATGGTTGCGCCGTTGCCGGTCGCAGCGATGACGCTGGCGAGGGTCAGCGGGTTGGTGGCGGCGGCGTCACTGTAGAAGGTGCCATTGGCCGGCAGCGAGGTCAGCTTGAAGCTGGCGACAGTACCGTCGACGTCCGAACCGCTGAGGTTCACGGCAATGACCGTGTCTTCATTACCGGTAGCGCTGGTGACGATGGTTTCCGGCGCATCGTTCACCGAGTTGACGGTGATGGTTCCGGTCGCCGGCGTGGCATCCGCCAGGCTCTCGTTGTCGGTAGCGGCGTACTGGAAGGTGTAGGTGCCATTCCAGTTTGCATCGGGTTTGAAGTAGATGATTGCGCCATTACCGGTCGCAGAGATGACGCTGGCGAGGGTCAACGGGTTGGTGGCGGCGGCATCACTGTAGAAGGTGCCATTGGCCGGTATCGACGTCAGCTTGAAGCTGGCGACAGTGCCGTCCACGTCCGAGCCACTGAGGTTGACGGCGATGACCGTGTCTTCATTACCGGTAGCGCTGGTGGCGATGGTTTGCGGCGCGTCGTTCACCGGCGTGACGGTGATGTTCAGCGTGCTGTTGCTGCCGGTGTTGGTGACGTAAGTGACCTGCGGGACGTTGCCGTTCCAGTTGGCGGCCGGAGTGAAGCTGTAGTCACCAGTGCTGCCGAGGGTGAAGGTACCGACGTTGGCGATGGTCGCGGTCTGGCCGGCGTTGAAGTTGCCTGTGATGCCCGCCACGGTGAAGCTGGCGACCGTCAGGGTGTTATCCACATCGCTGTCGTTGTCCAGCACGTTTCCGGTGGCCGGATTGTCTTCGCTGACGGTGTTGGTGTCAGTGATCAGCGCGGACGCATCGTCCACCGGCGTGACGGTGATGTTCAGCGTGCTGTTGCTGCCGGTGTTGGTGACGTAAGTGACCTGCGGGACGTTGCCGTTCCAGTTGGCGGCCGGAGTGAAGGTGTAGTCACCAGTGCTGCCGAGGGTGAAGGTACCCACGTTGGCGATGGTCGCGGTATCGCCGGCGCTGAAGCTGCCAGTGAGGCCGGCCACCGTGAAGCTGGTGACCGTCAGGGTGTTATCCACATCGCTGTCGTTGTCCAGCACGTTGCCGGTGGCCGGATTGTCTTCGGCGACGGTATTGGTATCGGGCGCCAGGACGGACGCGTCGTTCACCGGCGTGACGGTGATGTTCAGCGTGCTGTTGCTGCCGGTATTGGTGGTGTAGGTGACCTGCGGGACGTTGCCGTTCCAGTTGGCGGCCGGAGTGAAGGTGTAATCACCACTGCTGCCAAGGGTGAAGGTGCCCACGTTGGCGATGGTCGCGGTCTGGCCGGCGCTGAAGCTGCCGGTGACGCCCGACACGCTGAAGCTGGCGACGGTGAGGGTGTTATCCACATCACTGTCGTTGTCCAGCACATTGCCGGTGGCCGGATTGTCTTCGGCGACGGTCTTGGTGTCAGCGACCATCACGGACGCATCGTCCACCGGGGCGACATTGCCGAAGCTCAGGACGCCAGTGTCGGTAAGGCTGCCGTCGGTGATGGTATAGGTCGCGCTGGGTACCGGACCGTTGTAGTTCAGTGCCGGGGTGAAGGTGTACGAACCATTGGCATTGATCACCAGCGTGCCGACGTTGGTGATGGTGGCGGTATCGCCGGCCTGGTAGGTGGTGCCATTGACCACGAATTGGGTAACCGTCAGGGCGTCGCCATCGGCATCCGAGTCGTTGGTCAGGACACTGCCATTGACCGGCGTGTCTTCGGTGACCGCAATCGGACCGTCATCCGCCGCGATAGGCGCATCGTTCTCGGGATTGGCGATGGCGAAGCTGAGCACCGCGGTATCGGTGAGGTTGCCATCGAAGAGGGTGTAGGTGGCACTCGGTACCGCCCCGGTGTAGTCCTGGGCCGGGGTGAAGGTGAAGCTGCCGTTGGCGTTGATCACCAGGGAGCCGACACCCGTGATGGTGGCGGTCTCGCCAGCCAGATAGCTGGTGCCACCGAAGCTGAAACCGGTGACGGTCAGGGCATTGCCGTCCGGATCGCTGTCGTTGGTCAGCACACTGCCGCTGACCGGGGTGTCTTCGGTGACGGCAATCGGACCGTCATTGACGGCGATTGGCGCGTCGTTGATCGCATTGACGGTAATGGTGCCGGTGGCCGGGGTTGGATCTTCCAGGCCGTCGTTGTCCACCGAGGCGTACTGGAAGCTGGTGCTGCCGTTCCAGTTGGCATTCGGCACGAAGGTGACCGTTGCACCGTTGGCAGTCGCCGGAACGATTGCGCCAAGGCCCAGGGGGGCACCGTTGAGCAACAGGGTTCCGTCAGTGGGCAGCGTCTTGATGACAAAGTGGCCGACGTTCCCGTCGATATCCGAACCGCTGAGGTTGACCGTGATCGGATTGTCTTCGTTGCCGGTGCCAGTGGTGGCGTTGGTTTCCGGCGCATCGTTCAGCGGGGTAACACTGATGTCGAGCGTGGATTCGCTACCGGTGTTGGTGGTGTAGGTGATCTGCGGTACCGCGCCATTCCAGTTGGCGGCCGGAGTGAAGGTGTAGTCACCGTCCGCAGCGATGGTCAGGGTGCCGACGCCGGCGATCACGGCGCTGGAACCTGCCGTGAAGCTGCCGGGTACGCCGCTGATGCTGAAGCTGGCGACGGTGAGGGTGTTATCCACATCGCTGTCGTTGTCCAGCACGTTGCCGCTAGCTGGGTTGTCCTCGGTGACGGTCTTGGTGTCAGCGATCATCACGGACGCATCGTCCACCGGGGTGACATTGCCGAAGCTCAGCTCAGCGGTATCGGTGAGGTTGCCATCGGAAACGGTGTAGGTCGCGGTCGGCACCGGGCCGTTGTAGTTCGGGGCCGGGGTGAAGGTGAAGCTGCCGTTGGCGTTGATCACCAGGGTGCCGACGCCCGCGAGGGTGGCACTCTGGCCAGCCTGGTAGGTGCTGCCACCTACTTCGAATTGAGTGACGGTCAGGGTGCTGTTGTCGACGTCATTGTCGTTGGTCAGGACATTGCCGGTGGCGGCGGTGTCCTCGGTCACCGGAATCGGGCCGTCATTGCTGGCGACAGGCGCATCGTTCACCGGCGTGACGGTGATATCCAGCGTGGATTCGCTGCCGGTATTGGTGGTGTAGGTGACCTGCGGCACCGTGCCGTTCCAGTTGGCTGCCGGGGTGAAGGTGTAGTCGCCGTCAGCGGCGATGGTCAGGGTGCCGACACCGGCAATGACGGCGCTGGAACCAGCGGTGAAGGTGCCGGTGACGCCACTGATGCTGAAGCTGGCGACGGTGAGGGTGCTATCCACATCACTGTCGTTGTCCAGCACGTTGCCGGTGGCCGGGTTGTCTTCGGCCACGGAGTTGGTGTCAGCGATCAGGACGGACGCGTCATTCACCGGGGTGACGGTGATATCCAGCGTCGAGCTGCTGCCGGTGTTGGTGACGTAAGTGACCTGCGGCACCGCGCCGTTCCAGTTCTGCGCTGGAGTGAAGGTGTAGTTGCCGTCCGCAGCGATGGTCAGGGTGCCCACGCCGGCGATCACGGCGCTGGTGCCAGCAGTGAAGGTGCCGGTGACGCCGGCCACGGTGAAGCTGGCAACGGTGAGGGTGTTATCCACATCATTGTCGTTGTTCAGCACGTTGCCGGTGGCCGGGTTGTCCTCGGCGACGGTCTTGGTGTCAGCGACCATCACGGACGCATCGTTCACCGGGGTGACGTTGCCGAAGCTCAGCTCGGCGGTGTCGGTGAGGTTGCCGTCGGAGACCGTGTAGGTCGCGGTCGGCACCGGGCCGTTGTAGTTCAGCGCCGGGATGAAGGTGAAACTGCCGTTGGCATTGATCACCAGGGTGCCGACGCCGGCGACGGTGCCACTCTGGCCGGCCTGGTAGGTGCTGCCACCGAAGGTGAAGTCGGTGACGGCCAGGGTGTCGTGTTCGACGTCATTGTCGTTGGTCAGGACATTGCCGATGGCGGCGGTGTCCTCGGTGACCGGAATCGGGCCATCGTTGGAGGCTACAGGCGCATCGTTCACCGGCGTGACGGTGATATCCAGCGTGGATTCGCTGCCGGTGTTGGTGATGTAGGCGACCTGCGGCACCGCACCATTCCAGTTGGCTTCCGGAGTGAAGGTGTAGTTGCCGTTCGCCGCGATGGTCAGGATGCCGACCCCAGTGATCACTGCATTGGAGCCAGCGGTGAAGGTGCCCGGCACGCCACTGATGCTGAACGTCGTAACAGTCAGGAGGTTATCCACATCGCTGTCGTTGCCCAGCACATTGCCGGTGGCCGGATTGTCTTCGGCCACGGATTTTGTATCGGGTGCAACGACAGTTGGGTCGTTCACCGCGTGGACGGTGATGTTGCCGTTAACCGGAGTGGGATCTGCCAGGCCGCTGTTGTCGGTGGCGACGTACTTGAAGTCGGTGGTGCCGCTCCAATTGGCATCGGGTTTGAAGTAGATGGTCGCGCCGTTGCTGGTCGCAGTGATGACACTGCTGAGCGTCAGCGGATTGGTGGCAGCGGCGTCACTGTAGAAGGTTCCGTTCGCGGGCAGCGATGTGAGCTTGAAGCTGGCGACAGTGCCATCCACATCCGTGCCATGCAGGTCGACCTGGATGACGGTGTCTTCATTGCCAATGGCATGCTCCGGGCTGGTCCGCGGGGCATCGTTGCTGCCATTGATGGTGACGGTGACGCTGGTCTTGGTGCCGTCGGCGCTGACCACTTCGAAGGTGTCAGTGCGGGAATCACCGACATTCAGCTCGTTGAAGGCGGAGTTGGCGGTGTAAGTCCAGGTGCCGTTGGCTGCGATGCTGAAGCTGCCATAGTCGCCAACGGTGCCGTTCTGGGCAACGAAGGTCTCCGGGCTGTCGACGTCGCTGATGGTCAGGGTGCCGCCGGTGGTCAGCGGGACGTTGGTTTCGGTCAGTTGGACGTTGGCATTGCCGAGGACAGCGGCTTCATTGGTGCCGATCACGGTGACGCTGATGACGTGGGTGGTGCCATCCGCGGCGCTGACGGTGAAGGTCTCGGTCTTGCTCTCGCCTTCGGTGAGCGCCTGGACTTGGGCCGCGCCGTTGTCGAGGGTGTAGGTCCAGGCGCCGTTGCTGCCCAGGCTCAGGGAGCCGTAGCTGCCGGTCTGGGTGCTGGCGGTGAAGAGGTTGTCCGTGCCATCGACGTCGGTGGCGGTCAGGGTACCCCCGGTGGTGAGCGTGGTGTCCTCTTTCACGCTGCCGCTGTCTACGCCGCCGATGATGGCGCCGTCGTTGGTCCCTGTGAGGGTAATCACCAGGTTGGCGGTATGGGTACCGCCGTTACCGTCAGAGATGGTGTAGCTGAAGGTCTCCGTGACCTTTTCGCCCTGGGCCAGGCTGCTGGCGTTGTTGGCTACATAGTTGTACGAGCCGTCGGCATTGAGGGTCAGTTGGCCAAAGAGGCCGTTGACGGTGTGGCCGACATTGCCGCTCTGGTTGTTGACCGCCACGACAGTCAGGTTATCGCCGTCCGCGTCGGTGTCGTTGCCGAGCACACCTCGGCCGGTGCTGGTCAGGGTGGCGTCTTCCTGCACATTGTCGCTGTCGGCGTTCGCGACCGGCGCGTCGTTGACTGGGGTGACGCCAATGCCGACCGCGCCGTTCACGGTGGTGGTGCCGTCATAGACGCTGTAAGTGAACGAACCCACAGCATTGCCGCTGGTGTAGTCGGCCGGTGCGTTGTACTTCAGGCCTTCCAGTTGGGCGCTGGTCAGAACCTGGCCATTGCTGACCGGGGAGCCATCGGCCAGGGTGACGTTGCCCAGGGTGGGCAGGCCGGTGATGGTGATGGTCAGGCTGTCGCCATCGATGTCGGTCGGCGCTTGCAGGCCCAGGTCGGTGCCGACGCTCTCTTCATTGACGTTGATGGTGTTGCTGTCGACGACCGGGGCGTCGTTCACCGCGGCCACGGTGATGGTATCGGTGGCCGGGGTGGTATCTTCCAACCCCTGGTTATCCACCGCGGCGTAGTCGAAGGTCGCGGTGCCGTTCCAGTTGGCGTTCGGCACGAAGGTGACACTGGCGCCATTGCCGGTGGCCGGGACGCTGTCGCCGATGTTGAGTGCCACACCGTTCAGCAGCAGGGTGCCATTGGCCGGCAGCGACTTGATCACGAAGCTGGCGACGCTGCCGTCGAAGTCCGAACCGCTGAGGCTGACCGGAATGCCGGCCGCGTCTTCGTTACCGGAAGCGGATGTTGCATTGGTTTCAGGGGCGTCGTTGATCGCGGCGACGGTGATGGTACCGGTGGCCGGGGTGGCATCTTCCAGGCCCTGGTTATCCACCGCGGCGTAGTCGAAGGTGGTGGTGCCGTTCCAGTTGGCGTTCGGCACGAAGGTGACACTGGCGCCATTGCCGGTCGCCGGGACGCTGTCGCCGATAGCCAGGGCGACACCGTTCAGCAGCAGGGTGCCGTTGGCCGGCAGCGACTTGATCACAAAGCTGGCGACGCTGCCGTCGAGGTCCGAACCGCTGAGGCTGACCGGAATGCCGGCCGCGTCTTCATTACTCGAACCACTGGCCGCATTCGTTTCCGGCGCATCGTTGACCGAGGCGACGGTGATGGTGCCGGTGGCCGGAGTGCTGTCTTCCAGGCCTTGGTTGTCCACCGCGGCGTAGTCGAAGGTCGCGGTGCCGTTCCAGTTGGCGTTCGGCACGAAGGTGAGGCTGGCGCCATTGCCGGTGGCCGGGACGCTGTCGCCGATAGCCAGGGCGACACCGTTCAGCAGCAGGGTGCCGTTGGCCGGCAGCGACTTGATCACAAAGCTGGCGACGCTGCCGTCGAAGTCCGAGCCGCTGAGGCTGACCGGAATACCGGCCGCGTCTTCGTCGCCGGTGGCGCTGGCTGCGTGGGTGTCCGGCGCGTCATTGACCGAGGCCACGGTGATGGTGCCAGTGGCCGGAGTGGCGTCTTCCAGCCCCTGGTTGTCCACTGCGGCGTAGTCGAAGGTCGCGGTGCCGTTCCAGTTGGCGTTCGGCACGAAGGTGAGGCTGGCGCCATTGCCGGTGGCCGGGACGCTGTCGCCGATAGCCAGGGCGACACCGTTCAGCAGCAGGGTGCCATTGGCCGGCAGCGACTTGATCACGAAGCTGGCGACGCTGCCGTCGAAGTCCGAGCCACTGAGGCTGACCGGGATACCGGCGGAGTCTTCGTTGCCGGAAGCGGACGTCACATTGGTTTCAGGGGCGTCGTTGACCGAGGCCACGGTGATGGTGCCAGTGGCCGGAGTGGCGTCTTCCAGCCCCTGGTTATCCACTGCGGCGTAGTCGAAGGTCGCGGTGCCGTTCCAGTTGGCGTTCGGCACGAAGGTGACATTGGCGCCATTGCCGGTGGCCGGGACGCTGTCGCCGATAGCCAGGGCCACACCGTTCAGCAGCAGGCTGCCATTGGCTGGCAGGGATTTGATGATGAACTGAGCAACCGTGCCGTCTAAGTCCGAGCCGCTAAGGCTGACCGGAATGCCGGCCGCGTCTTCATTACCGGAAGCGGACGTCGCATTGGTTTCCGGCGCGTCGTTGATCGCGGCGACGGTGATGGTACCGGTGGCCGGGGTGGCATCTTCCAGCCCCTGGTTATCCACCGCGGCGTAATCGAAGGTGGTGCTGCCGTTCCAGTTGGCGTTGGGCACGAAGGTGACATTGGCGCCGTTGCCGGTGGCCGGGACAACCGAACCGATGGTCAGGGCCACGCCGTTGAGCAGCAGGGTGCCGTCGGCCGGCAGCGACTTGATCACGAAGCTGGCGACGGTGCCGTCGAGGTCCGAACCGCTGAGGCTGACCGGAATGCCGGCCGCGTCTTCGTTACCGGAAGCGGATGTTGCATTGGTTTCAGGGGCGTCGTTGACCGAGGCCACGGTGATGGTGCCGGTGGCCGGAGTGGCGTCCTCCAGGCCCTGGTTGTCCACCGCGGCGTAGTCGAAGCTGGTGGTGCCGTTCCAGTTGGCATTCGGCACGAAGGAGAGGCTGGCGCCATTGCCGGTGGCCGGGACGCTGTCGCCGATGTTGAGTGCCACACCGTTCAGCAGCAGGGTGCCGTTGGCCGGCAGGGACTTGATCACGAAGCTGGCGACGCTGCCGTCGAAGTCCGAGCCGCTGAGGCTGACCGGAATACCGGCCGCGTCTTCGTCGCCGGTGGCGCTGGTGATGTGGGTGTCCGGCGCGTCGTTCACTGCCGTGACGGTGATGTCCAGCGTCGAGCTGCTGCCTGTGTTGGTGGTGTAGGTGACCTGGGGTACCGCTCCGTTCCAGTTGGCATCCGGGGTAAAGGTGTAGTTGCCGTTGGCGGCGATGGTCAGGGTGCCCACGCCGGCAATCACGGCGTTGGAGCCAGCGGTGAAGGTGCCAGGTACGCCATTGATGCTGAAGCTGGCGACGGTGAGGGTGTTATCCACATCGCTGTCGTTGTCCAGCACGTTGCCGATAGCCGGATTGTCTTCGGCCACGGAGTTGCTGTCAGCGATCAGAGCGGACGCATCGTCCTCCGGGGTGACGATGATATCCAGTGTGGAATCGCTGCCGGTATTGGTGACGTAAGTGACCTGCGGGACCGTGCCATTCCAATTGGCGGCCGGGGTGAAGGTGTAATCACCATTGCTGCCGAGGGTGAAGGTGCCGACGTTGGCGATGGTGGCGGTATCGCCGGCGTTGAAGCTGCCTGTAACACCGGTCACGGTGAAGCTGGCGACGGTGAGGGTGTTATCCACATCGCTGTCGTTGTCCAGCACGTTGCCGATAGCCGGATTGTCTTCGGCCACGGAGTTGCTGTCAGCGATCAG
>NZ_QJRF01000076.1 GCF_013393345.1 Pseudomonas taiwanensis
GACAGCCTCACCGACACCTTCCAGGTGTTCAGCGCCGACGGCACTGAAACCAGTGTCACGGTGACCATCGCCGGCACCAACGATGCCGCGGTGCTGAGTTCCGCCAGCGTCGAACTGGATGAATCCAATCTCCCGCTGAGTACCGACGGCACCCTGAGCATCAGCGACGTCGACAGCCCGGAGACCTTCGAGGCGCAGACCAATGTCGCCGGCGATTACGGCAAGTTCAGCATCGACGCCAATGGCGCCTGGACCTACGTCGCCAACTCGGCCTTCGACGAACTGAATGTCGACGACAGCCTCACCGACACCTTCCAGGTGTTCAGCGCCGACGGCACCGAAACCAGCGTCACGGCGACCATCAAGGGCACCAACGACGCACCCACCACCACTCCGGTAACCCTCGCCGCCATCGCCGAGGACAGCGGTACCCGCCTGATCACCCAGCTCCAATTGCTGGCAGGCGCGCAGGATGTCGACAGCACCGGTCTGACTGCCAGCAACCTGCAGATCACCTCGGGTGGCGGCACTCTGGTCAGCAATGGCAACGGCACTTGGAACTACTCCCCGACACCCAACGACGACAGCTCCGTCAGCTTCAGCTACACGGTCAGCGACGGCTCGCTCAGCGCATCCGGCAGCGCCAGCCTGGATATCACCCCGGTCAACGATGCACCGGTCAACACCCTGCCCGGCGCCCAGACTACTCCGGCCGGAACACCCAAGAGCATCAGTGGCCTGAGCGTCGCCGATGTGGACGCAGGCTCGGGCAACCTGACCGTGACGCTGCAGGTCGCCCACGGCACGCTCTCCGCGCAGTCCATTTCGGGCGGGGCCTCCATTGGGGGACTTAACACCGCGATGCTCACTCTCAGCGGAACGCTCGCCCAGATCAACACGACGCTGGCCGCCAATATCGGCTACCTGTCTGCCGCTAATTTCAGCGGCAACGACACCCTGACCATGACCACCAGCGATGGTGCCGCCAGCGACGTCGACAACCTGGGCATCACGGTGAACTCGAATAACCTTGCCCCTGTGGCGACCAACGACACGGTGATCGTGTCAGGCGGCACCCACGTGGTCATCTCCGCTGCCGCCCTGCTGGGCAACGATTTCGATATCGACGGTCAGTACTTGAGCATCACGGCACTCAACGGTGCGGGACTGACGGCCAACGTAACCAGCCTGGGCTTCGTCGCCGGCAGCAATAACAGCCTGATCGAGTTCGATACGGCCAATAACAAGACTGACTTCGGCAGCTTCACCTACACGCTGTTCGACAACGTCGACAAGACCGCCACGGGAACCGTGACCCTGACCGGCGTGGCCATCAGTCCGGGCAACCAGGATGAAACGGTCACCCTGCCATCCAGCGGTTATCAGGCATCCTTCATCGATGGCAAGGCCGGAAACGACTCGCTCACTGGAACCAGCATTGCCGGTGGCACCTTCGTCGGTGGAAGCGGTGCGGACACCCTTATCGGCGGACTGGGCGATGACCGCCTCCGCGGTGGTGCAGACAACGATTCGCTGAACGGCGGTGCAGGGGTCGACATGCTCGACCTGTCCGATGCGACCAGTGCGCTCACTTTCACGCTGACTCAGAGCAACGTCAGCACAGGGGTGAACCTCACCAGCATGGGCCTGGGCCAGGACACTTACCTGAACATGGAAGGCGTGATCGGCTCGGCCTTCGGCGACACCCTCACCGGCAGCAACGGCAACGACGTCCTTCGCGGCGCCGCTGGCAACGACAGGCTGAATGGCGGAGCAGGCGCCGACCTGCTCGACCTGTCCGACGCGACCGGTGCGCTCAATTTCACGCTGACGCAGAGCGCCAGTGACACGTCCGTGAACCTCTCCGGCGTGGGCCTGGGCACCGACATCTACCTGAACATGGAAGGCGTGATCGGCTCGGCCTTCGACGACTTCCTGTTCGGCAGCATCAACAGTGATGAACTCCGTGGTGGGGCTGGCAACGACACCCTCAATGGGGGTGACGGTGCTGACGTGCTCACCGGCGGCCTAGGTGCAGACCAGCTGACCGGCGGCAACGGCGCGGACCTATTCCGGTTCAACAACCTCAGCGAGGGTGAAGACCGCATCCTCGACTACAGCGCAGCCCAGGGAGACAGGCTCGACTTCTCGGGACTGCTCGGCACCAGTTCACTGCCGGAGGCCATGGGCAACTACGTCAAAGCGGTGCAGGTTGGTACAGACATCTCCGTACAGGTGGATGTCAACGGCAGCACTGGAGGGGCGAATTTCGTCGAGCTGGTCACCATCACTGGCGTTCAACAGGTAACGGCGACCTTCGGGGGCGGCGACCACATCATTCCGAGCTGACGCTGTACCCCCTCTCCCCGAACGGGAGAGGGGGCTCCGGCTCGGTCCTTACTTGCCTCTCACCACCAACTGCTCTGGCGCGTCCCCCAGGGCCTGCCAGTTCGGCCGGTACATGGACTCCACCGTGGGCGGCGGCACGCGGTATTTGCCGGGAGTGACGGCACGGGCCAGGTACAGCAGGTGGGTGGTGCCGTACTCGCCGACATCCAGCGCCGCCACGTAGCGGTCGTCGCGGAATTCCTGGTGCTTGATGGCCGCATTCTGCATGGACTTCTGCCATTCCTTCACCGCGCTGCTGGCGTCGTCGAGGCTGGCGGCACTCTGGGCGAGGTTCTGGTTTTCCAGCTCCAGGCCGGCGGGTAGCAAGTCGACCACCAGGGCATCAGGCACGCGCTCCTTCGCTTCGATGGTCAGGTGCACCAGCACCAGCTCGCCGCTGTCCAGGGCGTTGAGGTCGAGGCGCTCGCCATTCGCGCCGAGGAACTCACGATGGATGGAGAGGTTCTCGCCGCTGGCAGTTGGAGCGGCCAGCGGATAGCCGGAGAGCGTGAGTTGCTGGTACAGCGGCTCGGTGCCTGCGGAGGTGATGCTCAACGGCTCGGCCAACAGGTCACCCTCCAGCTTGAGCCCCGGCTGCTGATTGTTGAGCTCGCGCTGCTGGCCGCCCGCACTGAGCTGCGCGCTCCAGTTCGGCTCGGGCTTGCCCAGCAGGCCGCGACCGGCCAGGTACAGCGCGTTGCGTTCCTGGGTGGAGAGCCAGCGCTCGCCGGCCACCAGATCGGCCAGGTCGAACAGACGTTGCTCGCGGGCACCGGCAGCCAGGTCGTTCTCCTCCAGCAAGGCGAGGATCAGCGCCTGGTCGCGCAGCGGACTGCCGTAGTCGGCCAACCAGTCGCGGCTGTCACGCTGGAAGCGCAGGCCCAACTCCAGGGCCTGGTCGGCGCGCGGTGCGTCGCCCATCAGCTTGAAGGCCACCGCCAACTGCACCAGCGGCAGGCCGGAACGAGCGTCGGCACGGCGTTCCCATAGACTGCGCAGCGCGCCCAGCGGCGCCTGCTGGCTGCGCGCCAGGACGTAGCCGGCGTAGGCCTGCACGGCAAAGCGGGTGTGGTCGGCGTTCTGGCTGTAGCTGACCTCGATCAGGCTGCGCTCCTGCAGGTAACGCAGCAAGCGCTCGCTGGCCTTTTTCAGGGCTTCCGGCGGCACGGCGAAGCCTTGATCGCGGGCGCGCAGGAGGAAGTCGGTGACATAGGCGGTCAGCCAGTATTCCTCTTCGCTGTCGGCACTCCACAGGCCGAAGCTGCCGTTGTAGCGCTGCATGCCCAGCAGGCGTTCGATGCCGAGTTCGATGGACTTGCGGCGCGCCTCGTCCGGCTCACCTTCCAGGCCGAGGCGCTTGAGGGAGGCGGCGTCGGCATAGAGCGACGGGTACAGGCCGCTGGTAGTCTGCTCGGCGCAACCATAGGGATAGGCCTTGAGCGCGCGAATCTGCTCGCCGAGGTTCAGCGGCGGGCGACTGGACAGTTGCAGCAGGGCCTCGCGGCCGTCCGGCTCGTAAGCATCCAGGGTGCCAGCCGGCAGGCTCCAGCTATCACCCTTGAGCACCGCGCGGAATTGTTTGAGCTGCGCCGGATAAGCCGGACGCACACCCAGGGTCCATTCGCGGCTGAACGGCGGCAGGTTCTCGCCCGGCAATTCCAGGCCGTTCACCGTCACCTTGAACTGGCCTTGGCCGTAGCCACCTACAGCGCGCACGGGGATGCGCAGGGTGGTGCGCTGGCCATCCTTGAGCTGGATGGGTGCGGTCTGGCCACCGGCGCTCTGGGCGAGGTCCAGTTGACCGCTGCTTTCAAGTAGCACGTCCAGGCGCTGGGGCTTGCCGGACAGGTTGGTGAGGTCCAGGGCCAGCGTGGTCTGGTCGCCACCGGCAAGGAAGCGCGGCGCGGCCAGTTCCGCCACCAGGGGCGCGGCCACCACCGTTTTTGCTTCGGCCATGCCGTAGCGCTCGTCGGTCCAGGCCTGGGCCATCAGGCGCAGCTCACCGTTGAAGTCGGGAATGTCGACGCTGACTTCGCCCTGGCCCTGCTCATCCAGGACCACCGGCGCACTTTGCAGGGCAACGATGGTGACGCTGGTCTGCGGACGCTTGCCGCCACCGGCGAGCGCGGCGTCGCCACCGAAGGCCATGGTGGCCAGGCGGCCCTGGCCGGCTTCGATCAGTTGGCCATAGACGTCGAGCTGGTCGGCGCCGTAGCCCTTGCGGCCGAACAGGCTGGCGAAGGGATCGGGCGTGGCATAGCGGGTGATGTTGAGGATGCCCACGTCCACGGCGGCCACCAGCACGTTCACTGATTTCGGCACGCTGCCATCGGCATTCTTCGCCCCTACCTGGACTTTCAGCGGTTGCTTGGGCCGCATCTTCTCCGGCGCACTGAGAGTCAGCGCCAGCTTGCGCGGCGCGCGATCCAGCGGCAGGTGCAGCAGGCCCACGGCGCGCTTGGGCGTGACGCTGGCCTTGCGCTCGCCGGGGCGGATTACCAGGGCGCTGACGTAGAGGTCATGGCGCGCCCAGTCCTTGGCGACGGGTATATCGAAGCTCTTGCCTTCGGCCGGCACCTCGATGGGTTGCCACCAGAGCGGGCCCTCGGCGGATTCCACCAGCAGGTAGCCGCTGCCCGCGCTGGGCGGGGTGACGGTGACTTTCGCGGTGTCGCCAGCGGCATAGCCCGGCTTGTCCAGCGCCAGCTTCACCTGATCCGGACGTACCGCGCCGCCTTCGGCGTTGTCCTGCCAGCGGTAGCCGGCCCAGAAGCGCAGGCTGCTGGTGATACCGGTGGCCGGGTCTTCCACTTCCACACGGTAGGGGCCCCACTCCACCGGGAAGCTGACCTTCGCGGTGCCACCGGCGGCGACCTGCACCTGCTCTTCGGTGAGGTTCAGGTACTTCTCGTTGTAGTGGTAGGTCCAGCCGTCGCTCTCGGAGTAGTTCCAGTAGTAGTCGCGGCGCTCGCGCACCAGGCGCACCTTGAGGTTGTCGGCAGCCAGCTTGTTGCCTTCGGGGTCGGCCACCAGCAGTTCGAACTCGGCCACGCTGTCGGCGTCGGTTTCTTCACCGTCGAACAGGGCGCGCAGGCCCGGCAGGCGCTCGGCCGGCCACACCGGCTGTACCAGACGACGGGTGATCGGACGGCCGCCGGACTCTTGCAGGCTGGCCTGGAGGATGAGCTGCACGGGCGACTTGGCCTCGGCCCAGCGGGTGTCGATATTCAGCTCGGTCTTGCCGTCGGCATCCAGCTGGGTTTCGTCGAGTTCGATGTCCTGGCTCAGTTCGCCCTCCATCACCGAACCAAACTGGTAGCCGGGCAGCACCTTCACCGCTTCGCGCAGCGGACGCACGTAGAGCTGGCCGGTCAGGCGGTTGCCGGAAGCCGGCGCGCCATAGAGGTAGCGGCCGCTGACCTGGAAGCGAGCGTTGTCGGCTGGCGCGAAGGGCTGGTCGCTGCCCTTGAGTTCCAGCGCCATGCGCTCGGGCAGGAAGTCTTCCACGAGGAATTCATAGAGCTGCGGCTTGCCATCGCCCAGGTCGAACAGCAGTTGCCAGCGCCCGGTGGGGGCCTCGGCGGCAAGCGGCAGCTGGTACTGGTAGAAACCACCCTCCCCAGCTGCCCAGACGAAGCGGCGGCTGACCTGTTCATCGGGGCGACGTACTTCGACGGTAACGGGCTGATCCTTCACCGCGCGGCCATCGGCATCCCGCAGCAGGGCATTGAGCAGCACGGTCTCGCCCGGACGGTAGAGATCGCGCGGACCGAAGACGAAGAACTGCAGGGCATGACTGGCTGGGCCGGCAATGTCGAACTCGGCCAGGTCCAGCGCCGGCGCGGACAGGCGCAGCAGGCTGGTCTGTTCGTCCTTGCGGGCGATCAGCACTTCGGCCTTGGGCGCCAGGGGAATTTCGGCGTGACCTTTGCCGTCGGTCTTGCCTTCGGCCAGCACGCGGCCTTCGCCATCCAGCAGTTCCAGGGCGATACCGGCCTGAGCGGCGCCGCCTTCCAGGGCCTGGGTGAAGACATCCAGGCGGTCGCTGTAGCGGTGCGCGGAAAGGCCAATATCACTCAGGGTGAAGAGCGTCGCCGGATTGGAATAGGCGTAGCTGCCGGACTCTTTCATCACCGCCAGGTAGACGCCCGGTTGCTTCATCGGCTCGAGTCCGGCGATGGGCAACAGCAGGGTCTCGCGGGTATTGCGGGCGGGCTTGAGATCGAAGCGGCCGGTGTAGACGAGGTCCGCCATCTTCAGCAGCTCGCGCGCTTCCCAGACGTCCAGCGCGCCGCGCTTGCCCCAGCGGGCGAGGAAGCCCGGCAGGGATTCGGTCTTCACGCGGAAGAAGTCCACATCCACCTTGTCGACGTTCAGCGCGATCACCGGCAGGCCTTCGGCGAGGCGGGTGGGCAGCAACGAACCCCGGCTGGCGAAGCCGACGGTGGCCTGCAAGTCGCGGGTTTCCAGGCGGGTGACATGCTCTTCGGCGAGACGCGCGTCGTTCACCGCGCGCAGGCCGGGGTCGATGGTCAGCACCAGCTTGCGCTTGGGTTCCAGGTGGCGCAGGCGCAGCTCCATCAGGTTGTCGGAGAGTTCCCAGGCGCCATCCACCTTGCCGTCCTTGCTGTCCACCAGGTGCAGGCGCTCGGCGAACGTCTGCTCCGGGTCGAGCGGCACCGAGAAGGTCACCGACAGCGCACTGGCGCCGTCGAGCTGCACTTCGGATACGTCGATCACCCGCAGCTCGCGGCCTGCGTAGCGTTTGGCCAGAGCGGCGGTATCGACGGCTGGGCGCGCCGCGTCCTGGGTAGCGGCGGGTGGCGACTTGCTCGCCGCCTGCTCGGGGGTGGAGGAATCGCAGGCGCTGAGCAGGCTCAGCACCACGGCCAGAAGTAGTCCTTTCTTCGGCATGGCAGGCTCTCGATGGGGAGTGCGTATAGGCGGCGAACTATAGACCAGCCGGGCGCTCCGGTGGCAGCTGGATGACGGCAGGAGCGATGCGCCTCACGAAACGTCGCGCCGCTATACTGCGCGGCCTGACTGGAGCCCTGCATGAGCCTGTTCCTCGACGCCTGGCGGCATAAACCGACCCACCGGAAGGTCTGGGCGCTGGCCGCCCCGATGATCCTCTCGAACATTTCCGTACCCATGGTCGCCCTGGTGGACAGCACCGTGGTGGGCCATCTGCCCCACGCTCACCAGTTGGGCGCCGTGGCGGTGGGCAGCACGCTGTACATGCTGCTGCTCGGCGTGCTGGGCTTCCTGCGCATGGGCACCACCGGTTTCGCCGCCCAGGCCGCAGGCCGCGCGGATGGCGGCGCCCTGCGTCAGGTGCTGTTGCAGGGGCTTGGATTGGCGCTGGGATTGGCACTGCTGCTGGGCCTGCTGGCGGTGCCCTTCAGCGACCTGGCCCTGAAGCTGATGAACCCCTCGGCCGAACTGGATTCGCTGACCCGCGAGTTCTTCCACCTGCGCCTGCTCGGATTGCCGGCGGCCCTGGCCAACTACGCCCTGGTCGGTTGGTTCCTCGGCACCCAGAACGCTCGCGCGCCACTGGCCATCCTGCTGGGCACCAACCTGGCCAATATCGCCCTGGCGCTGTGGTTCGTCCTCGGACTGGACTGGGGCGTGGTTGGCGCGGCGCGGGCGGCGGTGATCGCCGAATGGAGCGGCGCGCTGATCGGCCTGACGCTCACCCGCAGCGCGCTACGGCGCTATCCCGGACACATCGACTGGCCGGCCCTTCAGCTGTGGCGCAACTGGCGACCGCTGCTGGCGGTGAACCGCGACATTTTCATCCGCTCCCTGGCGCTGCAACTGGTGTTTTTCCTGCTGACGGTGCAGGGCGCCCGGATGGGCGACGCCACCGTGGCGGCCAACGCCCTGCTGCTCAATGGCCTGCTGGTGACCGCCTACGCCCTGGATGGCCTGGCCCATGCCGTGGAAGCCCTGTGCGGCCACGCCATCGGCGCCCGTGACCGCCTGACCCTGCACCGCTCGCTGCTGGTGGCCGGGGGCTGGTCGCTGTTGGCGAGCCTGGGTTTCGCGCTGTTCTTCGCTGTAGCCGGCGGGCTGTTCATCGACATGCAGAGCGATATCGCGACGGTCCGCGAGGTGGCCCACACCTACCTGCCCTACCTCGCGCTGCTGCCTCTGGTCGCCGTCTGGAGCTACTTGCTGGACGGCCTGTTCATCGGCGCCACGCGGGCCCGCGAGATGCGCGACGCCATGCTGGTCGCCGTCATCCTTAGCCTGCCGCTGGGTTGGGGACTACAGTTTCTCGGCAATCACGGCCTCTGGCTGGCGTTCCTCGCCTTCATGGCAGTGCGCGGGCTCAGCCTGGGCTACCTGGCGTGGCACCTGCAACGCCGCGACGCCTGGTTCGTCGCACGATAACGACAACGAAAACCTGATGACCTGAAGGAGTTTCCATGGGACAAGCCGTCGCCGCCTATCTGCATTTCCTCTCGATCTTTGTGCTGTTCGCCCTGCTCGTTCTGGAGCACCGCCTGTTCAAGCTGCCGCTCGACCTGGAGCGCGCCCGCAGCCTGGTGCGCATCGATCTGATCTACGGCCTGGCCGCTGGCGCGGTGATCGTCACCGGCCTGGCGCGGGTGTTCTGGTACGGCAAGGGCCTGGATTACTACCTGCACAACTCGATGTTCCACGCGAAGATGGGGCTGTTCGTGCTGATCGCCCTGCTCTCCGGCTTCCCGACCTTCGTCTTCCTCAACTGGCGCAATGCGCTGAAGGCCGGCCGCGTACCCGAGGTCAGCCCCGGCAAGGCCAAGGCGGTGATCATGGTGATCCGTCTGGAGTTGCTGCTCGCTCTGCTGCTGCCGCTGCTCGCGGTGCTGATGGCGCGGGGTTATGGGGTGATCGCGAGCTGAAACGAGGGCGGTGCAAGCACCGCCTTGTTGGGCTTCGCTTCGCTCTGTACCAACCTACGGTCGTAGGGTGGACTACGGCATCGAGCCTATAGCTGCACGTCGGGGAAGGGCTCGGGGGCGAATACCGGGTTGAAGGACAGGCGCTCCCGCGCTTGTTGCAGGGCCGCTGCCACTGCCTCCTCGCCGTCGGCCAGCCCCTGCAGGTGGAGGTACTCCACATGGTGCAGGCCGATGATGCCGAGCACATGGCGCAGGTAGGGGGAGAGGAAATCCATCTGCTTGGCCTTGGCGCCCAGGTAATGGCCGCCTGAACTCAGCACCACGAAGGTCGGCCGATCCTCCAGCAGGCCGTCACGCTGGCCGTTGTGGATCTCAAAGGTGCGGCGGATGCGCACCACGTAGTCCAGCCAGAGCTTCAGCGCCGCCGGCACCATGTAGTTGTGCATGGGCGTGGAAATGATCAGGTAGTGGCTGCGCTCCAGCTCGCCGATCAGTTGCTCGGACAGGGCGAAATGTTCGTCCGAGCAATCCGACTTGCCCACCACCGCCTCCGCATAACCCGCACACAGTGGCGGCAGTGGTTCACGCACCAGGTTGCGGACGATCACCTCGGCCTTGGGGTGGATACGCCGAGCCATTTCCCGGGCCAGTTGCCCACCGGGTGAGGCCAGGTCGTTGGGGCTGCATTCGAGCAGGAGGACGCGTGGCATTGGAGAGGCTCCCGACAAGTTGAAAAATGCACGCAAGCATGAAAGCGCCGGATCGGGATTTTCGCCAGCGATTTTGGTCGGGTCGATGACCAGACGGCGGAGCCTTTCGCGAATGAATTCGCTCCCACAGGTTCACCTTTCCCCGACACGTGGCTCAACGCTTTTCGTAGGGTGGATGACGCTCTTTTCATCCACCAGCGGTGCCCGGCCAATGCCCCAGCGGTGGACCGGTAAAGCGTGGTCCACCCTACGGATGAAGCCCATTTTTGCCCCTGACCTGATACCCAGAATGAAAAAGCCCGGCACTTGGCCGGGCTTTTTTATTTCCGTGGTTGTCCATGCCACTTCGCTATACCTATTGAGTACTGGGGTTTTCCGCTATTATCGTGTCTCCAGAGTCCCGCCCGTATCTACCGCATCCCACAAAAAAGTGTGGGGTTGAGTGTGGGGTTAGGCTTGAGCATTGAGGAAGTAGCATGAGCGGATTGAACCCCAAACAGGTTGAGCACTTGAGCGAGCCGGGCCGGTATCTGGACGGTGACGGGCTGTACCTCGTCGTGAGCAATGCGGGTAGCAAATCATGGCTGCTGCGCTATCAACTCGGTGGCAAGCGCCGGGATATGGGGCTGGGCCCGTATCCGACCGTTGCGCTCAAGGCCGCACGGCTGGCGGCCACTGAGGCACGCTCGCTCATCATGCAGGGCCGTGACCCGCTGGACGAGCGCAAGGCAGAGCAGCAGCGCCAGAAGGAGCAGCGGAAGGCTGAAAAAGCCAAGGCCGTCACCTTCAAGTCACTGGCGGAGGATTACCACCGGGCGCATTTCGACCATGTAACCAAGGCCTGGCGCGCCGGCTGGCTGTCGAAGATGGAGCGCTATGTCTTTCCGGTCCTGGGTGAGCTGTCGCCCGCCAGTATCGACACTGAGTTGGTCATTCGCGCGCTCAGGCCGATTTGGAACGCAAAGCCGCGCACGGCCAATGAGGTCCGGGGCCAGATTGAAAGCGTCTTGGATTCCGCCAAGGCGCTTGGCCTTCGATCTGGCGAGAATCCGGCCCGCTGGCGCGGCCATCTGGACAGCCTGCTGAGCCGTGCCGACAAGAAGCGGGCCGCGCAGAAGACCAATCATCCGTCGATGCCCTGGCGCGATCTGCCCGCATTCATGGGCAAGCTCGCCGCTACCACTGGCCGCGATACACAGGCGCTGCAACTGGTGATCCTGACCGCCGCGCGGGCGGGCATGGTGCGTTTGGCGACCTGGGATGAGTTCGACCTGGAAGCTGCCACCTGGAACCTGCTACCCGAGCGCATGAAGACCCGGCAGGCGTTCGCCATCCCGTTGTCGAAGCAGGTCGTGGAATTGCTGCGCACCATCCCGCGCATGGTCGGCAGCCCCTACCTGTTTCCTGGTACTGGAAAGTCCGGTGTGATGGGACGAATCGCGTTCCTTCAGTTGCTGCGTACCCTGGAGCAGCCCGACATCACCACTCACGGCTTCCGGGCCACCTTCCGCACCTGGGCCAGCGAATGCACCCACTATCCGCGCGAGGTCTCCGAGCTGGCGCTGGCGCATGATGAGCGCGACCAGACCGAAGCCGCCTACAGCCGCAGTAACCTGCTGGAGAAGCGCCGCGATCTGATGCAGGTCTGGGCCGACTTTGCCACCACTCCGCCCGTGGCGAATGTCATTCACGGCGCGTTTGGGCGGGCCGAAGCATGAGCAGCAAGTACAAGCCCCGCCAATACACGGGCGACTTGGCAGGACCTATCAGGCCGAAACCGCTTGGGCTGTTGGCTGGTCCCGAGGAGTTCGCGGCGCAGGCTCGGGAAATCCAGGCTGAGCAAGAGCGACGGCTGGTCCTGCTTTTTGAAGCGCACGGTGTTGAAGCTGGAGATTGGTGGGGGCTGGGTTCGTGCCTGGTGCTCGACTTGCCCGGCTTCCAAATTGAGTTTGGCCCTGGTCCTGGCAGGCCTCAGGTTTGGCACACACTCGCTCGCGCCATATTGGTGGTGAGTATTGAAGAGCTTGAGACGAAGGGGCTTACAAAGAAACAGGCGTGCGCGCGTTTGGCGGGCGTGGAGCCATGGAAATCCATGGTCGGTCACTCGAATGGCGGCGGGACACTGAGGAACGAGGCCACCCGCCTAGATGAAGTCGGAAAAAATTACCTTCGAATGGTTCGTGATGGCCGCGCGCTCAGTCATACGTATCTCGCGTGTATAGACGAGCTCCTCGCGCTTATGGATGAGCCTGGGGCTGATCCGGAGGGGTGTCGCAAGCTTGTGGAGGAGCGTCGTGCACTTCTCGAAGAGCTTGGGACGGAGATGGATGACATTGACGCGCTTCTGAAAAAGCTTGGAACATTTGCACGTAAATACCTTGACCAAAATGACGTGCAACACGGGCAAGAAGTCGCGCAATAGTATCGGTGTCCACGGCGCTAAATGACTTTGGCGCCATTGATTCGCGAGGAGCGAACATGGACACCCCCCACCCCAAAGGCCACCCCGTTTCTTTGCTGCGTCTACGCGATGTAATAGCCCGCGTCGGGCTGCAATCCAGCTTCATCTATCAGGCCGTTAAAAAGGGCACTTTCCCGAAGCCTATCAGGCTCGGCGACAGTGTTTCTGTGGCTTGGCTTGAGTATGAGGTGGAAGCTTGGCTCCAGGCGCGCATTGACTCCCGCCACCCGGTCACCATCCCCCGCCCGCGTCGTCTCAAAGGGTGTCGTGTATTGGAGCAGGCCAATGACTGACTATCTGCGCGTCATGCGTATCGAAGAGGTCATTAAGCGCACCGGGCTGGCCCGTTCCTCCATCTACAAGTACGCCCTAAACAGGACTTTCCCGCAGCAGGTTCAGCTTGGTGTTGGTGGTGCTGTTGGTTGGCTTGAACATGAGGTTAATGCTTGGGTGAAGGAGCAAATCGAAAAGAGTCGTGGCGAAACCTCCAATGCATAAAAAAGCCGGACGTAGGCGCGTCCGGCTGTGCCTGACACTGGTTGGCCTCAGTGTTCGGCGTGGTCATCGTCGCACCTTCGCCGGCCTTCGACAAAGTCTCGGAGGCAATCTCGGTGAGTACCAAAAACGAACTACGTGACCAGCGCGGGCCTGTCGATGGCGGCCAGGACCCAGGCGGGAGGATCAACCGCTTCTCTGCACCGGGAGACAAGCAGGGCCATCCCACGGGCTTCATCCTGTGGCTCGACGACGGTGACCTGCTTATTACGTCGGCGCATCCGCACTCTACTTTCATCTTCCACGGTCAGGGCCGGCGCTGCTGGTTGGAGGGCTGATCAATGGCAGGAGGGATTGATTGGTTCCGGTGGCACCACGGTAGCGTCACTGACCCCAAGTTCCAGCTAGTAGCTCGCCGCTCCGGAACCTCACTCCCTGACGTGCTGGCGGTCTGGGCATATCTGTTGGAATCGGCCAGCACCTCCTCGGATCGGGGCTCATTCGGTGACATCGATTGCGAGGCCCTGGATTGCCTCTTCAACTTTCCTGCCGCCGAAACGCGCACCGCGAGGATTCTGACCGCCATGGAAGAGCGCGGTCTGGTTACAGGTGGTCGCATTGCAGCGTGGGAGAAACGCCAGCGTAAGCGAGAGCGCGAAGATGACAACAGCACCGAGCGCGTCAGGAACTATCGGGAAAGGCGGAGGGAGGAAGGCAGTGTGGATGCAACGCCGGGAAACGCCAAGCAACGCGATGAAACGTCAGGCAACACCCAGAGTAGAGAAGAGGAGAGAAGAAGAGAGGAGAGCAGAATCCCCCCAAACCCCCCAGGGGGTTCAATGCAATCGCTTCGCTCTTGCTCTTGATCGGCCAGGACGATTGAAAATCTCGCTTCGGGCTCTTGTGACCGGCGCGTGAGCGCGAAGCGCGACAGCCGGTTGCCAGGTTGTCCACGGGCGAAGCCGGTGGGCAACTGGCCTGGGGTGCACCTCGGTGGTGGGCTGGACCACGGTTCCGGCGCGGAGCGCCGGGGAGGCCTACGGCCTCCTGTGTTTCGCGGTTTCGCGAGCGAGCGGCTTTAGCTTGATCGGTGTGATAGATGACGCCCCGGAGGTTGTATGCATGAGCTGCACGAATGGGCCTGCACGGTGGTGGGCGATCTGCTGGACGGGTTCGACGGTGATCCTGCCGCGTCGATGTTGGGTCTCCTCGCGTTTGGATACGGCCAGCCGGTGCCGGTCTTGCTGGGCTCGCGCTGGTCCGAGTTTGATCTGCCTTCCTGCATCTGGAGGGTCCAGGGTCAAACCTTGCCGCTGACTGCGCCTTTCCTGGTGCTGCTGGAACGGTATCGACGGGTTTGTCCTGATCCGGTCGACCATATGTTTCCTGGGCAGGGCGGCGGCGTGCTGGGCAAGGTGCAGGCCAATGCGAGGGTACTGGAAGTACTGCGGGAGTTTTTCGACCTGGACGACCTGCGTGCAGTCGCGGTGAGACTGTGCCCCGATCTACGCGGCGCTGAATGGCGGGCGGAATGCCTGCGTCAGTACGCCGACCTGGGCGCTACCTGCGAGCAGGTTGGCGCTCTGGAGCAGGAGTTAGACCGGCGCCTGCGGTCATTGGTCGAGGGCTGGCATTTGGCCTTGTGCTTGGCGAAGGTGATGGAGGCGCGAGGCCTTCCGCGTTGATTCGGATGTGGCTGGATGGGAGGCACCGGGTTGGGTCGGGCTGGCGCCTAGATGCATCTCCCTTAGAGGTGAGCAATGACAACTGAGTATGTGAACTTCAGTGACGCGGCGATCAAGCGGGCGGCGAAAGACGAAGATGTGCGCGTGCTGCGCGATGAGCTGTATCCCGAGCTGCGGCTGCGTTTTCGTGACAGTCGACGGTTGGCCGCCTGGGACGTCCTGCAGGACGGCAAGTGGAAGAAGGCGGCGGACTGGCCGCGCTGGTCCTGCAGCGCGATGCAGGCGGCGTTGCCAGGGGTGCTGGCGAGTCGGGCAGCCGGCGCTCAGCCTGCAGGCCGCTTCGGGCAACTGGTTACGGTGAACGACCTGCTGCGCTGGTACCTGGACTGCCAGTTGGGCAAGTCCGCGCTGTCGAAGGCACGTAAGGCGAGTTGTCGGACGGTGATTCTGAAATGGCTTCTGCCGTACCTGGGTGGGGTGTGGGTGGAAGACCTGGACCGGGCGCTGGTGCACCGGGTGTTGATCCAGCCGATTCAGGGTGTACTGGCGCCGGCCACCGTGGCGAAGGTGTACCGGGTGCTGGTGGCGGCCATCCATGCGGCGCAGAAATTGCGGCGCCTGCCGCGCAATCCGCTGGAGGGGGTGAAGTTCCCGGAGTTCGGCGTCGGACCGATCAAGCCCAAGCCGGCGCGGCTGTTGCCCAAGGACGCCGGAGCGGTGGTGGAGCGGCTGGCGGAGCTGTTCTCGGATAAGCCACGCGATTGCATGTTGCCGCTGCTGATGCTGTGTACCGGCTCGCGGATCGGGGAGACGCGGCAAGCGCGCTGGGCAGAGTTCGATCTCGACGCCGGGTGGTGGGTGATTCCCTCTGAACACACCAAGACACGCACCCAGCTGGAGGTGCCGTTGACACCGGAGCTGGTCGAGCTGCTACACCGCTACCAGGCAACCCAGGTGCGGAAGCCGAGTGTCTTCCTGTTCCCCGGAGGGCAAGGGAAACCGCTGTCGGAGCAGGCGGCACAGGGGATCGTCCGTGAGCTGAGCGGCGGGGCATTCACTAGCCATGACCTGCGCAAGATGGCACGCGCGGGGTGGGCGCAGCTGGGGGTGGACTACCTGGTGGCCGAGCTGCTGCTGAATCACGCGATGCCGGGACTGACGTCCACCTATGTGCAGACGGACTTGTCCAGGCTGAAGCGGGAGGCGCTGGAACTCTGGCAGGGCGTTGGCAATGCCAGGGCGGCGGGTTTGCACCTGGCCGGGCGTTTCCGCCTGTAGGTTCAATTTCCAGATTGTTGATTGGGCGCCGCGTACCAGGGCTGGCGCGGCTTTCGGCTGTCGGCTGGTTTTCGAATGTCGGACAATACCGTCGTTTGCAAAAAACCGGTGTTTTCGGGGGCTTCAGTTGAAGTGTGGGGTGCAGGTGCTGGATGAGGCGGACCGGGCGGAGCGTGGGTGGGGCGTGGTTTTGGGGGCAGATGGGGATGAGCGGTAGGGGGTGTGTTGGGTCCATGCACGGAAATGTTGGTTTGGGCGGTACGACGCTTGGGGGCGGTCCTTTCCAGCCGGCGCGCCTCTCGCCCGAATGCCGACAATTGCCGGCGAACTGCTCCAGGTTCCGTTTCTGAAAAACTTCGTGCTCGCATTGCGCACGGAGAATCAATGACTTGCGAGCGAAACGGACAGGAAATAGCGGCCCGCCGGCCACGCCATTATGCCGGGTAGGTCGACTTGATTGAGCTGGTGGTCGAGATCCCGGTCGAGGCCATGGGCGAGCAGTTGGTCGAGTGCCTGCTCAATTCCTGGTCGAGTAGTGGGGGAGCGGTTCGTCGTGTGCAAGGTTGAAGCAGTCGAGTGTCACGAAGCGGCCGCTAACGGCCCAGACCGTGTAAAAACTTGGCTCGCGCCCTTGCTATGCTGCCGGCGGGTTTCACGGCGGGGGCAATCCATGAAGCGTTTCATCCAGGGCGAGTGTCGAGGCCAAAGCACGCTGTTGCCCGAGAGCCTGGATGACTACATCGCAGACACCAATCCGGTGCGGGTGGTCGATGTATTTGTCGATGAACTCGACCTCGGCCGACTCGGTTTTGACAGGGTCGTCCCCGCAGCAACCGGTCGGCCTGCCTACCATCCTGCCGTCCTGCTGAAGATCTACATCTACGGCTACCTCAACCGCATCCAGTCCAGCCGTCGCCTCGAGCGCGAGGCCCAACGCAATGTCGAGCTGATGTGGCTGACCGGACGCCTGATGCCGGACTTCAAGACTATCGCCAACTTCCGCAAGGACAACGGCAAAGCCATTCGCGGTGTCTGCCGGCAGTTCGTGGTGCTGTGCCAGCAACTCGGTCTGTTCGCCGAGGCGCTGGTGGCCATCGACGGCAGCAAGTTCAAGGCGGTCAACAATCGCGACCGCAACTTCACCAGTGCCAAGCTGCAACGGCGGATGGAGGAGATCGAGTCCAGCATCAGCCGCTACCTGACTGCGCTCGACACTGCTGACCGCCAGGAGCCGGCGGCGGCACAGGCCAAGGCCGAACGCCTGCACAGCAAGATCGCCGCCCTGAAAACCAAGATGCAGGAACTTCGGGATCTCGAGGGCCGGCTTGAGGCCGCGCCGGACAAACAGATCTCCCTGGCCGATCCCGACGCACGCTCGATGATGACGCGCGGCACCGGCCTGGTTGGTTACAACGTCCAGGCCGCTGTCGACACCAAACACCATCTGATCGTGACGCACGAAGTCACGAACGACGGCGTCGACCGGGATCAATTGAGTGCCATGGCCCAGCAAGCGCGGGACGCGATGGGCGTGGAGTCACTCTCGGTGGTCGCCGATCGGGGCTACTTCAAGAGCGAGGAAATCCTCGCCTGCCACGAGGCTGGCATCACCGCCTTTGTACCCAAGGCCAAGACCTCGGCCGCCGCCGCAGCGGGTCGCTTTGGTCGCGATGATTTCATCTACGACGCGGCCCACAACGAGTACCGCTGCCCAGCCGGAGAACGCCTGATCTGGCGTTATGCGACGGTTGAGAAAGGCCTGAAGCTGCACCGTTACTGGAGTTCGCATTGCCAAGGTTGTGCGTTGAAAGAGCAGTGCACACCGAGCGCACAGCGGCGGGTGAGCCGCTGGGAACATGAGGCGGTGCTCGACGCGATGCAGTCCCGCCTGGATCAGGCACCGGAGATGATGCGCATCCGCCGCCAGACGGTAGAGCACCCGTTCGGCACATTGAAGGCCTGGATGGGCGCCACTCATTTCCTCACCAAGACGCTCGACCGGGTGAGCACGGAAATGAGCCTGCATGTGCTCGCCTACAACTTCAAACGTGTGCTGAACCTGCTGGGCAATAGTGCGCTGATGGCGGCGATGAAGGCTTGAACCCCATTAGCGGCCCGCTGAGATCGTCGCAAGGCATCGCGGAAGCAGCACTTGCCCGAATCAGTTGAATGACTTGGATGGACACGCAGGCGCCCATAGGGCCTCTGGGCGCCGCTAAAACAATCCAATCTCCAGCTATCCATCACCCGCTGCATTTTTACACGGCCTGGGCCAGGAGCAGTCATTAGAAACGGCTACAAAAATGGGGAGAATTCCTGACTCTCCGAAGGTCTTCTTCATTTCGCTACCAGAGTAAGTTCATTCCCAGAATTCGAGATGTCTGCCTCTCGCCGGTGAGGTACAGGCAAATCAACTGATTGTCGCCAGCACCCGCTGGCCTATTCCCATTTCACGACATGCAATGATCGGCAGATGAGTACTAGTGAGCCGAAAACGCCGGAACTATCTGGTCTCTGGCACGAATAGTCGCATTCAGAGCGCATGTTCTTGTCGCACCAAGCGGTGTCGCGAAATGAGAACTGTGCGTCCATTTTCCAGCCCACGATTTGCGCATCGGTTTCATCTGACTAGGCTACTGCTTGTCATGGCAGGGATGGCCGCACCGCCGCACTGCAGTTGCTACCCACAAACTGCACGTAGACCCAAGTGGGCGACCATGTATCGGAAGTGCCGTGCTCGTCTTGTCTGGCAGGGGATGCTTCATGATGAACTTTGGCACTCGCACTTCGCGTCACGTCTGTGCTGCGGCACTCGCATCCGGTCTTGGCCTCCTCGGTAACCAGGCGCACGCCGGCGGCATCCTTATCTATGAGGCCGGCCAGGAAAGCGCCGGCCTGGCCAACGCGGGTTCCGCCGCGCTGGCCACCGACCCCAGCGTACTGATGAGCAACCCGGCCGGCATCGCCGAGCTGAAGGGCACCCAGATCAGCGCCAATGGCCAGTTGATCCTCGGCCACCTGCGTTTCTCCCGCGACGCCAACAATCAGTTCGACGGCAACGAAGGCGGCAACTCCCTAGAGTGGCTGCCCGGCGCCAGCCTGTTCGTCAGCCACCAGGTGGGCGAGGATTCGGCCATCGGCTTCGGCACGTATGGCAACTTCGGCTTGGCGCTGGATTACGACGACGACTGGGCCGGCCGCTACTTCAGCCAGGAGGCGGCGGTGATCGGCGTGTCCTTCCAGCCGACCGTCGCGCACCAGTTCACCGATCAGCTCTCGGTGGGCGTCGGCCCGCGCATCGTCTACGGCTACTACCGCACCGAGGTGGCCATCAACAACAACCTGCTCGGCCTGCGCGACAACCCGGATGGGCAGCTGGAGTACAAGGACACCGACGTCGGCACCGGGGTCAACCTCGGCCTGCTCTACAAGCTCGACGAGCGCACGAAGGTCGGCCTCGCCTACACCAGCAAGGTGAAGCTGGAGTTCGAGGACAGCCCCAACGTGCGCAAGGTCAGTAACCCCATCATCAATGCCGCCCTGCGCCGGCTGGATGTGGATTCTTTGGAACTGGACATGAACATCCCGCAGACCGTGCTGCTCAGTGTGGCCCACCAGCTCGATACGCAGTGGACGCTGCTCGGCAGCCTCGGCTGGCAGGATTGGAGCGAGTTCGGCGATATCGGCGTGGAAGTCGACGCCGACGCCGGCAATGTCGACCGCACGGTGGACCGCCAGTACAAGGACACCTGGCACGCCTCCGTCGGCGCGCAGTACCAGGCCACCCGGCAGCTGCGCTGGAGCATGGGCGTGGGCTACGACAGCTCCGCCGTGGACGACGAGGACCGCACCGTCGACAACCCCATGGGCGAGGCCTGGCGCTTCGCCACTGGGGTCAATTACCAGGTGGAGGAGGGGCTCGACCTGCACCTGGCCTACACCCTGGTCTGGCTGGGCGACATGGACGTGGACCAGACCAAGCGGCGTTCCGGCACCACCCTCTCCGGCAGCTACGACAACGCCGCCCTGCACATCATCGGCGGCGGCGCGACCTGGCGTTTCTGACCCGGAGTGCCGCGCGTGCGACAACGGACAACGACCCACACTGCAGGATCGACCACCAGGAGCTACACCATGACATTGAAGCCGTTAGCGGTAGTGCTGTGCCTCGCCACGCTGGGGATGGCGGGTTGTGCCAGCAAGTACGTGGAACCCGAGGAGTACTCAGGGTTCCTCAAGGACTACAAAGCCCTCCAGGAAGAGAAATCCCCTTCCGGCGCACCGGTGGCGCGCTGGATTAAGCCCGGGGTGGACGTTGGCCAGTTCACCAGTGTCTATGTCGAGCCGAGCCAGTTCTACCCACAACCCAAACCCACCGAGAAGATTCCCGCGAGCACCCTGCAAGGCATCACGACCTATTACGACCAGGTGCTGCAGACCCAGTTCGCCAAGGCGCTGCCGCTGGCCGACGGCCCCGGCCCCGGTGTGCTGGTGGTACGTCCAGCGATCACCGGGGTCAGCGCCTCGACCAAGGGGCTACAACCCTACGAGGTGATCCCGATCGCCCTAGTGGCGGCCGGCGTGAGCGCCGCCACCGGCATTCGTGACCAGGACACCAGCATCGCCACCGAGGCGGCCTTCCTCGATGGCGGCAGCAACGAGGTGGTGGCCCAGGTGGTACGCAAGGGCGCCGGTGCCGAGCTGGACAATTCCTCCCAGGTCATGACGGCGAGCGACACCAAGGCGGTGCTCGATGGCTGGGCACGGGACATGGTCACGTCGTTCCAGGGTTTAAAACGGCAATAGTCACGGCTTGGCGACAGGCTCCCGATAGGCGGGGTGTCGCCTGGTCCCATACATCAGGAATCGATACGAAAACATCGCTGGCAGTTGCCTCGAAAGGTACGGCGCATCAGGCAAGAAGGAGTTTGAAATGAAAGCGCACACTCGTTCCGCGTCCCAACCTGCCAGCCAGGCGGCCACCCGCCTCTGGAGCTTTAGCACCTCGTTCCTGCTGGCGGCGGCCATCTCGGCCACCAGCCAAGCCTGGGCCGCCGATACGCCCAAGGCCGCAACCGAGGCCACCAAGGCGGCCAACGCCGCCCTGCTCAAAGAACTGCCGTTCAACGACAAGACCTCCTTCGAGCTGGCCCACAAGGGCTTCATCGCCCCGCTGCCTGCCGAGCCGATCAAGGGCGCACAGGGCAACATGATCTGGGACCCGGCCAAGTACGCCTTCATCAAGGAAGGTGAGGCGGCGCCGGACACCACCAACCCCAGCCTCTGGCGGCAATCCCAGCTGATCAACATCTCCGGCCTGTTCGAAGTCACCGACGGCATCTACCAGGTGCGCAACTACGACCTGTCGAACGTAACCATCGTCGAAGGCAAGAACGGCATCACCATCATCGATCCGCTGATCTCTACCGAAACAGCCAAGGCGGCGTTGGATCTGTACTACCAACACCGGCCGAAGAAACCCGTGGAATCGGTGATTTACACTCATAGCCATATTGATCACTACGGCGGTGTGCGCGGCGTGGTCGACGAGAAGGACGTGAAGTCAGGCAAGGTGAAGATCTACGCACCGCTGGGCTTCCTGGAGCACGCGGTCGCCGAAAACGTGATGGCTGGTACGGCCATGAGCCGGCGCGCCAGTTACATGTATGGCAACCTGCTGCCGCCGAACCCGCAAGGCCAACTGGGCGCAGGCCTGGGCACCACCACCTCGACCGGCACCGTGACGCTGATCCCGCCCACCGACATCATCCAGAAGACCGGCGAGACCCACGTGATCGACGGCCTGACCTACGAGTTCCTCTACGCCCCTGGCAGTGAGGCGCCGGCCGAGATGCTCATCTACATCAAGGAGAAGAAGGCCCTGAACGCGGCCGAGGACTCCACCCATACCTTGCACAACACCTATTCGCTGCGCGGCGCCAAGATCCGCGAGCCGCTGCCCTGGTCGAAGTACCTCAACGAGTCGTTGAAGCTTTGGGGTGATGACGTCCAAGTCATGTACGCCCAGCACCACTGGCCGATCTGGGGAAACAAGGAAGTGCGTGAGCAGCTGTCTTCGCAGCGCGACATGTACCGCTACATCAACGACGAGACTCTGCGCCTGGCGAACAAGGGTTACACGATGACGGAGATCGGCGAGCAGGTGAAACTGCCGAAGGCAATCGCCAGCAAGTTCTCCAACCGCGGCTACTACGGCTCGCTAAATCACAACGTCAAGGCCACCTATGTGCTGCATCTCGGCTGGTACATTGGCAATCCGGCCACGCTGAACGAATGGCCACCGGAGGAACAGGCCAAACGTTACGTGGACATGATGGGCGGCGAAACGGAAGTGCTGAAGAAAGCCCAGGCCTACTACGACAAGGGTGACTACCGCTGGGTGGCCGAGGTGGTGAACCACGTGGTGTTCGCCAATCCCAACAATCAGGCGGCGAAGGACCTGCAGGCGGATGCGCTGGAGCAGCTGGGCTACCAGGCCGAGAGCGGCCCGTGGCGCAACTTCTACCTCACCGGCGCCCAGGAACTGCGCAACGGCGTGGCCAAGCTGCCCACCCCCAACACTGCCAGCCCGGATACCGTGCGGGCGATGGACCTGGACCTGTTCTTCGACTATCTGGCCATGCGTCTGGACGGGCCGAAAGCCGAAGACAAGAAGATCACCTTGAACTTCGACTTCACCGACCTCAAGCAGAAGTACGCCCTGGAAATGGTCAACGGTGTGCTCAACCACACCGCAGACATGCAAGCCAAGGACGCCGACGCCACCGTGACCCTGACCCGCGACACCCTGAACAGGATCGTGCTGCAGGAAACCACCCTGAAGGACGCGATTGCCAAGGGGGACATCAAGGTGACGGGTAGCGAAGGCAAGCTGGAGGAACTGGTGTCGTACCTCGACAACTTCGACTTCTGGTTCAACATCGTCACTCCCTGATGCTCCAACTGATGCTTCTAGGCATCGAGGCAAGCCATTGGCCGATGGCTTGCCTTTTTTTGCCGAGAGCCGGCAAGTGGGGCCGAGCACTGAGCTCTTCCACTAGCCCGTCTACCTACCGTTTGGCGCCTAAGCGGCGACCTGGCTGTAACCGCGCCTCGCGCTGGATGCCTCAAGCAAGAAGGTACGGATCATGGACACTATTCGCGGTACCGCGTTTCTGCAGTTTGGCGAACTGCTTTCCGAACACGGTGCATCTCTTCGGGAACATCTCGCTCCGCATCGTATCGGCATGGACGTCGTAGGCGATTATGAGAAGAAGTTTTCCTACAGAAGTCTTGTGCAAATTTTTGAAGGCAGCGCGCACGCTCTAGAAATGCCCTACCTCGGCATGGAACTGGCTACCCGTCAGAAGTCGACGCTGCTCGGTCCACTCCAACACCTAGGGCAGACAGCACCGACCGCCGGCGAGGGATTAGCAGCCGTTGTACGCTACATGTGCGTGTACAGCCCTTCGATCCTATTTCATCTGGAACGTCGCCCCGGCTGTACCTTGTTGTGCTTCGACAATGCTTTGCCGTGCATCCTAGAGATTCCTCAGATAGTCGAAAAGTCGCTGCTGCACGGCAAGCTGTTGATGGCCGAGCTGCTAGGCGACTCATTCCGACCATCGACCGTACTGCTGCGCCACCAACCTCAGGCGGATCTCGCGGAGTACCAGCGTTACTTTGGTTGTCAGGTACTGTTCGGCCAGGATCAGAACGCGCTCGCGATTAGCCTGAAGGACATGCAGCGGCCCTGCGTTCGGCACGACCCGATGCTGCACTCCATCGTGAAGTTCTACCTGGAAGCCCATTCGGACACAAATGAGAAGTTGGGCTTCGAGGTAGAGCGTCATATCTATGCGTTGTTACCCAAGCAACGCTGCAATTTGGAGCAGATTGCCCAGCTCCTCGACCTGCACCCCAGGGCATTGCAGCGGCGCCTGGCCAATGACGGTATCGATTTCGAAGCGCGCGTCGATGAGATCCGCCGGCACCAAGCCGAACAACTGCTAGGACAGTCAGATTTGACGATTGGACAGATTGCCCAGGAACTCGGTTACCGGCGGACATCGTCCTTCTGCCGCGCACACCAGCGCTGGTTCGGCATTTCTCCTAATGAGCATCGACATTTATTGAGAACCTGAGCGGGTACATCGGTGCCTGCCGATTGCTTCGTGATCAAAGGGGGTTCCATGCGAGTGACATCGCTACGGGTGTTATCCGGCGTCTTGGCGTGCCTGGGCACATCACCGGTACTGGCCGGCTCTGCGGGTTTTGCCGGTATCGCAGCCAGTGCCGACAGCGCGGAAACCGCCAGCGACAACCCGGCCGGCATGTCCCGGCTGGATAAGCCCACCGCGACGATCAGCCTGATGCAGGCGACCGGCTTCGGCACGTTCGAAGTGGACGACGGGCAGACCACCACCAGCGGCGGCGACCCCGACAACGATCTCAACCCCGTCATGGTGCCCCAGGCCTACTACGTCAGGCCGATCAACGACTCCCTGCATGCCGGGATCTCACTCACCATTCCTTCCGGCTTCGGCTCGGAGTACGGCTCCGACTGGGCCGGCCGCTACTACACCGACAGCTACTCGCTGGTCTACGTCGCCGTGACGCCGGCACTGTCGTGGCGAATCAACGAGCAGTGGTCGATCGGTGCGTCGGTGGGCATCAACTACATCTCTTCACAGTCGGAAGTCGCCATCAACACGCTCGTGCCGGGCGCGGCCGATGGGAAGCTCGAGGCCGACCTCGACGGCGTCGGCACCAACTTCAGCCTCTCGCTGCTGTGGGAAATGACCGAGAAGACCCGCTTCGGCCTGGTCTACACAAGCGAGTCCAAGACCGATATCGATGGCGACCTCAAGTTCCGCAATACCGGACCGGTGATTGGCGGTTTGCTCGAACGGGGCATCCTGAGCGACGAGATCGAAGTCGAACAGGTCATGCCACAACGCATCATCGGCGGCGTTTACCACGAACTGGATTCAGGCGCCTTCATCGTCGCGGATATCGCCTGGGTCGAGTTCTCCCGCTTCGGCGCCAACTCGATCTCGATGGACGGCGAAACGATCGACGTGGAGGACAGCGGTTTCAACAACTTCTGGGCCGGCACCCTGGGTTACGGCTTCCCCGCCAACGGCGGACTTCGCTATACGCTCGACACCTTCTACGTCCAGGCACCGGTCGACGACAGCAAGCGGACGCTGGCCATGCCGTTGGATCGCATGTGGGGTGTGGGCGCCGGGGTGCAGGTCGATCACGGCAATGGCAAGGCCATCGAGTTCAACCTCCACCTGGTGGACTTCGGCAAATCGCCCGTGGATACCGGACCTTCCGCCGTGCGCGGACGCGTGGTGGGCGAAACCGAGCATCCCTACGCCGTGATCATTTCCGGGGCGTACCACTTTTAATTCCTCGGGTGCGGAAAGAATTGCCCTGAATGTGTATCCCTGTCGGGGCCAAACGAGAGATAGGAATGTCTTCTATTGGCCGATTCTGTTGAAAAAGTAGCTGCCGCCCCCTGCCGCCGGCAAAATCACGCGCTCAGTGAGCGTGGGGGCAGGCAGCATGATGGGGCAGTTACCGGGAGGACAGCAGCGCCTGTTCTACTCGTTCAATCTGGAAGATCACGTCCCAGCCCAACACCTCCTGCGCAGCATCGATCAGTGCCTGGATCTCAGCGACCTGCGTGCCCACCTGGCCGACTTCTACAGCCCCATCGGGCGACCCTCGATTGATCCGGAGTTGATGGTGCGCATGCTGGTGGTCGGCTACTGCTACGGCATCCGTTCCGAGCGGCGGTTGTGTGAAGAGGTGCACCTGAACCTGGCCTATCGTTGGTTCTGCCGGCTGGGCCTGGAAGACGAAGTGCCCAATCACTCGACTTTCTCGAAGAATCGCCACGGCCGCTTTCGTGACAGCGGGCTGTTCCGCTGGTTGTTCAATGAGGTGCTGCGGCGCTGCATGGCCGCTGGGCTGGTCAAGGCCGAAGGCTTCGCCGTCGACGCCAGCATCATCAAGGCGGATGCCAGCCGGCAACGTGGGGTGGCGGGCGATGAAGTCGACTGGCGCGATCCGGCGCTCAGCAGCCGCGCCGTGCGCGAGTACCTCGAAGCCCTTGATGAAGAGGCGCTGGCCGAAGCCCTGCCCAAGAAAATTTCACTCACCGATCCGCAGGCGCGGTGGACCGCCGCGCCCGGTGGTCCGGCCTTCTTTGCCTACGCTACCAACTACCTGATCGATACCGCGCACGGCGTGATCCTGGATGTGGAAGCCACCCCGGCGCATCGGACTGCCGAAGTCGAGTCGACCAAAACGATGGTCGAGCGCGTCGAAGCGCAGTTCGACCTCACACCGGAACGCCTGATCGGCGATACCGCCTATGGCACGGCCCCGATGCTGGCCTGGATGGTCGAGGAGAAGGACATCGAGCCGCATGTGCCGGTGTGGGACAAGACCGAGCGCAAGGACGACAGTCTCTCCAGCAACGACTTTCACTGGAACCCGGAGGCCAAGGAATACCGCTGCCCAGCCGGCAAACCGCTACGCAGTGAATGGCGCGCCTTCACCCAACAGAGAACGCGGGTGACCAAGGCCAATACCATCATCTACCGCTCCAGCCAAGCCGACTGCGCCACCTGCCCGCTGAAAGCCAAGTGCTGTCCCAATACGCCGAATCGGAAGATCGTCCGCAGTATCCATGAGGCTGCTCGCGACGTAGCGCGACGCATCGCCAAGACACCGGAGTACCTCGTCTCTCGCTGCGAGCGCAAGAAGGTGGAGATGCTGTTCGCCCACCTCAAACGGATCATGAAACTCGACCGTTTACGACTGCGTGGCCTGACCGGCGCCACCGACGAATTCACCTTGGCCGCGACGGTGCAAAACCTGCGACGCATGGCCAAGCTCATGCCTCACGGGCCGCCGATCACGGGATAGGTACGCCTGCTGCGAGCAGAAAACCTCGAATTAACCCGCAAACCTGAGCAAGGACGCTCAGTGAAACGCCGAAAGGCAACTTGAAGTGGCGTGCAGCCACTTCGAAAGCTGGCGCACCTGGCCGACTGGCTGCCGCAGAACCGCCTTTTTCAACACAATCGGCCGTTCACTGCCGATTACGAATGAAGCGTCGGTGGTCAGGTGGAATGCAAATTCTGCGTGGAGAACTAACGCGTCAGGAGTATGTGGGGCTGAGTGTGGGGTTGGCTTGGTAACTATTTTAAAGGCTTAGTCCTGCGCAGTCTGCATGAACAAAAAGCCCGGCACTTGGCCGGGCTTTTTCATTCGTATCCCTATCAGGACGACAGGTAGGACGAGCGGGTCAGCCCCAGGCGCAGGGCGTCGACGTACTGGGTGCGCTCGCGCGGGCTCAGCTTGGCGCTGGAGACCTTGTCGCGATACAGCGCCATCAGCTCATCGGGAGACAGGTGCACGTAGCGCAGCATGTCTTCGATGGTGTCGTGGGTTTCGATACCGGCGTGGTAAACGCTGCCGTCGTCATGCTGGTAGACGTTCACCGAGTCGGTGTCGCCGAACAGGTTGTGCATGTCACCGAGGATTTCCTGGTAGGCGCCCACCAGGAACACGCCCAGCAGGTAGTCCTCGCCTTCGCGCACTTCGTGCACCGGCATGCTGGTCTCGATGCTCTGCTCGTCGACGTACTGGTTGATCTTGCCGTCGGAGTCGCAGGTCAGGTCCTGCAGCACGGCGCGACGCAGGGGCTCTTCGTCGAGGCGGTGCAGCGGGATGATCGGCAGCACCTGGCCGATGGCCCAGGTGTCCGGCAGGCTCTGGAATACCGAGAAGTTGCAGATGTACTTCTCCGCGAGCTTGTCGTTCAGCTCATCCAGCACCTGACGGTGGGAACGCTGGCGCGCCTTGAGCTGGTTGTGCAGGCGGCGGCAGATGGCGAAGTAGGTCTGCTCGGCCAGGGCCTTCTCGGCGAGCGTGAGCTTGCCCTCGGCATACTGAGTAGCGGCGTCTCCCATGTAGTGGGTGGCGCGCCAGTAGGTCTCGGTGACCATCTCGGCATCGGTGGGGCCCAGCAGCTCGGCCAGCCAGCGAACGATTTCCGGCTGCTCTTCCAGATTGGCGAACTTCGGCACTTCGTCGTTGTGACGCTCGACGTCGGTCACCTGCATCACCAGCACGGCGTGGTGCGCGGTCATGGCGCGGCCGCTCTCGGAGAAGATGTGCGGGTGCGGCAGGCCCTGCGCGTCGCAGAACTCCTTGAGCATGCCCACCACCACGCCGGCGTAGTCGTCCATGTCGTAGTTGATGGAGCTGGCGTTGCGCGAGTGGGTGCCGTCGTAGTCGACGCCCAGGCCGCCGCCGACGTCAATGTGGTCGACCGGCAGGCCGAGGTTGCGCAGCTCGGCGTAGTAGCGGATGGCTTCCTTGAAACCGTGCTGGTAGTCGGCCAGGTTGGCGATCTGCGAGCCCATGTGGAAGTGCAGCAGGCGCACGCCCTGGTCGAGGCCAGCCTTGCGGAAGCGCTCCACCACCGAGAGGATCTGCGCGGCGGAGAGACCGAACTTGGATTTCTCGCCACCGGTGTCAGCCCACTTGGACGAGGCCAGGGACGACAGGCGCACGCGCAGGCCGACTTGCGGCGCGACCTTGAGTTCGGCGGCGACGTCGATGACGTATTCCACCTCGGCTTCTTTCTCGATGACGATGAAAACGTTATGGCCAAGCTTCTGGCCCATCAGCGCCAGGCGGATGAACTCGCGGTCCTTGTAGCCGTTGCAGACGATGGTGCCGCCCTTCGGCGCCAGCGCCAGTACGGCCAGCAGCTCGGGCTTGGAACCGGCTTCCAGGCCGATGGAGACGTTCTGGGTGGCGATGATGTTTTCCACCACCGCTTCCTGCTGGTTGACCTTGATCGGGTACAGCGCGGTGTACTTGCTCTGGTATTCCAGGCGCTCGATGTTGGCGTCGAAGGCACCGGTCAGCTGGCGCACGCGGTCCTGCAGGATGTCGGGGAAGCGCACCAGCAGCGGCAGGGACAGGCCCGCTTCGCGCAGGTCGCCGACGATGTCGAAGAAGTCCACCGGCTCGCTGCCGGCACCACGGGGGCGCACTTCGACGCGGCCCGCTTCGTTGATTGCGAAATAGCCGGCCCCCCAATGGCGAATACCATAGACACTGCGGCTGTCGGCCACGGTCCAACTGGTGCCATCGTCCTTGCGCGTGCGTCGTGCAGACATCGGTTTCCCCCTATGGGATAGAAAAGCGCCATGCCCGCCGGATCATGCCGGGGGCCTGGACAGGTTAATTCGGTCGTATGACGTTGGAGTGTTGACCGCCGCTCTGACGGTCAGTTTAGAAAGCCGTGGCTCAGCCGCCGGATTTCTTGGCCTTGAAGCCGCGCTTGGCGAGTTCTTCAAGCAACAGGTCCACGTGGTCGCCCTGGATCTCGATCACGCCGTCCTTCAAGGCTCCACCCGTCCCGCAACGACGCTTGAGCGCCGTGGCCAGTTCCTTCAGGGCATCTTCGGCCAGCGGCACACCGCTGACGGAGGTGACGGTCTTGCCACCACGGCCCTTGGTTTCACGGCGCACGCGGGCAATGCCATCGCCAGCAGGCACGACGGCTTGCTTGCAGATGCACGCATCGATGGGTTGGCGGCAATCCGGGCAATGCCGGCCGCTGTCGGTGGAGTACACCAAGCCGCCCAGGGCGGCAAAGGACGAAGCTTTCTTGACCACCGGCTTTCCTCGTAGGGGTCAGGATAGCGACTGGTCGGCGGGGAGCCGACCGCGAAGCCCCACTCTGGCAGGGGCAGCGCAACCCGGTGTGTGGCCGGGCTTGAAAGGCGGCGAAATTTATCAGCATTCGCGGCGAATGCTAAGTACGAAAATGCGCCATTGATCGACAGATTGGCGACCTCGTGCAGCATCCCGCACGAAAAGGTCCGGAATATTGCACAAACCCGCGCTGGGCGCGGGTTTGGAGGGGGTAAAAGGCGCATTTCATTGTGGGGGCGATTTCAATCGCTGAGGGTTGCGCAGCGACCCCAATGGCTGGTGAGGGCAACCCTGCGGGCTGCTTAGCGAATGAATTCGCCCCCACATCGTTCCCACAACCTAAAGCGTGGCGAGGTACAGCTTCAGCGCCTTGAGCGAATCCGGACAGCACGGACTCTGGGCCAACGCCTCGTCCACGCTCATGAAGCGCGCTTCCATCACCTCTTCCGGCTGCAGCTTCAGGGGTGCATCGGAGACGGCGGAAAACACCGCGCCCCAGAGGCGATTGCCCGGTTCGTCGAAATAGAAGCGCCCATGCTCACGCAGCGGCACGCCGCCAACACCGAGTTCCTCTTCCAGCTCGCGGGCGGCGGATTCGGCGTAGTCCTCGCCTTCCTGCACCATGCCGCCGGCAGCCACGTCCCAGTAGCCGGGATACAGCGCCTTGCTCAGGGTGCGGCGATGCACGCAGAGCTGGCCGGCGGAGTTGAACAGGAGAATGAAGGTGCCGCGGGAGATCAGCCCGCGCTCGCGCAATTCGGCGCGGGGCAGGCCGCCGAGGGGGCGGTCCTGCTCATCGACCCAGGCCACCCGCTCGGCGTCGGAGGCGGCGCGGTGGGCCGCCTCGCGATCGTCGATTGCCATCAGCCCTGCTCCAGCAACTGGCGCAGGTCGATCACGGCGGCGTTGGCGCGGGAGATGTAGTTGGCCATCACCAGCGAGTGGTTGGCCAGCACACCGTAGCCGCTGCCGTTCAGCACCATCGGGCTCCACAGCGGCTCCTGGGCGGCCTCCAGTTCACGAATGATCTGGCGCACGCTGATGGTGGCGTTCTTCTTCGCCAGCACGTCGGCGAAGTCGACTTCGATGGCGCGCAGGATGTGGGACAGCGCCCAAGCCTGGCCACGAGCTTCATAGAAGACGTTGTCGATCTGCAGCCAGGGCGTCTCGACGATCTCCTCGCTCACTTCCGGCACCTTGCCGGTGGCAGCGGCGGCTTCGGGGCTGATGTCGGTGTTCAGGCGCACTCGACCCACGCTGGCCGACAGGCGCTGGGACAGAGAACCGAGACGGGTAGCGACGTCACCCAGCCAGTTGTTCAGGTTATCCGCGCGGCTATAGAACTGCGCGCTGGGCTGATTCGGATTGGCCAGGCGGGCCAGGTAACGATCCAGCGAGCGGATGCCTTCCTTGTACTCGGACTCGGAGGCTGGCAGCGCCCAGCTCTTGTTGTCGAAGTTGAAGCGCGGCTCGGCCTTGGCCAGGTCCGGGTCTTCGGTGGACTGCGACTGGGAACGGGCGAAGTCCTTGCGCAGGGCACGGGACAGGTCGCGCACCTGGACCAGCACGCCATATTCCCAGCTGGGCATGTTGTCCAGCCAGAGGCCGGGTGGAGCGAGGTCGTTGGAGAGGTAACCGCCGCTCTTGTCGAGCAGGGTCTGTCCCACGGTCTTCAGGGTTTCCACGGTGGTGTAGCCGCTGACCATCTGCCGGCCCGCGCGCTCGGCGGCCGCCTGGGCGTTCTGCTGTACGGGGAAGAGATCGGGCTCGCGGCTCCAGTACCAGCCCACAATCACGCTACCGATCAGGTAGATCGCCAGCAGGCTGCCGAGGGCACGACTCAGCCAGATGCCACCGAGGTAGCTGCGTACATCGTCAACCGAATCATCGACGCGCTCGCGCGCATCCCCCATACGCTTCTTCCAGTCCAGCATGGCAGTGTCCTTCGAATTTCGATCAGCACGGAAAGGTTCGACCACGATCCGCAGACAGCGTTGCGGCCGAATCCAGCAACTATAAGGGATGAGCACGCCCGGCGCAGTGTCCGCGCACCAAACCAACCTCCGGTGCGTTCAGCGCTTTCGGGGCCTTGGCTGCGGACTAAGGATATTTATCTGACATATCCCGCAGAATCGGGACAGATGGCACTGGCGTACCGCTCGCGAGGTGATAGCATGGCGCCATCACTCAGATCGTCTCCAGGCGACCTCCCCGGCCATGACCGAGCACGAAGATCCCAACCGCGACCGGCTCAAGAATCACTTCGCCCAGCGGGTAATCAACCAGGCGCGGCACGTTCTGGAGATCTGGCAGCGCCTGCAACGCAGCGAATGGAGCTCGGCCTGCATGACCGAGCTGGCCGAGGCCAGCCTCTACCTGCAACGCTACGCCGAACGCTTCGATCAACCGGAACACACGCGCCTGGCGGTGGCCATCGGCAACTGCCTGCGTGGCGTAGAAGAGAACCGCGGACGGCTCTCCAGCGATCTGATCACCGAACTCAGCCTGTTGATGCAGCGCCTGTCGCGCACCGGGCTGCGGCATGGCGATCAGTTCGAGCAGACCTTCCTGCCGCCCCTGCGCAAGCCGGTGTACCTGGCGCTGCAGAGCAAGGACCGCGCCGAGCGCCTGACCCAGCAACTGGAATTCTTCGGCCTCAACGCCCAGCTCTGCGAGAGCGCCAACGCCTTCCGCTCGGCCATGGCGGAACGGCATCCGGCAGCGATCGTGCTGGAAGTGGACTTCGCCGGTCCGGGCAAAGGCCTGGAGCTGGCACGCGAAGCCCAGCAAGGCCTGGAGCAGAAACTGCCGATCATCTTCTTCAGCCACGAAGAGGCCGATGCCCCGACACGCCTGGCGGCAGTACGCGCTGGCGGCCAGGAGTTCTTCACCGGCGCCCTGGATGCCTCCAGCCTGCTGGAAAAACTGGAAGCCCTGACCCGCACCGCGCACTACGACCCCTTCAAGGTGCTGGTGGTGGACGACTCCCGCGCCCAGGCCACCCACACCGAGCTGATCCTCAACTCCGCCGGCATCGTCACCCGCGTCATCACCGAACCGGTGAAGACCCTGCTGGCCCTGGCCGAATTCCAGCCGGACCTGATCATCCTCGACATGTACATGCCGGAGTGCCTAGGCACTGAGCTGGCCAAGGTGATCCGCCAGCACGAGCGCTATGTGAGCGTGCCGATCATTTACCTGTCAGCCGAAGATGACCTCAATAAACAGCTGGATGCGATGAGCGAAGGCGGCGACGACTTCCTCACCAAGCCGATCAAGCCGCGCCACCTGATCGCGACGGTGCGCACCCGCGCCAAGCGCGCGCGCAGCCTGAAGGCACGCATGGTGCGCGACAGCCTCACCGGGCTGTTCAATCACACCCACACGCTGCAACTGCTGGAGGACGCCAGCTCCCGCGCGCGCCGGGAAGGCAAGCCGCTGTGCTTCGCCATGCTCGATATCGACCACTTCAAGAAGGTCAACGACACCTACGGCCATCCCATGGGCGACCGGGTGATCAAGAGCCTTGCCCTGTTCCTCAAACAGCGCCTGCGCAAGACCGACCATATCGGTCGCTACGGCGGCGAGGAATTCGCCGTGGTGCTGCCCGATACCGACCTCGAAGCGGCCCATCGCGTGCTGGAGGAGATCCGCCGGCGCTTCGCGGAGATCCGCTACCCGGCGCAACCTCACGACCTGTCTTGCACCTTCAGCTGCGGCATCGCCCAGTTGCATGACGATCTCGACATCAATCAGCTTTCCAAGCAGGCGGACGAAGCGCTCTATTGCGCCAAACACGCGGGCCGTAACCGGGTGGAGCTGTACCGCGACTGATCCCCGCCGTCACGGGACTGTCACCAAACGGCAATATCATCTGGCCATCCCCTCAGTTGTCTGTCGAGGACGCGATGCGCCTGAAACTGCTCACCAACCTGATTACCCTGCTGCTGGTCACCGTCTGCCTGGCATTGGGCGCCACGCTGTGGTGGTCGCAGCGGGCGCTGGAACGGCCCTATCAACTCATGGAGCAGTACCTGGACCTCGCCCAGCGCTTCCAGGGGGAAGTGGAGGACAACGTCCAGGCCTACCTGAACAGCGGCGATGCGCTGCGCCACAGCGCCGCCACCCAAGGCATCGACAGCCTGGAACAGCGCCTTGCGCAACTCCCGGGTGAACTGACACAGGACCTGCTGCCCAGCTTCAATGAGCTGCGCGAATTCACCCGCGATGAACTGCTCGCCGCCGGCAAGCTGGCGGGCGATCCACAGGGCTTGCTGATCCAGGCTGAACGGGAAATCGCCGGCTCCCTCGACCAGCTCGCGCAGTACGCCGACTCTGCCAATACGCCGGCTGCGAGCGATTACCGCGCGCCCTTGTTCGCCGCCGCCCAGCACCTCAACCGCCTGAGCCAGGCCCGCGCCAAGCTGGTGGCCAGCGGTCGCGACGAGTTGGCCGCCGACGTCGAGCGCGAACTCGAGGCCCTGGGTCGCGACAGCGCTCGGCTGGACCAACTGCCCCTGCTCGGCGTGGCCGACAGCAGCAGCTCCGCCGCCGATGACTTCGCCGCGATGATGGGCCTGGAGAGCAGCAGCGAAACCAGCCAGGCCGAAGATCGCGGCATCGCCCTCAAGCGCGAATTGGGCGGCCTGCTCAAGCGCTACCCGGGAGAACTGGCGCGCACCCGCGATCTGATCCAGCGACGCAACGAGCTCGCCGCGGCCACCGACCAACGCGTGGATGCCCTGCAGACCGCGCTGGCCGCCCTGGAGCCCGAAGTGCGCGCCGAACACGGGCGCATCCAGGCTGAAGTGCGCATCATGCAAGGCCTGATGATCGGCCTGATCCTGCTCATCGCCCTGTGCATCGACCGCATCCAGCGCCGCCTGACCCAGGTGCTCGGGCGCCTGGTCAGCGCCTTGGGAGCCTGGGCCGCTGGCGATTTCAGCCGCCCTATCGCCCTGGGCTCCAGCACGCTCGACCTGCGCCGCATCGAAGACTCGCTCAATCGCCTGCGCGACTACCTTGGCGAACTGGTGGGCACCATTCGCCAGCACGCCGAGAAAGTCGCCGGCAGCAGCAGTACCCTGGCCGATCTGAACAACGGACTCCACGCCGGCGCCGAAGACCAGGCGGGGGGTACCGCGCAGATTCGCGACGCCCTGGGCGAACTGGAAAACACCATCCAGCAGGTGGCCGGCGATGCCAGCCTGGCCGCCGATGCCAGCCGCGCCGCGGGACTGGCCGTGGAGCAGGGGCAGAGCGTGATCGACCAGAGCCTCGCCGGCCTGCACCAGTTGGTGGGCGAAGTGCAGAACAACGCCCAGGCCGTGGAACGCCTGGCCGAAGAGACCGAAACCATCGACAAGGTGCTGACGGTGATTCGCGGCATCGCCGAGCAGACCAACCTGCTGGCGCTCAACGCCGCCATCGAGGCGGCGCGCGCGGGTGAAATGGGCCGGGGCTTCGCGGTCGTCGCCGAGGAAGTGCGTTCGCTTTCACAGCGCACCGCAGGCGCCACGGCGGAGATCCAGCAGCTGATCGCGCGTCTCCAGCAGGCGGCGCGGCAATCGGTCGATGCCATGCGTATCCAGGTCGAACACGCCGAAGCCAGTGCCGAACAGGCTGCCGCCGCCGATGGCGCGCTGGTGGAGGTGGTCAGCGCGATTCGCACCATTGCCAGCATGGCCGAGCGCATTGCCGATGCGACCGCACAGCAGACCGGCGCGGTCGGTGACATCCGCGACCATAGCGAACAGATTCATCAGCTCGGCGGCAGCAACCTCGCCCGCATCGACGAAAGCCGCAGCCAGGGCGAGCGCCTGCTGCGCCTGGGCGGCGAACTGCACACCGCCGTGCAGGCCTTCCGCGTCTGACCAAACGGCGCGATTGGCTTTTCCGTAGGAGCGAGCTTGCTCGCGAAACACGCTTCGCGAGCAAGCTCGCTCCTACCCTGCGCAACCCGACCTTTCACGCCGAGGACAAAACCGCTTACGCCGGGAGCCTGCAGGAAGCCGTCGAGGTCCGCTATGATGCGGGCATTTTCCACCCAAGAGACCTCCATGCGCCGTCTGCTGAGCCTGATCCTTCTGCTGGTGGCCCTGCCCGCCGCCGCAGGGTTGCTGGACAACCGCCCGAGCCCGAACCTGGGTGCCTCCCTCAATAACAGTGGCGACTTCCTGCCGGTTCGCGAGGCCTTCCGTCTCAGCCTCGTGGAAAGCACACCCACCTTGGTGAAGCTGCGTTTCACCAATGCCGAGGGCTACTACCTCTATCGCCATCGTTTCCAGTTCCGCGCCGAGCCCGTCAACAGCGGCCTGGGCCAGGCCGTACTACCGCCCGGCAAGCACAAGACCGACGAATTCTTCGGCGATGTCGAGGTGTATTACGGCGTCACCGACATCAACCTGCCAGTGGACCCGACACGCAAGGCGCCCACCGAATTGCGGGTGACCTACCAGGGTTGCGCCGACAAGGGCCTGTGCTATCCGCCGGAAACCGAAGTCATCGAACTGGCCGAATCCGGCCCTACCAGCGGTATCGCCGAACTGGGCAGCAGCTCCGCCAGCAAGGGCTGGAGCTGGCACGAACTGGCATTGTTCTTCCTCGCCGGCCTCGGACTGACCTTCACCCCCTGCGTGCTGCCGATGCTGCCGATCCTCTCCGGCGTGGTCCTGCGCGGACAGGCGGGCGGCGGGCGCGGCCTGGTGCTGTCGCTGGCCTACGTCCTGCCGATGGCCGCCTGCTTCGCCCTGCTGGGGGCGCTGATGGGCGTGTTCGGCGCCGAACTCAATCTTCAAGCGCGCCTGCAGTCGCCCTGGGTACTGGTGCCCTTCGCGGCGTTCTTCACCGCCTTCGCCCTGGCCATGTTCGGCCTCTATGAATTGCGCCTGCCGCGTTTCATCAGCGGCCCGCTGGATTCCCTGGCCGGCAGCACCAAGGGCGGCTCGATCTGGAGCGCCGCACTGCTCGGCGTCGTCTCCAGCCTGCTCGTCTCGCCCTGCGTCTCCGCGCCGCTGGCCGGAGCCCTGCTCTATATCAGTGCAAGCGGTGATGCGCTGGGTGGCGGCCTCAAGCTCTTCGCCCTCGGCCTGGGCATGGGCGCCCCGCTGGTCCTGTTCGCCACCGGCGGCGGCGCATTGCTGCCCAAGGCCGGGCAATGGATGGTCAGCGTACGGAATGCATTCGGCGTTCTGCTGCTGGCGGTCGCGGTGTGGATGCTCGAACGCGTTCTGCCCGGCCCGCTGGCGCTGGGCCTCTGGGGCCTGCTGGCCGGCGGCGTGGCGCTGTTCCTCGGCGCTCTCGAGTTCACCCCGAAGGCGCCGCGCGAGCGCCTGGGTCAACTGGCTGGCCTGGTCCTGCTGGTGTACGCGGTGGCCGCCTGGTCGGGCGCGCTCAAGGGCGAATCCGATCCGCTGCGTCCCCTGGGCCGCGCGCCCCTGGCTGGTGCACCGTCCGTCGCCCCAACCGCTGGCGAATGGCAGACGATCAAGACCCCGGCGGAGCTGACGGGGGTCCTCGCGGAAGCCAAAGGCTCTGGCCAGCCCCTGCTGCTGGACTGGTATGCCGACTGGTGCATTAGTTGCAAGCTCATCGAGCGTGAAGTCCTCACTGCCACGGAGGTTACCTCGCAGCTGGGCGGCTATCGCCTCATCCGCTTCGACATGACCGAGAGCAACGCGGAACAACGCGCCCTGCTCGACCACTACAAGCTGTTCGGGCCACCGGCCATCCTGTTCTTCAACGGCAAGGGTGACGAATTGGTCGAACTGCGTGTCGTAGGTGAAGTCGATGCCAAGGCCTTCGCCGCCCGCCTGCAACAGGCGAATGCATCGCGCTGATGCAGCAACGTCATATATTTGCCGTAAACACCGGGCATCTTGTCGACTATTGTTGGCAACTGGACAGCCTTTTCGGCTATCCGGCATAGTGCCGCCTGGCCTCCAATAAGGAACAAACAGCATGGCCACCCTGCTCGTCCTGCATGGTCCCAACCTCAACCTGCTGGGCACCCGCGAACCCGATAAGTACGGGGCCACCACCCTGGCCGAGATCAACCAGGACCTGGAGCGCCGCGCTCGCGAGGCTGGCCATCACCTGATGTACCTGCAAAGCAATGCCGAGTACGAATTGATCGACCGGATTCATGCGGCCCGCAGTGAAGGAGTGGACTTCATCCTCATCAATCCTGCTGCTTTCACGCACACAAGTGTCGCCCTACGTGACGCATTGCTCGCAGTGAGCATCCCATTCATCGAAGTGCACCTGTCCAACGTGCACAAACGTGAACCTTTCCGCCATCACTCCTACTTCTCCGACGTAGCCGTGGGAGTGATCTGCGGTCTGGGCGCCACCGGCTACCGCCTGGCCCTGGACGCGGCGCTAGAACACCTTGAACGCCCCTGACCTCACCCCGGGAGTTGATGATTAATGGATATCCGTAAAGTCAAGAAACTGATCGAACTGCTGGAAGAGTCCGGTATCGACGAACTGGAGATCCGCGAGGGCGAAGAGTCCGTGCGCATCAGCCGTCACAGCAACAAGGCCTTCGCGGCCCAGCCGATCTATGCCGCTGCCCCGGCGCCGGTCGCAGCCCCCGTTGCTGCTGCCGCTCCGGCCGCCGCCGCTGAAGCCGCTGCCCCGGCAGCACCGAAGCTGAACGGCAATGTCGTGCGCTCGCCGATGGTCGGCACCTTCTACCGCGCGGCCTCCCCGACCTCCGGCAACTTCGTCGAAGTCGGCCAGAGCGTGAAGAAAGGCGACATCCTCTGCATCGTCGAAGCCATGAAGATGATGAACCACATCGAAGCTGAAGCCAGTGGCGTGATCGAATCCGTCCTCGTGGAAAATGGTCAGCCGGTTGAGTACGACCAGCCGCTGTTCACCATCGTCTGAACCACGGAGAGCCTGCGATGTTGGAAAAAGTCCTGATCGCCAACCGTGGCGAGATCGCCCTGCGCATCCTGCGCGCCTGCAAGGAACTGGGCATCAAGACGGTGGCGGTGCATTCCACGGCCGACCGTGAACTGATGCACCTGTCCCTGGCCGACGAGACCGTTTGCATCGGCCCGGCTTCGGCAGCCCAGTCCTACCTGAACATCCCGGCGATCATCAGCGCCGCCGAAGTCACCGGCGCCACTGCTATCCACCCGGGTTACGGCTTCCTCGCCGAGAACGCCGACTTCGCCGAGCAGGTGGAGAACTCCGGCTTCGCCTTCATCGGCCCGAAAGCCGACACCATTCGCCTGATGGGCGACAAGGTATCGGCCAAGGACGCCATGAAGCGCTCCGGCGTCCCGACCGTGCCGGGTTCCGACGGCCCGCTGCCGGAAGACGAAGAAACCGCCATCGCCATTGCCCGTGAAGTAGGCTATCCGGTGATCATCAAGGCCGCCGGCGGCGGCGGTGGTCGCGGCATGCGCGTGGTATTCGAGGAAGAAGAGCTGATCAAGTCGGCCAAGCTGACCCGCACCGAAGCCGGTGCTGCGTTCGGCAACTCCATGGTCTACCTGGAGAAGTTCCTCACCAACCCGCGCCACGTCGAAGTCCAGGTCCTGTCCGACGGCCAGGGCAACGCCATTCACCTCGGTGACCGTGACTGCTCCCTGCAGCGCCGCCACCAGAAGGTGCTGGAAGAAGCCCCAGCCCCCGGCATCGACGAGAAGGCTCGCGCCGAAGTGCTGGACCGCTGCGTCCAGGCCTGCATCGAGATCGGCTACCGCGGCGCCGGCACCTTCGAGTTCCTCTACGAGAACGGTCGCTTCTACTTCATCGAGATGAACACTCGCGTGCAGGTGGAGCACCCGGTTACCGAAATGGTCACCGGCATCGACATCGTCAAGGAAATGCTCAGCATCGCTGCCGGCAACAAGCTGTCGATCAAGCAGGACGACGTGGTCATCCGTGGCCATGCGCTGGAATGCCGGATCAACGCCGAAGACCCGGACAACTTCATGCCGAGCCCCGGCAAGGTGACCTACTTCCACGCCCCGGGTGGCAACGGCGTTCGCGTGGATTCGCACCTGTACAGCGGTTACGCGGTTCCGCCGAACTACGACTCGCTGATCGGCAAGCTGATCACCTATGGCAAGGACCGCGACGAAGCCATGGCGCGCATGCGCAATGCGCTCGACGAGATCGTCGTTGACGGGATCAAGACCAACATCCCGCTGCACCGCGACCTCACTCGCGACAAGGGTTTCTGCAAGGGTGGGATCAACATCCACTACCTTGAAAAGAAACTCGGCATGGACAAGCACTGATCCAGGGTGCCTGATCCACGACACAGGGGCTGCCATATGGTGGCCCTTGTGTTTTTCCGGCCTGTGCTCAAGTAAGCTTGCGCGCCTGCCGCACGTGCACGCTGAATTTTCAAGAGGTCCCGCCATGCCCTGGTTACAAGTTCGACTCGCCATCACCCCGGAACAGGCGGAAACCTACGAGGACGCCCTGCTGGAAGTGGGCGCCGTCTCGGTAACCTTCATGGACGCCGAAGACCAGCCGATCTTCGAACCGGACCTCGGCACCACCCCACTCTGGTCCAACACCCACCTGCTCGCCCTGTTCGAGGCCGACACCGACGAAGCCAGCCTGGTGGCACACCTGGAACTGCTGACCGGTGGCGCGCTGCCGGAGCACCAGATCGAACGCATCGAAGACCAGGATTGGGAACGCAGCTGGATGGACAACTTCCAGCCCATGCGCTTCGGCCGTCGCCTGTGGATCGTGCCGAGCTGGCACGATGCCCCGGAACCGGGCGCGGTGAACCTCCTGCTGGACCCGGGCCTGGCCTTCGGCACCGGCACGCACCCGACCACCGCCCTGTGCCTGGAATGGCTGGACGGCCAGGAACTCGACGACTGCGAAGTCCTGGACTTCGGCTGCGGCTCGGGCATTCTCGCCATCGCCGCGCTGCTCCTGGGCGCACGCCAGGCCGTCGGCACCGACATCGACCCGCAAGCCCTGGAAGCCTCCCGCGACAACGCCTCGCGCAACGGCATCGACCCGGCGCGCTTCCCGGTCTACCTGCCGGCCGACCTGCCAGCCAAACCCGCCGAAGTGGTGGTGGCCAACATCCTCGCCGGCCCGCTGGTCTCGCTGGCTCCGCAGATCACCAGCCTGGTTGCGCCCGGTGGACGCCTGGCACTGTCGGGCATCCTTGCCGAGCAGGCCGAGGAAGTACGCGCCGCCTACACCGACGCCTTCGACCTCGATCCCACCGCGGAGAAGGACGGCTGGGTACGCATCAGTGGCGTGCGCCGCTGAAAGCCAGCAGATCGAGTAAAATAGCCTTTCGTTTCGACCGGATCGCCGCATGACCGACAGCTTCGTCACCCAGTGCCCGCATTGCCAGACCAGTTTCCGCGTCAGCCGCGCACAGCTGGCCGTTGCCCACGGCGCCGTGCGCTGCGGGGCCTGTCTGCATGTATTCAATGCGGCTCAGCAGCTGTTGGCGGCCAAGGGCCAGGCGGCGATCCCGGCAACTCCGAAAGCCAAACCTGCAGCACCGGCAGTGCCACCCAGGCCGGCAGCTCCCCAGGCACCGGCAGCCCCAGTGCCCAGCGTCGCCACCGTCCTCAAGCCGCCGGTTGCGCCGCAGACGCCGTCGGCCACACCGGCCAGTAGCGATACGCTGTGGATTCACGACGACCTGGATCTCGACAGTCTCGACCTGGACGAAGAACTCGCCAAGCTGGAGCAGGAAGAACAGCGCCTGTCCCGCGACCTGCTGGGTCCCGCCGCAGCGCAACGGGCCGAAGCGCAACCCGCGCCGCGCCACGACGAGGGTTGGGCCGAAGCCCTGCTTGAGGCCGAGGAACGCAACCCGCCTGAGGAGCTGGCAGCCGAGCGGGACGACGATTTCGAAGCCGAACCTGAGACCGATTTCGACCTGCGTGCCGAGCCTGTTGCCGAGCCGGTGAGTCGCACTCCGGCGGAACCGCCCAGGCCCGCCCCCGCAGAGCGCACCGAGCCCAGCCTGTCCATGGACCTCGTGGAAGACGAGCCCGGTCCGGAATTCAGCCTGGGTTCCGCCCGCGACGACGAACCCGAAGACCTGCGCGACGACTTCGACGATGAGCCGGACGCACCGCCGGCGACCGAGCCCGTGCGCCCACAGCACCAGCGCAACGAACCCGCCCTTCGCGAGGACGGCCTGCTCGACCTCAATGAGGAGCCGCTGCAGCTGGACTGGCAGGAAAGCAGGCGCCCCTGGGGCCGCTGGATCGGCTGGCTCCTGCTGAACCTGATCGCGATCGGCGCACTGGCCACGCAGTACATCTGGTACCACTTCGATGAACTGGCCCGACAGGACCAGTACCGCCCCTGGTTCCAGCAGATCTGCCCGGAAATCGGCTGCCAGTTGCCCTCAAAGGTGGATATCGACCTGATCAAGAGCAGCAACCTCGTGGTGCGCAGCCATCCCGAGTTCTCCGGCGCGCTGGTAGTGGACGCCATCCTCTACAACCGCGCCACCTTCGCCCAGCCTTTCCCGCTGCTGGAACTACGCTTTGCCGATATCAATGGCCAACTGCTGGCCAGCCGTCGTTTCAAGCCGGGCGAATACCTTTCCGGCGAACTGGCCGGACAGGCGGAAATGCCTCCGCAAACCCCAATCCACATCAGCCTGGACATCCTCGATCCGGGCACCAAGGCCGTGAACTACAGCCTCAGTTTCCACTCCCCCGAATAAGCTGGAGACGCCGGATTCCGGAGTCTCCAGGCAATTCCTAACTCCCGGCGATAAGCACAGGGCTGTTCAGATTTTGTTCAAAACAGCCTTTATCCAGTCACCGAGAGCGGGTATCATGCCCACCCTTTTTCGAACTCCCCCAGCACTCAGCAGGCCCCAAACAGGGAAGACCTATGTCGGCGGTTAGCATTGGCCCTTATGCCTTGCCCAATCCGGTGATTCTCGCCCCCATGGCGGGTGTGACCGACAGGCCGTTCCGCCTACTTTGCCGCCGCCTCGGTGCCGGCATGGTGGTATCGGAGATGGTCACCAGCGACGTGCGCCTGTGGAACAGCCGCAAGTCGCGGCTGCGCCTGCTCCACGAGGGAGATCCGGAGCCCCGCTCCGTCCAGATAGCCGGTGGTGATCCGGAGATGCTGGCGGAAGCGGCCAAGGCCAATGTTGAACTCGGTGCACAGATCATCGACATCAACATGGGCTGCCCGGCGAAGAAGGTCTGCAACAAGGCCGCAGGCTCGGCGCTGATGAAGGACGAAGCCCTGGTGGCCGACATCCTCAACGCTGTGGTCAAGGCCGTCGATGTACCCGTCACCCTGAAGATCCGCACCGGTTGGGACCGATCGAACAGGAACGGCATCAATGTGGCGAAGATCGCCGAACAGGCCGGTATCCAGGCCCTGGCCGTCCACGGCCGGACCCGCGCCGACCTGTACACAGGCGAAGCCGAGTACGACACCATCGCGGCGATCAAGCAGGCGGTGTCCATTCCGGTCTTTGCCAACGGCGATATCGATTCGCCACAGAAAGCCAAGCAGGTTCTCGACGCCACCGGCGCCGATGCCCTGCTGATCGGTCGAGCGGCCCAGGGGCGACCCTGGATTTTCCGCGAGATCGCGCATTACCTGGCGACCGGTGAACTACTACCGGCACCAGGCTTGATCGAAGTGGAACAGATACTGCTGGAGCACCTGGCCGCACTGCACGCCTTCTACGGCGACGAGATGGGCGTTCGCATCGCCCGCAAGCATGTCGGCTGGTATCTGGCAACCCTGCCGGGCGCCAGGGAGTTTCGCGCCAAGTTCAATCGTTTGGAGTCCACGGACGCGCAGTGCGCCAACGTTCGGGAGTTCTTCACCGAGCGTCATAACGAAGGGGAAAAGGCCGCATGACGACGATGACCGAGAATTTTTTTGATGGGGCAACACCCGTGAGTGACAACGCCAACCTGAAGCAGCACCTGACGGCACCGACCGCTGAGGGCCAGACCCTTCGCGGCAGCGTCGAAAAGGCACTGCACAACTATTTCGCCCATCTTGAGGGCGCCGCCGTCACGGACGTGTACAACCTGGTGCTTTCCGAAGTGGAAGCGCCGCTGCTGGAATCCGTGATGAATTACGTCAAGGGTAACCAGACCAAGGCTTCCGAAATGCTCGGCCTCAACCGGGGCACGCTGCGCAAGAAGCTCAAGCAATACGACCTGCTTTGACCGGCGGGAGCTGGAAGCCGGAAGCCTGAAGCGGGAAAACCCCGACGATCACGCTTCCGGCTTTCAGTTTCAGGCCTGACCGCTTAACCCTCTCCCACTCGAATGGTTCCGAAATGACCGACCAGACCACCCGCCTTCCCGTACGCCGCGCCCTGATCAGCGTCTCCGACAAGACCGGCATCGTCGAATTCGCCCGTGAACTGGCTGCCCTTGGCGTGGAAATCCTTTCCACCGGCGGCACCTACAAGCTGCTCAAGGACAACGCCATCGCTGCCGTGGAAGTCGCTGACTACACCGGCTTCCCGGAAATGATGGACGGCCGCGTGAAGACCCTGCACCCGAAGATCCACGGTGGCATCCTCGGTCGTCGCGACCTCGACGGCGCGGTCATGGAACAGCACGGCATCAAGCCGATCGACCTGGTTGCGGTCAACCTCTACCCCTTCGAAGCCACCGTCGCCAAGCCTGACTGCGACCTGCCGAACGCGATCGAGAACATCGACATCGGCGGCCCGACCATGGTCCGCAGCGCCGCGAAGAACCACAAGGACGTCGCCATCGTCGTCAACGCCAGCGACTACGCCAGCGTCCTCGAAGGCCTGAAGGCCGGCGGCCTCACCTACGCCCAGCGTTTCGACCTGGCCCTCAAGGCGTTCGAGCACACCTCCGCCTACGACGGCATGATCGCCAACTACCTGGGCACCATCGACCAGGCGCGCGACACCCTGTCCACTGAAGACCGCGGCGCCTTCCCGCGCACCTTCAACAGCCAGTTCGTCAAGGCCCAGGAAATGCGCTACGGCGAGAACCCGCACCAGAGCGCGGCGTTCTACGTGGAAGCGAAGAAGGGCGAGGCCAGCGTCTCCACCGCCGTGCAATTGCAGGGCAAGGAACTCTCCTTCAACAACGTGGCCGACACCGACGCCGCGCTGGAATGCGTGAAGAGCTTCGTCAAGCCGGCCTGCGTCATCGTCAAGCACGCCAACCCGTGCGGCGTCGCCGTGGTACCGGAAAACGAAGGCGGCATCCGCAAGGCCTATGACCTGGCCTACGCCACCGATACCGAATCCGCCTTCGGCGGCATCATTGCCTTCAACCGCGAGCTGGACGGCGAAACCGCCAAGGCCATCGTCGAGCGCCAGTTCGTCGAAGTGATCATCGCCCCGAAAATCTCCGCTGCCGCCCGCGAAGTGGTCGCCGCCAAAGCCAACGTCCGCCTGCTGGAATGCGGCGAATGGCCGGCCGAACGCGCTGCTGGCTGGGACTTCAAACGCGTCAACGGTGGCCTGCTGGTGCAGAGCCGCGACATCGGCATGATCACCGCCTCCGACCTGAAGATCGTGACCCAGCGCGCCCCGAGCGAGCAGGAAATCCACGACCTGATCTTCGCCTGGAAAGTGGCCAAGTTCGTCAAGTCCAACGCCATCGTCTACGCCAAGAACCGTCAGACCGTCGGTGTTGGCGCCGGCCAGATGAGCCGCGTCAACTCCGCCCGCATCGCCGCCATCAAGGCCGAGCATGCCGGTCTTGAGGTGAAAGGTGCGGTCATGGCTTCCGACGCCTTCTTCCCCTTCCGCGACGGCATCGACAACGCGGCCAAGGCCGGCATCACCGCGGTGATCCAGCCGGGTGGTTCCATGCGTGACAACGAAGTGATCGCCGCCGCCGACGAAGCCGGAATCGCAATGGTATTCACCGGCATGCGCCACTTCCGCCACTGAGTGGCAGGGACGCACTGAAGCAGGCATCTGCTGTGTTGTCCGGCCCTTCCCCAATGCTCATTGCCAGAAGGCAACTCCGCTTGGTGAAGGACCGGACGCCTTGCATCTACCCGCTCCATCGCGCCCCCTGAAGTCCGTCGTAGAAGATTCGTAGCTTTTGTAGGGTGGATAACGCTCTTCTTATCCACCAAACGGGCCGCAGGCCCGCCTCCTGAAGGAGAATTCAATGAACGTACTCATCATCGGCAGCGGCGGTCGTGAACACGCCCTGGCCTGGAAAGTGGCCCAGGACCCGCGCGTCGAGAAGGTCTTCGTCGCCCCGGGCAACGCCGGCACCGCGACCGAAGCCAAGTGCGAAAACGTCGCCATCGACGTACTGGCCCTGGAACAACTGGCCGACTTCGCCGCCAAGAACGTGCAGCTGACCATCGTCGGCCCGGAAGCGCCGCTGGTGAAAGGCGTGGTCGACCTGTTCCGCTCGCGCGGCCTGGATATCTTCGGCCCCACCGCCGGTGCCGCCCAGCTGGAAGGCTCCAAGGCCTTCACCAAGGACTTCCTGGCGCGCCACAAGATCCCCACCGCCGACTACCAGAACTTCACCGAGGTTGAGCCTGCACTGGCCTACCTGCGCGAGAAAGGCGCCCCGATCGTGATCAAGGCCGACGGCCTGGCCGCCGGCAAGGGCGTGATCGTCGCCATGACCCTGGCCGAGGCCGAAGACGCCGTGCGCGACATGCTCGCCGGCAATGCCTTCGGTGACGCCGGTTCGCGCGTGGTGATCGAGGAATTTCTCGATGGCGAGGAAGCCAGCTTCATCGTCATGGTCGACGGCCAGAACGTGCTGCCCATGGCCACCAGCCAGGACCACAAGCGCGTCGGCGACGGCGACAGCGGCCCGAATACCGGCGGCATGGGCGCCTATTCCCCGGCCCCGGTGGTCACCGCCGACGTGCACCAGCGCGTGATGGACGAAGTCATCTACCCGACCGTGCGTGGCATGGCCCAGGAAGGCAACGTCTACACCGGCTTCCTCTACGCCGGCCTGATGATCGACAAGAGCGGCGCGCCCAAGGTCATCGAATTCAACTGCCGCTTCGGCGACCCGGAAACCCAGCCCATCATGGTGCGTCTGGAAAGCTCCCTGGTCCTGCTGGTCGAGGCCGCCCTGGCCAAGGCCCTGGACAAGGTCGAAGCCACCTGGGACCCGCGCCCAACCGTAGGCGTGGTACTGGCCGCAGGCGGCTACCCGGGCGACTACGCCAAGGGTGACGTCATCGAAGGTCTGGAAGACGCCGCAGCCCTGGACGGCAAGGTGTTCCATGCCGGCACCGCGCTGAAGGACGGCAACATCGTCACCGCCGGCGGCCGCGTGCTCTGTGCCACGGCCATCGGCGCCAGCGTGTCCGATGCGCAGCAGCAGGCCTATCGACTGGCGGAGAAAATCCGCTGGAACGGCTGCTTCTATCGCAAAGATATCGGCTACCGGGCCATTGCCCGGGAACGTGGCGAAGGGTAAGAAGTCATTAAATAGTGCTCACCAAGGCGGCCCGATGGCCGCCTTGGTCATATTCCGCACGAGAAGGCCTTGACTATAATCCGGCCACTCACCCACGAAGGGACCTCGAACGTGCCCCGGCTCAGGATTGCCACAGGATTGATCGCCAGCCTGCTGCTGGCCCTGTTTTATCTGCTGCCCGCCCAAGCGGCCGGGGAGCGGCAGTGGAGCATGCTGCTCGATCCGAGCGCCAACCTGCAGCTGCAGGAAATCCGCACCCAGCAGGCCCTTTCCCAGTTCACCCCGGTCGACCTCGACCAGCTCTACACCCCTGGTGGCACCAGCGCACTCTGGTTGCATTACCGCCTTCCCGCGAGCCAGCACGAACAGATGCTGCGGGTCTTCGCACCCTATCTGGCCTATCTCGACCTCTATGTCCTCAAGGGCGATGAACTGGTCGCCCACACGCGCACCGGCAGCCGCCTGCCCTTCAGCGAGCGCCCGTTGCCCAGCCGCGACTTCCTCCTGCCGCTTCCGGTGCAACAGGAGCCGCTGGACATCTACCTGCGCATGGCCTCGGAACATGCCTTGCGCCCGACCGTGGAGCTGCGTTCCTCGGCGCTGATGGCTGCGGACGACACCCGCCCACTGCTCTTTGGCCTGCTGCTCGGCGGCCTGGCCATGCTCGTGTACTACAACCTGGTGCGCTACGCGTATTCCCGCGCCGCCGTCAGCCTCTGGCTTGCCGCTGCGCAAGGCTGCCTGATGGTCACTGGCGTCAGCCTGCTGGGCATCAGTTCGCCCTGGCTGGGTGACTGGCAGAGCGCACAACCGCAGATCGCCAATCTCTCCATGCTGATGGCCATGGTCTGCGCCCTGGGCTTCACCCTCAGCTTCTTCCGCAAGGTCTGTCCGAGCACGCCCCTGTCCGGCCTGCTGCTGGGTGAGATCCTGCTGATCAGCCTCACCGCCGCCCTGCTGCTGATCGTCACCGAGTTGCAGTTCAACCAGCTGGTCTATGTGATGGCGGCCATCGCCAGCCTCAGCATGTTCGTGTTCGCCATCCTCCACTGGCGCCAGGGCTATCGCCCGGCACGGCTGTTCAGCCTGGCGCTGGGCGTGTTCTGCGTGGCCATCCTCGGTGCCCTGCCCGCCCTGTTCGGCTACTGGCAGCTGCAATCCGACTGGCTGGCCTACTCCCTGCTGGCGATCTCCACGATCAGCGGCGTGTTCCTCAGCATGGCCCTGAGCGAACGCCAGCGGCGCATCCAGAACGAGGTCTTCAGCGCCAGCCGTGCCCTTGCCGCCAGCTCGGCCGAACTCAAGGCCAAGGGCGAATTCCTCGCCAAGATCAGCCATGAAATCCGCACGCCGATGAACGGCGTGCTGGGCATGACCGAGCTGCTCCTCGGCACCCCGCTGTCGGCCAAGCAGCGTGACTACGTGCAGACCATCCACAGCTCCGGCAATGAACTGCTCACCCTGATCAACGAAATCCTCGACATTTCGAAGCTGGAATCCGGGCAGATCGAACTGGACGACGTGCAGTTCGACCTCAATGCCCTGATCGATGACTGCCTCGACATCTTCCGCGCCAAGGCCGAGCAGCAGCGGGTCGAACTCATCAGCTTCATGCAGCCCCAGGTTCCCCGTGTGATCAGCGGCGACCCCACGCGCCTGCGACAGATTCTCCTGAGCCTGCTGGACAACGCCTTCAAGCAGACCGATGAGGGTGAAATCCTGCTGGTGGTAGCCCTGGACAACAGCAGCGCCCAACCGCGCCTGCGCATCGCCGTGCAGGACAGCGGCCGTCCGCTGGAGGCTGGTGAGCGCACCGCCCTGCTCAATGCTGAAGTGCAGAGCAGCGACTTCCTCGCCTCCTCCAAGCTCGGCGGCCGACTCGGCCTGGTCATCGCCCGCCAGCTGGTGCGCCTGATGGAAGGCGAATTCGGCATCCAGAGCGGTGCAGGACAAGGCAGCACACTCTGGCTCACCCTGCCGCTCGACGCCCAGCACCTGATACGCCCCACCGCCGACCTCGACAGCCCGCTGGAAGGCGCGCGCCTGCTCGTGGTGGACGACAACGACACCTGCCGCAAGGTGCTGGTCCAGCAATGCGGCGCCTGGGGCCTGCAGGTCAGCGCCGTGCCGTCCGGCAAGGAAGCCCTGGCCCTGCTGCGCACCAAGGCCCACCTGCGCGAGTACTTCGACGTGGTCCTGCTGGACCAGGACATGCCCGGCATGACCGGCATGCAGCTGGCCGCCAAGATCAAGGAAGACCCGAGCCTCAACCACGACATCCTGATCATCATGCTCACCGGCATCAGCAACGCGCCGAGCAAGATCATCGCGCGCAACGCCGGCATCAAGCGCATCCTCGCCAAGCCGGTGGCGGGCTACACGCTGAAGACCACGCTGGCCGACGAACTCAACCAGCGCAAGGACGGCGGCTCGATCTCCCTGCCGGGTTCCCAGGTCAGCGAACCGCTGCACGTCCCCACCGACTTCCGCATCCTGGTCGCGGAAGACAACAGCATTTCCACGAAGGTCATTCGCGGCATGCTGAGCAAGCTCAACCTCGAACCGGACACCGCCAGCAACGGCGAGGAAGCCCTCAGCGCGATGAAGAACCAGCACTATGACCTGGTGTTGATGGATTGCGAGATGCCGGTGCTGGATGGCTTCACCGCCACCGAAATGCTGCGCCACTGGGAAAACCTGGAGCAGCGTCCGCGCACCCCGGTGGTCGCACTGACCGCCCATATCCTCAGCGAACACAAGGAACGCGCCCGCCTCTCCGGCATGGACGGCCACATGGCCAAGCCGGTGGAACTGTCGCAACTGCGCGAGCTGATCGAGTACTGGGTGGCCGAGAAGGAAATGCGCGACCGCCACGCGATGCATAGCTGACGGTTCTCCAGCCTTGTTGGTGGGCTGAAGCCCACCCTGTGGGGGCGATTTCAATCGCTATGCGAACCGCAGGTTCGCCCTTCAAATCTTCCAAGGGGCCTCTGACCGGCCCCGCTACCCCCACCTCACCGCAAAAATCGGCGGCAAATGCCCCGCCACCAGCGTCCAGCTGTCACCCTGATCCTCCGACACCCACAGATGGCCGGTGGTGGAGCCCATCGCCAGGCACTGCCCGCTGCCATCCACGTCCAGCCCATGTCGATACACCAGGTCGTAGCAGAGCTGCTGCGGCAGCCCCTGCTCCAGCACGTCGAAATGCTTGCCGCCATCCCGTGTACGAGTGACCCGCAGGCGCTGGTCGGCCGGGACGCGGCATTCGTCCTTCACCGCCGGCACGAACCAGGCGCAGTCGGGATCGGACGGATGCACCGCCACAGCGAAGCCGAAGGTCGACGGCCCGGCCTGGGGAATTTCCCGCCACTTCAACCCGCGATCAGCGCTCACGAAGATGCCGTTGTGGTGCTGCACCCAAAGTCGATCCGGGTCCGCCGGACAGGCCACCATGCGATGCGGGTCCTGAATGTCCGGCTCCTCGGCGCGCTCGGGCGGCATATAGGCCGCGCGCATGCCACGGGTGCGGTAGTTCCAGCTGGCGCCTTCGTCCTCGCTGTGCCAAACGCCGCCGCAGGACACTGCCAGGGTCAGGTGCCGGCTGTTGCGCGGATCGACGCAGATGGAGTGGATGCCCGGCTGGTCGTAGCCGCCACCGAACCAGTTGGCCCGCTCCGGGCGGCTCCAGAGGCTGTCCACCAGGCTCCATGAAGCACCATGGTCGCGGGACCTGAACAACCCGCCGGGAATGGTCCCGGCCCACAGGGTTCCGGGTTGGTCCGCGCCACCCGGCTCAAGGCACCAGATCATTTCGACCGAGGGCCCATCCTCGCCCTCGTCCGCCTGGGCAAAGGCAGGGGCGGCGATCTCCTCCCAGTTCAGCCCGCCATCTGCCGAGCGCCACAGCTTGGGGCCGAAGTGCCCGAGATGCAGGGCCGCGTAGAGGCGTCCATCGCGCGGGTCGGCCAGCAACATGCTCACCGGCTCGCCGAGAAAATCCTGGCGCACGAGGCGCCAGCCATCGCCCTCCTTCTCGAATCGCAGCAGGCCCTTGCGGGTCGCCACATGGATGCATCGGCTCATTGGTCCTTCTCCTTGTACGGCTCAGCCGCCGGACAGCGCCTGGACAACGAAGATGTCGCTGGACGGCCCCACCGGATCACTGAGGTGGCGGCGGTCGCTGACCTGCTGGGCATCGACGAAGATCGCCACATGCCGGCGCAGGCGGCCCTGGTCGTCCAGCAGGTAGCTGCGCAGGCGCGGATTGGCCACGAAAGCGGCTTCCAGCGCTTCGGCCACGGAAACCGCCGTGACGTCCAGCTCGGGGACGTCGAGGTGACGTTGCAGGTTGGGAGTGAAGCTCATATGCGCCATCAACGGCTCCCTGCGCGACGAAACGACCCGGTGGGGGAAGGTATAGCCGACCCCGGTGGCGCGGTTATAGTTGTGCGCCCAATGGCAGGGCAGCCTCTACACTCATCAGCGGCCCTCGCAGTCACGAACGGATGCCCCCATGCTCGAAAGCCTTTCCAGCCTGTACCTGAAGATGCTGGTGCTCTACAGCCCCTTCTTCGTGCTCTCCTGCTTCATCAGCCTGACCCGTGGCTACACGGTGAAGGAGCGCAAGAAACTCGCCTGGAAAGTCGCCCTGGGCACCTTGATCGCCAGTGCCCTGCTCTACCTGTTCGGCCAGGCCATCTTCAATGTCTTCGGCATCACCATCGACGCCTTCCGCATCGGCGCCGGCACCGTGCTGTTCATCTCCGCCCTCGGCATGGCCCAGGGCAAGCCGGCCGTGCAGGCGGACAACGTGCAGCAGGACGTCACCATCGTGCCGTTGACCATTCCGCTCACGGTCGGCCCCGGCACCATCGGCGCCATGCTGGTAATGGGTGCCGGACACGTGCACTGGAACGACAAGCTCACCGCCCTTATCGCCATCGCCATCGCCGCCGTCACCGTGGGCGCCATCCTCTACCTGTCCGACCACATCGAACGCATCCTCGGCGACCAGGGCCTGCAGATCGTCAGCCGCCTGATGGGCCTGTTCGTCTGCGCCCTGGCCGCGCAGATCATCTTCACCGGGGTGAAGAACTACCTGGTGCTGTAGCTCCGTACCCTCTAGCGCAGTCCCCGTAGGATGGGTTGAGGTACGAAACCCATGCGGGCCATGGTCGATGGGTATCGCTGCGCTCAACCACCGCACATTGCACCAGCCAATGCCCCTTGCGCCTTCGCGCGCCCCAGCGCGGTGCGCAAAATGCCTGGGGCAAGACCCGACTCTTCGCGCCCGCGCCAGCAACCACGCGCCTTTCCGGAACCTGGCACCTGCTTTGCTGTGGAGAATTCCAACTTGGATACAAGATGGAACTCCAGAGCATGTCCGACGCCCCTCTCGCCTTCACCCTCGCCGACTGGCAACAGGCCTACCGCGACCAACTGCAACCCGCCGACCTGCTGCACGCCCTGCTCCAGCGCCTCGACGCGGACGACAATGCCTGGATCAGCCTGGCCAGCGCCGAGCAGCTAGACGTCCAACTCATCGAACTCGCCGCCCTTCTGGCCGCCGCCGAAGGCCAGCGGGAACGCCTACCCCTCTACGGCGTCCCCTTCGCCATCAAGGACAACATCGACGCCGCCGGCTGGACCACCACCGCCGCCTGCCCGGCCTTCGCCTATGACGCTGCCGAGGACGCCACCGTCGTCGCCCGCCTGCGCGCGGCTGGCGCGATCCTGATCGGCAAGACCAACCTCGACCAGTTCGCCACCGGCCTGGTGGGCACGCGCTCCCCCTATGGCGCGGTACCCAACGCCTTCGACCCGAACTACGTCAGCGGCGGCTCCAGCTCCGGCTCCGCCTCGGTGGTCGCCCGTGGCCTGGTGCCCTTCGCCCTCGGCACCGACACCGCCGGCTCGGGCCGGGTACCCGCCGGCTTCAACAACATCGTCGGCCTGAAGCCCACCAAGGGCTGGCTATCCACGACCGGCCTGGTGCCGGCCTGCCGCACCATCGACTGCATCTCGGTGTTTGCCCTGACCGTGGCCGACGCCGAGACCGTGGCGCGTATCGTTGGCGGTTACGACGCCCGCGATCCTTACTCCCGGCGGAATCCCAACAGTGCCCCGGTGGGCATGGCCGCCAAACCGAAACTGGCGGTGCCGGACACGCTGGAGTTCTTCGGCGACGAGCAGACCCGTACCGTCTTCGAAGCCGCGCTGGACAAGCTCCGCGCCCTCGGCGCCGAGATCACCCCGATCGACTTCAGCCCCTTCCGTCAATTGGCCGCACAGCTCTACCAGGGCCCCTGGGTAGCGGAACGCACCGTGGCGGCCGGGGCGATCTTCACCGACCAGCCCGAGGCAATGGACCCTGTGGTGCGCGGCATCCTCGACAACGGCCTGAACTACAGCGCCTGCGACGCCTACCGCGCCGAATACCTGCGCGCCGAACTGGCACGATGCATCAACGACACCCTGGCGCCCTTCGACGCACTGGTGGTGCCCACTTCTCCGACCATCCGCCGCATCGCCGAAATGGCCGAGGAACCGGTGCTGTTCAACGCCCAGTTCGGCACCTACACCAACTTCACCAATTTCGCCGACCTCAGCGCCCTGGCGCTGCCAGCCGGCATGCGCGCCGATGGCCTGCCCGCCGGCATCACCCTGCTCGCCCCGGCCTGGCACGACTCCGCCCTGGCGAGCTTCGGCAAGCGCTGGCAAGCCAGCCTCGACCTGCCCCTTGGCGCCACCAGCCGCGCACTGCCGACCCAGCCCGCCGCCGCGCAGGCACCGGGTTGCGTGCGCGTCGCGGTGGTCGGCGCGCACCTCACCGGCATGCCGCTGAACTTCCAGCTCACCAGCCGCAATGCAGTGCTGGTGGAAGAAACCCGCACCGCCAGCGACTATCGCCTGTTCGCCCTGCCCGGCACAGTGCCGCCCAAGCCGGGACTCGCCCGCAGCCAGGATGGTGCCGAGCTGATCGTCGAACTCTGGGATATCCCGCTGGCGCGCTTCGGCGAGTTCGTCGCCGAAATCCCACCTCCGCTCGGCATCGGCAACCTGCAGCTGGCGGATGGCCGCTGGGTCAAGGGCTTCATCTGCGAGCCCTACGCACTGGAAGGTGCCCGCGACATCACCGCCTTTGGGGGCTGGCGCGCCTTCATCGCCAGCCAGGTGCGCTGACGCCATGGAACTCGCCAACCCGCGCAGCGGGCGCCAAGCGCGCCCTGACAGCCTGGCCGGGCGCATCTACGCCCGGCTCAAGGAAGACATCAGCGAGTTCCGCCTGCTGCCCGGGGACCGCTTCAGCGAAGGCGATATAGCCGAGCGCATGGCCGCCAGCCGTACGCCCGTGCGCCAGGCGCTACACCGCCTGGAGCGCGAGGGTTATCTGGAAGTGCGCTTTCGCAGTGGCTGGCAGGTGAAGGCCTTCGACTTCGATCACTTCGAGGAGCTGTACGAACTGCGCATCGTCCTCGAGATGGAGGCGGTACGTCGTCACTGCACCCGCCCTACCGAGGAGCAGCCCGAAGCACTGCAACGGCTCGGTCGCACCTGGATGGTGCAACCGCGACTGGAAGACGGCTTCGAGGTGTCGCGTCTGGACGAGGATTTCCACTGCCAATTGGTGGAGGCCGCAGGTAATCGCGAGATAGCCCGCATCCACCGCGAAGTCAGCGAAAAGATCCGCATCATCCGGCGCCTGGACTTCACCCAGGCACCTCGCATCGACGCCACCTACGCCGAACACGCGGCGATTCTCCAGGCCATTGCCGCTCGTCGATGCGAAGAGGCACAGCAATTGCTGAGGACCCATATCGAAACCAGCAAGGCCGAAGTACGCAAGATCACCCTGCACATGTTGCACAGCGCTCGGCAAAGACCGCAGCCAGCCCAAGGGTGACGAGGAAGCCCCTTTGAAAACTGCCCGGATAACGAACCCATAAACGCAGTCATTTCAAAAACTTGGATAAGAACGGAGATCGACCCATGCACCGTCGCAGCCTTATCAAGGCGTTCACCCTTTCCGCATCCATCGCCGCCATGGGCATGTCCTGGACTCTCCAGGCGGCCGAGACCATCAAGGTCGGCATCCTGCACTCCCTCTCCGGCACCATGGCGATTTCCGAGACCTCGCTGAAAGACATGGCGCTGATGACCATCGAAGAGATCAACGCCAAGGGCGGCGTGAACGGCAAGCAGCTCGAACCGGTGGTGGTGGACCCGGCGTCCAACTGGCCGCTGTTCGCCGAGAAGGCCCGCCAGCTGCTGACCAAGGACAAGGTGGATGTGGTCTTCGGTTGCTGGACCTCGGTGTCGCGCAAGTCCGTGCTACCGGTCTTCGAGGAGCTGAACGGCCTGCTCTTCTACCCGGTGCAGTACGAGGGTGAAGAACTCTCCCCCAACGTCTTCTACACCGGCGCCGCGCCGAACCAGCAGGCCATTCCGGCCGTCGAGTACCTGATGAGCGAGGATGGCGGCAGCGCCAAACGCTTCTTCCTGCTGGGCACCGATTACGTCTACCCGCGCACCACCAACAAGATCCTGCGCAGCTTCCTGCACAGCAAAGGCATCGCCGACAAGGACATCGAAGAGGTCTACACGCCCTTCGGCCACAGCGACTACCAAACCATCGTCGCCAACATCAAGAAGTTCTCCGCCGGCGGCAAGACCGCGGTGATCTCTACCGTCAACGGCGACTCCAACGTGCCCTTCTACAAGGAACTGGCCAACCAGGGCCTGGAAGCGACCGACGTGCCCGTGGTGGCCTTCTCGGTAGGCGAAGAAGAACTGCGCGGCATCGACACCAAGCCGCTGGTGGGCCACCTGGCCGCCTGGAACTACTTCGAATCCGTGGATAACCCGGTCAACGGCAAGTTCGTCGAGCAGTGGAAGGCCTACGCCAAGGCGAAGAACCTGCCCAACTACCAGACCGCAGTGACCAACGACCCGATGGAAGCCACCTACGTGGGCATCCACATGTGGGCCCAGGCCGTGGAGAAAGCCGGCACCACCGATGTGAACAAGGTCCGCGAAGCCCTGGCCGGCCAGTCCTTCGCCGCGCCGTCCGGCTACACCCTGACCATGGACAAGACCAACCACCACCTGCACAAGCCGGTGATGATCGGCGAGATCCAGGAAGACGGTCAGCTCTCCGTGGTCTGGCAAACCGAAGGCCCGCTGCGCGCCCAGCCGTGGAGCCCCTTCATTCCAGGCAATGACAAGAAGCCGGATTACGCGGTGAAGACGAACTGAGCTGAATGAGGACGTACGGAACCTGCGCTACCCCTGACTCCCCTCACCCCTAGCCCCTCTCCCGGAGGGAGAGGGGAACTGTTCGGAGTCCTCGGGGAAGCACGGTGCCCGGTACGACGTCACCCCTCTCCCCCTGGGAGAGGGGCCGGGGGTGAGGGATGTGTCAGCCGGCACAGTCCTCTCCGCGCGCAATGAACCAGGACCATCCCATGCCTAATGTCCTCTCCCAACTCCTCCTCGCCCTGGCCCTGCTGCTCCCCCTCGAAGCCCTGGCCGGCGACGCCAACGACTTCGCCACCGCCAACCCGGCACAACAGGCAAAGCTGCTGGAGCACTGGGCCACCGAGCCCGACGCCGCGCGCCAGCCGCTGCTGGACGCCCTGCAACAAGGCCGCTTCGCCATCGACAGCAAGCTCGCCTTCATCGAACAGGACGGCACCTTCATCGCCGCCGAAGGTGATGCCGCCCCCGCCGACACACCGAAAAAGCTGCGCCTGAACAACCGCCTGCGCGGCCTCCTGATCACCGCCCAGGCCAGCCACCTGTTGCTCGCCGCCGAACCCGCTGCACGCCTGGAAGCCGCCCGGCAATTGCAGAAGAGCGCCAAGCCTGCGCAGCTAGGCCTGCTCAACCAGCGCATGGTGGCCGAGGAAGATGCCGGCGTGCGCGACACCATCAGCCTCGCCCTGGCCAACCTGCAACTGGTCGACCCCGATCCGGCCATCCGCCTCAATGCGGTGCGCCTGCTTGGCGAGACCGGCGACCCGTTGGCCCGCACCCGCCTCGAATCCCTGCTCGATCCGAGCGTGGAAACCGATGCCGGCGTGCGCACTGCCGCCGAAACCAGCCTGGCCCAGGTCAAGCGCCGGCTGCTGATAGGCGAGTTGTTTGGCCAGGCCTTCAGCGGCCTGTCGCTCGGTTCCATCCTGCTGCTCGCGGCCCTTGGCCTGGCGATCACCTTCGGCCTGCTCGGGGTGATCAACATGGCCCACGGCGAAATGCTGATGCTCGGTGCCTACGCCACCTACATGGTGCAGCTGGGCTTCCAGCGACTGGCGCCGGAGCTGCTCGCGCTGTATCCGCTGGTGGCGCTGCCGGTGGCCTTCTTCGTCACGGCCCTGGTGGGCATGGCGCTGGAGCGCACGGTGATCCGCCACCTCTACGGCCGTCCGCTGGAAACCCTGCTGGCCACCTGGGGCATCAGCCTGATCCTGATCCAGCTGGTGCGGGTAATCTTCGGTGCGCAGAACGTCGAGGTCGCCAACCCCGCCTGGCTCTCCGGGGGGATGCAGGTGCTGCCCAACCTCGTGCTGCCGTACAACCGCATCGTGATCATCGGCTTCGCCCTGTTCGTGGTCGCCTTGACCTGGCTGCTGCTGAACAAGACCCGCCTTGGCCTCAACGTCCGCGCCGTCACCCAGAACCGCAACATGGCCGCCTGCTGCGGCGTGCCCACCGGCCGCGTGGACATGATCGCCTTCGGCCTCGGCTCGGGCATCGCCGGCCTCGGTGGCGTTGCCCTGTCGCAGATCGGCAACGTCGGCCCCGACCTTGGCCAGGGCTACATCATCGACTCCTTCCTGGTGGTGGTGCTGGGCGGCGTCGGCCAGCTCGCCGGCAGCGTCATGGCCGCCTTCGGCCTCGGCGTGGCGAACAAGATCCTCGAACCGCAAATCGGCGCCGTGCTGGGCAAGATCCTCATCCTCGCGCTGATCATTCTCTTCATCCAGAAGCGGCCCCAGGGTCTCTTCGCCCTGAAAGGACGGGTGATCGACTGATGACTCAACCCCTCAACCAGACCCTGCTCGCCCGCGCCACGGCCACCCTCGGCCCACGCACTTCGCTGGCCATCGGCCTCGCCGTACTGGCGGTCCTGCTGGCCCTGCCGCTGCTGCACCTGCTGCCGGCGGACAACCCGCTGCAGGTCTCGGCCTACACCCTGACGCTGGTGGGCAAGATCCTCTGCTACGCCATCGTCGCCCTCGCCCTCGACCTGGTCTGGGGCTATGCGGGGCTGCTGTCCCTCGGACACGGGCTGTTCTTCGCCCTCGGCGGCTACGCCATGGGCATGTACCTGATGCGCGAAGCGGCCGGTGACGGGCTGCCGGCCTTCATGAGCTTCCTCGCCTGGACCGAGCTGCCCTGGTACTGGGCCGGCACCCAGCACTTCCTCTGGGCCCTGTGCCTGGTGGTGCTGGCGCCCGGCCTGCTGGCGCTGGTGTTCGGCTTCTTCGCCTTCCGCTCGCGGATCAAGGGCGTGTACTTCTCGATCATGACCCAGGCGCTGACCTTCGCCGGCATGCTGCTGTTCTTCCGCAATGAAACCGGCTTCGGCGGCAACAACGGCTTCACCGACTTCAAGCGCATCCTCGGTTTCGACATCACCGCACCGGGCACCCGCGCCGTGCTCTTCCTGGCCACGGTGACGCTGCTGGTGGGCAGCCTGCTGCTCGGCTGGCGCCTGGCCCGGAGCAAGTTCGGCCGCGTGCTCACGGCGCTGCGCGATGCCGAGAACCGGCTGATGTTCTGCGGCTACGACCCGCGCGGTTACAAGCTGTTCATCTGGGTGCTGTCGGCGGTGCTCTGCGGCCTGGCCGGTGCGCTCTACGTGCCCCAGGTGGGCATCATCAACCCCAGCGAGATGTCGCCCACCAACTCCATCGAAGCGGCCGTGTGGGTGGCACTCGGCGGTCGCGGTTCACTGATTGGTCCGCTGCTCGGCGCGGGTCTGGTCAACGGCATGAAGAGCTGGTTCACCGTGGCCTTCCCGGAGTACTGGCTGTTCTTCCTCGGCGCCCTGTTCATCCTGGTCACGCTCTATCTGCCCAAGGGCGTGATTGGCCTGGTCAAACGGGGAGAAAAGTAAATGCGCGCAGCCCCGGTACCCGAACTCATGCTCGAACCCGCCTTCGATCCCAACCGCGACGCCGGCAGTGGGCGCGACTCCCTTGGTCTTGGTCGCGTCGCTGGCCAGGGTCTGGACGTGCGCCACGGCACCATCCTCACCCTGGAAGACATCAGCGTCAGCTTCGACGGCTTCAAGGCCCTGCGCGACCTCAACCTCTACATCGGGGTCGGTGAGCTGCGCTGCATCATCGGCCCCAACGGCGCGGGCAAGACCACGCTGATGGACGTGATCACCGGTAAGACCCGCCCCGACACCGGCAAGGCCTGGTTCGGCGAAACCCTCGACCTCACTCGCATGAGCGAAGTGGAAATCGCCCAGGCCGGCATCGGCCGCAAGTTCCAGAAGCCCACCGTGTTCGAGGCGCTTTCAGTGTTCGAGAACCTGGAGCTGGCGCAGAAGACCGACAAATCCGTGTGGGCCAGCCTGCGGGCGAAGCTCAGCGGCGAACAGAAGGACCGCATCGACGAAGTACTCACCGTGATCCGCCTGGAAGCCTCGCGCAATCGCCCGGCGGGTCTGCTCTCCCACGGCCAGAAACAGTTCCTGGAGATCGGCATGCTGCTGATGCAGGACCCGCAACTGCTGCTGCTCGACGAGCCGGTAGCGGGCATGACCGACGCCGAAACCGAATTCACCGCCGAGCTGTTCAAGGGCCTCGCTGGCCAGCATTCGCTGATGGTGGTGGAGCACGACATGGGCTTCGTCGGCAGCATCGCCGACCACGTCACCGTGCTGCACCAGGGCCATGTCCTGGCCGAAGGCTCGCTGGCCGAGGTGCAGGCCAATGAACAGGTGATCGAGGTCTACCTCGGCCGCTGAGGAACGAACCGTAGGGTGGATGACGCTCTTTTCATCCACCACGCAATGCACGGTGGATCGATGAAGCGTGATCCACCCTACGCAAAGACAAGGACATCGACATGCTGACAGTCGACAAGCTCCACCAGTACTACGGCGGCAGCCATATCCTTCGCGGCCTGTCGTTCGACGCGAAGATCGGCGAAGTCACCTGCCTGCTCGGGCGCAACGGCGTGGGCAAGACCACCCTGCTGAAATGCCTGATGGGCCTGATCCCGGCCAAGGAAGGTGCAGTGAACTGGGAGGGCAAACCCATTACCGACTACAAGCCGCACCAGCGGGTACACGCCGGCATCGCCTACGTGCCCCAGGGCCGCGAGATCTTCCCGCGGCTGACAGTGGAAGAGAACCTGCTGATGGGGCTGTCACGCTTCAGCGCGAAAGAGGCCAAGGCCGTGCCAGACTCCATCTACGAACTCTTCCCCGTGCTCCAGGAAATGAAGCACCGCCGTGGTGGCGACCTCTCCGGTGGCCAGCAGCAACAACTCGCCATCGGCCGCGCCCTGGCCAGCCAGCCGCGCCTGCTGATCCTCGACGAGCCCACCGAAGGCATCCAGCCCTCGGTGATCAAGGAGATCGGCGCGGTGATCAGGAAGCTCGCCGAGCGCGGCGACATGGCCATCCTGCTGGTGGAGCAGTTCTACGACTTCGCCGCCGAACTGGCCGACCAGTACCTGGTGATGAGCCGGGGTGAAATCATCCAGCAAGGGCGCGGCGAAAACATGGAAGCCGAGGGCGTGCGCGGCCTGGTGACCATCTGACGAAAGCACGACGACAGCAACCATGAACGCACCTGCCAACCCTGCCCTCTTCACCCCCAGCTGGCACGCCGAGCTGGAGCTGGCCTATGCCCTCGACGGCGCCACTACACGGCCCGTGCAGCGCCGCCACAAGGGGCCGCTGCGGGTGCAGAAACACCTGCACGCCGAGGGCCCGCAGGTGTGCCAGCACATCATCGTCCACCCGCCCGGCGGCATTGCCGGTGGTGATCGTCTCGACCTGACCGCACGCGTTGGCGAAGGCGCCTGGGCGCAGCTCACCAGCCCCGGCGCGGCCAAGTGGTATCGCGCCGCCAGCCCGGCGTTCCAGGAGGTCGAACTCAAGGTCGAAGCCGGCGCCACACTGGAATGGCTGCCGCAGGAAACCATCGTCTACTCTGGTGCGCGCGCCGAGCTGGCCACCCGCATCGAACTGGCCGACGACGCCCGGCTGTTCTACTGGGACATGGTCGCCCTCGGCCGACCCGCTGCCGGCGAACGCTTTACCGAAGGCCACTTCCAGGCCCATCTGGATATCCGCCGCAACGGCACCTTGATCTGGCACGAGCGCCAGCGCGTCGAAGGTGACGACGGCCTCCTCGATTCCCCCATCGGCCTCGCCGGCCAGCCGGTATTCGCGACCCTGATCGTCACTGGCGAGATCGATGCCGACCTGCTCGAACGCTGCCGCGAACGCCCCTGTGCCGGGCGCGGCGACCTGACCCAATTGCCCGGCCTGCTGGTGGCCCGCTGCCTCGCTTCCGAGGCGCTGCACGCCCGCGCCTGGCTGATCGACCTCTGGCGCCTGTTGCGCCCTGCCTTGCTCGGCCGCGAGGCCGTGCCTCCGAGAATCTGGAGTACCTGATGGACCTCACCCCAAGAGAGAAAGACAAGCTGCTGATCTTCACCGCCGGCCTGGTGGCCGAGCGTCGTCTGGCCCGTGGACTGAAGCTCAACTACCCGGAGGCCATGGCGTTCATTTCCGCCGCCCTGCTGGAAGGCGCCCGCGACGGCCAGACCGTGGCCGAGCTGATGCACTTCGGCACCACCCTGCTGGCCCGCGATCAGGTGATGGAAGGTGTGCCGGAGATGATCCCGGAGATCCAGATTGAAGCCACATTCCCCGACGGTACGAAACTGGTGACCGTCCACCAGCCGATTGTTTGAGGCCTGCCATGTCCTACGTCATTCGCGATGCTGCCGAAGCCGAGCTACCCGGCATCCTTGCCATCTACAACGACGCCGTGGAGAACACCACGGCGATCTGGAACGAAACCCTGGTGGACCTGGCCAATCGCCGTGCCTGGCTGGCCGACCGCAACGCCGCTGGCTTCCCGGTGCTGGTGGCGGTGAACCCAGCGGGCGAAGTGCTCGGCTATGCGAGCTACGGCCCCTGGCGCAACTTCGATGGTTTCCGCCAGACCGTGGAGCATTCGATCTACGTACGCAGCGACCAACGCGGCCAGGGCCTGGGCCCGGCGTTGATGCAGGCGCTGGTAGAACGCGCCCGCGCCGCCTCCCTGCACGTGATGGTGGCCGCCATCGAGTCCGGCAACGCCGCCTCCATCCGCCTGCACGAGCGCCTCGGCTTCGTCACCACCGGGCAGATGCCCCAGGTGGGGCGCAAGTTCGACCGCTGGCTCGACCTCACCTTCATGCAACTGATCCTGGAGTGACGCGATGATCCCCGGCGAATACCAGATCCAGGACGGCGAGATCGAACTCAACGTCGGCCGCCGCACCCTGAGCCTCTCCGTGGCCAACACCGGCGACCGCCCGATCCAGGTGGGCTCGCACTACCACTTCTTCGAATCCAACGACGCGCTCGCCTTCGACCGCGCCAGCGCACGCGGCATGCGCCTGAACATTCCGGCAGGCACCGCCGTGCGCTTCGAGCCGGGCCAGAGCCGCGAGGTTGAGCTGGTGGAATTGGCCGGTCTGCGCCGCGTGTATGGCTTCGCCGGCCGGGTGATGGGCGACCTTTAATAACTCCCCCTCTCCCTCTGGGGCGAGAAGGCACGTTTTGGAGGCGCAGCCTTCAGTGCCTACGAGCGACTGAATGCGCAGCATTCAGGCCGGGGCGCAGAGCGGGGGCCGGGGGTGAGGGATGTCCTGCCCCGCACGGACTTAACGGAACGTACGCAATGAAGATCAGCAGACAAGCCTACGCCGACATGTTCGGCCCCACCGTTGGCGACAAGGTGCGCCTGGCCGACACCGACCTGTGGATCGAAGTCGAGAAGGACTTCACCACCTACGGCGAAGAAGTGAAGTTCGGCGGCGGCAAGGTGATCCGCGATGGTATGGGCCAGGGCCAGTTGCTGGCGGTCGACGTGGTCGACACCCTGATCACCAACGCGCTGATCATCGATCATTGGGGCATCGTCAAAGCCGACGTCGGCCTCAAGGATGGCCGCATCAAAGCCATCGGCAAGGCCGGCAATCCGGACATCCAGCCCGACGTCACCATCGCCGTGGGTGCCAGCACCGAGGTGATCGCCGGCGAAGGCATGATCCTCACCGCCGGCGGCATCGACACGCACATCCACTTCATCTGCCCACAGCAAATCGAAGAAGCGCTCATGAGCGGCGTCACCACCATGATCGGCGGCGGCACCGGGCCGGCCACCGGCACCAACGCCACCACCTGCACCTCGGGCCCCTGGCACATGGCGCGCATGCTCCAGGCCGCCGACGCCTTCCCGATGAACATCGGCTTCACCGGCAAGGGCAACGCCAGCCTGCCGGAACCGCTGATCGAGCAGGTGAAAGCCGGCGCCATCGGCCTGAAGCTCCACGAAGACTGGGGCACCACCCCGGCGGCCATCGACAATTGCCTGTCGGTCGCCGACCTGTACGACGTGCAGGTGGCCATCCACACCGACACGCTGAACGAGTCCGGCTTCGTCGAAACCACCCTCGGCGCGTTCAAGGGCCGCACCATCCACACCTATCACACGGAAGGCGCCGGCGGCGGCCACGCTCCCGACATCATCAAGGCCTGCGGCTTCACCAACGTGCTGCCCAGCTCCACCAACCCGACGCGGCCCTTCACCCGCAACACCATCGACGAGCACCTCGACATGCTCATGGTCTGCCACCACCTGGACCCGAGCATCGCCGAGGACGTAGCCTTCGCGGAAAGCCGCATCCGCCGCGAGACCATTGCTGCCGAAGACATCCTCCACGACCTCGGCGCCTTCAGCATGATCAGCTCCGACAGCCAGGCCATGGGCCGCGTAGGCGAAGTGATCACCCGTACTTGGCAGAGCGCCGACAAGATGAAGAAGCAGCGCGGTGCCCTGCCCGAAGACACACCGGGCAACGACAACTTCCGCGCCAAGCGCTACATCGCCAAGTACACCATCAACCCGGCCATCACCCACGGCATCAGCCATGAAGTGGGCTCGGTGGAAGTGGGTAAATGGGCCGACCTGGTGCTCTGGCGCCCGGCCTTCTTCGGCGTGAAGCCGACGCTGATCCTCAAGGGCGGGGCCATCGCCGCCAGCCTGATGGGCGACGCCAACGCCTCCATCCCCACCCCGCAACCCGTACATTACCGCCCGATGTTCGCCAGCTTCGCCGGCAGCCGCCACGCCACCAGCCTCACCTTCATCAGCCAGGCGGCATTCGAGGCAGGCGTGCCGGAGCAATTGGGATTGCAGAAGAAAATCGGCGTAGTGAAGGGCTGCCGTGACGTGCAGAAAAAAGACCTTATCCACAACGGCTACACCCCAACCATCGAGGTCGATCCGCAGAATTACCAGGTGAAAGCCGACGGCCAATTGCTCTGGTGCGAGCCGGCGGAGGTGCTGCCGTTGGCGCAGCGGTATTTCCTGTTCTGACCCCCGCTGTCTGGAAGACCCGCCACGTTGGGCCTCGCATAGCTCGGACCAACCTACGCAAAGCACTCGCCCTACCCCGGTAGGTTGGTCAGAGCGCAGCGAAGCCCAACAAAGCGGATTTCGGGGCCGCCACGTTGGGCCTCGCGTAGCTCGGACCAACCTACGCAAAGCACTTGCCCTACCCAGTAGGTTGGTCAGAGCTCAGCGAAGCCCAACAAAGCGGATTTCGGGGCCGCCACGTTGGGCCTCGCATAGCTCGGACCAACCTACATAAGGCGTTCACCGAAGGTTCCTTCACCCGGGTCGCACGCCCAATCGGCGCTCATCACACCGGCGCGAATGTATTTGTGGATGGACGAATGCGGCCAATCCGCAGCGCGCCGGACGTGTCCATGCTTCACCGGATTGATATGGACGTAATCGACATGCTGGGCGAAATCCCGCTCATCCCGGATCTGATGCTCCCAGAAACGCCTTTGCCATATAGTGCGTTCCCTCCTGTCACGTTTTGACTGGCTCACCCAGTCTTGCTCGGGCAGCAGGCGGGAAAAAGTCCCCTTGATCTGCCGCCAACGCAGCGAAAAGTCCGCATCGCCTTCCGGCAGCACCCAAATCGCATGCAGGTGCTCAGGCAAGACGACCATGGCCGATATCTCAAAGGGATGCCGCTTCTTCACTCGCCGAAAGGCGAAGCGCAGAACATCAACATGCTCCGTCAGCAGCCGCTGCGAGCGATCCGCCAGATTGACCGTGAAAAAGAATGTGCCGCCCGGCACGAAGGCGCGTCGATAGCGCATGGCCCTGCCCTCCCTGGTGTGAACGCCAGGCGGGCAGTCTAGGAAGCATGTGACAAGGAATGCTCTGAGACTCCTGAAGGGAAAGGCACAAAGGGAAGTCCGATCGGGTACAGGGCGGTAGGTTGCGGCTGAGCTAAGCGAAGCCCAACACTCGGTCCCGACAGCCACTCAGTTCGTTGGGCTTCGCTGCGCTCTGCCCAACCTACGGGTTCGAACCCTTTTCTGAGTCGGGATGATTCTTCCTATCGGCAACTCCACCTTGAGTCAAAACCATAAAAAGACCAGAATTTGGCTCCAAATACAGGAGCCAAATTCATGCAAAGCGTACTTGCCAACGTTGCCGTCAGCGTTTCCGAGCTGAAGAAAAATCCCTCGGCCGTAGTGTCCGGCGCCAAGGGTGCGCCTGTGGCTGTTCTTAACCACAACAAGGTCATGGCCTACATGGTTCCAGCTGAAACCTTCGAGGCACTGATGGAGTATCTGGACGATCAGGCACTGGCCGAAATCGTCCGCAGCCGTGCCCACGAGAAGGGAGTGAAAGTCAGTCTCGATGACCTATGAACTGGAGTTCCTGCCCTCGGCGCTGAAGGAATGGCGCAAGCTCGGCGATACCGTCCGGGAGCAATTCAAGAAGAAGCTGAAAGAGCGGCTGCAACGGCCGCGTATCCAGGGCGATGCCCTTCACGGAATGCCCGACTGCTTCAAGATCAAACTTCGCTCCGCCGGTTACCGCCTGGTGTACCGGGTCGAAGACCAACGTATCACCGTGGTGGTGATCGGCGTTGGCAAGCGCGAAGGTGGTGCGGTTTACGACAAAGCCAAAGGCCGCTTGTAAACCTGCAAAGCGCCTGCCTCAACGCAACTGACTATCCTTGCTCCCCCGCCGGTTATACCCGGTAAAGGCGGCGTTTTCCTTGTCGTGCTCGGTCTGGCAGGCGACGCACAGGTGCACGCCGGGGATCGCCTTGCGGCGGGCTTCGGGGATGGGGGCGTCGCACTCTTCGCAGTGCGTCAGGCTTTCGCCCTTCGGCAATTGGCTGCGCGCGCGCTGGACGGCATCTTCGATGGTGCTGTCGATCTGTTCCTGGACGGCGCCATCGCCGGCCCAACCACTGGCCATGCTGACCTCCCGCTTGCTCAAGGCTCAATGGAAGATTTGGGCTTTCTTCCGGCCTTTTGCAAGGGGGGCAGTCGTCAGGCGACAAGTGGAGGTCGCGCTACTCCTTCACGTTCATGAATTCCTCGGCCCAGACGATGTAGTCCTCGGGCAAGGTGTACTTGTGGGTGAGTTCGGTGGCGGTGAGTTCGTTGCCGGTGGCGACCTGGCGCTGCTCGCGCAGGCAGTCGTAGGTTGCCTTGATGGCGGCGAAGTAAGCCGCGTGTCCATTGACCACGATGCGCACGCCAAGGCGGGCGAGGCGTTCGTTGTCGCGCAGTTTGGGGTTGCCGTAGGTGACCAGCATCAGCGGGATGCTCAGGTGTTCGGCGATCTTTTCCAGGTGCTCGAAGTCGGCCACGCCGACCATGCAGATGCCATCGGCACCGGCGGCCTGGTAGGCCTTGGTGCGCTTGATCACTTCTTCGGTGCTGAGCACACCGGCGTGGGTGCGGGCGATGATCGCCAGGTCCGGATCGACGCGCGCCTCCAGGGCCGCGCGGATCTTGCCGACGCCTTCCTCCACCGGGATCAGGTCGGTGGACTTGCGGCCGAACTGGGCCGGCAACAGGGTGTCCTCGATGGTCAGCGCGGCGATGCCGGCACGCTCCAATTCGACCACGGTGCGCATCACGTTGAGGGCGTTGCCGTAGCCGTGGTCGGCGTCAGCGATTACCGGCAGGCGCGAGACGCGGCCAATTCGGGTCGCCTGTTCGACGAACTCGCTGAGGGTGATCAGCGCGAAGTCAGGTGCGGCGAGCACCTGCAGGGACGCGACGGAACCGCCGAGGATGCCGACTTCGAAACCGAGGTCAGCGGCGATGCGAGCCGACATGGGGTCGAACACCGAAGCGGTGTGAAAACAGGAATCCGAGTCCAGCAGCGCACGAAAGGCCGTGCGCAACTCGTGATGAGAAGCTCTACGCATAAAGGCACCAAAGATCAGAGGGGGGTCAGGATGAAGCCGGCTCCGTAACTCTGGAGTCGGCGCCCCCGTTTTTCCATTGTCAGACTGCGCCCATTCTAACGGATCAGTCTTTCAGTTCGCTTAACAGCCACGCGGCTTGTCCGGCACTTCGTCGGCCGCCACACTGACGCCCCCTTTTTCGAGACGCTGCCGTGCTGGCACTCACCGCCTACCTGGGCCTGTTCCTCTCTGCCTTCGGCGCCGCGACCCTGCTACCCCTGCAGTCGGAAGCCGTGCTGGTCGGGCTGCTGCTGGGCAAGGCCCATTCGGCCTGGGCGCTGGTGACGGTGGCGACCTTCGGCAATGTGCTGGGCTCGCTGGTGAACTGGTGGTTGGGGCGCTACCTGGAGCACTTCCGCGAACGTCGCTGGTTCCCGGTGAAACCGGCGCAGATGGAGCGGGCGCAGGCCTTTTACCACCGCTACGGCCGCTGGTCGCTGCTGCTGGCCTGGGTACCGGTGATCGGCGATCCGCTGACCCTGGTGGCCGGGGTGATGCGCGAATCCTTCTGGGTATTCCTGGCCCTGGTGACCCTGGCCAAGGCGGGACGGTACCTGGCGTTGGCGGCGCTGACCCTGGGCTGGAGCACCCTGTAGGAGCGAGCTCTGCTCGCGAAGCGGTTCGCGGTCCTACCAAGCGCTGCCATTGTGTTTCGGGATACTGCCCCGGCGACGTTGCGTCGCTGGAGCGCCTACGCTTTCCGGGTCGCTGCCTGGAGGCCAACCCATGAGAAAGCTCGCCCTGCTGATCGCCTTCTTCGCCCTGGTACTCGGCGCCACCGCTGCGTTCGCCCACCACGGCTGGAGTTCCTATGACGCGGACAAGACCCTGACCATCGAGACACCGGTCAAGACGCTTTCCTATCGCAATCCCCACGCTCACATCACCGTCGACTACGAAGGCCGTGAATGGCACGTGGTGCTGGCCCCCCTCAGCCGCATGGAGTCGCGTGGGCTGCCGGAAAAGGACCTGGCACCGGGCAAGACGGTGACGGTGGTCGGCTACCCGCGCAAGGACGGCACGGCGGAGATCCGCGCGGAGCGGGTGATCGTCGACGGACGCACCGTGGAGCTGCGCTGAGCCGGTGATAGAACTCGTCCTGCCCTGGGCGGAACAGCTGGAGGCGTCGCCCTTCGGCGCGCTGATGCGCGAGTCCACGCTGTTCTACCCGGCGGCCAACCTGCTGCACCTGCTCGGCCTGGTGATGCTGCTGGGCTCAATGCTGCTGCTCGACCTGCGCCTGCTCGGGTTCGCCCGCGAAGTGCCGCTGCTGGAAGCCTCCCGCCGCCTGACGCCGATCGGCATCGCCGGGCTGTTGCTCCTGCTGCTTACCGGCTTCTGCCTGTTCGCGGCCGACGCGGGGCCGTTGACGAAGAACTGGTTGCTGCAACTCAAGCTGCTGCTGGTTACCGTAGGTGCCGCCAACGCGTTGCTGTTCCGTGCCCTGTGGAACGCTCGGCTGGTGGATTGGGACCAGCGGCCACCCGCCAGCGGGCGGCTGCAGGTGGCGCTGTCGATCCTGATCTGGTGCGGGGTGATGTCGGCCGGCCGATTGCTCGCGTACGTCTAGCACTGTCGCGCGCCGGCGCTAGTCCTTCTTAAGGCACTGGCTCATGAAGGCCTTGCGCTCATCGCCTTTCAGGGCCTTTTCCGAAGCCCCCTTGTTGCAGGCCGTCATGCGCTCCTGCTGGGTCATGCTCAAGCATTTGCTCATGAAGGCTTTGCGTTCGTCGCCCTTGAGGGCCTTGGCCGTGGCGTCGGCGTTGCAGGTCTTCATTTTTTCCTGCTGGGTGGCGGCGAAGCCCTGGCCGGCGGCCAGCAAGGCGATGAACATCACGGGCAGGCATAGTTTCTTCATGGAAGGGTCTCCCTGTTTATCCACAAGGGCAGTCTAGCCAGCGCGACGAACTGTGCCGGACAACCCGAGTCCGCTCGCGTAAACTGCGCGGCCGTTTTTTTCCGGAACACCCGCGACATGAGCAACGTCCTCTCCGCCCAGGCCCTGGGCATCGACTTCGGAACCTCCAACTCCACCGTCGGCTGGTGGCGCCCGGACGTGGAGCCGCTGATCGCCCTGGAGGACGACAAGTTCACCCTGCCTTCGGTGGTCTTCTTCAACACCGAGGAACGTCGCCCGGCCTATGGCCGCCAGGCACTGCACGAGTACCTGGAAGGCTACGAAGGCCGCTTGATGCGCTCGCTGAAGAGCCTGTTGGGCTCGCCCCTGCTCAAGAGCGAAACCACGGTGCTCGGCAGCGCCCTGCCCTTCAAGGACCTCCTCGGCCTGTTCATTGGCCAGCTCAAGCAGCGCGCCGAAGCCTTCGCCGGCCGTGAGTTCGAGCAGGTGGTGCTGGGTCGCCCGGTGTTCTTCGTGGATGACGATCCGGAAGCGGACCAGGAAGCCCAGAACACCCTGGTCGCCGTGGCGCAGAAACTCGGCTTCAAGGACGTGTCCTTCCAGTTCGAACCCATCGCCGCCGCATTCGACTACGAGCGCGACATCGAGCGCGAGGAACTGGTACTGATCGTCGACATCGGCGGCGGTACCTCGGACTTCTCGCTGGTACGCCTGTCGCCCGAACGCCGTGAAGTGGCCGAGCGCCAGGACGACATCCTCGCCACCGGCGGCGTGCACATCGGCGGGACCGACTTCGACAAGCAGCTCAGCCTGCAAGGCGTGATGCCGCTGTTCGGCTATGGCAGCCGGATGAAGAGCGATGCGCTGATGCCCACCAGCTACCACCTGAACCTGGCCACCTGGCACACGATCAACGCCGTGTACGCGCAGAAGTCGCAACTGGCGCTGAAGAACATGCGCTATGACATCGTCGACGCCACCGGCATCGACCGCCTGTTCAGCCTGATCGAGCAGCGCGCCGGCCACTGGCTGGCCATGCAGGTGGAAGACAGCAAGATCGAGCTGACCGAGGCCGAAAGCCGCCGCATCGACCTGGCACGCATCGAGCCGGGCCTCGATGTGCAACTGAGCCGCGCGCTGTTCGAGAGCGCCATCGACGACCTGCTGGTGCGCATCCGTGCCAGCGTCGATGGCCTGCTTGCCCAGGCCGGCGTGCGAGCCGACCAGGTGGACACCCTGTTCTTCACCGGCGGCTCCAGCGGCATTCCGGCACTGCGCCAGAGCGTGGCGGCGATGCTGCCCAATGCCCGCCAGGTAGAAGGCAACCTGTTCGGCAGCATCGGCAGCGGCCTGGCCATCGAAGCGAAGAAACGCTACGGCTGACCGCTCATCTGCCACCGGCCCGGCATCCCTTGCCGGGCCGCACGATCCGCCCGACGCAGGTAGATTCTCAATGGCCTGCTAGGCTCAATCCCACCGCGGGACGAGCCCGCGCCAGATAGGGAAGTTCTGCCATGAGCAAGCAAGCATTGCTGCTGGCCTGCGCCCTGGCCTCGATGGTCGGCTGCGCCAGCAAGATGGAAAACCCCACCGACTACTACACCTACCGCGACCAGCCGCTGGTCAAGCAGGTCGAGGAAGGCATGACCGAGTCGCAGGTGCGCACCATCGGCGGTCCACCATCGTCCTCTGTGCGTCGCAAGGTCCATGCCGGCCTCTGCAACGATTACATCCTCAACCAGGACGGCCACCAACAGGCCTACCATGTCAGCTTCGACGGCAGCGGCCGGGTCGAGGAAAAGGGCTTCATGACCTGCCAGCAACGCGAGCAGGCCGAGCGCGAGAAAGCCGAGAAACAAGCCAGCGACGGCGGCTATTGATCAGCCTTATCGCTGCCGAACGGCGGCATCCGGCAGTTCGCCATCACCCAAGCTGAAAGCCTCGCCTGGCGCGGCTTTCAGCTCCTCCCCCAGGCATTTCGCCAGCTGCTGGCGGAATGCCGTCCATCGCCTGAACCGTCTCGCGGCGAACTCGGGCGAACTCTCCCCAGTCTTCGATGTTCCAAGCGCAGTGTTTCAACAGCGTTAACCCATGAGGACCCATGATGTACAAGCAAGCGCTTGTCATGGCTTGTGCCCTGGCATCGATGGCGGGCTGCGCCAGCAAGATCGAAAACCCGACGGACTATCTCACCTTCCGCAACCAGCCCCTGGTAGAGGATGTCGAACCCGGAATGAGCCGACAGCAGGTGCTGATCATCGGCGGGCGCCCCTCTTCCGTCGTCCAGCGCAGCGTGCACCCCGGTTCCTGCAACAACTACATCCTCAACGAAGAGGGCCACCAGCAGCCCTACCACATCAGCTTCGACAGCAGCGGCCGCGTGCGCCACAAGGGCTTCATGACCTGCGGTCAGCGCGAGCAGGCGGAGCGCGATCAGCTTTGAGTCCGGTCCGGTAGACGCACCAGCAAGACCCTGGCAAGGCACCCGCCTAAGGTTTGTGCATCTGCTGTAACAGGGGCTGGCAGGCATTGCCCTCCTCGCCTCCGGCAGCCGGCGCCACCAGCGCCAGCAATGCAGCCGCCGGGGCCACCGCCCCCCCCAGTGCCAGCATCCCCGCTCCGCGCACCACCAACGGCACCGTCTGCACCCCGGCCTGGGGATTCTTGAAGGTGCCGCGCACATAGAGCGGCGAGCGCAGCGAGAACACCCGCATCCCCTTGGAATCCGGATTGACGCTGAGGTCCAGCCGCTCAGTGCGGAAGTTGGCATTGCCGTCGATCCGCACCAGCGCATTCTCGGTATCGAAGACGAACAGGCGCGGGGTCATCAGGCCATCCTTCAGCCCCAGATCCGCCGCCGCACAGTTGATCTTCACTTCCTCGTCGCCGAACAGCCGCCCCACCAGGTAATTGCCCACGTTGAGCCCGGCGATCTCCATCAGGTTGCGACTGATGGTGCCGTCGTTGACCAGCATTTGAACGTCGCCATTGGCCGTGCCCAGCAGCGCCGCCACCGAATTGCCGGTGCCGGAGAGCTCCGCCGTGCCGTTCAGCTCGCCCAGGCTGTTGCGCATGGCCTGGACATTGGGGAACAGCTCCTTGAGCTTGAAATGGCGCGCCTTGATCTGGGCCTTTCCACTCAGCGGCGTCCGCCTCCCATCGAGGCGGAGGGTGGTGTCCAGGTCGCCGCCGGCGACACCGAAGCGCAGGGGCGCGAGGCTGAGCAGACCGTCATCCAGCAGCACATGGGTGGAGAGGTCGGTAAAGGGCAGCTTCTCGCTGTGCTGGATGCGCTTGCCGGTGAAGCTGACGTCGGCATCCATCGCCCGCCAGCGTTCGGTGCGGAACTCCTCAACCGGCAGCACCTTGTCCGGCGGCTGCCGGGTGGCGACACCACGCGCCTGCTGCTCCGCCCGCGAATCGACACCGATCAGTGGACCGAGATCGGCGAAGCGCAATTGCTCTGATGTCAGGGTGCCCGAGAGCTTGGGTCGCGGTTGGCTGGCAACGTAAGTGAGATCGCCATGGATATCGCTGGCGCCGATACGACCGTTGAACCCCTGGTAGTGGAACCTTGCCCCGCCGGGCTCCTGCAGTTGCGCAACCAGCCGGCCATCCGTGGAGTAGGCCGGGGTTTCCGGCAGCGTGACGCCCGTCAGTGGATAGAGCTGGGCCAGGCTCTTGCCGGAGAGCTGCAGCCTCAGATCGAGGGCGCCCAGTTCGCGCGGATCGGTCAGGGTTCCCAGCAAGACGATGCGGGTGTCGCCAGCCTTGATTTCAGCCTGCAGCGGGAAGGGCAGGTCGGCATTCTGCAGCGCCAACAGGCCGCCCACCTTGCCTTTGCCATCCAGCGGCTGGCCCTTGTAGCTGCCTTTCGCCTTCCAGCCGAAGGTGTAGTCCTGGGCGGTCGCCGTCGCAGGCCTCGCTCCCTTCGCGGGCAGCAGTTCGCTGAAGGGAATGGGCTTGCCCAGTGGATCGACGAGGATGTCGAGCCGGGTGCCGGTTTGCGCGTCCTCCACCTTCACCTGGCCCTTGTCGAAGCCAATGGTGCCGATGTCCAGACTCCAGTTGGAGGGTTGCTGCTGATCGTCCTGCGGCTTTTCCGGCAGCTCGAAGGTCCAGTTGTTGCGACCATCCGCCAGGCGCCGGACGCTGGCTTGCGGGCTGCCCAGGTCGATGCGCGGAATGCTCAGCTGCTGCCAGAGCAACGGCAACGGCGCGACACGAAACTCCACCCGTTCCAGGCTGACGAAATCGCCGCCCTTGGCCCACTCGGGATTCCCCAGACGCAGCTTCTCGGCCACGAAATGCGGCCACGGCACCAAGGCGCGCCAGCCCCCCTCGCCTTCTTCGCGCTGCCAGATGACGCTGAGACTCCCCTCGATGGCGAACTCGCGTCCCAGCTCGGCGGATACCCGCTGGTTGAGGGCCGGCTTGATGCGGTTCCAATCGAAGGTGGCGACCAGCACCAACAAGGCCACCAGCATCAGCGCCAATGCCAGGACCGTCCTGGCCAGGATGCGAAGACCTCGCGTCATGTACTTCTCCCCTTTGCTCACGCAACCCTTTGGCAGGTGACGTGATGTCCATGCCCTTATCGACCCGTGAATGGGCCGGGATGCTCCATCGAAACGCAGCACTTCGACCACCGGCAATCCCGCCAATCTGCCGGCGGGTGATGCAAGGCATTGATTATAAAAGGCGCCGCAAACATTAACGGCGTTGATGTTCTCTATCTGGAGTGATCACTTTTTAATCGCCCCCCGATCCGTAAGATTGGCTCCGTACCCAGTTTCCAGCCCTTTCGAGGAGCCCACGATCATGAAAACCCAAGCCTTCGCCGCCCTGTTCATCGCCGCCCTCAGCACCAGCGCTTTCGCCCTGCCGTCGGATTACCAGCCGGTACTGGGTGAGTCGAAGGAAGGCTCCAGCATCCAGGTCGTCGAACCGGTTGCTGCGGAAGGCAGCTTCATGGTCCTGGATCGCGTGGCCGAAGGTGGTTCTGATCGCACCGGGGCTAACCGCATCGCTGAAAGTGGCTCTGACCGCACCCACGGCTTCCAGGTCGCTGAAGGCGGTGCCGACCGCAGCAATGCCCTGCGTGTTGCCGAAGGTGGTTCCGACCGCACTGGCGCCAACCGTATCGCCTGATCGCACACTGCAAAACCTCAAAGCCCGGCAAATGCCGGGCTTTGTGTTTTCTGTAGGGGCGAATTCATTCGCCAAGCGGACCGCAGGTTCGCCCCTTGGAACGGCCCAGCGAGCCTAACCCCCTCACCCCCAGCCCCTCTCCCGGTGGGAGAGGGGAGCAGGCCGTGCCTAGGTCGATCCGGACACCTCCCTGTGGGAGCGAATTCATTCGCCAAGGGCCGCAACGCGGCCCCTCAAGAGCACATTCATTCGCGCGCCAGCCGATACTTCCAGACGCGCCTGACCACGCTGCCGAACTGCACCGACAACCGCCCGCTGTTGTAAACCTGCCCATAACGCTCGGCGATCTCCCGCACCGCCACGGCCATCTCGGCGTAGCGCCGTGCCGGCAAGTCAGGGAACAGGTGGTGTTCGATCTGGTGGCTGAGGTTGCCGGTGAGGATGTGGAACAGCGAACCACCCTCCAGATTGCTGGAGCCGCGCAGCTGGCGCAGGTACCAGTGACTTCGGCTTTCCCCTTCCAGCACGCTGGGTGGGAAGACCGCCGCGCGCTCCGTGAAGTGGCCACAGAAGATCACGGTGAAGGTCCACAGGTTGCGGATCAGGTTGGCCAGCAGGTTCCCCACCAGCACGGCCGTCACGCTCCCTCCCACCAGCAACGCCAGCAAGGGGAACAGCAGGTAATCCTTCATCGATTGGCGCAGTACCTTGGCGTTGAACTGGCGCAGTCGCGGGCGCAGTTCATCGAGGCTCATCCGGCCCTTGAAGTACTGGTCGAGGCGCAGGTGCTGCACGGCCACCGAGTACTGGAACAGCACTGCCTGCAGCGTCACCCACAACGGCTGCCAGCGGTAGAAGGGCTTCCAGCGCTGCTCAGGAAACAACCGCACCACGCCGTAGCCCACGTCATCATCCATGCCGAGCACATTGGTATAGCTGTGGTGGATGTGGTTGTGGGTATGCCGCCAGAAGTCCGAAGGCCCGGCGATGTCCCACTCATAGCGGGTGCCACGCAGCTCGGGGTCATTCATCCAGTCGTACTGGCCATGCATGACGTTGTGGCCCAGCTCCATGTTCTCGAGGATCTTGCCCAGCCCGAGCAGGGCTACGCCCAGCAGCCAGGTGGGCGGGAGCCAGCCGAGCAGCAGAAGCGCGCGGCCGCTCCAGCAGCAGACGCGCACGGCTGTGCGGATACGGCGGATATAGCGGGCATCACGTTCGCCCAGATCATCCAGAGTGCGCTGGCGCAGGGCATCCAGCTCGGCGCCGAAGGCATCGAGTTCGGCAAGGGTGAGTTCGCGGTCGAATCGCATCGCAAGTCCTAGAGTTCCAGTTCCACATCGCCCACCGGCGCGCTGACGCAGAGGCGAATCGGCAGCCCCGGCCCGTGGGTCATGGCACCAGTGCGCAGGTCACGCACGCTGCCGGCCAGGAGTTGGCACGTGCAGCCGGTGCAGATGCCCTGGCGGCAACCATGGAGCGGACGCAGGCCATGGGCTTCGGCCTGCTCCAGCAGGTTGGCGGCGCTGTTGCCGGGCAACTCTCGATGGGAGCGGGCGAAACGCAGGCGAACCGCTGTGCCGCTTCCGTTGATCTGCGGGGGTGGTGTGAAGGTCTCCAGTTGCAGGCTGCCGTCGCGTGGCGATGCCTGCCACCAGTCGCGCACCCCCTCCACGAAGCCATGAGGCCCGCAAGCCAGCAAGCTGTGCGCGGGCGTCCCGGCCACATGATCCGCCTGGAAGCGCCCCGCCAGCTCATCCGCCAAGGGCGCTTCGCCGCTGATGGCCCAGCGCGCCTGCAGATTGGGATGGCGTCGCATCAATGCTTGCAGCTCTTCGCTGAAGGCGCGCTGGTCGCGCTGACGCACGTAGTGCAGCAGTGTGACCGGGGCGCTGAAGCCGCGTGCCAGCGCCTGGCGCAGCAGACCGAGCAACGGGGTGATACCCGAGCCGGCGGCCAGCAGAAGCACCGATGCCGCGTCAGTCGGCCAAACCAGTTCGCCCTGAGCCGGGTCCAGCTCCAGCACGCTGCCCACCTCCAAGCGGTCCAGCAACCAGGGAGACAGGCGTCCGTCCGGCTGGCGCTTCACCGCCACCTCGATGCGTCCGTCGGCCTCCGCTGCCAGCAGGCTGTAGCTACGTCCATGCCGCACGCCAGCCAGTTCCTGGTAGAGCCGCACGTGCTGACCGGGCCGCCAGCCACGCGCATTGCCATTGGTACGCAGACCGAGGGCGAGCATGTCATCGGCCACCCAGCGACGGGATTCGACCCGGGCGAATACCCGGTTCAGGCGCAGGACCGGATGAACGCGGCGCAGCAAGCAGTCCAGCTCGGGCTCCCGCAGCCAGCCGCCAGCGACCAGCGCACGCAAGGGCCCGAGGGCGGGGCCAAGATGGCGCGCCAGGGAAAGGGACAAGAGGGGCATGGAAAGACTCTAGTGAACAGTTGTGCACTAGGCTGCACGAATCGGCGAATTACAGTCAACACTTGTTCACTGAAGCCGGTTCGACGCCCGCAAAGCCCTTTTGCTAGAGTGCGCCGCACATTCGCCCAGGCCCTGCCCCATGACCCAACGCTCGGAACAGAAGCAGCAGACCCGCCACGCCCTGATGGATGCCGCGCGCCTCCTGATGGACAGCGGCCGTGGCTTCGGCAGCCTGAGCCTGCGGGAAGTGGCGCGCAATGCCGGCATCGTGCCCACCGGCTTCTATCGCCACTTCAACGATATGGATGAGCTGGGCCTGGCCCTGGTCGAGGAAGTCGGTGAGACCTTCCGCGCGACGATCCGCAAGGTGCGCCAGAACGAGTTCGAGCTGGGCGGCATCATCGAAGCCTCGGTGCGCATCTTCCTCGACGCGGTTGCCGCCAACCGTGGCCAGTTCCTCTTCCTCGCCCGCGAGCAGTACGGCGGCTCGCAGCCCGTGCGTCAGGCCATCGGCGCCCTGCGCCAGCGCATCACCGACGACCTGGCCGCCGACCTCAAGCTCATCAACCGCATGCCGCAACTGGACGAGGAAGGCGTCGACCTGGTGGCCGACCTGGTGGTGAAGACCGTATTCGCCACCCTCCCCGAGCTGATCGACCCGCCGGCGGACAACCTGCCGCCGCACCTCCTGCCCGCCGCCAAGATCACCCAGCAGCTGCGCTTCATCATGATCGGCGGCAAGCACTGGCTGGGACCGGGCCAGCCGAAAAACTGACCGGATCGCCAGCATCCGCGCACTGCATCGGTGCGCTGCGCACCATCGCGGACCAGCCACACGCCCCACAGGCAGGCACAGCACCGCGCAAGGCCCGGTGAACGGGCGTCCGGCCATCTTGGCAAGGGGCTTGCTCGGCATCCCGGCATTGCACACTGCCGGACCCACCCGATGCTGGTCATCCACGAACGAATCGAAGCCCGGTCGAGCTGGGACGAAGAGCTGCTGCTGACCTATGAAGCGCGCAGCAAGAGCCGCTTGCGCTGCTTCACGGCAAAAGGCGAAGACGTCGGCCTGTTCCTCGAACGCGGCCAACCGCCCCTGCGCGATGGCGATTGCCTGCGCAGCCAGGATGGCCGCGTCGTACGAGTCAGCGCGCGCCCGGAAGCCCTGTTCCACGTCACCTGCGCCAGCGCCTTCGAACTGACCCGCGCCGCCTACCACCTGGGCAATCGCCACGTCGCCCTGCAAGTCGGCGATGGCTGGCTGCGTCTGCTGGACGACTACGTGCTCAAGGCGATGCTCGAACAACTGGGCGCCACGGTGAAAAACATCGAAGCCGGCTTCCAGCCCGAACACGGCGCCTACGGCGGTGGCCATCACCATTCCCATCAGCTGGAAGCCGACTTCAGCTACGCGCCACGCCTGCATCAGTTCGGTGTGCGCACGTGAACAAGGCCTGGCAGCTACTGAGACTCGCCAGCCCCCAACTGCCCATCGGTGGCTACAGCTACTCCCAGGGGCTGGAGCTGGCCGTGGATTCGGGCCTGGTGAACGACCCCGACAGCGCCGCCCGCTGGATCAGCGATCAGCTGCTGCTCAACCTCGCGCGCTTCGAAGCGCCCCTGCTGCTGGCCCACTGCGAAGCGGCGGCACGGGACGACTGGCGCGAACTGAAGTCCCTCGCCGAAAGTCACCGCGCCAGCCGCGAAACCCGCGAGCTGCAACTGGAAAGCCGGCAGATGGGCTACTCCCTGCAGCAACTCTTGCATGACCTCCCCGAGCAGGACGACGCCGCACGCCAACTGCTTGGCGAGCTGGAAGAACCCGGCCTGGCCGTGGCCTGGGCCCTGGCTGCCCGTGCCTGGGCCATCGCGCCGCAAGATGCCCTCGCCGCCTGGCTCTGGGGCTGGCTGGAGAACCAGCTGGCAGTGCTGATGAAGACCCTGCCGCTGGGCCAGCAAGCCGCTCAGCGCCTGACCTCCGCCCTGCTGCCCAGCCTGGAGAAGGCGCAGCGCGAAGCCAGTGAAATCCCCCCGACCCGCTGGGGCAGCGCCGCGTTTGGCCTGGCCCTGGCGAGCATGGCGCACGAGCGCCAATACAGCCGTCTGTTCCGTTCCTAGGAGATGCACAGCACATGAACAGCCAACCCCTGCGCGTCGGTATCGGCGGCCCGGTAGGTTCCGGCAAGACCGCCCTGACCCTGGCCCTCTGCCGCGCCCTGCGCGAGCGCTACAACCTGGCGGTGGTGACCAACGACATCTACACCCAGGAAGACGCCCAGTTCCTGGTGCGCAACGAGGCGCTGGCGCCGGAACGCATCATCGGCGTCGAGACCGGTGGCTGCCCGCACACCGCGATCCGCGAAGACGCCTCGATCAACCTCGAAGCCGTGGAACAGCTCAATCGCCGCTTCCCTGGCCTGGAGCTGATCCTGGTGGAGTCCGGCGGCGACAACCTGTCCGCCACCTTCAGCCCGGAACTCTCCGACCTGACGATCTACGTGATCGACGTCTCCGCCGGCGACAAGCTGCCGCGCAAGGGCGGCCCCGGTATCTGCAAGTCCGACCTGCTGGTGATCAACAAGGTGGACCTGGCGCCCATGGTCGGCGCGTCCCTGGAAGTGATGGACCGCGACGCGCGCAAGATGCGTGGCGAGAGGCCGTTCGTGTTCAGCAACCAGAAGGTCGGCCAGGGCCTCGACGAGATCATCGCCTTCATCGAGAAGCAGGGCCTGCTCACCGCAGCCTGAGCGCCTCGTACACGACAGGATTCACCTTCAAGGAGCCTCACCATGAACCTGCGCAAGTCGCTCTTCGCTATTGCCCTGTTTCTCACCCCCGCCATGGCCTTCGCCCACGCTGGCCACGACCATGCCGGGGTGATGTCGGGCATCGCCCACCCGATCACCGGGCTCGATCACCTCTTGGCCATGCTCGCCGTCGGCCTCTGGGCGGCACAACAGCAAGGCTCGGCGCGCTGGGCCCTGCCGCTGACCTTCGTTTGCACCATGTTGCTGGGCGGCTTGCTGGGCTTCGCTGGCATGGAGATGCCGCTGATGGAAACCGGTATCGCCGGCTCGGTACTCGCCCTCGGCCTGCTGGTGGCCGTCGCGGTGCGGCCGCCGCTGTGGCTGGCCGTCGGCCTGACCGCCCTGTTCGCACTGGCCCATGGCGTCGCGCACGGCCTGGAGCTGCCGGACCTGGCCAGCCCCTGGGGTTACGCCATCGGCTTCATCGCCGCTACCGCCACCCTGCATGCCGCCGGCTATGGCCTGGTTCGCGCCCTGCCGCAGGCCGCCGCGCCGCTGGTGCGGATTGCCGGCGGTGTTTCCGCGGGTGCCGGAGTGTGGTTGTTGGCGGGCTGAGCACGGTCTGTCACCAAACGTTGTGGGGGCGATTTCAATCGCTAAGCAGACCGCAGGTCTGCCATTCGGCCTCGCAAATTGCGGCAGCTGCGCTGCCCTTTGCGAATGAATTCGCCCCCACAAGAAAAGCGCGATGCCCCCCAGGCGGCATTGCTGGTGGTCTCTCGGCCGGTGCAGGAGTGTGGTTGTTGGCGGGCTGAGCACGGCCTGTCACCAATCGCTGTGGGGGCGATTTCAATCGCTAAGCAGACCGCAGGTCTGCCATTCGGCCTCGCAATTGGGGCAGCTGCGCTGCCCTTAGCGAATGAATTCGCCCCCACAAGAAAAGCGCGATGCCCCCAGGCGGCATTGCTGGTGGTCTCTCGGCCGGGGCCGGAGTGTGGTTGTTGGCGGGCTGAGCACGGTCTGTCACCAAACGTTGTGGGGGCGATTTCAATTGCTAAGCAGACCGCAGGTCTGCCATTCGGCCTCGCAAATTGCGGCAGCTGCGCTGCCCTTTGCGAATGAATTCGCCCCCACAAGAAAAGCGCGATGCCCCCAGGCGGCATTGCTGGTGGTCTCTCGGCCGGGGCCGGAGTGTGGTTGCTGGCGGGCTGAGCACGGTCTGTCACCAAACGTTGTGGGGGCGATTTCAATCGCTAAGCAGACCGCAGGTCTGCCATTCGGCCTCGCAAATTGCGGCAGCTGCGCTGCCCTTTGCGAATGAATTCGCCCCCACAAGAAAAGCGCGATGCTCCCCAAGCGGCATCGATTTCATTATCGACATCCCATCCCGATCACCTCCCCCTCGCCTCACCGTCACGTCTTTGTCATAGTCCCCGCGTTTGATTCGGCACGCCCGTCCACGTCTTACGGATAAGAACAACATGAAGCGCTTCGCCCGATTCTTTCTCGCTCCCCTCTTCCTCCTCGTCGTCGCCTTGCTGGCACTGGCCCTGACCAGCCGCCCGGCAGAACGACCCGCCGTGCTCGCAGGTTTCGGCGACCGCCCCCTGGTAATTGCCCATCGCGGCGGTCGCGGCCTGTGGCCGGAGAACACCCTGTTCGCCTTCGAGCGGGCCGCCGCCCTCAAGGTGGACATGTTGGAGATGGATGTGCGCCGCACCCGCGACGGCGAGCTGGTGGTCCTGCATGACGCGCGGGTGGATCGCACCACCAATGGCGACGGCAAGGTGGCCGACCTGACCCTTGCCGAGGCACAGGCCCTGGATGCCGGCTACCGCTGGAGTGCCGATGGCGGCGAGAGCCATCCCTATCGCGGCCAGGGCATTCGCATCCCTACCTTTGCCGAGGTGTTGGAGCGTTTCCCGGAGCAACCCAAGGTTGTCGAGATCAAGGTGCCGGACGTGGGTATGGAAGAGCAGCTCTGTGCCCTGCTGGACGAGCACCAGCAGCGCCAGCGGGTTCTGGTGGGGAGTTTCTACGAACGCAGCCTCAAGCGCTTCCGCGAGGTCTGCCCCGGCGTCGCCACCTCGGCAGGGCCGACTTCAGTGCGCCTGCTGGTGGCCTTGAACTGGATCGGCCTGGGTAGTCTGGTCAGTCCCTCCTACCAGGCCTTGCAGATTCCCGAAAGCAGCGGCGGCCTGCAGGTGGCCAGCGACAGCCTCATGCGAACCGCCCTCCAGCGTGGTCTGGCGGTGCAGATGTGGACCATCAACGAGCAACCGGCCATGCGCCACCTGCTGGACATGGGGGCGAATGGCCTGATCACCGATTACCCGGATCGCGCCCTGCAGCTGCTGGGGCGCTCGACGCGCATCACTTCGTTGAGCGATTGACCGCGAAGCCCGCCCAGGTCTGGCTCACCGGCATCAGCTCCAGGCTGTTGATGTTGATGTGAGCCGGCTGGTTCATGATCCAGAAGATGGTTTCGGCGATGTCTTCCGGCTGTATGGCTTCGGCGCCGGCGTAGGTGGCGTCGTACTTGGCCTGGTCGCCGCCGAAGCGCACCAGCGAGAACTCGCTTTCGCACAGGCCCGGCTCGATGTTGGAGACGCGTACGCCGGTGCCCACCAGGTCGTTGCGCAGGTTCAGCGAGAACTGGCCGACGAAGGCCTTGGTGGCGCCGTACACGTGGCTGCCCGGATAGGGCCAGTTACCAGCCACCGAACCCAGGTTGACGATGCTCGCGCCACGGCCATGGGCGATCAGGCGTGGCAGCAGCAGGCGGGTGCTGTACATCAGGCCCTTGATGTTGGTGTCGACCATGGTGTCCCAGTCGTCCAGGTCGCACTTGGTCGCGGGTTCGGCCCCCAGCGCCAGGCCGGCGTTGTTGATCAGCCCACGGATCTTCTCGTACTTCGCCGGCAGGCCGGCAATGGCGGCTTCCATGGCCTTGCGATCCCGCACATCCAGCTCCAGGGTGTGCACGTCGGTCAAGGCCGAGAGCTCATCCTTGAGTGCCTGCAGACGTGCGGCGCGGCGGCCGGTCAGCACCAGCGACCAGCCGGCCTGGGCGAAGCGCCGGGCACAGGCTTCGCCAAATCCCGAGGTTGCGCCGGTGATGAATAGGGTGGAAGTCATGCTGTTCTCCTTGCTCTGGGGCACGGGCCCGGTGCGATAGACCGGCATAGGTTACGACATCCACAGGGACGAACTGATGGCGAAAAAACCAGCAGCTCCATGCAGCCCTCGCCGGTACTGGGCCGCAGCCGTTACTCCCAAGCTTATCCACAGCTTTCCGCACAGTAGTCGGGGACAACTCGCTAGCCGGGGCGACACCGCCAAGGCACTGTATAAGCCGCTGTTTATGCAGCATAAAGCGCACTTGAACAATTTCTGAGCAGGGCTTTTCGAGCTGCGGACTGCGGGGCGTGGAAGCAACTGCTCCCAAGTTATCCACAGATCGTTGCACAGAGATTGTTATCAACTCCGGCGAATTTATTCGCCAAGCAGGCCGGAGGGCTGTCCTTGATCGTCAGTGGGGACAGCTGCGCTGTCCTTGGCGAATGAATTCGCCCCTACAAATGCCAGTGGATATCTCCACTTCGGACAAGCGGGGCTGGCGCCCTCTTCCATCGGCCTAGACTTGCCTGCCTAGCCACAGAGGAGATCGGGCCATGGTCAAAGTCGCGTTGCTGGTACGTCTGGAAGCCAAGCCAGGCAAGGTCGCCGAAGTGGAGGATTTCCTCCGGAGCGGCTTGCAACGGGTGCAGGAAGAGCCCGATACCACGGCCTGGTTCGCCCTGCGCTTGGGTCCAACGACCTTCGGCATCTTTGACGCCTTCGACAACGATCTCGGGTTGCAGGCGCACATGGCCGGAAAAGTGGCGGAAGAGCTGATGGAGCGCGCGGACGAGTTGCTCAGCGAGCTGCCGCAAATCGATCGCATCGAGGTGCTGGCGGCGAAGCTGCCTGCGGCCAAAGAAGAGGATGAACTGTAAATCTGTGGGGGCGAATTCATTCGCTGAGCAGACCGCAGGTCTGCCACGGGGCCGCTGCGCGCCCCTTAGCGATTGAAATCGCCCCCACAAAAAACACTACCTATGCGGTACGGGACAACAACACCTGCGCCGCGATCAGGTCTTCCAGGGCATAGCCCACGGACTTGAACAGGGTGATCTCGCTGTTGGTCTGGCGATGGCCCCGGCCGTGCAGCAGGTCGGCGAGTTCGACGTGGATAGCCTGCTCCGTGATGGCGCCGTCGGCGATGGCGAACAGCAGGTCGCCGGCCTCCTCCAGTGCACCGGCGCGGGTGTCGACCACGATGCGCGAGCGGGCCACGGCGGCGCTGTCGGTTTCCCGCATGCTGGGCAGGAAGGCGCCCACCAGGTCGAGGTGGGTCCCCGGCCGCAGCCAGTCCCCGAGAATCAGCGGCGACGTGGACGTGGTGACGCAACTGATGCAGTCCGCCTGCTGGGCGCAGGTCTGCAGGTCGGGCGCCACGTGCACGGGGTAGCCCTCGGCGGCCAGCGTGCGCACCAGTTCGGCGGCCTTCTCCGGGTGGCGTCCCCAGATATCCACACGCTCGTACTGCCGCACCACGCAATGGGCGCGGACCATGTGCGCGGCCAGGGTGCCGGTGCCCACCACCAGCAAGCGGCTGGCGTCATGGCGCACCAGCGCGCTGGCGGCCAGGGCCGACGTACAGGCGGTGCGCCGGGCGGTGAGTTCGGAAGCCTCCAGCACCGCCAGGGGCTTGCCGGTGGCGTCGTCGAACAGGGTGAACAGCGCGGCGACCGAGGGCAGGCCCTTTTCGCCGTTGTGGGGATAAACCGTTACCAGCTTCACGCCGACGCCCTGCCCCTGCTGCCAGACCGGCATACAGAGCAGCGTGGCGTCTTGTGGCAGGGCATGGCAGGCGCGCACCGGAGCCTCGGCCGGATTGGCCAGGCCGTGGCGCAAGGCTTCGATCAGTTGTGGATAAGGCAACGCCGCGGCGACGTCGGCGTTGGTGAAGAAGCGCAGGGTTTGCATCTCCGGACTCCTTTTGGAATCGAGTGCGAGCGAATTGCCCTCTCCCCCGGCCCCTCTCCCTGAAGGGAGAGGGGAGACGCTCGGGGAAAGGTTGGAGGCGGCGGATCAGTGCCCGCCGAGGTAGGCGTTGCGGACTTCCTGGTTGCCCAGCAGTTCCTCGCCCGTGCCGCTCATGCGGATTTCCCCGGTGACCATCACATAGGCGCGGTCGGAGAGCTTGAGCGCATGGTTGGCGTTCTGCTCGACGAGGAAGATGGTCATGCCGGTCTGGGCCAGTTCCTTGAGGGTCTGGAAGATCTGCTTGACCACGATGGGCGCCAGGCCCAGGGAGGGTTCGTCGAGCAACAGCAGCTTGGGTCGGCTCATCAGCGCGCGGGCGATGGCGAGCATCTGCTGCTCGCCACCGGACATGGTCATGGCGCGCTGGTTGCGCCGTTCCTTCAGGCGCGGGAAGAGGTCGAACATGCGCTGCATATCTTCATCCGCATGGTCCATGCCGACGGGGATGGTCCCCATCAGCAGGTTCTCTTCCACGCTCATGTCGGGGAACACCCGACGCCCTTCCGGCGACTGCGCGACGCCGTTGGAGGCCACGTAGTGCGCCGACCGGTGGGTGATATCGGTGCCCTGGTAGACGATCGCGCCATTGGCGGCGCGCGGCTGGCCGAAGATCGACATCAGCAGCGTGGACTTGCCCGCGCCATTGGCGCCGATCAGGCTCACCGTCTCGCCTTCGTTGATGTGCAGGCTGACGTTGCGCAGGGCCTGGATGGGCCCGTAGAAGACATCGACGTCCTTGAACTCCAGGAGGGGTGCACTCATGCCACTTCCTCCTCTTCGGCGCCGAGGTACGCGGCGATCACCTTGGGATCGTGGCGGATGTCGTGGGGGTTGCCTTCGGCAATCACTTCGCCGTGGTCCAGCACCACGATGTGGTCGGAAATGCTCATCACCATGCCCATGTCGTGTTCGATCAGCAGAACGGTCTGGTCGTGTTCGTCGCGCAGCTTGCGGATGATCCGGCTGAGCGCTTCGGTCTCGGCCGGGTTGAGGCCGGCGGCGGGTTCGTCGAGGCAGATCAGCTGCGGCCGGGTGCACATGGCACGGGCGATTTCCAGGCGGCGCTGCTGGCCGTAGGAAAGCTCGCCGGCCAGGCGGTTGGCGCAATCCACCAGGTCCACCACTTCCAGCCAGTAGAACGCATGGTTCAGGGCATCGTCCTCGGACTTGCGGAAGCCCGGGGTATTGAACACACCCGCCAGCAGGCTGCGGTTCACCCACATGTGCTGGGCCACCAGCAAGTTCTCCACAACCGACATTTCACGGAACAGGCGGATGTTCTGGAAGGTGCGCGCAAGGCCTGCGCGGTTCACCAGGTGAGTGCCGCCGAACATCTTGTAGCGCAGGCGACTGGCAAACTGCGCGGGATTGAAGAAGTCGGTGGGCTGGAACGGCTCGCCCAGCACTCTGATCACGTCGGTGCTGGTGCTCCGGGTGTTGAGCTGGATGCGTCCGCCGGTGGCCTTGTAGAAGCCGGTCAGGCAGTTGAACACGGTGGTCTTGCCGGCGCCGTTGGGGCCGATCAGCGCGGAAATCGAGCCACGCTTGATCTTCAGGCTGACATCGTTGAGCGCCTTGATGCCGCCGAAGTGCATCATCAGGTGCTCGACACTGAGGATGTTTTCGTCGCTCATGGGGCTACTCCTTTACGCGGGGTGAAGCCGACGCGGCTGATGCGGATCAGCCCGCGCGGCCGCCAGATCATCATCACCACCATGAGCACGCCGAAGAGCAGCACACGGTAGTCGGCGAAGGTGCGTAGCAGCTCCGGCGCGACAGTGAGGACGAAGGCGGCGATCACCACCCCGACGGTGGAACCCATGCCCCCGAGCACGACGATGGCGAGGATCAGCGCCGACTCGAAGAAGGTGAAGGACGACGGGTTGACGAAGCCCTGGTAGCTGGCGAAGAAGACCCCGGCGAGCCCTGCCGTGGAGGCGCCCAGCATGAAGGCCGAGAGCTTCACCAACACGTGGTTCAGGCCCATGGCGCGGCAGGCGATCTCGTCCTCGCGCAGCGCTTCCCAGGCGCGCCCCACGGGCATGCGGGTCAGCCGGTGCTTGATGTAGAGCACCAGCAGTACCACCAGGAAGAGCACCACGTAGATGAACAGGAACTTCAGGTTGGGGTTGTAGGTGAAGCCCAGGAACTCGTGGATGGGCACCCCGCCATCTTTCGCGCGGCGACCGAACTCGAGGCCGAAGAAGGTCGGTGAGGGCACCGACATGCCGTTCGGACCACCGGTGAAGCTCAGCCAGTTGTTGAGGATCAGGCGAATGATCTCGCCGAAGCCCAGGGTCACGATGGCCAGGTAGTCACCGTGCATGCGCAACACCGGGAAGCCCAGCAACGCGCCGGCCAACGCCGCGGCAACGGCGGACAGGGGCAAGGCGGACCAGAAGCCCAATCCCAGGTGCTCGTAGCCCAGCGCCAGGCCGTAGGCACCGATGGCGTAGAAGGCCACGTAGCCGAGGTCGAGCAGGCCGGCGAGACCGACCACGATGTTCAGGCCCAGGCCCAGCAACACGTAGATCAGGCCGAGGATGACCACGGTGAGCAGGTATTTGCTGGCGAAGAACGGGAAGATCACCGCAGCCACGATGAGCAGCGGGATGACCCAGCGCAGCCGGCTCTTGTAGTCGGGCTGACGCACGTGAACGCCGGAGCCGGTGGTTTCGAAGCGCTGCATCAGCACTTCGCCGCGTGGGGTCTGCAGGTAGAGGCTGAGGAAGAAACGGCCGAGCATGACGATGGCCATCATCACACCAACCCGCTTGAACTCCAGGTTGAAGCCGTAGCCGTCGAGGACCACACCCATGATGGGGCCGAAGACGATGAGGGCGAGCAGACCGGCGATAACGGCGTCGATCAGGCTCTTCTTGAAATCCAGGGGTTTCCTGGCAATGGCAGAAGTCATGCTTACACCTTGGCGACGTGCGGGCGGCCCAGCAGGCCTTGGGGACGGAAGATCAGGATCAGTACCAGCAGCGAGAAGCTGAACACGTCCTTGTAGTCCGTGTTGACCATGCCGGAGAACTGCGCCTCGGCGATGCCGAGGATGATCCCGCCGAGCATGGCGCCAGGCAGCGAGCCGATACCGCCGAGCACCGCGGCGGTGAACGCCTTGATGCCGATGATGAAGCCGGCATAGAAGTCGAAGGTGCCGTAGTTCATGGTGATCAGCACACCGGCCAGGGCGGCCATGGCAGCACCGATGACGAATACGTAGGAGATCACCCGGTCAGTGTTGATGCCGAGGATCGACGCCATCTTGCGGTCCTGCTGGGTCGCACGGCACATGCGGCCGAGCTTGGTGCGCTGGATGATGTAGGTGAGCACCGCCATGCCGAGGAAGGCCGCCACCAGGATGAACACCTTGGTGTAGGTGAGCTGCACGAAACCATCGCCGATATGGAACTTCAGCGCGCCGTCGAGCAGGGTGGGCACGCCTTGCTGGCGGGCGCCCTGGCTGAGCTGCACATAATTCTGCAGGATCAACGACATGCCGATGGCGGAGATCAGGGGCGCCAGGCGGGTGGAGTTGCGCAGCGGCTTGTAGGCGATGCGCTCGATCACAAAGCCATACACACCGGTCACCAGGATGGTGAACAGCAGGGTGCCGAGGATCAGCAGCGGGAAGGACTCGAGTCCGAAGAAGGCCAGGATGGCCAGGGTGATCGCGGCGATGTAGGCGGAGATCATGTACACCTCGCCGTGGGCGAAGTTGATCATGCCGATGATGCCGTAAACCATGGTGTAACCGATGGCGATCAGACCGTAGACCGACCCGAGGGTCAGCCCGTTGATCAGCTGTTGCAGGATAATACCGTCCATCACTCTGTCTCGTCTTTTGGGGGTCCGGCCTTGGGTTCGGCCAGCTCCCGCGAGTGGAATCAGACGGGCACCACTGAAAAACCATGTCAAATCGAGCGGTTCCCCGCCCGGCTCAAGCAGAAAAGGACTTCAGCAGTTTCCCGGAATACACCGACCGGCCAGATGCGGGTGGCATCTGGCCGGTCAGCCGAGCTATATCCAGTGTCGGATCAGGAGCGAACGAGCTAGAGCCGGACAAGGCGGAAAGGGTTGAGGGACGCGGAGTTTACGACTGTAAATGAGCAGTCCCGAGACCCTTTCCAACGCTGGCCGGCCGACGCGCAGGCGCTCCTGGCCGACACTCACTGCTGGGCGTACTTACCTTTGTCATCCCACTCGTAGATCACGTAGTCGGAGACTTTCAGGTCGCCCTTGGAGTCCCATTCCTTCTTGCCCATCACGGTCTGTACCGGATGGCCCTTCAGCCATTCGGACGCCTTGGCCGGGTCGTTGGAACCGGCGCCGTTGAAGCCGGCAGCCAGGGCTTGCAGGGTTGCATAAGCGTACAGGGTGTAGCCTTCCGGCTCGAAGCCGCCAGCGCGGAACTTCTCGATGACAGCCTTGCCGTCCTCGATCTTGCGCGGGTCGGCGCCGAAGGTCATCAGCACACCCTTGGTGTATTGCGGACCGCCGGCGGTGGTGACCAGTTCGTCGGTCACGATGCCGTCGCCGGAGAGGAACTTGGCGGTCAGACCCTGTTCACGCATCTGGCGAACCAGCGGGCCGGCTTCCGGGTGCAGGCCGCCGAAGTAGACGACCTCGGCGCCGGAGGCGCGAATCTTGGTAACCAGGGCGTTGAAGTCTTTCTCGCCGCGGGTCAGGCCTTCGTACAGGACTTCCTTCACGCCGCGCTTGGCCAGTTGCGCCTTGGTGGCGTCGGCCAGGCCCTGACCGTAGGTGTCCTTGTCGTGGATGATCGCGACCTTCTTGGCCTTCAGCACGTCGACGATGTAGTCGCCGGCGACGATGCCTTGCTGGTCGTCACGACCGCACATGCGGAACATGCCGGACAGGCCGCGCTCGGTCACTGCCGGGTTGGTGGAGCCCGGGGTCATGGCGATGATGCCGGCCTCGTCGTAAACCTCGGAAGCGGGAATGGTGGAGGAGGAGCAGAAGTGACCGACAACGGCGATGGCCTTGTCCTGGTCGACGAGACGGTTGGCAACGGCCACGGCCTGTTTCGGCTCGCAGGCGTCGTCGGCTTTCACCAGTTTGATCTTCTCGCCGTTGATACCGCCGGCGGCGTTGAGATCTTCAGCGGCCTGGGAGGCGCCGCGCCAGTATTGTTCACCGAACGAGGCGTTCGCGCCGGTGTGCGGCCCGGCAACGCCAATGACTACGTCAGCCTGTACAACGGAAGAAATGCCCAGTGCGGTGGTAACCGCCAGAGCCAGAAAGCCTTTTCTGAAAATCTTCTGCGACATGGAGTTTTGCTCCTGAGGTTTTTAGGGTTAGCGCTCGTGTTCAGCAAGTGGCGTGCCATTAATTCTTGTAGTTGCTCCGCGCCCTGAAAGGCTGCTCCCACCTCCTTCGCTTCTTATTTTTATTCTTTTAAATCAATAACTTCCAAATAACGCCGATTAATCTTCAGACGCGTCTGGAAGCCCCACGGCATCAGTGTGCCAGCAGATTCGCTAACAATAGACTCGCGGTACTTATTTGCACATCACTGGTGCGCGAATTTTCCCACTCCGCCCTGTTACCGTTCCCCCAATCCTGCAAGAAAGTTCCTACTCCCCGAAAGCCATGCAGTGAATTTTTTTGCTACCCGCGTCACGCGTTCAATAACCAGTCCGAGCTTTTCGTAGGGTGGAAATCGCTTTTCATTTCCACCATTCGATGCCGGTTCTGACGCCCATGGTGGACCGGTGAAGCGTGGTCCACCCTACGCCAGGCCGCCCTTTCAGCTAGATCACCACACGCAGGCACTGACCCGCGTGGTAGAGCGAAAAGCCCGCTTCGTAGAGCGAACTGCGCAGCCCCACCGCCGCCACCGCTCGCATCGGCTGGAAAGGCATCGGCAGGACCGTCTCGTCACCACTGAGCAGATAGTCGGCGAACGCCTTGCCCACCACGCTGCCGGTGGTCACGCCACGGCCGTTGTAGCCGGTGAAGGCGAGCAGACCGGGCGCCGGCTCGTAGAGGCGCATCAGGTGGTCGGGGGTGAAATCGATGCAACCGGTCCAGGTGAATTCCCAGTCCACCTTGCCCAGATACGGGAAGTAGTGGCGCTGGATGCGATCGGCCCAGGCGCGCAGGAACCAGTCCGGCTTGCGCGAACCGTTGCCCAGGCTGCCGAGCAGCAGGCGGCCGGCGGCGTCGCGACGGATGCTGCTGAGCACCTGGCGGGTATCCCAGGAACCCTGCCCGCCCGGCAGGATGCGCGCGGCGGCCTCGCCCGAAAGCGGCGTGGAAGCCACCTGGTAGTAGAAACCGGGGAAGAAATGGCGGCGCAGTTCCGTCCACTCGCCCTCGGTGTAAGCGTTGGAGGCGATCACCACTTGCGGGGCGATGGCCACGCCGTGTTCGCTGACCACGCACCAGTTGGCGCCCTGGCGCTCCAGACGCAGTACGGGCGAATGTTCGAAGAGCTGGCCGCCGAGGTATTTCACCGCACGGGCCAGGCCACGGGTGTAGCCCATCGGATTGAGGGTGCCCGCGCGGCGATCGAGCAGCGCGGCGGCGATCTTGTCGGTGCCGGTGGCTTCGCGGCAGGCGGCGCCGGTCAGCAGTTCCACCGGTGCGCCACGGCGCTTCCATTGCTCGCAGCGGCTGGCGAGGTCGGCCTGGCCACGGGCGTTGTGGGCCATGTGCAACGTGCCTTCGCGGCGCAGCTGGCAGTCGATGTCGTAGCGGTCCACCAGGGAGAACACCAGGGATGGCGCGGCACCCAGGGTGCGGTTGAGGCGCTCGCCGACGGTGTGGCCGAGGCCGGCTTCGATCTCATCCGGCGGAATCCACATGCCGGCATTGACCAGTCCTACGTTGCGCCCGGAACCGCCATGACCGGCGGTGTGAGCCTCCAGCAGGCAAACACGCTTGCCCGCCTCCAGCAGGTGCAACGCGGCGGAGAGGCCGGTGAAACCGGCCCCGATCACGCAGACATCGACCTTGACCTCGCCGTGCAGCACAGGGCTTTCCGGCAGTTGTGGCGTCAGATATTCCCAGAGGCATTCCTGGCGCAGGGTCATGGATAACAGTCCTTAGGGCCGGAACCCACTCAGTCGAAGGTAATGCCCTGGGCCAGCGGCAGTTCGTGGGAGTAGTTCACGGTGTTGGTCTGACGGCGCATGTAGGCCTTCCAGGAATCCGAGCCGGATTCGCGGCCGCCACCGGTTTCTTTCTCGCCACCGAAGGCGCCACCGATTTCCGCGCCGCTCGGGCCGATGTTGACGTTAGCGATACCGCAGTCGCTGCCCACCGCCGACTGGAACAGTTCGGCCTCGCGCACATCGGTGGTGAACACGCAGGACGACAGCCCCTGGGGCACGGCGTTGTTGAGGGCGACGGCGTCCTCGAAGTCGCTGTAGCCGACCACGTAGAGGATCGGGGCGAAGGTCTCGTGGCAGACCACCGCGCTCTGGGCGGGCATTTCGACGATGGCCGGGGACACGTAGTAGGCATTCGGGAACTGCGCTTCGAGCTGACGCTCGCCACCGAAGACCTTGCCGCCTTCGGCGCGGGCCTGCTCCAGCGCTCGCTGCATGCCCTCGTAGCTTTGCTTGTCGATCAGCGGACCGATCAGGTTGCCTTCCAGCGGATGGCCGATGCGCACCTTGGAATAGGCGGCCTTCAGGCGCTCGACGATCTCAGCCTTCACCGATTCATGGGCGATCAGGCGGCGCAGCGTGGTGCAGCGCTGGCCGGCGGTGCCGACGGCGCTGAACAGAATGGCACGCACCGCCAGGTCGAGATCGGCGCTGGGGGCGAGGATCATCGCGTTGTTGCCGCCCAGTTCCAGCACGCTGCGGGCGAAGCGCGCCGCCACGCGGGGTGCGACTTCACGGCCCATGCGGGTGCTGCCGGTGGCGCTGACCAGTGCCACGCGCGGGTCATCCACCAGGGCTTCGCCGGCTTCGCGAGCACCGATCACCACCTGGCTGAGGTGGGCCGGAGCCTCGCTGAAATTCTTCGCCACGCGTTCGAACAGCGCCTGGCAGGCCAGCGCGGTGAGGGGGGTCTTTTCGGAGGGTTTCCACACCACCGGGTTGCCGCAGACCAGCGCCAGCGCGGTGTTCCAGGACCAGACGGCGACCGGGAAGTTGAACGCGCTGATGACGCCGACAACGCCCAGCGGATGCCAGGTTTCACGCATGTGGTGGCCGGGGCGCTCGGAGGCGATGGTCAGACCGTAGAGCTGACGCGACAGGCCGACGGCGAAGTCGCAGATGTCGATCATTTCCTGCACTTCACCCAGGCCTTCCTGGGTGATCTTGCCAGCTTCCCAGGACACCAGCTCGCCCAGTTCGGACTTGTACTCGCGAAGCACTTCGCCGTACTGACGGATCAGTTCGCCGCGACGGGGCGCCGGCACCTTGCGCCAGGCCTGGAAGGCTTCGGCAGCGCGGGCGATCTTCGCTTCGACTTCGGCGCGGCCTTCCAGGCGCACGGTGCCGATGCGGCTGCCGTCGATGGGGGAATGAACGGCGTGATCGCCTTGCTGATAGAGGGATGAATCGACACCGAGGCGGTCAAGCAGTGCGGCAACCATGGGAACTCCTGTCTCAACGAGTGGGTAGCGCGATCCCTGTAGGAGCCAGCTTGCTGGCGAAGGCTTCGCGAGCAAGCTCGCTCCTACCGGTCCGGCCCTGAATCTGAATGCCACCAGTAATAGCTGCGAAAAGGGCTTGCCAACAAACGACCTTTCCGACACATATCATTCCGTTTATTCATGTTCCGGCCCGCCCCGAGAATCCGCGATGCTCAAACGCCACATGCCCTCGATCACCGCCCTGCAATGCTTCGAAGCAGTCGCGCGGCACCTCAGTTTCACGCGGGCATCCGAGGAGCTGAACCTCACCCAGAGTGCAGTGAGCAAGCAGGTGGCGCAGCTGGAGGAGCTGCTCCAGCACCTGCTGTTCCGCCGCGTACGCCGGCGTCTGCAGCTGACCCCGGCGGGCTCGCTGTACCTGACCGAAGTGCGCAAGATCCTCGCTCAGGTGGAGATGTCCACCCACTACATGCTGTCCTACGGCGGCGATACCGAAGTCCTGCGCGTGGCCACTCCACCCACCTTTGGCGCGCGCTGGCTGATCCCTCGGCTCAAGGGCTGGCGCTTGCGCCACCCGAACGTGCACCTGGACCTGCGCAATGAGCTTGAGCCCAACGCCCTGGTCCAGGGCCGCTGCGACGTAGCCTTCTACTTCGGCCATGGCGCCCTGCCCGGCGCCGAGTGCATCCGCCTGTTCAGCGAGGAAGTGGTGCCGGTCTGCGCCCCGGGCGCGATGCCCGAGAACCCCTTCACCGAGCCGACCCAACTCACCGACCTGGTGCTGCTGCAGAACGCCACTCGCCCCGAGGCCTGGCACGAGTGGTTCCAGAGCCAGGACCGGCACACCGAGCACAGCTACCACGGGCCGCGCTTCGACACGTCCTATATGTGCATCCGTGCCGCCCAGGCGGGCTGCGGCGTGGCCCTGCTGCCGCGTTTCCTGGTGGAAGAGGAGCTGGCCGAAGGCAAGCTGGTGATTCCCTGGGATCACCCCATGCCCAGCCGCAACGCCTACTACCTGGCCTACTCCGAGCACGCGGCGGAAGTGCCGAAAGTGAAGGACTTCGTGCGCTGGATGCTGGAGCAACTGGATCAGGAATAGCCCTGACAGGGCTGCTCTTGTGGGGGCGAATTCATTCGCTATGGGCAGCGCAGCTGCCCCACGGAAGTCCTAGAGGCAGGCCTTCGGCCTGCAAAGCGAATGAATTCGCCCCCACAGGTAGAGCAATCAGGTGCACGGCCCCGCATTCAGGAAAAAACGGAATGAACCCACCGGTTTTTTTCGTTTGCCCCGCCGCCGCAGGGCTGCTTGGATAGGCTCACCTTTCTTCATCCCGGAATCGCTCCATGTCCGCCAACCAACGCCTGTTTGCCCTGGTCGCCAGCGTGATCGGTGAATCCGCCGCCCGCTGGGTCAACGCCCACGTGGAAGTCCCCGCAGGCCTGTCCGCATTCCCCTTCAGCGAAACCGCCGTGCATCGCGCCTGGCTGGCCGAGGCGCTGAACCTCTGCCTGTTCCACAAACTGGTGGAGGCGGTCCCCATCGGCCGCACCTATGTGGAAGAACAACGCGCCAAGGGCCGTCAGGTGGTGTTCGATCACGGCGCCATCCGCACCGTCGACTGGCCGGACAACGGCGCCCTGCCCCGTGGCCGCCAGGCGTTCGCCCGTTTGCTGGAGCCCCTGGGCTTCGCCGACGTGCGCACTTATCCACTGACCAAGCTGAAGATGACCGGCTATGCCTACCGGCAGATGGACCTGCCTGAGGACATCGCCCAGTTCTTCGTCTCCGAACTGCATCCAGGCCGCTTCGGCGAAAGCTTCCAACTGGCAGTGAGCCGCGTGGTAGGCGATAGCCGCGACCCGCTGGACGCCAGCCACAAGGCCATCCTCGACACCCTCTGGCGCCAGCGCCAATGCAGCGAGGCCGAGGCCCGGCACCTGCTGCCCGCGCTCTATCGCGCCTTCGACCGCCAGCACGGCGTGGTGCAGGAAAGCGACTATCAGCAGTTGCGCGACGAAAGCGTGGAAATGGCCTGGATCGCCACAGAAGGCAACATGTTCAACCACCTCACCGACCGCGTCGCCAACCTGCAGTCGGTCGTGGATGAGCAAAATGCCAAGGGCCGGCCGATGAAGGCCAGCATCGAGATCTCGGCGTCCGGCCGGGTGATGCAGACCGCCTACCGCGCTGTGCAGGTGCAGCGCGACTTCATCGACGAAAGCGGCCGTGCCGTACAGCGCGAGGTACCGGGGTCGTTCGTGGAGTTCATCCAGCGCGAGATCGATCCGGACGACGCCCGGTTGGACCTGAACTTCGACAGCGGCAATGCCCAGGGCATTTTCAAGATGACGGCTGGCCAGTAGGGGCGAATTCATTCGCGAAGGTCCGCCGGCGGCCCGTGGTCCTAGGCCATTTCACGGTTTATCGCGAATAAATTCGCTCCCACAACAACCCCCATGAAAAAAGGCCGCTACACGGAGCGGCCTTTTTCGTGTTCACCTGAGGGTCAGTCGACCAGGGCCAGGGTGCCCTTCATCATCGACACGTGACCCGGGAACGAGCAGAAGAACTCGTAGCTTTCACCGGCAGCCAGCTTGGCCACATCGAAGGTTACGCTGTCGCTCTCGCCACCGCCGATCATCTTGGTGTGGGCAATAATACGGGCGTCGTCGGCCTTCAGGTAATCCTTGTCGAGGCCGGCGGTCATGCCTTCGGTGGCAATGGCCTGGGCATCAGCGGTCTTGCTCAGCACCCAGTTGTGACCCATCACGTTCTTGGCCAGCTTGCCGGAGTGCTTGAGGTTCACGGTGAAGGTTTTGCAGCTCTTGCTGACCTTGATCTCTTTGGTATCGAAAGTCATCTGATCGGTGGCCTGCACATCCACGGTACATTCAGCAGCCAGCAGAGGTGCACTGGCCAGGGCCAGCACGGATGCAACGACGAGCTTGCGAATCATGGGAGTCTCCTTGGCAGAAAGGGCAGAAATGCCCCAAGAAGGGAGACTGCACCATTTATCCACGAGTTCCCATATCGTGCGGCAACAAGCCGCAACCCGTCTGAAACAAGGAATTTCAAGGCTCATGTTGTCCTTCTTCATTGCCGCGATGCTTCTCGGATTCGTGTTCAACGCAGCACCCGGCGCGGTGTTCAGCGAAACCCTGCGGCGTGGCCTGCGCGACGGCTACAAGCCCGCGCTGATGGTGCAGATCGGCTCACTGGTGGGCGATGCCACCTGGGCCGCACTGGGCCTAACTGGCCTCGCCCTGTTGCTGGACAGCGCCACCGTGCGCTACCCCCTGACCATCGCCAGTGCCCTGTATCTGGGCTGGCTCGGCCTGCAGTCGCTGCGTGACGCCCATCGTCCGCCGCAGCCCTCGACCGACGAGCAAGGCGCCAGCGGCGGGGCCTTCGCCTCCGGCGCCGCGCTGTCGCTGACCAACCCGCAGAACATCGTCTACTGGGCCGCGATGGGCGGAGCCATGGCGGCTGTGGGTGTGGCCGAGCCGACGCCCACACACCTGGCGGTGTTCTTCGGCGGCTTCATGCTGTCGTCGTTGCTCTGGTGCTTCATCTGCGCCGGCCTGGTGGACTGGTTCCGCCGCGCGGCCTCCACCCTCTGGCACCGCCTCACCTACCTGGCCTGCGGCTTGTGCCTGCTGGGCCTGTCAGGGATGACGGCGGCGGAATTGCTGAAGCTGGCCTGATCTGTCGTGGCGCCATTCGTCCAGAAGGCGATGCGCCATCCACACCGCTGAAGCCTGCTCGCCGCCCCTCCCGCCGGGGCTTGCGGCGGCGGTCCAGACTGATTCCAGCACCTACCGTTCGGAAGCTGACCGCTCGAACAGCTTGGAGCCCGGGCACTAAATCGGTACCCTTGCGCGCTTTTTTCGCCCGAGGAGTCCCCCATGTCCTTGCGTTCCATCTGCGTGTTCTGCGGCGCCAGCCCCGGCGCCAAGCCGATCTACCGTGAAACAGCCGCCCTTCTTGGCCACACCCTGGCCGAGCGCGGTATCACGCTGGTCTACGGCGGTGGCGCAGTTGGCCTGATGGGCACCGTGGCCGATGCGGCCCTGGCTGCCGGTGGCGAAGTCATCGGGGTGATTCCGCAGAGCCTGATGGACGCCGAGATCGGCCACAAAGGCCTGACTCGCCTGGAAGTGGTGGACGGCATGCACGCCCGCAAGGCCCGCATGGCCGAGCTGTCCGACGCCTTCATCGCCCTGCCCGGCGGCCTGGGCACCCTGGAAGAGCTGTTCGAGATCTGGACCTGGGGCCAACTGGGCTACCACAGCAAACCGCTGGGCCTGCTGGAAGTGAACAGCTTCTACGACAAGCTCACCGACTTCCTCGACCACCTGGTGGAAGAGCGCTTCGTCCGCGACCAGCACCGCGGCATGCTGCAGGTCGGCGGCCACCCGGAAATCCTGCTCGACCGCCTGGAAGCCTGGCGCCCGAGCAGCGCGCCCAAATGGGTCGACCGCAAGCCCCACTGACCCCGCGCCCGTCCCGGCTTTAAACTGTCCGGGACAACCCCAAGGCCAGGAGCGGCCCATGGCAGGCGAAGAGCGGATCAAGGTCTATTTCAACAGCGCATGCCCGGTGTGCAAGGCCGGCATCGAAGGCCAGAAAGGCAAGACCACCGCCTGCCAGGTGGAGTGGGCCGATGTCCATCAGGACAACAGCGCGGTAGACGAAATCGGCGAGAACCTGGAATACGTCCGCGAGCGCCTGCACCTGGTGGACGAACAGGGCGTCAAGCGCATGGGGATGGACGCCTTCATCGTGCTCTGGCGCCACTCACCTGAAGAACGCTGGAAAGCCCGACTCTTCTCCCTGCCGCTGATCCACGGCCTTGCGCAGCTCGGCTACAAGCTGTTCGCCCGCCTGCTCTACCGCTGGAACAGAGCCAAACATCACTGGTGACATGGATGACCCCTTTCGTCGAAACCCTGAGTACCCTTTCCGCTGCCGACCGCCAGCGCCTGATCGAAGTCTGGGAGGGCGCCGTGCGCGCTACCCACAATTTCCTCAGTGAAGACGACATCCAGTTCTTCAAACCCCTGGTGCGCGATGCCTACCTGGACGCGGTGCAAGTGGCCTGCCTGCGCGATGCCGCCGGCAGCATCACCGGGTTCATCGGGACCGATGGGGAAAAGGTGGAGATGCTGTTCGTCGACCCAGCCCTTCGCGGCCAGGGCCTTGGTCGCAGGCTGATGGAGCATGCGCTGGCGCTCGGCGCGCGCATCGTCGATGTGAACGAACAGAATCCGCAGGCGGTGGGTTTCTATCTGCGCTTGGGCTTCGTGCAATACGACCGCTCGCCCGTGGATGGCTCGGGGAAGCCATTCCCCATCCTGCATCTGCGCAAGGGCTGACCGGGCTTCCCTCACCCCAACCCTCTCCCAGAGGGAGAGGGAGTCGATTGTGCCGGCATCAGCCGAGCGTTTTTCCTGTAGGGGCGAATTCATTCGCCAAGCAGGCCGCAGGCCTGCCCAAGATCACCCCTGCGGCTGCTGCACGATGATGGTCTGCGCCGGCATGGGCGCCGGGAAGTCCGAGCCCAGGGCTTCCTTGATGGTGCGGTTGGTATCGAAATACACCTGCCAGTAGTTGTCGTTGTGGCAATAAGGTCGTACCGCCAGCACCGGTCCCACCAGGTTGAACTCAAGGATTTCCACATCCACCGGCGGCTCGGTGAGCACATTGGGGATGGCGGCGATGCGCGCCTTGAGAACAGCCGCGGCTGCGTGCCAGTCGGCGGCGCCGGAGAGCTGGGCCTTGAGTTCCACGCGGCGGAAGGTGTTGTGGCTGAAGTTCTGGATGGTGTCGCTGAAGATCTTGTTGTTGCCCACCAGGGTCATCACGTTGTCCGGCGTGTTGATCGTGGTGGCGAACAGACCGATCTCCTTCACCGTACCGGTCACGCCGCCAGCGCTGATCATGTCGCCCACCTTGAACGGCCGCAGGACGATGATGAATCCGCCCGCCGCCAGGTTCGCCAGCAGCCCCGACCAGGCCATGCCGATGGCCAGGCCGACCGCCGCGATCAATGCCGCGAGGCTGGTGGTCTGGATGCCGAAGAAGCCGAGGATGCCCACCACCAGGAGGACGTTCAGGGTGACGGTGATGAACGAGCCGACATAGCGCAGTACGGTCGGGTCCACTTTCTGTCGCTCCAGGGAGCGCTGGACCAGTCCGACCGCGAAGCCGATGAGCCAGCGACCCACCACCCAGAAGGCGATGGCCGCGAGAATCTTGACGCCGAAGGTTGTGGCGTACTGCATGACCGTGGTCATAAACGCACTGACCTTCTCAGTACCCACATTGACGATGGTTGTTTCATCCATGGCAAAGCACCTTGCAGGAGAGAAGTGGCCCCGAAAAAGCTAGCACGGCGCCGGCAAAGTGCTCGCGGCAACAGCCCGCGAGCTTTTCGTAGGTTGGTCTGAGGTACGAAGCCCAACGATGCGGCGCATGAAATGGACGACGTTGGGCCTCGCTGAGCTCGGACCAACCTACAAGAGCGGCGAGGGCTTCAGACGGCGAGTTCCCAGAGCGGCATGACAGTCACGCGGACTTCCGGGTCGTGGCTGCCGCCGCCGAGGATGACCCCGCGCAGGGGCGAGACATCGGAGAAGTCGCGGCCCCAGGCCAGGGTGATGTGTTCCAGGTTGGGCAGGATGTTGTTGGTGGGGTCGAAGTCCACCCAGCCATTGCGCGGGCAGTACACCGAGACCCAGGCGTGGGAAGCGTCGGCGCCGATCAGGCGCGGCTGGCCGGGTGGCGGCTGGGTCAGCAGGTAGCCGCTCACGTAGCGCGCCGCCAGCCCGCGGGAGCGCAGGCAGGCAAGCATCAGGTGGGCGAAGTCCTGGCAGACGCCACGGCGGCGCTCCAGCACCTCGGTCAGCGGCGTTGCCACCTGGGTGGCCTCGGCATCGAAGGCGAACTCACTGAAGATCTTCTCCATCAGCGCGGCCGTGCCCTGCAGCAGTGGCCGGCCGGCCGGGAAGCAGCCAGCAGCGAATTCGGCGAATTGGCGCTTGATGCGCACGTAGGGCGATTCCACGCGATAGCGGCAGGCGTCCAGTTCGATGGGCGACAGGGCGCGGCCGGTGAAGCCGAGGATGGCCGGCACCTGTTCCCAGGCCGGTGAGGCGGCGAGGTCCAGCGGCGCATGGGGCAGGACTTCGATCTGCAGGCGCGCGTTCACCTGCAGCTCATCATGGGGGCGTTCGAAGGCCAGGCGCGTCAGTGGGTTGCCGAAGACGTCCGTGAGGTCCTGGCGCAACGTCGGTTCGGGATTGATCAGCAACTGCTGCCCGCTGCACACCTGCCAGGAGCACTCTCGCGGCCAGAGGTGCACCAGCTGCTGGGACAGCGACACCGGCGCCGAATAGCGATAGTGGGTGTCGTGGAACACCTGGTAGCGGGCGCCCTGCACAGGGGCGATGGATTGGGCTTGCGCGTGCATCAGGTCGATACCGTTTGCTGGCTGACGTCGTCGACGTGGGCAAAATAGCGCAATCCGAGACGATCGGAGACCTGTCCGACGTTCTGTGCGATATCCCGCAGCAGCCCGGCCAGTCCGGCCAGCACCTCGGCCAGACTGTCACTGCCGAACAGCGGGTCTTCCAGGGTGGCCAGGTCGAAGGCGAGCAGACGCCCGATCAACCCGCTCAGCACCAGTTCCTGGGGCGCGCCGAATTCCTGGTGCAGGCGCCCGAGGGAACGTTCCAGGGCCTGCAGCTGGAAGCGCAGGGCGTGGGGGTTCTGGTCATGCAGCAGGAGCAGGTCGAGTACCGGGATCAACTGCGGCGAGGCCAGGTAGCGCGAACGGTAGGTGATGGTGCTGTTGCCCAGTTCCAGCAGCCATTCCAGAGCGCCCTGGTCCCAGGAATCGCCCCCTTCGAGGAAGCCGGCAATGGCATCGGCATAGAACTGCACCCGCTCGATGCGACGGCCGATCATCAGGAAGCGCCAGCCATCGTCGCGGGTCATGTCGTCCAGGGCGAAGCCGGACAGGGCCGCCAGGGACATCAGCAGGCGGTTGAGGAATTCCAGCGCTTCGCCGAGATCGGTGCGCTTCGGGTCCAGAGCCTGGGCCTCACGATGCAGCTCCAGCACCGCGTGCCAGTTCTCCCGTGACAGCCGCCCGCGCACCTGGGCTGCGGCCCAATGCAGGCGGCGCAGATTGGCACTGACGCTGCTCGGCCATTCGTCGTCCAGCAGAGCCGCCAGCAAGCGCTGCTCCAGGGGTTCCTTGCCGACCGGCACGAGGCCAATGGCGCCGGCCAGCTGTAGTGCCGAGCGCAACGCCTGCTCGTCGCCGTCGGCATCCACATAGCGCGACAGCACCACCCGCAGCAACCGCGCGCCATCGTCGCAGCGCTCGCCGTAGCGACCGAACCAGTAGAGGTTTTCCACAACCCGCGAGGGCAGATAGGGGTCCTGGCGGATCAGGTCGCGTGCGCCGATGGTGCGGGGCCGCAGCGGCTCGCCCACCACCGGCAGGTCGGCCAGCACCCAGGTGTCCTTGCTGGCACCGCCGCGCTGCATGGATACCACCTCGGCATCGGCCTCCGAGGCCACCCGTGTCAGGCCGCCCGGCATCACCCAGTAGCTGCCGTCGGCACCTGCCACGGCGAACACGCGCATGCCGATGGCTCGCGAATGCAACTCACCGCCTGTTTCGTCGCCGAGCCAGACCGGCGCCTGGGAAAGCTGCGCCAGGCGCTGGGCGACATAGGCGTGAGGATGAGCCTGCAGGCGCTTGCGCAGCGCCAGCAGCGCACCGTCTTCAAGCGCGTGGCCGAACAGCGGTTCGAAGCTCTGGCTGGGGAAGGCCGGTTTGATCACCAGCCCGGCCAGGCCGTCCGGAGCCTTGCTCAGCACTTGCCCCTGGCCGCACCACCAGGTGCCGACGGTGGGCAGCAGCAGGTCCTCGCCGAGCAGCCGCTGGCTGACTTTCGGCAGGAAGCCCAGCAGCCCTGGCGATTCCAGTACGCCACTGCCCAGGGCGTTGGCCACCAGGACCCGTCCCTGGCGTACCGCATCCAGCAGGCCGGGCACGCCCAGCGCCGAGTCGGTGCGCAGTTCCAGTGGATCGCAGTAGTCGTCGTCGAGGCGGCGCAGTACGGCATGGACGCGCTTCAGGCCACCCAGGGTCTTGAGGTAGAGGGTGGCGTCGCGCACCGTCAGGTCGTGACCTTCCACCAGCGGAAAACCGAGCTGGCGAGCCAGGTAGAGATGCTCGAAATAGGTTTCGTTGAAACGCCCGGGGGTGAGCAGCACCACCAGCGGCGTCTCGCCATCGCTGGGCGCCTGGCGGATCAGGGTTTCCTGCAGGGTGCGGAAGTAGCCGGCGAGGTACTGCACCCGCAGGTCGCGATAGAGCTCCGGCAGTGCGCGGGACACGATCTGCCGGTTCTCCAGGGCGTAGCCAGCCCCGGACGGCGCCTGGGTGCGATCGGCCAGCACATGCCAGCGCCCATCGGCATCACGGGCGAGATCCACCGCGTAGCTGTGCAGGAAGATGCCGCCGGGTGGCTGCACGCCCTGGCAGGGCCAGAGGAAGTTGGGATGACCGTAGACCAGTTCGCTGGGCAACAAGCCTTCGACCAGCAGCTGCTGCTCGCCATACAGATCGGCCAGCACGGCATTGAGCAAACGCGCACGCTGGGCCACGCCAGCAGCGATGGGCTGCCATTCCTCGGCCGAGAGCAGGTTGGGCAGCAGGTCCAGCTCCCAGGGGCGGTCGGTGCCCTTGGGGTCCGCGTACACGTTGTAGGTGACGCCGTTTTCCTGGATCTGCCGCGCCAGCAGTTCCTGGCGCTGCCGAATCTGCGCCGGGCTGCTGCGCTCGAGTTGCTGGAACAAACGCTGCCAGTGGGGACGCACCTGACCCTCGTCATCCAGCAATTCGTGGTAGGCCGTGGCGGTCAGCGGATAGTTGGCTAGCAGCTCGGACATCGGGGGCTCGGTAGTTGGGCGGCAGGGAAACTTTAGCGGACAGCGCGACGCCCGGCCGCTGTATCGTCGGCCGGGCGCCCTTGCCCAAGCTAGCGGCGACGCAAATCCAGGGTCATGGGCAGTTCATCGTCGACCACCGGCTTGCCGACCAGCAGCTTGCCCGGCGTATGCCCGTGACGGAAGAAGCGCGCCAGGCGGCGGCTTTCGGCCTCGTAGGCGTTTACCGGGAAACTGTCGTAGCTGCGCCCGCCGGGGTGGGCGACATGGTACTGGCAGCCACCCAGGGAGCGCTGCATCCAGGTATCCACCAGGTCGAACACCAGGGGCACCTGCACGCCGATGGTGGGCTGCAGGCAAGCAGCCGGTTGCCATGCGCGGTAGCGCACGCCGGCGATGAACTCGCCGCCCCGGCCGGTGGACTGCAGCGGCACCGGCTCGCCGTTGCAGGTCAGCACGTAGCGATCCGGCGCCATGCCGTTGACCCTCACCTGCACTCGCTCCAGGGACGAATCCACATAACGCACGGTGCTGCCGGCCGAACCCTCCTCGCCCAGCACGTGCCAGGGCTCCAGGGCCTGGCGCAGTTCCAGATCGATGCCCTTGACCTGGTAGTCGCCGTATTTGGGGAAGCGGAACTCGAAATGCGGGGCGAACCAGTCGCTGCGCAGCGGATAACCAGCCGCGTTGAACTCGTGGACCACGTCGTCGAAATCCTGCTGGACGAAGTGCGGCAGCAGGAAGCGGTCATGCAGCTCGGTGCCCCAGCGAACAAGCTTCGGCGGCTGGTAGGGCTCGTTCCAGAAGCGCGCCACCATGCCGCGCAGCAGCAGTTGCTGGGCCAGGCTCATGCGCGCATGGGGCGGCATTTCGAAGGCGCGCAGCTCCAGCAGGCCGAGGCGCCCGCTGCTGCTGTCCGGCGAGTAGAGCTTGTCGATGCAGAACTCGGCGCGGTGCGTATTGCCGGAGACGTCCACCAGCAGGTTGCGCAGCAGGCGATCCACCAGCCAGGGCGGACAGTCAGCGCCCGGCTGGGGCATCTGTGCAAAGGCGATCTCCAACTCGTAGAGGGCGTCGTTGCGCGCCTCGTCCACGCGCGGCGCCTGCGAGGTCGGGCCGATGAACAGGCCGGAGAACAGGTAGGACAGCGATGGGTGGTTGTGCCAGTAGCTGATCAGGCTGCGCAGCAGGTCCGGACGACGCAGGAAGGGCGAATCCGCCGGGGTGGCGCCCCCCAGCACGAAGTGGTTGCCGCCACCGGTGCCGACGTGGCGACCGTCGACCATGAACTTCTCGCTGGACAACCGGCTCTGCCGCGCCGCCTCGTAGAGGAATTCGGTGCGCTCCACCAGTTCGTCCCAGTTGGCCGAGGGGTGGATGTTCACTTCGATCACGCCCGGATCGGGGGTGACACGGAAATTGGTCAGGCGCGGGTCGCTGGGCGGCTCGTAGCCCTCCAGCAGCACCGGACAGTCCAGCTCACCAGCCGTGGCTTCGATGGCGGCCACCAGTTCCAGGTAGGACTCCAACTCGGAAAGCGGCGGCATGAACAGGTAGAGCCGGCCTTCGCGGGGTTCGGCGCAGAGGGCGGTGCGGATGATGCCGCCGGCGGACTGATGCAGGCTTGGCTCGCGGACATCGCCATGGGCCCCCGGACCTCCATCGCGCAATTGCTGGCGGATCAGCGCGGCGCGGCGCAGCGGCGGGAACTGCTGGCTGGGGTCGGCCGGGTTGACGTAGGGATAGTCCGCTTCGCTGACCCAGGGTTGGGAATCCAGCGGCAGGCGATAGCCCATGGCGGAGTCGCCAGGCATCAGCCGGCAATGTTCATCGCGCAGGAACCAGTGGCCACTTTCCCAGGCATCTCCGGCGGCGCTGCGCGCCAGCGGCAGCACGTGCCCCACGACTTCACCCAGTCCACGGTCGAATACCCGGCGCAGGCGCTCACGCTCCATCGGGTCGGCCAGGCGGGCATCCTCCGGAGTCACGTTGACGGGCAGCTTCCGCTCGCGCCAGAGGTAGTAGTACCAGTCCTCGAATGCCGGGAACTGATGGTCATCCGGCACCCCAAGCCGATTGGCCAGCCGGCTGAGGAAGCGAGCCGCCAGAGGGGCGTCGGCGCCATAGTTGCGACTTTCGTTGGCGTAGAGGGCAGGGTCCTGCCAGATGGACTCGCCGTCCTTGCGCCAGTAGCAGTTCAGCGACCAGCGCGGCAGTTGCTCACCGGGGTACCACTTGCCCTGGCCGAAGTGCACCAGGCCACTGGGCGCATAGTGGCTGCGCAGGCGATGGAACAGGTCGGCGGCCAGGCGGCGCTTGTTGGCGCCCAACGCAGCGGTGTTCCACTCCGGATCATCGGGGTAGTCGATGGCGATGAAGGTGGGCTCGCCGCCCATGGTCAGGCGCACGTCGCCCGCGAAGAGATCGGCGTCGATGCGCGCGCCGAGTTCGCGGATCGCCTGCCACTGTTCATCGCTGTAGGGCTTGGTCACCCGGGGTGCTTCCCAGACCCGTTCGATGCGCATGTCGTGGGAGAACTCGCACTGGCACTCCTCTACCCCGCCACTGATGGGCGCCGCCGACGTCGGTTCCGGGCTGCAGGCCAGCGGAATGTGGCCTTCACCGGCGAACAGGCCGGAGGTGGGGTCCAGGCCGACCCAGCCGGCACCTGGCAGGTAGACCTCGCACCAGGCGTGCAGGTCGGTGAAGTCGACTTCAGTGCCACTGGGGCCGTCGAGGGACTTTTGGTCAGCGGTGAGCTGGATCAGGTAGCCGGAGACGAAGCGTGCGGCCAGACCCAGGTGGCGCAGCAGCTGAACCAGCAGCCATGCCGAGTCGCGGCACGAACCGCAAGCCTTCTCCAGGCTTTCCTCCGGCGTCTGCACGCCCGGTTCCATGCGGATCAGGTAGCGGATGTCCCGCGACAGCTGCTGGTTGAGCGCCACCAGGAAGTCGACGCTTCTCTTGGGGGTCAGATCGATGCGCGTCAGGTAGTCCGCGAATAGCGGGCCGGCGGGAAGGCGGCTGAGGTACGGCGCCAGTTCACGCTGGTCATCGGTCGTGTAGCTGAAGGGAAACTGCTCGGCATAAGGCTCGAGGAAGAAGTCGAACGGATTGAACACCGCCATTTCGGCGACCAGGTCCACTTCCACCTTCAGTTCACGAGTCTTCTCCGGGAACACCAGGCGCGCCAGGTAGTTGCCCTGGGGGTCCTGCTGCCAGTTGATGAAGTGCTTGCCCGGCGAAACCTTCAGCGAATAGCCGAGGATGCGCGAGCGGCTGTGGGGCGCCGGCCGCAAGCGGATGACCTGCGGGCCGAGATTGACCTCACGATCGTAGCGATAGTGGGTGACGTGATGCAGTGCGACATGAATCGACACGGCGTGCCTCCTGCGAGCCTGGGCGATAGCGGGAGTTGCGCAAGACTTGTGCCAGCCCCCGAACCACCAATTTCGGCCCTTCCAAGCACCGGAAAAGAGCCACCTTCGCACCCGGATGGCCCGGCCGCACAAAAATGGTTCGCGGCGGACCAGCAGGTGAAATTGAAGCCTAGCGGTCGAAGATGAAGGAGAAGGGAATTCGCACCAGGCTGGTTAGGCCGATTGGGTATAAGTCCCGACGGGACCTGTAGGAGCGAATTCATTCGCGATGCAGGCCAACGGCCTGCTATTGAGGTCAGAGGCCGCTCCGCGGCCATTCGCGAATGAATTCGCCCCCACAAAAGGCATGCGTCGCTCAGCATCCACCCGGCAAACCCGCGATCCAGCGCGTCAGCAGCTCCACCCCTTCACGGTGTGCCGTGGAGCGCCCCAGCTCGGGCATCATCACGCTGGGGTCGGTGCTCTCGACGCGGTAGATCAGCACAGAAGCATCCGGCTGACCGGGGTGGATATCCACCAGGCGGTCGCCTGAACCCTTACCCGCCGCCACAGGCTGCTTGCACAGGCCGTAGGGAATGCCGAGCGGCGTAGCGGGATCGAGGTAGAGGCCGGAGGTGCGCGCCGGTCCCTTGGGGTTGTGGCAGTGAGCGCAGTTGATATCGAGGTAGCTTCGCGCCTGCTGCTCCAGGCCTTCCCCTTCACGGGGTGCGCTGGCCAAGGCATTTCGTGGGATGCGGTCCGACGCCGGCAACCCTTGGAGCAAACCCAGGCGCTGCCAGCGTTGCAGCTGGTTTTCCACAGCCTCCGGATAGGCCAGGTCGCGATTCAGATGGCGCGCCTTCGGCCCCAGGGGGTGCAGCCCTTCTCCGCGGCGTTCCTCATGACAACCGGCGCACTGGTTGGCATCGGGCACCTGGTAGTCCACCTGCAATGAACCGCCCTGCTGGTCGTGCAGTTGCAGCGCTGCGCTGGCACCGGCCCATTCCAGGGTCGCGTCCCCCTGCGCCTCGTCCCACACGTACGGCAGCGCTACCCAGCCCTGCTGCTGACGCAACAACACGCGGGTTTCCATCAGTCGCACCTTGGCCACGGCCAGCCCCTTGGCCGGGTCGCGATCATCACGGGTGTTCTTCAGCAGGCGGCCCTGCTCGTCCTTGGGGTAGTAGAAGGTCTTGGTCAGCACCGTGCCGACCGGGAAGTCGAAGTGCTGCTCCCCATAGCGGACCGCCTGGCCTGGCGGCAGCCACAGGGTGCGCAGTTTGTGGGCGTAGTCGCTGAACAGCGGGGTGTTCAGGTCATAGGCCAGCGCTTCTGTCGCGGGCTGCAGATGGCCATCGACCCGCTGCAGCATGCCCCAGCCACTGAGCTTTTCCGGGTAGTTCTCGCCCTCGGGCAGGTAGAGCGGTTCCTGCTGCTGGCCACAGCCGGACAGCAGCAGGAGCAGCAGACACAGCGCTGCCCTCATGCCCCCTGCCCCGCTGCGGCCAGGACCACTTCCGGCAGCGGTGGCAACGTGCAGCGGTGATTGGCCATGTCGGTGCTGATGTTCTTGAAGTTGTTGGGGCCGTCGACGTTGACCAGGGTTGCCGCGCCGTTGTCGACGCAGATGCCCAGTTCGGCCGGCAGCTTGCCGCCTACCACCTTCGCGGGGTTCACGTAGCCGTCCCAGAGGATGTCCGGCAGCCGGCCATTGAGGCCGAACTTGGCGACCTTGAGGGCTTTCAGTTCGAGGTGGTCGGGGCTGTCGCCGCCCGGCCCGAAGCGATTGCCACGGATGGCGATACGTTCCGGGTAAGGGTCGAAGTCTTCGCTGGTGGATTGGTCGCTGTAGCCGGTGCTGAAGTAACTGCTGACGATGACGTTGGCCGTGCGGTGATTGCCGATGTCGTTGTCGAAGATTTCCACATCGTCGTTGGAGTTGATCACCACGCCGGAACCGGCGGGTACGCTGGCCACCGGCGTGCCCTTGTGGCCGAAGTTGTCGTGGTTGTTGCCCTGCACCTTGTTGCGGTAGATGCGTGTGCCATGTCCCGGCTGCTGCAGGTTGGGCATGTTGAACACCAGGATGCCGCCGGTGTTGCCAGTGGCGACGTTGTCGTAGACGTCGGCGCCGATGGTGTTCTCGATCTCGATGCCGGCGACGTTTCGCTCGGCGCGGCTGTTGCGCACCACCACGTTGCGCGACTGGCCGACGTAGATGCCGGCGTCCGACGCGCCAATGGCGATCACGCCTTCGATCAGGGTGTTTTCCGTCTGCACCGGGTAGATGCCGTAAGCGCCGTTCTCGGTGGCCGGACCGTTGGTCCATTCGGTGCGGACATTGCGGATGATGATGTTCTTGCCGCCGACCACCTTGAGGGCGTCGCCCTTGCTGTCTTCCAGGGCGAGGTCTTCGATGGTGAAGTCCGAGGCGTCCACCAGCAGCCCTTCGGCACCGGCCTTCTGGCCCTTGAAGCTGAGGATGGTCTTGTCCATGCCGGCGCCCTTGAGCGTCACTCCACTGACCTTGAGGCTGAGGCCGCGGTCCAGCTGCCATTTGCCAGCTGGGATTTCGATGACGGTGCCGGGCTTGGCCTTGATCAGGCGGGCCTGCAGGTCTTTCTGGAAGTCGGCGTGGGTAACGGGGGAATCAGCCTGATCGCCGCAACCGGCGAGCAGAAGGGCAAGGGCCAGGAGTGAGAAGGGGCGCATGGGGCAATACCGGGTTCTTCTTGTGATTTTGGCACTATAGTGCCAATCATCACTTTGTAGGAAGAAGCCGACAGACGACAGTGTAGGAGCGAGCGTGCGGCGCGGTTGTTCGCGAGCAGAGCTCGCTCCTACAGAGAGCACAGATAAGAAAACGCCAGCCTGAAGGCTGGCGTTTTCATCAGCGCGGCGCGACCGGTCGCTTGGCGGGTTTCTTCTTCCCGCCTTTCTCCGCTGCAGCGGCCTTGTTCTCGGCCTGCTTGCGGGCAAAGGCGGCGGCCTTGGCCTGCTCGCGCTTGTCCCAGGGATTGCTGCCGTCGCTGGCGCGGGGCGGCAGGCCGGTGTGCTGGGTAAGCATCTTGCCGACTTTCTTGCTGCCGGCCGGTGTGGAGTTCTTGCGGCGGGCGCTCTGGTACTCGCCAGTTTCCGGCTGGTAGGTCGGAATCAGGTGGTGCTTGCCGTTGCCAATCAGATCGGCGCGGCCCATGCGCTCCAGTGCGGCGCGCAGCATCGGCCAGCCTTTCGGATCGTGGTAGCGCAGGAAAGCCTTGTGCAGACGGCGCTGTTCCTCGCTCTTGACGATCGTCACCCCGTCGCTCTTGTAGGTGACCTTGCGCAGGGGGTTCTTGCCCGAGTGGTACATGGCGGTGGCGCTGGCCATGGGCGACGGGTAGAAAGCCTGCACCTGGTCCGCGCGGAAGCCGTTGCGCTTGAGCCAGAGGGCGAGGTTCATCATGTCCTCGTCCGTGGTACCCGGGTGGGCGGCGATGAAGTACGGGATCAGGTACTGCTCCTTGCCCGCTTCCTTCGAGAACTTCTCGAACATCTGCTTGAAGCGGTCGTAGGAGCCGATCCCCGGCTTCATCATCTTGTCCAGCGGACCGCGCTCGGTGTGCTCCGGAGCGATCTTCAGGTAACCGCCGACATGGTGGGTGACCAGTTCCTTGACGTATTCCGGCGACTCCACCGCGAGGTCGTAGCGCAGGCCCGAGGCGATGAGGATCTTCTTCACCCCCGGCAGGGCGCGCGCCTTGCGATACAGCTCGATCAGCGAGCTGTGGTCGGTGTTGAGGTTTTCGCAGATGCCCGGGAACACGCAGGACGGCTTGCGGCAGTGCTTCTCGATTTCCGGGTCCTTGCAGGCGATTCGGTACATATTCGCGGTCGGCCCGCCGAGGTCCGAGACCACGCCAGTGAAGCCCGGAACCTTGTCGCGCATTTCTTCGATCTCACGAATGATCGAATCATGCGAGCGGTTCTGGATGATCCGCCCTTCGTGCTCGGTGATGGAGCAGAAGGTGCAGCCACCGAAGCAGCCACGCATGATGTTTACCGAGAAGCGGATCATCTCGTAGGCCGGGATCTTTTCCTTGCCGTACGCGGGGTGCGGAACGCGGGCGTAGGGCATGCCGAAGACGTAGTCCATCTCTTCGGTGGTCATCGGGATGGGCGGCGCATTGAACCACACGTCCACCTCGCCATGACGCTGCACCAGCGCGCGGGCGTTGCCGGGGTTGGTCTCCAGGTGCAACACGCGGTTGGCGTGGGCATAGAGCACCGGGTCGTTGCGCACCTTCTCGAAGGACGGCAGGCGGATCACGGTCTTGTCGCGGGTCAGGCGCGGGTTGGGCAGCAACTGCACCACCTTGGCCTCTTCCGGATCGTCGACCGGGCCCTTCTCCTGCTCGATGGCGCAGGCGGCGGTGTCCTGGGTGTTGACGTAGGGGTTGATGATCTTGTCGACATGGCCCGGGCGGTCAATGCGGGTGGAGTCGATCTCGAACCAGTCCGCTGGGGTGTCGCGGCGAATGAAGGCGGTGCCACGCACGTCGGTGATGCTTTCGATGGATTCGCCCCAGGACAGGCGCTGGGCGATCTCGACCACGGCACGCTCGGCATTGCCGTAGAGCAGGATGTCAGCGGTGGCGTCCATGAGGATGGAGCGGCGCACCTTGTCCTGCCAGTAGTCGTAGTGGGCGATGCGACGCAGGGAGGCCTCGATGCCGCCGAGAATCACCGGCACATGGCTGAAGGCTTCCTTGCAGCGCTGGCTATACACCAGGCTGGCCCGATCAGGGCGCTTGCCGGCGGTGCCGCCAGGGGTATAGGCATCGTCGGAACGGATCTTCTTGTCCGCGGTGTAGCGGTTGATCATGGAGTCCATGTTGCCCGCTGCGACGCCGAAGAACAGGTTCGGCTCGCCGAGCTTCATGAAGTCGTCCTTCGAGCGCCAGTCCGGCTGGGCAATGATGCCCACGCGGAAGCCCTGGGCTTCCAGCAGGCGGCCGATGATGGCCATGCCGAACGACGGATGGTCGACGTAGGCGTCGCCGGTCACGATGATGATGTCGCAAGAGTCCCAGCCGAGCTGATCCATCTCTTCCCGGCTCATCGGCAGGAAGGGCGCGGGACCGAAACATTCGGCCCAGTACTTCGGATAGTCGAACAGAGGCTTCGCAGCTTGCATATTTTTTGACCAGCGGGCTTTTTCACGGGGCGCGGAATATAGCACAAATTTTGAGCAAATCCGACGCTGACGCTGGGTTTCTTCAAGGCCCGAATGCAAGGCTGTAGGAAATCGCGTACAAAGTGATCACAGATTCTTCGGCTAGCTATACTCCTGCCGACCTACAAACCGCCAAGCCGCAGTAGTAAATAACTTACAAGGAGCGTGTGCGGTGCGACGTCCGATCCTTTCCCTCCTCCTGCTCCTCTGTTGGCTGGGCCTCGGCTTGCCAGTGCAGGCGGCCTTCGAACTGACGCCCCAGAGCAGCGGCGCCACGCTCAATGGAGCGATCGACCTGCTGGAAGACCCAGACGGCACGCTGGATATCCAGGACATGGCCAAGCCGGACGTGCAGCAGCGCTTCGTGCCGGCCAATGGTCGCGCCACCGTCGGCCAGAGCCGCAGCGTGTGGTGGGTGCGCGTGCAACTCAGCCGCAGCAGCGACGCCCCCCAGCAATGGTGGCTGGAGAACTCCGGCATTACTGTGTACCGGGTCAGCCTGTTCCTGCCGGATGGCAGCGGTGGCTGGAGCCAGCGCGAATCCAGCGAGGCGCTGCCCTTCGCCCAGACCCGTGACTATTCCTACCGGCGCATGCTGTTCAAGTTGCCGGAAATCGGCTCTGAGCCCCTGACCCTGTATTTCCGCAGCTTCGATCCGGCCGGCAACTCCTTCCCGCTCAAGATCTGGCAGGCGGATGACCTGAAGGAACTGAAGTCCACTGAAAACCTCGGCTTCGGACTGGTCTACGGGGTGATCCTGGCGCTGTTCCTCTACAACCTGTTCATCCTCGCGGCACTCCGCGACAAGGCCTACCTCTGGTATGTACTGGCCACCGCCTCGGCGCTGGTGTTCATCCTCAGCATGACCGGCCACGGCTTCCAGTACTTCTGGCCGGACCAAGCGGTGCCGATCTGGCTGGACCGCATCACCCTGCCCTCGCTCTGGGGCATCTTCGTGATGCGCTTCACCCAGGAGCTGCTCTATACACGCCGGGGCCTGCGCTGGGCCGACCGGCTGTTCAATGTGGCCTGCGTGCTCTACGCCCTTGCCATCGTGATCAACGTCTTCGGTTATCGCGCCGAAGGCGCCCTGCTGATCGCCATCACGCCCATCGTGACCGTGCCCACGGCCCTGATCAGTGCCCTGGTCCGCTGGCGCCAGGGCTTCATTCCGGCGCGCTTCTACCTGGTGGGCTACGGCACCGTGCTGATCAGCACCGCTGTGCTGGTGATGCGCGCCGCCGGCCTGATCCAGCCGATCAACTTCACCGCCTACATGTTCCCGGTGGCCGTTGCGGCCGAATCGATCCTCTTCTCCTTCGCCCTGGCCTACCGTATCCAGATGCTCAAGCAAGAGCGCTCTGCCGCCCTCGAACAGGCCGACCGCGAGAAAGCCGCACGCCTCGCGCAGATGCAGGCCAGCGCCGATGAATTGCAAGCGGCGGTCACTACCCGAACCGCCGAACTGGCCGCCGCCAACCAGCGCCTCAGCGAGCGGGAGCGCGCTCTGGAACATGCTGCCTTCCACGATGCCCTGACCGACCTGCCGAATCGCCGCTACCTGATCGAGCGCACGGAGTCGGCGCTGGCCAATGCCAAGCGTCACGAGGAACAGCTGGCGCTGATGCTGATCGACCTGGACCACTTCAAACCCATCAACGACCGTTTCGGCCACGACGCCGGCGACGAGATGCTGCGCACCATCGGCCGGCGGCTGCGCGAGCACGTTCGTGGTGGGGATGCGGTAGCACGCCTGGGCGGCGACGAGTTCGCCGTGCTGATCGGCGGGCCGGATGCCGAGGTCGAGGCTTGTAAACTGGCCCGGCGCCTGCTGGAGGAACTGGCGGCGCCCATGTGCTACGGCGCGGAGAAACTGTCGGTGAGCATCAGCATCGGCATTGCACTCTACCCGCGCCATGCCCGGCATTTCTCCGGGCTTTACCAGACGGCCGACCGGGCGCTGTACAAGGTCAAGGCACGCGGCCGCTCAGGCATGGTGCTGTTCGGTGAGGATGGCGAGCTGTCTTCCGAGACCAGCCTGCAACTGGACGTACTGAAGACGCCCAGCGGATTGCTGTAAAGGCAGCTTTGCGGGGATCAGGCCAGGTAGCGGCGCGGTACGCGCGCGGTGACCTTGGTCAGCAACTCGTAGCCGATGGTGCCGCAGGCCTGGGCCAGTTCGTCCACCGGGAGCTGCGCGCCCCAGAGCTCTACGGGGTCACCGACACGCGCCTCGGGCATCTCGCTGAGGTCTACCGCCAGCATGTCCATGGACACCCGGCCCACCAGCGGCACGCGACGGCCGTTGACCACCACCGGGGTGCCACTGGGCGCGTGACGCGGATAACCGTCGGCATAGCCGCAGCTGACCGTGCCGATGCGCGACGGCCGCGTGGCTTCCCAGGTCGCGCCATAACCCACGGTTTCCCCGACCTCGATTTCGCGTACGCCAATCAGTTGGGCGCTGAGGCTCATGGCGGGCTTCAGGCCCAGTTCGGCTGCGCTGAGATCGGCCAGCGGCGTGGCACCGTAAAGCATGATGCCGGGTCGCAGCCAATCCATATGGGATGCGGGCATGGTCAGGATGGCGGCGGAGTTGGCCAGGCTGCGCTGATCGAAGTCGAGTTCCAGCAGGTCGAGGAAGGCTTCCAGCTGGACTTCGTTGAGCGTGTGGCCGCGCAGGTCGGCGCAGGCGAAATGGCTGATCAGGTTGAGCTCCGCCACCTGGGCGGCAGTGCGCAGGCGGGCATGCCAGTGACGCAGGGCGTCCGCGGTGAAGCCGAGGCGGTGCATGCCGGAATCCAGCTTGAGCCAGACATTCACAGGGCGGCCGATGGTGGCGGCGAGCAGTGCTTCGGCCTGCTCCGGCCCTTGCACCACCAGGTCCAGCCCGAGCTGGGCGGCGAGATGATACTCGGCCGGCTCGAAGCAGCCTTCCAGCAACAGCACCCGCGCTTCGTCGTCGAGGGCGCGGACTTCGGCGGCCTCTTCCAGGCAGGCAACGGCAAAGCCATCGGCTTCTCCACGCAGGCTGGCGACCACTTCACGCACGCCGTGGCCATAGGCATTCGCCTTGACCACCGCAAAGGCTTGCCGCCCCGGCGCACAGCGCTTGGCGAGGGCATAGTTGTGGCGGATGGCGGAAAGGTCGACGGCGGCGATCAGCGGGCGCATTGAGACAGGCTCATGAACGAAAACGGGCGCCCATCATACCGCCTGGACGCCCGCATTCATTGACCTGCAGCTTATTCGTCGTCGAACTGGTACGCGCCAGGCGCGAGGTTCTCGAAACGCGAGTACTTGCCGAGGAAGGCCAGCCGCGCGGTGCCCAGCGGGCCGTTACGTTGCTTGCCGATGATGATTTCGGCCACGCCCTTGAACTCGGTCTCGGGGTGGTACACCTCGTCGCGGTACACGAACAGGATGATGTCGGCGTCCTGCTCGATCGCCCCGGATTCGCGAAGGTCGGAGTTGATCGGGCGTTTGTTCGGGCGCTGTTCGAGGCCCCGGTTCAACTGAGATAGGGCGATCACCGGACAGTTGAACTCCTTGGCCAGGGCCTTGAGCGAGCGCGAGATCTCGGAAATCTCGTTCACCCGGCTATCGCCGCTGGAACCGGGAATCTGCATCAGCTGCAGGTAGTCGACCATGATCAGGCCGATCTCGCCGTGCTCGCGCGCCAGGCGGCGGGTACGGGCGCGCATCTCGGAGGGCGAGATGCCGGCGGTGTCATCGATGAACAGCTTGCGGTCATTGAGCAGGTTGACCGCGGAAGTCAGGCGCGGCCAATCGTCGTCGTCGAGGCGGCCTGCGCGAACCTTGGTCTGGTCGATGCGACCGAGGGACGCGAGCATACGAATCACGATGGATTCAGAGGGCATCTCCAGGGAATACACCAGGATCGCCTTGTCGCTGCGCATCAGGGCGTTTTCCACCAGGTTCATGGCGAAGGTGGTCTTACCCATGGACGGACGGCCGGCGACGATGATCATGTCGGCCGGCTGCAGGCCGCTGGTCAGGTTATCGAGGTCGTTGAAACCGGTGGACAGGCCGGTAATCGCATCGCCGTTGTTGAACAGCTCGTCGATGCGGTCGATGGCCTTGACCAGGATGTCATTGATGCCCACCGGGCCGCCGGTCTTCGGCCGCGCCTCGGCGATCTGGAAGATCAGGCGCTCGGCTTCGTCGAGGATCTCTTCACCGGTCCGTCCCTGGGGCGCATAGGCGCTGTCGGCGATTTCTGTGCTGATGCCGATCAGCTGGCGCAGCGTGGCGCGCTCGCGAATGATCTGGGCATAGGCCTTGATGTTGGCCACCGACGGGGTGTTTTTCGCCAGTTCGCCGAGGTAGGCCAGTCCGCCGACCTGGGACAGTTGGCCTTCCTTGTCCAGCTGTTCGGACAGGGTGACCACGTCGAACGGCATGTTGCGTTCGGCCAGCTTGAAGATGGCGCGGAAGATCAGCCGATGATCGTGACGATAGAAGTCGCCGTCGGACACCTGGTCGAGCACGCGCTCCCAGGCATTGTTGTCCAGCATCAGGCCCCCGAGGACGGCCTGCTCGGCCTCGATGGAGTGCGGCGGCACCTTGAGGGCGGCAGTTTGCAGGTCGAACTGTTCCGGGGCGGTGATTTCGTTCATGGGCTCGGAAAATTCTCGGGCTGGAAAGACATCGGGCACGTCACCGCTTTCGCAATGACGTGCCCGATGTTAGCGAGCCGGCACCTGAGTGCAAGCTCACTTCGACGGCTTGCTTAGCCGGCAATCACGATCAGCTTGACCGCAGCTTCGACGTCGGTGTGCAGGTGCAGTGCAACGTCGTACTCGCCAACTTGACGGATGGTGCCGTTCGGCAGACGGACTTCAGCCTTGGCAACCGGAACGCCAGCGGCGGTCAGGGCGTCAGCGATGTCGTGGGTGCCGATGGAACCGAACAGCTTGCCTTCGTCGCCGGCGCTGGCAGTGATGGTCACTTCCAGTTCGGACAGCTGGGCAGCGCGGGCTTCGGCAGCAGCCTTCTTGTCGGCAGCCTGCTTTTCCAGCTCAGCGCGGCGGGCTTCGAACGCAGCAACGTTCGCAGCGGTAGCAGCGGTGGCCTTGCCTTTCGGCAGCAGGAAGTTACGGCCGTAGCCGGACTTTACGTTCACCTTGTCGCCCAGGTTGCCCAGGTTGGCGATTTTTTCCAGCAGGATGACTTCCATTTGGGTCTTACCTCTTAACTTTTAACCTTCACCGTTCGCGGGACCGGCGCCATTCTTGCGCGCCTTGCGACCGCGAAAATCAATCAGACTGTCGACGATGGCCAAAACCACCAGCAACGGATAGATCAGCTGCATGAACAGCAACAGCGACACGTACAGACCGACCAGCCAGAAACCGGCCAGCCCACCCTGCTTCGCCAGACCGTGCACCAGTGCCAGGCCGGCGAAAGCCAGCGGCACGCTGCAGATCGGTGTCAGCATCGCCAGCTCGAGGCCCAGGTTCGGCCCCAGCAGCATGGCGGCCAGCAAGCCGAAGGCCAGTGCTGGCGGCAGTTTCAGCGCGCGGAACTCGCTGCCGAAACCACCAGGGTTGTACAGGGCTGCCTGCCAGTAGCGACCGAGCGTCAGGCTCAGCACGCTGACCAGCTGCAGCAGCGCAGCGATCAGGCCGGTCAGGACCGGCGCGACCATGGCTCCCAGACGCGCTCGCTCGTCATCCGCCAATTGCGAATAGACGCCCCCCATCACCTGCGGCATGAGCTTCTGCAGCTCACCCGCCATGGCGGCAATGGGTTCGCGGAACACCGCGCCCAGCACCAGGCCGTACAACAGACCAAGCGCCACGCTGATCATCAGCACCCGCGTCCAGGACACGCTGGAACGCAGTACCAGAGCCAATCCCAGCGCACCGAGCAGCACCATCAAGGTGCGCGGTTCGCCGAAATACCACCAGCCAAGAGCTGGTAGAAGGGCCCAGGCAATGATGCCGAGAGCATCGTTCACACCACGCCGCAGCAGCACCAGGCAACCTGCGGCTGCGCTCAGCCAGAACATCAGGGGCAGAGCCGCTGCACCCGCCACCACGAGGGTGGCCTGCATACGGCCGCGCATGATGAATTCCGCCAGAGCGCGCATTGCGATCTATCCCTTACCTAGGTCGACCGACCGAGATCAACGGCCGTGGCTGTCGGTGTAGGGCAGCAGGGCCAGGTAGCGGGCGCGCTTGATAGCGGTAGCCAGCTGACGCTGATACTTGGCTTTGGTGCCGGTGATACGGCTCGGAACGATCTTGCCGGTTTCGGAGACGTATGCCTTCAGGGTGTTGAGATCCTTGAAGTCGATCTCTTTCACGCCTTCAGCGGTGAAACGGCAGAACTTACGACGACGGAAGAAACGTGCCATGAACTTGGCTCCTCAATAGATCCGTGGATTACTCGTCAGCGTTGTCGCTGTCTTCGCCTTCGGCGACAGCGTCAGTCTCAACGCGCTCACGGCGCTCACGGCGCTCGTTGCGGTTTTCCTCGGCCTTGAGCATCTCGGACTGGCCAGTGATGGCTTCGTCGCGACGGATGACCAGGTTACGGATGACGGCGTCGTTGTAGCGGAAGTTGTCTTCCAGCTCGGCGAGGGCTTTGCCGCTGCACTCAACGTTCAGCATCACGTAGTGAGCCTTGTGAACGTTGTTGATGGCGTAGGCCAGCTGACGACGGCCCCAGTCTTCCAGGCGGTGAATCTTGCCACCGTCTTCTTCGATGAGCTTGGTGTAGCGCTCAACCATGCCGCCAACCTGCTCGCTCTGGTCCGGGTGAACCAGGAAGATGATTTCGTAATGACGCATAAATGCTCCTTACGGGTTGTAGCCTGCCAACATCGTGGTCAGGCAAGGAGTGAATATCTCGTTTGGGCTTGCCGGGTCGGGGACGTGCGCGAGCCTGCCCCCACGGCAAGGGGCGACATTCTAGAGAAGGGTCGAATGCCGCGCAAGATGAATTGGTGAAACTTTGAACAGCCCCGGACGACAGGAAAGCCGCCCGGGGCAAGCCGGCCTCAGGGGCGGCTGCGGCGCTGGCGCACGGCCTCGAACAGGCAGACGCCGGTGGCCACGGAGACGTTGAGGCTGCTGACGCTGCCGGCCATGGGCAGCTTGACCAGGTAATCGCAGTGCTCGCGGGTCAGGCGGCGCATGCCCTTGCCTTCCGCGCCCATGACCAGCACGGTCGGACCGGTCATGTCCTGCTCATAGACTTCCTGCTCCGCCTCGCCGGCAGTACCGACCACCCACAAGCCCTTCTTCTGCAGCTTCTCCAAGGTACGCGACAGGTTGGTCACAGCCACCAGCGGCATGACTTCCGCCGCGCCGCAGGCAACCTTGCGCACCGTGGCGTTGAGGGTGGCGGACTTGTCCTTCGGCACGATCACCGCCAGCACGCCGGCAGCATCGGCGGTGCGCAGGCAGGCGCCGAGGTTGTGCGGATCGGTGACGCCGTCCAGGGCGAGCAGCAAGGGTGCACCCGGGCTGCGCTCGAGCAGTTCGTCGAGCATGTTCTCGCCCCAGACCTGGCTAGGGCTGACCTCGGCCACCACGCCCTGGTGGACGCCTTCGGCCCATTCGTCCAGTTCGTGGCGATCCTTGTGGCCCACCGCGATGCGATGCTGCCCGGCCAGGTCGAGCAGGACCTGGACCCGCGGGTCATGCCGACTTTCCGCCAGCCAGAGCTGCTTGACGCGTTTGGGGTGATGGCGCAGCAGCGCCTCCACAGCATGTACGCCGTAGACCTTTTCCAACTGACTCATTTATTGACCTTGCTACCAGGCGCCTTGGGTTTCGGCGGACCTTTGCGATGTTTCGTGGGTTTGCCGGCGGCCTTGGCCTTCGCCGCCTTGGATTTTTTCTTCGGCGGCTTGGCGCCCGTCCTGGCGGCATCGTTAGCCGGTTTTTCCAGCGCTTTCTGGGCCGGGCGCGTACCTTTGCTGGCCTTGGCACCCTGACGGGCCTCGCTGAGCAGCGCCTGCTTCATGGCCCTGCTCTTGCCTACATCGGTATTGCCAAGCAATTCCTCTGCCTGGGCGAGCATTTCCGGCGGCACTGCCGGCAACGCCTGGACCTTGCCAGCGCGATGACGCCGCGGCGCCACGGCTGCCCTCGGTTCATGCTGCTGGGGCGTGTCACGCTGGGCGTGGCGAGCAGCACCCTTGGCACCCCGACTGCGGCCCTTGCCGACCTTGGGCTCGGCAGCCTTGGCCTTGCCTTTGACCGGAGCGGACTTGTCGGCGCCCCGATTCTTGCGGCCGACCGGTGCGGTGAGGACGTTGTCGGAGAGCTCGAAATCGATCTTGCGCTCGTCCAGATCGACCCGCGCCACCACCACTTCCACCTCGTCACCCAGGCGGAAGCTGCGACCAGAGCGCTCGCCGGACAGGCGATGGTGAATGGGATCGAAGTGGTAGTAGTCGCCCGGCAATGCGGTCACGTGCACCAGGCCTTCGACATAGATGTCGATCAGCTCGACGAAGATGCCGAAGCCGGTCACTGCCGATATCACACCGGGGAAGGTCTCGCCCACGCGATCACGCATGTACTCGCACTTGAGCCAGTTGGTGACATCGCGGGTCGCCTCGTCAGCGCGGCGCTCGGTCATCGAGCATTGCTCACCGAGCTGGACCAGGCGCGCTTCGTCGTACGGGTAGATGCGTGCCTTGGGCATGCTCGCCGCACCGGCCCGCTGCACATGGGCGCTTTCGCGCTTGGAACGGATCAGGCTGCGAATGGCGCGATGCACCAGCAGGTCCGGGTAGCGCCGGATGGGCGACGTGAAGTGGGTGTACGCGTCGTAGTTGAGGCCGAAGTGCCCCTCGTTGTCCGGGCTGTACACGGCCTGACTGAGGGAGCGCAGCATCACCGTCTGGATCAGGTGATAGTCCGGGCGCTCGCGAATCTGCTCGAGCAGCGCCTGGTAGTCACTCGGCGTCGGCTCGTTCTTGCCGCGATTCAGGGACAGCCCCAGCTCGGCCAGGAACTGTCGCAGCTTGTCCAGACGCTCGCTCGGCGGACCGTCGTGGACACGGTAGAGCGCCGGAATCTCGTGCTGCATAAGGAAGCGGGCGGTGGCCACGTTGGCGCACAGCATGCATTCCTCGATCAGCTTGTGGGCGTCATTGCGCTGAGTCGGCAGGATCTCGGAGATCTTGCGGTCGGCGCTGAAGACGATGCGGGTTTCCTGGGTCTCGAAGTCGATGGCTCCACGCAACTGGCGCTGCGCCAGCAGGACCTTGTAGAGCTTGTAGAGTTGCTGAAGCGGCTTGACCAGATGCGGCAGCTGCCCGGCGAACTGTTCGGCTTCGGCGGAATCCGGGGTTTCCAGGAACTGGCTGACCTTCGTATAGGTAAGCCGCGCATGGGAATGAATGACCGCCTCGTAGAACTCGTACCCGGTCAGCTTGCCGGCGCGGGAAATGGTCATATCGCAGACCATCGCCAGGCGATCCACCAGGGGATTCAGGGAGCAGAGGCCATTGGAAAGCACCTCGGGCAACATCGGAATGACCTTCTCCGGGAAGTACACCGAGTTGCCACGGTTGCTCGCTTCTTCATCCAGCGCCGAGCCCACCTTTACATAGTGGGAAACGTCGGCGATGGCGACGACCAGGCGCCAGCCGCCACCCTTGCGGGCCTCGGCATAAACCGCGTCGTCGAAGTCACGGGCGTCTTCGCCGTCGATAGTGACCAGGGGCAAGTCGCGCAGGTCGATGCGCTTCTCCTTGTCCTTCTCGGCCACCTCGGGCTTCAGTTTGGCCGCTTCCTTGATCACAGCGGCCGGCCATTCGTGCGGGATGTCGTAGCTGCGCAGGGCGACTTCGATCTCCATGCCCGGCGCCATGTATTCGCCCAGCACTTCGATCACCTCGCCCTGGGCCAGGCGGAAGTTGCTCGGCCACTGCTCGATCTTCACCTGGACGAACTGGCCGTGCTTGGCCGCACCCTGCTTGCCCTGGGGCACCAGGACTTCCTGCTGGATCTTCGGATTGTCGGCGACCACTCGGGCAATGCCGCTTTCTTCAAAGAAACGGCCGACCAGAGTTTCGTGGGCGCGCGCGATCACTTCCACCAGGGCACCTTCGCGGCGACCACGGCGGTCAACGCCGGACACCCGCGCCAACGCGCGGTCACCATCGAATACCAGGCGCATCTGCGCGGGGCTGAGGAAGAGGTCTTCGGAAGCGTCGTCAGGAATGAGGAAGCCGAAGCCATCGCGGTGACCACTGACGCGACCACAGATCAGGTCGAGCTTGTCCACCGGTGCATAGGTTCCGCGACGGGTATAGATAAGCTGGCCATCGCGCTCCATGGCGCGAAGTCGACGACGCAGGGCTTCGAGCTGCTCGTCGGTGGTCAGGCCGAACTCTTCCACCAGCTGCTCCCGACTGGCCGGGGCGCCGCGTTCGTCGAGGCGCTGCAGGATCAATTCGCGGCTGGGGATGGGGTTCTCGTATTTTTCCGCCTCGCGAGCGGCCTCGGGGTCGAGGTTCTGCCAATCGGCCATTAGGGGGTGATCACCTTTTTATCCATAGAGGGATTTGCCATGTGTCTTATTGAAGCGCGAATTCCGATTGTCGGTCAGCTTAGTCCGAAGAATAATTTTTTTCGCGCTCAGGGGTTTACAACACAAAAGTCGGCTCGTATAGTTCGCGCCCACAGCGTCGCTGAGACGTTGTGAAGGAAGTGAATGAGCAATCATCGCATCCTGAAGTGCCCAGGTGGCGGAATTGGTAGACGCACTAGGTTCAGGTCCTAGCGGTGGCAACACCGTGGAAGTTCGAGTCTTCTCCTGGGCACCATTTTCAAAAACCGAGCCGCGAAGCTCGGTTTCGTTTTAACGGACTGTACGGTTCCGTGTCGTTCACGATGAACACCGTATAAGTCGATGAGCGATCATCGCAATGTGCCCAGGTGGCGGAATTGGTAGACGCACTAGGTTCAGGTCCTAGCGGTGGCAACACCGTGGAAGTTCGAGTCTTCTCCTGGGCACCACTCTTCAACAAAGCCGAGCTCTGCTCGGCTTTGTGCTTTCTGGCTCCCGGCAATTCCGCGACAGCCACCTGATAAAGAGGCGAGCCTGCGCCCGCCCCTTCCCCGCTCCCTTTACGCTTTGAACTGCCCCAGGCTGGCCTTCAACTGATCAGCCAGACCGGCGAGCACGCGTCCGCTGCTGGCAGTCGCCGCTACCGCCTCGGCCGCCCGGCTAGCCTCGATATGGATCACATCGACCCGGCCACGAACACCGTCGGCCCCGGTCGCCTGATGCTCCGCCGCACGAGCCGCCGCCTGCACCGCACCATGCACCTGCTCCACGGCCTGCTGCACGCTCTGCTGCAGACGCTCGCTGTCACGCAGCGCCTCCAGCCCCTCCACCGCACGCTCGCGCGCCTGGGAAATCGCCGACACGGCCTCACGCGCACCGGTCTGCAGGGCCACGATGTGTTCCTGGATATCGCCGGTGGACTGCTGGGTCTTGCTGGCCAGCGCCCGCACTTCATCGGCGACGACGGCAAAACCACGCCCGCTCTCCCCCGCTCTCGCCGCCTCGATGGCTGCGTTCAACGCCAGCAGGTTGGTCTGCTCGGCGATGCCATGAATCACCGACAGCACCATTTCTATCTGCTGACTCTGCCGCGCCAGTCGCTCGATCACTTCGGAACCGTTCTGGACCCGCGCCTCCAGGTTCTCGATCAGACCTCCTACTTTGCGCGCGATGGCGGCATTGTCTTGTGCCGCCTGGCGAATCTCTCCCACCTGACGCAAGGCATCCTGCATCGCCTGGCTTTCAGCCTGGGCTTCCGCCGCCATCCCGGCCAACGCACTCAGACTGCCTTCCACCTCACTGCGCTGGCGGTGTGCCGCGGCCTCGGCGGACTGGCTGCGCTCGGACAGCGCCCGGATTTCCACGCCGGTGCGCTGCGCCACATCCCCCGCCTCACGGACGATGGGCTGCAGCTTGTCGACGAAGCGGTTCACCGCAGTGGCCATTTCGCCGACCTCATCACGACTGTCGAGTTTGACGCGACGCGTCAGGTCGCCTTCACCTGCAGCCAGGTCGTTCAGGGCATTGATCAGCAGGCGCAGTCGCACCACCACGCGGCGCCCGAGTACCACAGCAAGCACCAGCAGGACACCGAGACCGACCAACGCCAATCCCAGACCGATGCGCCAGCGCAACTCAGCCGCGGCCGACTCCACCGCCTGACGGGTACCCACACTCATGCTGCCAGCAGCTTCCCGGGCCGACTGCAGGCGAGCCGTCAGGACCGCACTGCTCTCGCTGGCGGCGCCGGAGAGGCTTTCGCTCACCAGTTCGCCTCCACTGGCGATCAGCGCGACGAAACGCTGGTCCAGCGCCTTCAACTGCTCCTCCACTGCGGCAGTCGAGACACCCATGCGCACCTTGCCGATTTCCACGCCATTGGGACTGATAGGCGCCTCCACCAGGTAGACGGAGGGCTCGTTGGCCGCCGCATTCAGCACCTTGTCCAGGGCGCGATCACCCTGCCCCCTGGCCAACAGCGCCTTGATCTGCGGGTTCTCGCGATTGAGGTAGCGGGTCAGATGCTGACCATTGGCGTCGTCATAAACGACGAAGAGCACATTGGGATTGCGCTGGGCGCGACGGGCGAACTCGGAGAGCGTGGGCACATCGTTGTCCCACATGGCGCGCGGCGCTACGGCCGCCAGCAATTGCGCCAGGTCGTTGGCCGACTCCTTGAGGCTCTGCTCGAGGGTCTGGCGCAACTGCCCCTGCTCTTGCTGGAGACGCTCACTCAGGGCCACCCCCAGGCGCTCGCGAGTCTTGGTGGAGAGGGCACTCAAGCTACCGGAAACTTCTTGGCCGGCCTGCTCGAGATCGCCCGCCAGGCGCTGAGTGTCACCCCCGAGGCGCACACCCAGCTCATCCACCAGCGAGTTCACGGTGCTCCTCGTAAGGGCAACGGCAACCAGCACCTGCACCAGGAGGGCAATGCCCAGCGCCATGAAGACCGGACGAAGCAAACGGCTTTGCAACAAAGACAGGATGGCTGACACGACTTGTGGCTCCTTTACGACCGTTACCGCTATAACGGCGACAACTCGGATTTATAAAGTGCCAGCAAGGTACGTGCCGACCAGCAGCGCGACATTCGCGGCCACTGAAACGACGAAGGGCCGCACATGGCGGCCCTTCGGGGGAGTCAGGAGACTCAGGCGTAGGGGTGACGCAGGACGATCGTCTCGTTACGGTCAGGACCGGTGGAGATGATATCGATAGGCGCACCCACCAGCTCTTCCACGCGCTTGATGTAGGCGCGGGCGTTGGCCGGCAGTTCTTCCAGGCTCTTGGCGCCGACGGTGGATTCGCTCCAGCCCGGCATTTCCTCGTAGACCGGCTGCAGGCCGATGTAGCTGTCGGCATCGGTCGGCGCATCGACCAGAATTTCGCCGTTCACATCTTTATAGCCGGTGCAGATACGGATGGTTTCCAGGCCGTCGAGCACGTCCAGCTTGGTCAGGCACAGGCCCGAGATGCTGTTGATTTCGATGGCGCGACGCAGGATCACGGCATCGAACCAGCCGCAGCGACGGGCGCGACCAGTGGTGGAGCCGAACTCGTGGCCACGCTTGGCGAGGAAGGCGCCGGTTTCGTCGAACAGCTCGGTCGGGAACGGGCCGGAACCCACACGAGTGGTGTAGGCCTTGGTGATGCCGAGGATGTAGTCCAGGTAAAGCGGACCGAAGCCGGAGCCGGTGGCGGTACCGCCAGCGGTGGTGTTGGAGCTGGTGACGTAGGGATAGGTGCCGTGGTCGATGTCCAGCAGCGAGCCTTGCGCGCCTTCGAACATGATGTAGGCGCCTTGCTTGCGCAGCTGGTGCAGGCGCGCAGCGACGTCGACCATCATCGGCTTGAGCAGCTCGGCGTAGGCCAGGGCCTCGTCCAGGGTCTTCTGGAAGTCGACCGCCGGCTCCTTGTAATAGTGCTGCAGAACGAAGTTGTGGTAGTCCAGCAACTCGCCCAGCTTGGCGGCAAAGCGCTCGCGGTGGAACAGGTCGCCGATACGCAGGCCGCGACGAGCGACCTTGTCTTCGTAGGCCGGGCCGATGCCGCGACCGGTGGTGCCGATCTTGGCGTCGCCGCGGGCCTTCTCGCGAGCCTGGTCCAGGGCCACGTGGTACGGCAGGATCAAGGTGCAAGCCGGGCTGATGCGCAGGCGCTCACGCACCGGTACACCCTTCTCTTCCAGCTTGGTGATTTCGCGCATCAGCGCATCGGGCGCGACCACGACGCCGTTACCGATCAGGCACTCGACATTTTCACGCAGGATGCCGGACGGGATCAGGTGCAGCACGGTCTTCTCGCCGTCGATCACCAGGGTGTGACCGGCGTTGTGGCCGCCCTGGTAACGCACTACGGCGGCAGCCTGGTCGGTCAGCAGATCGACGATCTTGCCCTTACCCTCATCACCCCACTGGGTGCCCAGGACTACGACATTCTTACCCATAACACTTGTCCTCTTCGCAGAAGCTCGGAGCCGGCAGCCGCCGGCGGAAAACACGGAAAATCGTTAGCGGCCGGCAATTCAGCACCGGCCTTGAAACGTCTTAGGAAAGCGCCGCCACCTGCCAACGCCCGCCGTTCAGAACTAGCTGGCGGTCACAGCCGGCTTCCTGTGCGTTTGCCACTTCCTGGCCCGGCAGGGCCTGCACCACACGCTGGCCATCAGCCCGAAGGCGCTTGACCTCGTACCACAGGTACGGGTCATGGCTGTCCGGGGCCCAGATACCAGAAACTTCCTGCTCCAGCGACATGTTGCCCAGGGTCACCAGGGTCTTCAGGTCGGTGGAGAAACCGGTGGCCGGGCGCGCCCGGCCGAAGTCGGCGCCAATATCGTCATAGCGACCGCCCTGCGCGATGGACTGCCCAACGCCCGGCACGAAGGCGGCAAAGACCACCCCGGTGTGATAGTGGTAACCGCGCAGCTCACCCAGGTCGAAGTACAGCGGCAACTCTGGATAGCGCAGCTCCAGCGCATCGGCGATGGCGATCAGCTCGTCCAGTGCACGATGCACGTCCTCCGGCGCATCCATCAGCACGCCCTGGGCCAGATCCAGCACTTCGCGGCTGCCACAGAGTTCGGCCAGGGAACGGAGCATGGATGCCAGTTCGTGAGGCAGGTCTTCGGTGAGCTCGGCCACCTCGTCCACTGCCTTGCGCTGCAGGGCGTCGAACAGGCTGCGCTCAACCTCGCCGGAAAGACCCGCGGCCTTGGCCAGCCCGCGATAGATTCCGACATGGCCAAGGTCCATATGCACGTCCGGCACGGCGGCCAGTTCGAGCATCTCCAGCATCAAGCTGATGACTTCCACGTCACTCGCCGGACTGGCGTCGCCGTAAAGCTCAGCACCCAACTGGATCGGGCTGCGCGAAGTGGATAGCGCTCGCGGCTTGGCGTGCAGCACGCTGCCGGCATAGCACAGGCGATTCGGGCCTTCACGACGCAGCGTGTGAGCATCGATGCGCGCAACTTGCGGCGTGATGTCCGCGCGGAATCCCATCAGGTGGCCCGACTGCGGGTCGGTCACCTTGAACGTGCGCAGGTCGAGGTCCTGACCGGCACCGGTCAGCAGGGACTCGAGATATTCAATATGCGGAGTGACCACGAAGTCGTAGCCCCAACGCTGGAACAGATCCAGCACCTGGCGGCGGGCTGCCTCGATGCGTGCCGCCTCGGGCGGCAGTACTTCTTCGATACCGTCTGGCAGCAGCCAGCGATCTACCGTTGCCATTTCGCCAATCCCCTCTCAACCGGGCGGCAAGCCATCAGTGAAGCAGATAAAGGAGGCCGGTCCCCAGCAACATGCTGGACAGGCCCATCAGGCGGAGATGACGGTCTTTGAACTCCGCCACCCCAAGCACCGCGGCGCGCCAACGGCGCGGATAGAGGAAGGGCAGGATGCCTTCCAGCACCAGCATCAGACAAAACGCAATGCCGAGTTCCTGCCACATGATTCCCGCGGACGCAAAAAAGCCGGGATTTCCCGGCTGACCCATGATAACACGTTTTCCCTGACGGTCACCCGGCGGACGATGAGCGTCCGCCGGAGGACTTGTATCAGCGTGCGGCCTTGTCCAGATAGCGGAAGAAGTCGCTATTGGGATCCAGCACCATCACGTCGCTCTTGTTGGCAAAGCTTTCACGGTAAGCCTGGAGGCTGCGGTGGAAAGCGTAGAACTCCTGGTCCTGCCCGTATGCCTTGGCGTAGATCGCAGCGGCCTTGGCATCGCCGTCACCGCGGGTCTCCTCGGCTTCGCGATAGGCTTCAGCCAGCAGCACACGACGCTGGCGGTCAGCATCCGCACGGATACCTTCGGCCAGTTCCGAACCCTTGGCACGGTGCTCGCGAGCCTCACGCTCCCGCTCGGTACTCATCCGCTCGAACACGCTGCGGTTGACTTCCTTGGGCAGGTCGATGGCCTTTACACGAACATCCACAACCTCGATGCCCAGCTCCTTGCTGGCCATGCGATTGAGGGCGGAGGTGATGTCAGCCATCAGCGCATCACGCTCACCCGACACCACTTCATGCAGCGTGCGTTTACCGAACTGGTCACGCAGGCCTGCTTCCAGGCGGCGGGACAAACGCTCGTCGGCAATCTGCTTCATGCCAGAGGTGGCGGTGTAGAAGCGCTCGGCATCAGCCACTCGCCATTTGGCGTAGGCATCCACCATCACTGCCTTCTTCTCAAGAGTGAGGAAGCGCTGTGTGGGCGAGTCCAGAGTCAGCAGACGCGCGTCGAACTTGCGCACCTGGTTGACGTACGGAATCTTGAAGTGCAGGCCGGGCTGGACATTCGCCTCGACGATGCGGCCGAACTGCAGCAGCACTGCCTTCTCGGTCTGCGACACGATGTACAGGCTGCTCCACAGGAGCAGGGCCACCACCACGCCGCCGATCAGGGCAAACAGCGATTTATTGCTCATCAGCGACTCTCCCTGGAACGCGAATTGCGCTGCTGCAAGTCAGTGGCGACACGCGAACCGAGATCACTGCCGCTCGCGGCGGCCGACGCTGCCGGAGCAACCGGAGCCTGGCTGGCACCTCGGTTATCGATCATCTTGTCCAGCGGCAGGTAGAGCAGGTTGCTTTGCCCATCCTTGCCGGAAACCAGAACCTTGCTGGTATTGGCCAGCACATCCTGCATGGTTTCCAGGTACAGACGCTGGCGGGTAACTTCCGGCGCCTTCTGGTACTCAGTGAGCAGCTTGGTGAAGCGGTCAGCCTCACCTTCGGCGCGCGCAACGACTTCATCGCGGTAACCGTTGGCATCCTCGATGATGCGCTGGGCTTGACCACGAGCCTCGGGGACCACGGCATTGGCATAGGCCTCGGCCTGGTTCTTGGCACGTTGTTCGTCCTCGCGAGCACGGATGACGTCATCGAAGGCTTCCTGCACTTCACGCGGCGCGGCCGCACTCTGCACGTTGACCTGGGTGACGGTGATACCGGTGCGATAGGTATCGAGGAAGCGCTGCAGGCGCTCCTTGATTTCGCTGGCCATCAGCTCGCGACCTTCAGTCAGCACCTGGTCCATCTCGGTAGAACCGACCACATGGCGCAAGGCACTCTCGGTGGCATGCTGCAGGCTGACCTCAGGCTGGTCGACGTTCAGCACGAAGTCCTGGAGGTTGCTGATCTTGTACTGGACGGTGAGCGGCACTTCGACGATGTTCTCGTCCTCGGTGAGCATCTGACCCTGCTTGCTGTAAGCACGCTCGCGGGTGACGTTCTCCTGGAACTTGCGATCGATCGGCGGGAAGTAGATGTTCAGGCCAGGGCCGACAGTCTCGTAGTACTTGCCGAAGCGCAGCACCACGGCTTGCTCCTGCTCGTCCACAACATAAACCGCGCTGTACAGCCAGACCACGGCAAGCAAGGCCAGGCCGATGCCAAGCAGGCCGAAACCGCCCGACCTGCCGCCACCTTCGTCGCCGCCGCCACGTTTCTTGCCGCTGCCGAACAATCCGTTCAGGCTGTCCTGCAGCTTGCGGAAGGCCTCGTCCAGGTCCGGTGGCCCTTTGCGGTCGCCGCCACGGCGTCCACCCCAGGGGTCCTGGTTATTCGAGTTGCCACCCGGCTCGTTCCAAGCCATAGCGCTCTCCATACTGATAAAGCAAAGACGCGCCCACGGCGCGCCCGCCCATGCTACCCAAGCCCGCGGCCCGCCGCAAAATCACCTCAGCGGGCTTTATTGCAAAGTGTGTTGCTCGAGAAACTCGCTCGGCTGCCAGCCTTCTCGGCTGACCAGTCGATTCAGCTCAACGCGCGGCAGACGCACTGCAAGGAGAGCATCCCCAGCCTCGTTGTGATCCTCGGTCTGTACCGCACCCAAGGCAAAGAACTGTGCCCGCAACCGACCAAAACGCTGAGGCAGACGCAGGGTACCCACGAAGAGATCATCACCCAGCAACTCGGCCACGGCCTGTTCCAGCAACTCGAGACCGCTGCCATCACGCGCCGACAACCAGACCCGTTCGGGCTTGCCGTCCTCGTCGCGCTGGATATGCGGCTCGACGTTCGCCAACAGGTCGACCTTGTTGTAGACCTCCAGCATCGGCAGGCCTTCGGCACCGATCTCACCCAGCACCGCCAGCACCTGTTCGATCTGCGCCATGCGTTCGGGCTCGTGAGCATCGATGACATGCAGCAGTAGATCGGAGTTGGACGATTCTTCAAGGGTAGCCCGGAAGGCTTCGACCAGCTTGTGCGGCAGGTGGCGAATGAACCCCACCGTGTCGGCCAGGACAATCGGCCCGAGGTCATCCAGTTCGAGCCGGCGCAGGGTCGGGTCGAGGGTGGCGAACAACTGGTCAGCGGCATAAACCTCGGACGTGGTCAGCGAATTGAACAGCGTGGACTTGCCAGCGTTCGTGTAGCCGACCAGGGACACCGAGGGAATATCCGCACGCTTGCGCCCACGACGGGCCTGCTCGCGCTGGCTGCGGACCTTTTCGAGACGCTGCTTGATCTGGCGAATGCGCACGCGCAGCAGACGACGGTCGGTTTCCAGCTGGGTTTCACCGGGACCGCGCAGGCCGATACCGCCTTTCTGGCGCTCAAGGTGAGTCCAGCCGCGCACCAGACGCGTACTCATGTGCTCGAGCTGGGCCAGTTCGACCTGCAGCTTGCCTTCATGAGTACGGGCACGTTGGGCGAAGATATCGAGAATCAGACCGGTACGGTCGAGCACCCGGCATTCAAAAGCGCGCTCGAGGTTGCGCTCCTGACTGGGTGTGAGGGTGTGGTTGAAGATGACCAGTTCGGCCTTTTCGGCCCCGACCAGGTCATGCAACTCATCGACCTTGCCGCTCCCGATCAGATACTTGGCCGTTGGCTGGTGACGGGAAACAGAGACGAATGCCACTGTATCCGCACCGGCCGAACGAGCAAGTTCCAGGAATTCCTGCGGGTCTTCGCGCGCCTCGGGATCTTGGCCTTCCAGATGAACCAGAATGGCTCGTTCACCACCACCAGGGCGTTCGAAAAACAAAGCAGTCTCCTATCAGGCGTTACCCGGCTCAGCCTGCTCTTGCTCGGAAGCGCTGGGCAGACGTACGGGGCGGCTCGGTACCACAGTGGAAATGGCGTGTTTGTAGACCATCTGGCTGACAGTGTTCTTCAGCAGAATCACGAACTGGTCGAAGGATTCGATCTGGCCCTGCAGCTTGATGCCGTTCACCAGATAGATGGAAACCGGTACGCGTTCCTTACGCAGGGTATTGAGGTAAGGGTCTTGTAGCGAATGCCCTTTTGACATGTGCCGCACTCCTTTAGGGAAAAGTTTTTAGTTTTCAAATGACAAGAAAGATGACTGGTCCCGCCCTACCCCCAAGGATAGACGGTAACCGGTAAGGTCTCAGTTCAATATGGAGACCGACTTCAGGTATTTCAAGGTACGCGGCAGATTGTCGCAAGCAAGACTGTCCAACCAGTACAGATCGGACCAGCTACGCAACCAGGTGAACTGTCGCTTGGCGAGTTGGCGGGTGGCGATGATGCCGCGCTCTTCCATCTCGTTCCGGGTCAGCACGCCATCCAGGTAATCCCAGGCCTGGCGATAGCCAACCGCCCTTATCGACGGCAACCCTGCATGCAAGTCACTTCTGCAGCGCAGCGCTTCGACCTCTTCGATGAAACCCTGTTCCAGCATCAGACGAAAACGTTGCGCAATTCTTTCGTGCAACACCTGACGCTGGGTCGGCGCAATAGCCAAGTGCGCGACAGTATACGGCAAATGCGCCGTTCCTGGCGTGTTCTCGGCCGTAGTTTGCGCAGCTTGCCGCTGTCGGTGGGCGGTCATGGTGAGCCCGCTGACCTTGTAGACCTCAAGCGCCCTTGTCAGACGCTGCGGGTCGTTGGGATGGATGCGCGCCGCGGACTCGGGATCGATCGCTGCCAGCTCCCGATGCAGCGCAGCCCAGCCCTCGCGGGCCGCCCGGGCCTCCAGCTCGGCACGCACATCGGGATCGGCGCTGGGCATATCCGCCAACCCTTCCAGCAATGCCTTGTAATACAGCATGGTGCCGCCCACCAGCAGCGGAATCCGCCCCTTGGCGGTGATTTCCGCCATCGCAGCCAGGGCATCAGCGCGGAATTCCGCGGCCGAATAGCTCTCTGCCGGATCACGGATATCAATGAGGCGATGGGGAAACTCGGCCAGGGTGGCCTTATCCGGCTTGGCGGTACCGATATCCATGTCGCGATAGATCAACGCCGAATCGACGCTGATCAGCTCGCAAGGCAGGGTTCGCGCCAGCTCCAGCGCAAGATCGGTCTTGCCGGCGGCTGTCGGGCCCATGAGGAAGATTGCCGGTGGCAGCCTTTCAGCCATGCTCAGCGACCACGAAGGAACAGTTTATCCAGGTCATCCATGCCCAATTGGGTCCAGGTCGGACGCCCGTGGTTGCATTGGCCGCTGCGCTCCGTGTGTTCCATGTCGCGCAGCAGGGCATTCATTTCCGGCTGGGTCAGGCGACGATTCGCCCGCACGGCACCGTGACAGGCCATGGTGCCCAGAAGCTCGTTGAGGTGCGCCTGGATACGGTCGCTCGTGCCGTATTCCAGCAGGTCTGAAAACACATCGCGCACCAGCTGGGAGGCCTCGGCCTGTTTCAGCAGGGCCGGGATCTGGCGGATGGCCAGGGTTTCCGGACCCAGGCGCTGCAACTCGAAGCCAAGACGGCGGAACCACTCGCCATGCTCCTCGGCACAATCGGCCTCGCGCTGGCTGACTGCGATGGATTCCGGCACCAGGAGCGGCTGCCCCTTGAGCCCTTCGCTGGCCATGGCCACTTTCAGGCGCTCGTAAGTAATGCGCTCATGGGCCGCATGCATATCCACCAGCACCAGCCCCTGGGCGTTCTCCGCGAGGATGTAGATGCCCTTGAGCTGCGCCAGGGCGTAGCCCAGCGGCGGCACATCGCCCTGGGCCTCCGGCAGCGCAGCCGGTGCAGAAGCCGTCGACAATGGTGCGAAGAACTCACGGTACGCTCCCTGGGCCTCGGCAATCGGCACGACAGGTTGCGGACGCGGCGCCTGGTAGCCACTGACAGGCGGATTCCAGGCCGGTTGAGACGACGAGCGTTCCAGGACGTTGGCCGCCAAGCTCATTTCCCCCTGGGGACCGAATTCACCCGCAGCAAGACCACTCGGCCGGACAACCGCGTCGGTAGCGGCAGGCGCAGCGAGCTGATCCTCCGGACGCACTTCACCCAGGGCGCGGTGCAGGGTGCCGTAAAGGAAGTCATGAACCATGCGGCTATCGCGGAAGCGCACTTCGTGCTTGGTCGGGTGCACATTGACGTCGACCACTGCAGGATCGACCTCGAAGAACAGTACGAAGGTCGGATGCCGGCCGTTGTAGAGCACATCCCGGTAGGCCTGGCGTACAGCGTGGGCCACCAGTTTGTCGCGCACCATGCGGCCATTCACATAGAAGTACTGCAGATCGGCCTGGCTACGGGAGAAGGTGGGCAGGCCCACCCAGCCCCAAAGATGCAAGCCATTGCGCTCGACCTCGATGGGCAACGCCTGCTCCAGGAAGGCGGGACCGCACACCGTAGCGACCCGGCGGGCACGGGCGATGGCGTCGCGTGCTTCATGGAGCGCGAAGATGGTCTTGCCGTTGTGCCGCAAATGGAAGGCCACATCGAAGCGAGCCAGGGCCAGACGCTTGATGACTTCCTGCAGATGGTCGAACTCTGTTTTCTCGGCACGCAGGAACTTGCGCCGCGCCGGGGTATTGAAGAACAGGTCACGAACTTCCACCGAAGTGCCCACCGGATGCGCAGCGGGCTGGACCCGCGCTTCCATGTCGCGCCCCTCGGTTTCCACCTGCCAGGCCTGGTCGGCATCGGCAGTGCGCGAAGTCATGGTCAGCCGCGCAACGGAACTGATCGACGCCAGCGCTTCGCCACGGAAGCCCAGGCTCATCACCCGCTCCAGGTCTTCCAGATCGCGAATCTTGCTGGTGGCGTGGCGCGCCAGTGCCAGGGGCAGGTCGTCCGGGGGAATGCCGCCGCCGTCGTCGCGAACCCGCAGCAGTTTGACGCCACCCTGCTCGACTTCGACATCGATACGGCGGGCACCCGCATCCAGGCTGTTTTCCAGAAGCTCCTTGATGACGGAGGCGGGACGCTCGACCACCTCGCCGGCGGCAATCTGGTTCGCCAGCCGCGGACTCAGCAGCTGGATGCGCGCCAGCTCGCTCATGGCTGTGCCGCCAGGGTCGCGGCAGGGATGTTCAGGACCTGACCAACCTTGACGTTGTCGTTGGACAGCGAGTTGGCCTTGCGCAGTGTCGCCACACTCACTTCGTAACGCTGGGCGATCAGCGCCAGGCTCTCGCCGGAGGTGACAATGTGCTCGCGCGGGCCAATGGCGATCTTGCCCTGATCACGCAGCCAGGCGACGTAGGTACCGGGCGGCGGGTTCTGCTGGAAGAACTGCTTCACCCCGGTCTTGATCGAGCGCGCCAAGGCCTGTTGGTGGCCCGGCGATGCCAGCTTCTGGGATTCGTTATGGTTGGAGATGAACCCGGTTTCCACGAGGATCGAGGGAATATCCGGCGACTTCAGCACCATGAACCCCGCCTGCTCCACCCGACGCTTGTGCAAGGAAGTGACCTGGCCGACGTTGGACAGCACCTTCTGCCCGACATTGAGGCTGGAAGACAACGTCGCCGTCATCGACAGGTCGAGCAGCACGCCAGCAAGCATCCGGTCCTTGTCATCGAGACTGACACTGCCCACGCCGCCGATCAGGTCGGAGCGGTTTTCGTTATCGGCCAGCCAGCGGGCGGTTTCCGACGTGGCGCCGCGGTCCGACAGGGCGAACACCGAGGCCCCGAAGGCGCTGCGGCTGGGCGCAGCGTCGGCATGAATGGAAACGAAGAGGTCAGCGCCTTTCTTGCGGGCGATCTCGGTGCGTTTGCGCAACGGGATGAAATAGTCGCCGGTACGCACCAGTTCGGCGCGGAAGCCTTTCTCCTGGCTGATCTGGCGCTGCAGTTCCTTGGCGATGGCCAGCGTCACGTTCTTCTCATGCTGGCCCTTGGGCCCAAGGGCACCGGGGTCTTCGCCGCCGTGGCCGGCGTCGATTGCGACCACGATGTCGCGCTTGCCACCGGGCACTGGCGGCAGCTTGCTGGGGACCGGCTGGGTGGGTGTCACGGGCGGTTGCGGCGTGGTCGGTGCAATCGCCACCTGGGGCGCGCTGGCCTCTTTGGCGGCGGCTTCCTGATCGAACAGGTCCACCACCAGGCGGTTGCCGTACTGCTGGTTGGGCGCCAGGAAAAAGCTTTTCGGCGTCACGGTGGAAGATATATCGATCACCACCCGCAGGTCGGTGGGCGTGCGCTGGGCGGAGCGAACACTGGTGATCGGCGTATTGCTGAGGGACAACTGCTCCAGCTTGGTAGCCAGCTGGGCGCCATTGATATCGATGACGATGCGGTTGGGCGCCGTCAGGGTGAATACGGAATGTTGCACCGGCCCGGATAGATCGAAGACCAGACGGGTATTGTCAGGCGCGCGCCAAAGCCGCACCCCGCGGACCTCCGCGGCAGCCAGGACATCAGCGGCGAACGCCGCGAGCAGAACCCCAATCCCGGCAAACAGTGCGCGCGAGCGCATACCCCACCCCATCTTTGTTTTCATGCTCCCAAGGCCAGGGCGGCACACCATGCTTCGCCACGTTTGGTATGTGGCGAAAAACGCAGCGAACGGCCGCCCGCTTGCGGCGTAATGTTAATGTCCAGGTCGGCCTTTGGCAAAATGCCGGCGCCCCGCTGGGGCCACTCGATCAGACACAAGGCGTCGCCTTCGAAGTAGTCGCGGATACCCAGAAATTCCAGTTCTTCCGGGTCGGCCAGGCGGTATAGATCGAAATGGAAGGCGCGCTTGTCACCTATTTCATAAGGCTCCACCAGGGTGAAGGTGGGACTTTTCACCGCCCCGGCATGACCCAATCCCCGCAGGAGGCCGCGAGATAGCGTGGTCTTGCCCGCTCCCAGATCCCCGTGCAGATAGAGAATGCCGTGCCCTTCGGTCAGGGTCGCCAGACGGGCGCCGAGGGCCATCATGGCGTCCTCGCCTTCGGCATACAGGATCACTTCAGGCACGGTGCAAACTCCTCGAGCAACTGACGAATGGTCGGAATCAGATCGCTGGCCGCCAGCCCCCGGCCCGCTCGGGCCAGGTTCTCGCCCGCATTGGCATGCAGCCAGACCGCAAGGCAGGCGGCGGCATAGCCGTGCATCCCCTGCGCCAGCAGGGCGCCGATCAGCCCGGCGAGCACATCGCCCAGCCCCGCCCCGGCCATTACCGGATGACCGCGATCACAAAGTGCGAGACGGCCATCAGGGGCCGCCACCAGACTGCCAGCGCCTTTCAGCAGGACGACAGCATTGAACTTCTGCGCCAGCGCGAGGGCCGCGCGCGGCCGATCAGCCTGTACCTCGTCGGTCGGAATACCGAGCAGGCGCCCCGCCTCGCCCGGATGCGGCGTGATCACCGACCCCGCAGGCAGTTGAGCCTGACCGTTCGCGAGCAGATTGAGTGCATCGGCGTCCCAGACCTGGGTAGCCTCCAAGCCGACCACGACGCTGAGCAGGCTGCGCCCCCAAGCGCCCTGCCCCAGCCCCGGCCCCACTACCAGCACATCGGCTTTCTCGGCCAAGGCCAGCAATTGATTGGCGGAGCTGATCCCGGCACACATCACTTCCGGACACCTCGCCAGGGCGGCAGCAACATGCTCCGGCCGGGTCGCCAGGGATACCAGTCCGGCGCCGCTACGCAGCGCACTCTCCGCCGACAGCAGTGCCGCGCCGCCCAGCCCACGATCACCGCCCACGACCAGCAGGTGCCCGAACTGCCCTTTGTGAGCGGTACGCGGCCGCGGCGCCAGGCGTTGCAGACTGCCCGCCGCCATGCGCTCGGCGACACGGGGCGTTGCAGCGACCAGTGCGGTGTCGGCCTGCAGATCATCGAACACCAGTTCGCCGACCTGGTTCGGCGCATCCGCCGTGAAAAGGCCCAGCTTGAGCCCGATAAAGGTCACCGTCAGATCCGCGCGCACCGCAACACCCAGCACACGACCGGTATCGGCACAGAGGCCGGACGGAATATCCACTGCCAGCACCGGCAGGCCACTGGCATTGACCAGGCGGATGGCCTGCGCATAGGGCTCGCGCACTACGCCAGCAAGACCGGTACCCAGCAGCGCATCGACTATGACGCCTTCGAGTACCGCGCATTCACTCCAGGGCTGGATGGCGATCCCGGCGGCAACGGCTTCGTCCCGTGCCAATGCGGCATCACCAACCAACGCATCGGCAGCGCCCACAGCCAGGACCTTCACCCGCCAGCCGGCACGCAAGGCCAGAGCAGCGACCAGATAACCATCGCCGGCATTATTGCCACGCCCGGCCAGCACGCTGAGGCTACCTGCCTCAGGCCAGCGTCGGCGCAAGGCACGCCAGGCCGCATGGGCGGCGCGCTGCATCAGCTCGAAACCCGGGATACCCGCCGCAATCAGACGGGCATCGAGGTCGCGCACCTGGGCGGCGCTATGAAGTGAAAGTGGCAGGTCGTCGCGGGAGGAAAGCATCGGATTCGGTTATGGCTGCGAGGTCTGGCAGAATTATATCCACCTCGCCACCGGTTTCCCGCCCCAGCATGACCCTTTCCACGCAAGATCTCGCCTCCCTCGCCCAATCGATCAAGGAATGGGGCCGAGAGCTGGGCTTTCAGCAGGTGGGTATCACCGATGTGGAACTCGGCGAACACGAACACCACTTGCAGCGATGGCTGGACGCCGGCTACCAGGGCGAGATGGACTATATGGCCGCGCATGGCAGCAAGCGCTCCCACCCTGACGAGCTGGTGCCGGGCACGTTGCGCGTGATTTCCCTGCGCATGGATTACCTGCCCGGCGACACGCGGATGGCCAAGGTGCTGGGCCAGCCGGAAAAGGCCTATGTGTCGCGCTACGCCCTGGGCCGCGACTATCACAAACTGATCCGCAAACGCCTGCAGCACCTGGCCGAACGCATCGAGAAGGCGATAGGCCCCTTCAGCTACCGCGCCTTCGTCGACAGCGCACCGGTACTGGAGAAAGCCATCGCGGAGAAGGCCGGCCTGGGCTGGATCGGCAAGAACACCCTGGTTCTCAATCGCAAGGCCGGCAGCTACTTCTTCCTCGGCGAGCTGTTCGTCGATGCCCCGCTACCGGTGGACGCACCGCACGGCAGCGAACATTGCGGCCGTTGCTCGGCGTGCATGGATATCTGCCCGACCGCCGCGTTCACAGGCCCCTATCAGTTGGACGCGCGGCGCTGCATCTCCTACCTGACCATCGAATACAAGGGCAGCATTCCCGAAGACTTGCGCCCGCTGATCGGCAATCGGGTATTCGGCTGCGACGACTGCCAGATGGTCTGCCCGTGGAACCGCTTCGCCCGCCCGTCGGATGAAGGCGATTTCCAGCCGCGCCATGGCCTGGACAACGCCGAACTGGCGGAGCTGTTCCGCTGGAGCGAGGAAGAATTCCTGAGTCGCACCGAAGGCTCGCCCCTACGCCGCGCCGGCTATGAGCGCTGGTTACGCAATCTGGCAGTGGGGTTGGGCAATGCGCCTTCGAGCATTCCGGTACTGGAGGCGCTCAACCTGCGCCGCGAACATCCCTCGGCGCTGGTTCGCGAGCATGTGGAGTGGGCGCTTGCCCGGCACGGGGCAAGCGGGGCCTGAATCAGATCTTGAAGAAGTGCTCGCGGTAGTGCTGAAGCTCCGCGATCGAATCACGGATATCGTCCATTGCCAGGTGGCTGCTGCTCTTCTTCACCCCTTCACGCACTTTCGGCGACCAGCGCGCGGCCAACTCCTTGACGGTGGAAACGTCCAGGTTGCGGTAGTGGAAGTAGGCTTCCAGTTGCGGCATGTGCCGATAGAGGAAGCGGCGGTCCTGGCAGATGCTATTGCCGCAGATCGGCGATTTGCCCTTGGGCACCCATTGTTCGAGGAAGGTCAGGGTCTGCGCCTCGGCTTCCGCCATGCTGATACGGCTCTCGCGTACGCGCTGGGTCAGACCGCTCTGGCCATGCTGACGGGTGTTCCACTCATCCATGCCGGCAAGAATCTCATCGCTCTGATGGATCGCAATGGTCGGACCCTCGGCCAGGACGTTCAACTCGCTGTCCGTCACGATGGTGGCCATTTCGATGATGACGTCCGTATCCGGGTTCAGGCCGGTCATTTCCAGATCGATCCAGATCAGGTTCAGGGCATTCTGCATGTTCGGTCTCCAGGGCAAGACGCGCATTCTAGCTCAGAGCCTATCCACCGATCTGCTGCGCGTCGGCCCTGCTGCGTTAAAAGCAGGCTCGGGTGCTCATTTACCACTCGTAAACTCCGCGCCCTCGCCTGCTTCTGCCTTGCATGACTCTAGCTCGCGATATCGTGAACAGGCTCTCGGGGCCTGAAGTGGTGGGCTGCGTGCTAAACTCGCGCGGTTTTTTCCAAGCGGAACCACCATGGCCAAACGCCAACTTACCCGCCGGCAGAGCTGGCGCATCGAGAAGATTCAGGAGGAGCGCGCCGCCCGCGCAGCCAAGCGGGAGTCGCGCGCACTCGAAGAGCTTGAGGGTGGCGACCTCGGCCCCGAGCAGACGGGTCTGGTGATCGCCCACTTCGGCGTCCAGGTGGAGGTCGAAGCCCTGGACGGCGAGCAGGCCGGCGAAGTGGTGCGCTGCCACTTGCGCGCCAACCTGCCGCCCCTGGTGACCGGTGATCGCGTCGTCTGGCGCCATGGCAACCAGGGCAGCGGCGTGATCGTCGCCCAGCTGCCCCGCAGCTCCGAGCTGTGCCGACCGGACATGCGAGGCGTGCTCAAGCCGGTGGCGGCCAACGTCGACCAGATCGTCATCGTCTTCGCCCCGCTCCCGCATCCGCACGCCAACCTGATCGACCGTTACCTGATCGCTGCCGAGCACGCTGGCATCCACCCGCTGCTGCTGCTGAACAAGGCCGATCTGGTGGATGACGAAAACGCCGCCATGCTCGACGACCTGCTCGGCGTGTATCGCCAGCTGGGCTACCCGCTGCTGGAAGTATCGGCGCGCGAAGGCGGCGGCATGGAAGACCTGATGGCCCGGCTCGACGGCCACATCAGCGTGTTCGTCGGCCAGTCCGGCGTGGGCAAGTCGTCGCTGGTCAACAGCCTGTTGCCGGGAGTGGACACCCGCGTAGGCGCGCTTTCCGAACTCACCGGCAAGGGCACCCACACCACCACGACGGCGCGCCTGTTCCACTTCCCGGGCGGCGGCGAGCTGATCGACTCCCCCGGTATCCGCGAGTTCGGCCTGGGGCATGTCAGCCGTAGCGATGTCGAGGCCGGCTTCGTCGAGTTCAACGAGCTGCTCGGAACCTGTCGCTTCCGCGACTGCAAACACGACCGCGAACCGGGCTGCGCCCTGCTCAAGGCCCTGGAAGACGGCCGCGTGCATCCGCAACGGATGGCCAGTTACCGGCACATCCTTTCCAGCCTGCCGGTGGACGAATACTGAGCCGGCAGCCGCCCGGCAACGCAAAAGCCGCGTAAGGCGCGGCTTCTGCTCGGCATCCGCTAGGCGTCAGCCCGACACAGCCTCGATACCGGGATGCGCATAGGGTGGGAGGACGGGCGCCGGCAGGGTCTCGACACCGTCCAGGGAGTGGACGGTCAGCCCGGCGGAGAGCGGGAAGTGCAGACTGTGGGTGAGCAGTCCGGTGCGTTCCCGGGCAGGTAGGTGACAGAGCGCCAGCGCCGTCTCGGCCAGGTATTCCACCCGCTCGGTGGGGTACTCGGCCGGGATATAACGGGCGGCACCCGGCGTGAGAATCGCGGTACTCGGCGCAACCAGGTTGACCGCGATGTTATCGGCTTCCAGCTCGGCGGCCAGCCCCTGGGTGAAGCGCGCTAGAGCAGCCTTGGCCGCGGCATAGACACTGATACCGCCTACCCGGGCGAAGTCGTCGTAGGGTTTCAGCGGCGGCAGGGCGGTGACCGAGCCCAGGTTGACTATCCAGCCGGCGCCGCGCGGGCGCATCAGTGGGATCGCAGCCTTGCAGAGGGCAAAGGGAATGCGCAGGTAGTGGTCCAGCGTGCGTTCGTACACCTCCAGCGGCATGTCCTCCACGCGACTGTAGTCCGCCACTCCGGCATTGTTCACCAGGATGTCCAGCCCGCCTGCCAGCTGCGCCGCGCGGGCCGGCAGCGCATCGCGCTCGGCTGCGTTGCACAGGTCCACGGCGAGCGGGATGGCGCGGCCACCAGCCTGCTCGATCAGGCCCACCGTTTCGGCCAGGGTGCCGCTCATGCTCGCCGAGTGCTCCTGGCTGCGCGCCGCGACCACCACAGTGGCGCCTGCGGAGGCGAGACGCTGGGCGATGGCGCGGCCGATGCCGCGGCTGGCACCGGTCACCAGTGCGACCTTGCCGGCGAGTTCGGGCTTGCGGGAATGGGACATGGTTCATCTCCTCAGGGATTGGATGAACCGATTGTGTGAGGTCCGCCTGCGGACAACCGTCGCTCTGTCACTCAACACGCGCTACCGGATCGCTCACTGCGCGTTTCGGTAACGGCTGGGTGGATGGCCCGTCAGCCGCACCATCGCACGGCGCATCGCGGCGGCGTTGCTGAACCCCAGATAACCGGCTACCCGCTCGATAGGCCACTCGGTATTGCGCAGGTAATGTTTCGCCGCTTCCAGCAGGCAGGCCTCGCGCAGGGCGCGGTAGCCAGTGCCTTCGGCGTGCAGCCGGCGGCGCAGCGTGGCCACGCTGAGGGACAGCGCGGCGCCGAGTTCCTGCTGGGTCGGCAGCGGCGCCTGCCGCGCCAGGGCGGCATCGATGAAACTGCGCACCTGCTGGGCCAGCGGAACCTGCGAGGCCGGCTCGCCGGCCGCCAGGCGAAAGGGGAAGTCCACCAGGAAGGCCTCGAGCTCCGCAGGCCGGCGCCGCACCGGACGCGCCAGCAGCGCGGCGTCGAAGACGAAACCGTAGGTCGGTTGCCCGACCTCCACGGGGCGGTCGAACAGGCTGAGGAAGGGAATGGCGTCCTCGCGGTTCGGATGGCCGATAAAGTTGCGCAGCGGGCGGATGGGTTCGCCGATCAGCCAGGTGAACAAGCGCTGGTAGAACAGCAGCCCGGTGACATCCACCAGGCAGGCCGCCGGGCTGTGCCGGCGGCGCAGCGAGTCCATGCGAAAAACCGCGGCGCCCTGATCGGTGGAAAGGCTCAACGCCCCCGCTCGCGGGTTCAGCATCGAGCAGAAGTCGGCGGCGCAGTGGATGGCATCGGCCAAGGTCCGGCAGCTCAGCAGACAGCGGCAGAGCAAGTCCACCTCGCGCTTACGCATCGGTGGGTGGCCGTCGCCCTGGGCAACCTGGGCCTCCAAGTGCTCGATGGCCGAACGGTACAGCGTGGCGAATGCGCCGGCGGACAGGTGCCCGGCCGCGTCGGCCATTGCCGCGCTGTCGGCACCGCTGCGGCGCAACTCGTCCAGCAGCCGGGTACCAAGGCCCGGGGCGGGTGGAACTTCGGCGGAACGGGATCGCGGCATACAGCCCAGCCTGAGCGTTCTAATGGCGTTGGGTGATCGGTCGGGTAGCGGTCCGACCGGGTATGAGCATGCAAGATGTCCATCGAATTTGGCAAAGGGCCCGATCGATGATTCACCTTCTTGACGAACTCACCCTCGACGCCAGCGACGTGAAACAGGTGCTGGCGCTGCTCGACGAGGAATTGCTGCCGGGCCGAGCGGAGCCCATTCCGCACCTGCTCAACCGCTGGGTCTCGCCGCCGGTGGTGGTGCCGGGTGTGTCCACCACGCTCTGGCTGCTCTGGCAGGTACCCGATCCGCCGGCCTATTACCGGATGCGCGGCAACCCCGGTTCGACGCCAGCCGTCTGGCCGAAGCTGGACCGTCTCTGCCACCAGCGGCAGCGCCACATCCTGACTGACGCGGAGGCGGTGCTGCCGCTGCCGGGGGAGTTCGATCATGCCGGCTGAAGTCGCTCAGGTTTACCTCGCTGGCGATGCCGACCAGCCCGCGTTCGAGCAGGCCCTGGTGCGCTGGTGCCAGTCCCATCCCGGTGCCTTCGGCGGCCGCAATCTGTCGGGCTGCTGGGGCGCGGGGGACTTCAGCGTCGAGTCGCGCGGGAACGGTTTGGCCAGTCTTGAAGACTTGCCCGGCGTAGCGTGGGTGGATCGGCTCGGCCATAGGCGCATCGGCGGCGGCACCCGAGCACCAGGCCTGACCGGCGGTGTCCTGCGCACCTTGCTGCTCCGGGTGCGTACGGATGTCGCGGCTAGTCAGGTGGAGGCGCTGGAGCGCGAACTGCTGGCCATGCCCAACTACATGGCGGGCATCCGCAACTGGCAACTCGGCCGCGTCACCTCCGACAGCAGCTGGACCCACGTCTGGCAGCAGGAATTCGCCGAGGTGGGTGACCTGCATGGCGAATACCTGATGCACCCCTACCACTGGGGCTGGGTCGACCGCTGGTTCGACCCGGCATTCCCCGAGTGGACGGTCGAGGCCATCTGCCATGCGTACTGCCCGCTGCCGGCGAGCATCCTCGCGGCGGACTGAGCGAGCGCCGCGCAGCAGTCGCCACGGACGGCGATTATTCAACCCGGCGCGGCCTGCGCACGGCGGCGACCTGCAGCCACATGCCCAGCGGCGAGGCGCTGGGCCGGGTGGAAGTTCTATCGCGGGCTTTGACTGACCGGCGGCAAGACGGGACACAGCCATAAAAAAGGCCACGCATTGCGTGGCCTTTCAGTTTCTCGGATGGATCACTGCCCTTTGGGCTCGTCCATCTTCAGCACGCCATCCTCGAAGATATTCAGCTTCTCCCGCAGTTCACGCGGCTGGGTGGGCACTGCCGGCTCGTTCGCTGGCGCTTCCGGCGCTACACCTCCGCTGGCGGGCGGTTCGGGCTGCACCGGCGGCTCTTCAGGCTTGGCTGCATCGCCCTGCTCGCCCTCGATGGCGCGCTGGGCCTTCTTGGTCAGGACGATGATGTCGATACGGCGGTTCACGGGGTTGAACGGGTCCTTGCGGTCGAACAACGCCGACGACGCATAACCCACCACCCGCGCCACCTGCTCGTCCGGGTAACCACCGGCGATCAGGGTCCGGCGCGCAGCGTTGGCACGACCGGCGGAAAGCTCCCAGTTGCCGAACTCACCATCCCCCGCATAGGGCTTGGCGTCGGTATGCCCACTGATGCTGATCTTGTTCGGCACCGCCTTGATGGTCTCGGCGAGGATCAGCAGGATGTCTTCGAAGTACGGCTGCAGGCGCGCGCTGCCGAGGTCGAACATGGGCCGATTGGCCGCGTCCATGATCTGGATACGCAGACCGTCCTGGGTGATCTCGAAGAGGATCTGGTCCTTGAACTTGCGCAGTTCGGGGTTCTCTTCGACTTTGTTCTGCAACTCCTGCAGCAACAATTCCAGGCGTTCCCGCTCGATCTGGTCGGCCAGTGTTTCCACCTGACTGGCATCCACCGGCGCCTTTTCCGTGGAATCGATCGCCGAATCCTGGGAGTCGGGGGCGTCCTTCAACTCCGGATTGAGCGTGCGGTCAGGTGCAGGCGTCGGCGTACCACCCAGGTCGATGACATAAGGACTGGCGCTTTCGGTGAAGCCAATGGGGTCCTTGAAGTAGCCGGAAATGGCCTTCTTCTGTTCCGGAGTGGCCGACGACATCAGCCACAGCACCAGGAAGAAGGCCATCATCGCGGTGGCGAAGTCGGCGAAGGCGATCTTCCATGCGCCGCCGTGATGCCCGGCGGCGTAGCGCTTGACGCGCTTGACGATGATGGGCTGATTGTTCTCCATGACTCAGCCTTCAGCTGCCGCGTACGGCCTGCTCCAGCTCGCTGAAGCTCGGACGGTGGGCCGGGAACAGCGTCTTGCGGCCGAACTCCACTGCCAGAGACGGCGGCATGCCTGAAGCCGAGGCTACCAGGCAGGCCTTGATGGACTCGAACACGTTCAATTCCTCGCGAGCGTCATGCTCCAGCGACACTGCCAGCGGGCCGAAGAAGCCGTAAGCCGCGAGAATACCGAGGAAGGTACCCACCAGCGCCGCCCCCACGTGCTGGCCCAGCGCTGCCTGCTCGGCCTCGCCCAGCATGGCCATGGTGACCACGATGCCGAGTACCGCCGCGACGATACCGAAACCCGGCAGGCCGTCGGCGATGCGGTTGACCGCGTGGGCCGGGTGCTCCAGTTCTTCCTTCAGGCTGGCCAGCTCCATGTCGAACAGGCCTTCCAGTTCGTGGGGCGCCATGTTGCCGGAGGACATGATGCGCAAGTAGTCGCATATATAGGCAGTCATTCGCTCATCCTTGAGGATGCCGGGATACTTGCTGAAGATCGGACTGGCGGGAGCGTCTTCGATGTCGGCCTCGATGGCCATCATCCCTTCGCGACGGCTCTTGTTGAGGATTTCGTAGAGCAGCCGCAACACTTCCAGGTAGAACCCGTGAGTGAAGCGGGAACCGAACATCTTCAGCGACTTCTTGAACACGATCATTGTCGTGCTGCCAGGGTTGGCCTGCAGGAATGCACCCAGCGCAGCACCGCCGATGATCATCACCTCGAAGGGTTGGATCAGCGCGGCGATCTTGCCGTGGGACAGGATGTATCCGCCGAGCACGCTGGCGAATACGACGATGATGCCGATGATTTTTGCCATAGGAAGGGAGCTTGAAGAGTCAGTAGAAAGGGTTATGAAAAGAGCCCCTTCTAATTATCGGAAGATATGCGCCAGACTATAGCCTGTTCAGGCGAAAAGCCAGATTGGCGGCCCCCTATGTCAACCGCAAAGCCCATGCCACGCAGCCTCGAAGGCTGGATCAAGCACCTCGATGGGGTTCGCCTGCCCGTTCCCGCCGCCGCCCACGAAAGTGTCCGCCGTGCCTTGGGCGACAACCGCCGCTCCCTGCGCGAGATCGCCGATCTCACCCAGGACAGCCCCGCCCTCGCCCTCAGCCTGCTGCGCGAGGCCAACGCCAGCGCCAATATGCTGAGCAGCCCCGCGGAAAGTCTGGAAGTCGCCCTGAGCCGACTCGGCCTGAAACGCGCGGAAGTGCTGCTCAATCGCCTGCCCGCTGTGCCCGAAGAAGAAATTCCCCACGGCCTGCGGCAACTGCAATTGATCAGCCAGCACGCCGCCCAGCAGGCCAACGGTCTGTTCGCCGCCCGCCTGGCCCGCCTCTGGCAGGAAATCCATTGGTGCAGCCTGCTGTTCCTTTCTCCCCTGTGGCCGTTGCTGGCCAGCCACCCGGAACTCCTCGATACCTGGGAGAAACGCGTGCTGGGCGAAGGCGAGCCGGCCCGCAAGGTCGAACGCGAGTTGCTCGGCGTGCCGCTGCTGCGCCTCTGCCAAGCGCTGGCCACGCACTGGAAGCTGCCTGACTGGATCATCCAGGGCTATCGCCTGCTGAACGAGGACCGCCGCCTACTGGTGCAGGCCTTGCACATCGCCCGCGACAATGAACATCCGCTGCACCAGCAGCAGCAACTGGACAGCAACCCAACCCTGGCTCGCTGGCTGACCCAGCCGGGCAATACCGTTCTGCTGGCCAACGGCCTGGCGATGTCCGCCCATGTCGGCTGGGGCGACGGGCACAGCCTGCGCTGGCAGCGTCTCACCGGCTTGTTCATGAAGGTGCCGCTCGCCGAACTGCAACAGCAGGTCCACCAACATGCAGCGCAGAGTGGGCGCCTGCATGGCCGCAGCGACCTCTGGCACCCCGCCGAAGCCCTGCTCTGGCCCTGGAACCAGCATCGCCTCAAACGCGAACCGGCCACCGCACCGCCGCCTAACAGCGCCGAACTGGAAGACTGGCGCCGGTTCTGCGGTGAACTGCTCCGCGACCCCAGCCCCTTCACCAACGTCGTGCAGCTCGCCGCATGCGCGCGGGACGCCCTGCAAAGCGGGGGCATGCGCCGTGTCCTGCTGTTGCTGGCTGACCGCAATCACAACCGCTTGCTCGCCCAGAACCAGGCGGGGTTGCCGAAAGAAGCCAACGGCCTGCAACTGGACCCCAGCCAGAGCCAGCTGCTGCGGCGCTTGCTGGCGCAACCCGGTCAGCTGCGCCTGGGGCCTGACAACATGGCGCAATTCTCCGCGCTGTTACCCGGCCAGCTGAAAAGCCTGTTCCCGGGCCATCACATCCTGCTCCGCTCCATTGCCGTGAATGGCCGGGTGGTCATGCTGGTGGTGGCCGACCAGGACGGGGCCCCCTTTGCCGAACTCAGCCTGCGCGCCTTCGCCAAGACCGCGCAGTGCATTGAGCGCGCCCTCTCCAGCTTCGCCAGCCGCGGTCGCTAGGCTTTCCTATACAATCTGCCACTTTGCCCATTACTGGAGGCTTCCATGTCCGCCTTCTCCAACCTGCCGCTGGTGATCGAACCGGCCGAGCTGGCGCCCCTGCTTGGTGCCAACGAGCTGATCCTGGTCGACCTCACCAGTGCCGCCCGTTACGCGGCGGGCCATGTTCCGGGCGCTCGATTCGTCGATCCTAAGCGCACCCAGCTCGGCCAGCCGCCGGCACCGGGCCTGCTGCCCGCCAAGGCCGACCTCGAAGCACTGTTCGGCGAACTGGGTCATCGCGCCGATGCCACCTATGTGGTCTACGACGATGAAGGTGGCGGCTGGGCCGGCCGCTTCATCTGGCTGCTCGATGTCATCGGCCATCAGCGTTACCACTACCTGGACGGCGGCCTGCACGCCTGGCTGGCCGAAGGCCGGGAAACCAGCGATGTCGTTCCGGCTGCGGTCGGCGCCCCGATTCCCTTGACCTTGCATGACGAGCCCACCGCCACTCGCGAGTACATCCAGAGCCGCCTCGGCGCCGCCGACCTGGCCATCTGGGACGCCCGCGGCCCCGGCGAATACAACGGCACCAAGGTGCTGGCCGCCAAGGGCGGGCATATCCCCGGCGCGGTCAACTTCGAGTGGACCGCTGGCATGGACCCGGCACGCGCCATGCGAATTCGCAGCGATATGGCCGAGATCCTCCAGTCCCTGGGCATTACCCCGGACAAGGAAATCGTCACCCATTGCCAGACGCACCACCGCTCGGGCTTCACCTACCTGGTCGCCAAGGCCCTGGGCTACCCGCGCGTGAAAGGCTACGCCGGCTCGTGGTCCGAGTGGGGCAACCATCCGGACACCCCGGTCGAGCTCTGAAGCTCCCCATCAAGGAAAACCAATGAAAGAACGCCTCTTCATCATCAGCCAGTACCTGCTGCCGCATAACCTGATTTCGCGCCTGGCCGGCTGCATCGCCGAGTGCCGCGTGCCCTGGTTCAAGAATGCCTTCACCGCCTGGTTCGCCAAGCGCTACCAGGTGAACATGGGCGAAGCGCTGGTCGAGGACCTCACCGCCTACCAGCACTTCAACGATTTCTTCACCCGTGCGCTGAAGCCTGGTGCCCGCCCGCTGGACGAAACCCCCGGCGCCATCCTCTGCCCGGCCGACGGCGCCATCAGCCAGATCGGCCCGATCGAGCACGGCCGCTGCTTCCAGGCCAAGGGGCACAGCTTCAGCGTGCTCGAACTGCTGGGCGGCGACGCTGATCGCTCTGCGCCCTTCATGGGCGGCGAGTTCGCCACGGTGTACCTGTCGCCCAAGGACTACCACCGCGTGCATGCGCCCTTGGGTGGAACCCTGCGGGAAATGGTCTACGTGCCTGGCCGTCTGTTCTCGGTGAACCAGAGCACCGCCGAAAACGTGCCCGAACTGTTCGCCCGCAACGAGCGTGTCGTGTGCATCTTCGACACCGAACGCGGCCCGATGGCCGTGGTGCTGGTGGGGGCGATGATCGTCGCTTCGATCGAAACCACCTGGGCCGGCCTGGTCACCCCGCCCAAGCGCGAACTGAAAACCTTCAGCTACGACGAAAACGCGCGCGCACCCATCACGCTGGAGAAGGGTGATGAGATCGGCCGCTTCAAGCTGGGCTCCACCGCCATCGTCCTGTTCGGGCCGGATCAGGTGAATTGGGCCGAAAGTGCCTGGCCCGGTAGCCCGGTACGCATGGGCCAACTGCTGGCCACGCCGAAGAGTGCCTGACCTGGCGCTGATCCCGGTCGAACCGCTGGGTTCGATCGGGGTCGGATCAGGAATGCGGCACAGGTCCACCGGAATCTGCCAACGCCTCTACAGCCCGGCCATGGATAGGCTGCGACCGGCTAAAGATGCTGATAGAGTGCTGAGATTCAACCTTTTCCCCCGTATGAGAATTCGGAGAAACTGATCCGAATGGAGCACCAGAGCCCTCACCTGCTGTTGCGCGTACCAGCGCCTAGCAAACAGAGCCTGTCCTTCTGCGATGCCACCCCTCGTGAGCTGAAACGCTGGATCTCCCACCTGCCCAAGGCCAATCTCGGCGAGACAGCTCGCCAGCTTTATCAGGCACTGGTGGAACTCAACCAATTCGTCACTCCGACCGAAAACCGCCTGCAACTGCTGGAACTGATGCGGCCTGAGGTGCACTTCGTCTGCCAGCACCTGGAACGCCACTTCCTCGGCCAGTCGATCGTCCTGGATGAACGTCCGCGCAAAGTCGCCAACCTCTGCCAGGCCCTGCAGAACCATCTGGCGATCGGTTACAAACTGATCATCGTGCAGGAATCGCCTCGCCCGACCCGCGACCGCGAGCGCGCCCAGTTCCTCGCCATCGCCCTGCAGCGCGCAGTGCACAGCCTGAACGGCCCCCTCATTCGCTCCAGCCAGCTTTATTGCCCAGTTCCCGAAGGCCTCTGGCTGGAACTGCACCAGCTCTACCAACTGGCCCAAAGCCGTCAGCTCCACCGCGTGACCGTGCGCGACCCGCTCGCCCGCCATACCGCTGGGCTGAGCGTCGAGCAGACCTACCTGGTCGCCCTGCTGCTGGGTTGCGCCCGCTGCAACCAGATGCGCCAGAACGGTATCGCGCGTCTCGCGGAAATTCTCGAACCCTGGAGCGCACTGGTACGACTGCAGACGGCGGAACTGCCTTCCAGCCTCTTCGCCGTGGCGCCGCAGCTCGACGGCCCGCCCCGCTACAAGTCGTTGTTCCAGGAAGTCGAACCGCGCACCTTGCTCGGCCTCGATCCGCTGCCGCTGGTGGATGCCATCAAGGAATACCTGCTGCTGCCGGCCGAGCAGCGCAACCAATCGCGCCTGCCGATGGCCGAGGGCCTGACCCTCGACCTCCTGCAGCATGTGAGTTCGGCCTGGGGCGACATTTCCGAGCGCACCTTCCAGCGCAATCCCGGCCAGGGCAGCCTGACCCTGTGCATCGGCATGAGTGCGCTGCACTTCTTCCTCGCTGGCAGCCGCCCCTTCAGCGAAGTGCTCAAGCTGCAGGAAGAGATTGGCCAGGCAGTGTTCGATATGGCTACCAAACAAACCGCCAAAGATATCTGGGCCAACGCTTTCGACGCCCAGCCCACGCAAGGTTGGCAGCCGGGCATGCCGCTGGAAGAAATCGAGTACTCCAGGCCTGCGACTGAGAGCGGTGCCCCGCCGCCCCAGAGCAGTAGCGCACCGGAAAGCTATCCGACATTCAATGTCGCCGTGGTCAACCACAGCCCGGGCGGCTACTGCCTGAGCTGGCCGAAGGAAGTTCCCAGCCAGTTGCAGGCCGGCGAACTGCTCGGTGTGCAGGACGCACCCGGCCAGGGCTGGAGCATCGCCGCCGTACGCTGGATTCGCCAGGTACGCGGTGGTGGCACGCAGATGGGCATCGAACTGGTGGCACCCCAGGCGCAATCCTGTGGCGTGCTACTGCTGCGCAAGGGCGAGCAGAACAGTCACTACCTGCGAGCCCTGCTGCTCCCGGCCATCGGCGCCATTTCCCGCCCCGCCACCCTGATCACTCCGCGACTACCCTTCCAGGAAGGCAACAAGGTGCAGATCAATCTGCATGGCGACGAGCACCGTGCCGTCCTGACCCGGCGCCTCACCAGTACGGGCAGTTTCAACCAATTCGAGTACCGGACTTTCGAGCAGCCGACACCTCCACAGGGGAAGCCGGCCACCGGTTCGGGAACCCAGCCACAGGGTGGCGAGGAAGATTTTGACTCACTATGGAAGTCACTGTAGATTCCGGATTCACCACCATTCGTCGCCTATTCGCGCTCGTTCGGCGCTAAGCACAGGCCATGGCCATCGAAAAGAAAACGATCCGTCTGCTGATCCTGGAAGACTCGCAGAACGAAGCCGAGCGCCTGGTCAGCTTGTTCCGCAACGCCGGTCGCGCGACGCGAGTCCATCGCATCGTTTCCGCCGACGATCTCAATGAAGCTCTGCAGCAGAGCTGGGACCTCCTGATTGCCGCGCCAAGCAGCGAGCACCTGAGCCCCGGCGAAGCCCTCGGCAGCATTCGACGCCAGTCCAAGGACATCCCCTTCATCCAACTGGTGCAGGACAACGACTCCGACCTCATCACCGAGGCCCTGGCCCTGGGTGCGCAGGACGCCCTGCCCCAAGGCGAGGATGAACGGCTGGTACTGGTGGCCAACCGCGAGCTGGCCAACCTCGAGCAACGCCGCGCCCGTCGCGCCGCCGAGGTCAGCCTGCGGGAAGCGGAAAAACGCTGCCAGTTGCTGCTGGACAGCTCGGTCGACGCCATCGCCTACGTTCACGACGGCATGCACATCTATGCCAACCGCGCCTACGTGGAGATGTTCGGCTACGACGACGGCGACGAACTCGAAGGCATGCCGATGATCGACCTGATCGCTGGCGCCGACCAGGCCGGATTCAAGGACTTCCTGAAGAATTATCGAGAAGGCGAAGGCAGTGGCGAGCTCACCTGCAACGGCTGCAAGGTCGACGGCCAGAGCTTCCAGGCGCGCATGAACTTCTCCCCCGCCACCTACGATGGCGAGCCGTGTATCCAGGTGGTGATCCGCGCCGAAACCGACAGCACCGAACTGGAAGAGAAGCTTCGCGAGATCAGCAGCCAGGACCTGGTCACCGGCCTGTTCAACCGCTCCCACTTCAACGAGATGCTCGACGCCGCTGCCGAACGCGCAGTCAAGGCCAGCCAGCCATCGAGCCTCGCGTACATCCGCGTCGCACGCTATTCCAGCCTGCTGGCCGAAATCGGCATCGCCGGCGTCGACCTGCTGCTCACGGATCTCGCCAACCTGCTGCGCGCCCACTTCGCCGGCGATGCGCAACTCGCCCGCTATGGCGACGACGTCTTCAGTGTCCTGCAGCAGGGAATCTCGCCAGAACAGGCGGCAGAAGGACTGCACGGCCTGCTGAAGAAGATCGACATCCATCTGTTCGACGTCAGCAGCCGTACCGTGCAGCTCAACCTGTGCATCGGCGTTGCCGGTCTCAGTGAAACTACGCCGAAGGCCCAGGACGTGGTGGACCGCGCCCACCGCTGTGCCGACGAGCTGGGCGACGCGAACGGTCTCAAGCTTTACAACCCTGCCGATGAGCTCGCGGCGGCGGCCAACCGGGGCAGCCTCGTGGCCATGGTCCAGCAGGCCCTGGAGAACAACAGCTTCCGACTGCTGTTCCAGCCGATCATCAGCCTGCGCGGTGACAGTTTCGAGCACTACGAAGTTCTGCTGCGCCTGCTCAACCCGCAAGGCGCGGAAGTACCGCCAGTTGACTTCCTCGATGCGGCGAAGGACGCCGGCCTGGCCGAGAAGATCGACCGCTGGGTGATCCTCAATTCCATCAAGTTGCTCGCCGAGCACCGCACCAAGGGTCACAACACGCGGCTCTTCGTTCATCTCTCGGGCGCAAGCCTGCAGGACCAGACCCTGCTGCCCTGGCTCAGCGTGGCACTGAAAGCGGCGCGACTGCCGTCCGACGCGCTGATCTTCCAGTTCAGCGAACCGGATGCCATCGCCTACCTGAAACAAGCCAAGGCGCTGACCCAGGGTCTCGCCGAGCTGCACTGCCAAGTGGCGCTCAGCCAATTCGGCTGTGCCCTCAACCCGTTCAACACCCTCAAGCATCTCTCCATCGACTTCGTGAAAGTGGACGGTTCCTTCACCCAGGACCTCAGCCGCGCCGAGAACCAGGAAGTCCTCAAGACCTTGCTGGCCAGTCTGCATGCCCAGGCCAAGCTGACCATCGTGCCCTTCGTCGAGACCGCCAGCGTGCTGGCGACCCTCTGGCAGGCCGGCGTCAATTACATCCAGGGCTATTACCTGCAAGGGCCCAGCCAGGCGATGGACTACGACTTCTCGTCCGGCGACGAGTAACCCGCCTGCAACGAAAAAGCCGCCCGAAGGCGGCTTTTTCATGTCCAGCTGGACGATCAGTCCTTGCCGTCGCGGTCGCGGAAACCGAGCAGATAAAGGATGCCGTCCAGGCCGAGGGTGGAGATGGCCTGCTTGGCCGACTGCTTGACCAGGGGCTTGGCACGGAAGGCCACGCCCAGTCCCGCCAGCCCCAGCATCGGCAGGTCGTTGGCGCCATCGCCGACGGCGATCGTCTGCTCCAGACGCAAGCCTTCCTTCTGCGCCAGCTCGCGCAGCAGATCAGCCTTGCGCTGGGCGTCGACGATCGGCTCGATGGCCACGCCGGTCAGCTTGCCGTCGACGATCTGCAGTTCGTTGGCGAATACGTAGTCGATCCCGAGCTTTTCCTGCAGTTGCTTGGCGAAATAGCTGAAGCCGCCGGAGAGGATTGCAGTCTTGTAGCCCAGGCGCTTGAGCTCGGCGAACAGGGTTTCCGCCCCTTCGGTCAGGCGCAGGGAAGCACCTATTTCTTCCAGCACGTCCTCGGACAGCCCCTTGAGCAGCCCCAGGCGTTCCTTGAAGCTGGCGCGGAAGTCCAGCTCGCCACGCATGGCACGCTCGGTGATCTCGGCGACCTGCTCGCCCACGCCAGCGGCCTTGGCGAGTTCGTCGATCACCTCGGCCTCGATCAGGGTCGAATCCATGTCGAACACGGCCAGGCGGCGGTTGCGGCGGAACAGCGAGTCGCGCTGGAAGGCGATGTCGACATTCAGCTCCTGGGCCACGCTGAGGAATTCGGCGCGCAGGGCCACGGGGTCCGCCGGCTCGCCGCGAACGGAGAACTCGATGCAGCCCTTGCCTTGGTCAGCAGGCGTATCCAGCGGCATGCGACCCGACAGACGGTCGATGTGATCGATGTTGAGGCCGTACTTGGCGGTGATCGAGCTCACTCGCTGCAGCTGCTCCGCGGTGACCTTGCGGGTCAGCAGGGTGACGATATAGCGGCTCTTGCCCTGGCCATCGACCCACTGCTGGTAATCCGCTTCGGGAACCGGGGTGAAACGCACCTGCTGGTCCAGCTTGTAGGCGGTGAACAGCACGTCCTTCAGCACGGCCGAGGCCTCGGCGTTATCCGGGATTTCCACCAGGATGCCGAACGACAAGGTGTCGTGGATCACCGCCTGGCCGATATCCAGGATATTCACGCCGCCCTGGGCCAGAGCACCGGTAATGGCCGCGGTCAGGCCGGGGCGGTCCTCGCCAGTGATGTTGATCAGGACAATTTCGCGCAAGGCGCACCTCACTCAACGCATGAAAAGGCGCACATTCTACCCACTTTCGCAGCACTCGTAGCATGCCCGGCGCTTTGCCCTGCAAGGGGCGCTCGCTATACTGCGCCACAATTTCGTCCGAGAAGAGCCGCGCTCTGTGAACCGGCCCACGCCTGTCAAACCCGACAATTTCTTCCTGTTGATCTTCCACGCCCTGCGCCAGCGCCGCGTGCCGATCGCCCTGCGCATCGCCAGCCACAGCCTGCTCCTGGTGGCGCTGGCGCTGGTGATCTACGCCTGGGTCATGGGCATGCAGTTCAAGCAGGCCATGCAGCAGCAGGCCGACGCCCTGGGCCAGAGCCTGACGGCGCAGACCGCCGCATCCGCCACGGAGCTGCTGGTGTCCAACGACATCCTCAGCCTCAACGTGCTGCTGAATAACCTGGTGAAGAACCCGCTGGTGGCCCACGCTGCCATCTACAGCGTGGACAACCGCATCCTCGCAGAGGCCGGTTCACGCCCCAAGCAGGGCCTGCTGGGCGAGACCGAGGGCCTGTATTCCACCCCCATCACCTTCCAGGAAGTGATTGCCGGCCACCTGCGCCTGAGCCTGGACATGGAGCAGTTCCAGCAGCCCATGACCATCAGCCTGCAGAGCATGGGGCTGCTCAGCCTGATCCTGCTGGCGTTAACCCTGTCCCTGAGCCTGCGCCTCGGCCGCCATATCTCCACGCCGCTGCTGCAACTGCGGGTGTGGCTTCGTGACCCCGACGATCCCGCGCCGGGGGCCGGCCGCCAGGATGAAATCGGTGATCTCGCCCGCCAGCTGCAAGCCCGCCTCGTACCGGAAAAGCCGGAACCCGAGCCGGAGCTGGAGTCCATCCCCGAAATGGACTTTGCCGAGGCCGACGAAGACTACCTGGACGAAGAGCAAGACGAGCAGGACGAGCACGACGAACAGGATCACTTCGAAGTCCGCGACCTGCGTGACGACAGCTTCGACGGCGAAGACGAAACGCCGAGCAAGCTGTTCACCCCGGATGACGAAGACCCGTTCTCCGAGCTGCGCGAGGAATCGGCCGAGCCGACCCTGGCCCCCGCCCCAGTCGCAGAGCAAGAGCCCCAGAACAGTGCCGTCCTGGCCATCCAGCTGGGTGCACAGGACCAGTTGCGCCGCCTGCCGCGCACGCGCTTGATGGACCTGCTGCAACGCTATCGCGACTGCCTCGACCAGGCCGCCCGCCTTTATCACGGCCAGTTGCTGACCCTGAACGACGGCAGCAGCCTGATGCTGTTCCACAGCCAGGACGGCGGCGAGGACTACCTCACCCACGCCCTCTGCTGCGGCGAGCTCATGCGCGCCCTTGGCCACGCCCTGCAGATCGAGGTCGCCGACAGCGGCATCACCCTGCAACTGCAACTGGGTCTTACCCTGGGCGAAGACCTTTCCAGCCTCGGCCAGGGCGACCTCCTGCTCAACGACACTACCCAGAGCGCCCTGGCACTGAGCCAGCACAGCCGCAACCTGCTGCTGGTGGAGCGCGCCATCGCCGACGACGAACTGGTCCGTCAGCGCGCGCGCATCCGCGCCATCACCAGCCCGGAAGGTGCCTGCTGCGTCGAACGCCTGCTGGAACCCTATCCCTCGCTGCTTGAGCGCCAACTGGCACGTATGCATGAAGCCCGCGCACATTGAATGCACGAATGACGAAAAAGCCCGCTTGATGCGGGCTTTTTTGTAGCCGATGCCCTGACTTTCCAGAGTGAACAACGCTTCGCGAGCAGAGCTCGCTCCTACAGATAGCAAGGGTGCGGGGCGTCAGCTCAGCGGACTCAGGAAAACCGGACGATCAGACAGCAAAAAGCCCGCATTGAGCGGGCTTTTCACAATCCAGCGATCAGAAGCGGAACACTTCCACATCCGTGCGCACCGGAGCCGCCATGGGAATCTTCGGCGGCTGCGGTTCCTTGGCCTTTGCCGGGGCTGGCGCTGCAGGTTTGCGCGGCGCCTCGACAACGACCGGCTGGCCTTCCAGGGGTTTGACCGCAGCAGCCAGCTGCTCGGCCAGTTGTTGCAGCAATTTGCTCTGCGCGCGCACCTGGTCGGCAGCGGTACCGGCATGGGCCTCTTCCAGGCGCACCAGGCGGCTGTCACGCAGCTGACCGGCACGATCCAGCAGGCGCCATTGGGCTTCCAGCACAGCCGGGCGTTGCGGACCCGAGTCCAGTCGGCTGATGGTCAGCAGGACCTGCACTTCAGGTGTGAAACCAGGATTGCCCGGCGCCAGCACCAGGCGCTGGCTGTCCAGACGCCAGGACAGCTGACGCAGCAGTACCTGATCGATATCCGCTGCCAGACTGCCGGCCCAGCGACCATCCGGTGCGGCGGTCAGGGTGCCGTCGGCCTGGCGCTGCAGGAGGGTTTCGCGCTGAAGATAGTCGGCCACGGTCACCGGACCGAGCAGAACTTGCATCCCAGCCTTCTTGGAGGGCACCTCCGGGGTGCCCGCGTCCAGCTGGAACATCGGAATAGGGGGGCTATGTACGCAGCCAGTAAGCCCAAGCAGGCTCACCAGCATCAATGCCACGGGGAAACGCAAAGTCATCAATCTCACCCACGGCCGCCTTGTGGGCAGCCTGCAGTCGAATTCATTCGTCTTGGCCATCATCAGTGAATGGCGAGGGGACATATCATCCGTCAATGTGACGCAGGACTCCAGAGCCCCACGTCAATTCGCAGCCGTCAGTGTCAGGCCAGCGGTTCCACCTGCAGGGCATCGACCCGCTGGAAGCCACGCGGCAGCTTGTTGCCACGGCGTCCACGCTCGCCCTTGTAGTGCTCAAGATCATCCGCCTTGAGTGAAAGGGTGCGCTTGCCAGCCTGGAGGACCAGGGTTGCACCGGCCGGCAGAACCGCCAGGTCGGTGAGGTATTCCTCGCGGCTGGCCACGCGATCGCCGGGTATACCGATGATCTTGTTGCCCTTGCCCTTGGCCAGCTGAGGCAGGTCGGCCACCTTGAACAGCAGCAGACGACCTTCGGTGGTCACCGCCGCCAACCAGTCTTCTTCGACGCTCTGCACGGGCCGTGGAGCAACCACCTTGGCCCCATTGGGCAGGCTGAGCAGGGCCTTGCCGGCCTTGTTCTTGGCTTGCAGGTCCGCACCTTTTACCACGAAGCCGTAACCGGCATCCGAGGCGATGACATAGGTGGCATCGTCTTCTGGCAACATCACGCAGTCGAAGCTGGCGCCCGGAGGCGGTGTCAGGCGGCCGGTGAGCGGCTCGCCCTGGCCACGTGCCGAGGGCAGCGAATGGGCCGCCAGCGAGTAGCTGCGACCTGTGGAGTCGATGAACACCGCATATTGGTTCGAACGTCCGGGGGCGGCCGCCTTGAATCCGTCACCCGCCTTGTAGGACAGGCCGGTGGCATCGATATCGTGGCCTTTGGCGCAGCGCACCCAGCCCTTTTCGGACAACACGACGGTCACCGGCTCGGTGGGCATCAGCTCGGTTTCCGACAAGGCGCGGGCTTCGGCGCGGGCGACTATCGGCGAACGACGGTCGTCGCCGTAGGTTTCGGCATCCTTGATCAGCTCGTCGCGCACCAGCTTTTTCAGCTTGGTATCGCTACCCAGCAGGGCCAGCAGCTTCTTCTGCTCTTTCAGCAATTCATCCTGCTCGCCACGAATCTTCATTTCCTCGAGGCGCGCCAGCTGACGCAGGCGGGTGTCGAGGATGTAGTCCGCCTGGATTTCGCTGAGTTCGAAGCGCGCCATCAGCACCGGCTTGGGCTGGTCTTCGGTGCGGATGATGTGAATCACTTCGTCCAGGTTGAGGAAGGCGACCAGCAAACCGTCCAACAGGTGCAGGCGCTTCTCTACCTTGTCCAGGCGGAACTGCAGGCGACGGCGCACCGTGCCGATGCGATAGGTCAGCCATTCACTGAGCAGGGTGCGCAGGTCCTTGACCTGCGGCTTGCCGTCCAGACCGATGACGTTGGTGTTGACCCGATAGCTGGATTCCAGGTCGGTGGTGGCGAACAGGTGCTGCATCAGCTCGTCGGCGTCCACTCGGTTGGAACGCGGAATGATCACGATGCGGGTCGGGTTCTCGTGGTCCGATTCGTCACGCAGGTCAGCCACCATCGGCAGCTTCTTGGCCTGCATCTGACCGGCGATCTGCTCGAGCACCTTGGAGCCCGAGACCTGGTGCGGCAGCGCGGTGACGACGATATCGCCGTCCTCCACACGATACACGGCACGCATGCGCACCGAGCCACGACCGGATTCGTAGATCTTCAGCAGTTCGGCACGGGGAGTGATCACCTCGGCCTCGGTGGGGAAGTCCGGGCCGAGAATGTGTTCGCAGAGCTGCTCCACAGTGGCGCTCGGCTCGTCCAACAGGCGCACGCAGGCGGCGGCGACTTCCCGCAGGTTGTGCGGAGGTACGTCGGTGGCCATGCCCACGGCAATGCCGGTGGTGCCGTTGAGCAGCAGGTTGGGCAAACGCGCCGGCAGGGTCGCGGGTTCATTCAGGGTGCCGTCGAAGTTCGGCACCCAATCCACCGTGCCCTGCCCCAGTTCGGACAGCAGTACTTCCGAATAGCGCGACAGACGCGCTTCGGTGTAACGCATGGCGGCGAAGGACTTCGGATCGTCCGGCGCACCCCAGTTGCCCTGGCCGTCGACCAGCGTATAGCGGTAGCTGAAGGGCTGGGCCATCAGCACCATCGCTTCATAGCAGGCGGAGTCGCCATGGGGGTGGAACTTGCCGAGCACGTCACCAACGGTACGCGCGGACTTCTTGTGCTTGGAGTCGGCGTCCAGGCCCAGTTCGCTCATCGCGTAGATGATGCGGCGCTGTACGGGCTTCAGACCGTCGCCGATATGCGGCAGGGCACGGTCCATGATCACGTACATGGAATAGTTGAGGTAGGCCTGTTCGGTGAAGTCGGCCAGGGAGCGGCGCTCAACGCCTTCCAGGCTCAGATCGAGGGATTCGCTCATGCGTGCCTCACGGAGAAGTGACTTGGCGCAGCACCAGGGTGCCGTCGCGCTGGGTGAATTCGAGTTGTTTGAGGGCGCTCATGCCAAGCAGCACCTCTTCGCCGTCCATGCCCGGCACGATGATCGCCGGCACCTGGGTCAGGCGGATGTCTCCTAGGCGCAGGTCCTGCAACTGGGTACGGTGGCCGGTGACTCGGCCATTGGCGGTGCTCAGGGTGACCGCCGCGCCGGGTTTCAGCCCAAGGCGTTCAGCCAGCCGTGCCGGTACGGCCACCTGGGTGGCGCCGGTATCGAGCAGGAAGGTCACGCCCTGGCCGTCGATACGGCCGTCGAGCAGGTAATGCCCCTGGCGGCTGCTGGCCAGGCGCACTTCCACATAACCGTCGCCCTGCACCGACTCGGGCGCACGATTGGGATTGAGTTGGCGGTCTTCCCAGAGGCCGAAGTAACGCGTGGCCAGGATCAGGCCGATGCCCCAGGCGAGCACCAGCATGACCCTTCCCACACGTTTGCCCGGCGTCTGCGTGGTCATTTCGCGCTCCAGCCGCCCTGCGGCGCGGTGAAGCGCCAGACGATGGGGCGTCGTTCGCCGTCGCCGCGGGCCTTGCCGCCGTTGTCGAGGCCGATCCAGGCCCCTTCGGCATCTATCCACAGGCCCTCGGCCACCCCGAAAGGCACACCGTATCGGCGGGTATCGGCCAGTGCTTCCTCGGCGAAGGACCAGCAACGCTCGACTTCGCCATTGTTCAGCTTGCGCCGGCAGACCTGATGCGCCAGGCGCTCCAGGGTGAAGAGTTTCTCTTCGTGGAAGGCGACGTCGGAGAAATCCCGCGGCATCTGTTGCTCACTGCCGATGGGGGCCGGCGGACGCTCGGTACCCCCCTCGCTCAAGATCACGCAGCCGCCGGTGCAATTCCAGGTGGACTGCTGCTTGTGGACCACCATCAGGCCCCGGCGCTCGCGTTCGGCGGCCAGCCAGAGGCGCTCGCCCTTGGGATCGACGGCAATGCCTTCAAGCAAGGCATTGAAGTGCAGCAGCATGCCACTGGCGCGGGCCTGACGGATCAGGTTGTCCGGCAGCAGCATCCAGCTGGGTTCACCGGACACTGGCAACTGCAGAACCGCCGCATTGGCCTCGCTCACCAGGTAGCGATTGCCGACGGCATCGCAGCTGATGCCTTCGAAATCCAGGTCGTTGCCGCGCAGCAGGCTGATGACCCAGGAACGGGCGCGCACCCCCCAGGGCAGGCTGCTCTGTGGAGGTGGCGGCGCATGGAAGGTCTCGGCTTCGGCCTGGAGTACGCCACCGATGGGTTTGAGCCGGTAAATCTGGCTATCCACCCGATCGGAGACCGCTACCAGGTCGTCACCGCAGCGGGCCAGCCCTGAAAGGTTGCCCTGGCGCATGCCTTCTACCGGGTATTCGAAGGCCAGCCTCAATTGCTTCGGATCGTCGGCGGCCCAGAGCGGTGCACAGGACAACAGGCCGAGGAGGAAAAAGACTCCCCTCACGCCATGACCTCGGCCAGGTTGCCCTTGGATTCCAGCCAGGACTTGCGATCACCGGCGCGCTTCTTCGCCAGCAGCATGTCCATGACTTCCAGCGTGCCTTCCGCGTCCTCGAGGGTCAGTTGGACCAGGCGACGCGTGTTCGGGTCCATGGTGGTTTCGCGCAGCTGCGGCGGGTTCATCTCGCCCAGGCCCTTGAATCGTGTGACCTGCGGTTTGCCACGCTTCTTCTCGGCCACCAGGCGATCAAGAATGCCATCGCGCTCGGCTTCGTCCAGGGCGTAGTAGATCTCCTTGCCCAGGTCGATGCGGAACAGCGGCGGCATCGCCACATAGACGTGCCCGGCTTCCACCAGCTGGCGGAAGTGGCGCACGAACAGCGCGCACAGCAGCGTGGCGATGTGCAGGCCGTCGGAGTCGGCGTCAGCAAGGATGCAGACCTTGCCATAGCGCAGCTGGCTGAGATCGGTCGCGCCAGGATCGACGCCGATGGCGACGGCGATGTCATGCACTTCCTGGGAGGCCAGCACTTCGCCGCCGTCCACTTCCCAGGTGTTCAGGATCTTGCCTCGCAGCGGCATGATCGCCTGGAATTCCTTGTCACGCGCCTGCTTGGCCGAACCACCGGCGGAATCACCTTCCACCAGGAAGAGTTCGGAGCGCATCGGGTCCTGGCCCGCGCAGTCCGCCAGCTTGCCGGGCAGCGCCGGACCCTGGGTGATCTTCTTGCGCTCGACCTTCTTGCCCGCCTTGAGACGGCGGCCGGCATTGCTGATCGCCAGCTCCGCCAACTGCATGCCCAGGTCCGGGTGCTCGTTGAGCCAGAGGCTGAAGGCATCCTTGACGACGCCGGAGACGAAGGCCGCCGCCTCACGGGAGGACAGGCGCTCCTTGGTCTGGCCGGAGAACTGCGGCTCCTGCATTTTCATCGAGAGGACGAAAGCGATGCGCTCCCACACGTCTTCGGGCGCCAGCTTGACGCCGCGCGGCAGCAGGTTGCGGAACTCGCAGAACTCGCGCATGGCGTCCAGCAAGCCCTGGCGCAGGCCGTTGACATGGGTGCCGCCCTGAGCGGTCGGGATCAGGTTGACGTAGCTTTCCTGGACGCTGTCGCCACCTTCGGGCAGCCAGAGCAGCGCCCAGTCCACCGCCTCCTTGTTGCCCGCCAGGCTGCCGCAGAAGGGCTCGCTCGGCAGTCGCTCGAACTCGCTGACGGCATCCACCAGGTAGGAGCGCAGGCCATCTTCGTAATGCCATTCGACGCGCTCGCCGCTGGCCTTGTCTTCGAAGGTGACGGAAAGACCCGGGCAAAGGACGGCCTTGGCCTTGAGCACATGCTTGAGGCGGCTGACGGAGAATTTGTGGGAGTCGAAATACTTGGCATCCGGCCAGAAATGCACGCTGGTACCGGTGTTGCGCTTGCCGACACTGCCGATGACGTCCAGCTCGCTGGCCTTGAAGCCATCGGCGAAGGTCATCATGTATTCGCTGCCCTCGCGCTTCACCCGCACTTCGACGCGGGTGGACAGGGCGTTCACCACCGAGATGCCCACGCCATGGAGGCCACCGGAGAACTGGTAGTTCTTGTTGGAGAACTTGCCGCCGGCGTGCAGCTTGGTGAGGATCAGTTCGACGCCGGGCACCCCTTCTTCAGGGTGGATATCCACCGGCATACCACGGCCATCGTCGATGACCTGCAGCGAGTTGTCCTCATGGAGGATCACCTGCACGCTCCGGGCGTGGCCCGCCAGGGCCTCGTCCACACTGTTGTCGATGACTTCCTGGGCCAGGTGGTTGGGTCGGGAGGTGTCGGTGTACATGCCCGGGCGCTTGCGCACCGGGTCGAGGCCGGAGAGGACTTCGATGGCATCCGCGTTGTAAGTAGCCATGGATTCCCTTTCAGTCAGAGGTCGGAAAAGTCGATGTCACGCCACAGCTGCGCGGGAAAGCCGGCAAAGGCCAGCAAGGCGGGCAGATGGGCAGGGAAGTTCTGGAAACCGTGGTCGCCGCCCGCTTCGATACGCAAGGCGCAGGCGCGGTAGTAGCGCTCAGCCTGGCGGTAATCGAGGGTTTCATCGGCCGTCTGCAACCACACCTGGTAACGGGCCGGGTCCTGTGGGGGCGGCACTTCCAGTTCGGCCAGCGCCATCACATGCTCCAGCGTCAGCTCCCAGATTTCGTCGCTGTAATAGTTCTTCTGTGGGCCAAGCTGGCCGTCGAACAACCGATGCGGGGCGACCGCAGGGTTGATCAGCACGGCCTTCAGGCCGTGGCGTTCGGCCAGGTGGGTCGCATAGTAGCCGCCCAGGGAGCTGCCGACCAGCACCGGGCGCCCCAGCTCGGCGATGGCGTCTTCGAGCTGGCCGATGGCCAGGCGCGGATGATGGTGCAGGGCCGGAACCCGCAGGCGTTCGGCCAGGCCGAGGCGCTGCATGAGCGCGTCGAGCTGGCGCGCCTTGAGCGACGCCGGCGAGCTGTTGAAGCCGTGTATATAAAGGAGGCTGGGGTGCGAGCTGGACACGCGGTTTCCTGGCAGATCGAGGGAAAGTTGTACTTCTTGCCGTGCCGCGGCGCGAAGGTCAATAACCCTTGATGCTGTAGTCCACTTCGAAGGTGATCCCGGTGACCCTCGAAACGCCGGTTTCCACGCGACCATCACGGGTCAGGCGCAACCAGCGATACCCCGGTGCCTCGTTACCCACGCAGAAATCCTCGCTGCCTGGCGCGAACTGCACGCAGGTGGAGGGCGACGCCAGCAAGCGTACGCCATTGCGGACCTGGTCGAACTCCTGGTGAACGTGGCCCCAGAGCAGCGCCCGCACCTGTGGATAACGATCCAGCACGGCGAACAGGCTGTCGGGGTTGCGCACGCCGATCGGGTCCATCCAGGTGCAGCCGATGGGCACCGGATGATGATGGAAGCTGACCAGCACATGGCGCTCGCCGGCTCCTTCGAGGGCGCTTTCCAGAAATGCCAACTGCTCGGCGGGGAAATGTCCGGGCACCGCGCCGGCAATGGTGGAATCCAGCAAAACCAGACGCCAATGGGGGAAGTCGACGACGGGTTCCAGCTCGGCGGTGCCAGCGCACACATCACGCATCACCGGAACTTCATCGTGATTGCCCGGGAACCAGCGGGCAGGCGCAGGAATGACCGCGGTCAGATCCCGGAATGCTTCGTAGGATTCGACCGAGCCGTCCTGGGACAAGTCGCCCGTAGCCAGTACCAGGTCGATGCGCGGCTGCTCCCGGAGCACCTGATCGATCACCCGCTGCAAGCTGTCGCGGGTTTCCATGCCCAGCAGCTTGCCGTCCGCCTCGGCGAACAGGTGGCTGTCGGACAGCTGCACCAGCAGCACCGACTCGTCAGCGGCAGGGGGGACTGGATTGGGCAAGGCCTTCTCCTCGGGCAAGATGTTCCGATTATGGTTGTTGCGCGCGCAATGGGTAAACCCGCGAATCGGGAATGGTTCACAGTTAGCGGCTGCGGATCGACCTGGCCGACCAGTCGCAGGCGCTTGCAGACCAAAGCGGGACCTGCGGGAGCCCGTCGATCGCGGGGCGTTTCGCGAGTTTAGAGGACGACCGGTTCCAGCTCGTGGCCACAAGCCAGGCAATGGCTCAGCCACTCACCGAGGAAGAGATTGAGCTGACTCTTCTCATCAGGCTGGTGCATGTCGGCGTTGGGATAGGAATACACGCTGCGGAATCGCCGTGCATTCTCGGCACCGACCACTTCCGCCATGCGCGCGTCATGGTAGACGCGCACTTCCAGCTGCGGCGACGGCAGCCAGGGCAGGCTGTGCTCCTGGCGCACTTGCAGCGTGGTGGTATAGGGGCAGGCTTCGACCACTTCCAGGGCCAAAACACCGAGCAGGCGCTCGCCCTGGCTCAGCGCGACGCGTCGGGAACCCCGCACCTCACGCATCTGCGGAAGCAGACGCATCAGGCGCGCGTAGTTCGCCTCACAGGCTGCTTGCAGCCCGATGAGATCGACCCGGTAGCGATCGCGCAACAGATTCACGTCCACAACCCCCTGACTTCAGCACGATTCAGCGCCAGCCACTGCAGGGCCAGCATACTCGCGGCATTGTCCAGCCGCCCTTCACGCATCAGGGCCAGGGCGTCTTCCAGCGGCAGTACATGCACGCGGATATCTTCGCCCTCCTCCGCCAGCCCGTGTACGCCGCCCGCGCCGTTACTGTCGCAACGTCCGAGGTACAGGTGCACACGCTCGTTGGAGCCCCCTGGTGAAGGATAGTAGGTGGTGATCGGCCACAGCGAAGTCAACTGCAGATCAGCTTCTTCGACCGCTTCCCGACGGGCGACCTCTTCCGGCTCCTCGTCCTTGTCGATCAACCCCGCCACCAGCTCCAGCAGCCACGGGCTTTCGCTCTTGCCGAAGGCACCGACGCGGAATTGTTCGATCAGCACCACCGCATCCCGTTGCGGATCATAGGGCAGCACGCAGACAGCATCGTGACGGACGAAGAGTTCCCGATGGATGACCGGTCCCATGTCGCCGGAGAACAAGCGATGGCGCAGGCTCAGGCGGTCCAGGCGGTAGAAACCCTGGAAACAGGTTTCTCGTTCGACGATCTCGACAGCGTCGGGGCCCGGCTTGAAGGTTTCAGTCATGGGAGGGTCTCACTGCTGCGGAAGGCTTCGATTCGCGCATCCTACCCCTTGGTCGAGCAGGCTGCAGCCTCTTTGCAGACGGGGCACGGACTGGGAAGATGCGCGGCGAAAAGCTGCCCGGGAAACGCGAACTCATGGCCCCGGTGGCAGTCGAAGCCTGCACTTTTTCGGAATCCGCCCCTCAATGATGAAGCCGATGCCCCTCGCCCGACTCCTCGCCGCTGCCAGCCTCGGCGTACTGCTCAGTGCCTGCCAGATGCTGCCCGGCGGCAGCGCCAAACTGGAACCGCAGCGCCACGCCTGGGAACACCTGAAGCCCGGCTGCCAGGGTGAAGCCTGTCCGCTGGTGAACATCGACACCATCAGCTTCGCCGATGAGCCGCAGCTCAATTCGCTGATCAACCAGCGATTGCTGAAGATGACCCAGAACGGCCCCGGCGAGCCGCTTCCGGCGTCGCTCGAATCCTACGAAAAGGACTTTCTCGCCAGCGCCGAACCGGGCTGGAGCAGCTACCTGCAAGCCAAGGTGCTGGAACAGCACGACAAGCTCGTGCTGGTGGAGCTGTCCAGCTACCTCTTCACCGGTGGCGCCCATGGCATGCCCGGGCGCGGTTTCATCAACTACGACCGCAAGCTGGAGAAGCCGCTGAGCCTTGGCGACATGTTGCTTCCTGGCCAGGAAGAAGCCTTCTGGCAAGTCGCCGAACAGGCCCACCTGCGCTGGCTGGCGGCCAACAAGTTCGACCAGGACCCCGACTTCATCGAGACCTGGCCGTTCGAACGCACCGCCAATGTGGGCCTTGGCTACGGTGCGATGCTGCTCAAGTACGACGTGTACAGCATCGCGCCCTACTCCAGCGGGCACCCGGAGATTCGCATCCCCTACCCGCAGCTCAACGGAATACTGAAGCCCCAGTATTTCCCCGGACGCGGCTGAAGCGTCCCAGCAGCAATTGCAACCCGCCGGCTGCCAGCAGGGCTGGCAGGGTTGCACCCAGCTCCGGCCAACGATTGGCCAGCAGGTGGTAGATCGCGACACCGCAGCCCCAGGCCACCAGCGTGTCCCAGCGCAATGCCACGCGCGGCGCCAGTTCGGCGCGGCGGCGGCGCAGGATGAAGTGATCCACCAGCACCACACCGAACAACGGCGCGAATACCGAGCCGATCAGCAGCAGGAAGTTCTGGTACTCCGCCAGCGGCGCGAACCAGGCGATCAGGGTGCAGAGCAGGCCAATGGCGAGCGCCAGCTGCTCGACCTTCAGCGGCAGCAGGATGCCGCTGGACACGGCCGCCGAGTGGATATCGGCAAAGGCCTTTTCCGACTCGTCCAGCAGGATCAGCAGCAGCGGTATCCCCATGCCCGCGCCGGCCAGGGCCAGCAGCAGTGCGTTGGCATCGGCGCCCTCGGCGAACGCCAGGGTGTAGGCCACGCCCAGGCCCATCAGCCACAGGCAACCGATGAAGAAGCCCAGCGCCGAACCGGCGAAGACGCCACCACCACGACGGCCGAAGCGCGAGTAGTCGGCGATCAGCGGCAGCCAGGACAGCGGCATGGCGATGGCGATATCGAAGCCCAGGGCGAAGCTCATAGAACCGTCGCCGGCCCGCGCCATCAGTGCCGAGAAATCAGCGCGGTTGAACAGGTCCCAGGTCAGCCAGACACAGGCGCCCAGCAGCAGCCAGATGCCCCAGCGGCGCAGGATGCGGCGTACGAAGGCGAGCGGACCGGCGACCGCGAGCAAAGTGGCCAGGGCGCCGAACACCAGGGTCCAGAGGGTGGGGGAAGCCCACAGGCCGTCCTCGCCCAGGCCACGAGTGATCAGGACGCTGGCCGCGTCGCGCATCACGATGATTTCGAAGGCGCCCCAACCCACGAGTTGCAGCAGGTTGAGGAAGGCCGGCAGGGTCGCGCCCGCCGAGCCGAGGCTGAGCTTCATCGCCGCCATGGAGGCCAGGCCGGTATCGCTTCCGATCATCGCGGCCGCACCCAGCAGCAGCACGCCGACGCCGGTGCCGAGGAAAATGGCCAGCAGCGCGTCACTGGCACCGAGCCCCGGCGCCAGGAGCGCGCCGGTCTGCAGCACCATCAGGCCAAGGCCGAGGGAGAACCAGAGGGAAAACAGATCGCGCGTGCCGAGAACGCGCTGGTCGAAGGCGACCGGGATGGACGGCGAGTAGCTGGTCGGGGTGTTCACGTTGGCAGTTGCCCTGATGGACTGTAGTTATGAATTGGCCACAAACCGGAAAGCCGGGCACGAGGCCCGGCTTCCAGCGTGGGGATGACAGGTCAGTGCCTGTTCATCGTTCCAGAGCTGACGCTCACACTTGCTTGTAGATCACCGATCCCTCGTCCTTGAAGCGCCCGGACTGCTCGGCGAAGCCGGCCTCGATGGCCTTCTGTTCGTCGGTCAGGCCATTTTCCTTGGCGTAGTCACGCACTTCCTGGGTGATTTTCATGGAGCAGAACTTCGGTCCGCACATGGAGCAGAAGTGCGCCACCTTGGCCGAATCCTTCGGCAGGGTTTCGTCGTGGAAGGACCGCGCGGTGTCCGGGTCCAGGCCGAGGTTGAACTGGTCTTCCCAGCGGAACTCGAAGCGAGCCTTGGACAAGGCGTTGTCGCGGATCTGCGCGCCCGGATGCCCCTTGGCCAGGTCGGCCGCGTGGGCGGCGATCTTGTAGGTGATGATGCCGGTCTTCACGTCATCCTTGTTCGGCAGGCCCAGGTGCTCCTTCGGGGTCACGTAGCAGAGCATGGCGCAACCGAACCAGCCGATCATCGCGGCGCCGATGCCGGAGGTGATGTGGTCGTAGCCGGGGGCGATGTCGGTGGTCAGCGGGCCGAGGGTGTAGAACGGCGCCTCGTCGCAGCACTCCAGCTGCTTGTCCATGTTTTCCTTGATCAGGTGCATCGGCACGTGGCCGGGGCCCTCGATCATGGTCTGCACATCGTGCTTCCAGGCGATCTTGGTCAGCTCGCCGAGGGTTTCCAGCTCACCGAACTGGGCGGCGTCGTTGGCATCGGCAATGGAGCCCGGACGCAGGCCATCGCCCAGCGAGAAGCTGACGTCGTAGGCCTTCATGATTTCGCAGATTTCCTCGAAGTGGGTGTAGAGGAAGTTCTCCTTGTGGTGCGCCAGGCACCACTTGGCCATGATCGAGCCGCCGCGCGAAACGATGCCGGTCACGCGCTTGGCGGTCAGCGGCACATAGCGCAGCAGTACGCCGGCGTGGATGGTGAAGTAGTCCACGCCCTGCTCGGCCTGTTCGATCAGGGTGTCGCGGAACAGCTCCCAGTTCAGGTCCTCGGCGATGCCGCCCACCTTCTCCAGGGCCTGGTAGACCGGCACGGTGCCGATCGGTACCGGCGAGTTGCGGATGATCCACTCGCGGGTTTCATGGATGTGCTTGCCGGTGGACAGGTCCATCACGGTGTCCGAACCCCAGCGGATGCCCCAGGTCAGCTTGGCCACTTCTTCTTCGATGGACGAACCCAGTGCCGAGTTGCCGATGTTGCCGTTGATCTTCACCAGGAAGTTACGGCCGATGATCATCGGCTCCAGTTCCACGTGGTTGATGTTCGCCGGAATGATGGCGCGGCCGCGGGCGATTTCCTCGCGGACGAACTCCGGGGTGATTTCCTTCGGGATGCTGGCGCCGAAGCTCTGTCCCGGATGCTGCTCCTTGAGCAGGCCGGCGGCGCGTGCCTCGGCCAGTTTCATGTTCTCGCGGATGGCGACGTATTCCATCTCGGGCGTGATGATGCCCTGCTTCGCGTAGTGCATCTGGGTGACGTTGCGGCCGGCCTTGGCGCGACGCGGGTTGCGCACATGGGCAAAACGCATGGCCGACAGCTCAGCATCGGCGAGACGACGCTGGCCGAACTCGGAGGTCAGGCCCGGCAGGCGCTCGGTGTCGTTGCGGTCTTCGATCCAGGGCGAACGCACGTCGGCCAAGCCCTTGCGCACATCGATGCTGATGCTCGGGTCGGTGTACGGGCCAGACGTGTCATAGACAGTGACCGGGGCGTTGATCTCGCCACCGAAGGCGGTGGGCGTCACATCCAGGCTGATTTCGCGCATGGGCACGCGGATATCCGGACGGGAGCCCTGCACATAGACTTTCTGCGAACGTGGGAAAGGCTGGATGGATTGCTGGTCGACCTGGGCGCTCTCGCTCAGGTTCTTTTGTTGTTTTGCGGTCATCGGGCTGGCTCCTGGGATGATGTCGGAGCGAACCTGAAAGAGAGTGCACCGGGACTGGTGCCGAGAGGGGCCTCCCGGAATGCGGGATGGGGAGGCACATCTTGTTCCCTACGCAGGCTTTAACCTGATCAGGTTCAACGGGATCCGGAACTCTCCGATCTCAGCCTCCGATTCGAGGCACCCCGACAAGAACTCGCGCAGTCTAAACAAGCTCACCCGAGAAAACCAACCCGGTGGTCAGAATAATGTGACCGGCGCGTCGACAAGTGACGCAAGTACCTCAACCGGAAAGGATTGTTGCAGGCAGGCAACATAGCTTGTCGCAAACTACACTGAGGCCGCCGCCAGGGCGTCTTGACCCGCCCCCAGCGCCCCCGTAGCCTTGCCCGACACCTCAGTATCCAGGATTGATCATGCTGCGCAGACTCTCGCTGGCCATCGCCGTGGCTTCCGCCTTTGCCGGAACCGCCTGGGCCGTAGATGCCCCCCTGTCAGCCAAGACGGACCTCGTGACCGTCTACAAGGACGCCGTCGACAACAACGCTGACCTCGCCGCTTCCCGCGCCAACTACGAAGCGCAACGCGAGGCCGTACCCCAGGCTCGTTCCGGCCTGCTGCCGCAGATAAACGGCGGCGCCACGTCCAACGACACCCGGACCAAGCTGGACGACCCCTCCAACACCTTTTCGCGCAGCGGCATCGCCTACCAGGCGACCCTGAGCCAACCGATTTTCCGGGCCGACCGCTGGTTCCAGCTGAAGGCCGCGGAATCCCTCACCGAGCAGGCCTCGCTGGACTTCTCCGCGACGCAGCAGAATCTGATCCTGCAGACTGCGGAAACCTACTTCTCCGTGCTGCGCGCCCAGGACAACCTGGCCTCGACCAAGGCCGAGGAAGCGGCGTTCAAGCGCCAGCTCGACCAGGCCAACGAACGCTTCGATGTGGGCCTTTCGGACAAGACCGACGTACTGGAAGCCCAGGCCGGTTATGACACCTCCCGTGCCAACCGGATAATCGCCGAGCGCAACGTGGAAGACGCCTTCCAGGCGCTGGTGACCCTGACCAACCGCGAGTACCCCTCCATCGAGGGCATTCGCCACACCCTGCCGGTCGTGGTGCCCGCGCCCAACGATGCGAAGGCGTGGGTCGACACCGCTGCCCAGCAGAACCTCAATCTGCAGGCCGCCAACTACGCCGTCGACGCCGCCGAAGAAACCCTGCGCCAGCGCAAGGCCGGCCACGCGCCGACCCTGGATGCGGTGGCCAGCTACCAGAAGGGCGACAACGACAGCCTCGGCTTCAGCAATAACGGTTCCACCCTGCCCGGCCAGGATCCGTTCAGTGGCGACGTGGAGCAACGCAGCATCGGCCTGCAGCTGAACATCCCGATCTACAGCGGCGGCCTGACCAGCTCGCAAGTGCGCGAGTCCTATCAGCGCCTGAACCAGACCGAGCAGCAGCGTGAAAGCCTGCGCCGCAACATTGTGCAGAACACCCGCAACTTCCACCGCGCGGTGAACACCGACGTGGAACAGGTGAAAGCGCGCAAGCAGTCGATCATCTCCAACCAGAGCGCCCTGGAAGCCACCGAGATCGGCTACCAGGTGGGTACCCGCAATATCGTCGACGTGCTCGACGCCCAGCGCCAGCTGTACAGCTCGGTACGCGACTACAACAACGCGCGCTATGACTACATCCTCGACAACCTGCGTCTGAAGCAGGCTGCCGGCACCCTGAGTCCGGGCGACCTGGAAGCGCTGGCCGCATTCCTCAAGCCCGACTACAACCCGGACAAGGACTTCCTCCCGCCGGATCTGGCCAAGGCAGCAGAAGCCAGCCTGAAAGGCGACCCGGAGTACTGAGTTCCGCTCCACACGAAAAAGCCCGGCATGAATGCCGGGCTTTTTCATTGGATTGTCGGAGCGCCGCCAGTCGTAGGGTCGGTTATTTGGCCGCCCAGGCGTTGAAGCGCTGCTCAAGGTCTTCGCCGTGGTCTGTCCAGAACTCCACGTCCATCGGCAAGGCCTGCGCCATGTTCTGCGGCGCGCTGGGCAGCCAGCCGGTCAGCGCCGGGTCGAGACGCTCGAAGGTCTGCTGGTTGACCGGCCCGTAGGGAATCCGTTTGACATAGTCGGCCTGGTTATCGGCCTTGTTGATGAAGGCGATCAACTGGTGGGCGCGGTCGACATGTTTCGAGCCTTTGATGATCGCCCAGTAGTCCATGCCATAGAGGCTATCCGGCCACACCACGGCGAACTTGTTGCCTTCCTGATGAGCCGCGGCGATGCGCCCGCTATAGACCGAAGTCATGGCCACGTCACCGGCCGCCAGCCATTGCACGGGCTGGGCTCCCGCCTCCCACCACTGGATATGGGGCTTGAGCTGATCCAGCTTGGCAAAGGCCCGTTCCACCCCGGCCGGCGTAGCTAGCACCTTGTAGACTTCCTCGCGCTTGACGCCATCGGCCAGCAGCGCGAATTCCAGGTTGTACACCGCCCGCTTGCGCAGTCCGCGCTTGCCGGGGAAGCGCTGCACATCCCAGAAGTCCGCCCAGGACTTCGGCGCGTCCGCCAGCTTGCCGGCGTCATAGGCCAGCGCCACGCTCCAGACCATGGTGGCCGAGCCACATTCCTGGGCTGCATCGGCGATCAACTGGTCGGCACCGCCGATGCGCTGCCAGTCCAGGCGCTCGAACATGCCTTCCTCGCAGCCACGCACCAGGTCAGGCGCCTCGATCTCCACCAGGTCCCAGTCGACGCTGCCGGTATCGGCCATCACCTTGATACGCGCCATCTCGCCGTTGTATTCGCCCTCCGTCAGCGGCGCTCCGCTGGCCTTGGCGAAGGGCTTGAAGAAGGCGTCACTCAGGGCTTTCTGCCCTGCCCCGCCGTAGCCCACCACCACCATGGTGTCAGCTGCCTGGGCGCTTCCCAGGCTACAAGCGAGCACCAAGCCGGCGAGCAGACGGCCCGCGTGGCTGGAAGCAGTAACGGAACAAGGATGTGAACGGTTGCTCAGGTGAGGGACGAAAGACTGCCGCATGGTGCTTCTCCTCTTGTTGTTGTCATGAAGCCTGCCCGTGTCGGGCTGACTCGAAGCTAAGCCAGGGCAAAGTAAAAAAACAAGTTGATTTTTTACTGAAGGTAAATTTCCATGGCTCCACAAGAACAAGCGGGCCCCAGGCCCTCAGGAGCCTCCATGTCCAGCGCTACCTTCCCGCACCTTTTCGAGCCCCTGGAAATCCGCGGCAAACGCCTGAAGAACCGGATCATGTCCAGCGGACACGACACCTCGATGCCCGCCGACAACCTGGTCAACGACCAGCTCGTCGCCTACCACCGTGCTCGCGCCAGGGGCGGAGTCGGTCTGATCGTTCTGCAGGTGGCCGGGGTGCATGACAGCGCGCGCTACACCTCCCATGTGCTGATGGCCACCGACGATGCCTGCATCGAGGGCTATCGCCGCCTGGCCGACGCCTGCCATGCCGAAGGCACGGTGGTGCTCTCCCAGGTCTTCCATCCGGGCCGGGAAATCATGGAGTCCAGCGATGGCCTGCTGACGGTGGCCTGGTCCGCGTCGGCTTCGCCCAACGAGCGCTTCCGCGTAATGCCGCGAGCCCTGGACCAGCGAATGATCGACGAGATCGTCGCCGGCTACGGCGCAGCCGCCCGCCGACTCTGCGCGGCCGGCCTGGACGGTGTGGAGATCGTCGCCAGCCACGGCTACCTGCCCGCGCAGTTCCTCAACCCGCGCGTGAACCGCCGGGAAGACGGTTACAACGGCGATCTGGACGCCCGCCTGCGCTTCGTCCGCGAAGTGATACAGGCCGTGCGCGCCAACTGCCCGGACGACTTCATCGTCGGGATGCGAATCTCCGCCGACGAACGCGACCCGGAAGGCCTGACAGAGAACGAATCCCTGAGCGCCGCTCTCGCCCTGCAAGGGCAACTCGACTACCTGCACCTGGTGGCCGGCACTTCCGCCTCCATCGGGGGCGCCATCCATATCGTGCCGCCCATGGCCATCGAAGCGGCCTACCTGGCTTCCACCGCCGGGACCTTCAAGTCACGCCTGGACATCCCGCTGTTCGTCACCGGGCGGATCAACCAGCCCCAGGAAGCCGAAAGCATCCTCGCCCGCGGCCAGGCGGATGTCTGCGGCATGACCCGCGCACTGATCTGCGATCCGCAAATGCCGAACAAGGCTGCCAATGGCCGCAGCGAGGATGTGCGCGCCTGCATCGCCTGCAACCAGGCCTGCATCGGCCACTTCCACCGTGGCTATCCCATCTCCTGTATCCAGCACCCGGAAACTGGTCGAGAACTGACCTATGGAGAACCCAGCCCTGCCACGGCGCGCAAGCGCGTGATGGTGGTGGGCGGAGGGCCGGCGGGAATGAAGGCCGCCGCCGTGGCTGCCCAGCGTGGTCATGAGGTGACCCTCTTCGAGGCGGCCAACCAACTCGGTGGGCAAGTGTTGCTGGCCCAATTGCTGCCGCGCCGCGCGGAGTTCGGCGGGGCGGCCACCAACCTGCAACGGGAGATGGAACTGGCTGGCGTGCACGTGCAGCGCAATGTCCGCGTCGACCGTGCCCTGGTGGAGCGGGAGCGCCCCGACCTGGTGATCCTCGCCACCGGCGCGAAACCCTACTGGCCACCCTTCGAGCGTGGCGGCGAACTGCAGGTGGTCGACGCCTGGCAGGTCCTGCGTGACGAGGTGCAACTGGGCCGTTCGGTTCTGGTTACCGACTGGCGCGGCGACTGGATCGCTCCCGGCATCGCCGAACGGCTGACACGCAACGGCCACCAGGTGCGCCTGGCGGTGAGCGGTACCCATTGCGGCGAGAGCCTGCCCCTTTACGTGCGCGACCAGATGGCCGGAGAGCTGCACAAGTTGGGGATTCCGATCACTCCCTATGCGCGCCTCTACGGCTGCGACGACAACACCGTGTACATGACGCATGCCGCCTGTGGCGAACCGATGCTCTTCGAAGAGGTGGACACCCTGGTGCTGTGCCAGGGGCACCAGCCGGTGGATGACTTGGGCAGTGAGCTGGAAGGCTTGGTGGAGTTTCGTCGCATCGGCGACTGCCTGGCGCCTCGTACGGTGGAAGAGGCGATTTACGAGGGATTGAAGGTCGCCTGGGATATCTGAGTGTCGCCGGTGATCGCGCCTGCCCTACAATGCCGCGATCCCGTGCCCCATGGAGGGAACCATGAGCCCCAGCCTGCCATCGCCGAACGCCAACGCCGAGAGCCAGTTCCTCGGCACGCGCATCCGCGCGCTGCGCAAACGCCGGGGTCTGACCCTCACCGAGCTGGCCGAGCAGAGCAAGCTCACCGCCGGCTACATCAGCCAGCTGGAACGCAACCTCGCCTATCCCTCGATTCCCGCGCTATTCAATATCGCCCGCAGCCTGGGCGTGACCATTCAGTGGTTCTTCGCCAGCGAGGCGCCCACCACCGAAGCCGATCGTGGTTACGTCGTGCGTCGTAACGCCCGCACCAGCCTTCATTACGAAGACGGCATCACCGACGAGCTGCTCAGCCCGCAGCCCCTGCGCCAGCTGGAGATGCTCCATTCGCGCTTCCCGCCCGGCACCTACAGCGAAGAAAGCTACAGCCACGAGGGTGAGGAAGCCGGCTATGTGCTCAGCGGCGAGTTCGAACTCTGGGTCGGCGAGCGGCACTTCCACCTGCAGGAAGGCGACAGCTTCAGCTTCTCCAGCCAGGAGCCGCACCGCTATGGCAATCCCGGCGAGAAGGATGCGCTGATCCTGTGGGTCATCACGCCGCCAACGTTCTGAGTTAACGCCCGACCTTCTTTGCGGATACTTGTGGGAGCGAATTCATTCGCGATGCAGGCCGAAGGTCTGCCCTTGAGGTGGGAGGGGCTGCTGCGCAGCCCTTTCGCGAATGAATTCGCTCCTACAGATAGTTCTTCAGCGCTGTAGCAACCGCGCAATCCCACCCAACAACCGCTCCAACGCGCCCTGGTTGGCCTTGAGCACACCCAGCCCTGCTTCGCGCATGGCCCCGGCACGACCGGAATCGGCCCAGAGTCCGCCGACCTGTGAGGCCAACTCTTCGGCGTCCGCCACCTCGGCTAGCGCCCCGGCGTCACGCAGCTGCGCGGCAATTTCGAGGAAGTTGAACAGGTGCGGGCCGCTGAGCACCGGTTTGCCCAGGGCCGCGGGCTCCAGCAGGTTGTGACCGCCATTGGGCACGAGGCTGCCGCCCACGAAGGCGATATCGGCCAGCGCGTAGAGGAACAGCAACTCGCCCATGGTATCGCCCACAAGCACCGCATCTGTCGCGGCGACCGGCGCGCCGGTGGATCGGCGCACCGTTGTCAGCCCTTCGCGACGACTCAGCTCGAACACCGAACCGAATCGCTCCGGGTGACGCGGCACCAGGATCAGCAGCGCGTCCGGCCGTTGCTTCAACAGTGCCTCGTGAGCGGCCAGGACGATTTCGTCTTCCCCGGCATGGGTGCTCGCGGCAATCCACACCGGCCGCGAATCAGCGCCCCATTGGCCACGCAGTTCCGCGGCGCGCTGGAGCAGCGCCGGGTCGATACGGAGGTCGAACTTGATCGAGCCGGTCACACCCACGCATTCAGGACGCGCACCCAGGGTGCGGAAGCGCTCGGCTTCGGCTTCCGTCTGCACAGCGATCCAGCTCAGTTCGGCCAGCATGGGCGCGGTGAGCTTGGCGAATCGCGCATAGCCACGGGCTGAACGCTCGGACAGCCGGGCATTGGCCAGTACCACTGGGATGCCGCGACGGGCGCACTGGTGGATGTGGTTCGGCCAGAGTTCGGTTTCCATGATCACCGCCAGCTTCGGCCGCACCTTGTCGAGAAAGCGAGCAGCTGCCCAGGGCAGGTCATAGGGCAGGTAGCAATGCTGCACCTTGTCGCCGAACAGCGCGCCGATGCGCTCGGAACCGGTGGGCGTCATGCAGGTGATGGTGATGGGCAGGTCCGGGTGGCGCTCCAGCAGGGCGCGGACCATGGGAGCGGCGGCGATGCTCTCGCCTACCGACACGGCATGGACCCAGATACCGCCCGGCTTGATTGATGGCAGGCCAAAGGCAAAACGCTCGCCGATGCGCCGCGCATAGGCGGGCGCACGCCAGGCGCGCCAGGCCAGGCGCACAGCGACCAGGGGCAGACCGAGATGGAACAGCAGGGTATAGAGGGTGCGATTCATGGGCGCGGAGCTTAGCGTGACTCGCCGTTGATCGCACTAACCCATGGCTTGCAGGTGCTCCGCCAGGCTATCAGCCAGCCAGAGCGCCGCCGGCCCCAGCGCCGCGTCGCGACGACAGACCAGCTCCACCACCAACGATGGCGGCGTCCAGTCGCTGCGTAGCTCCACCAGCTGTCCCTGATAGGCCGGGTACTGGGCCACATGGCGCGGCAGCCAGGCCCAGCCGAGTCCACGCATCAGCAGTTCGGCCATCACATAGAAGCTGTCGGCACGCCAGACTTGCGGGCCGATCTGCTCGCCGCCCGGATAATGGCTGTCCTGCGGCGACATGAGGATCTGCCGGTGTCGCGCCAGTTCGCTGCGGTCGGCGTAGGTCCTTCCAGCCAGGGCGTGGCCGGCACCGCAGACCGTGACCATCTCGATGGTGCCGAGGCGCTGGCGCTCCAGGGCATCGGGCATCTGCTCGTGGTGGAATAGCAGTCCGAGGTCGGCACGACGCTCCAGCAGCTTGCGCGCCACTTCGCCTTGCGCGCTGGAAGCCAATTGCACCTCCAGCAGGGGAAACGCCTTGCCCAACGCCTCCAGGCTGGCCAGCACGGGCTGATAGGGCATCGCCTCATCCTGAGCCAACCGCAGGCGGGCTTCCTCACCCTTGGCCAACCCATGCGCCTTGCCCTCCAGGCGCTGGCACTGGCGCAGGACTTCGCGTGCCTCCTCCAACAAGGCCACGCCCGCCGCAGTCAAGCGCGGCTGGCGACCGCTACTGCGTTCGAACAGCTGCACCCCAAGATCATCCTCCAGCGCGGCGATCCCACTGCTGACAGCGGACTGGGCCCGCCGCAGCTTGCGTGCGACGGCAGAAAAGGACTGGCTCTCGGCCACTCCGACGAACAGGCGGATCTGCTCCAGATTCCATTGCATGGCCATCAACCTATCTTCCACACAGATAGGTAATGACTTTATCCCATCATCCGGAAGTCTAGAATCCGCCCATCGCACAGGAGGCCCGACCATGACCGGCTATATCTATCTCGCTATCGCAATTGCCGCCGAAGTGATCGCCACCACCTCGATGAAGGCCATCGACGGCTTCAACAAACCGCTGCCCCTGATCCTGGTGATCGGCGGCTACGCTATCGCCTTCTGGATGCTGACCCTGGTGGTGCGCAGCATTCCCGTGGGCATCGCCTACGCCATCTGGGCTGGCCTCGGCATCGTGCTGGTCAGCGTCGCCGCGCTGGTGCTCTATCAACAAAAGCTGGATGCCCCCGCCGTGCTCGGCATGGGGATGATCGTCTCGGGTGTGGTTGTCATCCAGCTCTTCTCTAACAGCACCGGGCACTGAGAGCCTGCTGTAGGTCGGCACCACGACAGGGGCGCTATACTGCGCCCCTGTTTTTTCCGAGGCGCTGCGACCCATGGCCGAATCCCTTTCCACTGATGTGCTCATTCTTGGCGGCGGCATCGCCGGCCTCTGGCTCAACGCCCGCCTGCGCCAGCAAGGCTTCGCCACGCTGCTGGTGGAAAAGGCCAGCCTTGGCGGCGAACAGAGCGTCAAATCCCAGGGGATCATCCACGGTGGTGCCAAGTACGCCCTGCACGGTGCCCTGACCGGCGCCTCCGAAGCCATCGCCGACATGCCCCGCCGCTGGCGCGAGGCGCTGGCCGGTAACGGCGAACTGGATCTTCGTGGCGTGCGCCTGCTCTCCGAAGCCCACTACCTCTGGTCGCCCGGCACGCTGGCGGGCAATCTCACCAGCTTCTTCGCCAGCAAGGCCGTACGCGGCCGCGTCGATCAGGTGAAGGGCAACGAGCTTCCTCCCGCGCTGCAGCATCCCAAGTTCAAGGGCAAGGTCTATCGCCTGGCCGAACTGGTACTGGACGTGCCGAGCCTGATCAGCCGACTGGCGGAACTGGCCGGCGATGGCCTCCTGGCCGCCCATGAGGTCGAGCCCCTGCTGGAGGACGGTCAACTCACCGGCCTGCGCCTTGACGGCCGTGAAGTCCGCGCGCAACGCATCGTGCTAAGTGCCGGTGCCGGCAACCAGGGGCTGCTCGAAACCCTGGGACTGAGCCAGCCAGCCATGCAACGCCGGCCACTGCACATGGTGATGGTCAAGGCGCCCAGCCTGAAGCCGCTGTATGCCCATTGCCTGGGTGGTGGGCCGAAGCCGCGCATTACCGTCACCAGCCACCCGGCTGCCGACGGCCAGTGGGTCTGGTACCTGGGCGGCGACTTGGCCGAAGCCGACGGTGTAGCCCGCAGCGAAGCCGAACAGATTGCCGCCGCCGAACAGGAACTGCGCCAGCTGGTGCCCTGGATCGACCTGTCCGCCGCCCAGTGGGCAACCCTGCGGGTGGACCGCGCCGAGCCGGCGCAGAGCGGCCTGGTACGTCCGGACAACGCATTCCTCAACGAACAGGGCCGCCTGCTGGTGGGCTGGCCGACCAAACTGGCCCTGGCGCCCGACTTCGCCGACCGCGTGCTGGCCGCCTTCGAGCGCGACGGCCTGCGTCCTGCTGCCAACCCGCCGTTGCCGGCCCTGCCCCGTCCGCCTGTGGCACAACCTGCGTGGGAGGAATTGCTGGGATGAACAGCCTGCACAGCCTCCACCGTCCACTAGGCGACACGGGCCTGATGGTTTCCCCTCTGGGCCTGGGCACCGTGAAGCTGGGCCGTGACCAGGGCGTGAAGTACCCCAACGGCTTCACCATCCCCGACGACGCCGACGCCCGTCAGCTGCTGGCGCTGGCCCGTGATCTCGGCATCAACCTGATCGACACCGCCCCCGCCTACGGGCGCAGCGAGGAACGTCTCGGCCCACTGCTACGCGGGCAGCGCCAGGACTGGGTGATCGTCAGCAAGGTCGGTGAAGAGTTCGAGGCCGGCGTTTCCCGCTTCGACTTCAGCCCCGAACACACGCGTTATTCCATCGAACGCAGCCTGAAGCGCCTGGAAACCGACTTCATCGATCTGGTGCTGGTGCACTCCGACGGCAATGACGTGGCCATCCTGCGGGACAGCGGTGTCTACGAAACCCTTGCCGAGCTCAAGCAGGCCGGCAAGATCCGCGCCTTCGGGCTGTCCGGCAAGACCGTGGACGGCGGGCTCCTCGCCCTGGAGCGGGGCGATTGCGCCATGGTCACCTACAACCTGAACGAGCAGGGCGAGAAGCCGGTACTGGACTTCGCGCTGCAACAGAACAAGGGCATCCTGATCAAGAAAGGCCTCGCCAGCGGTCACGCCTGCCTCGGCGCCGGCGTCGATCCGGTCCGCGCCAGCTTCGAACTGATCTTCGGTCATTCCGGGGTGACCGGCGCGATAATCGGGACCATCAATCCGCTGCATCTGTCCCATAATGTCGCGACGGCCGCTGCCGTTATCGGAGCCCATCGCCACTAACCGAGCCCTGCCAAGCCACTAGCCGACCCCTGCCAGAAGGAGCCGACATGCCGCGAATCCTCGCCCGCAAGGACCCCAGCGCGTTCAAGACCCTGCCGCTGCATGTCGAAGCCAGCGCTGATAGCCTCAGCTATCAGAGCCTTGGCAGACCCTTGAACTTCACCCAGATGCTCGAACGCCGCCGCCCCGTGCAAGTGAGCGATTCCCAGCGTTTTGCGGTGGAACTGGCGAACCTGGGCGTTTCGGTGAGGCTCACCCTGAACCTGCACGGCCGCGACTACTGGCTGCTGGTACGCCAGCGCCGGCAGGATCGGGGCGACACCGTGTTGAAGCTGATTTCCGGCTATGTTCCGGCCCATGAGCTGAACCTGCCGCTGCTCACGGCGATCCAGGAAGTGGCCGAGGAATGCCTGATCGAAACCCCGGAGGGCTGGCTGGGAGGGCGCTTCGCCGATACCTGGCTGCCCACGCCCTACCAGCGTGAATTGCGCTACCGCGATGCCAACCACTTCCGCCTCAGCCCGCTTTCCGGTGCCGCGCGCCCGGTGCACAACGGCAAGCTGATCCTGCTGGAGCGGCCCGAAGCCTACGTGCATCTGCCAACGGCCTCTCTGCAACTGGTCTATGACCTGCGCCTGGACCTGCCTCGGGACAGCCATCAGATCAGCCTCTTCCATGTGGACGAAGTGCTGCAGGGTGGCCAGCTCGTGGCCAGCCTTGAGCGGCGCCGACCCGATATCTACTTGCTGCCGCTGCACCAGGGGCTGCCGACCGGCGATTTGCTGACCGTGCGCAATGGCGAATTCAAGGCCGCCAGCACCCGTGGTATCTGGTTGTCGGAGAGCTTCGCCGAACAGGATGGCTGGCTGGTGCACGAGGAGCGCGTACGCTGGCGCGACTGGCTGGTGCGGGTCGGGACGGCCCGACCGATGGGAAAGAAGATCGCCTGCTGACAACCAGGGCGCCCCGCCCTCATTAAGCTCGCCCGCTTCGCCTCGTCACTTCAGCTCACTGGAGCTCACTGGAGCTCTTGCCCAGCAGTCGCCGGGCAACGATCAGCAACTGGATCTGCTGGGTGCCTTCGAAGATGTCGAGGATCTTCGAATCCCTCGCCCATTTCTCCAGCAACTCGTCCTCTCCATAACCCAAGGCTCCTGCCAATTCCACGCATTTGAGCGTGAGCTCATTGGCCACTCGCCCGGCCTTCGCCTTGGCGATGGAGGCCTCCTTGGAGTTCGGCAAGCGGTTGTCGGCCATCCAGGCGGCCTTCAGGGCCAACAATCGCGCCGCTTCCCATTCGGCCTCAAGGCGATAGAGCGTGGCTTCAGCATGGCTGACGACCAGCAGCGGCTTCGCATAGTCGAACCTGCAACCCGCCTTGACCAGCAACTCACGGGTCCGATCGAGCGCAGCCTTCGCCACCCCCACAGCCATTCCCGCCACCAGCGGGCGCGTGTTGTCGAAGGTCTCCATCACCCCGGCAAAACCCTTCTGGACATCAATCTCGGCATTACCCAGCAGATTGGCCGCGGGAACCCGGCAGTCGCTGAAGCTAATGGAGGCGGTATCGGAGGCCTTGATGCCGAGTTTCTTCTCCAGGCGCGTCAGGTTCATGCCAGGCGTGCCTTTCTCCACTACGAAGGACTTGATTGCCGCACGCCCCAGGTTGCGGTCCAGTGTGGCCCATACCACCACCGCATCGGCGCGTGCCCCCGAGGTGACGAAAATCTTTTCGCCATTCAGCACGTAGTGATCGCCGTCCTTCACCGCAGTGGTGCGGATGGCGGCCGAATCCGAACCGCAACCGGGTTCGGTGATGGCCATGGCCGCCCAAGCGCCGCCAAAGCGTTTGAGCTGCGCCTCATTGGCGACGGCAGCGATGGCCGCATTGCCCAACCCTTGGCGCGGCATGGCCAACAGGAGGCCGACATCGCCCCAGCACAGTTCCATCACGCCAAGCAGGGCAGCGAGGTTGCCGCCGTTGCGCACGCCCTCCTCGGCTCCTGCACCACGCTTGCTGGCAGAGCCAGCGCCGATGGTTTCAGGCGAGCCGGCGTTCATGCCATCGAGCAGCGCCGCCAGCAGGTCGAGCTCGCGTGGATAGGCATGCTCGGCCTTGTCGTACTTGCGTGACAGCGGGCGAAAGTACTGCGCCGCCACCTGATGGGCCTGAAGGCTCAGGCCGCGGAATTTCTTCGGAACTTCCAGGTTCATGCTGCCTTCCTCACAAATGCAGGCCGCCGCTCATCACAGCAATGGCACGCAGGTCGCGGTACCAGCGCTCGGCCGGGTGTTCCTGGGTGAAACCATGGCCGCCGAGCAATTGCAGGGCGTCGGTGCCGATCTTCATGGCCTTTTCGGCGCAAAGCAGGCGCGCCAGGTAGGCCTCGCGCTGGAACGACTCCCCACGATCGGCACGGGCACAGGCGCGCCAGACCATCAGGCGCATCGCGTCGAGTTCGACGGCGATGTCCGCGACCATGAAGGCCACGCCCTGGCGATGGCTGATGGGTTCACCGAAGGCCATCCGGTCGTTGCAGTACCCGATCACGTAGTCCAGGGCCGCCTGGGCGGTTCCCAGGGCCAGGGCGCACCAGGCCAGGTGACCGAGATCGAGGAACGCCTGGTAGTCGAATTCGAGGGCAGCCAGGCGATGTTCGAGCGGGACTTTCACGCCCTTCAGGCGAATGCGGGCAGTGCCGCATCCCTTCAAGCCCATGGCAGGTTCCGTGCGCAGCTCCAACCCCTTGCTGCCAGCGTCGACCAGGAACAGCGCGGTGCCTTTTTCAGTGCTGGCAGCGACGATGATGCGGCTGGCATCCAGGCCGTCCAGCACCAGGCATTTCTCTCCATTCAGCACGAAGTGACTCTTCTTGCGCTGCGCGCGGGTGGCCAGCGTGTGAGGGTCGAACAGGACAGTCGGCTCATTCACCGCGATGGCCATGCGCGGCGCGGACTGCCCATCGACGAAAGCCGGCAGCCAGGCGGCCTGCTGTTCAGGTGAGGCCCAGCGACGGATGCAGTTGGCGGCAGACAGCGGTGCCAGCAGTGCGGCCGCCAGGCTCAGGTCGCCTTTGGACAGCGCTTCAGCCATCAATGCGTTGGTAAGGATCGCGCCCTCGTCCGCCATGCCACCCAGATCCTCGCCGACGCCGTAGTGCGCCAGCCCGAGCGCCTGCGCCTGGTTGAGCAACGCGGCTGGCACCGCGCCCCGGGCATCCGCATCGTGGGCCGCCGGACGCAGGGCTTCCAGGGCGAAAGCCTCGAGCATCTCCACCAGCATCCGCTGCTCGTCGGTGAGGGTGAGATCGAACAACTCGTTGGTAGTGGCCTCGCGCGGGAGTTGGCGGGAACGCCGTGCCGCCAGTTTGAAGCCAGCACGGGTGCCGCCGTAGAGCAGCTTTTCCAGCGTCTTGCGCAGTTTGAGGCGGTCAGGCCAATGGGACTGGGCTACGCGATTGAGCACAGCCAGGGCGCGGCCCTGTGCGTTGGGGAACATCGGCATCGCACTCCATGCAGGATGAGGATGCCGGGATGATGTTCGGCATCGACCCGGTCGCCTATGACCGGGCCGACATCTGTGACTGGCAGAGTTGCCAGTCGGCAGGGATCACTTGCTGCGGATCTTCTCGACGATCGCCGTGGTGGAGCTGTTCTCCACCAGGCCGAGCACTCGCACCTCGCCACCGTAGGCGCGAACGATATCGGCTCCCACGACCTGGTCGATGCCATAGTCGCCGCCCTTCACCAGGACATCCGGCTTGACCTGGCCGAGCAGGCGTTCGGGAGTGTCCTCGGGGAAGCTCACGACCCAATCCACCGCGCCCAGTCCAGCCAGCACGGCCATGCGGCGCTCGACGCTGTTGATCGGACGACCCGGCCCCTTGAGGCGGCTGACCGACGCATCGTCATTGACCGCCAGCACCAGGCGATCGCCTTGTGCGCGGGCCTGCTCCAGGTAAGTCACGTGGCCGGCGTGGAGAATGTCGAAGCAGCCATTGGTGAAGACGATCTTCTCGCCGTGGGCGCGGGCATCTTCGATGGCCAGCAGCAACTGGTCGAGGCTCAGCACCCCACGCTCGGAACCCTGCTCGCGCTGCACGGCACGTCGCAATTCCGGCGCGCTGATGGCGGCGGTACCCAGTTTGCCGACGACGATGCCAGCGGCGAGGTTGGCCAGCGCCACTGCCTGCGGCAACTCTTCGCCAGCGGCCAGGGCGGCGGCCAGTGTGGAAATCACGGTGTCGCCAGCGCCGGTGACATCGAATACTTCGCGGGCGCGCGCCGGCAGGTGCAGGGCGGGATGGCCAAGACGCAGCAGGGTCATGCCGTGTTCACCGCGCGTGACCAGCAGAGCACCCAGCTCCAGTTCCTGCATCAGCGCCGCGCCCTTGGCGACCAGCTCCGCCTCATCGGCGCAGCGGCCGACGATGGCTTCGAATTCGCTGAGGTTCGGGGTAATCAGGCTCGCGCCACGATAAATGCTGAAGTCCTTGCCCTTGGGATCAGCCAGTACCGGCACACCGCGACGACGGGCAGCCTGGATCAGCACCTGATGGTTTTTCAGCGCGCCCTTGCCGTAATCGGACAACACCAGCACTCGGGCCTGGGGCAGCAGGCGTTCGACTTCCGCAGCCAGGGCCTCTGCATTGGTGCCGAAGGCTTCCTCGAAGTCCATGCGCAGCAGTTGCTGGTGACGGCTCATGACGCGCAGCTTGACGATGGTCGGCTGCTCGGCGAGGCGCTGGAAATGTACGTCCACACCTGCGGCGTTGAGGCTGTCGGTCAGGCTCTCCGCTGCCTCGTCGACACCGGTGATGCCCACCAGCATGGCAGGGGCGCCCAGGGCGGCGATGTTCAGCGCAACGTTCGCGGCGCCGCCGGGACGATCCTCGATCTGCTCCACCTTGACCACAGGCACCGGAGCCTCGGGCGAAATGCGCGAGGTGCCGCCGTGCCAGTAACGGTCAAGCATGACGTCGCCCACCACCAGAACGGGGGCCTGATCGAATCGGGGCATGGACAGTTTCATGGAGTCTCCGGACGTCAAAATCGGCGCGGATCATACCATAGCAGGTCAGTTGGCCTGACCTACCCGATTGGACACCGGGCACCGCAACACCGCTCGCGAAGGCAACGGCGTGCCCTGAAACGCGCCGAGCTTTCGAAGCGGCACAACGTGCAGTGGTTTTAGGCTGCGATTTCGCCCTGCGCCAGGGTAAGCAGACTGGCGCGGGCACATCGACTGGTGGAGAGGAAGGCCAGCCGCTCAGCTGGCTTCCGGCTGTGCTTCTTCCGCGAACTGATTGGCATGCAGACGGGCGTAGTAACCGTTCATTGCCAGCAGTTCGGCATGGTTGCCGCGCTCGACGATGCGCCCCTGATCCATGACCAGGATCAGATCCGCCTTTTCGATGGTGGACAGGCGGTGAGCGATGACGAGGGTGGTGCGGCCGTCCATCACGCGGTCCAGCGCGGCCTGGATATGCCGCTCGGACTCGGTATCGAGCGCCGAGGTAGCCTCGTCCAACACCAGCACCGGTGCGTTCTTCAGCAACGCCCGGGCAATCGCCAGACGCTGGCGCTGGCCGCCGGACAGCAGCACGCCGTTCTCCCCCACTTCGGTATCGAAGCCCTGCGGGAGCTTGTCGACGAATTCCTTGGCGTAAGCCGCCTCGGCTGCCCGCTCGACGTCCTCACGTGGCGCGCCGGCGAGGTCGCCATAGGCGATGTTATTGGCCACCGAGTCGTTGAACAGCGTCACCTGCTGGGTCACCAGTGCGATATGACGGCGCAGGTTGCGCAGGCGATATTCCTCGATATCGACACCATCCAGCAGGATCTGCCCTTGCTCATGGTGGTAGAAGCGCGGAATCAGGTTGGCCAGTGTGGACTTGCCGCTGCCGGAACGCCCCACCAGGGCGACCATCTGACCCGGTTGGGCCTCGAAGCTGATGTCCTGCAGCACCGGCTTGTCGGTGCCGGGGTACTGGAAGCTGAGATTGCGGACTTCCAGGCGGCCACCGACGCGATCGCGCTCGACGGTGCCACGGTCCACTTCGGTTTCTTCATCCAATTGCTCGAAGATGCTTTCCGCACCTGCGACGCCGCGCTGCACGGTGGAGCTGACTTCGGAGAGCTGGCGGATCGGCTTCGGCAGCAGGCCGGCCGCCGTGATGTAGGCCACCAGGTCGCCGGCGCTGGCATCTCCGCGCAGGAAGAGCACGAGGAACATGAGGGCAGCCATCGCGGTGTAGATCACCAGCTGCAGCATCGGGGTATAGACCGCCGAGGTCTTGGTCATGCGCAATTGCTTGCGGGTGTTGTCCTCGCTGGCCGTCCTGAAGCGGCCGGATTCGTAAGACTCACCGCCGAAGCTGCGGACCACCCGGTAGCCCTGGATGGTTTCGGAGGCCACGTGGGTGACATCGCCCATGGCCACCTGGATCTTTTTGCTCTGCTTGCGGAATTTCTTGCTGGCGCTGCTCACCATCAGGGCGATCAGCGGCAGGATGGCGACCATCACCAGCGTCAGCTTCCAGTTCATCCACAACAGGTAGCCAAACAGGAAGATCACGGTCAGGCCTTCGCGGATCACCACTTTGATCGCATCGGTGGCTGCGCCGGTGACCATGGTGACGTTGAAGGTTATGCGTGAGATCAGGTGGCCGGAGTTGTGGCTGTCGAAATAGCGGTTCGGCAGGGCCAGCAGGCTGTTGAACAGAGCCAGGCGCAAGTCATGCACCAGGCCGAGGGAAACCCGGGCGAGGAAGTAGTTACCCAGGTACGAACCCAGTCCCTGCCAGGCCGCGATGAGGATGATCAGCAGCGGCACCGCTTGAAGCAGCTTCAGGTCCCGTAGGTAGGCAACGTCGGGGAACAGGACGGCATCAGGATTGCTCAGGCCGTCCACGAAGTATTTGAGAATGCCGGCCAGCATCGGCTGGGTCGAGGCAAAGATGATGTAGCCAATGATGCTGACCAGGAACATCCCGGTGTATGGGCGAACGTAACCCAGCAGGCGGAGATAGATCTTGAGGCTGGAGGGCCGGGACTGGTCGTTAAGACTCATAGGGCTCGGATGCTCGATAAAGAGCGAGAGTGTAACACAGGGTCTATTTTGCCCATTCAACCCGATGGCCTGGGGTAATATACGGGGTCATTTTCTTAAGGCCCCCGCATGCAAGCTCTGGATCACGACGCTTACCTGAAACTGAGTGAGAACGCAGATGTCCTGGAGCGCGACAGATATGGGGAAAAGGTGCTGCGCCTGACCGACGGAAGCTACATGAAGCTGTTCCGACGGAAGCGCCTGCTGTCCTCAGCCGTCCTCTACCCCTACGCCCAACGATTCGCCGACAATGCAGTCCAGCTTCAAGCGCGTAATGTGCCGTGCCCGCGCATTCTGGGCGTGTACCGGATTAGCGCCCTGGCGCGCGATGTCGTGCACTATCAGCCCCTGCCCGGCAAGACACTGCGACAGGTATACGAATCAGGCGACGAGAAGTTCGCCCAGGGACTCAAGAAGCAATTGGGCTCCTTCATCGCCAGGCTCCATGAACAGGGTATCTACTTCCGCTCGCTGCACCTTGGCAACGTTATCCTCACGCCGGGCGATGCCTTGGGACTTATCGATTTTGCCGACCTGAAAAGTCAGGCTACGCCGCTGGGCAAGGCGAAACGGCTACGGAATTTCCGTCATCTGCTGCGTTACACCGAAGATCGCAATTGGCTCCTGGCAGAGGATCACGCCTTCTTCGAGGCCTATCTGGCCGATACCGGCCTGTCTGCAAAAAACACGTTTGTGACTCGACTGAAATCTTTATGACCGCTATGCAAAACAAGAGTGGACTGACTCATGGTTCAACATCAGCCGAATGGTGGACACGAGGCTCCGACTGGCTGATCAAGATCGTTCTGCCCATCGGCTGGATTGCGCTGCTGACCGGAATGTTCTGGATTGGAGATCGGCCGTACTACCACAAGCTCTTCTATTCGCTGCTGGCTGCCCCTGCATTGCTGGCACTGATAGCGGGGCGCGGTCTACTGAAGCCGCTGCTTCGCTCGCCAATAGTGATCGTCTTTCTCCTGTTCAGTGCGTATACGTTGACGACTCTTCTGTGGTCCAGCACTGACGATCCCTTCAGCTCTCTGGGCAAGCGACCTGTCTACGTGCTGTTCCTGTTCTTCTCCGCAGGGCTGCTGGCCATGAAGGCCCCCTCACGATTGCAGACCAGCGTCAAAATCAGTGCGGTGATGGCAAGCCTGGCAGGCGCGACCTTTCTCGTGCTGTTCCTGCACGCCGGGGCGACGGGCCGATTTGCGGGCTATGGCGCTCTTTACAATCCGCTGCTCAGCTCCCATGTCTTTGGTTTCTTCATGGCCTACTGGGCGGCTTACTGGTTCCTCCAGAAGAACATCTTCGATCCACTCTCGCTGATCTCGCTGTTCATCCTGGCTGCGCTCATTCTCGCAACGGGTTCACGAACCCCCCTGGTCGCGGTGGGCTCCTGCCTCCTTTGGCTATCGATAGCGAACTGGAACAGGCGCAGCCTCGTCGTGCTGGTCACGGCTGTGTTTACCGGCGCGCTACTTCTGGCCCTCTATCCCGACATCCTGATCGGCCGTGGCGTGTCCTTCCGCCCGGAGATCTGGGCGAAAGCCTGGCAGCAGATACTCGAAGCCCCCTGGCTGGGCCACGGCTATGACGCGCCTATGAAAATATGGATATCGGCCCACGACTACGCGATGGCCGATCCGCACAACGTATGGCTGGCAGTACTCTATTACTGCGGTGCAATCGGCCTGGTGCTTTGGGTGACACTGTATGTCGTCGCGTTCCGGTTCGCCTGGCGGCACCGCGAACAACCGTGGGTGATGATTTCATCAGCGCTGCTGGTGTTTGGTCTTGCGGCCAGCATGACCGAGGGCGGCTCATTCCTTTCCCGCCCCAAGGAGCACTGGTTCCTGATCTGGATTCCCATGGCCCTGATGGTTTCGGCCGAGCTGATCGACAGATTCAAAAGCACTTCGAAGTGAAGTCGCGCGGCCTGCTGGCTTCAATGCCGCAGGCCCGCCCATAGCGCCAAGGCGAGCAACTCAAAGGCCGGGGACTAACTTGGCCGGATGGCCCGGCCAGCAAATCAAGCCGGCAACAGAAGCCGCCAGAGCCCGCGCAGGGTTTTCAGGTTCCACGCACTCATGGGCAGTCCGGCAAGCAGCTCGCGGGCCAGCGCCTTGTCCTGGCGGGCGCATTTGAGCAGCATCGAGTTGCGGAAACGCGCGCAGACCTCGGGATAGGCTGGGTGGTCACTGAACCGCGCATAGGTCTTCAGCACGTTATCCACCATGAAGCGGTAGTTCTTGTAGGTGTTGGTGTCGTGTACCCGATATAGCGCCAGGGGTTCCCCCAGGATGTCGATGAAGTAACCGGCATGGGTGATCTTCAATTCGATCATCAGGTCCTCAAGACGGACGTCAGGCTCGAACCCCCCGACCCGTTCCAGCGCCTCACGACGGAACAATAGCGTGGGAGCAGGTGCCCCCGGCTTGCGATCGAGGAAGACATCTTCGAAATCCAGGCGGCGGAGCGGAAGGCCCCGCGGCTTACCGCTGGGCTTCCCATTCGCATCGATGGTCTGGATATCCCCAGCGCAAATGCCGACGTCCGGCTTGTCCGCCAGGTAGGCGACCTGCTTGGCAATGCGGTCCGGGAGCATGATGTCATCCGAACCGAAGGGCGCGATCAGGCTACCTTTCGCGCGGGCGATGGCCTCATTGAGGGTTCTCGATAGCCCCTGGTTGGCTTGGCTTCGGAAGTCGAAACCATGGGTAGCCTGCAGCGCCTGGATGCGAGCCACACTGTCGTCACGGGACCCATCGTCCACCACCAGCAGCTCGATGTTTGGATAACTCTGCCCCAGGACGCTGAGAATGCTCGCCTCGATGTAGGGCGCGTGGTTGTAGGAGGCGATGATCACGCTCACCAGCGGCTGCTGGGCATTGTTCGTCGAAGACATGGGATTGCTCAAAAGGGATTGATCCGGGACCAGAAAGCCCGCCAGGCGGGAACGGGCTCAACCGAGGGCCAGGGCTCGTCCAGAACCTTGAGAATTCGTTCGGCCAAGCGAGGGTGGGAAAGCTGCTGTTCGACGAATCGGCGCCCGCCCTCGGCCAGAGCCCGCTCCAGAGTCGAATCATCGCGCAGCCGTGCCAAGTGGGCCCGCAATTCATCGACACCTGAGTACAGGAGCAGGTGGACACCGTCCTCAAGGCCGATGGCCGGCTCTTCACTGCCCTGACGCCAAGCCAGCAAGACGCAGCCACAGGCCATCGCCTCGAAATTCTTTGCCATGTACTCGCCCAGGCTGACATCAGCGCTGACGAAGTACCGGATGCGGTTCAGCATTTTTCGGTAGGGCTCGCCGGGAGCCGTGCGCAATAGTTGCAGCGAATCCTCGGCCGCCAGACGGTCCAGCAATCGCTTCCGGTCCTGGTAGGCGGCGCTGGCAGTCCGGCCTATGAACCCCAGCTCGATATCCCGTTCCGCGCCCTCGAGGAAAATCGATCGCGGGTCATAGCCCTTGGGAATGAAGTGGACCTGGAAACCTTCGCCCCTCAATCGCTCGGCGACGCTGGCGCCGGTCACCACGATGCGCGCATTGGGCAACTCCCTGTAGAACCGGCTGAAGTGACCGCGCCAGCGGGAACTGTCCAGATAGTTCTGGCAGGCGTCCTCTTCGTAGATCAGCAGGCCGGAAACTTGGCTGAGGAAGCGGGTCTGCCGATGGATGTTCTTGAAATGAAGATCAACAAGAATCCGATCATAACGGGACAGGTCCACCCCGCTCAGTGTGCGCCGCAAATTGCGCTGGGCATCCTTGTCGAGGACTTTCAGCTCGAGATCGACCAGTCCCCGGAGGTGTTCGTAGACGCAGGAAAAATCTGGCTCCCGTCCAGCCGAGCTGAGCGCGAGGACTTTCATAGGCTTCAGCGCAACCACAGGCGGGCAGCCTTGCGCGTGTAGGACCACTTCAGCAGCACACGCCAATCCGTGCGCAGCGCTTCTCGGTAGTACTTGCGCGCGCGGTCCTGGTCACCGGCCAGGAGGCAGGTGCGGAACAGCGACAGGCAGCGCTGGGCGCGATAGGCGGGCTTGAGCGATTGCAGACCGGCCGGAAGCTTGAGGAAGACTTCGTCGACCAGGTCCAGACCGACCTTGCGGGCTGCTTCGGCGTTGTGGCGCAGACTGCCGGGATGCTTGTGGATACGCGCCAGCATCAGGTCGAGAACTTCTACTTGTCGCTGAGTCAGGCAGTAAGCGAAGACCGGAATGTCCTCGCTGTGGCGCAAGTGCTCGGGATAGGGGCGCTCGAGCAGCAGTTCGCGGAGGAACACACAGGCGCCGTGGCTGAGGCCAATCTTCTTGTCCAGCAGGTAGTGCTTGAGACGCTGCGCGGGTTCAGCGGGAACGGTGCTGGCGGGGTGTTCCCGCTCGCGACCGTCGGGCTGGACGGCGATGTGGCCGGCCAGCCAGAGGCCGACGTCGGGTTGGCGGCGCAGGCGCTCGCAGAGGCCCGGCAGGACGCCGGCAGCCAGTTCGTCATCGGCGTCGAGGAGCAGGACATAGCGACCCTGCGCCAGTTGCACGCCGTTGTTGCGAGCGGTCGACGGCCCGGCATTCGCCTGGCGCACGCCCTGGAAAGCAGCGCCGTAGCGCTGGCTCAGGGCGGTGAAGACTGCCGGGGTGTCGTCGGTGGAGCCATCGTCCACGACCCAGAGTTCGACCTCCGGGGTGGCCTGGGCCAGCACCGACTCCACGGCACGCGGGAGCACGCCCGCGTAGTTGTAGGTGGGAATGACGACGCTAAGCAGCGGCTTAGCCGACATTGTCATACCAATCCTTGCCTTCCTTGACGACGAGGATGTCTTCCATGATCAGGTACTGCAGGTCCGAGCCGTAGAACATGTTCAGCGCGTCGGTGGGCGAGCAGATCATCGGCTCGCCGCGACGGTTGAGCGACGTGTTCAAGGACACGCCGTTGCCGGTGAGGACTTCCAGCTCCTTCATCAGGTCGTACCAGCGCGGGTTGTGGCGGCGCTCCAGCACCTGGGCGCGGGACGTGCCGTCCTCGTGCACCACTTCGGCCACGCGGGTCTTCCATTCTTCGTTGACCTCGAAGGTGAAGGTCATGAAGGGCGACGGGTGATCGACCTTGAGCATCTGCGACGCGACGGTATCCAGCATCGACGGGCAGAAGGGGCGCCAGCGCTCACGGAACTTGATCTGCTCGTTGATGCGGTCAGCCACGCCGGCCGCACTCGGGCAACCGATGATGGAGCGGCCGCCGAGGGCGCGCGGACCGAACTCCATGCGGCCCTGGAACCAGGCAACCGGGTTGCCGTCGACCATGATCTTGGCGATGCGTTGCGGGGTGTTCTCGATACGCTTGAACACCGGCTGCTGCGGGTGCTTGGCGCAAGCCGCGATGACGTCTTCGTTGCTGAAGGACGGGCCGAGGTAGACGTGCTCCATCTTCTCCACCGGCACGCCGCGCTTGACCGAGACGTAAGCGGCGGCGCCCACGGAAGTTCCGGCATCACCGGAAGCGGGCTGGACGAACAGCTCCTTCACTTCCGGCCGGGCGATGATCTTCTGGTTCAGCTTGACGTTCAGTGCGCAGCCGCCGGCGAAGGCGATCTTGCCGGTCTCGCGGATGATGTCGCCGAGGTAGTAATCCATCATCTCCAGCGCCAGCTTCTCGAACAGTGCCTGCATGCTGGCGGCGTAGTGGATGTAGGGGTCATCGGCGATGTCGCCCTGGCGCTTAGGCCCCAGCCACTCGATCAGCTTCGGCGAGAAGTAGAAGCCCTTGCCGTTTTCCTTGTAGCGACGGAAGCCGATGACGTTGGCGTAATCGGTGTTGATGATCAGCTCACCGTTCTCGAACTTTGCCAGGCGCGAGAAGTCGTACTTGGCAGCGTCGCCGTAGGGCGCCATGCCCATGACCTTGAACTCGCCGTCGAGCATCTCGAAGCCCAGGTATTCGGTGATTGCGCCGTAGAGGCCGCCGAGGGAGTCCGGATCGAAGAATTCCTTGATCTTGTGGATCTTGCCGTTCTCACCCCAGCCGAAGAAGGTGGTGGCGTACTCGCCCTTGCCGTCGATACCGAGGATCGCGGTCTTCTCCTTGAAACCGGAGCAGTGGTAGGCGCTGGAGGCGTGGGCCAGGTGGTGCTCCACCGGCTCGATCTTCACTTTCTTGGCATCGAAGCCCAGTTGCTCCAGGCACCAGACGATCTTCTTGCGGTAGCGCTTGTAGCGGCGATTACCCATGAGGATGGCGTCCAACGCACGATCCGGGGCGTACCAGTAGCGCTTGGCGTAATGCCAGCGGGCCTTGCCGAACAGGCTGATGGGGGCGAAGGGAATGGCCACGACGTCGACGTCGGACGGTTTGATGCCGGCCTGTTCCAGGCAGAACTTGGCCGACTCGTAGGGCATGCGATTCTTCGCGTGCTTGTCGCGCACGAAGCGCTCTTCTTCGGCGGCCGCGATCAGCTTGCCGTCGATGTACAGCGCGGCGGATGGATCATGGCTGAGAGCGCCGGAAAGGCCGAGAATCGTCAATGCCACGGGGTTAGCCTCTTTCAGGGCAGGTGCCCGGCACCTGCGGTAAACGTTTGTCTAGTAGCTGGTGCAATGCCGACTCGGCCGACCAGTTCCGCAGGAAGCGCGCCCGGTCCTTGGCGTAGGCCCGGGCAAAGCTTGCCTCGCTGTGATGCTGGCAAACGGCATCGAGGTCGATCAGGGTCCAGCGGCCGTCGTGCCAGAACAGATTGCTGCCCTTGAAATCGCCATGACTGATGCGTTCACGGATCAGCGCGGCAAACAGTCGGTCGAGGGCGCGTAATTCGGCTTCGGGTGGAGCACCAGCCCCATCCGGGTCATCCAGATGAGGTCGAAAACGGGCGATTATATCTTGGCCGGAGAGATATTCGGTAATCAGGTAGGCACGGCTGCGCAGCCACAGGAATCGCCGCTCTATCACGGCCAACGGACGCGGTGTGGCGATGCCGAGGAACTCAAGTCGATTGCCTTCACGCCAGCTGTGCCAGGCCCGGCTCGGGCGCCAGAAGCGTGTCAGCCAATGTCCAAGGCCTTTGATGTTGTAGCGCTTGACCAACAGCTTGCGCCCGCCGACGGTGACCTCCGCCACGGTGGCGGTGCCGCCCTGTTTCAGCGAGCGCCCTTGCGCCAGCGCGGCATCCGGAGCCTGCAACAGCGCCTCGAGGTCCGCTTGCGCTTCGCGGCGGACCGCACGCAGGCCGAATGCACCGCGAACCACGCCGAACAGGCTGCAATCGCGAGCGATCTTCTTCATGTAGTCGCCGAGACGCCAACGCCGCATCCGGGCAATTTCCTTTTCCAGCGCCTCCAGCGGCAAGGCATGTTCGCCGTTGACCAGCAGGTACTGCACCAACAGCTCTTCCAGGAACGGGTCCAGCTCCGCAGGCAGCTGGGCGAAGAACACCCCCAGATTGGCCATGACCTTGTCCCGGGGAAGCGGACTTCCGGGCGTTTCGGCGCGGATGCCGCCACCATCGATCACCTGCAGCTTGCCGCCGTGGCGCAGCAGATTGTCGAGGTGCAGGTCCTCCTGGGCGAGCCCGACCAGGTGCAACCGTGCAATGGCGCCGAGCGCCTCGCCCAGCACGGCCTGCTGGCCGTCGGACAGCGGTGCGTCACGTTCGACCTCGCGCCAGGCGTCCCAAAGACTCTCCGCCGACTCCAGGTACTCGAACAAGAGCCAGCCGCCCTGCCCCGCTTGATGCCCATCGCTCAGAAGCTCCGGGGTATCGATGCCATGCTCACGCAACGCGCGGGCACCTGCGAGCTCGCGATGGAAGTGCCGCTCGGCCTTGCCGCCAACCAGCAGCTTGGCCAGCACCTTGCGCCCTTGCCACAGGGCCTCGCCCACGTAGCGCTGTCCGGGCAGCACCCGCAACAGGCTCTGCAGCTCCAGGCCGCCAGCGACGTCAAGGCGAATGGGCAGTTGCGGACTGCGCCCCGCCTGGGCCAGCTCTGCAAGGGTCATTGCCCGCGCTCCTTGTTGCGGCGGCGACTGGCGAGACGAGCCAGCCAATCGCTGACCTCGGCCGAATCCCGTGGACGCTCCAGATAGCCAGCCAACAGCTCGCGCACCTCGATCTCACCCCAGGCATCCGCCCGGCGAACCAGGGCTTCCAGGTCCTTGACGCGATCACGACGACCCAGCAACAGCGGACGAGTCTTTTCCAGGTCGATCAGACAGGCGTCGAATCCGTCCTGGGCTTCTCGCAGAAAGACGTGCTTGGGATAGAAGCACCCATGCACCTGTCCAGCGCCATGGAGACGACGTGCCAGGCCCGCTACGGCGGCAATGACGGCCGCACGCTGCTCAGCAGCCATCCCGTTCCACAGCTCGAGGTAACTGGCAAGTTCACGCCAGCCGTCCAGGGCACGGGATACCAGGATCGCGCGGCGCTCGCCCTCGACCTGGCGGGTACCGAAAAACGCCGCCTGCAAGGCCGGAACGCCCAGGTTCTGGTAACGGCGAATATTGCGAAACTCGCGGGAGAAAGTGGGCTCGCCAAATGGCCGCAATACGCTTCGGCTGAGGAAGTTGCTCTGCCGCTTCAGATAGTAGGCGGCGTCGCCGAGATCCAGGCGGAACACGCTGCTCCAGCCTCCGCGCCCGGTATTGGGCGCATCCACTGCCTCCAGGCGCAGTGCCCAGAGCGAATCGAAGCTGTCCAGGCCGTGGCGGGCGAGAATTTCTCGGTCAGCCGCTGCGATGAAGTCGCTCATTCGCGTCCCTCGAAGAACTTGAGAATCTGCCGTATCCGGCGCTTGTCGTTGCGCTCCAGGGTCGGTCGATCCCGGTATTGCAGGTAGAAGCGCAGACGCTGGCTGCGGCTCAGGTGGTACTTGGCGACCTTGTCCAGGCACGCCAGGTCCTTGATGACCCGGTAGTGCAGGAACGGGCCCCACCAGAAGGTGCCGGTCGGACAGTCGATCAGGAACAGCTCGCCCGCATCGTCGACCAGCAGGTTGCGCCACTTCAGGTCGTTGTGGGCGAAGCCGTGGTCGTGCAGGCAGCGGGTGGCCTTGGCCAACTGGCGGCTGACGCGGTCGACCCAACGCGGATCGGCCAGGCGCGGATCGCCCTGCTTGGCCAGTTCCGCCAAGTCGCTCGTACCCTTGAGTTCCTGGGTGATCAGCGCGCCACGATGGAAGGCACCGCCACGGCGTTCCTGGCCCCAACCCACGACGGGAGCGGTGGGAATGCCCCACTTGGCGAAGTGCTTGAGGTTCTGCCACTCGGCCTTGACCCGCGGTCGACCCAGCCAGCGGCGCAAGCCTTTGCCCGCGCCCCAGTAACGCTTGACGTAGTAGCGCACCCCACGGTGTTCCACGCGCAGCACTTCGGACAACGGGTCCCCGGTGATCCAGTCGCCTTGCAGGGCGAACACCTTGTCGAGGTCAGCGAACAGCTCGGCAACACCGGCATCCAGCCCCTCTGCCAGTTTCCATTGGCTCACGCCTGTCCTCCCTCGGCGTACTTGCGCTCATAGCGCGAAAGCAGGCGCGCGGCCTTCTGCTCGAGCCAGGCAAGCAGTGCAGCTTCATCCTTCAGCACCTGGCGCAGTGGCTGGCGGAAATAGGCCTTGAGGAAGCGCAGCTTGTCGCGACGGGTCAGGCCGATGTTCAGCGCCGAGAAATACAGCCCGGCCAGGTCCTTGTCGCGCCAGCGTCTGGGCGTGGCGGCGCGCGTCTGCGCACGATGCAGGTCGATCAGCGACAGTTTGAAGTCGTCGGCGGTGACCGGTCGCGCGGTGTGTAGCAGGAAGTGGCAGATATAGCAGTCGCGGTGATTGACCCCGGCGCGGTGCATGGTGCCGGTCATGCGAGCCACTTCGTCGATGAGCGCCCACTTCAATCGCAGTGGTGGCGGATTTCGCGGCCAGTCGACGCAATAGTCTTCAAGGCTGATGGTAGGCGCCAGTTCTTCGGTAACGATGAACGACTGCTGGCGCGCCGGATTGCTGCCACGCTCGCCGAACGCCACGGCGGTCATGGTCGGCACGCCGGCTTCATGCAGTCGCTGGATGGCCTCCCACTCCTGGCCGGCACCGAGTACGGGGGCCTTGGCGGTGACCAGGTTCTTGGCGATCTCGCCCCAACCGATGCCACGGTGAATCTTGACGAAATATCCCTCGCCATTCACTTCAGTACGCAGGGTTCGGCGGCCTTCCAGTTCGCGATAGACCTCGCCCTTGAGCGCTTCGACCTCGGCGAAGGCATCGCGCCCGGCCCAGAGCTGCTCGAAGGGTGGTTCAAGGACAAGTTTCATGGGCGCTCCGCGAGGATCACGTCCGCCGCGTGCTGCGGCATGCTGTAGAGGTCGGCACTGTCGGCGAAGGCCAGGCCGTTGGCGCTCCAGTGGGCGCGGGCGGCCTGGTCGGCGAGCATATCCGCGAGCAACTGGTTGAGCGCGTCCTGATCGAAGGGACTGGGCAGCACGCGGCCACTATCAGCCTCGGCGATGTAGTGGGCGTAGCCGCAGACGTCAGTGACCAGCACCGGCAGGCCAGCGACCAGGGCTTCCAGCAGCACGGTGCCGGTGTTTTCGTTGTAAGCCGGATGGATCAGCAGGTCGGCGCCCAACAGGAATCGCGGGATATCGCTGCGGCCTTTGAGGATGTCCACCTGGTCGGAGATACCCAGGGTCTTCATCTGCAGCAGGAAAGGCTTCGGATCATCCTGGCCGATGACGATGAGACGGGTACGTTTCTTCAGCTCGCGGGGCAGCGCGGCCACGGCCTTGAGGCTGCGATCCAGGCCCTTGGTCTTGAAGCCCGAACCGATCTGCACCAGCAACAGGTCGTTGTCGCCCAGTTTGAACTCGCGACGGAATTCGGCGCGGATTTCCGCGGCATTGACGGGCGCGCGGCGGTCCGCGGCAATGCCCGGCGGCAGCAGGTGAAAGCGCTTGGCCGGCGTCGCGTAATGCTTGACGAACAACGGCTGCTGCACCTCGGAGATCATCAGCACTTCGGTCTTCGACTCAGGGGCGAATACTGCGCGCTCATAGTCGGAGAAATGCTTGTAGCGGCCCCAGCGGCGATAGAGACCATTGCGCAGGTTTTGCGCCTTGTCTTCGAAGCAGGGGTCGGCGGCGTAGTAGACATCCAGGCCGGGCATCTTGTTGAAGCCGACCACCCGGTCCACCGGACGCCGCGCCAGGTCAGCCTCGACCCAGGCGGTGAATTTTTCGTTGCGCTTGTGGTTGAACAGCGCCTTGACCGGCGCGATCAGGACCTCGAAACCTTCGGGGATATCGCCTTCCCAGATCATGGTGTAGACGCGAACGGCATGCCCACGGCGCTGGCACTCCAGGGCGATGCGCATGAAGTCGCGCTGCAGGCCACCGAAGGGGAAGTACTTGTAGAGCACGAATGCCAATTGCATCAGTGGATATCCTCGGTCAGCAGCAGGGCTTCCAGCTGGGTCGCCACGCGCTGCGGATTCAGCCGGGTAAAACATAGCGGCTGTTCACGCTTCAGGTCGAACAGGCGGATATCTTCCGCGGACGGTTTGTAGACGCAGGTCTTCTTCAGGCAGGGCGCGCAAGGGAAGTCGCTGCCCAGGTGGATCTGCGACCGCCCGTAGGCGCCGGTGAAACCGGGATTGGTCGGGCCGTAGAGCGACAGCGTCGGCACATCCAGCGCAGCGGCCAGGTGGCCGAGGCCGGTGTCCACCGCCACGCAGGCGCGCGCCCCGGCTACCACCTTGGCCATTCCCGCCAGGGACAATCTGGGGAGCACCGCGGCCTTTTCCAAGCCCTCGGCGATGCGTTCGGCACGCGCCTTCTCCGCCGGGTTGCCCCAGGGTAGGCGCACGTGCCAACCGTGATCGCAGGCACGCTCGGCAAGCTCGCGCCAGTACTTCTCAGGCCAGTGCTTGGTGTCCCAGGTGGTGCCGTGGAGGAACAGCAGATAGGGCGATCCGCCCGGCGCATCGGCGAGCTGGGCACGGTTCAAGCCGTAGTTGCCCACACCTTCCGGCACGCGGTAATCCAGTGCCTGAGCGAACAGTTGGCGCACGCGCTCGACGGCATGCTGCCCCCAGACAACCGGATAGCGCCGGTCATAGAAGTGGCTGGCCAGCGGCTCGCGGGCGGAATCCCGGTCCAAACCCACCACCGGAGCCTTGGTGTAGCGCGTCAGCAGGGCGCTTTTCAGCAGGCCCTGGGCGTCGATCACCAGGTCGTAGCGGGCTTCCCGCAGACGGCGTTTGAAGCGGCGCCACTCGCCACTCCTGAGCGTCTGCCAGATGTTCTTGCGCCAGCGCCGGATGGCCACCGGGATGACGTGGGCGACTGCCGGGTGCCAGGCCGGAATCTCGGCAAAACCTTCCTCGACCACCCAGTCGAACTGGATACCGGGAATTGCACGTGCTGCATCGGTCAGCGCTGGCAGGGTGTGGATGACATCACCCAGGGAAGAAGTCTTGATCAGTAGTACCCGCACTCAGCGACTCTCCACCAATTCGAGCGGGTCCGGCACCAGGCGGTCCAGGGCTTCGATCACCGGACGCGGCTTGAGCTCGCGCAGACAGTTGTAGTGGCCGAAGCGGCAGGTACGGTCAAAGCAGGGGCTGCATTCCAGGCCAAGGCGGACGATCTCCACCTGCTCGGCCAGGGGCGGGGTGAACTGCGGCGAGGTCGAGCCATAGACCGCCACCAGCGGCCGCGCGAGCGCAGCGGCGACGTGCATCAGGCCGGAATCGTTGGACACCACGGCGCTGGCGCAGGAGAGCAGGTCGATGGCTTCCGCCAGGCTGGTTTCGCCGGAGAGGTTCACCGCTTCCTCGCGCAGGCCGGGGATCAGGCGCATGCGGATGTCTTCGCCGCCCGGGTGGTCGTTCTTCGAGCCGAACAGCCAGACTTGCCAGCCGGCGCGAATCTTCAGCTCCGCCACCTTGGCGTAGTGCTCGGCGGGCCAGCGCTTGGCTTCTCCGAACTCCGCACCCGGACAGAGCGCGAGCACCGGACGATCCACGTCCAGGCCGAACTTCGCCAGGGCCGCGTCGCGGCTGACCGGGTCGATCTGCAACGAGGGACGCGGATAAGGCTTGGGCAGCTCGGCGTCCGGCTCGAAGGCCAGGGCCATGAAGCGCTCGATCATCAGCGGGTAGCGCGACTTGTCGAGCGTACGGATGTCGTTCAGCAGGCCGTAGCGCATCTCGCCCTTCCAGCCCGTGCGCTTGGGAATGTCGGCGAACCAGGGCACCAGCGCCGATTTCAGCGAGTTCGGCAGGAGGATCGCCTGGTCATACTGCCCCGCCAGGGACTTGCCGATCTTGCGCCGGCTGGTGATATCCAGCACGCCGTGGCCGATGGGGAAGCTCAGGGCCTGGCGCACTTCCGGCATGCGTTCGAGGATGGGCCGGCTCCACTCGGGGGCCAGCACGTCGATCTGGCTGTCGGGATGGCGAGCTTTCAGGCACTGGAAAAGTGTCTGCGCCATCACCATGTCGCCGACCCAGGAGGGTCCTACGATCAGAATGTTCATAAGGGCAGCTTCAAGCCTCAGCCTCAAGCGACAAGCCGCAAGCTCCAAGCGGCGATGACCACTTGCAGCTTGCGGCTTGCCGCGTGCAGCTCAGTCGGATTACTTGACCAGGGTGCGCCACTCGCCGTGGGCGGAGGTCTTACCGGTCACCAGGTCGAAGTAGGCTTTCTGCAGCTTCTCGGTCACCGGACCACGACGGCCGATGCCGATCTTGCGGCCGTCCACTTCGCGGATCGGGGTGACTTCAGCGGCGGTACCGGTGAAGAAGGCCTCGTCGGAGATGTACACCTCGTCACGGGTGATGCGCTTCTCGACCACCTTGATGCCCAGCTCGCTGGCCAGGGTCAGGATGGTGCTACGGGTGATGCCGTTGAGGCAGGAGGTCACTTCCGGCGTGTACACCACACCGTCCTTGACCAGGAAGATGTTCTCGCCCGAACCCTCGGCCACGTAGCCTTCCGGGTCCAGCAGCATGGCCTCGTCGGCGCCGCCGGAGATGGCTTCCTGCAGGGCCAGCATCGAGTTGATGTAGTTGCCGTTGGCCTTGGCGCGGGTCATGGAGATGTTGACGTGGTGGCGGGTGTAGGAGCTGGTACGCACCTTGATGCCGTTGACCAGCGCTTCTTCGCCCATATAGGCGCCCCAATGCCAGGCGGCGACGATCACATGGACCTTCAGGCCAGTGGCGCGCAGACCCATGCCTTCGCTACCGAAGAACACCATCGGGCGCAGATAGGCGCTTTCCAGGCCGTTTTCACGGACGGCGGCGCGCTGCGCTTCGTTGATCTCTTCCTTGGAGAAGGGAATCTCCATGTTGAAGATGTGAGCGGAGTCGAACAGGCGGTCGGTGTGCGCTTGCAGGCGGAAGATGGCGGTGCCGTCCGGGGTGTTGTAGGCGCGCACGCCCTCGAACACACCCATGCCGTAATGCAGGGTGTGGGTCAGGACATGAGTGGTTGCTTCGCGCCACGGCACCAGTTCGCCGTCATACCAGATCACGCCATCACGATCGGCCATCGACATATTGCCAGCTCCTCAAGAATTCGATTGGTTCAGCCCGTCGAGTCAGTTCAAGCCCAACTCGCGCCAGATCCGCGTCACGCCTTGGCGCTCCGCGTGGAACTGGTCCCCGCGCACCACCCCCGGTTGCTTTTGCAGGGCCTGGCGGTGAGCTGCTGAACGGTAGGCTTTGTAGGCTTCCTGCAGCAGGCGAACTTCGTCGCCGGTCAGCAGATTTGCCTGTTCCAGGCCATCCAGGATGCGGATGTTATCGGTGTAACGAACCAGCTCGGGATGCTGTCGTGACCAGGCCAGGGCCGCATATTGCACCATAAATTCGATATCGACGATACCGCCGGCATCCTGCTTCAGATCGAAGGCCGCCGCGGCCTCGAAGGCATTCTGAGCGGTGCCGGCGGCGGTTTCTCGAGTACCGAGGTTGTCGCGCATCTTGGTCCGCATCTCGCTGACCTCGGCACGCAGCGTGGCCAGGTCGCGCTCGCGGCCGAGCACTGCCAGGCGGACCTGCTCGAAGGCAGTGGCGACGCGCGGTGAACCGGCAAGCACCCGCGCACGCACCAGCGCCTGGTGCTCCCAGGTCCAGGCTTCATTCTCCTGGTAGCGCTGGAAGGCGCCGAGGGAGCTGACCAGCAGGCCCGCCGCACCCGACGGGCGCAGGCGCATGTCCACTTCATATAGGGCGCCGGAGGTGGTCTGGGTCGTCAGCAGGTGGATGATGCGCTGCCCGAGACGCGTAAAGAACTGCGCCCCATCGATGGGCTTGGCACCGTCGGTTTCGGCCTGCGGGTCGCCGTCATGGATGAATACCAGGTCCAGGTCCGAACCATGGCCGAACTCCAGGCCGCCCACCTTGCCATAGCCGACGATGATGAAATCCGGGTCGCAGAGACTGCCATCGGCGCGCTTGGGTGTGCCGTGCTTGGCCACGGTATGGCGCCAGGACAACGCCAGGACCTGATCGAGAATCGCCTCGGCAAGCCAGGTCAGGTAGTCGCTGACCTTCATGAGTGGTAGCGTGCCGGCGATCTCCGACGCCGCCACGCGCAGGCTGTGGGCCAGCTTGAAGTGCCGCAGGGCCTCCATCTGCTGTTCCAGGTCGTCTTCCGGAATGCGCGTCAGGCGCTCACGCAGCTCCGCAGCCAGCTCGGGAGCCAGTGGCGGACGATAGAGCCGTCCTTCATTGAGCAGTTCATCCAGCAGCAATGGGAAACGGGTGATCTGCTCGGCGATCCAGGGGCTGGCTGCGCACAGCTCGATCAGCCGCTGCAGGGCACCCGGGTTCTCGCTCAGCAGCACCAGATAGGCGGAACGCCGTGCCACCTTCTCCACCAGCGGCAGTACCCGCTCCAGCACCAGGTCGGGATTGCCGTGCTCCACGGTCAGGTTCAGCAAACGCGGAATGAAGGCATCCAGCCGCTCCCGACCAAGACGCTGCATTGCCCGCACCTGGGGGCCATTGCGCAAATCGGTGAGTCGACGCCAGGCGGCGGCAGGCTCGGTAAAGCCGGCCTCACCCAGCTGCCGGCAAGCACTCTCCTCGTCCAGCGCCTCTTCCCAGAGCGGAAGCCATTCACCGCCGATGCAGCTTTCGCCGTCGCCACCCTCTTCTTCATCCGGGTCGGCGATCACCTGCTGGAAGTGCCATTCGACACGCCCACGCCAGTACATCAGGCGCTCGTGGAAGGTGGTCCAGTCGTCGAACCCCATGATAAAGGCGATGCGCGCGCGATCGAGGTCGTTGTCCGGCAGCATCTGGGTCTGGCGGTCGGCGATCGCCTGCAAGGCATGCTCGGTATAACGGAGGAATTCGTAGCCTTCCTTCAGCTCCGTCACCACGGGTGGTGGGAGATAGCCCTGGCCTTCCAGGGTATCCAGGACGGTCAGCAGCGGCCGCTGTTGCAGGCTGAGGTCGCGACCGCCGTGGATCAGCTGGAACGCCTGGGCGATGAACTCCACTTCGCGAATGCCGCCGGAGCCGAGTTTGACGTTCTCGGTCATGCCCTTGCGGCGCACTTCCTGCTGGATGAGCTGCTTCATCGAGCGCAGCGCCTCGATGGCGGAAAAGTCCAGGTAACGGCGATAGACGAAGGGACGCAGCATCTGCAGGAGCTGGGCACCGGCAGCCTGATCGCCGCCCACGGTGCGCGCCTTGATCATGGCGTAGCGTTCCCAGTCGCGCCCCTGGTCCTGGTAGTACTGCTCAAGCGCATTGAAGCTGAACACCAGGGGCCCGGAGGAACCATAAGGACGCAGGCGCATGTCCACGCGGAAAACGAAACCGTCCACGGTGATCGCATCCAGCGCCTTTATCAGGCGCTGGCCGAGACGGGTGAAGAACTCCTGGTTATCCAGGGCGCGCTTGGCCCCCTCGGTTTCGCCCCCTTCCGGGTAACCGAAGATCAGGTCGATATCGGACGACAGGTTCAGCTCAAAGGCACCCAGCTTGCCCATGCCCAGCACGACCAGATGCTGCGGCAGACCGGAGCGATGGCCGATGGGCGTGCCGAACTGGGCGCAATGGCGGCTATAGAGCCAGTGATAGGCCAGATCGATGCAGGCGTCGGCGAGATCGGAGAGGTCGCGGCAGGTTTCAGCCAGATCGGCCTGGCGGGTCAGATCGCGCCAGATGATGCGCAGCTGCTGGCGATTGCGATAGCGACGCAGGCGACGACCGAGATCGTCTTCTTCGGCGCAGTCGTCCAACAGCGAGGCGATCTGGGCGCGCAGCTCACCCGGAGCCAGCGACCGCTCCAGCTCACCAGTAGCCGCCAGCGCCAGCAGCATTGCCGGGTCGCGCTGGGCCTGATCGGAGACGAAGTCACTGGCGGCGGCGACGCGGGCGAATGCCTGCTGCCGCTCGTCGGGCCAACTGTCGAAGTCCGGGATTCGCTCGGCGAGGGCAATGCGGACGGCAGACAGCGCCCGATCGGCGCTGGGCTGGAGGTTGGCCGAGAGGTCGGCCAGCGGCGGCAGGCTCATGGTCTATCCTTTCTGGGCTGCGGGCCGAGGCTGGACCCGTGGCTGGCGCAGCGGTGGCGGAATAGCTCTAACTCGGGGCTTTCAGCCGACTGCGCCGCGCAGTCTGTAGTTTTACTACGAAAGATTGTATCCAGAGTGCTGAAACCTTCGTCGATTTGTAGTAAAACTACACGAGCCCGGTTCTACCCCCGGTAACAAGAATTTCGCCGCGACCGCCCCACAAGGCCGGCCGTGACCACTGGCATCCGATTCTGGAAGCCTTTCCGCCCTGGAGCAAGCCATGCAAGACCTCGATCCCGTCGAAACCCAGGAATGGCTGGATTCCCTGGAGTCCGTACTCGACAAAGAAGGCGAAGACCGCGCGCACTACCTGCTGACCCGCATGGGTGAGCTGGCGACCCGCAGCGGCACCCAATTGCCCTACGCCATCACTACGCCCTACCGCAACAGCATTCCCGTAACCCACGAAGCACGCATGCCCGGCGACCTGTTCATGGAACGCCGCATTCGCTCCATGGTGCGCTGGAACGCCCTGGCAATGGTGATGCGCACCAACCTGAACGACCCGGACCTGGGCGGTCACATTTCCAGCTTCGCTTCCTCGGCAACCCTGTACGACATCGGCTTCAACTACTTCTTCCAGGCTCCCACCGAAGAGCATGGCGGCGACCTGATCTTCTATCAGGGCCACGCCTCCCCCGGCATCTACGCCCGCGCCTTCATGGAAGGCCGCATCAGCGAAGACCAGATGGTCAACTTCCGTCAGGAAGTGGACGGCAAGGGCCTGTCCTCCTACCCGCACCCGTGGCTGATGCCGGACTTCTGGCAGTTCCCCACCGTCTCCATGGGCCTCGGCCCGATCCAGGCCATCTACCAGGCTCGCTTCATGAAGTACCTGGAAAGCCGCGGCTTCATCCCCGCCGGCAAGCAGAAGGTCTGGTGCTTCATGGGTGACGGCGAGTGCGACGAGCCGGAATCCCTCGGCGCCATCTCCATGGCCGGCCGCGAGAAGCTGGACAACCTGATCTTCGTCATCAACTGCAACCTGCAGCGCCTCGACGGCCCGGTCCGCGGTAACGGCAAGATCATCCAGGAACTGGAAGGCGTCTTCCGCGGTGCCCAGTGGAACGTCAACAAGGTGGTCTGGGGTCGCTTCTGGGACCCGCTGTTCGCCAAGGACAGCAACGGCACCCTGCAACGTCGCATGGACGAAGTAGTCGACGGCGAATACCAGAACTACAAGGCCAAAGACGGCGCGTACGTCCGCGAGAACTTCTTCAATACCCCGGAACTCAAGGAAATGGTCCAGGACCTTTCCGACGACGAGATCTGGAAGCTCAACCGTGGCGGCCACGACCCCTACAAGGTCTATGCGGCCTACCACCAGGCGGTCAACCACAAGGGCCAGCCCACCGTCATCCTCGCCAAGACCATCAAGGGCTACGGCACCGGTGCGGGCGAAGCGAAGAACACCGCTCACAACACCAAGAAGGTCGATGTCGAGAGCCTGAAGCAGTTCCGCGACCGCTTCGACATCCCGGTCAACGACGCCGACCTGGAAAAACTGCCGTTCTTCCGTCCGCAGGAAGGCAGTGCCGAGTACAAGTACCTCCACGAGCGCCGCGCCGCCCTGGGTGGTTACGTGCCGCAGCGTCGCGTCAACAGCTTCAGCATCCCGACGCCGCCGCTGGAAACCCTCAAGGCCATCCTCGACGGTTCGGGCGATCGTGAAATCTCCACCACCATGGCCTTCGTGCGCATCCTGGCGCAGCTGGTCAAGGACAAGGAACTCGGCCAGCGCATCGTTCCGATCATCCCGGACGAAGCCCGTACCTTCGGTATGGAAGGCATGTTCCGCCAGCTCGGCATCTACTCCTCGGTCGGCCAGCTCTACGAGCCTGTCGACAAGGACCAGGTGATGTTCTACCGCGAGGACAAGAAGGGCCAGATCCTCGAGGAAGGCATCAACGAAGCGGGCGCCATGTCCTCCTTCATCGCCGCCGGTACCTCCTACAGCAACCACAACCAGCCGATGCTGCCGTTCTACATCTTCTATTCGATGTTCGGCTTCCAGCGTATCGGTGACCTGGCCTGGGCCGCTGGCGACAGCCGCGCCCGTGGTTTCCTGATCGGCGGTACCGCCGGCCGTACCACCCTGAACGGCGAAGGTCTGCAGCACGAGGACGGCCACAGCCACCTCATGGCGGCCACCATTCCGAACTGCCGCACCTACGACCCCACCTTCGGCTATGAGCTGGCGGTGATCGTGCGTGAAGGCATCCGCCAGATGACCGAAGAACAGCAGAACATCTTCTACTACATCACCGTGATGAACGAGGCCTACACCCAGCCGGCGCTGCCGGCAGGCACCGAGGAAGGCATCATCAAGGGCATGTACCTCCTCGAGGAGGACAAGAAGGAAGCCGCGCATCACGTGCAACTGCTGGGTTCGGGCACCATCCTGCGCGAAGTCCAGGAAGCGGCGAAGATCCTCCGCGAGCAGTTCAACGTCGGCGCCGATGTCTGGAGCGTCACCAGCTTCAACGAGCTACGTCGCGACGGCCTGGCAGTCGAGCGCCAGAACCGCCTGCACCCGGAACAGAAGCCGAAGCAGACCTATGTCGAGCAGTGCCTGACTGGCCGCAAGGGCCCGGTCGTGGCCTCTACCGACTATATGAAGCTGTTTGCCGACCAGATCCGCCAGTGGGTCCCGAGCAAGGAGTACAAGGTCCTCGGCACCGACGGCTTCGGCCGCAGCGACAGCCGCAAGAAGCTGCGCCACTTCTTCGAAGTGGACCGTAACTGGGTGGTCCTGGCAGCCCTGGAGGCCCTGGCAGACCGCGGCGAGATCGAACCCAAGGTCGTGGCCGAGGCCATTGCCAAGTTCGGTATCGACCCTGAAAAACGCAACCCGCTGGACTGCTGAGGAGACGCATTGTGAGTGAATTGATTCGCGTACCCGACATCGGCAGTGGCGAAGGTGAAGTGATCGAGCTGTTCGTCAAGGTTGGCGACCGCATCGAAGCCGATCAGAGCCTGCTGACCCTGGAATCCGACAAGGCCAGCATGGAAATCCCGGCCCCCAAGGCCGGCGTGATCAAGAGCCTGAAGGTCAAGCTCGGAGATCGCCTGAAGGAAGGTGATGAACTGCTGGAACTGGAAGTCGAGGGTGCCGCCGCTGCGGCGCCCGCGCCGGCTGCCGCTCCCGCACCTGCTGCTGAAGCGAAGCCCGCCGCGGCTCCAGCACCGGCTGCTGCGCCTGCGGCCGCCAGCTCCAGCGTGCAGGACATCAAGGTTCCGGACATCGGCTCTGGCGGCACCGCCAAGGTCATCGAAGTGCTGGTCAAGGCGGGCGACACCGTCGAAGCCGAGCAGTCGCTGATCACCCTGGAGTCCGACAAGGCCAGCATGGAGATCCCCTCCCCCGTCGCGGGCGTGGTGGAGAGCGTCGAAGTCAAGCTGGATGCCGACGTCGGCACCGGCGACCTGATCCTCAAGCTGCGCGTTGCTGGCGCAGCTCCGGCAGCCGCAGCGCCTGCCCAGGCTGCTGCACCCGCTGCCGCCCCGGCACGTGCCGCCGCTCCGGCTGCAGCCCCTGCGCCGGCGGCTGGCGCCTCGGTGCAGGACGTCAAGGTTCCGGACATCGGTTCGGCCGGCAAGGCCAAGGTCATCGAAATCCTGGTCAAGGCGGGTGACACCGTCGAAGCCGAGCAGTCGCTGATCACCCTGGAATCCGACAAGGCCAGCATGGAGATCCCCTCGCCCGCCGCCGGCGTGGTGGAGAGCGTCGAGGTCAAGCTGGACGCCGAAGTCGGCACCGGTGACCTGATCCTCAAGCTCAAGGTTGCAGGCGCTGCTGCTCCGGCTCCGGCCGCCGCACCGGCTGCCGAGCAACCTGCGCACCGCGTACCCGACGGCGCTCACCCGGTCGCTGCCGCCGAGGTCGCCGCCATCGCGGCCCTGGCCGCCGCCGCGGCGAACACCACCGGCGTACCGGCGCGCTCCAGCGGCGCCAAGGTCCACGCAGGTCCGGCGGTTCGCCAGCTGGCCCGCGAGTTCGGTGTCGAGCTGAACGCAGTTCCGGCTACCGGCCCCCACGGCCGCGTGCTGAAGGAAGACGTGCAGGCGTACGTCAAAGCCATGATGCAGAAGGCCAAGGAAGCCCCGGCCGCAGCTGCCGCCGGTGCAACCGGCGGTGCTGGCATCCCGCCGATCCCGGTGGTGGACTTCAGCAAGTTTGGTGAAATCGAAGAAGTGGCCATGACCCGCCTGATGCAGGTCGGTGCCGCCAACCTGCATCGCAGCTGGCTCAACGTGCCGCACGTGACGCAGTTCGACTCGGCCGACATCACGGAGCTGGAAGCCTTCCGCGTGGCCCAGAAAGCGGTGGCCGAAAAGGCCGGCGTCAAGCTGACCGTCCTGCCGCTGCTGCTCAAGGCCTGTGCTTACCTGCTCAAGGAACTGCCGGACTTCAACAGCTCCCTGGCCCCCAGCGGCAAGGCGCTGATCCGCAAGAAGTACGTGCACATCGGCTTCGCCGTGGACACCCCGGACGGCCTGCTGGTGCCGGTGATCAAGAACGTCGACCAGAAGAGCCTGCTGCAACTGGCTGCCGAAGCCGCCGCCCTGGCTGAAAAAGCCCGGACCAAGAAGCTCTCTGCGGACGACATGCAAGGCGCCTGCTTCACCATCTCCAGCCTCGGCCACATTGGCGGCACCGGCTTCACGCCGATCGTCAACGCGCCCGAAGTGGCGATCCTTGGCGTGTCCAAGGCCGCCATGCAGCCGGTGTGGGACGGCAAGGCCTTCCAGCCGCGCCTGATGCTGCCGCTGTCGCTGTCCTACGATCACCGCGTGATCAACGGTGCCGCTGCCGCGCGCTTCACCAAGCGTCTCGGTGATGTGCTGGCGGACATCCGCACCATGCTGCTGTAACTCGTTTCAAATTCGCGAGCACGCCACGCTCGTACCTCAACCCCGCCCCCCTGAGGCGGGGTTTTTTTTGACTACGCGATACGCCCGCGCGCAAGCCGACTGTGCGATCGCGCACAGTTTCCATGCGCCCCTTTCCACTCGCGAATTGCACCGTGCGGCATGCTTGCCAGTGCCATCATCATGATGCACCCTTGCCCGATGCTTTGAAGAAGTAGGCCGGCCCCTCTACCGGTCAGAGAAGTGGAAGCCCAGCGCCCAATGAAGAGCCATCCCGATGCCGCCAGCCGTACGGTGGCCGAGATAGTGACGCAGTTGCCCGTCCCCTCGCGACTGGGCCTGATGCGTTTCGAGCGGCTCAACGAGGCCAGCTGGGCGATGCTTTTCCTCGATCCGAGCTGCGAGCGTTCCCTCGGTCTTCCAGCCAGCGAACTCTGCGCCCTGATCGACGCCCCCTACGCCAGCCTGATGGAACCGGAAACCCGCTATCGACTGCATGACGAGCTGCAGCTGCAGCTGGCCAGCCACCCGCACTACTCCATCCAGTACACGCTGCATTCACCCAACGGCCCCTTGTGCCTGCAGGAAATCGGCGAGTCTTTCCAGCAGCACGGGCGGCAACTGCTGCGTGGCTACCTGTTGGTGGCAGGCGATGCATCCGAACACAAGGAGCGGCTGAAGAACCTCGACCTGGAGGCCCAGAACAGCCGCCTGCGCACCTCCCTGGAGCTTTACCAGCGCTCCCAGGACGACCACCTGCAACACCTGATCCGGTCCCGTGCCCAGCAAAGCCTGATCGTCCGGCTGGCACGCCATCGCTACAGCTCCAGCAACCCGGCGCAAGAAGCCGCGCAGTTGATCACGCAGGCCGCCTGCGAGGCCTACGATGTGGCCCGCGTCGGCATCTGGCTGCTGGACGGCACCCAACTGTCAGCGGTCGGTCTGTTCCGCCGCGACGAGGATAACCACGAGCATCCAGGCGCGATGGAAATGAGCCAGTTTCCGCGCTACCTCGAAGCCTTGCACAGCGGCCGCGCCATCGATGCCCACAATGCCCAGAGCGATCCGCGCACCAGCGAACTGACCAGTACGTACCTCAAGCCACAAGGCATTACCGCCATGCTCGATGCCAGCATCCGCATCGGTGGCGAGGTGGTCGGCGTACTCTGTCTGGAGCACATCGGCCCGCCAAGGGTCTGGCAGACCGACGAGATCGCTTTCGCCGGCGAGCTGGCCGACCAGTTCGCGCAGGTGCTGGTGAACCAGCAGCGACGCCACGCCACCAGCGCCCTGCACCTGTTCCAGCGCGCCGTGGAACAGAGCGCCAGCGCCTTCCTGCTGGTGGATCGCGAAGGCCTGGTGGAGTACGTCAATCCGAGTTTCACCGCCATTACCCAGTACAGTGCCGATGAGGTCCACGGCCGCCGCCTTTCGGACCTGCCGGCCCTGGAGAACCTCAGCGAGCTGCTGTTCGACACCAGCTCGGGCCTGGCCGCCTGCAACAGCTGGCAGGGCGAGTTCCGTAGCCGGCGCAAGAACCTGGAGCCTTACTGGGGCCAGCTGTCCATTTCCAAGGTGTTCGGTGAAGACGGCGAGCTCACCCATTACATCGGGATCTACGAGGACGTCACCCACAGCAAGCTGGCCCAGCAGCGCATCGAAAAGCTGGCCTACACCGACAACCTCACCGGACTCGGCAACCGCCCCTATTTCATCCGTACCGTCGAAGAGCGCTTCAACAGCGACCGCGACACCCCGCTCTGCCTGCTGCTGGTGGATATCGACAATTTCAAGCGAATCAACGACAGCCTCGGCCACCAGACCGGCGACAAGCTGCTGGTGAGCCTGGCGCGGCGCCTGCGCAACAGCCTGAGTCCGAGCGGCATCCTCGCGCGTTTCGCCAGTAACGAGTTCGCTGTGCTGCTCGACGGGGCTGACCTGGAGAATGGGCAGAAGATCGCCGCCCAGGTACTGCAAACCCTCGACAAGCCGCTGTTCGTCGACAACCAGCTGATCAGCGTCACCGGCTCCCTCGGCCTTGCCTGCGCGCCGCTGCACGGCCGCGACCCACAAACTCTGATGAAGCACGCGGGCCTCGCCCTGCACAAGGCCAAGGCCAACGGCAAGCATCAGCTGCAGCTGTTCACCGAAGCGCTGAATGCCGAGGCCAGCTACAAGCTGTTCGTCGAGAACAACCTGCGCCGTGCGCTGGCTCAGAACGAGCTGGAAGTCTTCTACCAGCCCAAGCTGTGCCTGAAGACTGGCCAACTGCTCGGGATGGAGGCCCTGCTTCGCTGGCATCACCCGGAGAAGGGCATGATCAGCCCGGACCAGTTCATCAGCGTGGCCGAAGAGACCGGCATGATCATCCCCATCGGCAAATGGGTGATCCGCGAAGCCTGCCGCATGAGCAAACGTCTCTCCGCCGCAGGACTGGGCGACCTGCAGGTGGCGATCAACTTGTCGCCCAAGCAGTTCAGCGATCCCGACCTGGTGGGCTCCATCGCCGCCATCCTCCACGAAGAGCAGTTGCCGCCGAAACACCTGGAGCTGGAACTCACCGAAGGCCTGCTGCTGGAAGCCACCGACGACACCCGTCACCAGCTCAATCACTTGAAGAGCCTGGGACTGACCCTGGCCATGGACGACTTCGGTACCGGCTACTCCTCGCTCAGCTACCTGAAAAAATTCCCCATTGACGTGATCAAGATCGATCGCAGCTTCATCAAGGACATCCCCGAGAACCAGGACGACAAGGAGATCACCTCCGCGGTCATCGCCATGGCCCACAAGCTCAAGCTCAAAGTGGTCGCCGAAGGCATTGAAACCGCCGCCCAGCTCGGCTTCCTGCGCCGCCAGCATTGCGATGTGGGCCAGGGATACCTGTTCGACAAGCCGATCTCCGGCAAGCACCTGTTCGAAAACCTCGGTCGCTACCCCTGCCGCAAGGGCCCTTGAACAGCCGTTGAAAATTGACTGCGCAATCGGGGTAACATCGGGATTCATTGCAATCCCGAGGAGACGGCTGATGGTCCTGCGTTCGCAAATACTCGCCCACAAACTCGAGCTGCCCAGTGCCGCCCAGGCCCTGCCCGGCCGCGAGACGCCAATGCCGGTGCCTGACAGCCACTACGTCAATGGTCGTCCGCTGCAAGGCCCGTTCCCCGCTGGCCTGCAAGTGGCGCAGTTCGCCATGGGATGCTTCTGGGGCGCTGAAAGGCGCTTCTGGCAACAACCGGGAGTCTGGACCACCGCCGTGGGTTACGCCGGCGGCTTCACCCCGAACCCCACCTACGATGAAGTCTGCTCCGGCCTGACCGGGCACACGGAAGTGGTGCTGGTGGTGTTCGATCCACAGAAAACCAGTTTCGACGAACTGCTGAAGGTGTTCTGGGAAGCGCACAACCCGACTCAGGGCATGCGCCAGGGCAATGACATCGGTACCCAGTACCGCTCCGCCATTTATTGCTACGACGAAGACCAGTTGGCCGCGGCCCGCGCGAGCCAGGAGCGCTTCCAGGCGGAACTGGAGCATTCGGGATTCGGTGCCATCACCACTGAAGTAGAGGAGGCGCCTGCCTTCTATTACGCAGAGGCCTACCACCAGCAATATCTGGCGAAGAATCCCGGCGGCTATTGCGGCCTGGGTGGCACCGGCGTGTGCCTGCCAGGCTGAAGGAGTGCAGACGGGGCGGTTACCGAAGGATTAGACTCAAGTGGCCAGTCGCCACCAGTCACTCGGTATGCCGTCCCGACATCATTACATCCAGTCTGAACAACTCTGCATCGGCCTGTACATCCAACTGGAGCTGGGCTGGTGGGAACACGACTTCGCGTTCAGCAACTTCAAGATCAAGGACGACGCACAGGTTCGAGCCCTGCAGGCCCTCGGCCTGAACCGGCTTCGCTACGACCCGGCGCGCAGCGATTGCGAGCCCTTGCCGCCACCCGCCGAACCGGACTCTCGACCCCAGGCGCCGGTCGCCGAAGACCCGGAAACAAAGGCGCGTCAGGTTCGCAGTGAAAAGCTCCGCCAGCTTCGCCAGCGGGTGGCCGAGGTGGACCGCCGCTTCATCCAGGCCAGCCAGCAGGTCAAGACGCTCAACCAGACACTGCGGAGCCGGCCGGAAGAGGCCGTGAAGCAGGCCGGTGCGATAGTCGTAGAACTGGTCGACACCCTCCTCGGCGGGCCCGGCGCGGTGCTCCACAGCATCACCGGCAAAGCCGCCGACGACAGCTACTTCCATGCGCTCAACGTCACCGTTCTGGCCCTGCTGCTGGGCCGTCAGCTCGGCCTGGATGCCGAGGCCTGCCATAGCCTCGGGCTGGGCGGCCTGCTGCATGACATCGGCAAGTTGGAAGTACCGAGCAAGGTGCTGCTGAAAAGCGAGCCCCTGACCAAACCCGAATTGCAATTCCTGCAGCTGCACACGGATTTCGGCCTGAAGATGGGCCAGCGCCTGATGCTCGACGACGAAGTGCTGCGGATCATCCACGAGCACCACGAACACTGCGATGGCAGCGGCTACCCGCGCGGCCTGAAGGAAGCCGGCATCGGCCGCCTGAGCAAGCTGGTGGCCATCGCCAACCAGTTCGACAACCTGTGCAACCCGCTCGACCCGCGCACCGCCCTAAGCCCCCACGAGGCCCTGGCGCTGATGTTCAAGCAGCAGCGCCAGCGATTCGACGAAGTCGCGCTGAAAGCCTTCATCCGCGCCATGGGCGTCTACCCGCCGGGCAGTCTGGTGCAGCTGAATGACGAGCGCTTCGCCCTGGTGCTGGGTGTGAATCCATCCCAGCCGCTGAAGCCGACGCTGGTCGTCCACGACGTGGACGTTCCCAAGCAGGAGGCACTGATCCTGGATCTGGAGCAGGAGCCGCGCCTGTCCATCGCCCGCAGCTTGCGTCCATCGCAACTACCGCTGGAGGTGCTGGAATACCTCAGCCCGCGTCGCCAGCTGACCTACTACATCGAACCGCAGCCAGGCCGCAGCTGAATTCAGCGGCGGCCAGCCCGCTTCACTCCTCGATCAACCAGTCCAGCGTCCAACTGCCCTCGGTCTGCGCCAGGCGCTGGGCGAGCCAGGGCAGGGTCTGGCGCAGTTCATCCTCGATGCCCCATGGCGGATTGGCGATGGCCAACCCGGAACCGTTCAGTCCGGAGTCAGCGCGATCAGCCGCATGCACCCGTAGTTCCACACGCAAAAGCTTGGGCGCGCCACTGGCCTGCAGGCCCTGATAGAAGCGCCGGAGCTGTCGCTGGTCCTTGATCGGATACCAGATCGCGACCACCGTCTGCCGCATGCGGCCAATGGCTTCCTTGAGAGCGGTGACGCAGCGTTCCAGCTCATCTGCCTGCTCGAACGGCGGATCGATCAGCATCAGCGCGCGTTTTTCCGGCACCGGTAGCAGGGCTCGAGCCAGGTGCCAGCCCTCGCCCAGGTGCACGGCAACGCGACGGTCACCAGCCATGTTGTCTTTCAGCAGCTGGCCATCTTCGGGGTGCTTTTCGTTCAGCTGCAGCCGGTCCTGCGGGCGGGTCAGGCGCCGCGCCAGCTCAGGCGAACCGGGGTAGTAGCGCAGGCTGCCATCCGGATTCAGCTCGTGGATCACCCGCAGGTAATCGGCCATGGGCGCGGGCAGATCCGGCAAGTCCCAGAGACGGCCAATGCCTTCGCGCCATTCGTCGGTGCGACTGGCCTGGTCACCCAGGAGGTCGTAGAGGCCAACGCCGGCGTGGCTGTCGAGGACGGCGAAGGGTGCCTCCTTGCGCGACAGCAGGGCGATCAGGCGGGCCAGGGTGAAGTGTTTCAGCACGTCGGCATGGTTGCCGGCGTGAAAGGCATGGCGGTAGTTCATGGGGAATCCTCGCAAGGCGCGCATTCTACCAGCCAGCGCCCAATCACGGCTTCACCCCCTTTATCACGCTCGTGGATGTTGCTAGGCACCTTTCATTCACCGACCTAGACTCGGCTGATTACATCCGGAGAGCCACCATGTCCGAGACCCTGCTCAGTTCCCGCAACCTGGCCTTCGAACTCTACGAAGTGCTGGACGCCGAAGCCCTGACCCAACGCGAGCGCTTCGCCGATCACAACCGCGAGACCTTCGACGCCGCCCTGGGCACCGCCCGCAGCATCGCTGAAAAATTCTTCGCCCCGCACAACCGCAAGGGCGACGAACAGGAGCCGGAGTACGTCAACGGCGCCGCGACCCTAATCCCGGAAGTGAAACCCGCAGTCGACGCCTTCCTCGAAGCCGGTTTCCTGAATGCCACGCGCAGCTTCGAACAGGGCGGCATGCAGCTTCCCACCCTGCTGTCCCAGGCCTGCTTCGCCCACTTCCAGGCGGCCAACGTCGGCAGCTCGGCGTACCCCTTCCTGACCATGGGCGCGGCCAACCTGATCGAGAGCTTCGGTAGCGACGAGCAGAAACAGCGCTTCCTGCAGCCGATGATCGACGGCCGCTTCTTCGGCACCATGGCCCTGACCGAGCCCCATGCTGGTTCCTCGCTGTCGGATATCCGCACCCGCGCGGAGCCGGCCGCTGACGGCACCTACCGCATCAAGGGCAACAAGATCTTCATTTCCGGCGGCGACCACCCGCTGTCGGACAACATCGTGCACATGGTGCTGGCCAAGCTGCCGGACGCACCGCCCGGCGTGAAGGGCATTTCGCTGTTCATCGTGCCCAAGTTCCTGGTCAACGATGACGGCTCCCTGGGCAAGCGCAACGACGTGATCCTGGCCGGCCTGTTCCACAAGATGGGCTACCGCGGCACCACCTCCACGGCGCTGAACTTCGGTGATAACGGCGACTGCGTCGGCTATCTGGTGGGCAAACCCCACGCCGGCCTGTCCTACATGTTCCAGATGATGAACGAGGCGCGCATCGGCGTCGGCATGGGCGCGGTGATGCTCGGCTACGCCGGCTACCTCTACTCCCTGGAGTACGCCCGCGAACGTCCCCAGGGCCGCCTGCCGGACGGCAAGGACCCGACCTCGCCCCAGGTGTCGATCATCCAGCACGCCGACGTACGCCGCATGCTGCTGACCCAGAAGGCCTATGTGGAAGGCGCCTTCGACCTCGGCCTGTACTCCGCGCGCCTGTTCGACGACACCCAGACGCTGACCACCGAGGAAGAGCGCCAGCAGGCCCACGAACTGCTCGACCTGCTCACGCCCATCGTCAAATCCTGGCCTTCGGAGTTCTGCCTCAAGGCGAACGAACTGGCCGTCCAAATCCTCGGCGGCCACGGCTACACCCGTGAGTACCCCGTTGAGCAGTACTACCGCGACAACCGTCTGAACCCGATCCACGAAGGTACCCATGGCATCCAGTCCCTCGATCTGCTGGGCCGCAAGCTGGCGCAGAACAAGGGCGCCGGCCTCAAGCAACTGACCCGACTGATCAATGACTGCTGCGCACGCGCTGCCGAATACGAGTCGCTGAACGCCCTGCGCCAACCGCTGGAGCACCTGCTCGCGCGTCTATCCAACGTCACCCTGGCGCTGCTGGGTGACCTGATGCAGGGCAAGGTCAACCAGGCGCTGGCCAACTCGGCGCTGTACCTGAAGGTCTTCGGCCATACCGTGATCGGCTGGCGCTGGCTGGAACAGGCGATCCGCGCCGAACAGGGCCTGGCCCGTGGAAACGCCGCCGACGCCGACTTCTATCGCGGCAAGCTGCAGGCCGCGCGCTACTTCCTCACCTGGGAAGTACCCGGCTGCCATCACGAACTGGCGCTGCTGGAAGCCCGCGACGATACGTGCCTAGCCATGCAGGACAACTGGTTCTAGCCCTTATTCAGGGTTCTTCATGCCCCGCGCACATGCGGGGCTTTTTTATTGCGCGTAGCACGCCCCCGATAACAGCGCCCGGAACGCCGTCAGTCGTTACTTCATCCGCATTTTTCCCCTCTCCGGAACCTCGAACCCGTTCTCCTGCCCAAGGGCTTCCCGACGCTGGCAAGAACCCTGCATGAAATCTTGCAGAGCCTTGCCACCGGCAGGTTAGAATTCCTCGGCATGCGCCCCTGCATGCCGTTCCCAATCCCCATTTGCTAGGAGCTGCCAGTGGATGCCACCACCGTCAATAGCCTGTTCCTGATCGGCGCGGTGCTGGTAGGCATGAGCATTCTGGTCAGCGCCTTCGGATCTCGCTTCGGCGTCCCCATCCTGGTGGTGTTTCTCGTCGTCGGAATGCTCGCGGGCAGCGACGGCCCTGGCGGCATCGTCTTCAACAACTATTCCCAGGCCTATCTGGTCGGCAACCTGGCGTTGGCGATCATCCTGCTCGACGGCGGCATGCGTACCCGCGCGGCGACCTTCCGCGTGGCGCTCTGGCCTTCACTGTCACTGGCCACGGTCGGGGTACTGGTCACCGCCGGCCTGACCGGCGTCGCAGCTGCCTGGCTGTTCAACCTGAGTACCTTGGAGGGGCTGCTGATCGGCGCCATCGTCGGCTCCACCGACGCTGCGGCGGTGTTCAGCCTGCTCGGCGGGCGCGGCCTCAACGAACGCGTCAGCGCCACCCTGGAAATCGAGTCGGGTAGCAACGACCCCATGGCCGTGTTCCTCACGGTGACCATGATCGAGATGCTCGCCACCGGCCAGAGCGGATTCAGCTGGACCTTCGTCGTGCATATCGTCCAGCAGTTCGGCGTCGGCACCGTCATGGGCTTCGCCGGCGGCTGGCTGATGCTGCAAATGATCAACCGCCTGACCCTGGCCAACGGCCTCTACCCCTTGCTGGTGGTCGCCGGCGGCCTGCTGGTGTTCGCCCTGACCAACGCCGTGCACGGCAGCGGTATCCTTGCCGTCTACCTGTTTGGCCTGTTCCTCGGCAACCGCCCGATCCGCTCGCGCCACGGCATCCTGCATATCCTCGATGGCCTGACCTGGCTGGCGCAGATCGGCATGTTCCTGGTGCTGGGCCTCCTGGTCACGCCCCACGAACTCTTCCCGATCATCCTGCCGGCCCTCGGCCTGGCGCTGTGGATGATCGTGGTCGCCCGTCCGCTGTCGATCTTCCTCGGCCTGGCGCCGTTCCGCGCCTTCCATGACCGCGAGAAGGCCTTCATCGCCTGGGTCGGCCTGCGTGGCGCAGTGCCGATCATTCTGGCGGTGTTCCCGTTGATGGCCGGGCTGCCCAATGCCCAGCTGTTCTTCAACGTGGCCTTCTTCATCGTGCTGGTCTCGCTGGTGCTGCAAGGCACCAGCCTGCCCTGGGCGGCCAAGCTGCTGCGCGTCACCGTACCGCCGGAGCCCGCGCCCATCTCCCGCGCCGGCCTGGAGGTCCATCCCACCAGCGAGTGGGAGCTGTTCGTCTACCGCCTGGGCGCCGAAAAGTGGTGCATCGGCGCCGCCCTGCGTGAACTGAAGATGCCGGACGGCACGCGCATCGCGGCACTATTCCGGGGCAAGGAACTGCTGCACCCGTCGGGCAGTACCACCCTGGAAGCCGGCGATATTCTCTGCGTGGTCGGCCATGAACATGACCTCCCGGCCCTGGGCAAGCTGTTCAGCCAGGCGCCGCAACGCGGCCTCGACCTGCGCTTCTTCGGCGATTTCGTGCTGGAGGGCGATGCCCAGCTTTCGGCAGTGGCTTCGCTTTACGGCCTCAAGCTTGGCGAGCAGGACGGCCACTTGCCCCTGGGTCGCTTCATCGCCCACGAAATCGGCGGCGAGCCGGTGGTGGGCGATCAGGTGGAATGGAATGGCCTGACCTGGACCGTTGCTCTGATGGAAGGGAACAAGGTGCGCAAAGTGGGCGTCAAATTCCCCGAAGGTCAGAGCCGGCCGGGGCTGTTCCTCTAGGGGGACGCTCAAGGACGGCACTTTCAGGTCCAGGCCCCGCCACGGAAACGATGGGGCTCGCCAACAAGGCGACCCCGGATCACAACCGCTCGTGCCCGGCAGCCCCGCAAAGGCCGTCGTGGCATATCATTAGCCGCATTCAAACCCGAGCTGCCCGATCGCGATGATTGCTTCCTTGCGCACCTTTTTCGCTGCTGCCCTGCTGGGCTTCTGCCTGACGCCGGCCTACCTGCAAGCCGCCACCACCGTCACCCCCGGCCTGCCCAAGCCGGCCGCCGCGCCTGCCGAGAGCAAGCCCGCCGGTGCCGAGACCGCGGCCAAGGCCTCGATCGAGGAGCAGACCCAGTCCTTCGTCGCCAGCCAACAGGAGAGCGAGCAGGCCCTTGCCGCCCTCAAGCGCCAGCTGGAGAGCGCTCCCCGCCTTGTCGGCGAATCCCAACGGGAGCTCGCGCGGCTGAAGACCAGCCCGGCGGTGCCGGTGAAGGACCGCTACGGCAAATCCGATCTCGGACAGCTGGAAAAGCTGCTGGACACGCGCAGCAGTGAACTGGCCGAGCTGCAGAAGGAGCTCACCGAAGCCAACAGCCTGATCATCACCTCGCAAACACGCCCGGAGCGAGCCCAGGCCGAGATCAGCAGCAATCAGTCGCGTACCCAACAGATCAACGCCACGCTCAAATCCGGCAAGGAAGCGGGCAAGACCATCAGCGAAGAGCAGCGCACCCTGCTCAATGCCGAGCTTGCCGCTCTCGCCACCCAGACCGAACTGCGTCGCGAGGAACTCGCCGGCAACAGCCTGCTGCAGGACCTCGGCAACAGCCGCCGCGACCTGCTCATGGAGCGCATCCGCCGCCTGGAACAGGAAACCCAGGACCTGCAGTCGGTGATCAACGGGATGCGCCGGGAGAGCTCGGAGCAGACGGTGGCGGAGCTCGCTCGCGACGCCGACAAGGGCACGCCGGACAGCGTGTTGGCGAAGGAAAGCGCCATCAACCTGAAGATGTCCGATTATCTGCTGCGCTCTACTGATCGCCTCAATGAGCTCACCCAGCAGAATCTGCAGACCCGCCAGCAACTGGACAATCTCAGCCAGGCCGACCAGGCCCTGGAGGAGCAGATCAGCGTGCTCAAGGGCAGCCTGCTGCTGGCCAAGATCCTCTACCAGCAGAAGCAGGCCCTGCCTCAACTGCACCTCGACTCGAACCTGGCCGATGAGATCGCCGACATCCGCCTTTACCAGTTCGAGCTGAATCAGCAGCGCGACAAACTGGGCAATCCCCAGGCCTACGTCGACAGCCTGCTCGCCGATCAGCCGCCGGAACAGGTCACGCCGGAACTGCGCACCACCCTGACCAATCTGATTTCCACCCGCAGTGAACTGCTCGACCGCCTGAGCCGCGAGCTGAACAACCTGCTCAATGAATCCATCACCCTGCAGCTCAACCAGAAGCAGTTGCAGGAGACCTCCCAGGCCCTGCGCAACACCCTCGACGAGCAGATGTTCTGGATTCCCAGCAACAAGCCGCTGGACCTCAACTGGCTCAAGTCCGCCCCGCACCTGCTGGAACGCCAGTTGGGCGAAATGCCCTGGGGCGCGGGCGTGCGCGAACTGGGTGAAGGCCTGCTGGACCGCCCCTGGCTGTTCCTGCCCCTGCTACTGTTGATCGGCGGCCTGCTGTGGAAGCGCCGCTACCTCTACGCCAAGCTCAACGAAATCAACCAGGACGTCGGCCACTTCAAGCGTGACAGCCAACTGCATACGCCGATGGCGCTGTTCCTCACGGTGCTGCTGGCCCTGCCGGTCAGTCTGTTCCTCGTCCTTTGCGGCTTTGCCCTGCAGATCGACGCCCGCGGCCAGAACGCCACGCTGGGTGCAGCCCTGATAGAGATGGCCCAGGCCTGGATGGTGTTCTACACCCTCTATCGCATCCTCGCGCCGGGTGGCATCGCCGAACTGCACTTCCACTGGGATCGCCCGCAGGTCGCCTTCCTGCGCAGCCAGATACGGCGCCTCGGCGGCGTGGTCATGGCGTTGGTGGCCATCGTCACCGTGGCCGAACACCAACCGGCAGCCCTGGCCGACGACATCATCGGCGTGCTCGTGGTCCTCAGTTGCTATGCCCTGATGACCCTGGTGCTGAGCAACCTGCTGCTCGCCGAACCGATGCGCGAGCAAACCTCGCCGTTCCGCCTGCTGATCGGCGTCGCCTTCACCCTGCTGCCGCTGGCGCTTATCGTCGCGGTGGGCTTCGGCTACTACTACACCTCGCTCAAGCTCACCGACCGCCTGATCACCACGCTCTACCTGCTGATCCTCCTGCTGCTGGTCGAGGCCACCTTCGTGCGTGGTCTCGCCGTCGCGGCGCGGCGTCTGGCTTACCAGCGCGTGCTTGCCAAGCGCCAGGCGCAGACCAAGGAAAACGCCGAGGGCGAGGAAGTGGTGGTGGAAGAGCCGGCCCTCGACATCGAGAAGGTCAACCAGCAATCGCTGCGTCTGATCCGCCTCGCCCTGCTGGGCGTGTTCATCACCTGCCTGTACCTGGTCTGGGCCGACCTCATCAGCGTGTTCGCCTACCTCGACCAGGTCACCCTCTACCAGTACTCCAGCGGCACCGGCGACGCCGCCACCCTGGTACCGATCAGCCTGTTGGACGTACTCGGCGCACTGATCATCGCCGGCATCACCACGGCCCTCGCGCGCAACCTGCCGGGCCTGTTGGAAGTTCTGGTGCTGTCGCGGCTCAAGCTTGCCCAGGGTAGCGCCTACGCCACCACCACGCTGCTGTCCTACGCCATCGCCGGCATCGGTTTCGTCAGCGCGCTGTCCACCCTCGGGGTCAGCTGGGACAAGCTGCAATGGCTGGTCGCCGCGCTGTCCGTCGGTATCGGTTTCGGCATGCAGGCGATCTTCGCCAACTTCATTTCCGGCCTGATCCTGCTGTTCGAGCGCCCGGTGCGTATCGGCGACCTGGTGACCATCGGCACCGTCACCGGCACGGTGAACCGCATCCGCATCCGCGCGACACACATCACCGATAGCGACCGCAAGGAAGTGATCGTGCCGAACCAGATCTTCCTCACCAGCCAGTTGATCAACTGGACGCTGACCGACACCGTCACCCGCATCGTGCTGGTGTACAACGTCAACCGCAGCTCCGATCTCGACCTGGAACTGGTGCGCAAGCTGCTGCTGCAGGCCACTCAAGAGAACTCGCGCGTGCTGCGCGACCCGGCGCCTACCGTACAGCTGAAGACTTACGGCGCCAGCACCCTGGAGCACGAGCTGAAGATCTACGTTCGCGAGCTGGGTGATCGCGGCCTGGCGACCGATGAGCTGAACCGACGCATCGATGAGCTGTTCAAGGAACACGACATCAACACGTCCAGCACACCGAAGATGGACATCACCCTCACCCGCCCCGCCGAGAAACATGCCGAGGGCGAAGTCGCAGAAGTGACGATCAAGGGCAAGGCCCCGGTTCCGGAGGCCCGATGATCTGTGCACTTCCTGTCGGCACGGCGGCGTGACAAGCTGAACCCATGAAAAAACTCGACGAACTGCGCTTCGACAACCGCTTCGCCCGCCTGGGCGACGCCTTCTCCACCGAGGTGCTGCCCGAGCCCCTCGCCGAGCCGCGCGTGGTGGTATCCAGCCCGGCGGCCATGGCCCTCCTCGACCTGGACCCGGCTGAAGCCGACAACCCGGTGTACGCCGAAGTGTTCACCGGACACAAGGTCTGGGCGGATGCCGAGCCACGGGCGATGGTCTATTCCGGCCACCAGTTCGGCGTCTACAACCCACGCCTTGGCGATGGGCGCGGCCTGCTCCTGGGCGAAGTGCTGAACGACAGGGGCGAGTACTGGGACCTGCACCTCAAGGGCGCCGGCCAGACGCCCTATTCACGCATGGGCGATGGCCGCGCCGTGCTGCGCAGCTCGATTCGCGAATTTCTCGCCAGCGAGTACCTGCATGCGCTCGGCATTCCCACCAGCCGCGCACTGTGCGTCACCGGTTCCTCGACGCCGGTGTACCGGGAAACCCGCGAAACCGGTGCCATGCTGCTGCGCCTGTCGCCCAGCCATGTGCGCTTCGGCCACTTCGAATACTTCTATTACACGCGCCAGCACGAGCAGCTCGAAGCCCTGGGCCGGCACGTTCTCGAATGCCATTTCCCCCACTGCCTGGAACAGGAGCAGCCCTGGACCGCCTTCTTCCGCGAAGTGCTGGAGCGCAACGCCGAGATGATCGCCCTCTGGCAGGCCTACGGCTTCTGCCACGGCGTGATGAACACCGACAACATGTCGATCCTGGGCATCACCTTCGACTACGGCCCCTACGCCTTCCTCGACGACTTCGACGCCAACCACATCTGCAACCACTCCGATGACGGCGGACGCTACAGCTTCAGCAACCAGGTGCCCATCGCCCACTGGAACCTGGCCGCACTGGCCCAGGCGCTGACGCCCTACATCGACGTGGAACAGCTGCGGGAAACCCTCAACCTGTTCCTGCCGCTCTACCAGGCCCACTACCTGGACCTGATGCGCCGCCGCCTGGGCTTCACTTCCGCAGCCGAAACGGACGACGCCCTGGTGCAACGCCTGCTGCAATTGATGCAGGGCAGCGCAGTGGACTACAGCCAGTTCTTCCGCCGACTGGGCGATGAAGCACCGGAACAGGCGTTGAGCCGATTGCGGGACGACTTCGTCGATCTCGCCGGCTTCGATGCCTGGGCGGCGGACTACCGGGCCCGCGCGGCGCAGGATGGCGACGATCAGCAAGCACGCCGCACGCGGATGCATGCGGTGAATCCGAAGTACGTTCTGCGCAACTACCTGGCCCAACGCGCGATCGAGGCCGCCCAGCAAGGCGACTACGCCGAGGTGCGCCAACTGCACGCGGTGCTCTCGCGTCCGTTCGACGAACAACCGGGCATGGAGCGCTTTGCCGAGCGCCCGCCGGAATGGGGCAAGCACCTGGAGATCAGTTGCTCGTCCTGAGCCCCAATCCCTGTAGGAGCTAGCTTGCTAGCGAACAGCAGTTTCTTCGCCAGCAAGCTGGCTCCTACAAATCAGGCCCCATTGCCACATGCCGCTCGGCGCTGTCCACCAGATGCTGCGGCCCTGAGCCCCGATCCCTGTAGGAGCTAGCTTGCTAGCGAACAGCGGTTTTTTTCGCCAGCAAGCTGGCTCCTACAATTCAGGCCCCATCGTCATATGGCGCTCGCCGCTGTCCACCAGATGCTGCGGTCCTGAGCCCCGATCCCTGTAGGAGCTAGCTTGCTAGCGAACAGCGGTTTCTTCGCCAGCAAGCTGGCTCCTACGAAGTAAGGCTAACTGCCGAGCATCCACTCCAGCCCCATCGCCACATGTCGCTCGCCGCTGTCCACCAGCGGCAGCGGCGATTCGCAGCCTTCCAGTAGCAGCCCGATCTCGGTGCAGCCGAGTACCGCCGCCTGCGCACCTTGCGCCTTCAGCTGCGCCAGCTGGTCGAGGTAGAAGGCGCGGGCATCGGGCAGGAACCGACCCACGCACAGCTCCTGGAAGATCACCCGGTCGATTTCGGTGATGGCCTGGTCATCCGGCACCCGCACTTCGATGCCGTAGCGTTGACCCAAGCGCTCGCGATAGAAGGCTTCCTGCATGGTGAAGCGGGTACCGAGCAGAGCGGCGCGTTCCACCCCTTGCCCCTGCAGTGCCTGGCCGACGGCATCGCCAATGTGCAGGAGCGGGATATCCACAGCCTGCTCGATGGCCGCAGCGACCTTGTGCATGGTGTTGGTGGCCAGCAACAGCGCCGTCGCACCCGCCCCCTCCAGCCCTCGTGCGGCCTGTGCGAGCAGCTCGCCGGCCGCTTCCCATTCGCCGGCTTTCTGCTGCGCGGCGATTTGCGCGAAATCCACCGAATGCAGCAACAGCGGCGCGGAATGCAGCCCGCCCAGGCGGTCACGAACACCGCGATTGAGCAGTTGGTAATAGGTCACGGTGGACTCCCAGCTCATTCCGCCCAACACACCCAACATGCGCATGACATCCGCTCCCCTGTAGGAAAGCTCCAGCCTAGTCCAGGCTCGTCGCAAGTCGGGCATACAGTTGCCGGGAAACGGGGAGATACAGCGCGGCCGACGACGGGATCAGCGCCGTTGCCTCGCACAAAATGGAATATAAACCTGCATAAATCTTCTTAGACTCTCTAAGAAAAGCCAATTATCTTCAGCCCCCTGCTTATTCCAGCCTGTTCTACCACCCACTGTCAGGCGCTGTGCCCGCATGAAGATTCGCGACCTCGACCTCAGCCAGAGTTCGATCAACACCGAACACGAAGCGCTGGGGATCCCGCCAGTCGAAGATTTCGTTTCCCATCCCGACGACCACCCGGTCCTGCGGGCTGCGATGTGGGCGGCGATCCTCATTTTGGTAGGTCTGCTCTGCTTCCTCGCCTGGCGCCTGTTCTTCGATAACGGCGGCAACAGCGGCCTGGAGATCATCGAGAACGCGCTAACCAGCAAGGGCTTCTGGAGCGCGGTTGCGGTGGGCTTCTTCGCCCAGGTCATCGACGGCGCCCTGGGCATGGCCTATGGCATCACCGCCACCACCTTCCTGCTCACCACTGGCGCCTCGCCTGCCGCGGCCAGCGCCAGCGTGCACATCGCAGAAGTCTTCACCACCGGCCTGTCCGGCATCTCCCATGTGAAGCTCGGCAACGTCAACAAATCCCTGTTCCTGCGCCTCTTGCTGCCGGGCATCATCGGCGCCGTACTGGGTGCTGTGCTGATCACCCAGTTCGACGGCGCGGCACTCAAGCCCTTCATTTCCGCGTACCTGCTGCTGATGGGCCTGTACATCCTGAGCAAGGCCTACCGTCATGTGGCCAAACGCAGGGCGCCCAAGCACGTTGCCAAGCTGGCCCTGTTCGGCGGCTTCGTCGATGCCGCAGGCGGTGGCGGCTGGGGGCCGGTGGTGACCAGCAGCCTGATCGGCTCCGGTACCGATCCGCGCACCACCATCGGTTCGGTGAACTTCGCGGAGTTCTTCCTGACCATCTCCAGTGCCACTTCCTTCATCCTCCTGGCCGGCGCGCCGGACACCTGGAAGATGGTTGCCGGCCTGGTGTTCGGCGGCCTCTTCGCGGCGCCCCTCGCCGCCCTGCTGTGCAAGAAACTGTCGCCGCGCACCCTGCTCATCATCGTCGGCTGCCTGATCACCCTGATCAGCGCCTACAACATCTACATGGCGCTGCGCTGAAGCTGTCTTGATTTCCGCCCGGCGCGACTCCAGATAGGCGGAGTCCGCCACCGGAATTCCATCATGACCGACCCAATGTTGATCCCCTGCGCCCAGTGCGCCGGGCTGAACCGTATTCCCGCTGCCCGCCTGGGCGATTCCCCGCGCTGTGGCCACTGCAAGAGCGCCGTGCTTCCTGCGGCCCCCTTCGACTTGAATGAAGCCGACTTCGCCAAGCAACTGCGGGGCGACCTGCCCCTGCTGGTGGACGTCTGGGCGGACTGGTGCGGCCCCTGCAAGTCCTTCGCGCCCATCTACCAGCAGGCCGCCGGCCAACTCCAGGGGCGCTGCCGCCTGGGCAAGCTGGACAGCGAAGCCAATCGCAATCTGGCCGGCCAGTTGGGTATCCGCTCCATTCCCACGCTGATCCTGTTCAAGGACGGCAAGGAAGTCGCCCGCCAGAGCGGCGCGCTGCCCCTTGCGCAGTTGCTCGGCTGGCTCGGCGCGCAGGGCGTCTGATCGCTCCGGTCAATTCGACTGGCCGTCCCGGTCATTGCCGGGGCGGTCGAGGTCGCTAGGCTCTGTGAATCGCCACGCCGGAGCCCGCCATGTCCATGCCAATCGAGCTGGTTCGCCAGCTGACCGAAGAACACATCGCCTTCGTCAAACGTAGCGGCCTCCAGGCCGAGATCCTGGAACCCGGACACGTACGCCTGCGCATGCCGTTCGAGGGCAACCAGAACCACATCGGCACCCTCTACGCAGGGGCACTCTTCACACTCGCCGAAATGCCCGGCGGCACCCTGTTTCTCACCAGCTTCGACAGCCGCCGCTTCTACCCCGTCGTGAAAGAGATGAACCTGCGCTTCCGCCGCCCGGCCAAGGGCGACATCACGGTGGACGCCCGAATCGACCCGGCGGAAATCGCCCGCATCCAGCGGGACGCCGAGGCGAACGGCAAGGCGGAATATTGGCTGGAGCTGCAATTGCTGGACGCCAATGGCGAAGTAGTCGCCGAGAGCCGCGGGCTCTACCAGATGCGGGCCTACTGACGGCCTTGCCCTGGATCAATCCGTAGCGCGGAAAAAGGCCACAGAGTGTGGACCTCAGAGGAGGCCCACACCATGCTCAAGCACATCCTGGTTGCCCACGACCTCAGCCATGAAGCCGACATCGCTCTGCAACGCGCCATCCAGCTAGCCCGCCAACACGGCGCAGCGCTCACCCTGCTGCATGTTCTCGAAGACCATCTACCCAATGCCGTGCAGGGCAACCTGCGCGATGCCGCGCAGCAGCACTTCAACGAGCACCTGGCGCGACTGGGCGCCGAAGACTGTCGACTGTTGCTACGCAAGGGCCGCCCCGCCCAGCAGATTCTCGAAGAGATGGGTGACAGCGGCGCCGACCTGTTGGTGATTGGCCGGCACCATCACAATGCACCGGAACTGTTCATCGGCACGACGCTGGAGCGCGTCGCCCGTCATCTGGCCGCCCCTCTGCTGCTGGTGGTGGGCGAGCAACCGGAAAGGCCCTATCAGAACGGCACCGTGGCGCTGGACTTCTCCCTGTGCGCCTGCGACGCCCTGCGCGAGGGTTATGCGCTGCTGCCGCGCGACGCCAACCTGGTCGCGCTCAATGTGATGGAGCTGGGCAGCCGCCTGCTCTCGAAAAGCAGCCAGTCAGCTGACTTCCTCGCCACTCAACGGGAACTGCTGGAGCGGCTGCTGGAGGACGAGCTCGTCGGACTTGGTGACTCTGCACCGGCGGTGCAGCTTGAAGTGGTGCGCGGCGCCCTGCCCCGCGCGCTGGACGACGCCATCGCCGCACAACGCCCCCAACTGCTGGCCCTCGGCAGTCACGGCCGCAGCCTGATCTCCCAGGCGCTGCTCGGCAGCCTTGCCCTGCGCTACCTGCAGAACCCGCCCTGCGACCTTTTGCTGGTCAAATAACGCATTCGCCCCGGCAAGCCGGGGCGAACAGGGTGACCTTCACTTCCGCTGGGATCAGCTTTCCAGCAGCTCGTGCAGCTCGACGAACTGCTGGGTCAGTTTGTGCCGAGGCTCCAGGTAGATCAGCGGTTTGCAGGCCTGGTGCGACTCGCGCATCTTCACCGACATCATCAGGTTCACCGGCAGTACCGGCAGCCCTTCCTCCACCAACTCATCCAGCAGCTGCTGCGGCAACGATGCGCGCGGTTGGAATTGGTTGACCACGATGCCTTCCACTTCCAGCCCCTCGTTGTGGTCCTCCTTCAACTCCTCGATTTCCGCCAGCAGCCCATAGAGCGCATTGCGGGAGAAGCTGTCGCAATCGAAGGGGATCAGGCAACGATCGGCGGCGATCAGTGCGGAAACCGTGTAGAAGTTCAAAGCCGGCGGCGTATCCAGATAGATGCGGTCGTAATCCTCGCTCAGATCCTCCAGCAACTTCCGCAGCTTGTTGATCTTGTGCTTGGCTTCCAGCTTTGGCTGCAGGTCGGCCAGCTCTGCCGTGGCAGTGACCACATGGAGGTTGTCGTAAGGCGTCTCGTAGATATCCACCTTGCCCTTGCGGAAGGCGGTGGCCGACAACGTCTGCTTGAAGAAATCGGCAATGCCCATGGGGATATCCTCACCGGTCAAACCGGTCAGGTAGTGCGTGGAGTTGGCCTGGGCATCCAGATCGATCAGCAGGGTGCGATACCCCTGTGAAGCACTCACTGCTGCCAGGTTGCAAGCAATGCTGGACTTGCCCACTCCGCCCTTCTGATTGAAAACCACGCGCCGCATCCCACACCTCCAAAGCCTGACTAGTAGCGGATTCTATGCAACGCCCGTGACAAGGGCGAGGTCAGACACAAACAAAAAGGGTCGCTTTCGCGACCCTCGATGATTAGCAATGGTACTGCGCCGACAGCTCGTGCACCGCCTCGAAGAAGGCGCCAGCGTGGGCCGGGTCGACTTCCGGGGTGATGCCATGGCCGAGGTTGAATACGTGGCCAGAACCCTTGCCGTAGGCGGCGAGGATGCGGCCCACTTCGGCGCGGATGGCGGCCGGGTTGGCGTAGAGCACGGAGGGGTCCATGTTGCCTTGCAAGGAGACCTTGTCGCCGACGCGGGCGCGGGCGCTGCCGATATCGCAGGTCCAGTCCAGGCCCAGGGCTTCTGCGCCGGTATCAGCCATGGATTCCAGCCAGAGGCCGCCACCCTTGGTGAAGAGGATCACCGGTACGCGTCGACCGTCGTGCTCGCGGATCAGCCCGTCGACGATCTTCTTCATGTAGGCCAGGGAGAATTCCTGGTAGGCCGCCGCCGAGAGGCTGCCACCCCAGGAGTCGAAGATCTGCACCGCCTGGGCGCCGGCCTTGATCTGGCCGTTCAGGTAGACGGTCACTGACTGGGCCAGCTTGTCCAGCAGGGCGTGCATGGCTTGCGGGTTGTCGTAAAGCATCGCCTTGGACTTACGGAAGTCGCGGCTGGAGCCGCCTTCGACCATGTAGGTAGCCAGTGTCCAGGGGCTGCCGGAGAAACCGATCAGCGGCACGCGGCCGTTCAGTTCGCGGCGGATGTTGCGGACGGCATCCATCACGTAGCCCAGGTCCTGCTCCGGGTCCGGGATCGGCAGGGCTTCGATGTCGGCCAGGCTGTTCACGACTTTCTTGAAGCGCGGACCTTCACCGGTCTCGAAATACAGCCCCTGGCCCATGGCGTCGGGGATGGTGAGGATGTCGGAGAAGAGGATCGCCGCGTCCAGCTGGGGGTAACGGTCCAGCGGCTGGACGGTGACCTCGCAGGCCAGTTCGGGGTTCTTCATCAGGCTGACGAAGTCACCGGCCTTGGCGCGGGTGGCACGGTATTCCGGCAGGTAACGACCGGCCTGGCGCATCATCCAGACGGGAGTGACATCAACGGGCTGCTTGAGCAGGGCGCGGAGGAAACGGTCGTTCTTCAAGACGGTCATGGCAGTGTCCAACGAAAAAGTGCGGGCATTTTCGCAGAGCCCAATGCAAAAGGCACGGCGGGTGCCGTGCCTTTTGTCCATCGCGACATTCGGTCGCTGCGGTCCCAGTCCCTTAAGCGCTTAGACGCCCAGGTAGTCGAGGATGCCTTCGGCGGCTGTACGACCTTCGAAGATCGCAGTTACCACCAGGTCGGAACCACGGACCATGTCGCCACCGGCGAAGATCTTCGGGTTGCTGGTCTGGTGCTTGAACTGCGACTGCGCAGGCGCGACCACGCGACCCTGGCTGTCCACGCTGATCTCGAACTGCTCGAACCAGGGCGCCGGGCTCGGACGGAAACCGAAGGCGATCAGCACGGCTTCTGCCGGAATGATCTCCTCGGAACCCGGGATCGGCTCGGGGCTGCGACGGCCACGGGCATCCGGCTCGCCGAGACGGGTCTCGACCACCTTCACGCCTTCCACCTTGTCTTCGCCGACGATGGCGATGGGCTGGCGATTGAAGAGGAATTTCACGCCCTCTTCCTTGGCGTTCTTCACCTCTTTGCGCGAACCCGGCATGTTTTCTTCGTCACGACGGTAGGCACAGGTCACGGCCTTCGCACCTTGGCGAATGGAGGTGCGGTTGCAGTCCATCGCGGTGTCGCCACCACCCAGGACCACTACGCGCTTGCCCTTCATGTCGACGAAGTCCTCGGGGGACTTCTCGAAGCCGAGGTTGCGATTGACGTTGGCGATCAGGAAGTCCAGCGCATCGTGCACGCCCGGCAGGTCCTCGCCCGGGAAGCCGCCCTTCATGTAGGTGTAGGTACCCATGCCCATGAAGACTGCATCGAACTCCTCGAGCAGTTGGTCCATGGTCACGTCCTTGCCCACTTCGGTGTTCAGGCGGAACTCGATGCCCATGCCGGTGAAGACTTCACGGCGACGGCTCAGCACATGCTTCTCGAGCTTGAACTCGGGGATACCGAAGGTCAGCAGACCGCCGATTTCCGGGTTCTTGTCGAAGACCACCGGGGTCACGCCGTTGCGCACCAGCACGTCGGCGCAGCCCAGACCGGCCGGACCGGCACCGATCACGGCAACGCGCTTGCCGGTGGGCTTGACCTTGGACATGTCCGGACGCCAGCCCATGGCGAAGGCGGTGTCGGTGATGTACTTCTCCACCGAGCCGATGGTCACTGCACCAAAGCCGTCGTTCAGGGTGCAGGCGCCTTCACAGAGGCGGTCCTGCGGGCACACGCGACCGCAGACTTCCGGCAGGGTGTTGGTCTGGTGCGACAGTTCGGCGGCAGCCAGGATGTTGCCTTCCGACACCAGCTTCAGCCAGTTCGGAATGAAGTTGTGCACCGGGCACTTCCACTCGCAATACGGGTTGCCGCAGCCGAGGCAGCGGTGAGCCTGGTCAGCCGCTTGCTGCGGCTTGAACAGGTCATGGATCTCGACGAATTCCTTCTTGCGCTGGCGCAACAGTTTCTTCTTCGGATCCTTGCGCCCGACCTCGATGAACTGGAAGTCGTTGTTCAGACGTTCAGTCATTAAAAAAACCTCATCAAACCACTTCAGGCGCTGTTGTTATTGCGGGTTGGCACGGGTGCTGGAGAGCAGCGAAGCGAGGCTCGCGGCCTTCGGCTTGACCAACCAGAACTTGCGCAGGTAATCGTCCAGGTTTTCCAGCAGGTGGGCACCCCAGTCGCTGGAAGTTTCCTTCACGTACTCGACCAGCACGCTGTGCAGGTGGCTACGGTAGGCCTCCATGGACTCGTTGCTGATGCGCTGGATTTCCACCAGTTCGTGGTTGACCCGGTCGACGAAGCTGTTGTCCTGGTCGAGCACATAGGCGAAGCCGCCAGTCATGCCGGAACCGAAGTTGTAGCCGGTCTTGCCGAGAACGCAGACGAAACCGCCGGTCATGTACTCGCAGCAGTGATCGCCAGTGCCTTCCACCACAGTGTGGGCACCGGAGTTACGCACTGCGAAACGCTCGCCTGCGGTACCCGCAGCGAACAGTTTGCCGCCAGTGGCGCCGTAAAGGCAGGTGTTGCCGACGATGGCCGACTCCTGGCTCTTGAACGGGCTGCCCTTCGGCGGAGTGATCACCACCTTGCCGCCGGTCATGCCCTTGCCGACGTAGTCGTTGGCATCGCCTTCGAGGTACAGGTTCAGGCCGCCGGCGTTCCACACGCCGAAGCTTTGGCCCGCGGTACCGCGGAAGCGGAAGGTCACCGGGGCGTCTTTCATGCCCTGGTTGCCATGACGACGAGCGATCTCACCGGAAATCCGCGCGCCAATGGAGCGGTCGCAGTTGCAGATATCCAGGTCGTAGACACCGCCGGTCTTGCCTTCGACGGCCGCCTTGGAGATGTCCCACATCTTCTCGGCCAGCAGGCCCGGGTCGAAGGGCGGGTTTTTCTCCACTTCGCAGAACTGCGGCTTGTCGGCCGGGATATGGTCGCTGCCCAGCAGCGGGCTGAGATCCAGGTAGCCCTGTTTCTCGGTATCACCCGGCAGCATTTCCAGCAGGTCGGTACGACCGATCAGCTCGCTCAGGCTGCGCACGCCCAGCTTGGCCAGCCACTCGCGGGTTTCTTCGGCGATGTAGGTGAAGAAGTTCATCACCATTTCGACGGTGCCGATGAAGTGGTCCTTGCGCAGCTTGTCGTTCTGGGTGGCGACGCCGGTGGCGCAGTTGTTCAGGTGGCAGATACGCAGGTATTTGCAGCCCAGGGCGATCATCGGTGCGGTACCGAAGCCGAAGCTTTCAGCGCCGAGAATGGCCGCCTTGATCACGTCGAGGCCGGTTTTCAGGCCGCCGTCGGTCTGTACGCGCACCTTGCCGCGCAGGTCGTTGCCGCGCAGGGTCTGGTGGGTTTCAGCCAGACCCAGTTCCCACGGGCTGCCGGCGTACTTGATGGAGGTCAGCGGGGATGCGCCGGTGCCGCCGTCGTAGCCGGAGATGGTGATCAGGTCGGCATAGGCCTTGGCCACGCCAGCGGCGATGGTGCCAACGCCGGCTTCAGCCACCAGCTTCACCGAGACCAGCGCCTGCGGGTTGACCTGCTTGAGGTCATAGATCAGCTGGGCCAGATCTTCGATGGAGTAGATGTCGTGGTGCGGCGGCGGCGAAATCAGGGTCACGCCGGGCACTGCATAACGCAGGCGGGCGATCAGGCCGTTGACCTTGCCACCAGGCAGCTGGCCACCCTCACCGGGCTTGGCACCCTGGGCGACCTTGATCTGCAGCACTTCGGCGTTGACCAGGTATTCCGGGGTGACACCGAAGCGGCCGGTAGCCACCTGCTTGATCTTGGAGCTCTTCACGGTGCCGTAGCGCGCCGGGTCTTCGCCACCCTCACCGGAGTTGGAGCGACCGCCCAGGCGGTTCATGGCCTCGGCCAGGGCCTCATGGGCCTCGGGGGAAAGCGCGCCCAGGGAAATGCCCGCGGCATCGAAGCGCTTGAAGATGGACTCCAGCGGTTCGATCTCGTCCAGCGACAGCGGCTGATCGATGGTCTTGACCTTGAGCAGGTCGCGCAACATCGACACCGGGCGGTTATCCACCAGCGCGGTGTATTCCTTGAACTTCTCGTAGTCGCCCTGCTGCACGGCCGCTTGCAGGGTGTTCACCACGTCCGGGTTGTAGGCGTGGTATTCGCCACCGTAGACGAACTTCAGCAGGCCGCCTTGCTGGATGGCCTTGCGGTTGTTCCAGGCTTCGAAGGCCAGCAGCTTCTGCTCGGACTCGATGTCGACGAAGCGCGCACCCTTGATGCGGCTGGCGACGCCACGGAAGCTGAGGTCCACCACTTCTTCCGAGAGGCCAACAGCTTCGAACAGCTGGGCGCCGCGGTAGGAGGCGATGGTGGAGATGCCCATCTTCGAGAGGATCTTCAGCAGGCCCTTGGAGATGCCCTTGCGGTAGTGCTTGAAGACTTCGTACAGGTCGCCCAGCACTTCGCCGGTGCGGATCAGGTCAGCCAGCACTTCATAGGCGAGGAACGGGTACACAGCGGACGCGCCAAAGCCCACCAGCACGGCGAAGTGGTGCGGGTCGCGGGCGGTGGCGGTCTCGACCAGGATGTTGCAGTCGCAACGCAGGCCCTTTTCCACCAGACGGTGGTGAACGGCACCGACAGCCAGAGAGGCGTGGGCCGGCAGCTTGCCGGGGGCGATGTGACGGTCGGTCAGGACCAGCAGCACCTTGCCAGCACGCACGGCTTCTTCGGCCTGGTCGGCCATGTTGCGCACGGCCGCTTCGAGGCCGAGGCTCTCGTCGTAGTTCAGGTCGATGATCTGCCGCTCGAAGCCCGGAGTGTCCAGGCTCATCAGCGCGCTCCACTTGGCCGGGGAGATCACCGGGCTGCTGAGGATCACGCGGGTGGCATGGTCAGGCGATTCGCTGAAGATGTTGCGCTCGGCACCGAGGCAGATCTCCAGGGACATCACGATGGCTTCACGCAGCGGGTCGATCGGCGGGTTGGTGACCTGCGCGAACTGCTGGCGGAAATAGTCGAACGGCGAGCGTACGCGCTGGGACAGCACGGCCATGGGGGTATCGTCGCCCATGGAACCGACCGCTTCCTGGCCTTGCTCGGCCAGCGGGCGCAGTACCTGGTCACGCTCCTCGAAGGTGACCTGGAACATCTTCATGTACTGCTTGAGCTGATCGCTGTCGTAGCTGGCCACGCCATGGTCGTCGTCCAGCTTGGCCTGGATGCGCACGGCACTCTGGCGCAGCCACTGCTTGTACGGATGGCGCGACTTCAGGCGGCTGTCGATGTCGTTGGTGTTGAGGATCTGACCGGTCTCGGTATCCACCGCGAGGATCTGCCCGGGACCGACGCGGCCCTTGGCGAGTACGTCTTCCGGCTTGTAGTCCCACACGCCGATTTCCGACGCGAGGGTGATGTAGCCGTTCTTGGTGGTGACCCAGCGGGCCGGGCGCAGGCCGTTGCGGTCGAGCAGGCAGACGGCGTAACGGCCGTCGGTGAGCACGACACCGGCGGGGCCGTCCCAGGGCTCCATGTGCATGGAGTTGTATTCGTAGAAAGCACGCAGGTCGGCATCCATGGTTTCCATGTTCTGCCAGGCCGGCGGGATGATCATCCGCACGCCACGGAACAGGTCGATGCCGCCAGTGACCATCAGTTCCAGCATGTTGTCCATGCTGGAGGAGTCGGAACCGACGCGGTTGACCAGCGGACCCAGCTCGTCGATGTCGGGCAGCTGCTCGTTGGCGAACTTGGTACGACGAGCCACCGCCCAGTTGCGGTTGCCGGTGATGGTGTTGATCTCGCCGTTGTGGGCGAGGAAGCGGAAGGGCTGCGCCAGCGGCCACTTCGGCAGGGTGTTGGTGGAGAAGCGCTGGTGGAAGACGCAAATGGCGGTCTGCAGGCGTTCGTCACCCAGGTCCGGGTAGAACTGCTGCAGGTCGGCCGGCATCATCAGGCCTTTGTAGATGATGGTCTTGTGGGAGAAGCTGCAGATGTAGTGGTCGGCGTCCGCGGCATTGGCCACGGAGGAACGGCGACGGGCACTGAACAGCTTGACTGCCATTTCCTGGTCGCCCAGGCCTTCACCACCGACGAACACCTGCTCGATCTGCGGCAGGCGCTCCAGGGCCAGGCGGCCGAGGACGCTGGTGTCCACCGGCACCTTGCGCCAGCCGATCAGTTGCAGGCCGGCAGCGAGGATTTCGCGATTCATGTTTTCGCGAGCCGCTTCGGCGCGAACCGGGTCCTGGTTAAAGAAGACCATGCCGACTGCGTACTGGGCAGGCAGCTCGACCGAGAAGGTTTCCTTGGCGATGGCGCGCAGGAAAAGGTCGGGTTTCTGGATCAACAGACCACAACCGTCGCCGGTCTTGCCGTCGGCGTTGATGCCGCCGCGGTGGGTCATGCAGGTCAGGGCTTCGATGGCGGTTTTAAGAAGATTGTGGCTCGCCTCGCCCTGCATATGGGCGATCAAGCCGAAACCGCAGTTATCCTTGAATTCATCAGGATGGTACAGACCTGCTTTCATAGGGGAACTCTCACCAGGGTTGCCTTCAGAAAAAGGCAGAATTGCTTTGTAATTCAACTCCTTACCATACGCGCCGGACTTGACGCCAGCTTTTGCGTAGGGCAAAGGGAGGTCATTGTACATAGCGCTTTGGTCGACCACAAATCTTCGTGGCCAACCTATGAAAGCCAATGTCGCAAAAATGAATGAATGAACCGGGAGGTCGTGCTAGCGACCGCCCAGTCAAAAGGCGGGGGATCAGGCTCGCAGAATACTAGCGAGCCATTTCCTGCTGGATGCTGGCGAAAGTCTTCGGCCAGGGTTTACCAGCCTGGACCTTGGCTGGCAAAGATTTGATCGCGGCCTGCGCTGCGGTGCGGCTGGGGAAGCTGCCGTAGGTCACGACATAGAGCGCCTTACCCTGGTGCTGCTTCTTGAAGTAGCGGTACTGACCACCGTTCTGCTGAACGAAGGCCTTGGCGCTGCCCTCGGAACTGGTGCCGAGCACCTGCAGGGCGAAGTGGCTTCCCGCCTGACCGCTGTACCAACCATTACCCGATGCGCCACCGGTCGACGCGACTGCTGTCGCCGGCACGGGTTTCTCTGCCGGCTTGGCGACCTGGGCGGGTGCGGCGGCGGGCTTGGCTGTGGCGACTGGCTTGGTAGCGGCGCTCGGCACAGCGGCCGGAGCAGCAGCCGGTGCGGCCGGCTTGGGGGCTGCAACCGGCGCGGCGGGCACAGCCGCGATGGGCTGGGTCGGCTGGGGCAATGGCTGCGCCGACGCGATCGGCTCTACCGGCGCTGCTGGCACCGGACTCGCAATCGCGCCCTGAGGCGGCGCGCTGGTGGTAACGGTAGGCGGCACAGTGGCGGCCCCTTCGGGCGCGGGGCCATCTTCCGGCTCACCCTGACCAGCAGCCTGGGCCAGCGGCTCACGAATCACCGGCTGGGCCTCACCCACCAACGGCAAGGGCAGCGGTTGGGAGGAACCCGCGAACTCGACGGCCGGCGAACCGGAGTCCGCTTCGCCGGCAGGCTGGCCTGCAGGCGCTTGCCCTTGCGACTGGGCGGCGGTTGCCGACGCGTTCTCGGCGCCACTTTCGTTGCGGCCCTGCATCATCCAGGCAGCAATCACACCGATCCCGACTACGGCGAGGGCGAGCAGGTGCTTCTTCGGCAGATTGAAGCCACCTGCGGATTTCCGCGAGGCGCCGCGCTCCGCAAGCATGGCCTCGACCATGAGATCGTGCGCCACTTGGTTGATCGAACCCGGCCAGCCGCCGGATTGCAGGTGAATGTCTTCCACCTGCTCATCGCTGAGCACGTCGATGCCACGCCCCGCACCTTCAAGGCGCTGGGCGACGTACTCGCGGGTTTCTTCCGGGGTGTACGGCTGCAGCTCGATGACATGGAAGCGCTCCTCACCCTCGACCAGCGCATCCAGGCGGGCCAGCAGCGAGTCCTCGCCAAACAGGAATACGTGGGTACGTGCTTCGACACTGCCCTCGGCCAGAGCCAGCAGATTGTCGAGGGAAGCGTCGTCCAGCTCCTCGGCGTCATCCACCAGGAGGTAAACCTCCTGGCCGGTCAGGGCAAGCTGGCCGACCTGGGCGAGAATGGAGCGCACATCAGCCTGCGCAACATTCAGCCCCTGGGCGATCTGACGCAGCATTCCACCCGCCTCGACCGAACTGCGTGCCGAAACCACCAGGCTCTGGACCGCCTGCTTGTTGGTGCTCGCCACCAGGGCCTGACGCAGCAGCGTCTTGCCGCTGCCGTGCGGGCCGCTCACCACCAACATCAACTGGCTGTAGCGAGCCAGGTGGTGCAGCTGACCCAGCACCGGCTTGCGCTGGGCCGGGAAGAACTTGAAGCCAGGCACCCGCGCCGCGAACGGATCATGGGTGAACTGGTAGTGACCGAGGTAGGCCTCGTCGGCGTGCAGGCTGCTCATGGGAATCCTTTACTCTCCAAGCTTGTCGGCCAGGGCGCGATAGTCGGCGGCCAGGGTGGCCTCGAGCACGTCACGCGGATAATCGGCAGTCACGACGGCATCGCCAATCCGGCGCAGCAGCACCAGGCGCAATTGGCCATCGAGTACCTTCTTGTCTACGGCCATGTGCTGGAGGAAATGTTCCGGCGTCATGTCCATTGGCGGTACGACCGGCAAGCCGGCACTGCGCAGCAAGCGAATCGCCGCGTCGCGATCGTCGGTGGAAATCCAGCCCAGGCGGCAGGACATTTCCAGGGCCATGACGGTACCCGCCGATACCGCCTCGCCGTGCAACCAGGCGCCGTAACCCATGTGGGTCTCGATGGCGTGGCCGAAGGTGTGGCCGAGGTTGAGGATCGCGCGCAGCCCGGACTCGCGCTCATCCACGCCCACCACCCGCGCCTTGGCGGCACAGGAGCGTTCGATAGCATCGGTCAGGGCGCCCGCATCGAGACCGCGCAGGGCAGTCATCTTTTCTTCCAACCAAGGCAGGAAAGGTTCGTCGCAGATCAAGCCGTACTTGATCACCTCGGCCAGACCAGCGGACAACTCGCGCTCCGGCAGGGTGCGCAGGCTGTCAGTGTCGATGATTACCGCCTTGGGCTGGTAGAAGGCACCCACCATGTTCTTGCCCAGCGGGTGGTTGATGCCGGTCTTGCCGCCAACCGAGGAATCCACCTGGGACAACAGCGTCGTAGGCACCTGGATGAAGTCCACACCACGCTGGTAGCAGGCAGCGGCAAAGCCGGCCATATCGCCGATGACCCCGCCACCCAGGGCGATCACAGTGGTGCGGCGATCATGGCGAGCGCCCAGCAGGGCATCGAAGATCAGCTGCAAGGTTTCCCAGTTCTTGTGCGCCTCGCCGTCGGGCAATACCACCGGCAGCACCGAGTAGCCCTGCAAGGTCTGGGTCAGCGTTTCGAGATAAAGGGGTGCCACGGTCTCGTTGGTGACGATGGCCACCTGACGACCGGCGATGTGCGGCGTGAAAAGCTCCGGGCGCGACAGCAGCCCAGAACCGATATGGATGGGATAGCTACGCTCGCCAAGATCGACTTGAAGTGTCCGCATGGGGCCCCCGATATAAAAAGGGCTAAAGGATAGCGCAGTTCCGCCCGCGCTTTAACGGGGCGGAAGTGCCTGGAGGCGCGCCAGTATTTCTTGAACCACCATGCGCGGCGGCCGCTCATCGGTTTCGATGATGATGTCGGCGATCTCCCGATAGAGCGGATCGCGAATGGCCATCAGGTCGCGCAGGACCTTGCCTGGATCAGCCGAACGCAACAGGGGCCGATTACGGTCACGCGAGGTGCGTTCAATCTGCTGCTCCACCGAGGTGTGCAAATAGACGACCCGCCCCCCGCCACGCAGAGCCTGGCGATTGGCCGGACGCAGAACCGCGCCACCACCGGTCGCCAGGACCACGCCGTCATGACCGCAGAGTTCCTCGATCATCGATTGTTCGCGATCGCGGAAACCCTGCTCGCCCTCGACGTCGAATATCCATGGGATATCCGCTCCAGTGCGCTGTTCGATTTCCTTATCGGAGTCCTTGAAGGGAAGTCGCAGTTCTTTAGCAAGCAAACGCCCGATGGTGCTTTTTCCTGCCCCCATCGGGCCAATCAGAATCAAATTTCGCACCGATATCAGCGACTCACCGCAATGGCCTGGTTGTTCATGATGCGGGGAGTGAGGAATACCAGGAGCTCGGATTTCTTGTCCTGAACCACGTCGCGACGGAACATGCGGCCGAGGAAGGGCAGGTCGCCGAGGAAGGGCACCTTGTCCACCGCCTTGGTTTGGGTGTTGGAGAATACCCCACCTATCACGATGGTTTCACCATCATTGACCAGTACCTTGGCGTTTACCTCGTTCTTGTTGATCGGCGGTACACCGTTCAGGGCGTTGCCGAAGTCCGGCGCGTCCTTGGTGACCTTGACCTCCATGATGATGCGGTTGTCCGGCGTGATCTGCGGAGTCACTTCCAGAGACAGGGCCGCTTCCTTGAAGGACGTGCTGGTGGCGCCGCTGGAACTGGCTTCCTGATAGGGCACTTCCTGGCCCTTGAGGATCTTCGCGGTTTCCTTGTCGGAGGTGACCACCTTGGGCTGCGACACGATTTCACCGTTACCGGTCTTCTCCATCGCCGACAGTTCGAGGTCGAGGATGGTGTTGTCGGTAATGAAGCCGATGCCGATGCTGGAGGTTGCGCCGGTGGCACCCAGGTCGACGAACGGGGCGTTGGCCAGGTTCACGTTGCCAGCCTGGTTGGCAGCTGGACGACCGAGACCACCGCCACCGACGACGAAGTTGTTGTCGCCGATGCTCGCACCGCGCCAGTTGACGCCCAGAGCCTTGTCATAGTCGACGTTGGCTTCGACTATGCGCGCCTCGATCATGACCTGACGAACCGGGATATCCAGCTGAGTCACGATGCGACGCAGCTCTTCCAGTTTGTCCTGGGTCTGGTAGGCGATGATGCTGTTGGTACGATCATCCACAGTGATGGAGCCGCGCTCATCAGTACCGGCCGCGCTCGGGTCACCACTGGTGACGGACTGGAACAGCTTGGCGATGTCTGCTGCCTTGGCGTAGTTCACCTGGATCAGCTCACGGCGCAGGGGCGCCAGTTCGGCGATCTGCTTCTGCGATTCCAGCTCCTGGCGTTCGCGGGCAGCGATCTCGTCCGCAGGCGCAACCAGCAGCACGTTACCCACTTTGCGCTTGTCCAGGCCCTTGGTCTTCAGCACCAGGTCCAGCGCCTGGTCCCAGGGCACGTTTTGCAGGCGCAGGGTGATGTTGCCTTGTACGGTATCCGACGCGACGAGGTTGAGGTCGGTGAAGTCGGCGATCAGCTGGAGAACGGAACGGACGTCGATGTCCTGGAAGTTCAGCGACAGCTTCTCGCCCGAGTAGGCGAAACGCTCGGTCTTGCGCTTTTCCACGTCATCCTGGGTCAGCGGCTTGATGCTGACGGTCAGCTTGTTGTCGGTCTGATAGGCCAGGTAGTCGTAGTAACCGGTCGGTTCGATGCTGATGCTGGCATTGGCGCCGGAGCCGGAAGCGCTGACGAACTGCACCGGAGTGGCGAAATCCTTCACATCGAGACGAACACGCAGCGGCTCGGGAATCTGGGTCTTGGAGAAGTCCAGGCGAATCTTGCCGCCTTGCTCCTGGATATCCGGACTGACGCTGGGATCGGACAGGGTGATGACTACGTTCCCCTCCCCCTGCTCACCGCGCTGGAAGTCGATGTTCTCGATGGCGCGCCCAGCGCTGGCATAGCTCTTGGTCGGCTGGGAGGCGCTCAGGGTAGTGGCCACCGGGGCGGGAGCGGACGCTACGGTGCGCGGCGCTGCGGACGAAGCCGCGGAATCGCCCACCAGAACGTAGAGGTTACGGCCATCCACACGGGTGCTGTACGGCACCAGGGTCGACAGGTTGATGATCAGGCGCGTGCGGTCCTTGGCTTCCACGACGGTCAGGCTGCGAGCGTTCCCCACGCCCAGCTCGCGGTTCTTGGAGCCCAGCTTGTTGGACACACCCGGCAAGTCCAGGGCAATACGCGCAGGCTGCTCGATGGTGTAGCCGCGCGGAGCCGTAATCGGCTCGTCGAATGCCAGCTTGAGTTCAACCCTGTCGCCTGGGAGAGCCGCGACATCCAGTGCCTGCAGGTTCGCAGCCAATAGCGCTGGCGACAGCAGGGCGGCCAATAGCGTGATACCAAGGCGCGATAGCGAGCTTTTCATCATCTGGTTCCGTTGTGCAGACCGGTAGTTATTCTTCATCGGTGGTTAACCTCGCCCTCAAGAGCGCTCCCTGAGCGCGAGACTACGTGGACGCTCCAGCCATCCACCTTCCCCGTCCGGGACGATCTCGATCACGTCGACCTTGGCTTCGTCGATCCCGACGACACGACCATGGTTACGCCCCAGATAATCCCCAACCTTGACCCGGTGCACCCCTCCAGCACCACTGACCAAGGCAAAGGTCCCCGAGCCGTTGGACAAGGTGCCCACCATCTCGAAGGACTCGATATTGAATCCTTCGAGGAACTGTTTGACCCGGGTTTCGTCCGGGTGAATGTCCTTCGAACCCTTCTGCTGCTTTGCCAGATCGATCTTGATCGGCGGCTGGAAGGGACTGCGCAGGGCGGCAGCGCTATAGGTGAATGCCTCATAGGGCTGGAATTTCGGCAAGGGTTCGATGGAGCCCTTGGGGCGAGCGCGAACTTCGTCCATGTAGGCTTGAAGATCGCCAAAGTCGTTGCCGACACCGCAGCCGGAAAGGCCGGCCAGCATCAGGGCACAGAGCGCCAGACGGGCGCGAGGACTACTCATTTCTGCAGCCCCTTGTCGTTATAACGGTAGGTCTTGGCCAGGATCGACATACGCAGCTTGGAACCGCTGTCATTGGCGAGCGGTTTGATCTCGAAATCATGCAACGTCACGATTCGCGGCAAGCTGGCAACGCCACTGACGAAGGTGGCCAGGTCGTGATAGCCGCCCACTACCGAAATCTGGATCGGCAGCTCGATATAGAACTGCTGCGCCACTTCCGGCAGCAGCTTGATTTCTTCGAACTCGAGGCCACTGCCCAGACCGGTACGGGTAATGTCTTCCAGCAGGCCCGGCACTTCGGTGTCGCTGGGCAGTTGGCGCAGCAAGGCACCGAAGGAGGTTTCCATCTCCTTCATCTGCTCCTTGTAGGCTTCCAGGTTTGCAGCCTGGAACGCCTTCGCGGCGAACTGCTCCTTCAGCGTCACTTCTTCGGCGCGCTTCGAGTCCCACTGGAGTTCGAGGTCCTTGAGGTGGAAGTTGTAGCCCAGTACCAGCACGAGAATCAGCAGCAGGATGCAGGCAATGACCTTGACCGCAATGGGCCAGGAGCCGAGGTTGTTGACGTCAAGATCGGCGAGGTCGATCTTGCGCAGGCTTTCCAGGGAGTCGGAGAAACTCATTTCGCGGCTCCTTTGTTAGCGGTGTTCACGGCTCCAGGCTTGCCGATTTCTTCCTCAGAGCCCGGCTGGGTCTGCTGCACGGTCAGCTGGAATACGTTGGCCTGGTCCACCGCGCCAGCAGTGACCGCCTTGACTCCAGTGAGGTTGGGCGCAGTCAGCCACTCAGAGGCATCCAGGTTACGCATCAGGTTGGAAACCCGGTTATTCGACTCGGCTGCGCCGACGATGTCGATGTTCTTGCCAGTCATCTTCACGCCGGTGAAGAAGACACCATCGGGCAGCGTCCGCACCAATTGATCAAACACACGACCGATGATCGGCCGGTTGCCCTGCAGATCCTGGATGATCTTCATCCGCTCGAGAAGCTGCTGGCGGCGGGTCTTCAACTCGCTGATTTCCTTGATCCTGGCGTCCAGGACGGCGATTTCCTTGCGAACGAAGTCGTTGCGTGCCTGCTGGTTCTCGATAGCGTTGTTCAGGTACTGGTCACCGAGGAACACCGCGCCGGCGCCCAGCGCCAGTACGGCTCCCAGTGCGACCAGGAACCGCTGCTTGCGCTCCTCGCGCAGCTGCTCACGCCAGGGGAGTAGGTTGATGCGCGCCATCAGTCGAAACTCCTCATCGCCAAGCCGCAAGCAATCATCAGGGCAGGGGCATCGCTGGCCAGGGCGCCCGCATTGACCTTGCTACTGAGCGCCATATCGGCGAAGGGGTTCGCAACCAGAGTCGGAGTACCGATCTTCTGCTGAATCAGGCGATCCAGGTCAGGAATCGAAGCGGTACCGCCGGCCAGGAGGATGTAATCCACGTCGTTGTACTGACCCGCGGCGAAGAAGAACTGCAGGGAACGGGATACCTGCTGAACGACAGCATCCTTGAACGGTTGCAAAACCTCGCTGTCGTAGTCATCCGGAAGACCACCTTGCTTCTTGGCAAGACCAGCTTCCTCGACCGAAAGCCCATAGCGGCGCTGGATCTCCTCGGTCAGCTGACGCCCCCCGAAAAGCTGCTCCCGCGTATAGATGGTGCGACCGCTGTGCAGCACGCTGAGCGTAGTCATGGTCGCGCCGATGTCGACGACAGCCACGGTGAGTTCGTCATGGGAATCGCCGAGCTGGGCCGAAAGCAGGGAATAGGCGCGTTCCAGCGCATAGGCTTCAACATCGACCACCTTGGCGGAGAGACCTGCCAGGGCGAGCGCGGCTTCCCGCACTTCGACGTTCTCCTTCCGGCAAGCAGCCAGAAGAACGTCGACCCGCTCCGGGTTACGCGCCGAGGCGCCTTGCACCTCGAAGTCGATGGCAACTTCTTCCAGCGGATAGGGAATGTACTGGTCGGCTTCGATTTTCAGCTGGTTCTCCAGATCATCATCGGAGAGACCGGCTTCCATCTCGATTGTCTTGGTGATCACGGCCGAACCCGCCACAGCGACCGCAGCGACCTTGACGCCGGTTCGCGCCTTGGTGACCACGCGGGAAAGCGCCTGCCCGACGCCTTCAAGTTCAGCGATGTTCTTTTCGACGACCGCATTCGGAGGGAGTGGCTCGACGGCATAGGACTCCACTTTGAAGCGGCTTCCCGAGCGACTCAATTCAAGGAGCTTGACTGAGGTCGAGCTGATGTCGATCCCCAACAGCGAATTCGCTTTCTTATTGAAGAGCCCTAGCACGACCGATTTCCTATCAGCGTCCGAGACTTACGGACGATTTATGTTTTTCCACATTAAATAGCAGTCTTGACAGAAGCGCAAATGGCTCCCCCGGAAAAAAAACGCTTATAATGTGATCGGCTTTTGCCTTTTATCATCGCCTTTCGTTTAACTCATTCTTTTGTCTGGAAATCCACAAGCCTTGATGCGCCTGCTGAAGTTCTTCTGGTGGTCTTTCGTTGCCGTTTTCTGTGGCCTGTTGCTCAGTTTCAGCGGCGCTTACCTCTATCTTAGTCCCAGCCTTCCGTCCGTCGACTCGCTACGCCGGATCCAGCTCCAGATCCCGCTGCGCGTGTATAGCAGCGATGGCAAGCTGATAGCTGAGTTCGGCGAGATGCGCCGTTCTCCCGTCCGTTTCGCCGACATTCCGCCCGATTTCATCCAGGCTCTGCTGGCTGCCGAGGACGACAATTTCGCGAACCATTATGGCGTCGACCTCACCAGCCTGATGCGCGCTGCCACGCAATTATTGAAGACCGGCCACATCCAGACGGGCGGTAGTACCATCACCATGCAGGTGGCGAAGAACTACTTCCTCACCAGCGAAAGAAGTTTCTCTCGCAAGATCAATGAAATATTGCTGGCCCTGCAAATTGAACGGGAACTCAGCAAAGACGAAATTCTTGAACTTTATGTGAACAAGATCTACCTCGGTAACCGCGCATACGGTATCGAGGCCGCCGCCCAGGTCTATTACGGCAAGTCCATTCGCGAAATCAGCCTCGCGCAAATGGCCATGATCGCCGGCCTACCCAAGGCGCCCTCCCGCTTCAACCCGCTGGTCAATCCGACCCGCAGCAAAGAGCGTCGCGACTGGATCCTCGGTCGCATGTACAAGCTGGGACGAATCGACGAAGCCCGCTATCAGCAAGCCATCAACGAACCGATCGACGCCAGCTACCACGTTCCGACCCCGGAACTCGCCGCGCCCTATATTGCAGAGATGGCCCGGGCCGAAATGGTCGGCCGCTATGGCAGCGACGCCTATACCGAAGGTTTCCGGGTCACCACCACCGTTCCCAGCGACCTTCAGCAAGCAGCCAACTCCGCGTTGCGCGAAGGCCTGATCGATTACGACCAGCGCCACGGTTACCGCGGTCCCGAAACCCGCCTGCCGGGCATGACCAAAGAAACCTGGCTGCAGGAGCTGGCCAAGCAGAAATCCCTCGGCGGTCTGGAACCGGCCATCGTCACCCAGGTAGAGAAGAGCGGCATCCTGGTCCTGACCCGCAGCGGCAAGGAAGAAGCCGTGAGCTGGGACAGCATGAAATGGGCCCGTCCCTTCCTCAACACCAACAGCCTGGGCGCTCGCCCTCAGCAACCTGCCGATGTCACCCAGGTGGGCGACCTGATCCGCGTACAGCGCCAGGCTGATGGAAGCCTGCGCTTCGTCCAGCTGCCGGCAGCGCAGAGCGCACTGGTTTCGCTGGACCCGAACGACGGCGCCATTCGCGCCCTGGTGGGTGGTTTCTCCTTCGAACAGAGCAACTACAACCGCGCCGCCCAGGCCAAGCGCCAGCCGGGCTCCAGCTTCAAACCCTTCCTTTATGCCGCCGCGCTCGATAACGGCTTCACCGCCGCGAGCCTTGTGAACGATGCCCCGATCGTCTTCCAGGAAGCGGGCATGGAAGAAGCCTGGCGTCCGAAGAACGACAACAACACCTTCCTCGGCCCGATCCGCCTGCGCGAAGCCCTCTACAAGTCACGCAACCTGGTTTCGATCCGCGTCCTGCAAGCAGTCGGAATCGACTACGCGCTGAATTACGTCAGCCGCTTCGGCTTCAACAAGGATGACTTGCCGCGCAATCTGTCCCTGGCCCTCGGTACCGCCAACCTCACACCACTGGAGATCGCTGGCGGCTGGAGCACCTTCGCCAACGGCGGTTACAAGGTTCAGCCCTACTTGATCGAGCGCATCGAGAGCCGCGACGGCAAGACGCTGTTCGTTGCCAATCCTCCGCGGGTTCCGGAGGGGGAAGTGCAACCCACCGACGTGGCACAAGCCAATGCAGCGCCAGACACCCTGCTTGCCTCTGCCGATGCAGCAGCACCTCAGAGCCAGGCTCCGGCCGTCGCCGAGCGCATCGTCGACCCGCGCACCACCTTCATCCTGAACAGCATGCTGCAGGATGTGATCAAGCGCGGCACCGGTCGCCGCGCACTGTCCATGGGTCGCAGTGATATCGCCGGCAAGACCGGGACCACCAACGAGTCCAAGGACAGTTGGTTCTCCGGCTACAACGCTGACTACGTCACTACGGTCTGGGTCGGCTTCGACCAGCCGGAGAGCCTGGGTCGCCACGAGTATGGCGGCACCGTGGCACTGCCGATCTGGATGAACTACATGAGCAGCGCACTGAAAGACAAGCCGGCTCACGTCCAGTCCGAGCCTGCTGGCCTGCTGACCCTGCGCATCGACCCGCTCAGCGGTCGCGCCGCCAGCCCCGGCACGCCGGATGCGTTCTTCGAACTGTTCAAGAGCGAGGACACACCACCGCCCATGAGCGAACTCGAACCCGGCCTGGCCATTCCAGGCAGCCCGCTGCCAGCCGACGAAGCCGCCCCCATCGACCTGTTCTGAGAACAAGGCCAATAAAAAAGCCCCGCATTTGCGGGGCTTCTTTTTGGTCCGGACTTAGCCGTTGAACACTTCGTCCACCGAGTTCAGCGGATAGTGCTTCGGATAAGGCAGGGTCGCTACGCCGGATTCGATGGCGGCCTTGGCCACAGCATCGGAAACGACGGTGATCAGACGCTTGTCCATGGGTTTCGGAATGATGTACTCACGGCCGAATTCCAGGGAGTCCACGCCGTAGGCGTCGCAGACGTCCTTCGGTACCGGCAGCTTGGCCAGATCGCGCAGGGCCAGGGCGGCGGCAATCTTCATCTCTTCGTTGATGCGAGTGGCGCGTACGTCCAGGGCACCGCGGAAGATGAAGGGGAAGCCCAGCACGTTGTTGACCTGGTTCGGGTAGTCGGAGCGACCGGTAGCCATGATCACGTCGTTGCGGGTCTCGTGAGCCAGTTCCGGCTTGATTTCCGGGTCCGGGTTGGAGCACGCGAAGACGATCGGGTTGGCCGCCATGCGCTTCAGGTCTTCCGGGCTCAGCAGGTTGGCGCCGGAGAGGCCGACGAACACGTCAGCGCCATCCAGGGCTTCGGACAGGGTGCGCTTGTCGGTTTCGTGGGCGAAGACGGCCTTGTACTGGTTCAGGTCGTCGCGACCGGCATGGACTACGCCCTTGCGGTCGATCATGAAGATGTTCTCGACCTTCGCGCCCATGCTAACCAGCAGCTTCATGCAGGAGATGGCGGCCGCACCGGCGCCGAGGCAGACGATTTTGGCTTCGGCCAGGCTCTTGCCGGCGATTTCCAGGGCGTTGAGCATGCCAGCGGCAGTCACGATGGCGGTGCCATGCTGGTCATCGTGGAAGACCGGGATGTCGCACTGCTCGATCAGGGTGCGTTCGATCTCGAAGCACTCGGGTGCCTTGATGTCTTCGAGGTTGATGCCACCGAAAGTGATGGAGATGCGCTTGACGGTGTCGATGAAGGCCTGAGGGCTTTCAGCGTCAACTTCAATGTCGAATACGTCGATGCCAGCGAAACGCTTGAACAGGACGCCCTTGCCTTCCATTACCGGCTTGGAGGCCAGCGGGCCGAGGTTGCCCAGGCCGAGGATTGCAGTGCCATCGGAAATGACCGCTACCAGATTGCCCTTGCCGGTGTACTTGAAGGCCAGCTCGGGATCACGCGCGATCTCGCGTACCGGCTCGGCGACGCCCGGGCTGTAGGCCAGCGACAGGTCGCGGGCGGTGGCGGTCGGCTTGGTCAGCTCGACGCTGAGTTTCCCGGGGCGGGGCTGGGCATGGTATTCGAGAGCGGCCGTTTTCAGATCAGACATTTTGGCATTTCCGCTTTTGCTTGTGACAGACGTGACGGGCGAGCATACGCAAGATGCTGGGGGCTAACAAGACCGTTCAGTCACTCCACGTCAACCCCTCTAACGTACGACTTTTAGCCAGTCTCCGGGCTTTGGCTCGCCTATTGGATACAAATTATTAAGCAATCGGATACGATTTTCCAGATCCGCTTGAGGTCCTGGTAATTTGCTTTCCCGGGCCAGGCTGGCCACGGTCTGGCCGGCTTTCACCTGGATCAGATGGAGGCGTAGCGGCTGACCCAGGGCCAACTCCTCCTTCTTCATCGGACGGAAGCTACGAATCACCGAGAGGAACTTGTCATCTTGGCTTTCCAGGGACGCCTTGTTGCGGATCGCTCCCACGAAAAGATAAGCCTTGTCGTCCTTGTAGATCACCGCCACACGTCGCGCAGGACTCCCCGCCAGCACAGCCGTGGCGCCCTGGAGGCCGGCCTGCTGCAGCGACTCCTCCATGGACAGGCGCTGACTACCAGCCTTCTGCCGCAGGTAGTCGGCGGGCGCCAAGCTGGGCTTGCTGCCATCCATGGTCATGGCGATGAAGGCCTGCTGGTCTGCGCTGTGGGTGATCACCGCATCCGGACGATTGACCAGGCCCCAGCCATCAGGGAAGTGGAAGGTGAAGTCCAGTCCGGCGTGATAGAAGTCCTGCCCACGACGCACACCGGTTTCCGCCGAATCACCGAACGGCAGCCCCTCGAGATGCTTCAGGAAGACCTCCCGGTTCACCACCTGATTACTGCCAGCCAGCGACTTTGCCGGCCCTACGACCTGTTTCAGCCGGGTGTCGTTGTCCGGGTGGGTATCGAACAGCCCGTGATAGCCCGACGGCGGCGCCTCCTGCCCCTTGCGCTGCGCCTGGCTACGGGCAAATTCCTCCTGGTTCTTCAGAACTTTCACCACTTCGATCATGGCTTGCGGGTCATAGCCGCTGCGCGCCAAGTACTGGGCACCGAGGCCATCAGCCTCCAGCTCCATGTCGCGACCATAGCCGCGCACGAAGGCAGTCCCCAGCACATTGGTCAGGTCACCGGCGGCGCCGACGCCAGTGCCGATGGCAACCGCCTGACCCAGGATGTTCCAGGCGGTGGACTGGCTCTGCTGCTGCACGCTATGCCGGGCAGTAACGTGCCCCACCTCGTGCCCTAGCACAGCGGCGAGCTCCGCCTCCGAGTTCAGGTACGCCAGCAGGCCGCGATGGATATAGATGTAGCCACCCGGCAGGGCGAAGGCGTTGATATCCGGCGAATCGACCAATGTGAAGTGGTACGGGATGCCGCTGCGATGGCTGTGAGTGGCGACGCGCTGCCCGACCTCCTGCACATAAGCCTGCAGTTTCTGGTCGGCATAGGGCGGGTTCTGCTTGACGATTTCCTGGTTGTAGCGGCGACCGAGGTCCAGCTCCTGCTGCTCGCTCATCATCACGAAATTGGTCTTGCCGGTGGCAGGATTGACTGCACAGCCAGCCAGCAGGGAAGAAGCGAGAAGCAGCGCCATGACGAGCGCAGGGAATCTCATCGAATCACCTCGAGCATTCCATTGTGGGTAAGGGGGAGCATCCAGCGGGCACCCTTCGTATTTACGCCGCCGCCGCGTGCACGGTCAATGACCCAACCTCTCGCCTCCACTCGCCTACCCACCAGCCGTTGCAGCGCGGCGGCATTGAACTGGTGCAGGTGCTTGAGGTTGATCCGCAGTACCAGAGGCCCCTCCAGTTCAAGCCAGATTCCACCCCGATTGCGCTCCACCCGGGCGACTCGCCCCTGCACCAGCGCGAATCCGCTGCGGCGCAGTTGCCAGGACGTCTGCTGAGGCGACTGGCGCCAAAGCCCCCGCCCAGCGCGACGAGCCGATCGCTCAGCCAGCGCATGACAGTCATTAAGGGCCGAATTGGGAGCGATGACGATACGAAACGCCAGTCCGTCAGTGAGCAGGAACTCTTCGAGATTGCGCCCGCGATCGTCATAGAGATGGGCCAGCGTTCGACCGTAGCGGTCCTTCGACTCGCGTCCCAGCCGAAGCGCAACGCGTCCGCCATTGGCTTGCACCAGCCCGGCGAGCCGTTGACGGGCGGCTCCGGAGTAAGGCTCAGCCGACCGCCCCTTGCGAGCCAACTCAGGCGCATTCAGACCGATCAGACGAACGCTTCGTCCATCAACCAGACGCAGCGTGTCCCCATCGACGACTTGTCGGACTTGATAGGTAGGAAGCTTCCCGGGAACCGGGCAGGCGGCATGAAGGGAGAAACTCAGGAGCCAGAAAAAGAAAAAGGCGCCTGTCAGAGGCGCCTTTTTCGTCAGCGGGGACTTGGCCATCAGGCCTTCCCGGGCTGTATCGGCTCTTACTTGGCGCCGAATACGCCGAAACGCTGCTTGAAGCGATCGATACGGCCGCCGGTGTCCAGGACCTTCTGCTTGCCGGTGTAGAACGGGTGGCACTCGGAGCATACGTCGAGGCTGATGTTCTTGCCGAGGGTGGAGCGGGTCTTGATGACGTTGCCGCAGCTGCAGGTAGCTTCGATCGCGACGTACTCGGGATGGATTTCCGGTTTCATTGCTTGATCCTCAGGTCTGGCGTGCCGCCACCCGACCCTATGTCGAGTACCGCACGGAAACAGGCGGCGGATGATACCAGAGTGAGTGTGCGTTGCAACCTGCCGGCCGCGCCGGCTGTCGCGCTGCACCGTGCTAAGATCGCGCCTTTTCCGACAGGACCGCCGCTTGCCTGACGCCCCCATCTTGCGCCTCGCGCTGCCCTCCCCGCTGCGCCGCCTGTTCGACTACCGTGCGCCCGCCGGCGTACCCCGCGCTGCCTTGCAACCGGGCGTGCGCCTGCGGGTGCCATTCGGTCGCCGCGAGATTATTGGCGTGCTGGTGGAACTGGCCGAGAAAAGCGAGGTGCCGGCCGACAAGCTCAAGCCTGCACTGGAATTGCTGGACAGTCGCCCCCCGCTCCCACCGGCGCTGTTCAAGCTGTGCCTGTGGACCGCCCAGTATTACCAGCACAGCCTCGGCGACACCCTGAGCTGGGCACTGCCGGTGCTGCTGCGCCAGGGCGAACCCGCGGAAGCCCGCCAGGAGCGCTTCTGGCACGCGATGCCTGGCGCCAGCCTCGATGATCCACGCCTCGCCCGCGCCCCGCGCCAGCGCCAGGCCCTGGCCACGCTCGCGCAGCATCCCCACGGTGTTGCCCACCAGTTGCTCGCGCAATTGCAGCTGAACAAGGACAGCCTCGAAATCCTCCTGGAAAAGGGCCTCGCCCGGGTGGAAGTGCGCCGCCACGCGCCCAGCGAACGCCATGGCCCGCTGCTGGCGCAACCGGAGCTGCCGCTCAACCCCGAGCAACGCGCTGCCTTCGACGCCGTGCATGCCTCATTCGGCAGCTTCAACGCCCTGCTCCTGGCTGGCGTCACCGGCAGCGGCAAGACCGAGGTCTACCTGCAACTGATCCGCCAGACCCTCGAAGCAGGCAAACAGGCGCTGGTGCTGATCCCCGAGATCAACCTGGGCCCGCAGACCCTCGAACGCTTCTCCCGCCGCTTCAATGCGCGCATCGCCCTGCTGCACTCGGCGGTGAACGACCGCGAACGGCTCGACGCCTGGCTGGCCGCCCGCGACGGCGAGGCCGATATCGTCATCGGCACGCGCTCGGCGCTGTTCACGCCACTGAAGAACCCGGGACTGATCATCATCGATGAGGAGCACGACGCCTCCTATAAACAGCAGGAAGGCCTGCGCTACCACGCTCGTGACCTCGCACTGGTGCGTGCCCGCCAGGAGAACATTCCGATCCTGCTGGGCTCGGCCACGCCCTCCCTGGAAAGCCTGCAGAACGCGCACGCCGGGCGCTATGGCCTATTACGCCTCACCCAGCGCGCGGGCGGTGCCAAGCAGCCGCGCTTCCTGCGGCTGGACGTGAAGAGCCTGCCGCTGGACTCCGGCATCTCGATGCCCCTGCAGCAGGCCATCGCCCAGACCCTGGCCGCCGGCCAGCAAGTGCTGGTGTTCCTCAACCGTCGCGGATTCGCCCCCACCCTGCTGTGCCATGACTGCGGCTGGATCAGCCAGTGCCCGCGCTGCGACGCGCGCATGACCCTGCACCAGCGCTACAACGAGCTGCGCTGCCACCATTGCGGCCACACCCAGCGCCAGCCGGCCTGCTGCCCCGACTGTGGCCGGGTCGACCTGCGCCCGGTTGGTGCCGGCACCGAGCGCGCCGAGGAACGCCTGGCGATCCTCTTTCCGAAGACGCAGGTGCTGCGTATCGACCGCGACAGCACATCGCGCAAGGACGCCATGGACAAGCTGTTCGCCACCATCCAGCGCGGCGAGCCCTGCATCCTGGTCGGCACCCAGATGCTCGCCAAGGGTCACCACTTCCCCCGTGTGACCCTGGTGGCCATCCTCGATGCAGACGGCGGCCTGTTCTCCGCAGACTTCCGCGCCAGCGAACGCATGGCCCAGCTCATCGTCCAGGTCGCAGGCCGGGCCGGACGCGCCGAAGAGCCGGGCAAAGTAATCATCCAGACCCACCTGGCCGAGCATCCGCTGCTGGTGCAGCTCACCGAGCAAGGCTATTTCGCCTTCGCCGAACAAGCCCTGTCCGAACGCCGCGCCGCCGGACTGCCGCCCTTCGCTCACCTGGCCCTGCTCCGCGCGGAAGCGCACAAGCCGGGGCAGGCGGAAGAATTCCTCGACAGCGCTTGCGGGGAAGCCGAACAACAACTGGCCGAGATGGGACTCAACAACGTCGAACTCCTTGGCCCCGTGCCCGCGCCCATGGAGCGCCGCGCGGGCCGCTATCGGGCGCAACTGCTGCTCCAGGCCAACGCCCGGGCGCCGCTGCACCGACTGCTGACGCCCTGGAGCCAGGCCCTGGAGCAACTCCCCGGCGGCCGTGCAGTGCGCTGGTCGCTGGATGTGGACCCCATCGATCTGTTCTAGAACGACCACCCGGCCGATATTGCTCACTGGTCCTTGCAGGCCGCCGCTTAAAACTTGAAGCTGCGGCCGCAGCCCGCCGATAATGCACAGTTTTCAACCAGCGCCAGCCCTTCCCGGGCGGCCGGAAGAGCAGAAGATGAAAGACACCATTCGCCAGCTGATCCAGCAAGCCCTGACCCGACTCGCCAGCGAGGGCGTGCTGCCCGAGGGCCTCAGCCCGGCTATTCAGGTGGAAAACACCAAGAACAAGAGCCACGGCGACTTCGCCAGCAACATCGCCATGATGCTGGCCAAGCCCGCCGGCATGAAGCCGCGCGACCTGGCGGAAAAGCTGATCAACGCCCTGCCCCAGGACGAGCAGGTCGCCAAGGTCGAGATCGCCGGTCCCGGCTTCCTCAACTTCTTCCAGAACAGCCAGGCACTGGCCCAGCGCCTGGAAGCCGCGCTGGCCGACGAGCATCTCGGCGTGCGCAAGAACGGCCCGCAGCAACGCGTCGTCATTGACCTGTCGGCGCCGAACCTGGCCAAGGAAATGCACGTCGGCCACCTGCGTTCCACCATCATTGGTGACGGCGTCGCACGCGTCCTGGAGTTCCTCGGCGACACCGTGATCCGCCAGAACCACGTGGGCGACTGGGGCACCCAGTTCGGCATGCTGCTGGCCTACATGCAGGAACAGCCGGTCGGCAGCGATGCCGAGCTGTCCGACCTGGAATCCTTCTACCGCGCGGCCAAGAAGCGTTTCGACGAGTCCGCCGAGTTCGCCGATCGCGCCCGCGAGCTGGTGGTCAAGCTCCAGGCTGGCGACCCCGACTGCCTGAAGCTCTGGACCCGCTTCAATGAGATTTCCCTGAGCCACTGCCAGGCCGTCTATGACCGCCTGGGCGTGAAACTCACCATGGCCGACGTGAAGGGCGAGAGCGCCTACAACGACGATCTGGCCAACGTGGTTGCCGACCTGCGCGCCAAGGGCCTGCTCACCGAGAGCGATGGCGCCCTGTGCGTGTTCATGGATGAGTTCAAGAACGCCGAAGGCAACCCGCTGCCGCTGATCGTGCAGAAGGCCGGTGGCGGCTACCTCTACGCCACCACCGACCTCGCGGCGACCCGCTACCGTAGCGGCGTGCTCAAGGCAGATCGCGCACTCTACTTCGTCGACCAGCGCCAAGCCCTGCACTTCCAGATGGTCTTCGCCTGTGCCCGCCTTGCCGGATTCGTGCCCGACAGCTTCGAGATGGAGCACATGGGCTTCGGCACCATGAACGGCGCAGACGGCCGCCCGTTCAAGACTCGCGATGGCGGCACCGTGAAGCTCATCGACCTGCTGGACGAAGCCGAGCAGCGCGCCTATGACCTGGTGAAGGGCAAGAACCCCGACCTGGAAGAGGCCGAGCTGCGCCAGATCGCGCGGGCCGTGGGTATCGGCGCGGTGAAGTACGCAGACCTGTCCAAGCACCGCACCAGCGACTACAGCTTCAACTTCGAGCTGATGCTGAGCTTCGAGGGCAACACGGCGCCCTACCTGCTTTACGCGTACACCCGCGTGGCCAGCGTGTTCCGCAAGCTGGGTAAGGACTTCTCCGAGATCGACGGCCAGATCATCCTCGCCGCCGAACAGGAGCAGGCCCTGGCCGCCAAGCTGGCGCAGTTCGCCGATACGCTTGGCAACGTTGCCGAGAAGGGCGTACCGCACATCCTCTGCGCCTACCTCTACGACCTGGCCGGCCTGTTCTCCAGCTTCTACGAGAACTGCCCGATCCTCACCGCCGAAGATCAGGCCACCCAACAGAGCCGCCTGCGCCTCGCCGCGCTGACCGGCCGCACCCTCAAGCAAGGCCTGGAGCTGCTCGGCCTGCAAACCCTGGAACGCATGTAACGGACTATGGCGAAGAAAAAACCTGCACCCAAGCGCGGGGCCAGCCGCTACCAGGCGCCGGCCAAGAAACCGGTGCCCGGCTGGGTCTGGTTGGCCATCGGACTGGTCATCGGTGGCTTCGTGGTCTTCCTCAACCAGCTCGAACCCGGCCGCGACGAAGTGCGCCGGGCCAAGCCCGAGCAGGCCACGAACGGTGCCGCCAGCGGCAAGGCCAGCAGTGATGCCGGCAAGGTCCAGGCCAAGCCGGCGACGCCGCCAGCCCAGGAACCGGCAAAGCCGAAGTATGACTTCTACACCCTGCTGCCGGAGTCGGAAGTGATAGTGCCGCCGGAAGCGGTGCAGAAGGAGACGCCGGCCACCCCGCCTGCGCAGAAACCGGTCACCCCGGAAGAAGCCGCCAAGATCGACGCAGCGCGCGCCCAGGCCGCCCTCAACGGCGAAACCCCGCCGCCCGCGCCGGTGGTGGCCAAAGCGCCGGTCACCAACCAGTTCTTCCTCCAGGCCGGTTCGTTCCGCAAGCGCGACGACGCGGACCGGGTGCGGGCGCAGATCATCCTCCTCGGGCAGAACGTCCAGGTGGAGTCCGGCACCGTGCGCGAGGAAACCTGGTACCGCGTACTGGTCGGCCCCTACGCCAACCGCGAGCAACTCGCCTCGGCGCAGAAGCAGCTGGCCGGCAGCGGTTTCAGCAACCTGCTGTTACAGCAGCGCCAGAGCCGTTGAGCTGTTGATTACCGCGCCCGGTTGAAAAGCCGGGCAAGGCCCCCCATCTGAGTTTCCATTCGGGCATTTCCGCCCCGCTGCGTGGAGACTCTCCCCTTGACCACCATCGTTTCAGTCCGCCGCAACGGCAAAGTCGTCATGGGCGGCGACGGCCAGGTTTCCCTCGGCAACACCGTCATGAAGAGCAACGCCCGCAAGGTCCGCCGTCTCTACCACGGTCAGGTCCTGGCCGGGTTCGCCGGTGCCACCGCCGATGCCTTCACCCTGTTCGAGCGCTTCGAAGGCCAGCTGGAAAAACACCAGGGCCACCTCGTCCGTGCCGCCGTCGAACTGGCCAAGGACTGGCGTACCGATCGCTCCCTGAGCCGCCTGGAAGCGATGCTCGCCGTGGCCAACAAGGATGCCTCGCTGATCATCACCGGCAATGGTGACGTGGTCGAACCCGAGCACGGCCTGATCGCCATGGGCTCCGGCGGCGGGTTTGCCCAGGCCGCCGCCATGGCGCTGCTGCAACACACCGAGCTGTCCGCCCGCGAAGTGGCCGAGACCGCCCTGAACATCGCCGGCTCCATCTGCGTGTTCACTAACCAGACCCTGACCATCGAGGAGCTGGACAGCGCCGAGTAAGGCCGCCGTCCCGCATTGGAGCAACATTCATGTCCATGACGCCCCGCGAAATCGTCCACGAACTCAACCGCCACATCGTGGGCCAGGATGACGCCAAGCGCGCCGTCGCCATTGCCCTGCGCAACCGCTGGCGCCGCATGCAGCTGCCGGCCGAGCTGCGCGCCGAGGTAACGCCGAAGAACATCCTGATGATCGGGCCGACCGGTGTCGGCAAGACCGAGATCGCCCGTCGCCTGGCCAAGCTGGCCAACGCGCCGTTCATCAAGGTAGAAGCCACCAAGTTCACCGAAGTGGGCTACGTCGGCCGCGACGTCGAGTCGATCATTCGCGACCTGGCCGATGCCGCCGTGAAGATGATGCGCGAGCAGGAAATGCACCGCGTGCGCTATCGCGCCGAAGATGCCGCCGAAGATCGCATTCTCGACGCCCTTCTGCCTCCGGCACGTACCGGCTTCGGCGACGAACAGCCGCGTGAGGATTCCAACACCCGCCAGCTGTTCCGCAAGCGTCTGCGCGAAGGCCAGCTGGACGACAAGGAAATCGATATCGAAGTGGCTGAGTCTCCGGCCGGCGTGGAAATCATGGCCCCGCCCGGCATGGAGGAAATGACCAACCAGCTGCAGAACCTCTTCTCCAACCTTGGCAAGGGCAAGCGCAAGACCCGCAAGCTGAAGGTCAAGGAAGCGATGAAGCTGGTGCGCGACGAAGAAGCCGCGCGTCTGGTCAACGAGGAAGACCTGAAAGCCGCTGCGCTGGAAGCCGTGGAACAGAACGGCATCGTCTTCATCGATGAGATCGACAAGGTGGCCAAGCGTGGCAACGTGGGTGGCGCCGATGTCTCCCGCGAGGGCGTCCAGCGCGACCTGCTGCCGCTGATCGAAGGCTGCACCGTGAACACCAAGCTGGGCATGGTGAAGACGGACCACATCCTGTTCATCGCCTCCGGTGCCTTCCACCTGTCCAAGCCCAGCGACCTGGTGCCGGAACTGCAAGGCCGACTGCCGATCCGCGTCGAACTCAAGGCGCTGTCGCCGGAAGACTTCGAGCGCATCCTCACCGAGCCCCATGCATCGCTGACCGAGCAATACAGTGCGCTGCTGAAGACAGAAGGCCTGAACATCGAGTTCGCCCCGGACGGCATCAAGCGTCTCGCCGAGATTGCCTGGCAGGTCAACGAAAAGACCGAGAACATCGGCGCCCGTCGCCTGCACACGCTGATCGAGCGCCTGCTCGAAGAGGTTTCCTTCAGTGCCGGCGATCTCGCCGCGCAACACGACGAGACGCCGATCCACATCGATGCCGCGTACGTGAACGGCCACCTCGGCGAGCTGGCCCAGGACGAAGACCTGTCGCGCTACATCCTCTGACAGGTGCACACTGAAGATAGCCGGCACGCCGGCTATCTTCGTTTGGAGACCCCCGACATGCGCATCCCCAGCGGCATCGAACTGCACAAGGCCTCCAGGACCTTGACGCTGAAGTACGGTCCGGACGAAAGCTACACGCTGAGCGCCGAGTTCCTGCGCGTGCATTCCCCCTCGGCGGAAGTACAGGGCCACGGCAAACCCATCTTGCAGTACGGCAAGCTGAACGTCGGCCTGACCAAGCTCGAGCCGGCCGGCAACTACGCCCTGAAATTGACCTTCGATGACGGCCACAACAGCGGCCTGTTCACCTGGGATTACCTCTACGAACTCGCCACCCGCGAGCAAGCGCTGTGGAACGACTATCTGCAGGAGCTGGCGGCCGCAGGCCGCTCCCGCGATCCGGACGAATCCGTCGTCAAGCTCATGCTCTGAAGCGGTGCGCGACGCGCCCCATTCCTGCCCTGACCGCCCAAGGTTAGGGCGCTTTTTCTAAATGCTCGCGACATACTCCCGCTGCAGCGAACTCTCTGCGGTCCGCTTGCGCAAACTGACAAACTCGGGTAACCAAGTTCTGGCAAGTTCCATGCATTTGGCATCGCCAGATACAGAGAAATTCGCGAAGTTCGCTTCGCCTTCCCGGTAACCCGAGCGTATCAGCGCGCTGTTCCGCCAGAGCGCTGTTCGACTCAGGACAATGGAGCGTCGTAGATGAGCAACAAGAACAATGAAGACCTGCAGTGCCAAGCCTCGGATAACACCCTGAACCTCAATCCGGTGATAGGGATCCGCGGCAAGGACTTGCTGTCTTCAGCTCGGATGGTGCTGTTGCAGGCCATCAAGCAGCCTTTCCACAGTGCAAAACACGTCGCCCATTTCGGTCTGGAATTGAAGAACGTTCTGCTTGGCCAATCCGGTCTGCATCCGGAAGCCGATGACCGCCGCTTCAATGATCCGGCCTGGAGCCAGAACCCGCTCTACAGACGCTACCTGCAGACCTACCTCGCCTGGCGCAAGGAACTGCATAGCTGGATCTCTGAAAGCAACCTGTCGAGCCAGGACGCCAGCCGCGGACACTTCGTCATCAACCTGATGACCGAAGCCATGGCACCGACCAACAGCATGGCCAACCCGGCTGCGGTCAAGCGTTTCTTCGAGACCGGCGGGAAGAGCCTGCTGGATGGCCTCTCCCATCTGGCCAAGGACATGGTGAACAACGGCGGCATGCCCAGCCAGGTGAACATGGATGCCTTCGAGGTCGGCCAGAACCTCGCCACCACCGAAGGCGCTGTGGTCTTCCGCAACGACGTGCTGGAGCTGATCCAGTACAAGCCCATCACTGAAAGCGTGCATGAACGTCCGCTGCTGGTGGTACCGCCGCAGATCAACAAGTTCTACGTCTTCGACCTGTCGCCGGAGAAAAGCCTGGCGCGCTTCAGCCTGCGCAACGGCCTGCAGACCTTTATCGTCAGCTGGCGCAACCCGACCAAGGCGCAGCGCGAATGGGGCCTGTCCACCTACATCGAGGCCCTCAAGGAAACCATCGATGTCATCCTGAAGATCACCGGAGCCAAGGATCTCAACATCCTCGGCGCCTGCTCCGGCGGCATCACCACTGTCGCCCTGCTCGGCCACTACCAGGCCACCGGCGAGAACAAGGTCCACGCCTTCACCCAGATGGTCAGCGTGCTCGACTTCAACCTCGACACCCAGGTCGCCCTGTTCGCCGATGAGCAGACGCTGGAGGCCGCCAAGCGCCGCTCGTACCAGGCTGGCGTGCTGGAAGGCAAGGACATGGCCAAGGTCTTCGCCTGGATGCGTCCCAACGACCTGATCTGGAACTACTGGGTCAACAACTACCTGCTGGGCAACGAACCGCCGGCCTTCGACATCCTCTACTGGAACAACGACACCACGCGCCTGCCCGCCGCACTGCACGGTGAGCTCGTGGAGATGTTCAAGACCAACCCGCTGACCCGTACCAATGCCCTTGAAGTCTGCGGCACTCCAATCGACCTCAAGCAGGTCACCTGCGACTTCTATTGCGTAGCCGGTACCACCGACCACATCACCCCCTGGGAAGCCTGCTACCGCTCGGCACGGCTGCTGGGTGGCAAGTGTGAGTTCGTGCTGTCCAACAGCGGCCACATCCAGAGCATCCTCAACCCGCCTGGCAACCCCAAGGCGCGTTTCTCCACCAGCAGCGACATGCCGGCAGACCCGAAAGTCTGGCTGGAGAACGCCACCAAGCACGCCGACTCCTGGTGGCTGCATTGGCAGCAGTGGATCGGCGAGCGCTCCGGCAAAACCAAGAAAGCCAACTTCACCCTGGGCAACAAGGCCTTCCCGGCCGGTGAAGCTGCGCCTGGCACCTATGTGCACGAGCGATGACAGACTGCGCCTTGCGCACCACTGCCCATGGCACCAGGAAGTGCCCTACGCGCCGCCGGCATCTGCCGGTGGCGCTGGTCAGGCACCGCCTGGCAGATTCGGGGGGCGCTCGCGAACGCTTCCCCCGGCGTTCTAATCAATAGGGCCTTGCGCATGCCGCTACCTTTCGTATTCCGCACCATCGAGTTGGACGGCCAGACCATCCGAACCGCCGTTCGCCCCGGGCAGTCGCACATGACCCCGCTGCTGATCTTCAATGGCATCGGCGCCAACCTCGAACTCGTGTTTCCCTTCGTCCAGGCCCTGGACCCGGACCTGGAAGTGATCGCCTTCGACGTACCCGGGGTCGGTGGCTCATCCACCCCGCGTACGCCCTACCGTTTCTCCGGCCTGGCCAAGCTCGCCGCGCGCATGCTGGACTACCTGGATTACGGCCAGGTCAGCGCCATTGGTGTGTCCTGGGGCGGTGCACTGGCACAGCAGTTCGCCCACGACTACCCGGAACGCTGCAAGAAACTGATTCTCGCCGCCACCTCGGCCGGCGCCGTGATGGTGCCTGGCAAACCCAAGGTGCTCTGGCGCATGGCGAGCCCGCGACGCTACATACAGCCGTCCTACGGCGTGCACATCGCACCCGACATCTACGGGGGCGCCTTCCGCCGCGACCCGGGCCTGGCCATGGCTCACGCCAGCAAGGTGCGCTCGTCCGGCAAGATGGGCTACTACTGGCAACTGTTCGCTGGCTTCGGCTGGACCAGCATCCACTGGCTGCACCGCATCCGCCAACCCACGCTGGTGCTGGCAGGCGACGATGATCCGATCATTCCCCTGGTGAACATGCGCCTGCTGGCCTGGCGGATTCCGAATGCGGAACTCCACGTCATCGACGACGGTCATCTGTTCCTCGTGACCCGTGCCGAAACGGTGGCGCCGATCATCATGAAGTTCCTCGCCGAGGAGCGTCATCGTGCCGTGATCCATCCACAGGCATTGCCGCTGCGTAATAGCTGAGAACCTGCCGCTCCCTTGTGGGGCGGCCGCATGACGCCCGAACCAGACCGGTGCGTGCTGTCATCAACTTGAATTTTGCTGGAGATAGTCTGGAATGCCCTTCGGGCTCCTGGTGGTACAAGCCTTGCTGTAGTCCTCCTGAACCACGGACCGAATACGGAGCGTTGCCCCATGCGAGAAAAACAAGTCCCGGGCACCTTGCCGGCACCAGCCGCTTTCATGAACGCGCAAAACGCCATCGTCGGCCTGCGCGGCAAGGATCTGCTTTCCACCGTACGCAACCTGGCGCTACAAGGGCTGCGGCATCCGGTGCACAGCGCACGGCACATGCTCGCGTTCGGCGGCCAGGTCGGTCGTGTGCTGCTTGGCGATACCCTGCATCAGCCCAATCCGCAGGACAGCCGCTTCGCCGATCCTTCCTGGCAGCACAACCCCTTCTACCGTCGCGGCCTGCAGGTGTACCTCGCCTGGCAGAAGCAACTCAGCACCTGGATCGACGAGAGCGACCTCAGCGACGACGACCGCGCTCGCGCGCGCTTCGTCATGGCCCAACTCAGCGACGCACTGTCGCCCACCAACAGCCTGCTCAACCCGCTGGCCGTGAAGGAGTTGTTCAACACCGGCGGCCTCAGCCTGATCAAGGGACTCGGCCATCTGGTGGACGACCTGCTGCACAACGACGGCATGCCCAGCCAGGTCAGCAAGCATGCCTTCGAGATCGGCCGCAACCTCGCCAACACGCCGGGTGCTGTGGTCTACCGCAATGAGCTGCTGGAGCTGATCCAGTACAAACCGATGAGCGAGAAGCAGTACCTGCGCCCCTTGCTGGTGGTGCCGCCGCAGATCAACAAGTACTACATCTTCGACCTCGCCCCGGATAAGAGCTTCGTCCAGTACGCCCTGAAAAATGGCCTGCAGGTGTTCATGGTGAGCTGGCGCAACCCGGATGCGCGGCACCGTGAATGGGGCCTGTCGACCTATGTGCAGGCCCTCGAAGAAGCCTTCGAAGCCTGCCGCGCCATCACCGGCAGCAAGGAAGTGAACCTCGCGGGGGCTTGCGCTGGCGGACTCACCATTGCCGCATTGCAGGGACACCTGCAGGCGCGCCGGCAGCTGCGCAAGGTCACCAGCGCCACCTACCTGGTCAGCCTGCTGGATAGCCAGGTGGACAGCCCCGCCGCGCTTTTCGCCGATGAGCAGACCCTGGAAGCCGCCAAGCGCCGCTCCTACCAGGCCGGTGTTCTGGACGGCAAGGACATGGCGAAGATCTTCGCCTGGATGCGTCCCAACGACCTGGTGTGGAACTACTTCGTCAACAACTACCTGCTGGGCCGCGAACCTCCTGCGTTCGACATCCTCTACTGGAACAACGACAACACTCGGCTACCTGCAGCGCTGCACGGCGACATGCTCGACTTCTTCAAACACAACCCGCTCACCCGCAGCGGTGGACTGGAGATCTGCGGCACCGCCATCGACCTGCAGAAGGTCACGGTGGACAGCTTCAGCGTGGCGGGCATCAACGACCACATCACCCCGTGGGACGCCGTCTACCGATCCGCGATGCTGCTGGGCGGCGACAGCCGCTTCGTGCTGTCCAACAGCGGCCATATCCAGAGCATTCTCAATCCGCCGGGAAACCCCAAGGCCAATTTCTACGAGAACGGCAAGCTCAGCTCCGACCCACGCGCCTGGTACTACGACGCCAAGCACGTACAAGGCAGCTGGTGGAGCCAGTGGCTGGGCTGGATTCAGGAGCGCTCCGGCGAGCAACGGGAAACCATCATGGCGCTGGGCAACCAGGACTATCCGCCGATGGAAGCCGCGCCTGGAACCTACGTTCACGTGCGCTGAAAAACATGCGTGACCGGCCGCGCGAGACGCCGGCCGGTCCTTCACTTTCTCTTTGAATGCCTGACAAGAAACCTGGATGAAGACCCGCGACCGCATCCTCGAATGCGCCCTCGAGCTGTTCAACCTCAACGGCGAACCCAACGTCACCACCCTGGAAATCGCCACTGAACTGGGCATCAGCCCCGGCAATCTCTATTACCACTTCCACGGCAAGGAGCCGCTGGTGATGGCGCTGTTCGAGCGCTTCCAGGAAGAGCTGGCGCCGCTGCTCGACCCACCGGCCGATGCGCAACTCGACGCCGAGGATTACTGGCTGTTCCTGCACTTGATCGTGGAACGCCTGTCGCAGTACCGCTTCCTGTTCCAGGACCTGTCCAACCTGGCCGGTCGCCTGCCCAAGCTGGCCCGTGGCATGCGCAACTGGCTGAACCACCTCAAGCGCACCCTGGCGGCCCTGCTGGCGCGATTGAAGTCCGAAGACCAGTTGGTCAGCGATACCGAAGCCCTTGGCCAACTGGTGGAGCAGATCACCCTGACCCTGCTGTTCTCACTCGACTACCAGCGGGTACTGGGCAGCGGAGGCGAGATACGCCTGGTGGTCTATCAGGTGATGATGCTGGTCGCTCCGCACTTGCGGCCCGGCTCCCGCCACGCGGCGGAGAACCTCGCCCGGCGCTACCGGGAGACCTGAAACGAAAACGCCCGGCAATGCCGGGCGTTTTCGTCATACCGATACAGCTCAGGACTGGCTGGCCGGCGGAGTTGCCGGTACTGCCGGAGCCGGTGCTGCTGCCGGTGCTGCGCTGGGAGCCGGAGTAGCAGCTGCTGCGGTCGGTGCTGCGGGAGCAGCAGCCGGTGCGGCAGGCTTGGCGGCCTTGGGCGCGGCGGGTTTCTTCACGGCCGGCTTCTTCGCGGCGGCGGGCTTGGCCGCTGCCGGTTTCGCAGCAGGTTTCGCTGCGGGCTTGGCGGCTGCGGCTGGCTTAGCGGCTGCAGGCTTGGCTGCCGGTTTCGCCGCAGGCTTCGCAGCAGCTTTTGCAGCGGGCTTGGCTGCCGGTTTAGCAGCAGGCTTGGCAGCGGCTGCCTTGGGCGCCGGTTTGGCAGCAGCGACTTTCGCAGCCGGTTTTGCAGCAGCTTTGGCGGCTGGCTTGGCGGCTGGCTTCGCAGCAGCTTTGGCAGCCGGCTTGGCGGCAGTCTTGGCAGCAGCGGGCTTGACCGATTTCGCCGACACGCCAGTGAGTTTCTCGAGCTGCCTGGTCAGGGTATCGACCTTGCCTTGCAGGTCTTTCACTTCACTGCGGCTGGGCACGCCGAGACGGGAAATGGCGCTGTTCAGACGCTTGTCGAAAGCCTCTTCCAGCTCGCCCCATTTGCCAATCGCCTTGCCCCGGACCTCTTCGACCTTGGACTTGGCCGTGCCCACGCGGGCGCCGACCTTCGACTTGACCGCGTCTACCTGCTTGTCCACTTCGGTCTTGGCCTGCTTTTCAGCCTTCTCACCATCCTTGACCAGCGTATCGAACAGCTTGGAGCCGTCGTTGCTGACCTTCGAGTAGGCCCCCAAGCCAGCCAGCCAGATCTGGCGCGAGTATTTCTCGATCTCGCCGATCCAGGAGTTGGTGTCTTTATCGGTTTTCTTCTTGCCAGCCATCCTGCTCTCCTTATTTGGTTCGCGCGACGTGCTCGAGCAACGCGCTCAGCTCATCAAGCTTAGCAGAGAGTGCCTCAACGTCCTGCCGGGAGGGAATACCAATGCGGTTGAGCGCGCTGGCTACTCGGTTGTCGAACGCCTTCTCGATCTTGTCGAGTTGGACTTCGACTTTTTCCTTCACGCCGGTGACGCTGTTCTTCACGCTGTCGAACTGGCTGTTGGCGGCTTCGACCTGCTCATCGACGAGCTTCTTGCCTTGCTTCTCGACGCCTTCGCCGGCCTTCACCAGCTCCTTGAAATAGTCGACGCCTTCGGCGCCGGCTTTGGCGTAGGCGCCCAGGCCAGCCAGCCAGATCTTGCGGGCGTAGAGCTTCACGTCGCTGACGACAGTGGACTTGCTTTCGGCTTTCTCGAGTTTCTTCTTGACGGCTACTTTGGCCATGGTGCACCTCACGCGGAATGGTAGATGACTCGCCCTTTTTCAGGACTTGAGCGCAAGGTAGCGAGGAAAATTAGAAACCGCATACTAGCCGCGAATTGGGGCCGTTTCGGTGAGAGCGGATTCATTCGCGAAGGGCCGCCAGGCGGCCCTGGGAAGAGATGGGGCTCAGACCAGGTATTCGTCCAGCGCCTTCTCGATCTCGCGCTTGATGCTGCCGCTCATGGCCGACAGCAACAGGCCCAGCTTGACCTCCACGCGCACCTTCGAATCGCTTACCTCGATCTGTCCGTCGGCGCCGCTGCGCTTGAATTCCAGGGTGTCTCCGCGCCATTGGTAACGCACGTCGTATTCACGCGCCAGGCGCTCGGCCAGTTTCTCGGCTTTCCCACGGACGGCTTCGCGACCGAGGGCATGGGAACGTTCGACTTGGATGCGGGACATGGGGGGTTCCTGAACTGCGACCTTTGGTCGCGTGAATATACCAGTGCCCGCGGCCCCTGACCGCGTCCGCCGCCGTCGGGCGCCAAGACAAAGCCGGACGCGGGCATTAGAATGGCCGCCATTCAATTCCGGTGGCAGCGACATGAACGATCAGCGCAAAGGCAACGACGCCGAACCCACGACCCACTTTGGTTATCAGCAGGTTCCCGAAAGCCAGAAGGCCGACAAGGTCGCCGAGGTCTTCCACTCGGTCGCGGCCAAGTACGACCTGATGAACGACCTGATGTCCGGGGGCGTCCACCGCCTGTGGAAGCGCTTCACCATCGAGCTGTCCGGCGTTCGCCCGGGCAACCGCGTGCTGGATATCGCCGGCGGTACCGGCGACCTCACCCGCCAGTTCTCCCGCCTGGTCGGCATGACCGGTGAAGTGGTACTGGCCGACATCAACGCCTCGATGCTCAAGGTGGGCCGCGACAAGCTGCTGGACAGCGGCGTCGCCGGCAACGTCAGCTTCGTCCAGGCCGACGCCGAGAAGCTGCCCTTCCCCGATAACCACTTCGACGTGGTCACCATCGCCTTCGGCCTGCGCAACGTCACCCACAAGGACGAAGCCATCCGTTCGATGCTGCGCGTGCTCAAGCCCGGTGGCCGCCTGCTGGTATTGGAGTTCTCCAAACCCACCAGCGGCCTGCTGTCCAAGGCCTATGACGCCTACTCCTTCAGCCTGCTGCCGCTGATGGGCAAGTTGATCACAAACGACTCCGAAAGCTATCGCTACCTGGCCGAATCCATCCGCATGCACCCGGACCAGGAAACCCTGAAGGCGATGATGGTCGAAGCCGGCTTCGAGCGCGTCACCTACCACAACATGACCGGCGGCATCGTCGCCCTGCACCGCGGCATCAAGCCCTGATGCTGACCCAGGCGCTGCTGGCCGGTATCGAGCTCGGCCTGAACCGGGTGCTGACACTGGACAGCACGGCGCTGCCGCGCATGGCATCCCTTGAAGGCAGCGTCATCGAAGTCGACTGCCAGAGTCCGGCCCTGACCCTTTTCCTGCTCCCCGGCGGCGACGGCCTGAAGCTGTCCGCCCACTGGTCCGCTCCCGCCGATTGCCGCCTGCGCGCGCCGGCCAGCAGCCTGCTGAAGCTGGCCACCACGCGGGAAAAGACCGCCGTCCTGCATAGCCCGGAAGTCACCCTCGAAGGCGACAGCGGCGTGCTCCTGGAGCTGGCCGCGATCCTCCAGGACCTCGAGCTGGATTGGGAATACGAGCTGTCGCGCTGGCTCGGCCCGGTCGGCACCCAGTTGCTTGCCGGCCACCTGAAGCTGCGCGCCAACTGGGCAGGCCAGGGCCTGGAAAGCCTGCGCCAGAACCTCGCCGACTACCTGGCCGAAGAATCGCGCACCCTCGTGGGCCGCCGCGAAGCCGACGCACGCTTCGCTGAACTGGATCGCCTCAAGTTCGCCCTCGATCGCCTCGACGCCCGCGTCGAACGCCTGAACCAGAGAACCAAACCCATCGCATGAAGCTGCTCGCCGCCCGCCGCCTGTTGCGCATCCAGCAGGTCGTCATCCGCTACCGCCTCGATGACCTGCTGCTCGAACTGCCGCTGCCCTGGTGGCTGCGCACGCTGAGCCACGTCCTGCCCTGGCGCTGGCTGCCGCGCAAGGAACTCAGCCTGACCCGCGGCGAGCGCCTGCGCCTTGCCCTGGAAGACCTCGGTCCGATCTTCATCAAGTTCGGCCAGCTGCTTTCGACCCGCCGCGACCTGATGCCGCCAGACATCGCTGATGAGCTGGCGCGCCTGCAGGACCAGGTGCCACCCTTCGCCCCGGAGAAAGCCGTCGCGCGCATCGAGGAACAACTCGGAGCCAGCGTCAGCGAAGTATTCGCCCGCTTCGACGTGGAGCCGCTGGCTTCGGCATCGGTGGCGCAGGTCCACGCCGCGCAACTGAAGAGCGGTGAAGAAGTGGTGGTGAAGGTGATCCGCCCGAACCTGCGACCAATCATTCGCCAGGACCTCGCCTGGCTGTTCATCCTCGCCCGGCTTGCCGAGCGCGTCTCCGCCGATGCCCGCCGCCTGCGCCCGGTGGAAGTGGTGGACGACTACGAAAAGACCATCTACGACGAACTCGATCTGCTCCGCGAGGCGGCCAACGCAAGCCAGCTGCGCCGCAACTTCGATGGCTCGCCGTTGCTCTACGTGCCCCAGGTGTACTGGGACTGGTGCCGTCCCAAGGTGCTGGTGATGGAACGCATCTACGGCATCCCGGTGACCGACCTCACCACCCTCGCCGACCAGCGCACGGACATGAAACTGCTGGCCGAACGCGGTGTGGAAATCTTCTTCACCCAGGTGTTCCGCGACAGCTTCTTCCACGCCGACATGCACCCCGGCAACATCTTCGTCGCCACCCGCCAGCCCTGGAACCCGCAGTACATTGCCATCGACTGCGGCATCATCGGCAGCCTCACCCCCGAGGACCAGGACTACCTCGCCCGCAACCTGATCGCCTTCTTCAAGCGCGACTACCGGCGCGTGGCCCAGCTGCACATCGACTCCGGCTGGGTGCCGGCGGAAACCAAGGTCAACGACTTCGAAGCGGCCATCCGCACCGTCTGCGAACCCATCTTCGAGAAGCCTCTGAAGGACATCTCCTTCGGCCAGTTGCTGCTGCGCCTGTTCCAGACTGCGCGCCGCTTCAACATGGAAGTCCAGCCGCAGCTGGTGCTGCTGCAGAAGACCCTGCTCAACATCGAGGGCCTGGGCCGCCAGCTCTACCCGGACCTGGACCTCTGGACCACCGCCCAACCGTTCCTCGAGCGCTGGATGCGCGAACGCGTCAGCCCAAGGAGCCTGTTGAGCAACCTTCAATCCCAGGTGGAGCAGGTGCCCCACCTGGCAGGCATGACCCGCGACCTTCTGGAGCGCATGAGCCAGCCGCACGCCGCCGACCCGCCGCCGCCCTGGCAGCAGCGCAACGACGGCCTGGCCCTGCGCCTGCTCGGCGTCGGCCTGCTGCTGGGCGCCGCCAGCCTGGGTCTGGAACAGCACCTGCAGGCCTGGCCGAGCTGGCTGATGCTGGCCGGCGGTCTATATCTGGTGCTGCGCCGATAGCCAGCCCCGAATGGCACTGGCACACTAGTTCGAATCCGAGCGCCGGCCCCTGAGGCCGGCACAGTTGTGGAAGACGCAATGAAAGACTGGCTGGAAGAGATTCACTGGAACGCCGATGGCCTGGTCCCGGCGATCGCCCAGGACTACAAGACGGGCCGCGTGCTGATGATGGCCTGGATGAACCGCGAAGCCCTCACCCTCACTGCCGCCGAGAACCGTGCCATTTACTGGTCACGCTCCCGTGGCAAGTTGTGGCGCAAGGGCGAGGAGTCCGGTCATGTACAACGTCTCCACGAATTGCGCCTGGATTGCGACGCCGATGTCGTCATCCTGATGGTCGAACAGCTGGGTGGCATCGCCTGCCATACTGGACGCGAAAGCTGCTTCTACCGTGTCTTCGAGAATGGCGGCTGGAAGACCGTCGACCCCGTACTCAAGGATCCGCATGCCATCTATGCCGCAGGACACAACCATGAGTGATACCCTCGCCCGCCTGGCCGAGGTGCTGGAGGAGCGCAAGAACGCCGCAGCCGACAGCTCCTACGTCGCCAGCCTGTACCACAAGGGCCTGAACAAGATTCTGGAAAAGGTCGGCGAAGAAGCGGTGGAAACCATACTCGCCGCCAAGGACGCCGCCGTCAGCGGCGACTCCAGCGACCTGATCTACGAAACCGCCGACCTCTGGTTCCACAGCCTGGTCATGCTCGCCGCCCTCGGCCAGCACCCCCAGGCCGTACTGGACGAACTGGACCGTCGCTTTGGCCTGTCCGGGCACGCCGAAAAGGCCGCTCGCCAGCCCTCCGCCTGACAAAGACAATCAAGAGGAACACACCATGGGCATCTTCGACTGGAAACACTGGCTGGTCATTCTCATCGTCGTCGTACTGGTCTTCGGCACCAAGCGCCTGAAGAACCTCGGTTCCGACGTCGGCGAAGCCATCAAGGGCTTCCGCAAGGCCATGAACACCGAGGAAGGCGACAAGGCCCCCGAGCAGACCACCACCGCCCAGCAACCCGGCGCCACGCTGAACCAGCCGCACACCATCGACGGCCAGGCGCAGCAGGTGCAGGACCCGGTGACCCGCAAGGACTGATGACCCATGTTCGGTATCAGCTTCGGTGAACTGCTGCTGATCGGCCTGATCGCCCTCCTGGTGCTAGGGCCCGAGCGGCTGCCCGGCGCGGCGCGCACGGCGGGCCTCTGGATCGGCCGCCTCAAGCGCAGCTTCAACGCGATCAAGACCGAGGTCGAGCGCGAAATCGGCGCCGACGAGATCCGTCGCCAGCTGCATAACGAACACATCATGGCGCTGGAAAAGCAGATCAAGGAAAGCATCGTGCCTCCCACGGTCGAATCCCTGCTTTCCGAGGCAGAGCCTGAAAGCGATACCGCACCGGAAAGTCCGGCGCCCGTCGCCCCGGCTACGCAACCCGCACAGGCTACGTCGGCACCGTCCACCGCCAAGGCGCCGGCAGCTCCAGGCGTGGCGGCTCCCAACCCGGCAGCCCCGACTGCGCCTGACCAGGCCCCCAGTGCCGCGTCGACGTCTCAGCCATCGCCCCAGGCCCCCATTGAACCGCAGCAGCCGTCCCGCACCCCATGAGCGACCAGAAGCCGGAACAAGACCAGGAAATGCCCCTGGTCTCGCACCTCACTGAACTGCGTACGCGCCTCCTGCGCTGCGTGGCGGCGATCTTCCTGATATTTGCGGGCCTGTTCTACTTCGCCCAGAAGATCTACACCCTGGTATCGGCGCCCCTGCGCCAATACCTGCCGGAAGGCGCGACCATGATCGCCACCGATGTTGCCTCGCCCTTCCTCACGCCCTTCAAGCTGACCATGGTGGTGGCGCTGTTCCTCGCCATGCCGGTGATCCTGCACCAGGTCTGGGGCTTCATCGCGCCCGGCCTGTACAAGCACGAAAAGCGCATCGCCCTGCCCCTGCTGGTCTCGAGCATCGTGCTGTTCTATGGCGGCATGGCCTTCGCGTACTTCCTGGTGTTCCCGCTGATCTTCCACTTCTTCGCCAGCGTGACGCCCGAAGGCGTGTCGATGATGACCGACATCAGCAGCTATCTCGACTTCGTGATGACGCTGTTCTTCGCCTTCGGCGTGGCCTTCGAGATTCCCGTGGCCGTCATCCTGCTGATCTGGATCGGCGTGGTGGATGTCAGCTACCTCAAGCGCATCCGCCCCTACGTGATCATCGGCTGCTTCGTGGTGGGGATGGTCCTGACGCCGCCGGACATCTTCTCCCAGACCTTGCTGGCCGTGCCCATGTGGCTGCTGTTCGAGGTCGGCGTGTTCTTCGGTGGCATGATCCGCAAACGCGGTGATCATCCGGAAGACGACGCCGAAGAGCCCGGCGACCAGCCGCCCGCTACCCGCCCGTGAACCTGCTGCTTCTCGAAGACGCCGACTTCATCGCGGCGGACCGGGCACGCCTGGAAGGCCGACGCCTCAAGCACCTGCATGAAGTCCACCGCGCCGAGGCCGGCGACAGCCTGCGGGTGGGTCGCCTGGGCGGCCAGATGGGCCAGGGTCGCTTGCTGAACCTTGAAGCCAGTTGTGCGGAGCTGGAAGTCAGCTTCGACCAGCCGCCGCCAGCCAAGCTGCCCATCACGCTGCTGCTGGCCCTGCCCCGTCCGAAGATGCTCCGCCGCGTGTTCCAGACCGTCGCCGCCATGGGCGTTCCGCGCCTGGTCCTGCTGAACAGTTACCGGGTGGAAAAGAGCTTCTGGCAGACCCCTTTCCTCGATCCGGCGGCCATCCGTGAACAGCTGATCCTGGGCCTGGAGCAGGCGCGGGACACCGTGCTGCCCGAAGTCGTCATCGAGAAGCGTTTCAAGCCCTTCGTGGAAGATCGCCTGCCGCAGCTCACCGCCGGCACCCTGGGCCTGGTAGGTCACCCCGGTGACCACCCGCCCTGCCCCCGCGCCGTGAACGAGCCCATCACCCTGGCGATTGGCCCCGAAGGTGGCTGGATTCCCTACGAGGTCGAAAAATTGCACGAGGCCGGCCTGCAGCCCGTGCAACTCGGAGAGCGCATCCTGCGCGTGGAGACAGCAGTAACGGCGTTGCTCGCCCGGCTGTTCTGAGGCGCGGCGCTGGCGTAGGCTGGCAACATCCTCTCCGCTATCGAGATTGAGCCATGCGCCCGCTGACCATCGACCTCGACCAACTCGCCTTCGCCCTCAACACCTTTGGACTCGACCACTACCTCGACCTGCTCAGCGGCAAGGTGTTGCTGATTCCCGAAGAAGACGCCGATCCCGAACTGGAAGCCCTGCTGCGCGAGGAGCCGGAGCGGTTCCTACTGGTGGAACCCCTCGGTCAGGCCGACGAACTGCGGCTGATGCAGGAGTTTCTCCATGAAGTGGTCCATCCCCACGCCTATTCCGCCCTGGAACAGGCCCTGGCAAGCCGCAAGCCGGCGCGCACGTTCCGCCACGTGCTGATGGAATACCCGGTGCTGCTGGAAGCCTGGCACCAGTTCGAAGCCGCACGACTGCGCGAGCTTGCTCAGGACTGGCTGGCGGAGAATGAGCTGCAACCGGCGACGCCGTTGCACTGAGCCCTTCCCATTGTGGGAGCGAATTTATTCGCGAAAGGTTGCAACGTAGGAGCTGGCTTGCCAGCGAATGGCCCCTTTTCGCTAGCAAGCTAGCTCCTACAGGCATAGCGAATTCATTCGCCAAGGGCCGCGCAGCGGCCCAAAGACTCCCGATCAGAACACCTGCCGCAGGAAGCTCTGCGCGCGCGGGCCCAGGGGCTTGTCGCGGAGAATGAGCTGCAACCGGCGACGCCGCTGCACTGAGCCCTAATTGGGTTCGGGATGGTCGTAGGTTGTGGCTGAGGTCACGAAGCCCAACATTGTGGACGCCGAGCTTGGCTTTGTTGGGCTTCGCTCCGCTCAGCCACAACCTACAAAAGGCCGGTTCCGCTGGCCTGATCAGAGCACCTGCCGCAGGAAACTCTGCGCGCGCGGGTCCTGGGGCTTGTCGAAGAACTGCGCCGGAGGCGCGTCTTCCAACAGCTTGCCGTGATCGAAGAACAGCACCCGGTCGGCCACTTCGCGGGCAAAGCCCATTTCGTGGGTCACGCAGACCATGGTCATGCCTTCCTGGGCGAGCTGCTTCATCACGTCCAGCACTTCGCCGACCATTTCCGGGTCGAGCGCCGAGGTGGGTTCGTCGAACAGCATCACCTTGGGCTCCATGCACAGGGCCCGGGCAATGGCGACGCGCTGCTGCTGGCCGCCGGACAGGCGCGAGGGGTACTCATTGGCCTTCTGCGCGATGCCGACCTTGGCCAGCAGCGCCTGGGCCTTGGCTTCGCGTTCGGCCTTGCCGCGCTTGCGCACGACCTTCTGGGCCAGGCAGAGGTTTTCCAGCACGGTCATGTGCGGGAACAGGTTGAAGTGCTGGAACACCATGCCCACTTCGCGGCGGTAGGCGTTCACGTCGGTCTTCGGGTTGGCGAGGTCGACGCCGTCGATGCTCACCGAACCGGAATCCAGCTCCTCCAGGCCGTTGAGGCAGCGCAGGAAGGTGGACTTGCCGGAGCCCGACGGGCCGATCACCACCACTACTTCGCCACGCTTCACCTGCGTGGTGACGTTATCCACAGCCCGCACCTCTTGGCCGCGAGCATCGAAGACTTTCACCAGGTTTCGGACTTCAATCACTTTTCCCGAGCCTCCGCTCCAGACGGCTGGCGATTTGCGACAGCGGCAGGTTGATGACGAGGTACAGCGCAGCGACGCAGAACCAGATTTCGAAGGTGGAGAAGGAGGTCGTGATTGCCTCGCGGCCGCTCTTGGTCAGTTCGGTGATGGCGATGACCGACACCAGCGACGTGTCCTTGACCAGGCTGATGAACTGCCCGGCCAGCGGCGGCAGCACGCGCTTGAACGCCTGCGGCAGGATTACGTGACGCATCGACTGGCCCGCGGTCAGGCCCAGGGAACGTGCCGCCTCGTTCTGGCCACGGGCGATGGACTGCACGCCGGCGCGGACGATTTCGCCCACGTAGGCGCCGGTGAACAGTGCCAGCGCCGCCACCCCGGCGAACTCGCGGGAGAGGTTCAACACCGTGCCGATGAAGAAGTAGAAGATGAAGATCTGCACCAGCAGCGGCGTACCGCGCACCAGCTCGACGTAAACGGTGGACAGGTCGCGCAGGGTGGGATTGCTGGATAGGCGGCAAAGGCCGGTGAACAGGCCGATCACCAAGCCGAAAGCGCCGGATACCACGGAAATCCACAAGGTGGTCCAGAGGCCCCAGAGCAGCGGTCCGGCGGCCCAATGACGGGTCACACCGATCTGGTCGCCTTCGGAAACTTCATCGCCCTGGCTCACCTGCAGGCTATCGCGAGCGACTTCCAGCACCTGTTCCTCACCGCCCTCGGCGGTCAAGGTCACGCGGGCATTGTCGCCGGCGTCGGCAATGGCGCTGACCGTGCCGTAATCGGCAGCGCGCTGACTTTCCTCCGCCTGGTAGGCGAAGTACTGGGGCACGCGATTCCAGCGCCATTCGTAGGAAATCAGTGAGGTGGAGTACCAGAGTCCCCAGCCCACCACGACCAGGATCAGACCGGTCAGGATGTGCCAGGGCCAGTTACGGCGATGTTTTCTAGTCACGGGAAATCTCGCTCATGGCGGGTAACAAAAGGCAGGCCCGGCCTTGTGGGCCGGGCCTGTCGCAACCAGCGCGGCCCGGAGGCCAGCGCAGGTTTATTCCATCTCTTTCAGCCAGTCGTTCTTCTTGAACCACTTGGTGTGGATGCGATCGTAGGTGCCGTCGTGGCGGATCTGGTTCAGCCAGTTGTTGACCCAGTTGATACTGTCGTAATCACCCTTCTTCAGGCCGTAGGCCAGGGGCTCGAAGGTGAAGGGCTCTTCCAGGAACACCAGCTTGCCCGCACCGGCCTTGTTCACCGCAACCACGTTGTACGGGGCGTCGTAGATGAAGGCGTCGGCCTTGCCGTTGACCACGTCCATCACCGCTTCCTGCTCGTTGTCGAAGCCGTGGTACTGGGCCTTGGAGATCAGCTTCTTGGCAACCATCTCGCCGGTGGTGCCGATCTTGGAGGTGATGCGGTACTTGGCATCGTTCAGGTCCTTGTAGGACTTGATCTCGCCTTGCAGCTCCTTGCGGATCAGCAGGGTCTGGCCGACCACGATGAAGGGCTCGGAGAAGTTGATGCGCAGGTTGCGCTCCTGGGTCAGGGTCATGCCGGAACCGATCATGTCGAACTTGTCGGTCAGCAGGGCCGGGATGATGCCGTCGTAGCTGGTGGACACCAGCTCAAGCTTCACGCCCATGGCCTTGGCCATGGCTTTGAGCAGGTCGACTTCGAAGCCGATGATCTCACCGCGCTTGTTGGTCATTTCGAAGGGCATGTAGGTCGGGTCCATGCCGACACGCAGGGTGCCGCGCTTGACTGCATCATCGACCATGCCAGCGTGGGCCAGGCCAGTCAGTGCGCTGGCGGCGAACAGCAGTGACGCGAGAAACTTTTTCATTCTTTCTCCTAATGGGGCGGCTCATTGAAAAACGTCAACAACGCAGTCGAGACGATGCCTCGGCCACACAGGTAGCGTTTCAAGAGCCTGCCAATGGGGCAGCTCGTTGTTGTTGTGCAGCCCACGAACGACGGGGCATGGCGCGCATCCTAAACCGCATCTTCGTGGATGGCGAGTCGCAGGAAGCAGATATCGGGCCAGCTCAGCTTTCGAGCAGGAAAGTGACCGGTCCGTCGTTGACCAGGTGCACCTGCATGTTGGCGCCGAAGCGGCCAGTGGCGACCTGTGGATGTTTGAGGCGGGCCTGCTCCACCAGATAATCGAACAGCTCCTCACCACGCGCCGGGGATGCTGCGGTGGAAAAGCTGGGGCGCAGGCCGCTCTTGGTATCGGCGGCCAGGGTGAACTGGGATACCAGCAACAGGCCGCCACCGACCGCGCCGAGGGACAGGTTCATCTTGCCCTCGGCATCGGCGAATACGCGGTAGTTGACCAGTTTGTGCAGCAGTTTGTCGGCGCTGGCCTCGGTGTCCTGGGGCTCGACGCCGACCAGCACCAGCAAGCCCTGGTCGATGGCCCCGACCACTTCACCTTCCACCTCGACGCGGGCGGCACTGACCCGTTGCAGCAGTGCCTTCATCAGGCGTCTTCCTCGGGCGGCATCTCCAGCAGGCGCCGCGCCATCTGGTTGGCGGCGCGTACCAGGGCGTCGGTGATGCCGGCCTCTGATGCAGCGTGGCCCGCATCCCGAACGATCTGCAGCTCGCTGTTCGGCCAGGCCTTGTGCAGCGCCCAGGCGTTATCCAGGGGGCAGATGACGTCATAGCGGCCGTGCACGATCACGCCCGGCAGATGCGCGATGCGCGGCATGTCGCGGAGCAGCTGATTGGGTTCGAGGAAGGCGTTGTTGACGAAGTAGTGGCATTCGATACGGGCGATGGAAAGGGCACGCATCGGCTCGCTGAAGCGCTCCACCACCGGTGCGCTCGGACGCAGTGTAGCGGTGCGGCCCTCCCAGGTGGACCAGGCCTTGGCGGCGTGCATCTGGGCAATCTGGTCAGGGCCGGTCAGGCGTTTGTAGAAGGCCTGCATCAGGTCGCCATGTTCCTCGGCCGGAATCGGCGCCAGGTAATCTTCCCAGTAGTCGGGGAACATGCGGCTGCAGCCTTCCTGGTAGAACCACTCGAAGTCCTGCGGACGGCACAGGAAGATGCCGCGCAGAATCAGGCCGAGGACGCGATCCGGATGCGCCTGGGCATAGGCCAGGGACAGGGTGGACCCCCAGGAGCCGCCGAACAGGACCCACTTGTCGATCCCGAGGTGCTGGCGAATGCGCTCGAGGTCCGCCACCAGGTCCCAGGTGGTGTTCTTTTCCAGGCTCGCATGGGGCGTCGAGCGGCCGCAGCCACGCTGGTCGAAGGTGACGATGCGGTACAGATTCGGATCGAAGAAGCGCCGGCTCAGGGCATCGCAGCCGGCTCCCGGCCCACCGTGGATGAACACCACCGGCAGCCCTTCCGGCGTGCCGCTCTCGTCCACGTAGAGCACGTGCGGCGCATCCACCGCCAGGTCGTGCCGGGCGTAGGGTTTTATCTCCGGATACAAAGTCTGCATTCTTGGCTCCCGAATCTGTGCGAAAGGTCGACTCCTGGGCGAGTCCGGCCTTTTAATCTGCCGGGCATCATAACGAGGAAAAAGGAGTTCAGCATGCTACTCAGGAAGTTCGCTCTGCCGACATTATGCGTTCTGGCAATCCTAGCCGGTTGTGGCCGGAACGACCCGGCAGCGGAGCTGGATGCGGCGGTGCAACAACTGCAGGACAACCTCGAAGCGAAGAAAACCGCTGCGGTGCTGGAGCAGTTGCACCCGCAGTTCATTGCCCAGCAACAGAACGACCGCGACTGGGCCAAGCGCACCATGACCCTGCTGTTCATGCGCCACAAGAATGTCAGCGTGCTCGCCCTCAGCAAGGCGAACAGCCTCGACCCGACCTACCGCGAGAAGGGCTACACGGACGCTCAGGTGGCCCTCACGGGTGCCGAGGGGCTGATTCCCGACAGCGCACGCCATTACGGAGTGAAGCTGGAATGGTGGCTGGACGACGGTGAGTGGAAGCTCGCCCGGATGGATTGGCAATGAGCGCTCCCCTCACCCATCGCATCCGCGCTGCCGGGCTGCTGGTACACGAGGGCCGCATCCTGCTGGTCAAGCACGTGGTCGGCGACGATACCTACTGGATTCCGCCGGGCGGAGGCTTCGAATCGGTCAGCGACGAATGCACGCGCGATACGGTGCGCCGTGAGTTCAGGGAAGAAACCAGCCTCGACGTCGACGTCGGCCCGCTGGTCTATGTTCGCGAATTCGCCGAACCGGCCATGGGGCGCTTCCATATGGAACTGTTCTACCGGATCGACGCCTGGCGCGGCGAACTCAGCCTGGCCAACCTGAACGGCCTGGGTGGCGACGAGTTCGAGATCCGGGAAGTGGGCTGGATCAGTCGTGAGGCGCTTGCCGCCCTGCCTTTCTACCCGGCCGAGTTGCTGGATGATGTGTGGGAGCGGGTGGCGGCCGACGAGGTGGTGATCCGTCACCTGGGGTTGCAGCGCTAGAGCCCCTGGCTATCGTCGCAATCAGCTCTTGATCTGGAGTGCCGGGTTCACGGGGCTAGCCTTGGGGTTTTGGGGGCTTCCACTTTCGCGAGGACAGTCGCCATGCGCCCGGACCTGTTGGAGACCGACTATCTGGTGATCGGCGCCGGCGCTGCGGCGATGGCCTTCGTCGACACCTTGCTCAGCGAATCCGACGCCACCGTGCTGATGGTGGACCGCCACGCCCAGCCCGGCGGCCACTGGAACGACGCCTACCCCTTCGTCCGGCTTCACCAGCCCTCGGCCTGCTACGGCGTGAATTCCCGTGAGTTGGGCAGTGGCAAGAAAGACAGCTCCGCGCTGGGGGAGAACCTCTACGAACTGGCCTCCGGCACGGAAATCCTCAGCTACTACGAGCAGGTGATGAACCAGCGGTTCCTGGCATCGGGGCGGGTGCGCTACTTCCCCATGTACGACTACGTCGGGGATCGTGCAGCGGACCATCGTTTCGTTTCCCTGCTTGGCGGCACTGAGTATCGCGTACAGGTACGGCGGAAACTGGTCGACGCCACCCATGCCCAGACCCAGGTGCCTGCCACTCATCCGCCGAAATACCGGGTGGCCGCCGGGGTAACCTGCGTGCCACCCAACGAGCTGCCACAGATTCGCCAGCCATATCCCGCCTACGTGGTGGTCGGCTCCGGCAAGACCGGCATCGATACCTGCCTGTGGCTGCTGCAGAACGGCGCGGCGCCGGGGGCCATCCACTGGATCATGCCCAGCGATCCCTGGCTGGTGGATCGCGCCACCCTGCAACCCGGCCTCGAATACTTCGAGCAGTGTGTGCGTGGCGTCACCGCGCAGTACGCGGCCCTTGGCGCCGCCACCTCGCTCGCAGACCTGTTCGACCGCCTTGAGCACTCGGGCCAGCTGCTGCGTATCGATCCTTCGGTCACGCCACGGGCCTATCGCGGCGCCACCGTCACCCAGAGCGAGCTGAGCGCCCTGCGCAGCATCGAACACAAGGTGCGGATGGGCCATGTCGAGGCGATCGAGCCAGGCAAGGTCCTGCTGGAAGGCGGCAGCGTCGAGGTTCCCGCCGGGACCCTGTTCATCGACTGCAGTGCCCGCGCCCTGGCCGGATGGAAAGTGGCGCAGGTGTTCGACGGGAACAGGATCAACCTGACCTTCGTCAGCAACAACCAGCCGGTGTTTTCAGCCGCCCTGATCGCCTATGTCGAATGCCACCTGGCAGACGACGCGGCGAAGAACGCCTGCTGCCAGCCGGTCCCAGTGCCACGGGTTGCGGAGGATTGGCTGAGGGTCTGGGCCGTCTACCTGGGCAACTTCCAGCGCTGGCGAGAAAACCAGGCCCTGACCCAATGGCTGTTCAGCTCCCGCCTGTTCCTGATGACCACCGTGGTACGTGACGTCCGGCCGGACGACAGCGAGCGCCATGCCCTGCTCCATGAACTGACCCTCGCCCGGCAGCAGGCAGCGGTGAACCTGCCCAGGCTGATGGCGCTGCTCGCCTGAGCAGAAGGCGTGAATATGGGCACCCCGACGCTGGAAACTCTCACCGTCAACGGCATCCGCATGCGCGTCGCGATGCAGGGCGAAGGGCCAATGGTGCTGCTGTGCCACGGTTTCCCGGAGCTGTGGTACGCCTGGCGGCACCAGCTCGATGCCCTCGCGGCGGCCGGCTTCAGGGTGGTCGCCCCGGACATGCGCGGCTACGGCGGAACCGACGCCCCGCAAGCCGTAGAGGCCTACTCCAGGCTGCACCTCGTCGGAGACATGGTGGACCTCGTGCGGGTGCTGGGGGAGCGCCAGGCGGTTATCGTCGGGCACGACTGGGGGGCCATGGTGGCCTGGGCCGCCGCCCTGCTGCGGCCGGACCTGTTTCGCGCGGTGATCGGCATGAGCGTGCCCTTCGCGCCACCCGACCCGACGGACATTCTCAAGGTGCTGGAGGACCGGGGCATTCATGATTACTACATGCAGTACTTCCAGGCCCCCGGCGTGGCGGAAGCCGAGCTGGAGCGGGATGTCAGCGCGACATTCCGCCGAATGCTCTTCTGCGGTTCCGGTGATTGGCAGGGCCTGCCGGCATTCGGCCGCCTGCAGCCCGGCCAGGGCTTCCTGGGCCACATGAAAGAGCCCGACGTGCTGCCGGCCTGGCTCACTGAAGACGACCTCGACTACTACGTGCAGGCGTTCCGGCGCAGCGGTTTTCGCGGCGGGCTGAACTGGTACCGGACCATGCGTCTCTCCAGCGAACTCATGGCACCGTGGCGCGGCGGCATCATCCGACAGCCGTCGCTGTTCATGGCAGGAACCCGGGACTCGGTGCTCGGTTTTCCGGTGATTCCCCAGTTGATCGCCGCGTTTCCGAAAACGCTGCCCGGACTGCGGGGGTGCCACCTGCTCAATGGGGCCGGGCACTGGGTTCAACAGGAGCGGGCGGAGGAAGTCAGCAGCCTGATGCTGGATTTCCTCCGCGCCCTTTGAGGCAACGACGGCACTCGCCGTTGCCTGTCAGGGAGGTCAGCGGCCGTAGCGCTGCTGCCCCCACGCCAGCATCGCCTGCAACAGCTTCTCCAGCACCGCCTGAGTCGGCACCGCGAGGTCCTCGCGGTAGTCGAAGGGCACCTGCTCATCCATGTAGGTGCACTGCGCGAGCTCCAGCTGCACGGCATGGATGTGCTGGTCGGGCTGGCCGTAGTGACGGGTGATGTGACCACCCTTGAAGCGGCCATTGAGCACGTGGCTGTAGTCCTGCGCATCTGCGCAAACCGCCACCAGGGCATCGGCCAGACCCGAATCGCAACTGGCGCCGGCGTTGGTGCCGAGGTTGAAGTCCGGTAGGCGGCCATCGAACAGGCGGGGGACAAAGGAGCGGATGGAGTGGGCGTCGAACAGCATGGCGTAGCCGAATTCGTCCTTCATCCGCGCCAGCTCATCGCTGATGGTCTGATGATAGGGCGTCCAGATGTCCGCCAGGTAGCGCGCCCGCTCCGCCGCCGAGGGCTCCTCGCCTTCGTGGTAGAGGGGGTCGCCATCGAACAGGGTCGACGGGTACAGGCCGGTGGTGGCGGTGGCATAGAGCGGCTTGTCGTCGGCCGGGCGATTGAGGTCGATGACGTAGCGCGAGTACTGCGCCGCCAGGGTGCTCGCCCCAAGTTCGCCGGCAAAATCGTAAAGGCGCGGGATGTGCCAGTCGGTGTCGGTGAGGTCCCAGCCGGCCTCCACCATCCCGGCTTCCACCGCCGGCGTCAGCAGGGTGCCGGGATGCGGCATGCTGATCAGCAACGGCACGTTGCCGCGGCTGAATGAGAGAACGTTATCCACAGTCGATCTCCTGTCCGTGTCGAATCACCCGCTTGGGCAGGTCGCCGCCCAGCCAATAGGCGAGTTCCGCCGGGCGCTGGATGTCCCAGGCGATGAAGTCGGCCACCTTGCCGTTCTCCAGGCTGCCATGGCTGTCGGCCAGGCCCAGGGCCTTCGCGGCGTGCAATGTGGCGCCGGCCAGCGCTTCCTCCGGGGTCAGGCGGAAGGAGGTGCAGGCCATGTTCAGCATCATCCGCAGTGACAGCGCCGGGGACGTACCGGGGTTGAGATCGGTCGACACCGCCATCGCCACGCCGTGCTTGCGCAGGGCATCGATGGGCGGCAGCTGGGTTTCCCGCAGCAGGAAGAAGGCGCCCGGTAGCAGCACGGCAACGGTGCCGGCCTCGGCCATGGCGATGGCGTCGTCCTCGGTCATGTATTCCAGGTGGTCCGCCGACAGCGCCTGATAGCGTGCGGCGAGGGCGGAACCATGCAGGGAGGACAACTGCTCGGCATGCAGTTTCACCGGCAAACCGAGCGTCTTCGCGACCTTGAAGATGCGTTCCACCTGGGCCGGAGAGAAGGCCAGGTGTTCGCAGAAGGCGTCCACCGCATCCACCAGCCCCTCATCGGCGAGCGCCGGCAGCATCTCGTTGCAGATATGGTCGATGTAATCATCGGCGCGGCCGGCGTACTCCGGCGGCAGGGCGTGGGCGGCCAGGCAGGTGGCGCGCACGGTGATCGGCAAGGTCTCGCCCAGGCGCCGCGCGACCCGCAGCATCTTGCGTTCGCTGGCCAGGTCCAGGCCGTAGCCGGACTTCACTTCCAGGGTGGTCACGCCATCGCGCAGCAACTGGCGGGCGCGGCGGGTGGCGCTCTCCAGCAGCTCGTCCTCGCTGGCCTCGCGGGTGGCGCGCACGGTGCTGGCAATACCGCCGCCCTGGGCGGCGATCTCGGCGTAGCTGACGCCTTCCAGACGCTGTTCGAACTCGCGGCTGCGGTCACCGCCGAACACCAGGTGCGTATGGCAGTCGACCAGTCCCGGGGTCAGCCAGGCGCCACCGAGATCGACTTCGACATCGTAGGGAATGGCGGGCAGTTCAGCGCGCGGGCCGATCCACTCGATGCGCCCGGCGTAGGTCAGCAGCACCGCGTCTTCGATGATCGAGTACTTGCCGCCTCGCATGGTGGCGGCGTGGCAGTTGTGCCAGAGGTGTTTCATTGCAGGCCTCCGGTGCGAACGGAAATCCCTTCCAGCGCGGCACCGTCGCGCAGCAGGTCGGTGGCACGGGCGATATCCGGTGCCAGCCAACGGTCCTGGTCATAAGCCGGCACCTGTTCGCGCAGGGTTTCCCACGCGGCCGATGTGCCGACACCGAAGCCCCTGGGCTTGTGGAACTCGAAAGCCTGGGCGGCAAACAGATATTCGATGGCAAGGATACGGCGGCAGTTCTCCACCGCCTTGCCCAGCTTGAGGGCGGCACTGGTGCCGAGGCTCAGGTGGTCTTCCTGCAAGCCGGAAGTGACGAAGTTATCCACAACGGCCGGCTGCGCCAGCTGGCGGTTCTCTCCGACCAGGGCGGCGGCGACGTACTGGGCGATCATCATTCCCGAGTTGACCCCGGGCTGGCTCACCAGGAAGGCTGGCAGGCCGCTGACCAGCGGGTTGACCAGGCGATCCAGACGGCGCTCGGCGATGCCGCCAAGCTCGGCCACGGCGATGGCCAGCAGGTCGGCTGCCATGGCCACCGATTCACCGTGGGGGTTGGCCTGGGAAACGATCTTGTAGCTGTCCGGGGTCCCCAGAAGCAGCGGGTTGTCGTTGGCCGATGCCAGTTCGGTATCCACCTGCTTCGCGGCGTGGGCCAGCTGATCACGGCAGGCGCCATGCACCTGCGGGATGGAGCGGATGCTCAATGCGTCCTGGGTACGGATGCCCTGGCTGGCGGCAATCACCTCACTACCGGCCAACAGAGCCAGCAGGTTGGCGCCCACCGCCTGCACGCCGGGGTACGGCTTGAGTGCGATGATGTCCGGGTCGAAAGCGGCGATCTGCCCGCGCAGGGCTTCAAAACTCATGGCGCCGATCACATCGGCCCAGCGCATCAGCCGCTCGGCGTCGTCCAGGGCGAGGCAGGTCAGGCCGGTCATACACGGCAGACCGTTGACCAGGCAGAGCCCGTCCTTGGCGCCCAGTTTCACGGGTTCGAGGCCCTCGGCGGCCAGCGCTTCGGCAGCGGATACCACGCGACCGCGATAGCTCACTTCGCCGACGCCGAGCAGGGCGATGCCGACGTGGGCCATGTGGGTGAGATAGCCCACCGACCCTTGGGACGGCACCTGCGGGGTGATGCCACGCGCCAGCAGCGCCAGCAGCGCTTCCACCACCTGCCGCTGCAGGCCGGAGCGGCCGTGGCTGTAGTTGGCGATGGCGCAGCAGATGATGGCGCGGGTCTGCTCGTCGGCCAGCGCGGGGCCAACACCGCAGGCGTGGCTGAGCAGGGTGTTGCGGGACATCGTGGCGAACTGCTCGGCGGTCAGCACGACCTCGCTGAGTGCGCCGAGACCGGTGCTGATCCCGTAGGCGCGCTCGCCCCGCTCGACGATGCGTTCGACGATGCCGCGGGCATTGTCGATGCGCGCCCAGGCCGACGGCGTCAACTCCAGGCGCGCGCCGTGGCGAGCCACGGCCACCACCTGGCGCCAGTTCAACGGCGAATCACCCAGCAGGACTTTCTCGGGTAACGACATTCAGCTGTTCCTTACAGATTGGCCACGCGGCGCTGGACGAAGCGATCGACGTAATCGTCGGCCGGCTGGTGGAGGATCTCTTTCGGCGTGCCGACCTGGATCAGTTGGCCGTCCTTGAGAATGGCGATGCGGTTGCCGATGCGCACGGCCTCGTCCAGGTCATGGGTGATGAAGACGATGGTTTTCTGCAGGGTCTTCTGCAGCTCCAGCAGTTGTTCCTGCATGTCGGCACGAATCAGCGGATCGAGGGCGCTGAAGGCTTCGTCCATGAGGATGATGTCGGTGTCCGAGGCCAGTGCACGGGCCAGGCCGACGCGCTGGCGCATGCCGCCGGAAAGCTGGTGCGGGAAGGACTTCTCGTAGCCCTTCAGGCCCACGGTGGTGATCCAGTGCTGGGCGCGCTCCAGGCAGTATTCCTTGGTCTCGCCGCGCACTTTGAGGCCGTAGGCGACGTTGTCGATCACCGACTTGTGCGGCAGCAGGCCGAAGCTCTGGAACACCATGCTGATCTTCTTGCGACGGAATTCGCGCAGCTCTTCCATGTCGTAGCGCAGGATGTCTTCGCCATCGACCAGGATCTGCCCGCTGGTGGGGTCGATCAGGCGATTGAAATGGCGCACCAGGGTGGATTTGCCGGAACCGGACAGGCCCATGATCACGAAGATCTCGCCCGCGCCGATGGACAGCGACAGGTCGTTGACCCCGACCACGCAGCCGGTGTTGGACAGCACGTCCGCCTTGCTCTTGCCCTGCTGGATCAGCGCCAGGGCTTCGTCGGCGCGCTGGCCGAAGATCTTGAATACGTTCTTGACGACGATCTTGCTCATGTTCTCGCCACTCATTTGCTGGCTGCGTGCCGCGAACGGCCGTAAGCCTGGGTGATGCGGTCGAAGACCACGGCCAGGATGACGATGGCCAGGCCCGCTTCGAGGCCCTTGCCGACGTTGAGGGTCTGGATGCCCACCAGGACGTCCTCGCCGAGACCACGGGCGCCGATCATGGAAGCGATCACCACCATCGACAGGGCCATCATGGTGGTCTGGTTGATGCCAGCCATGATGCTCGGCATCGCCAGCGGCAACTGCACGCCGAACAGCTGCTGCCAGCGGTTGGCGCCGAAGGCGTTGATGGCTTCCATCACCTCGCCGTCAACCTGGCGGATGCCGAGGTCGGTGAGGCGGATCAGCGGCGGCGCGGCGTAGATCACGGTGGCGAAGATGGCCGGCACCTTGCCCAGGCCGAAGAGCATCAGCACCGGGATCAGGTACACGAAGCTGGGCATGGTCTGCATGATGTCCAGCAGTGGCATCAGCACCGCACGCAAACGGTCGCTGCGGGCCGCAAGGATGCCCAGCGGAATGCCGATCAGCACCGAGATGAAAGTGGCCACCAGCATCAGTGCCACGGTCTGCATCAGTTTGTCCCAGAGCCCCACGGCGCCCACGAGGAACAGCAGGCCGGTGATCACCACCGTCGGCAGGATGCGCCGTGTGGCGTGCCAGGAAATCCCGGCGATCACAATCAACACCAGCCACCAGGGCGTGGCGCGGAGGATGCCTTCCAGATAGACGATGGCCCAGAGCAGGGTGTCGGAGATGTGGCGGAATACATCGCCGTAGTTGGTCACCAGGCTGTCTACCCAGCCATTGACCCAGTCAGCGATGGAGAAGGTGAAGCGTTCGGGGAACATAGCTCGCTCCGGTCAGGTGGTGAACCCGCTCCTCCGTCCGAGAAGCGGGCCGTGATAGGGGACTGCCCAGCCTCAGAGGGCGGCTTCGATCTTCTTCGCCGCATCCTCGCTGACCCAGGCGTGCCACACCTCCGGGTGCTCCTTGAGGAAAACCTTGGCCAGGTCGGCCGAGTCCATCTTCTCCTTGGCCATCTTCGCCAGGTTCTGGTTCAGCAGGTCGATCGGCAGGTTGACCTTCTTCAGCACGTCCACCAGTTCCGGGGCCTCGTCATGGAAGGTCTTGGACAGGCCGACCTGGATGGTCACGCTCTTGTCCACGCCGGGCTTCTCCTCCAGCTTGACCAGGTCTGCCTGGCCCATCAGCGGCGTCGGCGACCAGTAATAGAAAAGAATAGGCTCGCCACGGCGATAGCTCGACAACACGGCCGCATCCAGGGCCGGGCCGGTGCCGGGGCGGAAGTTGGTGAACTTCCCTTCCAGGCCGTAGCTCTTCAGCATTTCGCTGTTGTCCAGCTCGCAGGTCCAGCCGGCTGGGCAGTTGTAGAAGCGGCCCTTGCCCGGCTCTTCCGGGTCGCGGAAGACTTCGGCGTACTGGCCCAGGTCGGCAATGGACTTGAGCTGCGGCGCCTTGGCCTCGATGCCGCGCTTGGCATCGCCCTCGATCACATAACGCGGCACGTACCAGCCTTCGGTAGCGCCGACGATCGGTGCACCCACGCCCACCACCTTGCCGGCGGACGCGGCCTTGTTCCAGGCGTCGCTACGGCCGATCCATTCCTCGGCGAAGATCTGGATGTCGTTGTTGCCCAGGGCCTGCTCCATGGTGATGGAGTTACCCGGCAGGCTGTCGGTCTCGCAGCCGTAACCGTTCTTCAGCACCAGTTGCAGCACGTCGGTGAGCAACATGCCGCTTTCCCAGTTGAGCCCGGCGAACTTCACCGGTTTGCCGGATTCACACCAGCCCGCCGCCTGGGCGGAAGCCGCCCCGGCCAGCAGACCCGCTGCACACATGAGGCCCAACACTCGCTTCTTGAATTGCATGTTCCGACGCTCCTGAAACTTGGTAAGGGTTAAGGCAGTTCGTTCATCGACAGAAGCCGGTTGTGCCGGCTCCCGGTGCCAGTGACTGGCAATTGTTGTTTTGACGACCGGTGACGACTCGTGATCGTCCCGGGTACCTCAAGCAGTTGCGGTCTTCCCGACCGGGGCAGGACGCACGCGCCCCACCCTCCCGCTCCCTACTTCAGGTTCACAGGCTCGGCAGCAGCTTTGCCGGGACCAGCGCGTTCAGGCAGCCGCTGGCCAGCAGGTCACTTGCCGTTTCGATGTCCGGGGCGAAGAAGCGGTCCTCCTGGTAGTAGGAGACCTTGGCGCGCAGCAGGCCGCGGGCCTCTTCGAGCTTCGGCGAGCTCTTCAGGCCGGTGCGGAAATCCAGGCCCTGGCAGGCGCCCAGCCATTCGATGGCGAGGATGCCGCGCACGTTTTCGGCCATGGCCCAGAGACGCTTGCCGGCGTTCGGCGCCATGGACACGTGGTCTTCCTGGTTGGCCGAAGTCGGCAGGCTGTCGACGCTGGCCGGGTGGGCCAGGGCCTTGTTGTCGCTGGCCAGGGCGGCGGCGGTGACCTGGGCGATCATGAAGCCGGAGTTGACCCCGCCGTTTTCCACCAGGAAGGGCGGCAGCTGGGACATGTGCATGTCCATCATCAGCGAGATACGACGCTCGGACAGCGAGCCGATCTCCGCAATGGCCAGCGCCAGGTTGTCAGCGGCCATGGCCACCGGCTCGGCGTGGAAGTTGCCGCCGGAGATCACATCGCCCTCTTCGGCGAACACCAGCGGGTTGTCCGAGACCGCGTTGGATTCGATCTCCAGCACCTCGGCAGCCTGGCGCAACTGGGTCAGGCAGGCACCCATGACTTGCGGCTGGCAGCGCAGGGAGTACGGGTCCTGCACCTTGTCGCACTTCTCATGGGAGCGGGCAATTTCGCTGCTGGCGGTGAGCAGTTCACGGTAGGCGGCCGCCACGTCGATCTGGCCGCGCTGGCCACGGGCGGCATGGATGCGCGCATCGAAGGGGGCACGGGAACCGAGCATGGCTTCTACGCTGAGACCGCCGCAGACAGTGGCGCCGGCGAACAGATCCTCGGCCTCGAACAGGCCGCGCAGGGCATAGGCAGTGGAGACCTGGGTGCCGTTGAGCAGGGCCAGGCCCTCCTTGGCGGCCAGGGTCAGCGGCTCAAGCCCGGCAATGGCCAGGGCCTCGGTGGCCGGCAGCCACTGGCCCTTGTGACGCGCCTTGCTTTCGCCGAGCAGCAGCAGGGACATATGCGCCAAGGGAGCGAGGTCACCGGAAGCACCTACCGAGCCCTTCAGCGGGATATGCGGGTAGACCTCGGCATTGATCAGGTCGATCAGCGCATCGATCACCTTGCGACGGATGCCGGAGAAGCCACGCGCCAGGCTGTTCACCTTGAGCAGCATGATCAAGCGCACCATGGCGTCGTCCAGCGCTTCGCCAACACCGGCGGCGTGGGACAGCACCAGCGAACGCTGCAGCTTTTCCAGGTCGGCCGGAGCGATGCGGGTCGAGGCCAGCAGGCCGAAGCCGGTGTTGATGCCGTAGGCGGTACGGCCTTCGGAAACGATGCTCTCGACGCAGGCGACGCTGGCGTCGATGGCCTTGCCGGCGCTGGCGTCCAGGGTCAGCCGCAGGGGCTGCTGGTACACCTTGCGCAGGTCGGCCAGGGTCAGTTGGCCGGGTTTCAGATTCATATTCATCGAGGTTCTCCTTGGCCGCTTTTCGGCCTTGTCCGCCGCCGCCTTCCGCTGGCGACGTGCTTTAAAAAGTGGAGGCGGCGATCAGGCCGCATCCCGTTTCAATACCCGATTCAGGCGCCGTTGGCGGCCTTGCTCAGGTTCATGGAATCCGCCGGCAGCACCATGTGCTCCGGCACCGACCGGGCGCTGCGGCGAGCGACCACGTAGTAGAGGACGCTGGGTACGACCAGGCCGATGATCCAGGAGATATCCACCCCGCCCAGGTGCGCAACCATCGGTCCGGTGTAGAGCTTGGTGGAGATGAAGGGCATCTGCACCAGCACGCCGATGGTGTAGACGATGATGCCCGGCATGTTCCAGCGGCCGTAGCGGCCATTGGGGTCGGACAGCGCCGGTACGTCGTAGCGCTCCTTGGTGATGAAGTAGTAGTCCACCAGGTTCACCGCGCTCCACGGCGTGAAGAAGGCCAGCAGGAACAGGATGAAGGACTTGAACGCACCCAGGAACGAATGCTGGCCGAGCAGCGCAACCAGGGTGGAGGCGCCCACGATGCCAATCACGAAGCACAGGCGCTGGGCGCGCGACACTTCGATGTGCCCACGGAAGCCACTGATGATGGTGGCGATGCACATGAAGCTGCCGTAGGAGTTCAGGGTGGAGATGGTCACTTTGCCGAAGGCGATGCTGAAGTACAGCAGCGCGGCGACGGCGCCGGTGCTGCCCAGACCGACGATGTAGGCCACCTCGCGGCCGGCAAACTGACCATTGGCCATGGCGGCGGCGAACACCCCGAGCACCATGGCGACCTGAGCGCCGATCACCGAGCCGAGGCCGGCGGCGAGGAAGGTCTTCACGGACGAGGTACCACTGGGCAGGTAGCGCGAGTAGTCGGCCACGTAGGGGCCGTAGGCGATCTGCCAGGAAGCGGCGAGAGACACCGCGAGCAGGAAGCTGGACCAGCTGAAGTGGCGGTTCTGCAGCAGCTCGCTGATGTCGCTAAGCACCATGACGCGACTGAACAGGTAGATGAACGCGATGATGCCGAGCACGCTGGCGATGCGGCCGATGTAGTGGATCACGCGGTAGCCGAACGCGGTGGCCAGGACGATCACGGCGGCGAAGATAAGGATGCCGGCGCTGTCACTGACACTCAGCAGTTGGCCGATGGCCTGACCGGAAAGCACGGTGCCGGTAGCGGTGAAGCCGAGGTACATCAGGCACACCAGGACGATCGGGATGGCCGCACCATACACACCGAACTGCACCCGGCTGGAAATCATCTGCGGCAGGCCGAGCTTGGGCCCCTGGGCTGCGTGCAGCGCCATCACCGCGCCGCCGAAGAGTTGGCCGATGAACAGGCCGATCAGCGACCAGAACACGTCGCCGCCCAGCACCACGGCAAGGGCGCCGGTGACGATGGCGGTGATCTGCAGGTTGGCGCCCAGCCATAAAGTGAACTGGCTGTAGAGGCGACCGTGGCGCTCGGCCTCGGGAATGTAATCAATCGAGCGGCGTTCGATCAGGGGCTTGGCCGAAGGCTCGTGGGACTGGGTCATCTAACTGTTCTCCGATACGGCTGTAGTGACGATCTCTTGTTGTTGTCCGTGTGCAGATTCGAGAACTGTCTTGCCTGCGTGGCGCTCTGCGGCGCCTCCATTGCGGGCATAGGGCCCATGCGCAAGGCTCCGATCCTGGAGCTGATATCTGCGCATGGGCCTCGACCTCAGCGTTTGCCGGTGATCATCGGCAGGTTCAGGCCCTGTTCCTTGGCGCAGTCGATGGCGATCTGGTAACCGGCATCGGCATGGCGCATGACGCCGGTGCCTGGGTCGTTGGTCAGCACGCGGGCGATGCGCGCGGCGGCTTCATCAGTGCCGTCGCAGACGATCACCATGCCCGAGTGCTGGGAGAAGCCCATGCCCACGCCGCCGCCATGGTGCAGGGACACCCAGGTGGCGCCGCTGGCGGTGTTCAGCAGGGCATTGAGCAGCGGCCAGTCGGAAACGGCGTCGGAACCGTCCTGCATGGCTTCGGTTTCGCGGTTCGGGCTGGAGACCGAGCCGGAGTCCAGATGGTCGCGGCCGATGACGATCGGGGCGGACAGTTCGCCGCTGCGGACCATTTCGTTGAAGGCCAGGCCGAGCTTGGCGCGCAGGCCCAGGCCAACCCAGCAGATACGTGCCGGCAGGCCCTGGAAGCTGATGCGCTCGCGGGCCATGTCCAGCCAGCGGTGCAGGTGGGCGTCGTCCGGGATCAGTTCCTTGACCTTGGCGTCGGTCTTGTAGATGTCCTGCGGATCACCGGACAGGGCAGCCCAGCGGAACGGACCGATGCCACGGCAGAACAGCGGACGGATGTAGGCCGGGACGAAGCCGGGGAAGTCGAAGGCGTTGGCCACGCCCTCTTCCTTGGCCATCTGGCGGATGTTGTTGCCGTAGTCGAAGGTCGGAACGCCGGCCTTCTGGAAATCCAGCATGGCCTTCACGTGCACAGCCATGGACTGCTTGGCAGCCTTGACCACGGCAGCCGGCTCGGTCTGCGCGCGGTCGCGGTACTGTTCCCAGGTCCAGCCGATCGGCAGGTAGCCATTGAGCGGGTCGTGGGCGCTGGTCTGGTCGGTGACCATGTCCGGACGCACGCCACGGCGCACCAGTTCCGGCAGGATTTCAGCGGCGTTGCCCAGCAGGGCGATGGAGATGGCCTTGCCTTCGCCGGTGTACTTGGCGATGCGCGCCAGGGCGTCGTCCAGGTCGGTGGCCTGCTCGTCGACGTAGCGGCTGCGCAGGCGGAAGTCGATGCTGGTCTGCTGGCATTCGATATTCAGCGAGCAGGCGCCGGCCAGGGTCGCGGCCAGGGGCTGGGCGCCGCCCATGCCGCCGAGGCCGGCGGTCAGGACCCACTTGCCGGTCAGGTTGCCGTTGTAGTGCTGGCGGCCTGCCTCGACGAAGGTTTCATAGGTGCCCTGGACGATGCCCTGGCTACCGATGTAGATCCAGCTGCCGGCGGTCATCTGGCCGTACATGGCCAGACCCTTGGCATCCAGTTCGTTGAAGTGTTCCCAGGTCGCCCAATGGGGTACCAGGTTGGAGTTGGCGATCAGCACGCGCGGGGCGTTGGCGTGGGTCTTGAAGACGCCGACCGGCTTGCCGGATTGCACCAGCAGGGTCTCGTCTTCGTTCAGCTCTTTCAGGGTCTCGACGATCTTGTCGTAGCACTCCCAGTTGCGCGCGGCACGGCCGATGCCGCCATACACCACCAGTTCCTTCGGGTTCTCCGCCACCTCGGGGTCGAGGTTGTTCATCAGCATGCGCAGCGGCGCTTCGGTCAGCCAGCTCTTGGCGTTCAGCTTGTTGCCACGCGGGGCGCGGATTTCGGTGTCACGGAATTTGGTCATGCCTGGCTCCTCGTAGGGTGGTTGCGGTGGCAACGTTACTGCCTGACTGCGCGGGAAAAGCAGTGCACATCTGCACACATATAAACTTGTACATACAAGCATATGCAAGCGAGAGGCCAAATCCATCCAGGCGAGTGGCAAAGGGAGGGGAAAACCTTGCGGCACAAGGGTTGTAGCGCAGCAAGATGTATAGACAAGTGAAGAAGCAGGCAGCGAAAAAACTGTTACCGCGATGGGGAAACGCCCGATTTCGAAGCAGGCGCGCCCCGAACTGGGGCCTTAGGTAACAACTACTTCAAGGAGGCATCGATACGCTGCGCGACGTCCGCCGGCACCCAGCGTGACCAGACATCGCGATGCTGGCGATAGAAGTCGACGGCCACGGGCGCAGCCTCGGCATGCTCCTCCGCCATGCGCGCCAGAATGCCGTTGAAGAGGGGCAGAGGGATTTCCAGCTTGGCGAAGGCGTCCACCAGGGGCTGTGCCTTTTCATGCAACTCGCGGGATACACCGATGGAGATCTTCGCCGGCAGCGAGCGGGTGCCAATGGGCTTGGGATTGTTCGGGTCGATCAGGGTTTCCCAGGCCTTCTGGTCGAAAGGCGGCTCCTCTAGCTGCACCAGTTGATAGCGACCCATGAGCGGCGTCGGCGACCAGTAGTAGAAGAGAATCGGCTGGCGCTGGCGGATCGCCGAGGTAATGGCCGCATCCAGCGCCGGTCCGGTTCCGGTGCGGAAGTTCACATAGCTGTCTTCCAGGCCGTAGGCCTTCAGCTTCTGGGTGTTGACCCCTTCGCAGGTCCAGCCTGTGGGGCAGTTGTAGAAGCGCCCCTTGCCGGGCGACTCCGGGTCCTTGAACAGGGCCTTGAAGCGCGGCAGGTCGCTCACCGAACGCAGGTCGGCAGCGGGGGCGCCCTCCCCTTTCACCAGGTAATCCGGCACCCACCAACCTTCGGTGGCGCCCTTGACCGGCTCGCCCACGGCGAACACTTCGCCCGCCGCCTCGGCCTTGCGCCACAACTCGCTGCGTCCGGCCCACTGCTCGGCGATCACCTGGATATCGTTCTGCCGCAGGGCGTTCTCCATGGTCAGCGTGTTACCCGGCAGCACGTCGGTCTTGCAGCCGTAACCCTTCTCCAGCAGGTAGCGCAGCACTTCGGTGGTGAACATGCCGCTTTCCCAGTTCAACCCGGCCAGCACCACGGGTTTGGGATAAGGACACTCGGCGGCGTTGGCTGAGGCGGGCAGCACCAGCGACAGGGCGATGGCAGCGAGGACGCTGTGGCGTGGCATGGGGCAGCTCCGAGAGGCGTGGCGGGCGACAGGATTAGGTGTAGACCCTGTGGCGCAGTCGTGCTCGGACCCGTAGAGGCGAATTAAGTGTCGCAAGGAGCTGAATTGCCCGTAGGAGCTGGCTTGCCAGCGAATGGCCCCTTTTCGCTAGCAAGCTAGCTCCTACAAAATGATCGGCCGCCTGCCTCAGCGAGGCGTCAGCTCGATCAGGCAGCAGGCGCCCGTGCCATCCAGCTTCAGCTCGGCCAGCGCGCCAGATGCTTCGATATGCAGGCAGTCATGGCGGCCCAGCACCTCGGATGCCTGGCCATCGATCACCAGGCTCGTTCCTGCTTCGGCGGCGAACAGCAGCACGGTGCTGGCCGAAGAAAACAGCTTGAATTCGCCATCGACCCGCAGCCATTGCAGGCGCGCGGCATAGCGTTTCGGCGAATAGATAAGGTTGAAATCGCGGATAGGTCCATCGATCAGCTCGCACTGCACCGTGCTACCGCCATCGAACGCGAAGGCGTCCAGGGTGGTGAGGTCGCGGGAACGCTGGTCATCCACCTCCAGACGCATACCGGCGCCTTCAAGCACCGTGATCACCCGCTGGTAGCCGGTGAAGGCGGAGAAACCGCCCGACTCGCCGACGTCGGCAATGGACAACCGCCAGCCGAAGCCGTCGAGACCGTCGCCGGCGTCGCGGGCGATTTCCAGGGTGGAACCGGCGCCGTTCTTCCACGGCATACGGGGGTAATCGGCGGCACGCAGCAGGCGGGATTGGGTCATGAACCGAAACGTCCTTCGAGGCGGTAGCGGGAACCGGGATAGAGCAGGCGCGCGCTGGTCACGGTATTGCGTCCAGACCAGGTACGCCGGCGAATCAGCAGGCAAGGCTCGCCGCGCTCGATCAGCAGCAGCTTGCATTCATCAGCATCGGCCAGGATGGCTTCCACCACGTGCTCGCCTTCGGTCAGCGGCGCGACCTGGGACAGGTAGGCGTAAGGCGTCTGGCGAGTGAAATCCTGCTTCAGGTAATCGGGGGCGACGGCGGGATTCACGAAGCGGTCTTCGATCTGTACCGGCACATCGTTCTCGAAGTGCACGATGCGCGAGTGGAATACGCGTTGTCCTTCGCGCAGGTCGAGCGCCAGCGCCCGCTCTGGGCCTGCCACTTCGTCGACCAGGCTGACCACCACGCAGTGATGGCGATGACCACGGGCGGCGATCTCTTCGGCGATGTTGTGCACTTCGAACAGGGCCGACTGGCCCTTGGGTTCGGCGACGAAGGTGCCGACGCCCTGCATCCGCACCAGGAAGCCTTCGGCGGTCAGCTCGCGCAGGGCGCGGTTGATGGTCATGCGGCTGAACCCCAGCTCATTGACCAGTTCGCTCTCGGAAGGCACCCGATAATGCGGCGGCCATGCACCGCTCTGGATCTGCTGGCTGATCATCTGTTTGACGCGGGCATAGAGCGGCGCGGGGGTTTCCCCCATCTGGGCGGCCAGCGAGGAAGGCGCTGTAGGCGAACTGGACACGAGATTCTCCTTGTCGGCGAAGAGGCAGGACTGGCGGTGCCCGGAACGTGGCGCCCGTCACCGGCATGTACCGGATTCGACAACTCCAGACAAGTGCGCGACTGACGGTGAGTTTACGTTACACGCAAACGTCTGTATATGTATATACAAATAAAACCACCCATCCAGGGGCCCTCACCATGTCCGCATTCTTCGCCGAACGTGCCTTGCTGCCGCAGGGCTGGGCGCGCAACGTCCGCTTCGAAGTCTCCTCCGACGGCCTGATCCTGCAGGTCCTGGCCGATGCCGACGCGGCCGGAGCCGAACGTCTGCAAGGCCCGGTTCTGGCGGGTATGCCGAACCTGCACTCCCATGCATTCCAGCGCGCCATGGCCGGACTGGCAGAGGTGGCGGGCAATCCCAATGACAGCTTCTGGACCTGGCGCGACCTGATGTACCGATTGGTGGGCCGGCTGTCGCCGGAGCAAGTCGGGATCATCGCCCGGCAGCTCTATATCGAGATGCTCAAGGCGGGCTACACCAGCGTCGCCGAGTTCCACTACGTGCACCACGATGTCGATGGCCGCCGTTATGCCGACCCCGCCGAGCTGTCCCTGCAGGTCAGCCAGGCCGCCCGCGATGCCGGTATCGGCCTCACCCTCCTGCCGGTGCTTTACAGCCACGCCGGCTTCGGCGGCCAGACACCGAATGACGGACAGCGTCGCTTCATCAACAGCACCGACAGCTACCTGGCCCTGCAGGAACGCCTGCAGGCGGAAATCGCCCGCCAGCCAAACCAGCGCCTGGGCCTGTGCTTCCACTCGCTGCGCGCGGTAACACCTGAACAGATCAACGCGGTGCTGGCTGCGGAACAGGGCCCGCGCCCCATCCATATCCATATCGCCGAACAGCAGAAGGAAGTGGCCGACTGCCTGGCCTGGAGCGGCCGCCGTCCCTTGCAGTGGCTCTACGAGAATGCCCCGGTGGATGAGCGCTGGTGCCTGGTCCACGCCACCCATGCAGAGCCGGACGAAGTGGCATCCATGGCGTCCAGCGGCGCAGTGGCCGGCCTCTGCCTGACCACCGAGGCCAATCTGGGTGACGGCATCTTCCCGGCGGTGGACTTCCTCGCCCAAGGCGGCCGCCTCGGTATCGGCTCCGACAGCCATGTGTCGGTCAGCGTGGTGGAGGAACTGCGCTGGCTGGAGTACGGCCAGCGCCTGCGCGACCAGCGTCGCAACCGCCTCTATCGCGCCGATCAGCCCCAGGTCGGCCGCACCCTGTTCGATGCGTCCCTGGCCGGCGGCGCCCAGGCCCTCGGTCAGCCAGTAGGTGCCCTGGAAGTCGGCAAGCGCGCCGACTGGCTGGTTCTGGATGGCAACGACCCCTACCTCGCCACGGCAGAGGGCGACGCCCTGCTCAACCGCTGGCTGTTCGCCGGCGGCGATCGTCAGGTGCGCGACGTGATGGTCGGCGGGAACTGGGTGGTGCGCGATGGCCGGCATGCGGCCGAAGTGGAGACGGCGAAGGCCTTTGCGGGGGTGTTACGAGAAGTCCTGCGCTGACCCGTTACCCTCACCCCCGGCCCCTCTCCCTGAAGAGGAGAGGGGTGACTCGCGCCTGACACCGCAATGCTCACCGGCTACTCCGCGTCCATCCAGGCATTGAACCTGCCGTCGGCACGAACAAACTCCCTTCTCCCTTTCAGGGAGAGGGGCTGGGGGTGAGGGCGCTGTCCGGCACACGCCAGATCAGCCGGTCCGTGTCATACCCCTGCTCTTCCGCCACTTCCAGCAATTGCTCGCGGGTCTTCTCAGAGACCACTGGCGTGCGCGACAGCAGCCAGAGGTACTTGCGATCCGGATTGCCCACCACCGCGGTGCGGTAGTCGTCGTCCAGGTACAACACCCAGTACTCGCCCTTGGCGACACCCGGCAGGAGCCGGGAGAACCAGTTGTCGAAACGCACCCAGAGCTTGTCGGTGCGCCCCTCCACCTGGGGCACGGCATTACCGTGTGCTTCTTTCCAGTTCCCATCGAGGGTACGGCAGCGGTTCAGCACGTCCAGTTCGCCGTCGCCTTGCAGGCTGTAGCGGGCTTCGGACTGGGCGCAATCGCGCTGGAAGAACATCGGCAATCGCGCCAACTCGTACCAGGTGCCCTGGTAGCGCGTGAGGTCCACGGCCGACACGGTGCGCGGCGGCACAGGCGCTTCGCCATGGCTGGCGCAACCGGCCAGCAACAGGGCCGCCAGCAGCGCGCCGGCGCGTTTCACTTGAGTCCTTTGCCGGAGAACATCAGCACCTTCTCCCCGGCGTACTGCACGCTGACGAAGGCCTTCTCGTCACCCCAGGTGCAGCTGGTGAAGCCCACAGCGCCGGAGCACTCGGTCGGGCTGCCGAGCAACTGCTCCACCTCGGCCTTGGTCATGCCGGACTTGAGCTTGGAATAGTTCTCCTGGTTGAGCTTGTTGCAGGCGGTCAGCACCAGGCAGCAGGACAAGAGGGCGAGGGTACGCAGCGACATGAAGCACTCCTTGGCGGATGGAACGCGACCCGCCAGAGACGGCGGGTCGCAAGATTGTTCCATTCGATTCTAGAAGCGCGAACCGGGTTCCCGCAGGAATGAGCTTTCTTCGTCGCTGGAAACGCGACCGAGTACCGCGTTGCGATGGGGAAAGCGGCCGAAGCGGGCGATGACCACCCGATGGCGCTCGGAGAAATCGAGGAAGTTTTCGAACAGCGCCCGCTCGGCGGCATCGGCGCCATCCAGCAGCAGGCGGTAACGGTACAGGGCGCGCTCCTGACTGGCGAGGTCCTCGGCGTGCTCCAGTACCAGGCAGATGAACACCTGGCGAATCGGGCTGAGAGACCGGTCCAGGCCGCGAGCCAGGCCGTCGGCGACCAGCGCCTGGGCGCGGGCGTCGCCGGAGAAGCCTCGCGGGTCGTTGCGGAACAGCATGCGGGGCAACTGATCCAGCAGCAGCACCAGCGCCAGCCAGCCGTCCGGCTGTGCGCTCCAGTCGGCAAGACCGCCTTCCAGTGCCTGTTCGACCAGGCCACCGAAGCGCTTGCGGGCTTCGGCGTCCTGATGGTCTTTCTTGCCGAACCACAGACCCTGGCGCGCCGCGGCGACCTGGTTGGCGGAGGCCTCAGGGCCAAACCACCAGTCCAGTAGCGGCTGCCAGGGCTGCATGGGTTACTCCTGGTGGTAACCGGTGACGCGGGCGACTTCTTCCTTGGAACCCAGGAAGACCGGCACGCGCTGGTGCAGGGAAGTCGGCTCGATGTCGAGGATGCGCCGACGGCCATCGGTGGAGGCGCCGCCGGCCTGCTCGATGATGAAGGACATCGGGTTGGCCTCGTACATCAGGCGCAGCTTGCCGGGCTTCTCCGGCTCACGGGCGTCCCAGGGGTACATGAAGATGCCGCCGCGGGTGAGGATACGATGCACGTCGGCCACCATGGAGGCGATCCAGCGCATGTTGTAGTTCTTGCCCAGCTCGCCTTCCTTGCCGGCCAGCATTTCGCTGACGTAACGCTTCACCGGGGCTTCCCAGTGGCGCTGGTTGGACATGTTGATGGCGAACTCGGCGGTGGTTTCCGGTACGCGGATGTTGTCGTGGGTGAGCACGAAGGAACCCAGCTCGCGATCCAGGGTGAAACCCTTCACGCCGTCGCCCAGGGTCAGCATCAGCATGGTCTGCGGACCATAGATGGCATAGCCGGCGGCAACCTGCTTGGTGCCCGGCTGCAGGAAGGCCTGCTCATTGAGGGCGTCGTTCTGCGAGAGGTGCTGCTCGGGGCAACGCAGCACGGAGAAGATGGTGCCCACCGACACGTTGACGTCGATGTTGGAGGAGCCGTCCAGCGGGTCGAATACCAGCAGGTAGGCACCCTTCGGGTACTTGCCGGGGATCTGGTAGGCGTTGTCCATTTCCTCGGAGGCCATGCCGGCCAGGTGACCGCCCCATTCGTTGGCTTCCAGCAGGATTTCGTTGGACATCACGTCCAGCTTCTTCTGCACTTCGCCCTGCACGTTCTCGGTGCCCATGCTGCCGAGCACGCCGCCCAGGGCGCCCTTGGACACCGCATGGCTGATTTCCTTACAGGCGCGCGCGACGACCTCGATGAGGAAGCGCAGATCGGCAGGGGTGTTGTGGCTTCTGGTCTGCTCGATCAGGTAGCGACTCAGGGTAACGCGGGACATGGAATGGCTCCGGAGGGTGGAAAAATGCGCGCAGTTTAGCGCGAGTCGAATGGCATTGCCTCTCAGCGGGATGGAAGGTGCTGAAACGGCAGTGAATGCGGGCCATGGAGGCCCCGAAAATATCTGACGCTGCTGTCGGCCACTGGTTCAGCCATCAATCGACATCACTCGCGGCGAGCCGGCTCACCTGGTTGCGGCCATTGCGCTTGGCCTCGTAGAGCGCGGCATCCGCCACCTGCATCAGCTCCTCCAGGGCCTGACCCTGTATCGGCCAGACCGCCAGGCCGGCGGACAGTGTCACCGACAGCGGTCCTTCGCGGGTAGGCAGCGGCTGGCCGGCAAGGGCCTGACAAAGCGCCGCCAACCGCGCATACGCCTCATCGCCGGTGGCGCCGGGCAGGAGCAGGAGGAACTCCTCGCCGCCAATGCGGAACACCGCATCGCTGCCGCGCAGGTTGCCGGTGAGATGGATGGCCACCGCGCGCAACACATCGTCGCCGACCAGGTGGCCGTGGCGGTCGTTGAGTTGCTTGAAGTGGTCGAGGTCGATCAGCGCCAGGGCGATGGGGGTGCGCTCGCGCTGGCTGCGGGCCTGCTCGCGGGCGAACAGTTCGCTGAGGTGGCGGCGGTTGTAGAGGCCGGTCAACGGGTCCCGCAGCGCCTGCTCCTGCAATTGCTCGTGCAGACGGGTGATGGTTCGCAGGCGCTCTTCGCTGGTCGCCAGCGCCTCCGCCAGCTTGAGTTCACTGCAATGGCGCTCGGTGATGTCACGCAGGTAGAGCATCTGCCCGAGGATGGACGTGCCACTGCGGGTAACCCGTTCGATATCGCGGGAGCGGACCTCGAAATAGCGCGAGGAGCTGGCCGGGACCAGAAGCATCTCCTTTTCCCCCGCCACCAGCATCGCTTCCAGCTCCAGGCCGTACACCGGCCACCTGGAAAGCGTCATGCCCTGCCAGCCTCCGGGTTGCCCGGCCAGCGTCAACGCAGCGGGGTTGGCATCGATCACACGACGTTTCGGGTCGACCACCAGCACCGGGTCGGGCAGCTCCTCCAGCAGCAGGTGGCGCGCCACCGGTACCAGGTCGAAAAGGCGAACGCCGAGAATCAGGAAGGTGAACGCCACCAGGGTGAAAGCGAAGCTGAAGGGTGTCGGGTCGAAGCCGAACAGGGTCCAGCCGTAAACCACATAGCTCAGGTTGACGGCCCAGGGCACGCAGGTGACCACCACAAATGCCAGGTAGTGACGGCGGTGCACGCCTTGGCTGGCCAGCGCGGCGCGGGTCACCACCGCCAGGCAGAACACCATGAACAGGTAGACGTAAGCGGCCACGGCATCGAAAAGCGGGCCATGGTCGTAGCGGATCGCCGCGCCCAGCGTATCGTCCACCGGCAGGGTGCCGGGGCCGTAGAACAACTGGTGCCAGGGGTTGCTCAGCGCCATGGCCGAGGCCACCAGCGGGCCAATCCCCAGGAGCAGGAAGGCGCGCAGGCTCAGGGGCTCGCGGATGCTGTTAACGTACTGCCAGAGAAACACGGCCCAGAAAGTCGGCACGCCGATGATGCCCGGCCAGGCCATGCTGGCCCAGAACACCTTGCACTGCGGACCCTGCGCAGCCAACTCCAGGCCGGCAGCCGCGAGCCACCAACAGATGCCGGCATGCAGGACGAGGAAGCTCTCGCGGCCAGGGAAATGACGCTGACGGCGAACCCAGAGGGCGATGAGGACCACTCCGATACCGACGGCAATGGTCAGCGCCACCGGCCCGTTGAGGCTCCAGCCACCGGCCAGGCAGGCGTTCATCGCCGGACTCCGGAGAGCGCGGCGCGGGGAGACGAGGATTCCGGATAGAGCGGCTGGAGGCTGGGCACCTGATCGTCCTGACCTGACGTGGAGCCGCCTGCTGCGGCCTTTGGAATGACCGGACAAAGATACATCAAAAAGCCACTATCCCTGTATGGTCATTCGCACATCATCAGGACCGCGCCTCCGGACGCCTCAGCAGGCTGAACGCCATGGCTCCCAACAGACCGACGCCAAGCAGCAATACCGCCCAGAGCCCGACGCGCTTCCACACGATCTGACCAGCGGTCTGCCGCTCAACCGGATGGACGCCCGTCTGCTCGGGAATCGCCACCGCTTCGGCACGCCCCATCTTTTCCAGGCTGGAGCTGTCGAACCCCGGCACCAGCGTGGACAGGGGCAATTCAGCGCGGCTGACCTCGAGATTGCCCAGGGCGAGCGTGAACGGCGGATTGCCCCGAGCGAGAAAGACCACCTGGGTGGCATGCATACCGGCCTCCAGGCGGGGCACCTGCTGGCCGAAGCCGCCGGCACGCTGGTCGACCGTCAGGCGCAGCTGCTTGATCGCCATCCAGCCCGCGAGGTCCAGCTCTTCCTGGGCGACTTCCTTGCCGTCCTGGGGTAACCGGTACAGCAGGCCGGACATTACCGGCTGCCATTGCGGGGCACCGTCGCGGCGAGCCTCCACCTGGACCGGCAGCAAGCTGCCGGGCCGCTCCACGGCAATCCGCAGACGCTCGATGGGCAATCCCAGCGGCAATTCCCAGACGTACTGCCCATCCTTGCTACTGATCGGTTCCAGCGGCGCGGACCAGGCCATGGCCGCCGGGAGGCTTTCGCGACTGGCGCTGAACACCTTCACCGCAGTCAGGTCCGCTGCGCGCCGGGGGCTCTGCCAGAGCAGTCGGAGGTAACGTGCGGAGCGTCCGGGAAGGGTCACCTCGCGCTGGTCTATGCGTTGGTCGGCAAACGACAGGCGCGCCACCTGCCCATCGCCCCACGGCTGCCAATGTTGCAGGTCATCGCTGGCCTCGATACTGAAATGCTGGAAGCCGTCCGCTGCGCTGCTCCAGTCCAGGCGGAGCTTCTCCAGTGGGGCCTGCACGCCGCTGACGTCCAGCAACCAGCCGCGTAGTTGCTCACCTTCGGCCGCTGGACTCTCCGGCACCACCTGAACGACGGTCCCGGTCGTGCTGCGTTCGATCCTCACGCCGGGCAAAGCACCGTTCCCATCCGCCGGGCCGCGCAGGGGGAACCAGCGCACTGCGTGCTCGTGACGGGCACGACGTTCGCTGGCGCTGCTGCGAGTCAGGGCGTAGGCCAGCGACTCGCCTTCGGCGTTGAACACGCGCAGGTCGCGCAGGTCGGCATGACGCGCGGCGAAGTGCAGCGCCATCGGCAGCTCCATGCGATACCAAGGGCCCTGCCCGTCCAGGCGCAGTTCGACGCGGGTAGTGAAGTCCTCCAGCTGCTCGGCGGCGAGCAGCTGCTGGCAGAGCAATCCCAGGCTGGCCAGCAAGGCCAGTGCGGGGCGGCGCAGACAAGACGATCCGATCATGCGTTGACCTGTTCCTGTTCAGATTCCGCGCGCCGTGGCGGCAGCGGCGCGAAGTAGCCGACGACCAGCAGCAGGACGCCGACGCCGATGAAAGACACGATGCGTTCCAGGCCACCGCGATTGCCCAGTTCGACGAAGAACAGCTTGGCCACCACCAGCGCGATCAGCGCCGCGCCCACCAGCCAAAGCTCGCGCCGCGCCCGCAGGTGACCGCCAACCATCAGGCCCAGGGCGATGCTGGTCCAGACAATGGACAGGCCGGCCTGCACCAGCATGGAGTCCAGCTGCGCGTCCAGTTGATAGGGCACGCCACCCCAATGGTGCGCGCAGCGGAACACGGCCGCGGTCGCCAAGGCGAACAGTGATACGCCGGCGACGCCCTGGGGCAGCCAATCCGGTAATGCGCGCAGACCGAGCTGCGGCAGGCAATCACGCAGCCAGAGACAGACACCCAGCAGCGCGAACAGCAGTCCCAGTTCCAGCGGGTTGAGCAGCGGCAGGTAAGGCAGCGGTTCGGCGGCGCCATCGCTCCAGGCGTTGGCAATCCAGAACCAGGCGAGCATCAGCAGGGCCAGCGGCAACGATGCCCACAGGCGGTATTCACGCGGATAGGCCGCCACCGGCCAGGGCAGGCGCGGACGCAGCGCCACCAGCAACAGCCAGGCGCTCGGCAGCAGCGCCCAACCCAGCCAGCGCCAGGCGTTGTACTGCTCGGAAAGCAGCATCAGCAGGTAACGCAACTCCAGCGCCAGCACGCCGAGCAACAGCCAGCAGCCCAGCACATGGGCGGAACTGCGCGCTCCCGTGGGCAGCAGCCCATCCAGCCTGCGCAGGGCCAGCAGGTGCACGACGAACAACGCGCCCCATCCAGCCCAGCCAAAGTTTGCCGCCGGGTGATAGTGCGGTTCCCAGGCAACGGCCAGCGCCACCACCCCTGCCGGCACCAGCACCAGGCAGAGCAAGGCCAACGCTCGCCACTGTTCGCGCCCTGCCAGCCATACGGTGAACGCCACGCTGCCCGCCGCCAGCAACAGCGCCAGGGGAACTTGCAGTTCCGGCGTGGCGAAACGAGCGATCTCCGCCAACCAGGCCAGCGCCCACCAACCGGCACTCCAGGCCAGCAGCAATTGGGCCAGATGCGCGAGGCTCAGCCCGCCCACTGCCGCTTCTACTCGCGCGGCACGCTGTAGGCGCCAGGCACCGACGAAGGCCGCCAGAGCCAGCACGGTCGGCGTCCAGAAGCCGGCATGGGCCAACGGCCGAAGACCTTCGGCGCTCAGTTCGCCCAGCAGCAGCGGACTCACCGCGAGGAAGCTCATGCCCGCGAGCAACTGCAGGACCAGGCCAAACCAGAAACCTGCGCGCTGTTGCAGGCGCAGGCTGAGCCAGAGGATCAGCAGCCCACTGCCGGCCCAGACCGCAGCGGCGGTGCGCCAGGGCAGCACGAAGAGCACCGCGAGGTTGACGAAAGCCAGTCCCGCCAGCAGCACCAGCGACAACCCGCGCAGCAGTCGCGCATCGCTGCGTGCCAGGGGGTGGCGAGCAGCCAGGATCATCCCGGCGATCAGCGCCAGGCCGATCAAGGACGCCACCATCAGTCCGCGCCAACCGGGAACGGAGCCGCTGCCCAGGCCTGAGCCATCGAGATCGAGCAGGAAAATCGCGCCACCCAGCAGTTGCACGGCGAATGCGCTGAAGAGGAAGGTGCGCGAGCCCAGCCGCAACCCGGCGAAGAGCGTCGCGAGGCCGGCCAGCGCCCAGGCAATGGCGGTTCCTTCCGCCGCGAAGGCGAGCGGCGCCAACAGGTACAGGAATGAGAGGCCCGCACAGGCAAGTGCCGGAACGAAGCGCCGTTCCAGGTCGGTAGCGGCGTCGTCCGGTGCCCGGCGCAGTTGCCAGAACACGAACAGCAGCGCCGCTCCCAGCATCAGGGCACCCAGGGGCGAGCCGTCGAGCAGCGTATAGGTGCCGGCGCGTAATCCACCCAGGAAAGCAACTGCGGCACCGAACTGCAGCAACAGCGCGAAAGCCCGCGCCAACGGTCGGCTTTGGCGCAGGCCGAGCCAGTAGATACCGGCGCCTTCCACTGCCCAGGCGGCGGAAGTCCAGCGCGCATCCAGCCCCAGCGGAATGGCCAGACTGCCGAACACCACACCGAGGGCGAGGCAGGTTTCCACTAGCAACAGGGCGCGGCCGGCGGTACGGCCAGCCAGGACCCGTGCCAGCACGATGTAGAACAACCCCAGGGCCAGTGCGCTGAAGGCCGCGCCGAACTCGATATGGCGGACCAGCGCCACCTGCAGGCCGAAGCCGATGATCGGCGGACCGAACAGCACGGTGCCGTCCACCGTGTCGCCCTGACGCGCCGACCAGCGCAGCAGTTGATCACGATCCTCTGGCGCGTCCGCCGCCTCTGCCAGCTTGCGCCGGGCGAACAGCAGGCCGATGCCGACGTACATCACGAAGAACAACACCAGGAAAGGCTCAGTGCTGGCGAAGAGCTCCGGCTGGTAGGAGCGCAGGCCCCAGGCAAAACCGATCCCGAAGGTGCCGACGAAGCCAATCAGGTTGAGCAGGCGCCAGGCCTTGAACCAGGCAATGGCGAAGATGCCGGCATTGAGCAGCGCGAAGTAGCTGAACAGCGCCACATGGTTGCCGCTGCCACTGGAGGTGAGGATGGGCGCGGCGAAACCGCCCAGCGCGGCGGCAGCAGCCAGGCCCAGGGCGTCCTGGGCCACGGCGAGGATGGCGGAAAACAGGGTTACCGCCACCAGCAGACCGAAGGCCAGCTTCGGGTCCAGCAAAGGGTGCAGGCGCATGGCGGCGAACACCGTCAGGTAGAGCACGGCGATCCCCGCCCCCTGGAGCATCAGCCCGTAACTGGGATTGCGCCCGCGCAGCCACCAGCCGAGGCCGAGCAGCGCGATGGCGGCCAGGGCCACGCCGGCGTAGCGGAGTTCCACAGGCACCACCATGCCTTCGGTGGCATAGCGCAGCAGGAAGGCCAGGCCGAGGAACAGCAGCACAACGCCGATGCGCAACACGGTATTGCCGCCGAACAGCCAGTTGCGAGCGGCCGCGAAGCCTCGTTCGAGCAGGGAGGGTTCGCGGGGTTTCGGGGGGATCGGCGGAGCCTTCGGAGAAGCACCAGAGCGGGCTTCCTGGCCCCAGGCATCGGCGGACGCCGCAGCAACGGGTGCAGGAGTGGGTGCTGGTGTAGCGGCGGCAACGGGCTCGGTCAGCACATCCGCCGGCAGCTCCCAGACCAGGTCGGAATCGTCTTCGGTCACAGCCCCGGGCGCCGCTTCGGCCAAAGGCGGCACGGGTTCGGAAACAGCCGGGGGCGACGGCACATCCTCGGCCGGTGGCACCCTGCCCTGCTCCACCTTGAGCAGGCGTTCATGGATGGCCTGGGTGCCCTTGTCGAACCGTGCGGCGAAACTGGCGAGCGACTTGCGCAGCTCGGCATTTTCCCGCGTCAGCCACTGGAGCCGGATGGCCTGCCCCAATCCCAGCCCCATCAGGCCGCCGAGCAGGGCTCCGGTGACGCTTTCATCAATCCCGGCCCCGAAGGCCAGGCCAACCAGCATGAAGATCCATTGCATGCAGCGTTTACTCGGATGATTGAGCACTCTGGGCCGCATCCATCGCAGCCACGACCGCCCGGAAGCTACAGGAAACCGGCATCGACCCCATAGAGACGCCTGAGTCCTGGCTCACAGACACAGAAGATTCCTACAACCCAGTCACGTATCGATACAAATCCGGCGAGACAAAGGGAAATTTCGCGTTCCCCGACGGGAAACTGTTCACTTTTTCACCGACACCGCTATGATGCCCGCCCTTCTACCCTAGCCTGCTCGCCGACCATGAAAACCATGATGATCGTCGGTGCCGACCTTGACCGGACGGACACCTGGATCAAATACGAAAAGACCATGTGCCACGCATGCGTTTCCAGCTGCTGCACCATGCCGGTCGAAGCACGTCTGAGCGACCTGATTCGCCTGGAACTGGTTGCAGAGTTCGAGCGTGGCGAGCCGCCGAAGAACATCGCGAAACGGCTGATGAAAGATGGCGTGGTAGAGCGCTTCAACCAGAAGTCCGGCATCTTCACGCTGACCCGCATGGGCAACAACGACTGCTACTTCCTCGACCGCAAGAGCCGTCTGTGCACCGTGTACGACAAGCGCCCGGATACCTGCCGCAACCACCCGCGAATCGGCCCACGCCCGGGTTACTGCGCGTTCAAGCCGAAGGATTGAGCTCCGTCAGCGGGTCATCTTCTTCACAAACACCACCACGAACAGCGCCATGGTGAAGCTGCCGACGAAGGCCTCGAAGGCCGCCAACGGTCGCGACAGGCCGAGCGGCGCGATGTCGCCGTAGCCAAGGGTAGTGAAGGTCACCACGCTGAAGTACATGCAGGCGGCCAGTTCCTCCAGGTTGGTCAGCAGGTCCTGCTCCAGAGACAAGGCCAGCCGCACATCACCGTGGTGAATGCCGGTCAGGAAATAGAGCAGCCCGCAGACCAGCACGAAGCCCAGGGAAAACAGCACCACGCGCAGGGGCTGTTCGCCGTAGCCGCAGAACAGGTCCACCAGCCAGGAAAACAGCCGTTGGGTTGACCAGCGCGGCATCTGCAGACGGCGCGTGACCATCTCGCGGTAGAAGAAGCGCCCCGCCTCTTCGAACAACCCGGCCTTCTCCAGGTGAATACGCAGGTTGCGATAGACCTCTTCGGCCTGCTGCAAGAGGTCCAGCATCAGCGCGGGCTGTCGGTTCCTGCACGCGTCGCGGGCCTCGCGCTCCTGTAGCACGTGTTCGTCCCAGACGACGTTGTCCAGACGAGCGCCATCGAGCTTCACACCGAGCAGATTGGCGTCACGCATATCTGCGCAGTGCAGGTTGGCATCACGCAGATCGGCCTTCATCAGCGAAGCGCCGCGCAGGTTGATGGCGAACAGATGAGCTCCGCGCAAGTTGGCGCGGTAGAAATCGCTTCCGGAAAGGTCGTAGCCGGTGTGGCTGCCACGGTGAACCAGATCGAGACCGGCCAGCTGGCACCTCTTCAGGCTGAACCCGCGCATCGGCACCCCATTGCGGGCACGCGCCTCCAGAGCCGGGCCGAGTTCGGGCGTTCCCGATTTGTCCTGTTTGGCATCCCGCCAGAAGTCGTCCTCAGGGGGGATGTCGAGCATGTTGGCAAACCCAGGGTACGGATTTTCAGCCTAGCCCAAAGCCCCGGAAATCGCGCCGGATCGGCGCAGGGGAGCGGGATGGCTCCCTCTGAGCCTTGTAGGAGCTAGCTTGCTAGCGAAACGGGGCCATTCGCTGGCAAGCCAGCTCCTACAGGCGATGCAGCCCCAGAAAAACGCATTACAGCTACCAGCTCGCAGGGGCTCAGCCCTTCACCGCCGCCAGCACCTTCTTCACCACGCTCACCCCAGCCAGCACCAGCGCACCCGCAGCGATGCCGGCCAGACCGTCCACCAGTAGCTGCACCAGCCAGGCGAAGCCGCCAACGCTGGCCAGCACCGGTTCCAGCAGGTGATGGGCCGCTGGGATGCCGTGCAGGATGATGCTGCCGCCCACCAGGAACATCGCGGCGGTACCCAGCACCGAAAGCCCCTTCATCATCCAGGGTGCAGCGGCAAGGATGGCGCGGCCGATGGCCTGGGCCGTCGAGCTGGCTTGGCGCACCAGGTAGAAGCCGAGGTCATCCAGCTTGACGATGCCGGCCACCAGGCCGTAGACGCCAACGGTCATGATCAGCGCGATACCCACCAACACCGTCACCTGCTTGCCGAAAGCGGCATCGGCCACCGTGCCCAGGGTAATGACGATGATCTCGGCGGAAAGGATGAAGTCGGTGCGGATGGCGCCCTTGATCTTGTCCTTCTCCATAGCCACCAGATCCACTTCCGGATTGGCCACAGCCTCGACGAGCGCCGCATCGTGCTGCGCGTCTTCCGCCTCACTGTGCAGCCACTTGTGCGCCAGCTTCTCGAAGCCCTCGAAGCAGAGAAAGGCGCCGCCCAGCATCAGCAGCGGGATCACCGCCCAAGGAATGAAGGCGCTGATCAGCAGGGCCGCGGGCACCAGGATGGCCTTGTTCACCAGGGAACCCTTGGCCACCGCCCAGACCACCGGCAACTCGCGCTCGGCGCGTACACCGCTGACCTGCTGGGCATTCAGCGCCAGGTCATCGCCGAGTACGCCAGCGGTTTTCTTCGCGGCAACTTTGGTCATTACCGAAACGTCATCGAGCAGCGTCGCGATGTCGTCGATCAGGGTCAGCAGGCTGGCTCCGGCCATGGGATGTCCTTGCAGAGGGAGTGACGGGGCGCCGCAGTCCGGCGAAGGCGAACTACAGACAAAAACGCCCCGGCGGTCAACCCGGCGGAGCCTTTCTGCCGCCCGGTTCACGCTCCCCGCTGACCACTTCCATATCCGGCGCCTTGGCCTTGGGCTTGATCAGGCTGAAGTCGATCAGGGTTTTCGGCTGATAAGGGTTGCCGATCAGCAGCGGGCGCGCCTGGAAGGCGGTGTTGACCACACTGCGGCTGGGGTCGAAGTCATCGAAACCGATCCCGGCCAGGTCCGCCCAGGTGTGGATGAAACTGGAGCTGCTGTAGGGCCGCTTCAGGCTGGCGGATAGCTCCTGTGGATGAGCTTCGCGCCATTGTGGGGAGCGCCAGAGCATGAAGGGGATGGTGTACATGGGCGCGGTTGGCGCCGCCTCGTTGCGCCCCAGGACTTCCGGCTGCTCAGGGTCGAACACCGCTTCGCCGTGGTCGGAGAGGTAGAGCAGGAAGCCGTTGGCGTTGCTCCCGGAGAATCGCTCGATCAGGCTGGAAACCACGTGATCGTTGAACAGTACGGCGTTGTCGTAGCTGTTGTAGGTGGGCAACTGATCATTAGTGACCGAGTCCGGAACGCCCTGACGATCGGTAAAGCGGTCGTACTCCGGCGGATAGCGGTACTGGTAGCTCATGTGGGTACCCAGCAGGTGCACCACGATGAACTTGCGCGGCGCCGGGTCGGCCAACACCTTCTCGAACGGCGGCAACACATCGTCGTCGTACTGGCGCGCGTTCTGGTTGCGGTTGTTGTTCAGGTAGAACTGCTCGTCCGCCTGCTTGGAGAAGGTGGTGAGCATGGTGTTGCGCTTGGTCAGGGTCTGCTGGTTGGTGATCCAGTAGGTCTTGTATCCGGCCTGCTTCATCATGTTCAGCAGCGAGGGCTTGGTCAGGTAGAGGTTCGGATTGCGCTCGTCCGCGAAGGTCAGCACCTGCTGCAGGGCTTCGATGGTGTAGGGGCGCGGCGTGATGACGTTGTCGAAAACGTCCAGCTGATCACGGATACGATCGAGCTTCGGGGTCGTCGCACGCGGATAGCCGTAGAGGCTCATGCGCTGCCGGTTGGTGGATTCGCCGATCACCAGCACCAGGGTCGCCGGCAGCCCGGCATTGGCGTCCTTCAGATTGGCCAGGGGCGCGATGTTGGCGCTGCTCTCCAGCAAGTCATGCATGTCCGCCAGTTGCTGGCGGTACTGGCGATAGCCGACCAGCAACTGCCAGGGCACTGCCGGCTCCATGCGTTTCTCGAAACTGTCGCGCGCCGCCTCGAAGGTATCGTTGCCAAGCCCCTGCTTGACCGCCGGATAACCGACCAGAGCAGCCAGCAGCGCCAGGCTGGCAAGCATCGCCTTGCTACGGGGCAGATGAACCGGCCGCAGCCGCGTCCACAGCAATACGCCGCCCAGCGCATAAGCAAGAAACGCCGGGACCATCCACCAGGCGAAGTACTGCGCCATGTACTCCGAGCCTTCGGCCACGTTCGATTCGAACATGATGAAGATGACGCTCTGGGAGAACTCCTGGCCGTAGACCAGGAAGTAACCAAAAGCCGGTAGCGACGCGAGCCAGAGCAGCAGGCCCATTCCCGCAGCAATAGTCCGGGTACGCCCCGGGAAGAGCAGCACCGGGATCAACCACAGGCCGCTGAGCAGGAAGGCCTGGCGGAATCCGCTGAAACCGCTGGTACCCGTCACCTGGATCAGGAACTGGGTGACACCCGAGAAATACCAGAAGAAGAGGAAGAGCCAGCCGAGCCCGGCCCAGTCGAACCGACGCTCTCCAGCCTTGTGTAGATCGAACTTCATAGACATCCGCCCTAGTCGAGCCTTGACCAGTCCATCTGATCGAAAAGCAGGGAATATGACTATGAACGTGTGAAAAGTTCGTCAAAGGTTGTGGGAATTGGTGAATTTACTTGAAGCGTTTCAGAGTCGCCGGAGAGAAAAGGACGACGCTCTGAAAGGTCTCGGCGGTCGGCCTAGAGGGCGGCGCTAGACTGCGCGGCGGCCGGGGAACCCAAAGGGGGTCGCGTAGATCAGCCAGGTAACGCTCGAAATCAGCGTCCTCGGCAAACACGACTTGGCAACAGAACCCGCCCCACCCTGGGCATGGCTTCTCCCTCCATGAAGACTGAATCGCCCCTAGTTTCATTAATACTTAGCATAGAAAGGGCAAAACACAGCGCGTGTAAAAATAGCTCGATTAGGTGGGTAGACTAAGGCTGTACGTTATTTATGAGCGCACTTGGGTGGTCATTCATAAAACAAGGTAAAAGTAGCCGTCGTGGACAACTTGCCCGAAGTCATCTCATCGCTATTGTTCACCGTGCGGTTGTAGCGAGCAGTCAGCGGAATGCTGACGCCTTGGGCCGCGCCCGAGGTCTCCACGTGAAGGAGTTTCGAGCCCAGGTGCAACGTCTCGAAGCTGTTCAAATCGCCCCGGAACAAACGTATGCCTACACCCGTGGCCATTTCCGGCCCGCTGGCATTAGCCAGCACGTCGGTGGCGGCCTGAGTGCCGTCGACCTGATAGCTCACCTTCACACCCGGGTCGCACAGCAAGTTGATAGAGAACATCCGAGCCTTGTCATTGGCCTGGATAACCGGCGAACCGTCTACAAAATCGACCTTGGCAATTGACGGCAGCTGGACATCGATGTTGCGGCTGTCGGCGCTCACCTCACAGCCCAGGCCGGTAACTGTGGTACCGCCAGTCAGAGTAAGACGGGCCAAAGGAAGATCGATATAGTAGATAGTCGAAACGCCACCTACGTTCAGGATCCCGGCGCTGGCGTCCACGTTTCCTGTTTTGATCAAGCGCACCCGCCAGTTGATGAGCTTTTTATACTCCACAGGCCCTACTTTCCAGTCTAGGTTGGGCAACGGGGTGAGCTTGGTGGGATCGGAGTCGCAGTTCGACTCATGATTGCACCAGAACACTGAAATGCCGATGCCCGGGATACCGGTCTCGAACACCGAACTGTAGCCGTTGCTGATGTAGCCGGGCACTGGCGCGCCGATGCTGGAAGCAAGTGTGCCGGAAACGGTACCGCTGGACGAGCAGCTGATGTGCGGGGTGCTGGAAGTTTGCCATAAGCTGTCCCAGAGCACGGTGCCGTTAGGGGCGTTGCGCGGGATAGGGATCGACGCTGGCAGGGCGATGGCACCATTCGATGTGTCGTAGCCTTTTTCGAACTCGCAGCCCGCCGCGAATACTGATGGCGACAGCAGCAGGAAAAGCAGAAACGCAAGATTTCTCATGGTGATCTCGATAACTTAGTGAGTAGCGACCTGGGGCGCGCGACTGAGGCGGCTGCACAGTGTCTCGGCTGTGCGGAAGTGGCTGGTGTGGCTACCCTTGGCAGGGGACGGCGGCAAGCGATAGTGCACACGGCATTGACGATCCTCGCCCTGGCCCCAGCGTACGGTCAGCTCGCCCTCGCGTTCGGCAGCGCGGATGAACACCCGGCTACCCTGGCCCACTAGCGTCAGGCTATTGCCCTGGGCGTCGAGCACTTCGGCGCCTACCGGAAGCATTTCGCCGTTGTCGTCACGCACCAGCAGCAGGACCGGCTCACCCGTGATGGTGGGGTACTTGAGCATCACTACCGCGCCGTAGCGTGGCGCAACGTTCTGCGAGGTGAGTTGAAGTTCGACATCGTCGGCCGTGCCCTTAGGGTCGAGTGCCACTTCGTTCTGTCGATAGGGCATCAGGCTGGAAACTACGCCGTAGCCACTGCCGTTCACCTCGGCGCCGCTGCTGTTGAGCAACGCCGCACCTTTGGCGCCCTTGGCCTCGACGATCGCCCGGGTTTCGCCCTGGGCCTGGCTGAAGGTCACGCCGCCGGGATGGGCGACGATGCTGCCTGAGAGCCCCATGCCCACCTGACGATAGCCATCGCCATCGCTGTAGTTGCCCGAAAGGTTGGCACTGGCCGCACGATATTGGACGTTGACCCCACTGGCGCTGCTGCTGTCTTCGTTGGTGTGGCTTTGTGTGCCATACACACCGTAGTTGAACTGGTTGAATTCCCCCAGCGAACCGGAAACGCCCACCTGGCTGTTGAGTTCACCCTTGTCTGAATAGGTCGCCGAACTGTTCAGGTGAGGGGCATAACTGGATCGCCCCAGCGGCAGCGACAGGGTCAGCATGTACTGGGTGTCCGTATCGCCCTGGCCAGTCTCGGTGCGGCTGGCCGAGAGGCTCATGCTGCCCCAGCGAAAACTGTTGGAGTAGCCGGCTTGATAACCGATATCGCCGTCCTCGCCGGTCTTCCAATAGTTCTGTGCCGAGCCGCTGATGAACAGGCTGCCGTAGTGATCGCCGAGCGGCTGGTTGACGTTGACCTGCAGGCGGTTGCGCTGACGACGCGGGGACTGCGTGGCATCGTGCGCCTGGATGAAATCGCTGAAGCTCAGGTAGCCGGCGCTGGAAAAACGGTAGGCGGCGACCACAAAGTTGGTCCGCGAGGTCTCCACCAGCTTGCTATAGCTCAGACGATAACTTTGCCCACTGGATGAACCGCTCAGTTCTTCCTCGGCGTCCAGTCCCGAGGCATTGGAATGCGTGACGTCGAAGGCAAATGCGCCAACCGGGGTACTCAACGCCAGACCACCCTGTACCGCCATGTACTGGTCGGCGATGATGCTACCGGTGTAGCCGGTCCAGAGGTTGGAGATCCCCTGCTGGTATGTACCTTGTACGAACACCGGTTTGCTCTGAAGGCTATCGTCGCGATAGCGACCGGCCGTCACGCTGTAGCGTGCAGTGCCGGGGCGCAGCAACTGCGCTACCGAGGCGTAGGGCACGACAAAACTGCGAATCCGGCCATCGGCTTCGGTGACAGTAACGTCGAGATCACCTGAGTAGCCGGTGCTGTGCAAATCGTCAATGATGAAAGGGCCCGGTGCTACGCTGGTTTCATATAGCACAGCGCCGCCCTGGCGCACGGTCACCCGGGCATTGGTTTCCGCCGTGCCACGCACGGCCGGGGCGAAGCCGCGCTGCGAGTCCGGCAGCATTCGGTCGTCGGAGGTCAGCTGCACGCCGGTGTAGGGCACGCTGTCGAACAGGTCCGCGGGGGTGTAGTACTCGCCAAGGGTGAGCTGCGACTTCAGCTCGGTGATGTCACGTTGGGCGTAACTGCTGACCGCATCGTACTGACTGACGGTCGCTCCGGCAGCGCTGCTGCGGTTGTAGCTGCCATTGTGGCGCAGGCGCCAGTCGCCCAGGTTCACTCCAGCATTGAAACCGACATAGAACTGGTTGGTATTCTGGCCGCCGGCATCGCTGTGCAAGGTGTTGCCGTTGTAGTCGATGAATGCTGCAGTTACACCACGATCCCAGTCGCGTGGATCGACATAACCACTCAAGGCACGGTTGAGATACGCTTGGGGAATGCTCAGGTCCAGGCGCAGGGTGGACAGATCCAGAACTGCAAGGGCTTCGGGCACGTGTTCGGTGATACTGATGCAGTCGGCGTCCGACGTCTCATCGATTTTCGGCAGGCGCTCGACATCCAGGCCAAGGCTGGACAACTGACTGCGCTTGAAACAGTAGCGCATCGACTGTTTATTCTCGGTATCCCCTACCCGAACTTCCTGTCGGCCGACCCAACTCTGGTTGACGTACACATCCAGTCGGTAGCTGCCCGCCGCCACCGGATTGCCCCGTTCGAAGCGGGTAACATCCACATTGCGCCCTCCAGGCCCTTGCAGAAATGTAGGGTTGAACGATGCTTGCAGGGCATCGGCCTGAACAATTTCCGCGTTCAGGCAATAACCTATCGCCGTTGCCAGTACCAAGTTTCGGGCGTGCGGAAGCACGCCAGCGTGGTGACGCGGCGAAGGGGGCGTCGTAGACATGGAAGTTCCTTCGACTAGATAAGTACAGTCGTCGCGAGTTTGCGCAAATCAGTGCAGGGGAATGGTCTGTTCGGGGGCGGCACCGAAGTCGCTCATCCAGCGAAAACGCAAGGTGTCGCCGTTGCCGCTGGAATAGCCAGGCAGTGCGAAGTCGTGGTGACTGAACGGCGGGATCATTCCGCCGGCGGTTTCGAAGCTTTGGCTGCCCTGGTTAAGAACCAGCGTACTGAACGAAATGTGGTAGGGACTGGGATTCTCACCGCGCAACACATAGCCGTTACCTTGGTGTTGTACCTGCCAGTTCACTTTGCCAACGGCGCTTGGCAGGTCGCCGGGCAACCCGCTCGGACGATAGAACAGCTTCAGTCGCGAGCGTACAGCCACCTGCAACATGCTGCCGTTGGCATCCTGCGGCATCGGCGGAATTTCCAGGGCGTTGAACCAGAACAGAGTCTCGCGATCCTGCGGTAGGTCCTCGCCAGTGAAAGCCAAGCGCACGCTCTGACCTTTTTGCGGGTCGAGACGGAAGATCGGTGGTGTGGCCAGGAAGGGGGCATCGGCCTCCTGAGGCTTGAGCTGGGCGTCACCACGATCGACCCAGGCCTGCATCAGAACGGGAGTCTGGCCCTTGTTGGTCAGTTCTACGGTGACTTCGCGCTCATCTGCGGGATATACGATTCGGGTTCCATTGATCAGTACACCGGCGACGGCATCGGACGGGACCGAGGCAGCAATCAGCAGGCCGGCGAGTAGGGAACCCAGCCGGAGGGCCGGAAAAGATAGCATGGGTGTAGGTACCTGGCTGGCCCGGGCGGTTAACCCGGGAGCAATGGATCACTCGTAAGTGAGCTGGTAGTTCGCCGTGACGTTGACATCACCTGCACCAGCGTCGCCCGCTAGCGAGTAGTACTGGGCGTAGTACTGTAGGTTGACTGGGGTCGAGCCCTTGACGGTGACCGCACGCGCCAACTGAGTGGTCGCGTCATCGGTGTTGATGTTGATTGCGGTCTGCGAACGGTCCAGCAGCTGCACCTGAACATTGCGTGCGGCACCGGAGGAGATGCTTCTCAAGTTGCCATATTCATCGACGTTATGGTCCGGCACAAAAGCCGCAGACACCTTCACGCCATCAGCGCAGCCGGTGACCTTCATGACGAAACCAGTACGGCCGGAGCTGCTCTGTGCGTTCTTCAGCAGATCCTTGTCGACACTGGGCAACTTGACGGCGAGGTTGGTGACGGACGAGTCGAGCAAGCAACTGGTCTCGGTGACTTTGCCGGAGATATTGATGACGCCGGTCTGTGGGGGGGCAGCTACTGCATGCATGGATACACCCACACCGGCCAATAGGGATGCGGCAGCAAATTTACTTAACCTCATAAATTCATTCTCTTAATCAATAAAAAGACCGTCAAAGCCAGGTAATGAGGGCCTGGCTTTCGACATGAAATCGCATGGATCCAAGCGAGGCTGGGCATTATTGGGATGAATTTTCTGGGGGCCAATAGGACAATATCCGGTGATCTGTAGGAATTTTCCGATGGCTGTAGGAGTAGCAGCGAAGGCTCGGATCCCAGGGCTTCAGGCCGAGCCGGCGCGAGCCAGGCATCGAATCGCCTTTCTGCTGGATATGCGTCCAGATCAAGTCGCCGAGGACCTATCGCCTCAAGCCTTGTCGGCAATATCCACGGGGCTCCCTATCGGCGAACCAGCTGACCTGTTTCGTCGACGGCCCGATATCCGTGCAGCCGAAAGGCGTTTGGCTGCGAGTACCGCCGAGGTCGGAGTTGCTACGGCTGATTTGTTTCCACGGGTCAGCCTGAGCGGATTTCTTAGATTCACGGCTGGGCGGGAGTCGCAACTTGGCTCACCGGCAGAAAGGCATGGAGCGCGGCCCCAACCCTAACCTGGAGCGCATTCGACTTGAGCAGTGCACTATAAAAAAGGGGGACAGATTTATTTTCCCTACTCTATTTTCGGTCTGCCCTGCTTTCTGCGCTCAATCCGCACCCCGGCAATACGCTCGACTTCGTCCACAAAGCGGTTGGTCCCGGTAAGTTGGCCGCGTTGAATGGCCGCTCGGATGAGGCCCAATTCCTCGGAAGGAACCGCTTGCCTTACAAAATCGGCATACCGGTGGCGCCGCTCCTCAGCGGTTACACCGAGCGCCTTGAAGCATGGGTCTTCGTCCAACCAGTTCTGCTCAGGCGCAGCATCAATACGCAGGGCATAGCTGGACTAGGGATAATCCCCTGCCTCCGCCACCATGAACGCCCGCACAGGATTCAGTTCGATATATCGACTGCAGGCCAACAGGTAAGTATCAGACTGGACGATGCTCGACTTGTAGCGGCTTTCCCACACAGTTCCGGAGCGACCTTCCAAACGATTGCGGTAGCGTGTGGTGCGAGCAGCCAAGGTCTTCATTAACTGGCTGAGTCCGCCGCGTGAATCATCTGGGGCCAGTAGTAGATGCACATGGTTGGTCATCAGGCAGTACGCATACACCTTCACCCCAAAGGCATCCTTCAACTCACGTAGGTCGCACAGGTAACGTTCGAAGTCCGCATTCTCGGCAAAAACAACCTGTCGGTTATGGCCACGTTGAACGATGTGATGTGGATAATTTGGCAACAGAACCCGCCCCACCCTGGGCATGGCTTCTCCCTCCATGAAGACCTAGAACGTATTTTCTATTTCCAAGGGATTAGAGTAGGAAAAATAAATCTGTCCCCTTTTCCACTTCGGTAGCACTCTCTTCCGCCTTCTCTGCGAATGACAGGAGCAGTCTGTGCATCGAGCCTAGGGGATTGGGCTTATCAGCGGCCGCGACGATGTATCCCGCACCGCAACCCAATAACGCCAGAATGAGTCCGGGGGCGAGTATTTTTCTGACGGTTATCAGCGGGGTGATGGGGGAGGCTCTGAAATTCATTCCTTGATCGTCCGATTTACGCAAAAAATAGATGATCTATTCTTTGCACTCTAATATCACCCCGCGAGCCAGGCTAAGAGTAAAAATAAATCTTCTCTTCCTTTACGCTGGGGTATACCCAAAAAAAACGCCCGCATGACTCTACGGGCGCAAACTCCATGGAAGCAACGCACAATATAAAAATATCAGTCCATTAAATACTTAGCGTCAATTTTTGATTTCTCGAGAGCGTACGCCTTCAAGTCAACCGAGCCATTCTTCAGCTCTTCATCCAAGCCATCCAATTCATTTTTACGCAACTGTCGAACATGCTCCTTGGTGGAGTAATAATTTATTGACTCTGCCGCGTTATACCCACTTACGGGGTCCCACAGAATGGAGATTGGCCAAAGCAGTAGGTTTATTGCACCGAATCCATACTCACGACCATAAAATGATCCGCCGCCTGGCAACAATCCCAATGCCGCACCTGCACCAGGATTTTTCTCCTCAACAGACAGACCCCGTGACTCGAAATTTCTCAACTCTGTCTTTTGCTGGCTATTTAGCCCGCTTGCACAACCGGAGCCGATTACTATGAGCCCTGTAAGAACGGTTAACTTAAGTGCTTTCACTCGCCATATCCTTTAACTGTAAGATCCTGCCAGAAACAGCACTGAGATAGTATCAGCACAGGAATTCAAGAAAGCACCCATCACAAACCCGATCATGCTTAGCATCTAGTAAGAAAAATCCGCACAATCAAAAACAGCCTAGAAATTTCAGACAAAAGCAGAAGCTTATTTACCCACCGACATTCGATGAAGGCCTGACAATTACAGTCCTTTGCAGAAGCCACCTACCAATGACGTCCGCACTGTAGTTGTGAAGATAAAAATAGTTGGTAAATGCGCTGCAGCGGCCTTCCGAAAGAATCGATAGCGCATGGTGCGAGCGGAAAAGGTCTTCATCAACTGGCTGAGTCCACCGAGTGAGTCATTCGGGGCCAGCAGCAGATGCACATGATTGGTCATCAGGCAGTACGCATACACCTTCACCCCAAAGGCACCCTTCAACTCACGTAGGTCGGCCAGGTAACGTTCGAAATACGCATTCTCGGCAAAAACAACCTGTCGGTTATGGCCACGTTGAACGATGTGATGTGGATAATTTGGCAACAGAACCCGCCCCACCCTGGGCATGGCTTCTCCCTCCATGAAGACCTAGAACGTGTTCTCTATTTCCAAAGGATTAGAGTAGGAAAAATAGATCAG
>NZ_QJRF01000077.1:0-35078 GCF_013393345.1 Pseudomonas taiwanensis
GCGTTGACCCACACGGTGCCGGCCTCGATGCGCGGAACCAGGTTCATCGCCTTGGACAGGTCGTTGGTCCACAGGCTGGCGGCCAGGCCGTACACGCTGTCGTTGGCCAGTTCGATCATGGCGTCCTCATCGGTGAAGGGGATCACCGACAGCACCGGGCCGAAGACTTCCTCGCGCGACACGGTCATCTCGTGGTTCACGTCGGCCAGCACAGTGGGCTGGACGAAGAAGCCGTCGCCTTCCAGACGCTCGCCACCGGCGACCACGCGGGCGCCTTCCTGGCGGGCCAGGTCGATGTGCTTGAGCACGTTCTGCTGCTGCTTGAATGACACCAGCGGGTTGATCGCCGCGTCCTGGTCCATGCCCGGACCGATGGACAGGCCCTTCACCGCAGCGGCCAGACCCTGAACGAAAGGCTCGTAGATGGACTGGTGCACGTAGAAGCGCGAGGCCGCGGCGCAGACCTGGCCGTTGTTCAGCAGGCCGCCGAGCAGCGCGCCCTGCACGGCCTTCTCCACATCGGCATCGGCCAGCAGGATCATCGGGTTCTTGCCACCCAGCTCCAGGGCGAAGCGGGTCATGTTCTCCATGCAGGCCACGCCGACGCTCTTGCCCACGGCGGTGGAACCGGTGAAGGACACCTTGCTGATCAGCGGGTGCGACGCCAGGGCGTTGCCCACGGTGCTGCCGCCGCCGGTGACGACGTTGAACACGCCGGCCGGGATGCCCGCTTCGAAGGCCAGTTCGGCCAGGCGCAGGGCGGTCAGCGGGGTTTCGCTGGCGGGCTTGATGACCACGGTGCAGCCGGTAGCCAGCGCCGGCATGGCCTTCCAGGTGGTGATCATCAGCGGGAAGTTCCACGGCACGATGCCGGCAACCACGCCCACCGGCTCACGACGAGCGAAGGCGGTGAAGCGCGAGCCCGGCGGGATCGGGATGGACACGTCCATGGTCTGACCTTCGATCTTGGTCGCCCAGCCGGCCATGTAGCGCATGAACTCGACAGTGGCGCCGACGTCCAGCATGCGCGACATGTTGATCGACTTGCCCTGGCTCAGGGTTTCCAGCTGGGCCAGTTCTTCCGCGTTCTCTTCCACCAGGGTGGCGAAACGCAGCAGGATACGCTCGCGGTCGGCCGGACGCAGGCCGGACCACACGCGGGACTTGAACGCCTGGTGGGCGGACTTCACAGCGCGATCCAGGTACTCCAGCGGCGCGTCGGGCACGTGGGAGATGGCTTCGCCGGTGGCGGGGTTCAGTACCGGGGTGGTCGCGCCTTCCGGCAGCACCCATTGACCGTCGATGAAGCAGCCGTGGCGACGCTCCAGGAATGCCGCGACCTGCGGCAGGATTTCAACCTTGCTCATGCTCGATCCTCTTCATTCGTGGGCCGGGCGCCTGCCCGGCACCATCATTATTTCTGTGCGCCCAGGAAGCAGCCGACCGCGCGACGCCCGTCGACGTCGGCCATCCCGGCATAGGGCATGTAGGTGCCGGCGACGAAGGACTGGGGCTGGGCGATGAACTGCTCCAGGCTGTCCAGCTTCCATTCCACCGCTTTGGTCTTCATCGCCTGGGAGTAGCTGAAACCGGCCAGGCTGCCGGATTTGCGGCCATACAGGCCGTGCAGGTTGGGACCCATCATGGCCGGGCCACCCTGTTTGGCCGAATGGCACACCGAGCAGTCGCTGCCGAACAGCGCCTCGCCCTTCTGCACCTGTTCCGGCGCGCAATCCGCCGCCAGCGCCGACTGGGCCATCAGCAGCGACAATACGCCGAACAGCAGCCCCTTGTTGTGTTTGTACATCGACTTGCTACCTCGATCATCACAAGCCCGCCCGCGCAACCACGACGGCACGCGCGGAAGCAGGGCCGATGTCCGGATTCTCGGCGCTGGAGGGGATCGAGGTTTTTTTGTCTGTGCCAGTCGTGTTGGCAGGGCTGCCAGACAGGCCGGGGGGCGGGCGATAAACACCCGTAGGGGCCAATTCATTCGCCAAGCAGGACGCAGTCCTGCCCCAAGGCCCCAGGGGGCAGCTGCGCTGCCCATCGCGATTGAAATCGCCCCCACAAAAAGAAGACCAAGCCGGAACGCCGAGGGGCTGGTAAACACCTGTGGGGGCGAATTCATTCGCTAAGCAGGACACAGTCCTGCCCTAAGGCCCCAGGGGGCAGCTGCGCTGCCCATCGCGATTGAAATCGCTCCCACAAAAAAGGCAGGCAAGCCGGAATGTCGGGGGGCTGGCCCAGCACCTGTGGGGGCGAATTCATTCGCTGAGCAGGACGCAGTCCTGCCTCAGGGGCAGCTGCGCTGCCCTTGGCGATTGAAATCGCCCCTACAGGGAGATCGCCCCTGAGCGGATCGCGATCAACCCTGGCTGTACTGCTTGCGGTACTCGCTGGGGGATACGCCGAAACGTGCCTTGAAGGCCGTGGAGAAGTAGCTGGAATCGGTGAAACCCCAGGCGTAGCCAAGGGCGGATAGCTTCTGCTCGCCACTGGAGTGACGCAGGCTCTCGGCGCAGAAGTCCAGGCGGCGGTTCTTGATGTATTGCGCCACCACCAGGCCCTTCTTGGCGAACATGCGATAGAGGCCACGCACCGAAACCCCCACCTCGCGGGCGATGGTTTCCGGGCAGAGTTCTTCGGCGCAGATGTTCTCGTCGATGAAGCGCAGGGTCTTGCGGAACAGTCGCTCGTGGGCATCCTGCTCGACTTCGGCGGCGCCCAGGGCCGGGCGCAGCAGGCTGATCATCGCCTCCAGGGTGGCCTCGCTCTCGGGCAGGCTGAGGCTGTCCTGGCGGGTTGATTCGATGATCAGCCGGTTGGCCATCACCGCCACTGGCGAGCTGGCCGGAATGCGCTGGGCGCAGCGCACGCCGGTGAAGCGCAGGCCCTGCTCGACGATGTGGCGCGGCACGATCAGCGAAAGCTGGCGGGAATTCTCGTGATAAACGAAATCACTGGGCAGGGTGGAGTCGATCAGGGTGATGTCACCCGGCGCCAGCTCGATGCTGTTACCGCCCTGCTCCATGCCTGCGCGGCCGGCCAGCTGGAAGGCCAGGTAGAAATGCTTGCCTTCGCTCTGCGCCACTTCCTTCGGGGTGCGGTACAGGCGCGCCTGGGCCACGTCCACGAAGCTCAGCTTGATGGCACCGGCCTTGTACTCGCGGATCGAGCCGGAAAACTCCGAGCCAAGCAGCTTGGCGCCGAAGCGTCCGCAGACCTGGTTGATACCTTGCAGCCACTCGTCGAAGCGGTCTGCCCTCACTGATTGTGCACTCATCATGGCTTTCTCAGCCTCACGCTAGGCGTTGTTCTTGTTATCCGGCGCTGCCGGGTTCACCTCGTCCGTGACTGCCGCCCGCTTGGGGCGACTGCTTTACCTCAATCCACCGAATCGCTGATAGAAGCTCTCTCCGGCATCAGGCAACGGACCATCCGCGGTTTCCAGTGCCGCGTTCAGCCATTCCTCTGCCTTGGCGAAGATGAGGCGGTAGATATTGCGGCAAAGCTGGCGCGCCGCGCGGCCTTCCCAATCGCCCGGAAGGAGCTCATCGGGCAGTTGCGGGTCACGCAGCAGCAATTTGCGGTATTCGTGGATCAGCAAGGTTCGGGCCACAAAGCAGTCGGCCGGCTGCAGGTTTTCCTGCTCGCGCAGCGCTTGCCAGAGCGGGCGGAACAGCTGGATGAACTCGCTGTAGTGCGTACCCAGCTCATCGATGTTCCAGCTCTCGCGAACCTGCATGCGCAGGGCCTTGGAGGCCAGCACGTCCTGGGAACGGGTCTCGAAGATGATGCTGTCTTCAACGGCATCCAGTTCCTGCAGGGTGGCGGTCAGGTCCACCCGGTCGCAGCGTGGGTTGGCCAGCACGGTGGGCGAAATCGCACCAAAACCTTGCCACTCCAGCTCTTCACGCACCTGTTTGCGCTTGTCCTGGGGCAACTGGGACAGCATCACCAGGGACCAGGCGCCATCCCAGGCCGGGACGCTGGAGCTGTACACCCGCTTGAAAGCCTTCTCGAACCGCCGACGGCCGGTGCCGGTCAGGCTGTAGTAGCTGCGCCGGCCAACCTTCTCGGCGCTCAGCCAGCCTTCCTTGGTCAGGCGGAAGATGGAGGTACGGATCAGCCGCTCGTTGATGCCCATGGGCTCCAGCAACTGGATCAGGCTACCCAGCCAGACTGTGCCGCCGTGCGGTTCGATGGCATCGCCGTAGAGGGTGATGATCAGCGAACTGGCACGAATGGGCGTCTGCTGCTGGAAGCGGGTGACGAGTTGATCCAAGGGCACGAGCGAAGTCATGGGCATGCTGGAAACGAAAAAGATGCCGAATATACCCGCAGGCTTATCGGCATGACCATCGGGGAACGCCCCCGGTGTGCGAAGACCGCACTCATTGCGACGAAGTACCTTTCGGACGCACCCCACGATCGGCTATGCGCGGCCGGTCTGTCTCCACCTCGGCGAGGGGCTCGCAGACTTCCAGGCTGGCCAGGCAACGCTGGGCCAGTTGCTGGTATTCGCGGGTACCGGCCTGTTTCCAGGCCACTTCTTCGTCGCTCAGGCTGCGCTTGACCTGCGCCGGAGCGCCCATCACCAGGGACTGCGCTTCGCAGCTGAAGCCGGCCTTGACGAAGGCGGTGGCGGAAACGAAGGAGCGCGCACCGATCCGCGCGCCGTCCATCACCACCGCGTTCATTCCTACCAGCGCGTCTTCACCGATGCGGCAGCCGTGCAATACGGCACCGTGGCCGATGTGGCCATTGCGCTCGACCACGGTGTCGCTCTCGGGAAAGCCGTGCATCACGCAGGTGTCCTGGATGTTGGCGCCCTCCTCCAGGATGATCCGGCCGAAGTCGCCCCGCAGGCTGGCCAGGGGACCGACGTAACAGCCCGGCCCGATGATCACGTCACCGATCAGCACGGCGCTGGGGTGCACATAGGCGGTGGGATGCACCACCGGGGTCAATCCATCGAGGCTGTAGCAGGTCATCGCAGGGCTCCTTCTTCTTATAGGCTCACGCCGCGCCGTGGCGGCGGCTCTGCACGGTGACGAAGCGACGGGCGACGAAGGCACCATCGGTGATCGAGGCGTTCGCCGCCGGGTTGCCGCCACTGGCATGGAAGTCGCTGAAGGCCGCGGACTGGTTGACGAACACACCGCCGTCGAAGTTGACCGACAGCGCCACGGCAACGTCCTGGGACAGTTGCTCGGCCTGGTCCAGAACCGCCTCGTCAGTGGAGTACACGCCCAGGGTCAGAGCGCCCTTCTCGGCGATCACCTCACCGGCCAGGCGCAGGCTGTGCGCGGTGTCGTCAGTGGCAATGACGAAGGCGATGGGGCCGAAGCGTTCTTCGGAATAGGCATCGCGGTCGGCGGCATCCACCTTCAGCAGCAGGGGCGTATGGACGCGCGCGCCGGGGAACTGCGGATGCTCGCGGGCCTCGCTGTCCAGCAACACCTCGCCCAGTTGGCGGCAAGCCTGGATGCGTTGGGCGGTGGCCTCGGACTGGATGGCGCCGATTACCGCACAGGCACGCTCGTTGTCGGTGAGGAAGCTGCGCACAGCGCTGGCCAGCGTCTGGGCGACCTCGTCGAAGCTCAGTTGCTCGTCACCGTTGCGGATACCACCGCGCGGCACGTAGATGGCCTGGGTGGTGGTGCACATCTGTCCCGAATAGAGGCTCAGGGAGAAGGCGAGATTACGCGCCACGGCCTTGATGTCGCGCACGCTGTCGATGATCACGCTGTTGATGCCGGCCTTCTCGGTGAAGACCTGGGCCTGGCGGGCGTTGTCTTCCAGCCAGTTGCCGAAAGCGCTGGAGCCGGTGAAGTCCACCAGCTTGACGCGCGGGTCCAGGGCCAGGCGCTGGCTTACGGGTGCTTCCGGGGTGTCCACCACGAGGCTGACCAGGGCCGGATCGAAGCCCAGTTCAGCCAACACGTCCTGGGCGACCTTGACGCTCATGGCCACCGGCAGGATGGAGCCCGGGTGCGCCTTGACCAGTACCGGGTTGCCGGTAGCGAGGCTGGCGAACAGGCCGGGATAGGTGTTCCAGGTGGGGAATGTCGAGCAGGCGATCACCAGCGACAGGCCGCGCGGAACGATGTGCCAGCGCTTGTCCAGGACCAGCGGGTCCTGCTTGCCCTGGGGTTTGGTCCAGCGCGCCGCTTCCGGCACCTCGGCCATGGCGCGCCAGGCATAGGCCAGCACTTCCAGGCCACGGTCCTGCGCGTGGGGACCGCCGGCCTGGAAGGCCATCATGTAGGCCTGGCCGCTGGTGTGCATCACGGCATGGGCCAGTGTCGGGCTGAGGGCGTTCAGGCGCTGGAGGATTTCCAGGCACGCACCGACCCGCGCTTTCGGGCCGGCATCTCGCCAGGCCGGTAGCGCAGCCTGCTGGCGCGAAAGCAGCGCGTCGGCGTCGTACTGGTCGTAGCTCACATTCAGATCGAAGCCATAGGGCGAACGCTCGGCACCCGCGCGACCGACAGATTGCGGCCCCTCCAGGACGAAGTGCTGACCCAGCAACGCCTCGAAGGCGGCCTGGGCCCCCTTCACTGCTTCTTCCGGGTACTGCTTGAGGCTTTCCGGGAAGGGCGACCAGTAGCCGCGCTCGCTGATGGCCTGGACGGCGCGCTCGAGGGTGCCGCGATGGTGCTCGAACAGCTCGAGGGCGGCGGCGCGGGCAGTGGTCGACATGGAAGAACTCCTCAACAGACAAGATGAAACCACAAGGTGGCGCAAAGCGATTCGCTTGATGGTGAATTTTGTATCACATCATTCTGCAACATTAAAGCTTCAGTGCCTGTATCAGATGACGACCGGTCATCGGCACGTCTTTCGCACCCTAAAACGGCGATAAACCCCAGAAAATACGGCGCTCACATGCACTGAACAGCGCCTGGCAATCTGTCCTTTGGTAGTAAAGACAGGCAGCATGAGACACATAAATCATATCCATCATTCTTGTTTTGTATCGCTTTGTGGTTATACTCCGGCCAAAGTCGCCCCGCCCTCAGCGCGGCAGACACAGGAACGGACTCCACCCCGAACCCACTTATAAGAGCGGCTCGCAAAGGCCGCGCGTGCACCTGAGGAAGAGTCGACATGCCTCGTACCCTTGCTGTCCTGCCGCCCGAGCAGGGTGTCCGTCTGATCACCCTGCAGCGCCCGGAAGCGCTCAACGCGCTCAATACCGAGCTGCTGGGTGAGCTGGCCGCCGAACTGGACGCCGCCGAGCAGGACGCCGAGACCCGCGTCGTGGTCATCACCGGCAGCCGCAAGGCTTTCGCCGCCGGCGCCGATATCAAGGAAATGGCCGAGCGCGACCTGGTAGGCATCCTCAATGACCCGCGCCTGGCCCACTGGCAGCGCATCACCCGTTTCAGCAAGCCGCTGATCGCCGCCATCAATGGCTTCTGCCTGGGCGGCGGCTGCGAGCTGGCCATGCACGCCGACATCCTCATCGCCGGCGAAGACGCCCGCTTCGGCCAGCCGGAGATCAACCTCGGGATCATGCCCGGTGCCGGCGGTACCCAGCGCCTGCTGCGCGCGGTCGGCAAATCCCTGGCCATGCAGATGGTGCTCACCGGCGAAGCCATCGACGCTCGCCACGCCCAGCGCGCCGGCCTGGTCAGCGAAGTGACCCAACCCGAGTTCACCGTCGAGCGCGCTATCGCCATCGGCCGTGTCATCGCCCAGAAGGCACCGCTGGCGGTGCGTCTCGCCAAGGAAGCACTGCTCAAGGCCGAAGACACCGATCTGGCCAGCGGCCTGCGCTTCGAGCGCCACGCTTTCACCCTGCTGGCCGGCACCCGCGACCGCGAGGAAGGCATCCGCGCCTTCCAGGAAAAGCGCCGCCCCGAATTCACCGGCCAGTAAGCACTGACCGCCCACTCCTTCGAACTCCATAGAGCGCCAGAGCCATGAACTTCGAGCACATCCTGTTTTCCATCGAGGCTGGCGTTGCCACCCTCAGCCTCAACCGCCCGGAGCAGCTGAACAGCTTCAACGCCAAGATGCATGGCGAAGTCCGCGAAGCCCTCAAGCAGGTGCGCCAGAACCCCGAGGTCCGCGTCCTTCTGCTCACCGGTGAAGGCCGTGGCTTCTGCGCTGGCCAGGACCTGGGCGACCGCAACGTGGCCCCCGGTGCTGCCGCGCCGGACCTGGGCGAGTCCATCGAGAAGTTCTACAACCCGCTGATCCGCGCCCTGCGCGACTTGCCGCTGCCGGTGATCTGCGCGGTCAATGGCGTGGCCGCCGGCGCCGGCGCCAACATTCCGCTGGCCTGCGACCTGGTCCTGGCCGGCCGTTCCGCCAGCTTCATCCAGGCCTTCTGCAAGATCGGCCTGATCCCGGATTCCGGCGGCACCTGGACCCTCCCCCGCCTGGTCGGCATGGCCCGCGCCAAGGCCCTGACCCTGCTGGGTGACCGTCTGACCGCCGAGCAGGCCGAGCAGTGGGGCCTGATCTACCGTGTGGTGGACGACGCCAGCCTCCGCGAAGAAGCACTGAAGCTCGCCCGCCACCTGGCCACCCAGCCCACCTACGGCCTGGCCCTGATCAAGCGCAGCCTCAATGCCAGCCTGAACAACAGCTTCGACGAGCAACTGGACGTCGAACGCGACCTGCAACGCCTTGCCGGCCGCAGCGAGGACTACCGTGAAGGCGTCAGCGCCTTCATGGAAAAGCGCACCCCGGCCTTCAAAGGACGCTGAGCTCATGCCTGCCCTTCACACTTCCGCCCCTGTCGCCGTGATCGGCGCCGGCGCCATGGGTGCCGGTATCGCCCAGGTCGCCGCCCATGCTGGCCACCCGGTCAAGCTCTATGACAACCGCCCCGGTGCGTCCGCCCAGGCCATCGACGGCATCGACCGTCAACTCGGCCGTCTGGTGGAGAAGAACAAACTCTCCGCCGAGGCCCGCGCCGCTATCGTCGCCCGCCTGCAACCGGTTGAGGCCATCGAGGCCCTGACCGATTCCAGCCTGGTGATCGAAGCCATCGTCGAGAACCTGGAGGTCAAGCGCGGCCTGCTGCGCCAGCTGGAAGAGCTGTGCAGCGCGGATTGCATCCTCGCCAGCAACACTTCGTCCCTGTCCATCACCAGCCTGGCTGCCGGCCTCAAGCATCCTGGCCGGGTGGTCGGCATGCACTTCTTCAACCCGGCGCCGCTGATGGCCCTGGTGGAAATCGTTTCCGGCCTCGCCAGCGACCGCGACCTGGCCGAAGGCCTGTACGAAACCGCCAAGGCCTGGGGCAAGCAGCCGGTACACACCAAGTCCACTCCGGGCTTCATCGTCAACCGCGTTGCGCGCCCCTTCTATGCCGAAAGCCTGCGCCTGCTGCAGGAAGGCGCCGCCGATTGCGCCACCCTCGACGCGCTGATGCGTGACGCGGGCGGCTTCCGCATGGGCGCCTTCGAACTGACCGACCTGATCGGCCATGACGTCAACTACGCCGTCACCTGCTCGGTGTTCGATGCCTACTACGGCGACTTCCGCTTCCAGCCCTCGCTGATCCAGAAGGAGCTGGTGGACGCCGGCCGCCTGGGCCGCAAGAGCGGTCACGGTTTCTACAGCTACGCCGAAGGCGCCGAGCGCCCGCAAGCAGCCGAACTGACCAGCGACGCCAGCGTGGAATCCTGCGTGGTTGAAGGCAGCCTCGGTGTTGCCGAACCGCTGCTGCAACGCCTGGCAGACGCCGGCGTGAAGGTGGTCCGTCGTGACGGCGCCGGCGTGCTGCGAGTCGGCGACGCCGTGATCGCCCTGTCCGACGGCCGCCTGGCCAGCCAACGTTCCCGCGAGGACGGCATCACCAACCTGGTGCTGATCGACCTTGCCCTCGACTACGCCAAGGCCAGCCGCCTCGGTATCGCTTGCGCCGCCGGCACCTCGGAACAGGCTCGTGACCTGGTGGTGGCGCTGCTGCAACGCGCTGACCTCAAGGTCAGCCAGCTCAGCGACATCCCCGGCCTCGCCGTGCTGCGCACCGTGTCCATGCTCGCCAACGAAGGCGCCGATGCCGTGCTGCAAGGCGTGGGCTCGGCCGGCGACATCGACCTGGCCATGCGTGCCGGTGTGAACTATCCGCAAGGCCCACTGGCCTGGGCCGACGCCATTGGCCTGCCGGTGGTACTGCGCACCCTGGAAAACCTCCAGGCGGCTTATGGCGAAGAGCGCTACCGCCCTTCCCTGCTGCTGCGCCGCCAGGTTGCCGAAGGGAGGAATTTCCGTGACTAACCACGAAGCCCTTTCCCTCGCCGAAGCCTGCGCCAGCGAGCTGTTCGAGCGCGACAACGCCAGCCAGGCCATGGGCATGCGCCTGCTCTCCGTGGCACCCGGTCAGGCCCGCGTTGGCATGAGCGTGCGCGACGACATGGTGCAGGGCCACGGCACCTGCCACGGCGGCTACCTGTTCGTCCTGGCCGACTCGGCCTTCGCCTTCGCCTGCAACACCTACAACGAGGCCACCGTCGCCATTGGCTGCAGCATCGACTACGTGGCCCCGGCGCGCCTGGGCGACACCCTCACCGCCCAGGCCATCGAGCAAAGCCGCAGCGGCCGCACCGGCAACTACGACGTGCGCATCGAAAACCAGAACGGGCAATTGATCGCCCTCTTCCACGGCAAGTCCTACAAAGTGCGCGGCTCGGTACTCGCGCAGGAGACCCCTGATGAATGACGCCCTGATTATCGACGCGGTGCGTACGCCTATCGGCCGCTACGCCGGTGCCCTGTCCGCGGTGCGCGCCGACGACCTCGGCGCCGTGCCCATGCGCGCCCTGATGCAGCGCAACCCTGAACTGGACTGGAGCGCCATCGACGACGTGATCTATGGCTGCGCCAACCAGGCCGGCGAAGACAACCGCAACGTCGCTCGCATGTCCGCCCTGCTCGCCGGCCTGCCGATGACCGTGCCCGGCACCACGCTGAACCGCCTCTGCGGCTCCGGCCTGGACGCCATCGGCAACGCCGCCCGTGCCCTGCGCTGCGGCGAAGCCGGCCTGATGATCGCCGGTGGCGTGGAATCCATGTCCCGCGCACCCTTCGTGATGGGCAAGGCTGACAGCGCCTTCTCCCGCCAGGCGGAAATCTTCGACACCACCATCGGCTGGCGCTTCGTCAACCCGCTGATGAAGGGCGAGTTCGGCATCGACTCCATGCCGGAAACCGCTGAGAACGTCGCCGAGCAATTCAACATCTCCCGCGAAGACCAGGACGCCTTCGCCCTGCGCAGCCAGCAGCGCGCCGCCGCCGCCCAGGCCAATGGCCGACTGGCGAAGGAAATCGTCCCGGTGGAGATTCCCCAGCGCAAAGGCCCGGCGAAGATCGTCGAGCAGGATGAGCACCCGCGCGGCGACACCACCCTGGAACAGCTGGCCAAGCTGGGCACGCCGTTCCGCCAGGGCGGCAGCGTCACCGCCGGCAACGCCTCAGGCGTGAACGACGGCGCCTGCGCCCTGCTGCTGGCCAGCAGCGCCGCGGCCAAGGCCCACGGCCTCAAGGCCCGCGCCCGCGTGGTGGGCATGGCGACCGCCGGCGTCGAGCCGCGAATCATGGGCATCGGCCCGGTACCGGCGACCCGCAAGGTGCTGGAACTGACCGGCCTGTCGCTGGCCGATATGGACGTCATCGAACTCAACGAAGCCTTCGCCGCCCAGGGCCTCGCCGTCCTCCGCGAACTGGGCCTGTCCGACAACGATCCGCGCGTGAACCCCAACGGCGGCGCCATCGCCCTCGGCCACCCGCTGGGCATGAGCGGTGCGCGCCTGGTGACCACCGCGCTGCACGAACTGGAAGAACGTCAAGGCCGCTACGCCCTCTGCACCATGTGCATCGGCGTGGGTCAGGGCATCGCCCTGATCATTGAAAGGCTCTGAAACGCAAGAACCAATCTCTGAAAAACGGGTGAGGAGTATCCTCTCCGTCAGCACTCAGAAGCCTACGGCTTCCGTACAAAAACAATTCGAGTGAACTATGAACATGATTGCCAACACCGCCTTGCTTGACCCGATGGAGACCGCCAGCGTCGACCAACTGCGCCAGCACCAACTGGAGCGCCTGCGCTGGAGCCTCAAGCACGCGTACGAGAACGTCCCGCTGTACCGCCAGCGCTTCGATGAAAAAGGCGTGCACCCGGACGATCTGAAATCCCTGGAAGACCTGGCGAAATTCCCCTTCACCGGCAAGAACGACCTGCGCGATAACTACCCCTACGGCATGTTCGCCGTGCCGCAGAGCGAGATCGTGCGTATCCACGCCTCCAGCGGCACCACCGGCAAACCCACCGTGGTCGGCTACACCCAGAACGACATCGACACCTGGGCCAACGTGGTCGCGCGCTCGATCCGCGCCGCCGGTGGCCGCAAGGGTGACAAGGTGCACATCTCCTACGGCTACGGCCTGTTCACCGGCGGCCTGGGCGCCCACTACGGCGCCGAGCGCCTGGGCTGCACCGTGATCCCGATGTCCGGCGGCCAGACCGAGAAGCAAGTCCAGCTGATCCGCGACTTCCAGCCGGACATCATCATGGTTACCCCGTCCTACATGCTGAACCTGGCGGACGAGATCGAGCGCCAGGGCATCGACCCGCACAAGCTTGCCCTGCGCCTCGGCATCTTCGGCGCCGAGCCCTGGACCGCCGAGCTGCGCCGCGCCATCGAAGAGCGCATGGGCATCACCGCCCTCGACATCTACGGCCTGTCGGAAATCATGGGCCCGGGCGTGGCCATGGAATGCGCGGAAACCAAAGACGGCCCGACCATCTGGGAAGACCACTTCTACCCCGAGATCATCGACCCGGTGACCGGTGAAGTGCTGCCGGATGGCCAGATGGGTGAGCTGGTGTTCACCTCGCTGTCGAAAGAAGCGCTGCCGATGATCCGCTACCGCACCCGCGACCTGACCCGCCTGCTGCCGGGCACCGCGCGCCCGATGCGGCGCATGGACAAGATCACCGGCCGCAGCGACGACATGCTGATCATCCGTGGCGTGAACGTGTTCCCGACGCAGATCGAGGAGCAGGTGCTGAAGGTCAAGCAGCTGTCCGAGAACTACGAGATCCACCTGTTCCGCAGCGGCAACCTGGACAGCATCGAAGTCCACGTCGAACTCAAGCACGAGCACGACGGCCTGGGCGAAAGCCAGCAGCAGGCGCTGTGCAACGAGCTGGGCAAGTACATCAAGACCTACATCGGCATCAGCTCGCGCATCGTCCTGCGCCCCAGCTACTCGCTGAAGCGCTCCGAAGGCAAGGCCTGCCACGTGTACGACAATCGCGGCAAGTAAGCCTCGCGAAATCAAAAAGCCCCGCTTCGGCGGGGCTTTTTCTTGGCCGCAGTAATCACGGCACCACCGCACCCACCCTGATCGGACTGCGCCATTTTGCCTCTCGGCGCATTGACCGCTGGTCGGCGCAAGCACCATCCACGTGGCGAGTCTGTCGAACCGACGCTATCCAGATCGACTCATTAGGGAGTCGGGCGCGTGATCCCTGCGCGCTCGGGATACGACAGGCAATGCCCTATCACACCATCCAGAAAGGAGAATGGATATGAGCTACGTAGATGGATTCCTGGTACCCGTACCTACCGCCAGCCGTGAGGCCTACCGCAAGCTGGCCGAGATGGCCGCCGGCGTCTTCAAGGAGTACGGCGCGCTGAGCGTCGTGGAATGCTGGGGCGATGACGTACCTGAAGGCAAGGTGACGTCCTTCCCCATGGCCGTGAAGTTGAAGGAAGGCGAAACCGTGGTCTTCTCATGGATCACCTGGCCGTCCAAGCAAGCCAGGGATGAAGGCATGAAGAAAGCAATGGAAGACCCGCGCATGAAACCCGACCCGAGCACCATGCCTTTCGATGGCCAGCGGATGGTCTTTGGTGGGTTTGAGGTGTTGGTGGACGGTTGATTGTTTGCTGGACCGGGGCAACTGAGCTGCCCTCTCGCGAATGAATTCGCCCCCACAAAAAGGCCGGCACCGTGTTCAATCTGTGGGAGCGATTTCAATCGCGATGCAGGTCGAAGACCTACCTGATGGCTGCGGGGACAGCTTTGCTGTCCTTTCGCGAATGAATTCGCCCCCACAAGGAAAAACCGAGCCCCGGCACGGACCCTGTGGGGGCGATTTCAATCGCTAAGCGGACCGAAGGTTCGCCATCCGTGCCTCAGGGGGCAGCTGCGCCGCCCTTGGCGAATGAATTCGCCCCCACAAAAGGGCCGGCACCGTGTTCAATCTGTGGGAGCGATTTCAATCGCTGAGCGGACCGAAGGTTCTCCATTCGAGCCTCAGGGGACCGCAGGTTCTCCCCTACTTGAGCACACCCAACAGCTTCCACAGGCGACGAGATTCGGCATCCGCCGTGATCAGTTCTTCCAGCAGATTGCTCAGGGGTTGGTTGCCCCATTCCACCGCGCGGCGGATCACATAGGGCACCGGGCTGTGCGGTTCGGTGCGGGCCAGGTAATCGGCGATCAGCGCCAGCTGGCGATAGGCTTCCTCGCGATTGCCCGGAGTGCCACTGAAGTTCGGCGCGGCTTCCGCTGCAGTAGCAACTGGAGTCGCCACCGTCTCGGTAGCTGGCTCGACCGCAGGCGGAGTCTGGGATTGCATGGGCGCGAACTCCTGCATGAGCGAGTGGATGAGGTTCAGGAGCTGTTGCAAGGGCGCGAAGCTGGGGGCCAGGTCACCCAGCCAGCCGTCACTCCAGGTGTCCAGGCGCCTCAGTTCGGCCAGGCTCGCCTCCGCCCCCTGGCGCACGCGCAGGAAACTCGCCGGCGGCATCTGCCTCAGGGTTTCATCCAGCTTGCGTTGCTCCAGCCGCGCCGCCTCGGCGGCGACCTTGTCCGCCTTGCTGTCGCTGGCCTGCACTTGGCGCTGCTGGAGTTGCTGCCAGCCGTGCAGGGTCAGGTGGGCAAGATCGGCATGCTCGGCACCGAACAACGCACAACGGGTCAACACGATTTCGCTGTAGCGACGCACCATCCACTCCAGCGGCGCTACGCGCCAGGAGCGGTCGCCGTCTTCCGGCTGCGGATGCAATTCCTCCGGATAGCGCTCGCAGAGCCCGGCGAGCAGGCCCAGGGCCGGCGTCAGGCCATCGAGCCCACTGCGCAGGAGCCAGGCTTCACCCAGCCAGGCAGCCAGCATCAGGTCCTTGCTGCGTTCCCGCAGCAGTTCACTGGCCAGGCGCTCCACGGCGGCCCAGTCGCCGCGCTTGAGGTCCGCCTGCCAGACGCCGGACGGCAGGCTGGCGTCGTCTTCGCGGCGTAGCTCCTTCAAACGGTCCCAGGCCGGGTCGTAGCGCAGGCTGGGGCCGCAAGGGTGGCTGTCGGAAATGGGCTCCAGCAGCTCGCTGGTCGGCGCATCGGTTATCGGCAGATTCATGGCGTCGCCTCGGTACTGACCAGGGAAGCGCTGTGGCTATGGGTGAAGGGCGAGCGCGGCGCCTTCACCGGCAAGGGCTGGATCGACAGCGGCAGCTTGCCGCCCTGGGTCATCAGCGAAACGCGCATGAACATCAACGCCTGCTGGTTGCCGCTCGGGGTACCGCGCACCGGCACCTGCAGCGTCAGCGGAAAATCGGTGTAATCCATGCTCGGCTGACGTTGCAGCACGACATGGGAACGCATCAGGCGCAGCAGTGCCCAGGGCCCGCGGTACTCCCAGCCGGCTTCCAGGTCCGACACTGCCATGCTAGGCTGCAAGGGGTCGATGCTCGGCCTCTGGCTGCCGTCCTTGGCCCAGCGCAGCAACAGTTGCACCGGATCGCCGACGTTCCAGTGCAGACGCTGCACTTCTCCCGGGAAGCCGATCTGCTTGTCGCCGGCATGCAGACCCCAGGCGATCACCTGGTCGGCCCCGCGTTCGTCATCGCGATCGGTACGCCAGCGCACGTCCAACTCGACACCCAGGGAGCCGGACGGGTCACGCAGGAACAGCGGCCCCAGCCAGCTTCGCGCCTGCTTCAGGCGGGCCAGGAAGTCCTCCGCCGCCGGCCGGTCGCTGGCGTTGCTCCATTTCAGCCCCTCTTCAGCCTGCGCCAGGCGGCTGTCGATCAACTCCACCAGGTGCTGCACGCGTGCCGGGTCGGCATCGTCGGCCTGGAGGCTGTAGGCGAAGGGGAAACGGTCCGCGAGGTACTGGTTGAAGTAGTCCGCCAGATCGTTCCAGGCCTGGGCGGCACGCTGCTGCTGCAACTGACTGCAACGCTGCGAGGCCCGCTCGCGCAATGTGTGCGTACGCCGGGCCAGGTCACCGACGCCCGTTGAAAGAGTCGCGGTGGCCAGCACCTGGGTGCAGGAACCCATGTCCATCTCGACGAAATCGCGGCTGACCAGCTGCTCGAACAGCGCCGGTGAGCTGGTGGGGTTCTGGGCCTTGTACTTGGTCATTTCCTCGCTCAGGCCGGCAAGACGCGCTATCCGGTCCCGCTCGGCGAAGGACAGCCCGGTCTGCTCCTGGAGCCAGCTCAGCGCCGGCGCCGCCCCCTCGGTGGTGGAGAGGATGACCGCGAACTGTTGGCCAAGGCTGTTCTTCAGATCCTGCACGTCGCTGGAGCGGAAGAGTTGCAGGCCGAGGTTGCGGCCGCCATCCCACTGGTCGATGTCGAAGCGCTGGGTGAACACCGGCAAGGCATCGATGTTGCCCAGGGCAGAATCGACATCGGCCATGGCCATGCGGGTCAGTCGGCTGCGCAGCGCGCCGGCAAGGTCGGCCCGGTCGAGCGTCAGCAGGGCATTCAGCACCTGACCGGCCTGTTCCACGGGAACATCGAAGGCCTTGCTGGCAGCACTCTGCGGACGTGGATCAGAAGCGCTCAGGCTGGCCCAGATGGCACGCGTCGCGGCTTCACCAGCCGCCTTGAGCATGCCTTCGCGGTAGTCCGGCGGAATCTGTGCCAGCTCCTGACCGACGAAGGCGCGATAGCTGTCGACGAAGCCCTGCGCCTGGGCCAGTGCGCGCGAATCGACATAGCGCAGCGTCCGTGGATCGGGTTCAGCGGCATCGCGGCGCAGGGCCACGACGACGAAGTCGCGCTTGAGCAGTCCCTTGATCGCCTTGTCCAGGGCACTGATGTGCTCCTGCAGCGTCAGCGTGCCGCCGGCCTGGCGTTGCAACAGATTGGAGCGGGTGCCGATGCTGGCGATCCACTGCCCATGGAAACCCTTGCGCAGGCGGCCCGCTTCGGCCTCGAGGTTCTGCTCCACGGCCGGGCCCAGCAGGCCGTTCTGGCGCACGGTTTCCATGTGGTTGCGATACCCCGGCACAAGCTCCTCGCCGTTGCTGTGGCTCCAGGCGGAGTTGGTCAGGGCGATCAGGTCTTCAAGGGTATCGATCAGGCTGTTGATCTCTTCCAGTTCGGGCAGTGTGTTGCCCTGCCCGCCTTGCAGGCTCTCCAGGTGCACTTTGAGGTACCCGGCCGGGCGCACGAAGTTGTCGGCGAGGAAGTATTGCGTGAGCCAGAGCTTCATCAGGGCCTGATACTGCTGGCTCAGGGCCTGACGCTGGGACTGCAGGTCGAGCGGCGCCAGGCCGGGGCCGCCGAGGCCGCGCAAGACGCGGTCGTAATAGGCGCGGCGGCGCAGGTCGGCGGTATTCAGGTCCAGCCCGAGCGCGGTGTTGCCCAGTTGCGCCAGGGGCTCCAGCACGCCCTTGTCACCGGACAGGACATCGGCGAACAGGCGGTTTTGCTGTGCCAGGCTGGACGCACCATAGGCCAGGTTGCGCGCCTTGACGTAGTTCGGCCAATCCTCTGGCTGTTCGCCTTCGACACTGGTGCGCCGATCGCCCACGCGTATCGCCAGGAGCTTGTCCAGTTCCGCGCGCTGCAACTGCCCAAGGGGATGCATTGCCTCGCTGCGCGCCATGGAACGGAGAACGTTGTCCATGCGCCCATCGAGGGAAGAGAACCAGGAGGTGGGATAGACCAGCGAAGCGTAGTGCCAGCGCGGCGCGTCCTGCAGCAGGCGCCAGAAGCCCAGCAGGTTGCGCCGCGCCTGCTCTTCGCTGCGTGCCGGGTCCTTCAGCGTGACATGGTTGTTCTGCGCCACCTGCAACACACGCGTCAGCTCGCGGGCGTCACGCTGGCCGTCATGCCATACCCAGAGCATTCCGAGCAGCCAGAAGGCACCGACAACCGCTGCCGTGCCGGCCACCACCTGCTGCCAACGCTGGCGCAGGCGCAGGATGCGCGGCACCGCCTGAGCCAGTCCGTGTTCCGCGAGAAAGCGCTGGCGCCAGAGCGATCGCGTGAACACGCCGCGAACCGGGGCCGCTTCGCGGGTGTTCAGTTCCCAGGGTTCGTCTTCGCTGGCAACCACCTGCGCCGCACCGAGATAGAGCCCCCTCAGACGCGGCGCCTCACCCTGCGCATTCCCCTGGAATACCGGTTCGAGCAGCGCGCGCAGATTGCCGCGCAAGCCATCCAACTGGCCCGGCAGTCGGTAGAGGTCTTCTCCCAACTCGCCCTTGATGGCCGCCACTTCGAGGATCGCCGCCTGCACGCCCTGGACCACCTGGTCGATGGCGTCATCCAGCCAGTAACCCTGCCAGCCCGCCTCCAGCGCATAGGGGGAAGCCCAGCCCAAGGCACGCTCACCGCCCTCTTCCGGCAATGCAGCGACCAGCTCCTGAAACCCCGGCATTTCCTCGAGGCCCGTGACCAGAACATGCATCGGCAAGCTCAGGCCCAGGCGCTGCAGCATTTCTCCGAAGCGCCGCCGTGCGGCGATGGCATCGGCTGCCAGTTGGGCATCGTCCAGCAGGCGCGGTAGCGGGATGGTCCAGATCACGCCGTCCAGCGGCCGCTGCCCACGCAGGCGCAGCAACATGCCGAGCAGCCGACGCCAGGCAAAGGCCGGCACCGTGCCGCCTTCCTCCGGCAGGAACAGCCCTTGGGGCACCACCAGCAGGCAACCGTCGGGATCGAGCCACCAGCGGCCGAACCAGGCGGCCCGCCCGGCCGGTGCCAACTGCCAATCCGGACACAGCTGGCTGCCTTCACGCGGATCGCCCACCAGCAACAACCACGGCGTCTGATACCGGTCCTGGCTGCCCTGGTCGTGTTCCATCTTGCGCACGGCGGCATAGAAACTGCGGATGGCCGCGCCGGATTGGGTGCGCAGCCACCACCAGAGTGCAGCGAGGGCGACCAGGAGCAGGAGCAGCGCAAGGACGATCAGGGCGATGGCGAAGCCGCTCATTCCGACTGCTCCCCGTCATCCAGGGTGGCGGCCAGGTGCAGGACGGGCTCCAACTCGGACTCGATGTCGCTCCATAGCCAATGCCCAACTACGGTCAGCAGCAGCGCAACGCCGGCAATCGCCAACCCCAGGCGCAGGCCATCCGGCAATGCGCGGCGCAAGGGTCGGCTCAAGGGCTCGGCGCGCAGTGGACGTTCCAGGCTTTGCAGCGCGCCGGCTGCGGCAGGCTCGCGCTGCCAGGCGAAGGTGAACAACGCCTGCCGCCAGCGTTCGTGCATGGCCTGGCCCCGCTCTCCGCGCAGTTGGCCGTGGAACCCGAGCACCAGGCATTGCAGGTAGACGTTGGCGAGGTCGCGGGTGGTCGGGGCGCGCTCCTTGAGAAGGCTGCGAATGGCCATGGGCAAACGCTCACCGGCATTGCGCGAGCCGTACAGCCGCGCCTCCAGCGGCCGCGCCTGCCAGGTGACCTGTCCGGCCCAGTTGCCGAACACCAGGGTCTCGTCCAGCAGCGCCACGAAGGCGTAGACCATCGCCTTGACCTGGGCCGCAGCCGGCTCGCCGACGCTGGCAAAGGCGCTGCGCCAGAGACGGCGAACGATGCGCGTGGCGGTCTCGGCGGTGCGCTCTACCAACTGGCCGTCGCTGTCGTCGGCGTCTTCCAGCTCGTCCCAGGCGTCACGCCATTCCAGCCAGGCCTGACGGAACGCGAGGCTCAGGGGTGCTTCACCGAACTCCGGCGGATACAGGGCCACACTCCGTTCCGGCATTTGCGCGTCCTTGGCTGGTCAGGCGAATTCGTGTGCATTGGTGACGAACAACACCACCTGCCAGGGCCCCACCAGCACGCCTTGGCCGGGCACCACGATGCAGAGTTTCTGCTCGGGATCGAACCACTCTCCGGCAGCCTGGACGACGAACAGCCGGGTGTCCTCCCCGACGCTGTAGGCGACCTGCTCGGCGCGGCTCATGGATTGGTGCGCCAAACCACTCATGCGCTGGCGAGCGAGGGTGGGTACCTGGCCCTGGGCGGCGATGATGGCCTGCCCCAGCCAGTAGGAAGCTGCCTGCTCACCGGCGCCGGCCGGCATGCGCAGGCCGATCACCAGGCGCTGGCGACGGGACTGGAGGTCGGGTAGCTGGATGGTGAAACCTTGTTCCACCTGCTCGAATACCAAGCAGCGATAGCCGACCCGCACGCGGGTCAGGGCGTTCTCCAGCCACTCGAGCACTTCGTCGTAACCGCGCTTGAGGTCGAGGTAATCCAGCGGCGCGAAAGCCGGCACTCCGGCCACCGGGTCCAGCGCACACCAGGCGCCGGCCATTCCGACCAGCAGACCATGTAGACGGTCCGGTGCGGCGACCCGGCTATTGACCGCCGCCTCCACCTCAGGCAATCGCGCCCAGAGCGCGGCGAGCTGGCGGCGAATCTCCGCCATATCATCATGATTGCCCGCCTGCTCCGCCTGCCTCAGGCGGCCGCCGAGGAACAGGCATTTCTCCCGTGTGCGGGCACAGAGGGCGGCAACCGCGCGGCCGAGCACGGATTCGGGCAGGACGCGCGGCGTCGGTGCCACATAGGATTGGAGGACGAACCCGCCGCCCTCCTTGGCGATGCGCAACACCGGCAGGCAGACGGAATCCGCGCGACCGGTCTCGGTCACCAGTCGCGCGGCAGGCCGCCAGACCAGAATGGGTTCGGGGTGTTCGCCGCTGGCCAGATCCGGAACCGCGTCGCCTACCGCCGATTGCAGGCGGCCACGCAGCGGCAGTACCTGGCCGCCACGCCCGAGCGGATTGACGGCAAGGAAAACGGTAGCGCTGGAGGTCGCGGACTGGGCGATGGCGGCGCTCACATCCAGCTCCAGTACCGTGCCTTCACCGGGCTTGATGCTCACCGGCAGGCCGTCGGGCAGGATGGCTTCGAGGGCGAGCACGCGCACCAGGCCAGCGCTCAATGCGGCGGGATCGAGTTCGAGTTGGGAGATGCCCCAGAACCAGGGATTGCCAGCTTGGGCGAAATGGGCAGCGAGGACTTCGGCGCGCAACCCTTGCAGCTGGAAATGCTGGGGCAGCAATTGCATGCCCTCGTGCCAACACACCGCGTCAGGCAGAACTTTCATACCACTCCCCTTCGACGTCCGACGTTGTCGCGAGCTCGACGCCCTGCTGCTTCAGGGGCCTTCCGTCACTGCTCGTTCTCGCTCAGCAAGCGCATTTCCCTGCTATCGAACCGGAGCCAGGCACGGCTCTGCTCATCCAGCCTCAGGCGGTGAGCACCGGGTGTGTTATAGCCGGCAAAGACCAAAAGTCCAGCCGCGCTATCACCCGCCAATGGAAACTCGCGAGCCTCCATGAATTGCCCCGGAACCAGCTCCAGGCTCCACACCGAAAACTGCTGGCGATAGTCGCGACGGAACTGCTCGCGCTCGGTGAACCACTGCCGTGCCGTGATGCCCGAAAGCACCTTGAGCAGCTCGGGGTCGCGCACCGCGATGAAGTCGACCGCGATGGGTGTGTCGTCGTTGGCACGCGCGGCGACGTCCAGGGTCAGGGCATCGAGTTGGACCTTGGGACCAAGAAGATCGGAGCATCCTCCCAGCAAGATCGCAGCAGCCAGGCACAACGATTTCGCGCAACAAATGAAACGTCCTTGCTTCATGGTGGTCTGATTCCGGTTTGCGTTTGCAAATTTATAGACCTGTTCTAGCGTGTCTGAGTAGTTCGTCGGACAGACGAACTAGAGGGATCGCCAAGGACAGGCTTGCGTGTAGTTCCCCCCTGTCGCGTCGTGATCCAGCAAGGGAGTGCGATGACAGGACCAGTCCGATGCATTGCGCTCGTGGCAATGCACCGGAGCCCACCAACATGGCAGAAAGCACGCAGCACAAACTGGACCGGGTTCGCCCGCCCCGCGTACAGATCACCTACGACGTCGAGATCGGCGACGCCATCGAGAAGAAGGAACTGCCACTGGTCGTCGGCATCCTCGCCGACCTCTCCGGCAAGCCCGAGCAACCCCTGCCGAAGCTCATCGAGCGCCGCTTCACCGAGATCGACCGCGACAACTTCAACCAGGTCCTTTCCTCCATCGCACCGCGCGCCACCCTGCAGGTGGACAACACCATCACCGGCGACGGCAGCAAGCTCAACGTCGAGCTGCGCTTCAAGGACATGGACGACTTCGACCCGGTCAACATCGTCAAGCAGATCACTCCCCTGCGCCGCCTGTTCGAGGCCCGCCAGCGCCTGCGCGACCTGCTCACCAAGCTCGATGGCAATGACGACCTCGACAAGCTGCTGCAGGAAGTGGTGAGCAACACGGAGGGCCTGCAGGAGATCAAGTCGGCCCGCCCCGAAGCCGAAACCGCCACGCCCGAAGGCGAAGCACCGACCGAACCCCAGGCCTGATCCGTAGCCCGAACTCCAGGAGGAATCGCTCATGGCAACAGAAGCCGGTGCGAACAGCGAGAGCACCACGCAGACCCTGACCCTGCTCGACCGAATCGTCGCCGAAGGCCGCATGGCCCACGATGACAGCCAGCAGGATTACGCCCGCGACATGCTCGCGGAATTCGCCACCCAGGTCCTCGACGAAGGCATGGCCATCGACAAGGACACCGTGGCCATGATCAACGACCGCATCAGCCAGATCGACGAGCTGATCAGCACCCAGCTCAACGAAGTCCTGCACCACCCCGAGCTGCAGAAACTGGAAGCGTCCTGGCGTGGCCTGCATCTGCTGGTACAGAACACCGAGACCAGCACCCGCCTGAAACTGCGCCTGCTCAACGTCACCCAGAAGGAACTGCAGACCGACCTGGAGAAGGCCGTCGAGTTCGACCAGAGCGCGCTGTTCAAGAAGATCTACGAAGAGGAATACGGCACCTTCGGCGGCCATCCCTTCAGCCTGCTGGTGGGCGACTACAGCTTCGGCCGACATCCCCAGGACGTGGCCCTGCTGGAAAAGCTGTCCAACGTCGCCGCTGCTGCCCACGCCCCCTTCATCGCGGCCGCCAACCCGAAGCTGTTCGACATGAACAGCTTTACCGACCTGGCAGTGCCTCGTGACCTGGCGAAGATCTTCGAGAGCCAGGAGCTGATCAAGTGGCGCAGCTTCCGCGAGAGCGAAGACTCCCGCTACGTCTCCCTGGTGCTGCCACACTTCCTCCTGCGCCTGCCCTACGGCCCGGACACCCTGCCGGTGGACGGCATGAACTACATCGAAGACGTCAACGGCACCGACCATTCCCGGTACCTGTGGGGCAACGCCGCCTGGGCGCTGGCCCAGCGCATCACGGAGGCCTTCGCCAAGTACGGCTGGTGCGCGGCAATCCGTGGGGCCGAGGGCGGTGGTGCGGTGGAGGGTCTGCCGGCCCACACCTTCCGCACCAGCTCCGGCGACCTGTCGCTGAAGTGCCCAACCGAAGTGGCGATCACCGACCGTCGCGAGAAGGAACTGAACGATCTCGGTTTCATCGCCCTGTGCCACAAGAAGAACAGCGACCACGCGGTGTTCTTCGGCGGCCAGACCACCAACAAGGCCAAGCTCTACAACACCAATGAAGCCAACGCCAATGCGCGCATCTCGGCCATGCTGCCGTACGTGCTCGCGGCCTCGCGCTTCGCCCACTACCTGAAGGTGATCATGCGCGACAAGGTCGGCAGCTTCATGACCCGCGACAACGTGCAGACCTACCTGAACAACTGGATCGCCGACTACGTGCTGATCAACGACAACGCGCCCCAGGAGATCAAGGCCCAGTACCCGCTGCGGGAAGCGCGGGTGGACGTCTCGGAAGTCGCCGGCAAGCCGGGCGCCTACCGCGCGACCGTGTTCCTCCGCCCGCACTTCCAGTTGGAGGAGCTGACCGCCTCGATCCGCCTCGTGGCCAGTCTGCCGCCGCCGGTAGCCGCCTGACCCGTGCCGCCCGCCGGACAGTCCGGCGGGCGGACACCTTCCTTTTCTCCAGACTTTCCAGATTCAGGAGTTCCAAGCGATGGATGCGATCATTCTCGACCTCGGCGACGACATCAAAGGCGACAGCTTGCTCGAGGGCTATTCCGACAAGATCGAACTGATGTCCTACAGCCACAACGTGGCCATGCAGGTCACTAACGACGTCAGCAACTCGGAACGTACCTCCGGCCGCCCGCACATCGGCGAGTTCACCGTCACCAAGTTCATCGACACCTCCACCCCGTCGCTGAACGAGTACTGCTGCGCCGGAAAACCCATCACCACGGCGAAGGTCACCATCGGCCGCAACGCCGCCGAAGGCGACGGCAAGATCCTGCCCTTCATCGTCTACACCATGGACAACGTGGTGCTGTCCAACGTCAGCGTCAGCGGTGGCGCAGGCGGCAAACCGGTGGAAACCCTGTCGCTGAACTTCACCAAGATCAAATGGGAGCTCACCGCGCAGAAAGACGACGGCACCAAGGAAGGCACCGCCGCCTCCACCTGGGACCTGGCGGCCAACAAGGTGGTCAAGTAGCGACGCACGGCCATGTCGGAAGCCGGCCTGCTGCCGCCGCTGTTCGAGCGTCTTGCCGCCCAGACGGACGACGCGCCGGCCTACGACCGTGAGGCCCTGGCGGAATCCGTCCGCCAGGAGCTGGCGCGGTTGCTCAACACCCGCCGCGCCAGCGCCAGGCGCGTCCAGCCCCTGACCATCCTCGACTACGGCATCGGCGACTGGAGCGCACTCCAGGCACGCCGCAGCGATGACCGGCGGCAGCTGGTGCGGGAGATCCGCGCAGCCGTCCAGCACTTCGAACCGCGCCTGCAACTGACTGAAGTGGAAGCCGAACCGATCCCGGGCCAGCCCCAGCGCTTGCGTCTACGCCTGGCTGGCAGCCTGCGTAGCGGACAGCGCAGCTGGCCGGCGGTGTTCGTCATCGACAACAACGAAGCGGGCCTCGAGGTAAGCCATGAGCGACTCGATTGACCCCGAACTGCTGGACTACTACCAGCGCGAACTGACCTGGCTGCGCCATGCCGGCGCCAGCTTCGCCGCGCGCTATCCGAAGGTTGCGCGCCGTCTCGAATTGTCTCCTGGCGAATGCCCGGACCCGCACGTTGAGCGGTTGCTGGAAGGCTTCTCGCTGCTGACCGCACGCCTGCAGCGACGCCTGGACGACGACTACGCCGAGTTCAGCGACGCGCTGCTGGAACAGCTCTACCCGCTGGCCCTGCGCCCGCTGCCCTCCTGCGCCATCGTCCAGTTCGAACCGGACCCGACCCAGGGCAGCCTCGCCGAGGGCTTCCGGTTGCCGCGCGACACGCCGCTGTTCGTCACCACCCGCCAGGGCGCCAGCGTGCACCTGCGCACCACGGCGGAGGCGGTGCTGTGGCCCGTACGTATCGGCGGCGCGACGCTCCTGGATGGCGACGAGGCAGTCGCCTTGACCGGACGCCCCGAGGCACGCGCGGCCCTGCGTCTGGAACTGCACTGCCTGGGCGAATTCGATTGGGCGCAGCTGCCCATCCGCCAGCTGCGCCTGCACCTTGCCGCCTCGCCGGTTACCAACGCCGCGCTCTACGACCTGCTGGGCGCCCACACGCTCGGCATCCATTGCGGCGTGCCGGGCATGCCGTTGCTGCCCTGTCCCGGCGAGCCGCACCTGGTGGGCTTTGCCGACGATCAGGCATTGCTGCCCGAGGAGGATGGCCAGCATCCGGGCCTGCGCCTCCTGGCCGAATACTTCAGCTTCCCGGACAAATTCGCGTTCTTCGATATCCCGATCCAGCCGCCCAGCGTGGGTGGGCGCGATTGCGTGCTGGTGATCGCCTTCGACCGCGCCCCGGCGGGCCGCCTGCATCTGCAGCAGGACGACCTGCGCCTGGGCTGCGCGCCTGTCATCAACCTGTTCCCGCGTACATCCGAACCCCTGCGCCCGGACGGCACCCGCAGCGAATATCGCCTGGTCGCCGATGCCCACCGCGAAAGCAGCGTGGAGATCCACAGCATCCGCGCCATGCGTGCGGCATCGCCACGCGGTGTGATCCCGGTGCCGGCCTACTACGGCCATGCCCATGGCGGGCGCGCTCCCGGTGCCCGCCTCTATTGGCACGCCCGCCGGGTGCAAGGCATGACCCCCAATCGCCTGGGCACCGACCTGCTGCTGAGCCTGGTGGACACCGGATTCGATCCCTTGCTGGACGCCCCCGAGTACAGCCTGACGGCGGAACTGCTCTGCACCAACCGGCACCTGGCGGAGAACCTGCCGGCCGGCACGCGGCTGGGCTTCGAGCGCCCCGGTCCCGTTGCCCGCGCCAGCCTGCGTAACCCACCAACACCGCAGAGCCTGCCTCGCCTGTCCGGCGAATCGCGCTGGCGAATGGTTTCGCAGCTCACCCTCAACCACCTGTCCCTGGTGGAAGGTCCGCAGGCACTGGATGCCCTGCAGGAGATGCTCAACCTGCACAACCTGCGCGACGACGGTGGCGCCCGACGGCAGATCGAAGGCATCACCCGGCTGGCCTGCGAGCGGGTGGTCGCCAGGGTCGGCGACGACGCCTGGCGCGGCTGGCGCAATGGCCTGGAGGTTCGCCTCAGCCTCGATCCCCAGCACTTCGCCGGTTCCAGCGCCGTGCTCTTCTCCGCCGTACTGGCGCAGTTCTTTTCCCTTTATGCGACCGCGAACCGCTTCGTGCGAACCGTGCTGGTCGATGGCGACAAGGAGGTCCGGACGTGGCAACCGCAGACCGGCATGCCCCTCTCCCTCTGAGCCGGCGCCTGCGCGACGCGCCGCAGGCCTTCGAGTTTCTGCAGGCGCTCCTGCTGCTGGAGCGTGAACGACCGGGTGCCGAAGCCCTCGGCCAGGGCAGCGCTCCTCAGAGCGAAGCCCTGCGCCTGCGCGGCCCGTTGACCCCGACTTTCGCAGCCAGCCAGGTCGAGAAGCTGGAGGAAGCGCCCGGCCAGCCACCGACCCTGACCACTCCCGTGTTCGGCCTCGGTGGGCCCGACGGCCCCCTGCCTTATGCGTACCAGGAGTGGCTGCAACAGCGGGCTAAGGAAAAGGATCACGCTCCGGCGGAATTCCTCGATCTGTTCCAGCATCGCCTACTCAGCATGCTGTACCGAGTACTCGGCAAGCATCGCCTGGCGCTGGGCTTTTGTGCGCCCGAAGATTCGCCCGCACAGGACCAACTGCTGGCCCTCTGCGGCCTGCTTCCCGGCGCCCTGCAGAATCGCCTGACCCTACCGGACGCGGCCGTGACCGCTCGCACCGCGCTGTTCGCTGGCGGCCGTCGCTCCCTGGCCGGCTTCGCCGCCCTGGTGCGCCATCAGTTCAACGTCGCGGTGCGCTACGAGGCCTACCAGGGCGGCTGGCGCGACATTCCACCGGCCAGCCGTAGCCGCCTGCAACGCGGAGCCCGCAACCTCGGCCTGGGTCGCGATGCCATCGCCGGCACCCGCGTTTGGGATGAGCACGCCGGTATCCGCCTGATCCTCGGCCCACTGTCCAGCGACCGTGCGCGAGACTTTCTTCCCACCGGTTCCGATCACGTGCGACTTGCGAGCCTCGCCGCGCTCTATTTCGGCCCGGACCTGGACTGCACCCTGCGCCTGCTGGTCCGCCCCGGCGCGCCGCTGAGCCTGGACCGCATCCAGCCGCCACGCCTGCGCTGGAGCAGCGGCCTGCAACTGCGCGGCGAAACCCTGCAACAGATCGACACGCGCTTGCGCCAGACGGAGGTGGCCTGACCATGGAACTCGGCAGCCTGATCGGACGCCTCAACGCGGAAAGCCGCCGAGCCCTGGAACGGGCCGCGCAGCGCTGCCTGCAGCGCACCCACCACTACGTGGAAGTCGAGCACCTGCTGCTGGAACTGCTGGATATCGAAGGGGGCGACCTGGCCTGCCTGTTGCCGCGCTTCGGCCTGGAGCGCGACACGCTCGCCTCGGAGATCAACCAGGCGCTGGAGCTGTTCAAGGCCGGCAACACCCGCACTCCGGCGCTCTCTGCGCAGACCATCGGCGTCCTTGAAGACGCCGTGGTGCACGCCAGTGTGCTGGGACAGCAGAGCATCCGCTCCGGCCTGCTGCTGCTCGCTCTGCTTGACCGCGACGAACGCCGCACCTTGCTGCTCAACAGTGCGTCGTCGCTGCTGCGCATTCCGCGCGAGGCCCTGCGCAGCAACCTGCTGGAATGGACCCAGCCGTCCCGCGAGCAACCCGCCGCAGCCCAGGCCGCCAAGGGCAAACCCACCCAGGCCGGTGCCCAGGATTCCATTCTCGACCAGTACACCCAGGACCTCACCGCCGATGCCCATGCCGGACGCATCGATCCCATCGTCGGGCGCGACAGCGAGATCCGCCAGAGCATCGACATCCTCCTGCGCCGCCGGCAGAACAACCCGATCCTCGTTGGCGCTCCCGGGGTGGGCAAGACAGCCGTCGTCGAGGGGCTGGCCCTGCGCATCGCCGCCGGGGACGTGCCACCGCCCTTGCAGGACGTCAGCTTGCGGGTCCTCGACCTCGGCCTGCTGCAAGCCGGCGCCGGGGTCAAAGGCGAGTTCGAGCAGCGCCTGAAAGGCGTGATCGATGGCGTCCGCAATGCCGAGAAGCCGGTCATCCTGTTCATCGACGAAGCCCACACCCTGATCGGTGCCGGCGCCGCCGAAGGCCAGAGCGATGCCGCCAACCTGCTCAAGCCGGCCCTGGCCCGTGGCGAACTGCGCACCCTCGCTGCCACCACCTGGCTGGAATACAAGAAGTACTTCGAAAAGGACCCGGCGCTCGCCCGACGCTTCCAACTGGTGCAGGTGGAAGAGCCGGACGAATCCACTGCGGTCGAGATGCTGCGCGGCGTTGCCGCCAAGCTGGAACAGCACCATGGCGTACAGGTGCTGGATGCCGCCATTCACGATGCGGTGAAGCTCTCTCATCGCTACATTTCCGGCCGGCAGCTGCCGGACAAGGCCATCAGCGTGCTCGACACCGCCTGCGCCCGCGTCGCCCTCGGCCAGCACGACGTACCGCCACCGCTGGAAAGCCTGCGCCACCGTGAGCAATCCCTGGAAGAAGAGCTGCAACGCCTGCGCCGCGAACAGGCCACCGGCCTCGACCACCGCGAACGCATTACCGCGCTGGAAAGTGAATCGCGCGGCAACCTGGTCGCCATCCGGGAGCTGGAAACCCGCTGGAGCGAAGAGCGCGAAGCCGTACGCGAACTGCTGGACGCCCGCCGCGAACTGCTCGCCCTCAGCGACAGCGTCGACACCAGCAAGCCCAACGAAGAACTGGATGACCGCATCGACCACCTGGCCGCCGAACTGGCGCGCCTGGAAGCCGGGCTCGACGCCATCCGCCAGGACGACCCGCTGGTGCCCGAGCAGGTGGACTCCAAGACCGTGGCTTCGGTGATCGCCGGCTGGACCGGCATCCCCATCGGCAAGATGCTCGCCGACGAAGCCCACGCCGTGCGTACCCTGGGCCAGCGCATGGCGCAGCGGGTCATGGGCCAGGACGCCGCGCTCGCCACCATCGCCCAACGCATCCAGGCCTATCGCGCCGGGCTGACCGACCCGGCCAAACCCGTCGGCGTATTCCTGCTGGTGGGCCCCACTGGCGTCGGCAAGACCGAGACCGCCTACGCCCTGGCCGACGCCCTCTACGGCGGCGAGCGCAACCTCATCAGCATCAACCTTTCCGAGTACCAGGAGGCCCACACCGTCAGCCAGCTCAAGGGCGCCCCGCCCGGCTACGTCGGCTACGGCTCCGGCGGCGTGCTCACCGAAGCCGTGCGCCGCCGCCCCTACTCCGTGGTGCTGCTGGACGAAATCGAAAAGGCCCACCCCGACGTGCTGGAAGCCTTCTACAACGTCTTCGACAAGGGCGTGATGGAAGACGGCACCGGCCTGGTGGTGGACTTCAAGAACACCGTGATGCTCGCCACTAGCAACGTCGGCGCGGAACTGGTGCTCGACACCGCACCCGATCAGCTTGGCAGCGACGCCTTCAACGAACGCCTGCGCAAGGTCCTGCTGCAAGTCTTCCGCCCCGCCTTCCTCGCCCGCATGACCGTGGTGCCCTACCGCCCGCTGGACGAAGCGACCCTGGAAGGCATCGTCGTTGCCAAGCTGGAAAAGTTGCAGGCCCGCTACAAGGCCGCCACCGGCAAGCAGTTCGACTTCGACCCCGCCATCGTGAAAGCGGTGTTGGCCAAGTGCAGCTCGGCAGGGGCGCGGGATATCGAGAATGTGCTGATGGCGCAGGTGACGGGGAAGTTGGCGGAGTGGGTGTTGGAGTAAAGATCTGAATCAGGAGGTGATTCATGCCTGTCGCACATGTAAGTGCCGCAGTGGGGACAGCCCATCGAGATATCGTCCGGGAACTTGCAACAGCCTGCATTCTGCAGTTCCAAAGCATCAGGGGACCGGGAAATGGGGTCGGAAACGGCTCCTGCTGCGCATGCGTCAGATTGACAGCCCCGGGCCCGTGGGGCGCGCCAGATTACCGATTCGGGCAAAGTCAGGCGCACCTTCTGGACGCGGACGCAATCAATGTCGGCGGCCTGTTCAATCCCCAGCACCATGCGGAGAGGCAGGCGCATGCCGCCGGGAATCTTGCTGGTGGATACGGCGCCCATCTGTTCGTCGAACTGCCTCCTTGCGGCGGTCACAACGGCTGTGCCAACTGGTGCGCGGCCAACATCGCCAATGTGAACGTCTGGTACCTGTACGCCAATACGCAGGCCATGGTCGCAGCCCATAGCGCAGGCAACTTCGCTCAATTCACTGCTCTCAATCAGGCCCTGCCATAACAGACCGGCCGGAACGCCCAGCAGCTAGGTAAGTGTCTGCGAACTACAACAAGGAACACTCAGATGGCGAACGCAGAAATCTATACAAAATGGAGCGGCCAGTCCGATGGCAGTCGTCGGTCCGGCGGTTGGAGCGGGCCACACGGCAGTGCGAATGCGACAGGAGCGGGTGGGATAGTTGCACTGAATCAACATGCCGAGCGCCTGGCATGGAAAGCCGCATGGCCCTCTCGAATCCGTGCGCATATCCAGCAAACCATCGGAAACTTTCCCAACCAGACTTATCAGATAAAGATCTGGGTCGATCAGCAGGTTTGCCCGACTTGCCAGAAGTGGATGGTCATCGACGTCATCGGCCATCTGAAGCTACTCCAGCAGTCATATCCCACTCTGAAAGTCGAGCTGTATGCCGAAGTACTGTTTGCGGGTGTCACAAGGAAAATACGCGTACAAAGAACAACAGTCTGGCCAGTCGAAATCGGCAATCAAAGTACCTACCAGAACCTGCCTGTTATTTATAACTGACAGAAAATGCCAATGATCCGTCGGGCTGACCAACATGAACATCATGAGCTGGAACATCAAGCAGTTTAACTACAACCCCCAGAAGGACAAGTCTGAGCAGTTGGCGCGAATGGTTCAGATAGCTGAAATCGTTTCAAGCCGAAATATCGATATTCTGACTGTCCTTGAAGTGCGCCCCTCCATAAAGAGTCCGATATTCGGCGAGTCCTATGACGATAGTCAGGGAGCACTCGCGATTGCTCAGTTGAAGGAAGTCCTGGGGGAACAGTGGCAATACAGCTTGTCAGGCGGTAACGCATACAAGGAGAGCAACAAGGGTGAGCTGTATGCGTTTCTATGGCGATCCGATCGAGCTGTTCCCTTGAGCGAGCCATCACTGACAAACACGAATGCGCAGCAAAAGATCTTGCCTTTCAAAAACCGTGTGCCGGCCATGATGTTGTTCGGGGAGAACGGCACAAACAAAATCGTCGCTGTGATGGTCTATCACGCACCCAATCCGAGCGAAATGAGTGACAAGGAAATTGGCTACATAAAGCAACTTGCCCATGTCCAAGAATTTCCGACCGTACTTTGCGGGGACTTCAACATGAACACCCAGGATGTGTTCACCATCTTGCAACCAGAATTCAATTTGGCGGTCACCAACGAAACCAGCCTAAGGGTCAAGCCTACCGGCACTGACAACCCCTACGACGCCATTTTCTATCACGGTCTCAATCTGCAGTCCGCTGGTGGGGATAATCTGCTGATAACGGTACAGAACACTCTGGATATGACAATCACAACGGCCCAGGAAATCAAATCTATCAAGCACTACACATCGGACCACGCCCCGGTATGGGCGCAGTTCTCACTCACCTGACGAAAACACGGCGCCCCCAATGGATTTAACAATTACGGTCGCAGGGATCGAAAGTTTCACCGCTGATCTCTGTTCGGGGGCCGAGCATCTGCAGGACTTTTTCAGACTGACGCTGAGCGGCCATAGCGCCACATCCCTCACCCTGAGCAGCCTCATTGCCACCCACCTCACCACCACCCTCCACAACGACGCCAACCAGCGCCCCCTCGACGCCCTGGTCGCCGAAATCCACCAACTCCCAGCCGACGCCACCGCCGAGCGCTATCAGTTGGTGCTACGCCCTTGGCTGTGGTGGCTGACCCTGGCGAGCAACAACCGGGTATTCCAGAACAAGACCACCAGCGACATCGTCACCGGCATCTTCACGGCCCATGGTTTTACCGATTACCAGTTGAAGCTCAGCGGCAGCTACGAGCCCCGCGAGTATTGCGTGCAGTACGGCGAGACAGACTTCGCCTTTGTTTCGCGGCTGCTGGAGGAGGAAGGCATTTTCTGGTTCTTCACCCATGAAGGCGGCAAGCACACCCTGGTGCTGGGTGACAGCAACGATGCGTTCCCGCCGATTCCCAACGGGCCGAAGGTGCCTTATCTGGGCCAGGAGATCGGTGTGCGTGAGCTGCACGGGGTGCGTTCCGGGCAGCTCTGCCTGCAGGCGGTGGCCGGGGTGTACAGCGCCACCGACTACGAATTCACCACGCCGACCACGTCGCTCTACAGCCAGGCCGAAGCGGTGGCCGGGCCACGGTCAATGTACGAGCATCCCGGCGGCTACACCGCCAAGGCGCGCGGCGATGCGCTGTCCAAGCAGCGGGTGGATGAGCTGCGCAGCCAGGAGCAGCGCTTCATCGGCGAAAGCGACTGTCGCTGGCTGGTGCCGGGACACTGGTTCACCCTGAGCGGGCATGACGACGCGTCGCTGAATATCGACTGGGTGGTGACCTCGGTCACCCACGAAGCCAGCCACGAGCATTACCGCAATCGCTTCGAAGCCATTCCCAAGGCCACCCACTATCGCGCGCCGCGCATCACACCCAAGCCGCGCATGCATACCCAGACCGCAGTGGTGGTGGGCAAGAGCGGCGAGGAAATCTGGACCGACCAGTATGGCCGCATCAAGCTCCAGTTCCCCTGGGACCGCGAGGGCAAGAACGACGAAACCTCCTCCTGCTGGGTGCGGGTGGTGCTGCCCTGGAGCGGCAAAGGATTCGGCATGCAGTTCGTCCCGCGTATCGGCCAGGAAGTGATCGTCACCTTCATCGATGGCGACCCGGACCGTCCGCTGGTGACCGGCTGCGTCTACAACGGCGACAACACCCTGCCCTACGCCCTGCCGGACAACCAGACCCAGTCTGGCATCAAGACCAATTCTTCCAAGGGCGGTGGCGGCTTCAACGAGCTGCGCTTCGACGACAAGAAGGACGCCGAAGAGGTGTTCCTGCAGGCGCAGAAGGACATGAAGGTGAATGTGCTCAACGACAGCACCGCCACCATCGGCCACGACGAGACCCTTACGGTGCAGAACGCCCGCACGCGCACGGTGAAGGAAGGCGACGAGACCATCACCCTGGAGAAGGGCAAACGCTCCGTAACCATCCAGACCGGCAGCGACACCCTGGATGTGAAGGACAGCCGCACGGTGAAGGTGGGCGCCGACCAGACCCAAAGCACCGGCGGCAACTACAGCCACAAGGTGACGGGTAACTACGAGCTCACCGTGGACGGCAATCTGACCATCAAGGTCAACGGCACCCTCACCCTGCAGAGTGGCGGCAGCCTGACCATCAAGAGCGATGCCGACCTCGCCGCCCAGGCCGGAACGTCCATCACCCAGAAGGCTGGAACGTCCCTGACCAACCAGGCAGGCACGTCGCTGGACAACAAGGCCGGAACCACACTGACCAACGACGCCGGCATCAGTCTGACCAACAAGGCCAGCGCCGAACAGACGGTGGACGGCGGCGGCATGTTGACCATCAAGGGCGGCTTGGTGAAGGTGAACTGACGATGGCGCAATCCGGCAAGCTCGACCTCACCCGTGGCGACAGCCGCATGCAGGGCAACCTGCAGGACGGCGATCTGGAAGGGCGGGTGCGCATCGAGGAAGCTGGCCGCCCCCAGGCCCAGCTCAGCTACAGCCAGGGCGAGCTGAATGGCCCGACCACCCTGTTCCACCCCAATGGCAAGGTTTCGGCGCAGATGCCTTATGTGCGCGGCAAGCTGCATGGCGTGGCGACCTTCCATGCCCCGGAAGGCTGGCTGCAACGCAAGGTGAACTATCGCCAGGGGCTGATGCATGGCCAGGCGACCAGCTATTACCCGGACGGCAGCGTCGCGGAAATCGAGCAGTATCGCGACGGCGTGCGTGACGGTCCCTACCAGCGCTTCCACGGCAATGGCCAGGTGGCCCTGCGCAGTCGCTACCTGAAAGGGCAGCTACTGGAGCCAGGCCAACCCTTCGCCGAAGACGGTCGACCACTGGACGCCGATGGCAAGCCCATCTCCCGGCTGCGCTGGTGGTGGCGACGCTGGACCGAACCCGCCGAAGCCTGACGCCCTTACTTGTAGGAGCGAGCTTGCTCGCGAACCGGACCGACCATTCGCCGGCAAGCCGGCTCCTACATACGCGTGCCGTCTTGGCCCCGTCCCTGTAGGAGCGAGCTTGCTCGCGAACCGCGACCCACCATTCGCCGGCAAGCCGGCTCCTACA
>NZ_QJRF01000077.1:35128-391225 GCF_013393345.1 Pseudomonas taiwanensis
CGCCGGCAAGCCGGCTCCTACATACGCGTGCCGTCTTGGCCCCGTCCCTGTAGGAGCGAGCTTGCTCGCGAACCGCGACCCACCATTCGCCGGCAAGCCGGCTCCTACATGCACGCGTCACCGCCCGGCCCCGTCCCTGTAGGAGAGAACTTACTCTCGAACCGGACCGACCATTCGCCGGCAAGCCGGCTCCTACATACGCGTGCCGTCTTGGCCCCGTCCCTGTAGGAGCGAGCTTGCTCGCGAACCGCGACCCACCATTCGCCGGCAAGCCGGCTCCTACATGCACGCGTCACCGCCCGACCCCGTCCCTGTAGGAGCGAGCTTGCTCGCGAACCGGACCGACCATTCGCCGGCAAGCCGGCTCCTACATGCACGCGTCACCGCCCGGCCCCGTTCTTGCTCGCGAAGCGGGCGCCGGCCTAGGGAATCAGCATCTGCACCTGACCGGGCATGACGATCTTGATCACCCCCGCCCAGCTGCACATGAGCGTGCTGTTGGAATCCAGCGCCGGCATATTGCCCAGCAGCACAGTGGGTGCGCCGCCAGGAATCCAGGGCGCCGCCGTGGCCGGTATGCAGGGCATCGGGGTCAACACGCCAAGGGCGGCAGCGGTGGCGGCCGCCACGGTGGGATTGGCCAGGCTCTGGCACATGCCGAAGGTGGGAATGTTCACCAGGGGGATGTGATCCATGATGTTGGCCGCCGGCATTCCACCGGTCAGGGTGCGGTTTACCGGCAACACGTTCAGTACCGTCGGCGCTACACCGAAACTGCATTGCAGCGTCGCACCGCTGCACACCTGCGGACATCCCATGGCCCCACCCTCCTCCATTCGTCGCCTGAAACTCTAGACGAGCCTCCCGATTGTCGCCTGGCACGACAACCTTTCACATCGTAACCAGTCACCTCAACCTTCCTGTATCACATCACGAGATACAGGATCGCGCGCATTCCCTGTGGGAGCGAATTCATTCGCGATGTGTGACCGCGAGCGCTCTGAAACGGGCATTACCTCCGAAAGCCAAGGGATATCGCGAAAGAATTCGCTCCTACAGGTAAAGGGCTTTCGCCTGGCGCCTTATGCCAGAAGCACACCCTCGCCTTTCCCCAAAGCGATACAAAAACTCTATTCGATACACGTTTTAGTGTTTGATATTTGATTTCGTATCATTTAAAAATAGCGCCATGGCCAAGCCACCCCACGAACCCTGCATGGCTGGAGAACGGCATGTACGCACAATTGGTTGAGACCGGCGTGAAGCGCGTGAAAGCGCTGGAGGAGATGTCCTCCGAAGAACGCGCCTTCCAGGAAAAGATCGACGCGGAGATCAAGATCGAAGCGAAGAACTGGATGCCGGACGCTTACCGGCAGACTCTGATCCGCCAGATTTCCCAGCACGCCCACTCCGAGATCGTCGGCATGCTGCCGGAAGGCAACTGGGTAACTCGCGCCCCGACCCTGAAACGCAAGCTGCAACTGATGGCCAAGATCCAGGACGAAGCCGGCCACGGCCTCTACCTGTACAGCGCCATGGAAACCCTGGGCGCCGACCGCGACGCCGAGGTCGCCAAGCTGCACAGCGGCAAGGCCAAGTACTCGAGCATCTTCAACTACCCGACCCTGAGCTGGGCTGACATGGGCGCCGTGGGCTGGCTGGTGGATGGCGCCGCCATCGTCAACCAGGTGGTGCTGCAGCGGACCTCCTATGGCCCCTACTCCCGCGCCATGATCCGCATCTGCAAGGAAGAATCCTTCCACCAGCGCCAGGGCTACGAAATCCTCCTGCACATGATGCGTCACGGCACCCAGGCCCAGAAGGACATGGTCCAGGACGCCATCAACCGCCTCTGGTGGCCGTCGCTGATGATGTTCGGCCCAAGCGACGCCGACTCCCCCAACAGCGCCCAGTCCATGGCCTGGAAGATCAAGCGCCAGAGCAACGACGAACTGCGTCAGCGCTTCATCGACCAGACCGTTCCGCAACTGGAACTGCTCGGCTGCACCGCCCCGGACCCGGACCTGAAGTGGAACGAGGAACGCGGCCACTACGACTTCGGCGACATCCAGTGGGAAGAGTTCTACGAAGTGCTCAAGGGCAACGGCCCGTGCAATGTCGAGCGCATCGCCACCCGCCGCAAGGCCATCGAAGACGGCGCCTGGGTCCGCGAAGCCGCTGTCGCCCATGCCCGCAAACAACAACAGAAACGCGACGCCGCGTAAGCCGTCTCGAGGAGATAAGAATCATGTCTGAGTGGACCCTTTTTGAAGTCTTCGTGCGCAGCAAGCACGGCCTGAACCACAAGCATGTCGGCAGCGTGCATGCCGCCGATGCGCGCATGGCCATCGAGAACGCCCGCGAGCTGTACACCCGCCGCAATGAGGGCGTGAGCCTCTGGGTCGTGCCGTCCGCGCTGATCACCGCTTCCTCGCCGGACGAGAAAGAACCGCTGTTCGACCCGTCCCAGGACAAGGTCTACCGCCACGCCAGCTTCTACGAGCTGCCGGCCGAAGTCGGCCACATGTGAGGCCGCTGCCATGACTCAACGCGAAGACCTCATTCAATACCTGCTGCGCCTCGGCGACAGCGCCCTGATCCAGGGCCAGCGCCTGTGCGAATGGTGCGGCCACGCCCCGGCACTGGAAGAAGAGCTGGCGCTGATGAACGTCGGCCTCGACCTGGTGGGCCAGGCCCGCAATTGGCTGGACTACGCCGCCGAACTGCTGGAAGACGGCCGTGACGCCGATCATCTGGCCTTCCGCCGTGATGAGCGCGCCTACCGCAACCTGCTGCTGGTGGAACAGCCCAACGGCGACTACGCCGTGACCATCACCAAGCAGTTCTTCTTCGACGCCTGGCACTTCCAGGTGCTGCACGGCCTCTCGCAGTCGAGTGACGAGCGCGTTGCCGGCATCGCCGCCAAGGCTCTGAAGGAAGTCACCTATCACCTGCGCCGCTCCAGCGAGTGGGTCGAGCGTCTGGGCGACGGCACCGAGGAAAGCCACAAGCGCATGCTGGCGGCGATCAGTGATGTCTGGCGCTTCACCGTCGAGCTGGTGAACGGCGACGACGTGGAACAACGCCTGTTCGAGGCCGGCATTGCGCCGAACCCTGTGGAGATCGCCGCAGCCTGGAAGTCCAAGGTTGCCGACATCTTCGCCAGCGCCACCCTGCCGATGCCTGAGCCGGCCAGCTACTTCTACCTGAACGGCCGCAAGGGCCTGCACACCGAGCACCTCGGTCTGCTGCTGGCCGAAATGCAATTCCTCCAGCGGGCCCACCCCGATGCGTCCTGGTGAGCTGATTACCAGCGACCGTGGCGCCAGGCCCGGCGCGCCAGATGATCTGGCGCGCGCGTGGTCGGTGCTGGGCGAGGTGATGGACCCGGAAGTGCCGGTGGTCAGCGTGGTCGACCTCGGTATCGTCCGTGGCCTTGACTGGCAGGATGGCCACCTGCATGTGGTGGTCACCCCGACCTACTCCGGCTGCCCGGCCACCGAAGTGATCGAGCACGACATCGAGCAGGCCCTGGAAGGTGCTGGCTTCACCGCGCCGAAACTGGAGCGCCGCCTGACGCCGGCCTGGACCACCGACTGGATCAGCACCGACGGCCGCGAGCGCCTGCGCGCCTACGGCATCGCCCCGCCGGCCGGCAGCACCAGCAAGCGCAGCCTGATGGGCGACGCCGGCGATGTGTGTTGCCCGCAGTGCGGCAGCGCCCACACAGAACTGCTCAGCCAGTTCGGTTCCACGGCCTGCAAGGCTCTGTACCGCTGCATCGATTGCCGCGAGCCTTTCGACTATTTCAAGTGCATCTAGGAGGACGAACACAAACTACTGCGCTCGGCCATGCGTCGTTGGAAACAGCCTCGGAATGCTCATTTACAGACGTAAACTCCGCTTCCTCGGCTGCTTCCGCCTAGCCTGACCTTCGCTCGCGACGTTTGTATTCGCCCTCCGCGCGGCAATGCCGCAGGAGAAGAACAATGAGCAAGTTCCACAGCCTGAAGATCAAAGAAGTGCGCCCGGAAACCCGCGATGCGGTGTCCATCGCCTTCGACATTCCCGCCGACCTGACCGAGGCGTTCCGCTTCACTCAGGGCCAGCACCTGGTGATGCGCACCCAGATGGACGGTGAAGAAGTCCGCCGTTCCTACTCCATCTGCACCGGCGTCAATGACGGCGAGCTGCGGGTGGCGATCAAGCGCGTGGCCGGCGGCCGTTTCTCCGCCTTTGCCAATGAAAGCCTGAAAGCCGGCCAGAGCCTGGAAGTGATGCCGCCGTCCGGCCACTTCTTCGTCGAGCTGGATACCGCACGTCACGGCAACTACCTGGCAGTGGCAGCCGGCAGCGGCATCACGCCGATCCTGTCGATCATCAAGACCACCCTGGAAAGCGAGCCCCACAGCCGCTTCACCCTGATCTACGGCAACCGCTCCAGCGCTTCGGCACTGTTCCGCGAGCAGCTGGAAGACCTGAAGAACACCTACCTGCAACGCCTGAATCTGATCTTCGTGTTCAGCCGCGAGCAGCAGGACGTTGACCTCTACAACGGCCGGATCGACGCCGACAAGTGCGGTCAGCTGTTCTCCCGCTGGATCGACGTCAAGGCCCTGGACGCCGCCTTCATCTGCGGCCCGCAGGCCATGACCGAAACCGTGCGCGATCAGCTCAAGGCCAACGGCATGTCCGCCGAGCGCATCCACTTCGAGCTGTTCGCCGCTGCCGGCAGCAGCGCCAAGCGTGAAGCCCGCGAAGCCGCCCGCGCCACTGACGGCGCCAGCAGCCAGGTCACCGTGATCAGCGATGGCCGCGAAATGACCTTCGAATTGCCGCGCAACAGCGTCAGCGTGCTCGACGCCGGCAACGCCCAGGGCATGGAACTGCCCTACTCCTGCAAGGCCGGCGTGTGCTCCACCTGCAAGTGCAAGGTGGTCGAAGGTGAGGTGGAAATGGACAGCAACTTCGCCCTGGAGGACTACGAAGTGGCCGCTGGCTACGTGCTGTCGTGCCAGACCTTCCCGATCAGCGAAAAAGTGGTCCTCGACTTCGACCAACTGTAAGCGACACCCGTAGGAGCGAGCTTGCTCGCGAAGCTTTTTGGCCGAACCCGTTCGCCAGCAAGCTGGCTCCTACAAGCAGCACCAGCAATACCCCCGTTCGACACAAGCAGCCTTGCCGTCGGCCGTTGAACGGGCGCCTCGACAATCACAAAAAGAGAGAGCAACCATGACCCCGCAAGACCTCGATCGTATCCGGGAGAACCCGGACTTCATCCAGTTGGTCCGCCGCAAACAGCGCCTGACCTGGACGCTGACCGCCGCCATGCTGGTGATCTACTACGGCTTCGTGTTGCTGGTGGCCTTCGCACCCGGCGTGCTCGGCCAGTCCCTCAATGGAGGCGTCACCAGCGTGGGCATGCTGGTGGGCGTGGTCATCATCCTGCTCTCCTTCGCGCTCACCGGCATCTACGTGAAGCGCACCAACGTCCTCGATCCGTTGAACGACAAGCTGAAACAGGAGAGCGGCCAATGAAAGCGCTCGCCTCCCTGCTGCTCGCTACCGGCCTGGTGGTCTCCCAGGGCGCCTTCGCGGCCGATGCCGCGGCCCGCCCGCTGAACTGGAACGCCATCTACATGTTCCTGGCGTTCGTGCTCTTCACCCTCGGCATCACCCGCTGGGCCGCACTGCGCACTCGCTCGGCCGCGGACTTCTACACCGCCGGCGGCGGCCTCACCGGCTTCCAGAACGGCCTCGCCATCGCGGGCGACATGATCAGCGCGGCGTCCTTCCTCGGCATTTCCGCGATGATGTTCATGAACGGCTACGACGGCCTCCTCTACGCCCTGGGCGTGCTCGCCGGCTGGCCGATCATCCTGTTCCTGATCGCCGAACGCCTGCGCAACCTCGGCAAGTACACCTTCGCCGACGTAGTGTCCTACCGCCTGCAGCAGAGCCCGATCCGCATTACCGCGGCGTTTGGCACGCTGACCGTGGCGCTGATGTACCTGGTGGCGCAGATGGTCGGCGCCGGCAAGCTGATCGAACTGCTGTTCGGCCTCTCGTACACCCAGGCCGTGATGCTGGTGGGCGTGCTGATGGTCTGCTATGTGACCTTCGGCGGCATGCTGGCCACCACCTGGGTGCAGATCATCAAGGCAGTGCTGCTGCTGTCCGGCACCACCTTCATGGCTTTCATGGTGCTCAAGCATTTCGGCTTCAGCACCGAAGCCATGTTCTCCGCTGCTGCCTCCGTCCACGCCAAGGGTGCGGCCATCATGGCGCCGGGCGGCCTGCTGTCGAACCCCATCGACGCGATCTCCCTCGGCCTCGGCATGATGTTCGGCACCGCCGGCCTGCCGCACATCCTGATGCGTTTCTTCACCGTGAGCGACGCCAAGGAAGCCCGCAAATCGGTGTTCTACGCCACCGGCTTCATCGGCTACTTCTACCTGCTGCTGATCGTGGTCGGCTTCGGCTCCATCGTGATGGTTGGCACCAATCCTGAGTTCCGCGACGCGGCCGGCGCCATCATCGGCGGCGGCAACATGGTTGCGGTGCACCTGTCCCACGCGGTCGGCGGCAGCCTGTTCCTTGGCTTCATCTCCGCCGTGGGCTTCGCCACCATCCTGGCGGTGGTGGCCGGCCTGGCCCTGTCCGGTGCCTCGGCGGTGTCCCACGATCTGTACGCCTGCGTGATCCGCAAGGGCAAGGCCAGCGAGCGTGAGGAAATGCGCGTCTCGCGTATCGCCACCCTCTGCATCGGCGTAATGGCGGTGATCCTCGGCCTGCTGTTCGAGTCGCAGAACATCGCCTTCCTCTCCGGCCTGGTGCTGGCCATCGCCGCCTCGGTCAACTTCCCGGTGCTGTTCCTCTCCATGTTCTGGAAAGGCCTGACCACCCGGGGCGCCGTCGCCGGCAGCGTCGCCGGCCTGCTGTCCGCCATCGTCCTGCTAGTGTTGAGCCCCGCCGTCTGGGTCAACGTGCTGCATCACGACACGGCGCTGTTCCCGTATTCCAATCCGGCGCTGTTCTCCATGGGCCTGGCCTTCTTCAGTGCTTGGCTGCTTTCGGTGACCGACGCCTCCGAGCGTGCCAAGGAAGAGCGCGGCCGTTACCTGGCTCAGTTCATTCGCTCCATGACCGGCATCGGCGCAGCCGCCGCCAGCCGCCACTGAGCCCAGAACGACCGGACGATGGATACAAGAACAATGACCCAAAGCCGTACCACTGCGCCGCTCGTTGCGGCGCTCACCCTGCCCTTTGCCACCTCGGCGCTGGCGGGTTTCATCGAAGACAGCAAGGGCAGCCTGGAGCTGCGTAACCACTACATCAATCGCGACTTCCGCCAGGACGGCGCCGCCCAGTCCAAGGCTGAGGAATGGGGCCAGGGCTTTACCGCGCGCATCGAGTCGGGCTTCACCGAAGGCATCGTGGGCGTCGGCCTGGATGCCATCGGCGAACTGGGCGTGAAGCTGGATTCCAGTCGTGACCGCCGTGGCACCGGCCTGCTGCCGTTCGACCCGGCGACCAAAGAGCCGGTGGACGACTACAGCGAGCTGGGCCTGACGGCCAAACTGCGTGCGTCGAAAAGCGTCCTGCGCCTGGGCACCCTGCAGCCGCTGCTGCCAGTGGCCTCCTATAACGACACCCGCCTGCTCTCTTCCACATTCCAGGGCGGCATGCTGACCAGCCAGGAGCTGGCCGGCCTGACCTTCAACGGCGGCCGCCTGACCCGCACCAACCTGCGCGACTCCTCCGGCCGCGACGACATCGGTTTAGGTGCCGCCACCAGCGATGCCTTCGACTTCGCCGGCGGCACTTATGCCATCAACCCGCAGCTGGCGGTGAGCTACTACTACGGCCTGCTGGACGAGATCTACCGCCAGCAGTTCGTCGGCCTGGTGCACACGCTACCGCTCTCCGGGGGCTTCAATCTGAAGAGCGACATCCGCTACTTCGACAGCCGAGGCGATGGCGTCGAGCGTGCGGGTGAGATCGACAACCGCAACTTCAACGGCATGTTCAGCCTGGGCAAGGGCGCCCACCGGTTCAGCGCGGCGTTCCAGCGCATGTCCGGCGACAGCGCCTTCCCCTTCCTCAACGGCGGCGACCCTTACGTGGTCAACCTGGTGACTTTCAATACCTTCACCCGCGCCGAGGAAGACGCCTGGCAACTGCGCTACGACTACGACTTCGCCGCCCTCGGCATCCCGGGCCTGACCTTCATGACCCGCTACGTCGACGGCAGCAACGTCAAGACCGCGACCGGCGACGAAGGCGAAGAATGGGAACGCGACAGCGACCTCGCCTACGTGATCCAGAGCGGTCCGGTGAAGGGCCTCAGCCTGCGCTGGCGCAACGTCACCTTCAGGTCCGGCAACGGACTGAATACCGATATCGATGAAAACCGCCTGATCCTCGGCTACACGCTGGCCCTCTGGTAAGGCACCCAACCTGTGGGGGCGGGCTTGCACGCGAACAACCGCGATTCGCGAGCAAGCTCGCTCCTACGAACCAAGAATGAACGCCGATGCTCTGCGCCGGCCCCCTTCACGGAGATTTCCTCATGAGTAACGCCCCCACGCTGCAAAGCTTCATCGGCGGCCGCTGGATCGGCCAACACGGTTCCCAGGCACTGCGCAGCGCCATCGACGGCAGCGACCTCTTCCGCACCCACGAGGAAGCCCTGGACTTCTCCGAAGCCGTAGAACATGGCCGCAAGCGCGGCATAGCCAGCCTCATGGCCATGGACTTCCAGCAACGCGCGGCACGCCTGAAAGCCCTGGCGCTGTACCTGACCGAACACAAGGAACAGCTCTACACGATGTCCCGCCACAGCGGCGCCACCCGCGCCGACAGCTGGATCGACATCGAGGGCGGCGCTGCCACCCTGTTCAGCTATGCCGGCGTCGGCGCCCGTGAGCTGCCCTCCGGCAACATCGTCCACGAAGGCCCGGCCATGCCGCTGGGCAAGCAAGGCACCTTCGCCGGCACCCACATCCTGGTGCCCCGTGGCGGCCTGGCCGTGCACATCAACGCCTTCAACTTCCCGATCTGGGGAATGCTGGAGAAGTTCGCCCCCAGCTTCCTCGCTGGCATGCCCTGCATCGTAAAACCGGCCACCGCTACCAGCTACCTGACCGAAGCCGCCGTACGCCTGATGCACGAGTCCGGCCTGCTCCCGGAAGGCAGCCTGCAACTGATCATCGGCAGCACCGGCGACCTGCTGGACCGCCTGCAAGGCCAGGACGTCGTGACCTTCACCGGTTCCGCCGACACCGCCGCCAAGCTGCGCGTGAACGCCAACCTGATTCGCAACTCCGTGCCCTTCAATGCTGAAGCGGACTCGCTGAACTGCGCCATCCTCGCCCCGGAAATCACCCCGGACGATCCGGAATTCGACCTCTTCGTCAAGGAAGTGGCCCGCGAGATGACCGTCAAGGCCGGCCAGAAGTGCACCGCCATCCGCCGCGCCATCGTTCCGTCCAAGCACATCGACGCCGTGGCTGAACGCCTGCGTGATCGCCTATCCAAGGTGGTGGTCGGCGACCCGGCCGTGGAAGGCGTGAAGATGGGTGCCCTGGCATCCCATGCCCAGCAGGCCGACGTAGCCGAGCGCCTGGACGCCCTGCTTGCCAGCAGCGACCTGCTGTTCGGTGCCCGTGACGGTTTCGCCCCGCGCGGCGACGGCGTGAACGAAGGCGCCTTCTTCGCCCCGACCCTGCTTCGCTCCCGTGACCCGCACGCCGAAGGCGGCGCCCATGACATCGAGGCCTTCGGCCCGGTGAGCACCCTGATGGCCTACGACGACATCGACGAAGCCATCGCCCTGGCCGCCCGTGGCAAGGGCAGCCTGGTGGCCAGCCTGGTCACCAAGGACCCGGCCGTCGCCGCCCGCGTGGTACCGCAAGCCGCCGCCCTTCACGGCCGCCTGCACATCCTCGACCGCGAATCCGCCGCCGAATCCACCGGACACGGCTCGCCCCTGCCGGTACTCAAACACGGCGGCCCCGGCCGCGCTGGTGGCGGTGAAGAACTGGGCGGCCTGCGCGCGGTGAAGCACTACCTGCAACGCGCCGCCGTCCAGGGTTCGCCCACCATGCTGGCCGCCGTCACCGGCGAATACGTGCGTGGCGCCAAGGTGGTCGAGACCGAAGTGCACCCGTTCCGCCGCTACTTCGACGAGCTGCAGGTCGGCGAGTCTCTGTTGACCCACCGTCGCACTGTCACCGAAGCCGACATCGTCAACTTCGGCTGCCTGTCGGGCGACCACTTCTACATGCACTTCGATGAGCTGGCCGCCAAGGAATCCCAGTTCGGCAAGCGCATCGCCCACGGCTACTTCGTGCTCTCCGCCGCCGCCGGCCTGTTCGTCTCCCCGGCCCCTGGCCCGGTACTGGCCAACTATGGCCTGGACAGCCTGCGCTTCATCACGCCAGTGGGCATTGGCGACACCATCCAGGCGCGCCTGACCTGCAAGCGCAAGATCGACCAGGGCAAGAAGAGCCCGAAGGGCGAGCCGCAAGGTGTGGTGGCCTGGGACGTGGAAGTCACCAACCAGAACGGTGAGCTGGTGGCCAGCTACGACATCCTGACCCTGGTGCTGAAACGCCCCGAGGCTGTGTGAACCGAGTCGCTGCGTGAGTTTATGACCGGCCTTAGGGCCGGTTTTTTTTTGGCCTGTTCGGACCGTTGTAGATTGCGGAAGAGCGAAGCCCAACGATCCCCGGAAGTCCGCTGTTGGGCCTCGTTCCTCGGACCAACCTACGACGGGACTGCGTCCCGCTTGGCGAATGAATTCGCCCCTACAAATGAGTGCCAGTACATCGCGTGCGGCCGTAGGTTGCGGCAGAGCGAAGCGAAGCCCAACGCGAGCTCCCCTCGTTGGGCCTCGCTCCTCGGACCAACCTACGGCGGGACTACGTCCCGCATAGCGAATGAATTCGCCCCCACAACAAAAGCCACACCGGCAGTCCCTGCTGATTCTGGCACGCAGCCTCAAGCCCTTGGCAAGCAGGCACAAGGCCAGCGCGCGGCAACTCCTTAGTATCCGGACGCAGAAACGCTCCGCTGCCAATTCCAAAAAGAAGGATGCCTCGCGATGTTCCGGTCGAACCTGTTCCGACTCTCAACCCTGGCGCTGCTGGTAGGTGCCGCTACTCAGGCGGGTGCTTACGAGCTGTACGCCGACGACGACACCCATCTGAATGCAACCCTGGAGGCCGTGTATGGCTTCTTCCACAGCCAGGAGAACTACGCCATCGCTGGCTCGAAGAGCGAGGGTTCGTCGTCCTGGCGCGAGGGTTATGCCAAGTACGGCATCAGTTTCGACCAGGGGCTGGCGGGGGCCGGCACCAGCTATGGCGCCTTCAACATGCTCAGCTCGGGCACCTGGGGTGACGGTGATGCGGCTGGCTTCACCGACGGCTCCGAGCGCACCACCAAGATCGAAGACGCCTACCTCGGCTGGCGTTCCGGCCAGCTGTTCGACGCTCTGGGCGAAGACGGCGTGGACTTCTCCTTCGGCCGCCAGAACCTGATGATCGGCGACGGCTTCCTCATCAACGGCGATGCCCTGAACCTCGGCAACGGCCTTGCCGATGGCGAGTTCAACCGCGGTGGCGCCTACTGGCTGGCTGCACGCAAGGCGTTCGACCAGACCGCCGTGCTGCGCCTCGGCGGCAAGGACGGCCTGCGCGGCGACCTGATGTGGCTGAAATCCGACAACCGCGCCCAGGCCAAGACCGAGATGGTGGTCGGAAACCTGGAGCATGTATCCGAAGCCGGCACCCTGGGCCTGACCGCGATCGACATCAGCGATGTCGACGAAGAATTCGCATCGCCCTTCCAGGCCGAGCGCGACGGCATGAAGACCTATAGCGTGCGCGGCCAAGGCAACGCCGGGGTGGAAAACCTGTTCCTCTCCGGTGAATACGCCTGGCAGGACAAGAAGGACGTCGACGACGAGAACGCCTGGTACCTGGAAGCCGGCTGGACCTTCTCCGATGTGGCCTGGAGTCCAAATGTCAGCTACCGCTACAGCCGCTTCTCGGAAGGTTACGACGCGCTGTTCACTGGCTTCAGCCGTGGCTACGGCACCTGGTTCCAGGGTGAAGTGGCGGCCAACTACGCCGGCCCGTTCAACACCAACACCCAGGTCCACCACGTCGCCTTCAAGGTGTCGCCGCTGGAAAACCTGAGCCTCGGCGCCCTGTGGTTCGACTTCAACACCCTGGACCGAGACCTGGGCAATACCGACGGCCGCGAACTGGATCTCTACGCCGAATGGGCGGTGAGCGACAACCTCATCGTCATGCCCCTGGTCGGTCTTTACAAACCTGACCGCAGCGCGGAAGAAGGCGGCACCCAGCTCGGCGGCGACGACAGCAACCTCTACAGCCAGTTGGTGTTCGTCACCGTCTTCTGACCTTTCCGGGGCGGCAACGCCCCGGCCTCCCAAGCGATCGCGCCCATGTCCAGCCCCAGCCTCAGCATTCAAAGCAAGATCACCCTCCTGGCGAGCCTCTGCCTGATCCTGGTGGTTGGACTGCTGGTCGGCCTGTCGCTCTACCAGACCCGCGCCAGCACCGAACGGGTCAAGGATTCCAGCGGGCGCATGCTCGCCGAAGCCGCGCGCCTCAATCTGGAGGCTCAGGGCAGGGTCCAGGCCCTGCAGATCCAGCGCAGCTTCACCCGCACCCACGAATATGGCCTCGGACTGGCGCGGCACCTGCTCTACCTGCGCGAGCGTGCGGCACGCGGCGAGATCAGTGCGGAAACCCTGCGGGGCGAACTGGCCGGGGAACTGCGCAAGGCCGTGGAGCAGCGTCCGGAGCTGCTCGGGCTGTTCCTGATTTTCCAGCCCGATGCCCTCGATGGTCGTGACGCCGAGTTCATAGGCCGCGGCGACCTCGGCAGCAACGACACCGGGCGCTTCGCGCTGTACTGGCTGCAAGCCAAGCCGGGCGAACTACAAGCCGTGCCGGGCGACGAGAAGCTGCTGGCCGATACCTCTCCCGGTCCAAGCGGCGCGCCCTTCAACGCCTTCTTCACCTGCCCGCGCGACAGCGGGCATCTGTGCTTGCTGGAGCCGTACTTCGACGAATCTTCGGGCGCTCGCAGGCTGGTCACCAGCATCGCGTTCCCGCTGCTGGAAAATGGCAAGGTGCTGGCGGTTATCGGCCTCGATATCAGTCTCGACAGCCTGCAACAGGACGCGCTGACCAGCAGCCGTGAACTCTATGAGGGCAATGGCCGCGTCAGCATCATCAGCCCATCCGGCGTGGTCGCCGGCCATAGCCAGGATGCCGCCCAGCTGGGCAAGCGCCTACAGGCGGTGCTACCGGACCAGGCCACCGAAGTCCTCGATTTCCTCGGCCGTAGCGAGCCCCACGCCTTTATCGACAAGGGGCAGATCAGTGTGCTCGAACCCCTCTCTCCCATCGCCGGGGCCAAGCCCTGGGGCGTGCTGCTGGGCGTGCCGCAGCGGGTGCTGCTGGCGCCCGCCGAGGCGCTGAAAGTGCAAATGGATAACGAACGCCTGCAAAGCTCGGCACTGGAATTCATCCTCGGCTCCGTCGCGGCGCTGCTGGGCGTTGCCATGATCTGGCTGGCTGCCCGTGGTGTGACGCGTCCGTTGCTGCGACTGGCCGGCATGCTGGAAGACATCGCTGACGGTGAAGGCGACCTCACTCGCCGCCTGACCTACGCCCGCCGTGACGAACTGGGCCGCCTGGCGCTGGCCTTCAATCGCTTCCTCGACAAATTGCAACCCGTGATCGCCAAGGTCCAGGGTTTGGTGCGCGACGCCCGTGACACCGCAGACCAGTCGGCGGTGATCGCACGCCAGACCAGCGAAGGCATGCAGCAGCAGTTCCGTGAGATCGACCAGGTGGCCACTGCCCTTCACGAGATGTCCGCCACGGCCAACGCCTCGGCACAGAGTGCGGCCCAGGCCGCCGATGCCGCGCGTAACGCCGACCAGGCCAGTCGCGAAGGCCTGGAGGTGATCACCCGCACCACCAGCGCCATCCACGCCCAGGCGCGGGACATGAGCGAAGCCATGAGCCAGTTGCAGACGCTGGCCCAGAACAGCGAGCAGATCGGTTCGGTGCTGGAGGTGATTCTCTCCATCGCCGGGCAGACCAACCTCCTGGCACTGAATGCCGCCATCGAGGCCGCACGCGCTGGCGACGCCGGGCGCGGTTTTGCCGTGGTGGCCGACGAGGTGCGCAGCCTGGCGCGGCGCACCCAGGATTCGGTGGAGGAAATCCGCCAGGTGATCGACAACCTGCAGAACGGCACCCGCGACGTGACCCAGGCCATGCACGGCAGCCACGGCCTGGCCCAGGAGAACGTGAGCCAGGTGCAACAGGCTGTGGCCGCCCTGGAGCGCATCAGCGATGCCGTCAACCTGATCACCGAGATGAACCTGCAGATTGCCAGTGCCGCCGAGGAACAGAGCAGCGTCGCAGACGAGATCAATCGCAACGTCGAAGCCATCCGAGACGTGACAGAATCGCTCTCCGGACAGGCCGATCAATCGGCCCAGGTCAGTCGCCAGCTCAACGAACTGGCCAACCATCAGCAGGGGCTGATGCAACAGTTTCGCGCCTAGGGGTCCACAAGACTCAGGAGCGTCATCAGGCGACTTCGTCGCCACTCCCCGTCGCCACCGGCCTGAAGGGCTACCCGCCCCGACTGGTCGGTGGCTCCTGTCGCAACTTCTTCGCGAGTGTGACCGCGCCATGATCTGGCCGCGTCATCGAAGAAAACCTCCCTGCTCGCAGAAGTCCCCATGCATCCACTTCGCAAAGCCCTGCATAACGAGTTGCACTCGCGGCCGTCGATCTATTTCCGTGATCCGGCTAACGTCTATCACTTCGCCTTTTCCGACGCCGAGGACGTCTGCGACGCGCTGGTCGAGCGCCTCAACCAGACCGCCGACGCGCCACTGGCCAGCAATGGTTCCCAGGGCCTGCTGCGCATGGGCGAGAACACCCTGAAATGGGAACGCCATACCGAGTTCTTCACCCTCACCCTGGTGGTACCGCGCAACGCGGGCGATGACTTCTGGCCACCTCTGCCGGCAGCACTGGAGAGCCTGGTGGCCGACCATCGCCACCTGCTGATCAATGCCGACCAGGTGCTGGTGGAGTCGGATACGAACTGGGCGGGCGACACCGCTGCGTACGGCTTCAAAGACCCATCCGGTTCCACCCTGGGCGGCGGCGATGCCATCGCCTGGTCGGACTTCCGTCTGAGCGAAGACGGCGTGAACCGCATCCTGCTGGTCAACCGCCGGCTCAATGCCTATCGCCTGGGCCGGATGATCCGCCGCCTGCTGGAAATCGAGACGTACCGCATGATGGCCTCGCTCACCCTGCCGGTTGCCCAGGCGGTGAGCGTGCAGTTGAAGGAATACGACAAGGAACTGGCCCGGCTTTCCGACCGCAACGCCGAGGGCAAAGGCAGCGCCAAGGAGCTGTCGACGGATATCGCCGCCCTCTCCGCCCGCATCGTGCGCAGCACCGCCCGCACCCGCCAGCGCTTCAGCGCCACGGAGGCGTACGCGCAGATCGTCTTCGAGCGAATCAATGAGCTACGCGAATCCCACATCGATGATTGCCAGCGCCTGGGGGTGTTCATCGAACGCCGTTTCCGTCCCACCGTGCGCTACTGCGCAGCCACCGACCAGCGCCTCGTGCGCCTGGGCCAGAGCGTGGCCAACCTCAGTGACCTGCTGAGGGCACGGGTCAATGTGGAGGTGGAAGAACAGAACTCGGAGATCCTGCGCAGCCTGAACGCCCGCGCCGATACCCAGATCAAGATCCAGAAGGCGGTGGAAGGCCTGTCGATCATCGCCATCAGCTACTACCTGCTGAGTCTGTTCAAGCTGTTCTACGGCGGCCTGCACACCATCGGCCTGGACATATCACCGAAGACCGCGATTCTGGTGATGACGCCGGTGGTGATGCTGATCCTGGGCGCGATCGTCCTGCGGATCAGGAAGGCGAAGGGGCATTAGTCTGGCGCCATCCGCGTCGTTCTGTAGGGTGGATGTCGCTCTTCACATCCACCGGGGATTTCCGGATCCAGCACCGATGGTGGATCGATGAAGCGTGATCCACCCTACACACCACTCAAACCTCCCGTAGGTTGGTGTAGAGCGCAGCGAAACCCAACGATTCCCGGAAGTCCGCTGTTGGGCCTCGTTCCTCGGACCAACCTACGGCGGGACTGCCCGTAGGAGCTGGCTTGCCAGCGAATGGCCCCGTTTCGCTAGCAAGCTAGCTCCTACACCCGTAGGTTGGTGTAGAGCGCAGCGAAACCCAACGATTCCCGGAAGTCCGCTGTTGGGCCTCGTTCCTCGGATCAACCTACGGCGGGACTGCCCGTAGGAGCTGGCTTGCCAGCGAATGGCCCCGTTTCGCTAGCAAGCTAGCTCCTACACCCGTAGGTTGGTGTAGAGCGCAGCGAAACCCAACGATTCCCGGAAGTCCGCTGTTGGGCCCCGTTCCTCGGATCAACCTACGGCGGGACTAAATCGCAGGCAAAAAAAGACCCGGCAATTTGCCGGGTCAATAACCGTGATTAGCCTGATGAGGAGATAATCTGATGAGTCCGAAACTTGGGCTTGTCAGCTTATCCAGCTGGCCGCGAGGCCAGTGATTGGAATAATAATGATTCTCATTTTTCAGTCAAGCGATATTCGATACCAAATGTGAATTACTTCTATTCACTGACGAATGGCCTCCCTCCTCGTCCTGCTCATTCCAGATTCAGCCCCGCTTCCGCCAGCGTCCGGCGATAGCAATCACGCAGTGAATCAAGCCGGCTCCACACCTGCCCCACGCATTCGTCCAAGGCGATATGGCTGCTGGCGCGGCAGAGATTTTCCAGCTCGCAGCCCTGATAGAAGGCATTCACTACCTCGACCATGGGTTCGCGCTGGTTTTCCATCAGCACGGCGGCATGGGCCAGTACCACGTGCCGGCCATCGTCACGCCGGCGTCGCCAGCGCTGGGCGGTGCCGACCAGTTTGCGTTCCTCCAGGGTGACGTTGTAACGGCCGTCGCAGAACGCGCCGTCCACCTCGCCCAGCCCGCCTTCCAGCCCCATGCCGGCGAGCCAGTCGAGCATCGGTTGGCAGAGTCGCAGGTAGGCGTTCTCGATCCGGGTCAGCTCGCTCTCACGGGACGGCAGCGCGTAAACCAGCGCCACATTCAGAACCGCCGGCGATTGCGGCACCGGCTCGCCGCCGCTGTCACGCAAGGCGATCGGCCAGCCCAGCGCCTGGCACGCCGAACCGGCGGCGGCGAATCCGGCCAAGCGACTCATGCGCTGCGGCATGACCAGCGCAGCTTCCCGTGGTCGCCACAGGAGCAAGCCGCACTCCCCTTCGCCCTGCTGGATGCGATCCAGCAGCTCGCGTTCCGCGTCCAGTCCTTCGCCTACCGCATAGTGTGAAACCTGATGCATCTCACCTCCCGCACAGTGTCAACTTTCCAGCGGCCTTCAAGCGCCAACGCTTTGCCGCGATAAGTCACTCATTCATTTGCACTTTTATACCGTTCGTATCCGTAGTTCAGCCGCCAGTCCGCCAAAGGCGGTTTTCACTCAGTTGAATGATGGCACTGCGGAATTGCCTCCTATAAGTTTGTTTCAACCTGTTTCAAAAAGCGCGATACAGGCTTCGACCGGAGATCACTACAGAGCCAATAAGGCCGACCGGTACGAGGTGCTTCTGAAGCAGTCAGAGCGATCGAAAATTCACCGTCAATCAAGCTGTGGAGGACCGCAGCCGTGAATATCTCTCGCTTGCTGTACAGGGGAACCTCGCTTGTCGCCAGTAATGCCACCGGTGACAGCCACCAACAACCAGAACAACCCGCCAACACCAATCGCCGCTCGTTCCTCAAATGGTCCGCTGCCGCCAGCGCCCTGCCCCTTCTGCTCGCGGAAAGCGACAGTCAGGCCAAGGACAGTGACACCTCGGAAATCACCAGCCCGAGAACCACACCGTGGAAGGAATTCCTTCCCAACCAGATGAGTCCGCTGAACCCGGTCAGCGTGCTGCATGGCGCGGACGGCGTGCAGGTGGCCCCGCCTTCCGCAACCGCCGACGCAGAACACGGCGAATGCGGCCGCAAGCCGCACCAGCGCTATGACGAACTGGGCGTCAACCCGACGATGTACGAAATCAACGTGGTGGAGCGCCCCTGGAAGGCTCACCCGGACCTGCCGGAAATCAAGGTCTGGAGCTACCGCGCGGCCGACTCCACCCCGGACAGTTTCAGCCCGATCATCTTTGCCCGTTACGGCCAGCCGGTGCTGTGCCGCTTCCACTGCAAGCTGCCCAAGGACCACGTCGGCGTCGGCGTTCCCTATATCTCCGTGCACCTGCACAACCTGCACTGCCCTTCGGAAAGTGACGGTTTTCCCGGCGACTTCTTCAGTGCCCAGAAGCAGGGCCTGACGATGGATTACAAGGGCGAGTACAAGGACCACTTCTACCCCAACGTCTACGCCGGCCTGGACGAGATGCAGAACGGCATCGGCGACTACCGTGAGGCCCTCGGCACGCTGTGGTTCCACGACCACACCTGGCAGGCCACCTCGCAGAACGTGGTGCGCGGGATGTTCGGCTTCTACGTCATCTTCGATCACCTGGATTCCGGCAACGAGAAGGACCCGAGCCCCGAAGCGCTGCGCCTGCCCAGCTTCCCGTACGACTACATGCTGAGCTTCAACGACATGCGCTTCGACTCGAAGGGCCAGCTGGTCTTCGACCGCTTCAGCCCCGACGGCACCCTCGGCGACAAGACCCTGGTCAACGGCAAGATCGAACCGGTGCTGCGGGTCGCCCGCCGCAAATACCGGCTGCGCCTGCTCAATGCCGGCCCGTCGCGCTTCTACGAATTCTATCTGCACGACAGCAAGGGCAAGGCACAGACCTTCACCTACATCGCCAACGACGGCAATCTGCTGCCCGCGCCCATCCGCAACATGGGCAAGGTGCACCTGGGCGTCGCCGAACGCGCGGACCTGGTGGTGGATTTCTCCAAGTACCCCATTGGCACCGAGCTGTTCCTCACCAACCGCCTGATCCAGGACACCACCAAGGGTCCGGACAAGGTCGACGGATCCGGCACCAAGGTGCTCAAGCTGCTGGTGGATCGCGATCCGCCGGAACAGGACCTGAGCCAGGTGCCGGACGTGTTGCGGCCGCTGCGCCCGCTGTGCGACGAGGAGATCGAACGGGCCAAAGTGCGCCGCTGGGTGTTCGACCGCAAAGGCGGCGAATGGGCCGTCAACGGGAAGCCGGAAAACATCCTCGACACCAGCGCCAAGATCGACAAGGGCGAGTGCGAGATCTGGGAGCTGGTCAACGAAAGTGGCGGCTGGCAGCACCCGGTGCATATCCACTTCGAGGAGGGCCGCATCCTCAGCAAGACGGTCAACGGCATACCCGTGGCCATTCCGGAACACGAGCGAGGACGCAAGGACGTCTACGTGCTCGGCAAGAACGAGGCGGTCAGGGTGTTCCTGCGCTTCCGCGACTTCACCGGCAAGTACGTCATGCACTGCCACAACGTGATCCATGAGGACCACGGCATGATGATGCGCTGGGACATCGAGGACGACACGCCACCCGAAGCGCCCGCCGAGTGCGGCGTCAGCTGAGCCAAAGCCAACCTTGATCGTGACTGGAGATGCCAGATGAACACTCGCAGAAACCTGCTGTTCGGCGCCGGTGTGGCTGCCGCAGGCGTGGCCGCGCTGGGCGCCGGCCTGGTGGGCCGCAACTGGGCCGCCCCGGAACCCGAGTACGCGGAGGGCGACAGCTTCGGCGCCCGTTACTTCCCAAACCTCACGCTCTACACGCACCTGGGCAAACGCGTGAAGCTCTACGACGACCTCATGCGCGACAAGGTGGTGGCCTTCAACATGATGTACACGATGTGCGGCGGCCTTTGCCCCACCATGACCGCCAACCTGCGCGGCACCCAGAAGCTGCTGGGCGACCGCGCCGGGAAGAATGTCTTCATGTACTCCATCACCCTGCAACCGGAGCTGGATACGCCGGAAATCCTCAGGGAGTACGCCGAGTCCCACCATGTCGGTCCGGGCTGGCTATTCCTCACCGGCGACCCAACGGACCTGGAGAAGCTGCGGCGCAAGCTGGGTTTCTTCGATCCGGACCCGGTGGTCGACGCCGACCGCACCACCCATATCCGCATGGTGCGGATCGGCAACGACCGATATGACCAGTGGACCATGGCCTCGGCCCGCTCTCAGCCTGAGCAGTTGGTGGCGGCGATCAACATGGTGGACCGGTCGGTGGACTTCACTTCGCACAATGGGAAGGATGCGAGCTTGCCGGCTTGAGGGTGAGGCTCGTCGGTCGACATACATTGTGGGGGCGATTTCAATCGCTGAGCAGGCCGAAGGCCTGCCAGGGAGCCAAGGGCAGCTGCGCTGCCCTTAGCGAATGAATTCGCCCCCACAAAGGAATGGCCCGACTTCAGGAAATCCGCCCCAAATTCACCACCAACGGCCAGCTCACCCGGCGGGTGCTGGCCGGGTCGCCCCAGGCCTGCTGGAAGCGTTCGCGCAGCGGGTCGAGGGGGTCGGTACCGTGGGCAGATTTGTAGGTGCCCACGGCCGACCAGCTTTCCAGGTAACCCAGCAGCCGCGCCAGATCCCATTCGGCATCCAGGGTGAAGGGCGGCACCTCGATGCGTTCGAAGGGGAACGGCAAGGTGCGGTAGCCCTGCTCCACGTGCCGGCGCTCTTCGGCCCAGTAGCTGCCGAGGATGTCGTTGTAGAGGTGACTGACCAATGCATCCACTTCGGGCGTGATCGTCGTGAGGTTGTAGGAGATCACCGCCAGCAACCCGCCCGGCCGGCTCACGCGGCGCACTTCCGCGTAGAAGCGCTCCAGGTCGAACCAGTGCAGCGCTTGCGCCACCAGGGTCAGGGAGACACTGGCGTCGGCCAGCGAGGTCTGCTCCGCCGGCTCGCAGCGGTAGTCGATATTGGCCGCCGGCTCGGCCTTGGCCAGTTGCTGCGCGCTCACATCGGTCCCCACCACGCGCTGGAAATGCCGCGCGAGGTCGACGGTCGCCTGGCCGGAACCGCAACCGCAATCCCAGGCGAGGGCAAGGTCCGGTGCCTGCTGGCTGAGCCAGGTGATCAGGGCGGGATCGTAGGTGGGACGATTGGCGCGGTAGGCGTCGGAGTTGCGGGTGAAGAGCGCACTGGTGTCGGACATGGCAGGAAATCCGCTTCGGGTCGCTGGGGTTGCCAGCATAGCGCGCGATCAAGACACCCTGCGAAGGTTTCACCGCCCTCCCTCACCCCCGGCCCCTCTCCCGAAGGGAGAGGGGAGCAAAGCGCGCAGGCACCAAGTCCTGTGCACCTCCTGTGGGGGCGATTTCAATCGCTGAGCAGGCCGAAGGCCTGCCGGAAGAGCTGGGGCAGCTGCGCTGCCCTTAGCGAATGAATTCGCCCCCACAAATGAAGAGCAGTCCCTGCCTCATTTCACAATGGCCAGCTCGAACGAGCCCTGGTCCGCGTGCTCATGCACCTGCATGCCCGCCTCGCTCAGGGCCAGGTCCTGCAGGGGGCGCTTGAAGGGTTTGTTGTCCAGGGTCTGCAGGCTGCGGTCTTCATCGGTGGTCAGCAGCAGCACATAGCGTTCGCCCTGATTGGCGCGGACCTGCACGGTGCCTTCGATGAAGGCATAGCGGTACCAGGTTTCACCGTGGAGCTGGTAGATCGCATCGCTCACCAATCGCGTGGGCCGTTTGGCCTCGTCGAGGAACAGCAGCGAGGGATAGACCACCTGGCGATTGGCGAAGCTGCGGATGCGCAAGCCGTAACTGTGCTGCGAGCGCGGCAGCTTGAGGGCGCTGTAGTAGCTGCGGCCCATGGGGAAGTCGAAGCTTGGCGAGAGGTTGTTCAGCTCCTCGTAACGCGGCTCCTCGACCGAGACTTCGGTGAAGGCGGCATCCGCCAACTGGCCACAGCAGCGGTCCACCAGGCTCTGGTAAAGCGCCTCGCCCTGCTCTTCGCTGCCCTCCAGCAGGGCCTTCATGGCGGCGGTGGGCTGCCCGTCCAGTGAGGGCAACAGCGCGGCCTTGCGCTTGAACTCCATCTCGCGGGCTTCGGTGTAGGCGACGGGACCGGGGCGCGCATCATCCCCATCCGTCTCCTTGCCTCGCGCCGGCACCGGAGAGTTATGGGTGCGGCCCTGCTCGTCGACCCAGGTGAAGTACGCCGGCCCCTGTTCCGGGCGGGAGTAGCCACGGCCTTCGAGGACGTCCGAGTCGACGTACTCCTCCGAGCGCTGGCCGTTGGGTAGCACGAAGTCGCGCTGTCCCGAATCCACCTGACCGGCCGCGTAGAAGCTGTTCTGCAGGTTGCCGCTGGCATCCACCCAGGTGAAATAGCGCCGCTTGCTTTCTCCGGCCTTGGCGCTGCCGGGCCACTGGGCGTCGTCGCTGTCCTTCAGGCGTGCCTGGTCGCTCTGGACGACGCGCCTGGCCGCCTGACGCTGCTGTTCGCTGTAGCGACTGTCGACGAAGGTGTTGTGCACCCGCCCCTGATCGTCGATCCAGGTGAGGTAGCGGCCGCTGCTGGCCTGGGCGGTGCCGGCGAGGGTCAGGGCGATGAGCAGGATGGGCGCTTTCATCAGAAGGTCGTCTGGTAGGTCAGGGCCAGGATGTACGCCTTCACCGAAGTCGAGACGTTCTGGCCGGCGTAGGGGTTGTAGACCAGGTTGTCGATACCGCTGCAGTTGAGGTTGCAGCTGGTATCGGCCTTGGTGCTCTGCTTGGTGGTGAAGTAGTTGAAGCCGATGTCGATGTTGGTGTCCTTGTCCCAGCGGTACCCCAGGCCCAGGCCGTACAGGTGGGCGTCGCCGATGGGTGCGAGCACGTCGGCCTTGTCATCCGGAATGGCCGAGGGGCGCCATTCGTAGCCGGCGCGCACGGCCAGGCGGTCGGTCCACTGGTACTGCATGCCGAGTGCCCAGCTCCAAGTGTCGCGGTAGCCACGGTCGAGGATGATGCTGCGGTCGGTGGCATTGCCGCCGCCGAAGTTCTTGGCGATGCGCAGCAGGTCCAGCTCGCGGTCGAATTCGATCTCGAACTCGTTCCAGTCGCTATAGCCGCTCCACTTCAAGTCGAAGTTGAACTGCCAGCGGTCGAAGGGAACGATCTTGATGCCGGTGGAGAAGTTGTCCGGGTAGGTCATGTCCAATGACGCGTTGCCCTGCTCTTCGTCGACGTTGCCGAGGGGAAACAGCGGGCTCAACACCTGGCCGAACAGCGAGGACTGCATGCCGGACCAGAAGCCCTGCCAGTCCTTGCTGTAGTCGACCCGGTACTTGCCCTGCAGGTGCATGCGCGCCTCGCTCTGGTAGGTGGCGCCCCAGGCGAACCAGTCAGTGGGTTCCCAGAGGAAGCCGATGTTCCAGGTGGGCGACAGCGACTGCTGAAGGTCCAGGTCCATGTTGGCCAGCGTGTCGAACGGGCCGATCTTGCCGCCGCAGACGTTGATGATCCCGGAGACGACTTCGCCCATTCCCGGCAGGCAGAGGAACTCGTTGAACAGCCGGGTCAGACCGGTCAGGAAGCCGGGGTTGCGGAAGTCCTGGTTGAGTGCCATCGCCTGGTGGGAGAAGCCGATGGACAGGCCCACCGCCAGTTCGTCGTTCATCTGGTAGCCGACCGAGGGCGAGAAGTAGGTGATGCGCTGCAAGGCGACTTCACGCCCCTGGTAGCGCGCCGGATCGCTGTCGGAATCCCGCGAGTAACCCAGTGCCATGGGCGCGTAGACGTTGGTGGCGAAGGTGAACTTGGAGCCCGGTGGATTGATCGAGAGACCCGCCAGCGGTGCGAACAGCACCGGCACTTCGGTCATGCCGCCCATGCCCGGCAGGTACATGGCTGGCGTAAGCGTGCGGCTGCTGGAGTTCGCCACCGGGTCGTCGTCGTAACCGAGGAAGCCGTAGTCCTCGGGGGCTTCGAACTTGGCGCGGATGTCCATCACGCCGGTGAGGAACTTCACCGTGGTCTGGCGGCCCTTGAGCTTGGTCAGTGCGGCCGGGTTGTAGTGCACGGCGTCGATCCCGGAGGAATCGGCGGTAATGGCATTGGCCATGGCCATCGCCTTGGGGTTGCCGATGGTCAGGTCGTTGGCCAGTTGGGCCTGGGCCAGGCCCGCCCAGCACAGGCCGACCCCGGCGATCGCCCGCGCAAGCGGCGAAAGGTGCGTGCTCATGAGGTGATCTCTCGCCGGTTACTGGGCCTTGAGGCCTTTGATGTCGAGGGGCACGGAGAGCCCCAGGAGTACGTCCGGCGAGTCCTCGGTCATGCCGAAGCCGGCGTTGACGTTGATGATGTAGTCCGGCGACGTTCGCAGGCCGAGGGAGAAGTTCATGATCGAACTGGTCTGTTCGGTGCCCTCCAGGTTGGCGGTCTCGAACTTGTAGGTCGGCTTGGTCGTGTAGGCCATCTGATAGGAGGTGGCCAGGGACACGTCGTAGGACAGCGCATAGGCGAAGCCCATGCTGAAGTTGAGGGTGTCGCCCGGTTCCACGTCTTCCAGGATGCGCCCGCCGCGCATCTGGTGAATGTCATGCACCGGCATGTTGTAGGTGTACCCCACCGAACCGAACAGCACGACCGGGTCAATCACGTAGGACATGTTGGCGCCGACGCCCAGGCTGTAGTAGCCGTTGCCAGTGGAGAGGTCGTTCTCGCTGTTGATGTCGTATGGGCTTTCCCCGGTGGGCAGGCCCAGGGTGGCAAAGAGCGTGGTGACCGGGCGGCCACGGGTCGAGGCCCAGGGCTGCCAGCGCAGGGAGGCGGAGATGTCGCCGAGGCTGTAGACGTTCAGGTCGCGCTCGGTGTCGTACTTGGCGACGAAGGGCAGGCGCACGCTGAAGGTCAGGTTGTCCCACACGCCGTAGTCGAAGGTGAAGGAGTTGGTGAAGGTGTGCTGGGCCTCGCTCTGGCTGAGCACGCTGTAGACGTTGCTGCCGGTGCGGAAGGTTTCGATCTGGGTATCGCGCACCAGCGAATAGTCGAAGCCGTAGGTGAGCGTGCGCTCGCCTTTCTTCAGCAGCGTGTAGCTCTTCTCGGAGGCCTGGAACACCTCTTCCAGCGCCTTGGCGCTGTCGGCGTCGTCTTCCTTCTTGCTCAGCGCGTCACGCGCCTCGTCCACCGAGCTCTCCTCGGCGTGCAGCGGCAGACTGGTACAGAGCACCAGCATGGCCAGCCATGCGTATTCCCTTGGTCCCATGGTGCTATCCCCAGGTCTTTCTTGTTATGAGCGGGTGTCACTTGCGGCGGATGTAGCGGATGTCGCCCCCCGAACCCAGTTCGTCGATTTCGTTCTGGGTGAACTTGGTGATCTGCGGAAACTCCTTGAACGCCAGCAGGCTGACGATGCGGTCATCCACCAGGCGCAGGTCGCGCTCGGTGAGGGCCATGGCGTTTTGCGGTTCGTTGCCCGAGGGGAAGATCACGAAGAGGACGTTCTGGTCCCAGATTTCTTCGAAACGGGCACGGGTGAAACTGATGTTGCCGAGTGCGGGGTCGGCGACGAATACGTGGTCGTTGTAGACGTCGCGCACCACCACGAAATGCTTGAAGCCGCCGTAGTGGATCGGAACGATGGCCGGGTGCTCCAGGGCGTCGAGGTCGCCGAACTCGGCACGGAAGCCGCCACTCTTGTAGCCCAGGGCACCGACGAAGCGCTTCATGTCCAGCAGCGAAAAGCCACGGCGCTCGACGATCTTGTCGGCCTCGCCGTAGCGCAGCAGGCCTTCCATCACCTGGCGTTCTTCCAGGTTGCGGCCCAGGTAGTAGTCCAGCAGGCTGGTCAGCGCCGCGGAGCCGCAGCTGTAGTCGTAGGCCTGGCGGATGACGTTGCGGAATTGCAGCTGGCTCATCGGCTCGACGACCGCCGTTTCACGGTACGGGCCATTGGGCGAGAGCGGCTGGCTGATGTTCACCGCGCCTTGCGGTTGCGGCTTGGTGTCCACCGTCTGGGTGAAGCCGAACAGACCGAGCAAACTGCCAATCAGGATTTCGATCATTGCCGTTCCGACTACTCGACTCTTTTCGCGGGGAAAGGCCTCGCCGACCAGGTCGGCGAGGCTTTCCGGGTTACAGGATCAACGCAGCTGTCAGTGACCCCAGACCTTCAGGGTGGAGCCGGACATGTTCATGTTGTTGACGGCCAGCGAGCCGATGCTGGCAGCACTGGAGTCGCCGACGCGGATGGCGCCAACCGAGAGCTGGCCGGTGATGGACGGCAGGCTGATCTGCAGCTTGTCGCTGCCACCGGCGCCACCGTCGATCACGTCGATCTTCAGCGGGTCGCTGTCGAGGATGTCGAAGCCGGTGAAGGACACGGTTTCCAGACGCAGGGTACCGGCGGTGGTGGTGCTGCCGGAGGTTTCGGAGTCGGTGTAGACGATGCTGCCGATGGAGCCGTTGAAGCTACCGGAGATGCTGATGCCGTCCTGACCGGTCACGCCGGACAGAGCGGAATCGTCCATGGCCTTGAGGTCGGCCTGAGCCATGAACGGAGCAGCGAGCACAGCAGCGGCCAGAGCCAGTTGTTTGAAGCTTTTCATTCTTTTTATCTCCAAAGTTCACAGGTGGGTTGCCCCCGGGGCCTGCCGTCGACTCCTGTCATCGGCAGTTGGACCGGCTGACGCCGATCTCCTGGCCGGACGCTGCTTCCTTAGTCGCATCCGGCGAGGATTCGTGAAGCACCATGCTTCTCGACCTGGGAACAAAACTACTGAGCCCCTCCCCCGCTGCCAGCCCATCCAAGGGATGGAGGGGCGGCGGGACTCCCACCTCAGGCCTCGCTCAACAGGCCCAGGCTCTTGCCCTTCAACACGGCCTGGGTACGGCTGCGTACCCCCAACTTCGCGAACAGGTTGTGCAGATGCCACTTGATGGTGGCCTCTGACAGGTGCACCGCCTGGGCGATATCGCGGTTGGAAAGACCCGCCGCGACATACCGCAGGATTTCCCGCTCACGATGGCTAACGTCTTGATTTTCATCGAAAGTTTCAGGATCTACGGCCAGCCGGCGGCATTGCTCGCGCAGGCTTTCAGCCACGCCTTGCCAGGCGCCGGCGCGCTTCGGTTCGGCCGCACGCCAGGCATCCCAGAGCGGTAGCAGCCAGAGCGCGTCGTCCTGGAACAGCCGGCGGTAACCACGGTTCCAGGCCTCTTCCAGGGTGTTCTGGAACAGGGCGAAGGCCTTCTCGCTGTTACCTTTGCGCCAATACGCCACAGAAAGTAACAGCGACAGGCGCAGGCGACGGTCACGCTGGTGCTCATCCTGTTGCCGTGCGAGGCAATTCTCCAGGCTCGCCTGGGCGCGCTCGGGGCGGCGTTCGGTCAGCGCCAGGCGCGCTTCGGTCAGGGCCAGCACCGTGTGGGCATCGGAGTAGCGCGCCAACGGCAGCACCGCGAGGTGCTGCTGCAGTTGCAGGCAGATGCGCTCCGCTTCATTGGGCCGGCGCAGCCAGAGCAGGAACTGCACCTTGCAGGCCATGCCGTGGGCGAAGACCCGTTCGTAGCCCGCGCCCTGCAGGCCAGCCAACCATTCGTCGAGCTGGACCAGCGCCTGCTCCGGCTCGCCGGCGAAAAAGCGCGCCCGCGCCATCACCAACTGGCCGCGGCTGATCAGCTCCACGGGTGTCGCCACATCGCGCCAGGTGGTCGCCAGGGGCAATTCGGCGAGGATCGCGGCTTGGCGATCCTGCTCATAAAGAAGGTCGGCATAGGCCAGGGCCAGCGGCCCGCCTACCCGGCTGCGCCGGCCGAACACCCGTTCCACCCGGGCGCGGGCGGTTTCAGCGATGGCGCGGCCGCGTTCCAGTTCGCCGCTCTCCTTGCAGATCAGTGCTTCGATCAGGCTGGTCATGACATGCAGGTATTCGCTGTCCACCAGCTTCAGGTTGTCGCGGGCAACGGCGATGGCCTTGGCGGCTTCGCCGAACTCCCCCATCAGCGCGTAGGCCGCCGCCTGCACACAGGCCAGGCTCGCGCGAAACACCGGCTGGTTGTCCGGGACCATGGAGAGCCACTGGCGGGCGACCTTGAGGCAGGCCTCCAGTTTGTCCTGGTAGAGCATCACCAGGGCCTTGAGCACCTGGGAGGCAGCCAGCAGTTCGCCGAGACCAAAGTGGATCACCTTGCCGCGCCCCTGCAGCAGGCGCGTGCTGACTTCCTCGATCAGCGCCTCGGACTCGGCGAAGCGCTGTTCGAATGCCAGCTGCCAGGCATAGAAGATCTGGAACACCGGGTGTTCGCGGATGACCTCGGCGGGCACCCCCTTGAGCATCGAAAGGATGCCGTAGACCCGGTTGCCGGCAATCAGTCGCGCGCCCTGACGCTCCAGCATCTGGGCGGCGAAGGCGAAATCCCGGCCACGCAGGGCGTACTTGATGGCCCGATCCGGCATGTCGTGCCCTTCGCACCAGCGCGCCGCTGCATGCAGCAGGGTTGCCGAATCGGTCTGGCGCGCCAGACGGCCCTGGAGGAATTCGGCGAACAGATGGTGATAGCGGAACCACTCGCCCTGCTCGTCCAGGGGAATGATGAAGAGCTGCTCGCGCTGCAGGCGCATCAGCATGTCGAGTCCGTCGCGGCGACCGGTCAGTGCATTGCAGAGGTCGGCGCAGAACTCGTCGAGCACCGAGGTCTGGTCAAGGAACTGCTGCAACGGTTGCGGCAGGCTTTCGAGCACGTCTTCGGTCAGGTAGTCGGCGATGTTGCGCTCGGTGCCACTGAGGCTGGCAAGGAACGCGGCGCGGTCGGGATGCCGGGTGAGCGCCAGGCTCGCCAGGTGCAGAGCGGTGATCCAGCCTTCGGTGCGGGTGTGCAGCAGGCGCACTTCGTCGCTGGCCAGCGGCAGCTGGCGCACCTCGCGGAAATAGGCCTCGGTTTCGTCGAGGCTGAGGCGCAGGTCTTCGGCTTTCAGCAGCAGCGATTCCGCCTCGCTGAACAACAGCCGCGGCGTGAAGCGGGTGCTGCTGACCAGGTGGACATTGGCCGGCAGGTTCTCGATCAGGTAGCGCGCGCCCTGGTCGAGGGCGGCATGGCGGATGCGGTGGAAGTCGTCGAGCATGAGGTAGAGGTCGCCCTCGATGCGTTGCAGGTCGCCGACGAAGGCATCGATCACCGCTTCGATGGGCCAGTTCATGTCCCCCTGCAGAAGGCCGACGGTATTGCCGCCGAAGCCGGGCAATGTGGCATCCACCGCAGCGACCAGGTATTGCAGCAGGCGCTGCGGCTCGCTGTCGGCCTCATCGCAGGACAACCAGGCGACGTGCGCGCCATCGGCCTGGAGGTGCTGGCGGAACAGGCTGAGCACCGTGCTCTTGCCGAACCCGGCCGGAGCGCTGAGGACCAGTACGCGGCGATTCCGTGCACCGCGCAGGCGCTGGATCAGGGCGCGGCGCGGCAGCACCGGTCGGCCACCGGCATCGGCCGGGAACAGCTTGGTGCGCAGCAAGGGAATCTGGTGCGGGCGTGACAGGCAGAGGTCGGTCATGGTTCGAGCAGCCCCAGCTCGCGGGCACGCCGGATCGCCTGGGTCCGGTTACGCACCTTGAGCTTTTCGTAGATGTTGTGCAGGTGCCATTTGACAGTCCCCAGCGCCAGGGCCAACTGCTGTCCGATCTCCTCGTTGGACATGCCCTTGGCGGCCAGGCAGACCACCTCGCGCTCGCGGTCGGTGAGTCCTTCTTCGAGCACATCCAGGGATTTGCGTGCGTCGTTGCCGGGCCAGGACGCCAGCAGGTCGCGAATGAAACCTTGCAGGGCGGGCTGACGCTCGGCCGCTTCCAGTTGCTGGAGCAGTTGGCGGATGGCCTCGCCCTCTTCTATGAACAGGCTGCGTACGCCTTCCCGTTCGGCACAGAGCAGGCACTGCACCAGCAGGCTCTGGGCACGTTCCTGATAACCCAGGCGCTGGTAGCTGAGGGCGGCCAGCAGGTCCAGGCGCAGGCGTTGCATGCCATGCCAGTTGGTCTGGAGTTTGCCGCGCAGCTGGGTGATCTCGTGCAGGGCCTCGCTGAAGTGGCCCCGCGCCTGCTGCAGGCGAACGCGAATCAGCCCCTGTACCCAGAGCGCCGAGTTGGCGCCGTGCTGGGTGCCGCCGCCATTGGCCAGCTTGTTCCAGTCCACGCCCTTGAAGCGTTGTTCTGCACGTTTGATGCGATCCGTACCGGGCTCCTGGAGCATCAGCGAGATTTCGTCCGCCACTGCTCGCGCATAGAAGCGCCAGGATTGGTTGCGCGCAGCGAGGTTCTGCATCAGCACCAGGGTCGCCTGCGCTTCCTTCGGCTTGTCCTGCATGCGTTGGATGCGCGCGAGGAAAAGCATGCCCTGGGCATAGATGTCGATCGGCCGGATGACGTCGATATGGGTCAGCGCGGCGCCGAGGCGCTCCTCCAGTCCATCGAGGCGCCCCTGCTGGTATGCGATCAGGGACTCGACTATGACCGGCAGCGCCATGGCGCGGGACTTCTCACCCAGATGAGGAATGACTTGCGCGCGCATCTGGTCGAAGAGCATCTGTGCCTGCCGCACCTGCCCCTGCTCCAGGGCGAGGAGAATTTCGACGTTGGCCAGTTGCATGTCCAGGTAACGGCCTTGGAGGAAATGGTTGCGCTGCTGCGCCAGGGAAAGCAGGCGGCGCGCCTGATCCGGCTGGGCGAGGGTCACCAGCGCCATGGCGCCGATCACCAGGATGGCGACTTCGAGGAAGGCCTGGTTGCGCCCGAGCTGCGCCTCCACCCTGCGGGCGATGGTGACGCAGAGTTCGAGGTCGTCCTTCTGCAGGGCGAGGGCCGCCTTCACCGCCAGGGTGGCCAGGTACTTGTCGCTGATCTGCGCCTCGGCGCGGGTACCACCCCAGCGGGCCAGCAACTCGTCGAGCATCTGGTTGGCTTCCGGCAGGGCCATCTCGGTTGCGCGGTTCCAGACATCCGCCAGGATCAGGGTCGGGTAACGCGCGGCGATGTCGTCCGGCACCTTCTGCCGCCAGCGGTAGATCTTGTTCAGTTGGCCGCGGTTGATCAGCTCCAGGCCGCAGCCATCCACCAGCGCAGCCAGCATGTCCGGGTCCTCGGCCAGGCTGGCGTGCTCGATGGCGAGGTTCTGCATGTGGTGGTTGGTGAACCACAGACTGGCGTTGAAGTGCAGCTGTTTCAGGCGTTCCGGGTCATGGGTCTTGAGGCGACCGCGCAGGAAATCGGCGAACAGGTGGTGGAAACGGTACCACTGGCGCTCGCGATCCAGTGGAAGGAGGAACAGCTGCATGGTTTCCAGCCGCTCCAGCAAGGCCTGGCCGTCCTGCCGTCCCGTCAGCGCGTTGGCCAGGTCGCCACTGAGCTGGCTGGCGACACCGAGGGCCAAGAGGGCGTCCTGCAGATCGGCGGACAGCTGTTCGAAAACACTGGCCAGCAGGTATTGGCCTACGGTGGCCTGGTCACTGCCCAGGCATTCCATCTGCTCGGTGGCTTGAGGCTGGTGGCGCAGCCACAGGCTCGCCAGCTGCACCCCAATCGCCCACCCTTCGGTATGGCTATGCAGGGCGGCCAGTACGGCATCATCCAGTTGCAGGCCGGTACGGGCCAGGTAGTCGCGGGTTTCCTCGACGGACAGGCGCAACTCGTCGAGCCCGATCTCCAGCAACCAGCCCTTGGCCCGCAAGGTGGCCAGGCTCAGCGGCGGCAGGGAGCGGCTGCCGATGGCCAGGGTGAAGCTGGCGGGGGCCAGGCGCACCAGGCGACCGAGGGCGGTGAAGAGTTCCGGGTCCTTGAGCAGGTGCAGGTCGTCCAGCACCAATAGGAGCGGACCATTGTGCCGGGCGAGGTCAACCAGCAGGCTTTCCAGCACGGCGTTGACCGGCACCTGCATGGTGTTGTGCAGGTAGCCCCGGGCGTAGTCGCCGACTCCGGGCACGGCTTCGCCGAGGGTCTTGATCAGTTGCTGGAAGAATCGCGCGGGGTCGTCATCCTCGCTCTCCAGCGAGAACCAGGCCACCGCGCTGCCGGCGGCGCGACGCTGCTCGGTCAGGGCCGCAAGGGCGGTGGTCTTGCCGAACCCGGCGGGTGCCGAGAACAGCAGGAGGCGTGCATGAGGATGGGCGGCCAGTGCCGCCTGAACCTGGGGTCTGGGCAGATAATCGGCAGATGCCTGGGGTGTCACGAGTTTGGAGCGCTGGCGGCTACCGGCTGCGGGGTTGAGAACTGCGTCCACTGCCTGAATCCCTGTGTCGTTATCGTTGTGGTTCGGAGGTACATCTCCGTGGGATTGGTACATAAGTATCAGAATGTTTTTCCTACGTAAACGTCAGAAAAGGCTCTAGGATCGCCACTACAGGCAGACTAGAATCCGCTCCTGCATTCAGCCCCTGCCGCCCCCATGCCTGACTGTCATTTGCACGCACTTCCCTATCAGGAATCTCCCTGCGAACGCTTCGCCCGCATCCGCCAGGCGCCTGGCGCCGTGCTGCTGGACGCTGGCCGCCCGGTCGCCGAGCGTGGACGCTATGACCTATTCAGCGCTTGGCCATTGGCAGCATTTGCAGCTTCTCCGGGCGAATCGGCCAACGACTTCGCCCAGCGCCTGCGGAAGGCTCTGGCCAGCCTCGGCGAGGCGAGCCTGCCCGCTGGAATCGAGTTGCCGTTCGTCGGCGGCCTGATCGGTTACCTGTCCTATGACTTCGGTCGCAGGGTGGAACAACTGCCGGAACAAGCCGTCGACGACCTGAATTTGCCCGACGCCCGACTCGGCCTCTATGCCTGGGCGCTGGTCAGCGATCACCAGTTGCGCACCAGCCAGCTGGTGTTCCATCCGAGCCTCGCGCAAGCCGAACGCGCTCGCCTGATTGCCCTGTTCAACGAGCCTGCCGAACCGGCGACCACTCCGTTCCACCTGCTGGCGCCCTTCCGCGCCAACCTGGACCAGGAGCAGTACCGCAACGCCATCGAACAGGTGCAGGCCTATATCCAGGCCGGCGACTGTTATCAGGTGAATTTCACCCAGCGCTTCCAGGCTCCTTGCGAAGGCGATCCGTGGTCGGCCTACCAGGCATTGCGCGCGGCCTGCCCAACCCCATTCGCCGGCTATCAGGCGCTGGACGATGGCGGTGCCATCCTCAGTCTGTCGCCGGAGCGCTTCATCAAGGTCAGCCAGGGCATGGTGGAAACCCGCCCGATCAAGGGCACCCGACCGCGCGGCCAGACGCCGGCGGAAGACCGCGCACAGGCCGAGGAGCTGCTGGCCAGCCACAAGGACCGCGCCGAGAACCTGATGATCGTCGACCTGCTGCGCAATGACCTGGGACGCAGCTGTGCCATCGGTTCGGTGAGAGTGCCGGAGTTGTTCGCCCTGGAGAGCTACCCCAACGTGCACCACCTGGTCAGCGCCATCACTGGCCGCCTGGCCGACGACAAGGACGCGCTGGACCTGATTACCGGCAGCTTCCCCGGCGGTTCCATCACCGGCGCGCCGAAGATCCGCGCCATGCAGATCATCGACGAGCTGGAACCTACGCGACGCTCGATCTACTGCGGGTCCCTGCTCTATCTGGATGTTCGCGGCGAGCTGGACAGCTCCATCGCCATCCGCACCGTGCTGGTGAAGGACGGGCAGGCCAGTTGCTGGGGCGGCGGTGGCATCGTCGCCGACTCCGACTGGCAGGAGGAGTACCGCGAGTCCATCACCAAGGTGAAGGTGTTGATGCAGGCGTTGGAGGGGATGGGGAAGTGAACCGTTCACCTGTGGGGGCGATTTCAATCGCTATGCAGGCCGAAGGCCTGCCCCTTTAACAACCTGGGGCAGCTTCGCTCCCCTTAGCGAATGAATTCGCCCCCACAAGGATTCATAGATCCCTTCTGCCAACAAAAATGAAAAAGCCCGCTTTCGCGGGCTTTTTCATGGGCGGGGCTCAGAGGCTCAACGGGCGGTTGGAGGCCTTGATGAACTCGCGCTTGAGGTCTTCGTAGGTATGCACCGCCGGGAACTGCGGGAACTCGCGGATCACGTTTTCCGGCGCATGGAACAGGATGCCGGCATGGGCTTCGCTGAGCATGGTGGTGTCGTTGTAGGAGTCGCCGGCCGCGATCACGCGGTAGTAGAGGCTCTTGAAGGCGAGCACGGACTGGCGCTTCGGGTCTTTCTGGCGCAGCTGGTAGTCCACCACACGATCGGTATCGTCGGTGATCAGGCGGTGGCACAGCAGCGTCGGGAAGCCCAGTTGGCGCATCAGCGGCTGGGAGAACTCGTAGAAGGTGTCGGAGAGGATGACGACCTGGAAGCGCTCACGCAGCCAGTCGACGAATTCGACGGCGCCTTCCAGCGGCTTCAGGGTGGCGATCACTTCCTGGATATCGGAAAGCTTCAGGCCGTGCTCGTCGAGGATGCGCAGGCGCTGCTTCATCAGCACGTCGTAGTCCGGGATGTCCCGGGTGGTCGCCTTCAGCGCTTCGATTCCGGTTTTTTCCGCGAAAGCGATCCAGATTTCCGGAACCAGTACACCTTCAAGGTCGAGACAGGCGATTTCCACGAGCAAATTCCCCGCATGGCTTTTGATTGGAGGCGGCACTCTAACGACTCGACCGGGACCGTGCAACGCGGCACTTATACCCAAACATCACAGTGGTACTTCCTGTTGGTTATTTAGGGGCATAACTCCCCCTTTGTTAATATGCGCGCCATAGAGCGCGCCCAGCGCCACCCCTAAAAGGAAGCCTGCCTGATGAGCCACCCCTTCGACGTCGCCGAACTCGCGACGGCTTACGCCAGCAAGTCCCCCCAGGACATTCTCAAGCTCGCCTTCGAGCATTTCGGCGACGACCTGTGGATTTCCTTCAGTGGCGCCGAGGACGTCGTCCTGGTCGACATGGCCTGGAAGCTGAACAAGAACGTCAAGGTGTTCAGCCTGGATACCGGCCGCCTGCATCCGGAAACCTACCGTTTCATCGAGCAGGTCCGTGAGCACTACGGCATTGCCATCGAGGTGCTGTCGCCGGACCCGCGCCTGCTGGAACCCTTCGTCAAGGAAAAGGGCCTGTTCAGCTTCTTCAAGGATGGCCATGGCGAATGCTGCGGCATCCGCAAGATCGAACCGCTGCGCCGCAAGCTCTCTACCGTGACGGCCTGGGCCACCGGCCAGCGCCGCGACCAGAGCCCGGGCACCCGTTCCCAGGTGGCCGTGCTGGAAGTGGATGGCGCCTTCTCCACTCCAGACAAACCGCTGTACAAGTTCAACCCGCTGGCGCAGATGAGCAGCGAAGAAGTCTGGGCCTATATCCGCATGCTGGAGATCCCTTACAACCCACTGCACGAGCGCGGTTTCATCAGCATCGGCTGCGAGCCCTGCACTCGTCCGGTGCTGCCGAACCAGCACGAACGCGAAGGCCGCTGGTGGTGGGAGGAAGCCACCCAGAAGGAATGCGGCTTGCACGCCGGCAACCTGATCAGCAAGGCCTGAGCCATGCGCATCACCCTGGTCAAGAAAGTCCTCGCCGATGGCCAGGATTGCCGCAAATGCCGGGATGTGATGGAACGCCTGGAGCGCGGCGGCCACCTGCAGCGGATCGACCGTATCCTGGTGGCCGACGAGCGCAACCCGGGCAGCGCCGGCTGGATGGCGGCGCAGCACTACGGCGTGGACACCGCGCCGTTCTTCGTGGTGCGACATGATGATGGCCGCGAACAGGTTTACACCGTCTTCCTGGCCTTTGTCCGCGATGTGCTGCAGGCCTCCGCCTCCGATCAATCGTCGTAGGTTGCAGCCAAAGCGTTGGGCTTCGCGGAGCTCAGCCCAACCTACGAGACCTCTCGGAATGCCGGTAGATTGTGGGAGAGCGAAGCGAAACCCAACAGCTCCCAGCCTCATGATTCATAGGCACCGCCCATAAAAAAGCCCGGCATCCGCCGGGCTTTTTCTTGCCGTATCCCTTAGTAGGTCGGCAGCTCCACGTCGTGGAACAGTTCATCCAGCTCCGCCTTGTTATGGCACTGCACGGCGCGAGCCTGGACGTCGCGGGTCAGGTGCGGGGCGAACTTCTCGATGAAGTCGCACATGAAACCGCGCAGGAAAGTACCGCGACGGAAGCCGATCTTGGTCACGCTCGCCTCGAACAGTTCGCTGGCGTCCAGCACCACGAGGTCGCTGTCGAGCTTGGGGTCCACCGCCATTTTCGCGACGATGCCAACACCCAGCCCCAGGCGAACGTAAGTCTTGATCACGTCGGCGTCGGCCGCGGTGAAGACCACCTTGGGAGTCAGGCCGCGATGGCTGAACGCCTCGTCCAGTTTGGAGCGCCCGGTGAAACCGAACACGTAGGTCACGATGGGATGTTCGGCCAGCGCTTCGAGGGTCAGCTTGGGCAACTTGGTCAGTGGGTGGCCCTGAGGAACGATGACGCAGCGGTTCCAGCGGTAGCACGGCATCATCACCAGGTCACCGAAGAACTCCAGGGCTTCGGTGGCGATGGCGAAATCGACGGTGCCATCGGCAGCCATCTCCGCAATCTGCATGGGCGTGCCCTGGTGCATGTGCAGGGCGACATCCGGGTACTGCTTGATGAATCCACCGATCACCGGCGGCAGTGCATAGCGCGCCTGGGTGTGGGTTGTGGCGATGGACAGGGTGCCTTTCTTCTCGTTGGAGAACTCCTGGGCAATCTGCTTGATGCTTTCGACCTTGCGCAGGATTTCGCCCGCGGTGGTGATGATGCGCTCACCGGCCGGAGTGACACGGGTGAGGTGCTTGCCGCTACGAGCGAAAACCTCGACGCCCAGCTCGTCTTCCAGCAGACGGATCTGCTTGCTGATGCCCGGCTGCGATGTGTAGAGACTTTGGGCAGTAGCGGACACGTTAAGGTCGTGGTGCGCTACTTCCCAGATGTAGCGCAATTGCTGGAGCTTCATAGGCAATCCTCAAAGCGATTACGCCGCAGGATGTCGGCGGCGTTTATAACCATATTAATGGTTTGCTGAATAAAACTAGACGTTTTTTTGCGCTTTGCACAACCAGCGACCAGCGGTGATCAGAAGTCGTTGTGTCCGCGATGCTGGAGCATCGGCACCAGGTACACCGGCACCTCGGAAAGCTGCACCAATCTGGCAGCCGTACGACCCAGCGGTGTATCCAGCGAAGTCCCGTGGCTGTGGCTTCCTACGACGAGGAGGTCCACGGACAGCTTCTGCACTTCTTCGAGAATGACCAGTGGCGGGTCCCCCTGGACCACCCGCACCGCGCGGATCATGTCCAGATCCTGGACGGCCTCGCCCATCTCATCGCGAAATCCTTCCAGCACCCGCTGCTCGATACTCGACATCACGGTGCCCAGCCCCTTGGCCCGCAGCTCCTTCAGGGTGTCGTCGTCCAGATAGGTTTGCAGCACCGATTCGGCGAACAGCCCGAGGGGCTCCACCGCATGGACTACATACAGTTGGGCGTTGTAGGCGCGAGCGAGAGACAGGGCGTGTTGCAGAACATATGGGGCATAGAGACCGAGGTCCGTGGCATAGAGAATGGAGCGAATCATGAGGCCTCCTACCGCCTTGCATGGCTGGCCTCACCAGAGCTTAGGTTCTGTACGAAAAGTCGTCGAGCGATGGTCAGGCGAGGAAAAAATCGCTGAGGAAGCGGAGTTAACGAGCTGTTAATGAGTATTCCGAAGCGATTTTTGACGACGCATCGCCGATGCGCAGGCAATTCTGGCGCAGAACCTGGTCACAACTGCGATTCGTTGCTCACGCCATGCGGCACGTGCCCGGTAGCCACAACATCACGGGCTTTTTCGCAGTGCCCGGCCTGATCGTCGAAGAACACATCCGCGCCGAAGGTCTCGAGGATGGCGGCCTTTTCCAGCCCGCCGAGGAAGAAGGATTCGTCCAGCCGGATATCCCAATCGCGAAGGGTACGGATGACCCGTTCATGTGCCGGTGCGGAGCGCGCGGTTACCAGCGCCGTGCGAATCGGGCAGGCCTCCGGCGGGAACTCCTGCTGCAGCCGGTTAAGCGCCGAAAGGAAAGGTTTGAAGGGCCCACCGTCCAGCGGTTCGCGCGCCGAATCGCGCTCGTGGGCCTGGAAGGCCTCGAGGCCGCCAGTCTGGTAGATGCGCTCCGAATGGTCGGAAAACAGCACCGCGTCGCCGTCGAAAGCAATCCGCAGCTCGTTGCTCGCGGCGCGGCGCGGTCCTCCAGAGAGGATGGTGGCTGCGGCGTATCCGGTTTGCAGGGCGCGACGCACGTCTTCGGCATGGGTAGACAGGAACAGGTGACAGCCAAAGGCGCGCAGATACGGCTCAGGACTGCGGCCCCCGACAAAGGCGGCGCGGGAGATGCCGAGGCCGTAGTGCTGGATGGAGTTGAACGCCCGCAGGCCAGTGTCAGCGCTGTTGCGCGACACCAGGATGACCTCCACTCGCTGGTGGCCCAGTTGCTCGTTCAAGCCAAGCAGCTTCTCCACCAGCGGATAGGCATCCCCAGGAGCGAGCACTTCATCTTCATGGTCGATCTGGTATTGGCGGTAGGCCTCTATGCCTTCCGCCTCGTAGACCCGGTGGCTTTCGTCGAGGTCGAACAGCGCCCGCGAAGAGATTGCCAATACCAGCTTGTCACCCAGCCCCTTGCCCATGAAGGTCCGCCCTCAGCCCTGATTGCGTGCGTCGATGAAGCGTAGCGCCTGATAGAGCGCACGGATACGCGGCATCTCGAAGCCGATGGCTGCAGCCGCCGCCAGAGGGGCTTCATAGATGGCACCGAGTTCAAGCGGGCGCTTCTGTGCGAAGTCGTGGTACATGCTCGGCAGGTAGTCGGGCATGCGATCGGTGGAAGCCAGCAGCTTTGCAGCGAAGTTATCCGGAATGCGATGCCCGATGGCGGTCGCCGCGTCTACCACTTCCTGCATGATCGCCTGGATCAGTTCCCGCGTATCGGCGTTGCCCATGAGCGCAGTGGTGCCGGCATCCAGGAGCACCGACAAGCCGTTGTAGGGCACGTTCCACACCAGCTTTTGCCAGCGTGCCTGGTCCAGGTTGGCGACCGCCGCGGAATCGATACCGGCAGCCTTGAACAGACCAGAGCCCTCCTCCGTCAGCGCCTGACGTTCAGCGTCGCCAACTGCCGGACCAGAGTGATAACCGAGGTTCACCGCACCCAGGGACTGGTGCTCGATCACGCCTGGCGCCGAGCGGTGGACGCAGATGTAGCAGAGACCGCCAAGCAGATGCAGCGAGCTTGGCAGCAGCCGACGGAGTTCGTCCTCCACCGCCAGGCCGTTCTGCAGCAGCACCACTTTCGCGCCCGGTGCAGCAGCCTGGGCAATGGCCGGCGAGAGCGCGGCATTGCTGGTGGTCTTGGCACCTACCAGCAGCCAGTCGCAAGGCGGCATGTCAGCGGCATCACGGTAGGCCTGGACAGGGAACAGCGCCTGGGCGCCGTGCACCGCACTGTTCAGTTGGAGGCCGCGCGCGGCGACGGCGTCGTATTCGCTGCGCAGCAGGAAGTGCACATCAAAGCCGGCACGCGCCAGCATCACACCATAAAAGCCGCCAATGGCGCCGGTACCGATGATGCCGATACGCGGTTTGCTCGTACTCATTTAAGGAAGCTCCTCTGCCGGCCGGGCCAAGGCCCGTTCCAGGGACTTTGTCAGATCGTCGCGCCGCAGGCTGGAGTGCAGCGCGCCATGGAAGTTGCCATCTTGAACCACGAATAACGCAGGCAGGTGGAATACCTCATAGCGCTCGACCAGCCCACCATTATTGCCGGCATCGATCCAGCACAATCGGTCCACCGGCAGGCCGGCTCCCGGCAGATGCCCGCGAGCCCAGCGACAACTGGCGCAGCCGATACTGGTGAATATCACCAGTGAAGTGCCGGGCAGGTCGAGCAGGCGGCGATCGGCATCGAGGTCAGTCAGTTCCACCTCGGGCACTATAGTGTCTGGTGCGATGCCGGGTTCGAGGCATCTGGAGTTCGCGGTCATGCGTCAATTCCTGCGTCACCCCACGGAGATGCCCGTGGAGCTGGTTCCGCGCAAGGGCAGGCACATGCCCCCGCAGCGGCTGCACGATATCAGCCTGGGTGGGGTGGCATGCAACTCCGTCCGGGCGTTCCGGCGCGGCACCTCCATCGAACTGTGCATCCCGCTGCTGGGCGACCAGGCACGCTTTTCCGGGACCGTCGCCTGGTGCCGCAAGCAGGTCGACGACTACATGATCGGCATCGCGTTCACCGATGAAGAAAACATGTTCCGCGCACGCATGGTCGAGCAGATCTGCCTGATCGAACAGTACCGCAAGCAGCGCGAGGAGACGGTTGGCCATGCCCTGGCGCCGGAAGAGGTGGCGCAGGAATGGATCACCCTGCACGCGGCCGACTTCGCCCCCGTCTGAATTCGTGCAAATTCCACGTTCGGCGCATGCATTCGCCATTGTCGAGGTTACGTGGAAAGCGTTAAGGTTCCCGTCCCCGCCGCGTTTTTACTGCTGTGCTCTCCGCCAAACGGGGATCGCTGGCGGCCTGCACCCGTGACCTGACGACCTGAACGATGAAAAGCACGATGGCTGATTTACAGATCGACGACCTTAACGTTGCCTCCAACGAGACCCTGATCACGCCGGAGCAGTTGAAGCGCGAAATTCCGCTGACCGATGAAGCCCTGGGCACCGTAGCCAATGGCCGCCAGGTGGTCCGCAATATTCTCGATGGCAAGGACCATCGCCTGTTCGTGGTCGTGGGCCCCTGCTCCATTCACGACATCAAGGCCGCTCACGAGTATGCCGACCGCCTGAAGGTCCTCGCCGCTGAAGTGTCCGATACCCTCTTCCTGGTGATGCGCGTGTACTTCGAGAAGCCGCGCACCACCGTCGGCTGGAAAGGCCTGATCAACGACCCGTACCTCGACGACTCCTTCAAGATCCAGGACGGCCTGCACATCGGCCGCCAGCTGCTACGCGACCTGGCCGAAAAGGGCCTGCCCACCGCCACCGAAGCCCTGGACCCGATCTCCCCGCAATACCTGCAGGACCTGATCAGCTGGTCGGCCATCGGCGCCCGCACCACCGAATCCCAGACTCACCGCGAAATGGCTTCCGGCCTTTCGTCGGCGGTCGGTTTCAAGAACGGCACCGACGGCAGCCTGACCGTAGCGATCAACGCCCTGCAATCGGTTTCCAGCCCGCACCGTTTCCTCGGCATCAACCAGGAAGGTGGCGTGTCCATCGTCACCACCAAGGGCAACGCCTATGGCCACGTGGTTCTGCGTGGCGGCAACGGCAAGCCGAACTATGACTCGGTCAGCGTCGCCATCTGCGAACAGGAACTGACCAAGGCGCGCATTCGCCCGAACATCATGGTCGATTGCAGCCACGCCAACTCCAACAAGGACCCTGCCCTGCAGCCGCTGGTGATGGACAACGTCGCCAACCAGATCCTCGAAGGCAACAACTCCATCGTCGGCCTGATGGTGGAAAGCCACCTGGGCTGGGGCAGCCAGTCGATCCCGAAAGACCTCGACCAGCTGAAGTACGGCGTGTCCATCACCGACGCCTGCATCGACTGGGAAGCCACCGAGAAAGCCCTGCGCAGCATGCACGCCAAGCTCAAGGACGTGTTGCCCAAGCGCCAGCGCTGATCGAAAGCTGGAAACGAAAACGCCGGGCAATTGCCCGGCGTTTTTCTTTGCGCATAAGCTCAGCCGTTGCGCTGGGCCTGACGCTGACGTCGCTCGATATAGCGTTCGACGTAGGAGCAGGATGGGATCACGGTGTAGCCGTGGTCCTCGGCATATTCCAGGGCCGACTCGGTCAATGCTGCGGCAATCCCGCGGCCGCGCAGGACGTTTGGCACGAAAGTGCGATAGATGTCCAACGTCTGTTTACCCAGGTCCATATAGGCCAGGTATGCACGATGACCTTCCACGGTGGTCTCGAACTGATGACCAGCCTGGTCATGGTGGATGGACAATGCCTCGCTCATCACTACTCCTCTGAGGATCTAAAACCTTACGCGTACCTTATCGATCTTTTCCAACCGAAGGAACATTTCTGCCGTGCCGGAACCGAACTGCACGCTGAGGTACGCCTTCCCGTTCTCCACCTTGTGTAATACACCCTGGTAATAGGCGCCATCGAAGGTGATGAACTGCAGTCGCTTGCCGGCATATCCCGGCAGGTCGGCAACATTGACGAACTCATACTGCTGCACGGCACGTCCGTCGCCATCGTTTTCCGGTTCTGCGGTGACCTTCTCCATTGCAACTTGCTCGTTGCGCGCAGCCGAGGGGTCAACCCAGCTGAATTCGACCGGCTGGACCAGCTCCTGGTTCACCAATACCGCCGGACGCAGCATGGCAACCACATCCTTGGCCTCGAAGAACTGCAGGCCATCCCACGCCATGCCTTCGCTCGGGGTGAGTTCGACGCGTAGCGACTGCGGGTCCTTCAGGTAACGTCCATAAGCATCCAGCATCGACTGCCCGAGGGCGACCTTCTGGCTCCGCAGTGCGGTATCGAACTGCTGAACCGCGCCCTTCAGGTACTGGTCCGGCGTCTGACCAAGCTTACCGGCGCAGAACTGCTGCACCTTGCGCTGGTACTGGTTGTCATTCAACTCGAAGATCACGCTGGAGAGTTGCGGCGGATTGACCCGCAGGTCGCCCGGCTTCTCCGACATGTTAGACAACGACAGGCTGAGACGCACCTCGCCCATGTCCCGGGTATCGGAAGTCAGGTTCAGGTTGAGCTTCTGCGCGCCCGGCTGGAACAGGTAGGAGAACTCGACGTCGGACTCGAGGGTGCGATAGCCCATCTCCAGCAGTTCGTCAGTGCCGATATTGCGCACCGTGCCGCACGCCACTTCGCTCATTGCGGTGAATACACTGCGCTCGGCGGGCGTGTTGTACAGCTGCTGCATGAACGGCCCGTGCACTTCCAGCGCCATGCCCTTCAGGCTGAGCGCCATCTGCTCGGGAAACTTGCCCTCGGCAAGCCGTTCCTTGAAGCTGAGGAGTTCGCGCAAGCTCTTGAACTTCAGTTCAGCCTGCTGCACATGCAGGCTATCTCCCATGACCGGGACGCGAAGTTGAAGGTTCTCGAGGCCAACCCGGCCATCGAAGGAAGAAGTAATGCCGCCATAGGTGATATCCACCATCGGTGACAACTTGCTGATTGCGTCATCCATGATCGATCTGACCGACCACCAAAGTGACAACTTGATGATCAACCCCACGGCCAGAACCGAGAGCACTCCCCACTTGAGAATCTTCGACATAGTGACGTCCTTGAAGTCTGCGCTTCGCTACGGATATCGGAAGCCGTGCAAGCTTATCAGCGGCCCACAGGCACTACTACGGCCGCTCTTTGTATAGAGAGTGATAATTCACGGTTCTCTGAAAAAGTTCCCTTTTCAATGCACGATTTGCGCACGAATGCCCTTGCCCTGGCTCGAGGTAACGCTTGTCAGATTATGGGAGGGAAAGGGCCCAGAGTGCCGGGCAGGGCCTACACTTGGAATTTCGACTGATCAAAGAACAATCAGCCTGACCGTTTTTTGATCAGCGACCTCGTTAGTTGCTCGTGAACTAGCCGGCAAGCTGAAAAAAATGTGCCTGCCTTGCACAAGGTCAGTTTACTTACTACAAGTTATGGGTAGTATGTACGCCGGCTAATTTCCCAAGCTCGGGGAATTGCTTTATGGAAATGTCCACCTTAAGGGGAACACGATGAACAACGTTCTGAAATTCTCTGCTCTGGCTCTGGCCGCAGTTCTGGCCACCGGTTGCAGCAGCGTATCCAAAGAAACCGAAGCTCGTCTGACTGCGACTGAAGACGCAGCTGCTCGCGCTCAAGCCCGTGCTGACGAAGCCTACCGCAAGGCTGACGAAGCTCTGGCCGCCGCTCAGAAAGCCCAGCAGACCGCTGACGAGGCTAACGAGCGCGCCCTGCGTATGCTGGAAAAAGCCAGCCGCAAGTAATAGCTCTCGGGCTATAGAGCCGATCCAGTTCGCTGGGTCGGCTTTTTTATTGCCCGCACTTTCCCCCCTTCTGTTCCGAGTTACTTTCAATCGCCGCTGCATCGCCAATTCACGGGCAAAAGAAAAGCCCGCTGGCGAATCGCTCAGCGGGCTTCCTTGAAACGACCGGCGCTTACAGCTCGGTATTGGGGATAGTGGCCGCAACCGCCGAGTTGGGCTCGGCGATTTCTACCGGCAGGCCGTCCTCGGCCGCGACTACTTCGCGCACCACATCCCAATCCAGGCGGATGGTGTTGACCAACTCTTCGCGCTTGAGCAGCGCATTGATCACGGCAGTGTGCTTGTCCACTACGGACGGATCACCATGATCATCCAGCGGGGCATGAGCTTCCAGGTAGACCTTGCCGCCGCTCACGCCGAACTTGTAGGGCTCGTTGATGATGCGCACCGGAGTGCCCACCGGCGCCATGGCGGCCAGCGCCAGAACGTTGTTGTTCAGCATGCGGAAGCAACCATGACTGACGCGCATGCCAATACCGAACTTCTTGTTCGAGCCATGAATCAGGTAGCCCGGTACGCCCAGCTTGAACTTGAACGGGCCCAGGGGATTGTCAGGACCCGGCGGCACTACGCTAGGAAGCGGATCGCCATCAGCTGCATGCTCTTCGCGGATCGACTTCGGCGGATACCAGGCCGGGTTGGAGGTCTTGGCGGTAATGGTGGTGTGCGCAATCGGCGAGCCCCAGCCTTCACGACCGATACCCAGCGGATACGTATGCACCACGTTCTGCCCTTTCGGGAAGTAGTACATCCGGTATTCGGCAAGGTTGATGACGATGCCTTCGCGCGGCCCGGCCGGGAGGATATAGCGGGTCGGCAGGATGACCTCGGTGCCCGCGCCGGGAAGCCAGGGATCGACGCCAGGGTTGGCGGCGACCATCTCCAGGTAACCCAGGTCATTGGCTACACCGATATCGGCGAAGGTGTCTTCGTACTTGGCCTTGATTACCTGGACCTGGCCGACAATATCTTCGCCGGGCGGCGGCAGGGGTAGCTCAAGGGCTACGACAGGGCCCGCCACCAGCAGGGACGCTAACGACAGGGAGCGGGCGACGGCTGTAAAGCGCGGCAACATCCGGGAATCCTTGGCAAATTGACTGATTAAAAGACTCAGAATTCTACACCGGCGCGCGCCGCGCCGGGAGCCCTCAGGCCTCCGACCAGACCGAGTGCTGCCCCTTGCGGTGTGCATCGAGGGTGGAACGGCAGTTGGAGCACAGTCGCCGATCACGCAGCAACTCCTGTTCCAGGCTACTCCAGCGCGGCTGCGCTGGCAGCAAACCGCCGCAAAGAGTCCGATCCGCGAAGCCGTCCAGTTCAAGCTGTCGCGCCACCAGGTGCAGGCGAATCTCGCGGCAAGCGAACAGGTCGAGTTGCTCGTCGGGCTCAATGACTTTGTAGCCAAACAGGGACCAGGCGGGGCGCGGCATGGAGGACTCCAGGGAGGGTGCGCAACATTAGCCGAAAGCGAGCCCCGGGAAAAGCGTCAGAGCATGGGTTCCAGCGTCGGCCAGAGGTTGTCCAGCAGCCGTGGCTGGGCCTGCGCGCGAGGGTGAAGGCCATCGGCCTGCATCATTTCAGGCACGCCCCCGACCCCGTCGAGGAAGAAGGGCACCAGCGGCACCTGTTTTTCCGCTGCCAGGCTGTTATAGACATTGGCGAATGCCGTCGTATAGCGCGCGCCGTAGTTGGGCGGTAGACGCATACCGAGCAGCAGCACGGAAGCACCCTGCGCCTTGGCGCTGTCGATCATGGCGGCAAGATTCTGTTGCAATTGCGCAGGTGGCTGACCACGCAGTCCATCGTTGCCGCCAAGCTCTATGATCACCAGCTCCGGCTTGTGCTCGGCCAGGAGCGCCGGCAGCCTGGACAGCCCGCCAGCACTGGTGTCACCGCTGATGGAGGCATTCACCACACGCTGTTCGTAGCCCTTTTCCGCAAGGCGTTTTTCCAGCAGCGAGACCCATCCCTGGCTGGATTCCAGCCCGAAAGCAGCGCTGATACTATCGCCGACGACCAGCACGGTCCCCGCCATGGCCTCCTGCGCCAACAGCAACAGTGACAGGCAGCCGCCCAACAACCAGGCACGCATTGGATTCTCCATGAGCGCAAGCATTCTCGATGCGCGGAACCTTAGCAAAGTGGTTCCCAGCGCGGAAGGCGAGCTGACCATCCTGCACGACCTCTCCTTCGACCTCGGCAAGGGCGACAGTCTGGCCATCGTCGGCAGCTCCGGGTCCGGCAAATCCACCCTCCTCGGCCTGCTCGCCGGGCTCGACCTGCCCAGCGCCGGCGAGGTGCACCTGGCAGGGCGCGCCCTGTCGAGCCTGGACGAAGACCAGCGGGCCCGGGTGCGCGCCGAGCATGTTGGCTTCGTCTTCCAGTCATTCCAGTTGCTGGACAACCTCAACGCCCTGGAAAACGTCATGCTGCCGCTGGAACTGGAAGGCAACCGCGATGCGCGCTCACGTGCTCGCCACCTGCTCGAACGGGTCGGACTGGGTCAGCGCCTCAGCCATTACCCGCGCCAGCTCTCCGGTGGTGAACAGCAACGCGTCGCCATTGCCCGCGCCTTTGCCGCCGAACCCGATGTGCTGTTCGCCGACGAGCCCACCGGCAACCTCGACAGCCACACCGGCGAGCGCATCAGCGATCTGCTGTTCCAACTCAACCAGGAGCGCGGCACCACCCTTGTGCTGGTGACGCACGACGAACGCCTCGCGCATCGCTGCCGCCGCCTTATCCGCCTCGAAGGCGGCCGCCTGGTCGAACAGGTGGAGCCCTGATGCGACGCCTGCCACTCGCTCGCCTGCTGACGATGGCCGCCCGCCAACTGTGGCGCGATGCCCACAGCGGCGAATTGCGGGTGCTGTTCTTCTCCCTGCTGGTTGCCGTCGCCGCCAGCAGTGCGATCGGCTACTTCAGCGCCCGCCTGAATGGCGCCATGCTGCTGCGTGCCACGGAATTCCTCGGTGCCGATCTCCTGCTCAGCGGCTCGTCACCGGCCAGCGCCGGTCAAGTCGAAAGCGGCATCCGGCTGGGCCTGAAACATGCCAGCGCGGTGGAATTCTCCAGCGTTATCGCCACCGACAACGGTATCCAGCTCTCCAGCGTCAAGGCCGCCGACGCAGCCTATCCGCTGCGCGGCGAATTGAAGAGCGCCGCACAGCCCTATGGCGAGGAAACCACCGGTAGCGGCCCGAAAGCGGGCGAAGCCTGGGCAGAAGCGAGGCTGTTCGCAACGCTGAACCTCAAGCCCGGCGACAGTATCGATGTCGGGCAGAAAACCCTGCGCCTGACGCGCGTGCTCACCTATGAACCCGACCGTGCAGGTGACTTCTACAGTCTTACCCCACGGGTACTGATCAGCCTGGATGACCTCGATGCCACCGGCATCGTGCAACCCGGCAGCCGGGTGCGTTACCGGGAACTGTGGAGGGGTTCGAATGAAGCGCTGGCGCAATACCGGATGGAGGTTGAACCCGGCCTGGCAGCGCACCAGCGCCTGGAAGATGCCAGGCAAGGCAACCGCCAGATCGGTGGCGCCCTTGGTCGCGCCGAGCGCTACCTGAACCTCGCCAGCCTCGCCGCCGTATTGCTCGCCGGTGTCGCCGTGGCGCTGTCTGCGGCCCGATTCGCCGCACGTCGTTACGACGCCAGCGCCCTGCTGCGTTGCCTTGGCCTGTCCCGCCGCGAAGCCCTCCTTCTATTTGGTCTGCAGCTGGCTCTGCTGGGGTTGCTTGCCAGTGCACTGGGCGCCCTGCTCGGCTGGCTGGCGCAGGTCGTGCTGTTCGAATTGCTGGGCGGACTCCTGCCTGCAGTAATTCCTGACGGCGGCCTGGTACCCGCGTTGGCCGGGATCGCCACCGGCCTGCTCGCCCTGGCCGGTTTCGCCCTGCCGCCGCTGGCCGCGCTAGGCCGGGTGCCACCCTTGCGCGTCCTGCGCCGCGATCTGCTACCGCTGCCACCAAGTGCCTGGCTTATATATGGAGCGGCATTGCTGGCCCTCGGCCTGATCATGTGGCGACTGAGCCTGGACCTGAAATTGACGCTCGCCCTGCTCGGTGGCGGCCTGATCGCGGCCCTGCTGCTGGGCGGCCTGCTGCTGGCCGGATTGAAGGGACTGCGCAAGGCCCTGGCCAACGCCACCCTGCCCTGGCGACTCGGCCTTGGCCAACTGCTGCGCCACCCATTGGCGGCAGCCGGCCAGTCCCTCGCCTTTGGCCTGATTCTGCTGGCCATGGCGCTGATCGCATTGCTTCGGGGCGAACTGCTGGACACCTGGCAGAACCAGCTACCCGAGAACGCGCCCAACCATTTCGCCCTGAACGTGCTGCCGGCGGAGAAAGACGCCTTCGCCAGCCGCCTCGCCAGCCTGTCGCCACATCCTTCGCCGCTTTATCCGGTAGTGCCCGGCCGGCTCACGGCCATTAACGGAGAAGCGGTACGCCAACTGGTGAGCAAGGACTCCCAGGGCGAACGCGCCGTGCAGCGCGACCTCAGCCTGACCTGGTCCGCCGAGCTCCCCGGCGATAATCGCCTGGTAGCCGGGCACTGGTGGAGCGACCTGGACAAATCCGCCCTGCCGGGCGTTTCGGTCGAATCCAAACTTGCCGAAAGCCTTGGCCTCAAGCTGGGCGACAAGCTCAGCTTCAGCGTCGGTGGCCTGCAACGCGACGCCGAAGTGACCAGCCTGCGCGAGGTGGATTGGGACAACTTCCAGCCGAACTTCTACATGATCTTCGCGCCGGACACCCTGTCCGACCTTCCCGTCACCTATCTCACCAGCTTCTATCTGCCGCCACGCCATGACCGCGATCTGGTGGAACTGTCCCGTGCCTTCCCGGCGGTGACCCTGCTGCAGGTGGAAGCCATCCTCGCGCAGCTGCGCAGCATCCTCGCCCAGGTCACCCTGGCAGTGGAGTTCGTGCTGCTTTTCGTCCTCGCGGCCGGTATGGCCGTACTGTTCGCCGGGCTGCAATCCACGCTGGACGAGCGCATCCGCCAAGGCGCCCTACTGCGCGCCTTGGGCGCCGAGCGCCAGTTGCTGCTGAAAGCCCGTCGTGCGGAGTTCGCCCTGCTCGGCGCCTGCAGCGGCCTGCTCGCTGCACTGGGCTGCGAACTGGTCAGCGCCCTGCTCTATCGCTTCGCCTTCGACCTGGATTGGCAACCCCATCCCTGGCTGCTCCTGCTGCCATTGCTAGGTGCCCTGCTCGTGGGTTCGGCAGGCGTGATGGGGACGCGTCGCGCGCTCAACGCCAGCCCACTGACGGTCCTGCGCGAAGCTTGATAGGCTTCGCCTTCCAGAACCCCGCAGGACCGCCATGAGCCGTTATCGCCCGCCCCGCACCGCCGGAACCCCTCTGATCACCCCGGAAGGCGAGGCCCGACTGCGCGCCGAGCTTCATGAGCTTTGGCACGTACGCCGCCCCAAGGTCACGCAAGCCGTGAGTGAAGCGGCTGCCCAGGGCGACCGCTCCGAGAACGCCGAAAATGAGTTGTGCCCCCAGGGCACATACTAAAAAGCGAAAAATTATTAATAATCAATATATTACAAATAGTACGCATACCAGAATCTTCGTACTATTTCTCGTATTCGATGACGTTGATCCACCAGCAGGCTTCGCCGTGGGGCGTGCGCACGATGGCCTCATCACCCACTTCCTTCTTGAGAAGCGCCCTCGCCATTGGCGAGTCGATTGAGATGTAGTCCTTGCGACCGTAGATCTCGTCATAACCGACGATGCGGAACCGCTTCACCTCCCCCTCTTCATTTTCGATCTCCACCCAAGCGCCAAAAAAGACACGGCCTTCCTGCTCAGGGGCGTACTCGACGACCCGCATGTCTTCCAAGCGCTTGCGCAGGTAGCGAACACGGCGATCTATCTCTCGCAGCAGCTTCTTGTTGTACTGGTAGTCCGCATTCTCACTGCGATCCCCAAGGGAGGCGGCCCAAGCCACCTTTTGGGTGATTTCCGGGCGATAGACCCTCCACAGGTGATCCAACTCCCCTTTTAATGCTTCATGGCCTTGCTTCGTGATCAGATTCGTACTCAAACGAACGCTCCTGTGACTGTTACCTACTGACGCCACACCACTCTCTCCGGGCGGTTCTGAAGGAACACTGACGACAGGCCACCGATCGGCCAGCGCTCTCAGCCGCCCGGGCGATTTAGGTATGCCTCAACGTCAGCGCCCGACTGAAATCTAGATACCCTCTACGCCCAGAGCCCTCAGGTCGCGCTTCAGGATGATCAGAAGGTCGTCGACTGGCATGCAGTCCTTAATCAAATAGCTGGCAGCCAAAAGGCTAACGGGGTGGATCTGCAGCGACCTGCTAAGGTCATCCAACTTTTCTAAAGTCGGTGATTGAAGCCCCCGCTCAAGGGCACTCAAGTAAGTTCTGCCGCTTACTTCTGAGAAATCTTCCTGGGTCTTGCCTGCAACCTTCCTCGCCTGCCGGAGGATGAGCCCGAATGCTGTGTTCAGTTCCATTTGCCATATCCGCAAAAGGAACGATAAAGCGCTAGCGCACACTTTAAGGCTACACGTTATGATGTGCATTTTAGGAGGAAGCCGACATGTTCATGACCTTCGAGCACGCAGAGATCCCCGTCGGCGCCCTCATCAAAGGCGGCCATTCCTGGCGATACGTCGAGTACCTCACGTCCTTTCCGTATTTCCATGTGGATGCACTCGATCGAGAAGAGGATTCGACCCGTCCCACTGTTTTGCTCATCTACAGCGTGTGTGATCTTCTCGAATTGGCAGCGGCCGGCCCCCATGGCTGGGACCTCAGGGAGGTTCAGTTGGTCAGCCCCGGACACATAAACGGTACCGGTCATTGGAAAATGGACGCTCTCGAGGCAATCTCAGTGTCAGACCACGGCAAGCGGAAATGCTATGCCTACCACCTCGAATCGGGTGTTACGTACTACGAGAATGCCTATTCGGCGGGAGTTCCACGGGAGCAATGGCGAACCGTCTATCCAGCCGTGGCTGACAACAAACTGGGCTAAATAGCCCGTTGGTGATAGAGACCGTAGCACCAGGAGGAGTTGCGCCCATGACCGTCCCTTATGAGCGCACACGTGCCGTGATCCACGGCCCATCGATTTCTTGAGAACCTCGCCCGAGGCACAGGCCAAAGTGAGGAAATGCGGAGGGAAGCTACGGATCCGCTGCGCCATATCCTGCGTGAAGGACGCATAGAAGACGAGCTGTAGGCCAAAAACGGCGGCGATGACCCGTTTTTTTGTTCCATGCCTATCTGATCCGATCCGCCATGGCGCATCAAGGACGTTGTTCGATCAAGCATTGGTGCATTTGCCAGAGGCGTGTTGACGGCGCTGGATCAGCCAAATAACATCCGTTTAGACCATAACCCCCACGCCTCGGGCGGGATGTTTCCCGCACTGCGCACCAGGGGGTTTGTTTTTTGGCTGATGAAAAACGAATCGTTAAGAGGAGGTTGTCACATGACGATGCCTCATGAGCGAACCCGCGCAGTCATACAAACCCACGAGTTCTTGAAGCAGTTAGAACGGGACTTGTCGGTAAGCGAAGAAATGCGCGGCATGGCTAACCAGTTGCTGCGGCATTACCCCACTCGCGCTGAAGTGCTTTTGCAAGGACTGATCGAGGAAAAGCTCCCAGCAACGCTTGGTATCTCCCCATTTTTTGCTTCAACCCCCACTTACCGCCCCACTAGCTGCCCTTCGGATGGCCACTTGTGGGGTAGGCTCTGCAGCAAATTGGCAGCCATCCTACTGGACTGTCAAAAATGACTGACCTCATAACGCCCACTGGCGGCCTAATGCCGGTAGGAGGGATCGCACCTCCCGAGGTGTTCCATGTCGCCGCAACGCGGAGCAGGGGCTAAGCTCCGACAATCTGACCGGGTTGGAGGCGCTGGTAGGGTCTATGGACCGCTTAGACTTGCTGAGGTCAGTCACGGAACTGGTGCTTTCGGCTGGAAAACTATTGATTGCAGAGTGGGCCCGCCAAGGCGGGCCGAGAGGTCATGGCGATAAGGCAGAAGTCGACGCCGAAATCGAAGCAGAGCTGCGTCGAGGCCTTCTGGCACTTCTGGATTGCGACTTCTGGGGCGAGGAAACCGGGAGTCGCCTCACCGATCACAAGTACTGCTGGGTCGTCGATCCCAATGACGGCACCAGTGACTTCCTGTTGAGCAGAAAAGGCTCAGCTGTCTCAGTCGGTCTTTTACGCAACGCTATCCCCATTCTGGGCGTGGTCTACGCACCGGTCACCCCCCGCCCTTGGCCCCGACTGCATCTCCTGGGCAGAGGGGCTTGGCGGTGTCATTCGAAACGGCCAAATAAGACAGGCCCGACTGGATCAGCTCGATTTAAGCCCTGGCAGCCAAGTGCTGGTGAGCACCGCCGCTGCCAAAAGGCCAGAACTCAATGCTGAACTCTGTGCACCTGCCGAATTCATTCCAATGCCGAGCATCGCCTACCGCCTTGCCCGTGTAGCCGCGGGCGACGCGGTCGCAGGCGCGTCCCTTGTCCCGGTGTCGGCACATGATGTCGTTGGAGCTCATGCGTTGCTGATCGGAGCTCGCGGCGCGTTGCTCGACCAGGATGGACTTCCCATCACGTACGAATCTGAGACACGGATGGCGAGGGCATCCTCAAGGTGCTTTGGCGGTGCCCTAAAGGCATGTCGGGAGCTCGCCCGGAGAGACTGGGACAGGCTGTTCACTTTGTGAGGCCCCTCATCACCAGCGACCTCGCTCCGCGCCTCTTGCTTTGTTAGCTCCCGGTCAGCAGCTGTCAACTCGTTGTTTTCTGGAAATCGGTTATCAGCTTCCGATCAGGGCAGAGAATGTGAAATTAAATGTGAAGTTAAATTCCGGTTGGGCGCCCGAAAGGCTCGCGACAGAGCCGTCCCTTAATCTAGTGAAATGTGACGAACGACTGACAACTCAGTCAGTGGCTGATGGGTGGCTTTCAGCGATACCAGCAGCCCCTCCTGACCGTTAGCTATTGTTTGCCACCGACTGCATTCGGCCCAGACCGTGTAAAAACATTGGCATCGACCTTGCTGAGATTTGATGGAGTCAAACTCAGCAGGGCTAGCCATGAAGCGTTTCATCCAGGGAGAACATCGAGGCCAAAGCACACTGCTGCCCGAGAGCCTGGATGACTACGTCGCGGACACCAATCCGGTGCGGGTGGTCGATGTGTTCGTCGATGAACTCGACCTCGGCCGACTCGGTTTTGACGGGGTTGTCCCCGCAGAAACCGGTCGGCCTGCCTACCATCCTGCCGTCCTGCTGAAGATCTACATCTACGGCTACCTCAACCGCATCCAGTCCAGTCGCCGCCTCGAGCGCGAGGCACAACGCAACGTCGAGCTGATGTGGCTGACCGGGCGCCTGATGCCGGACTTCAAGACCATCGCCAACTTCCGCAAGGACAACGGCAAAGCCATTCGCGGTGTCTGCCGACAGTTCGTTGTGCTGTGCCAGCAGCTCGGTCTGTTCGCCGAGGCGCTGGTGGCCATCGACGGCAGCAAGTTCAAGGCGGTCAACAATCGTGACCGCAACTTCACCAGCGCCAAGCTGCAACGGCGGATGGAGGAAATCGAATCCAGCATCAGCCGCTACCTAACCGCCCTGGACACTGCCGATCGGCAGGAGCCGACGGTGGCGCAGGCCAAGGCCGAACGCCTGCACAACAAGATCGCGGCGCTGAAAGCCAAGATGCAGGAACTCCAGGCCATCGAGACCCAGCTTGAGGCCACCCCAGACAAGCAGATCTCCCTGACCGATCCCGATGCCCGTACGATGAAGACGCGCGGCAGCGGAATAGTTGGCTACAACGTGCAGGCGGCAGTCGATACGAAGCATCACCTGATCGTGACGCACGCAGTCACCAACGACGGCGTCGACCGCGACCAACTGAGTGCCATGGCCACGCAGGCGCGGGAAGCCATGGGCGTCGAGGAACTCTCAGTGGTCGCCGACCGGGGCTATTTCAAGAGCGAGGAAATCCTCGCTTGCCACGAAGCTGGCATCACCGCTTTCGTGCCCAAGACGCTGACGTCGGGAGCAACAGCGGCCGGCCGCTTTGGCAAAGGTGATTTCATCTATGACGGAGCCAAGAACGAGTACCGCTGCCCGGCAGGGCAAAGCCTGACCTGGCGCTACTCAAGCGTCGAGAAAGGGCTGAAGATGCACCGTTACTGGAGTTCGAGCTGCCAAGGGTGTGCGTTGAAGGAGCACTGCACACCCAGTTCAGAGCGTCGGGTGAGTCGCTGGGAACATGAGTCAGTGCTCGACGCGATGCAGTCCCGCCTGGATCAGGCACCGGAGATGATGCGCATCCGCCGCCAGACGGTGGAGCACCCGTTCGGCACGTTGAAGGCCTGGATGGGCGCCACTCATTTCCTCACCAAGACGCTCGACCGGGTGAGCACGGAAATGAGCCTGCATGTGCTCGCCTACAACTTCAAACGGGTGCTGAACCTGCTGGGCAATAGTGCGCTGATGGCGGCGATGAAGGCCTGAAACCCCTTTGGGCGGCCCGCTGAACTCGTCGCTCAGCATCGCGGAAGCGACAATTGCACCGAATCAGCCAAATGCCTCGGATCGACACGCCAGGCGCCCACAAGGCCGCTGGGCGCCGCTAAAACCATCCAAATCCAGCTATCCATCACCCGCTTCGTTTTGACACGGCCTGGGCCAGAAGCGGACGGTCTGTTCTCTATATAAAGCCGTCCCCTTTCCCAGTAATTTGGGCGTCACTGCTTAAAAACCGGAAAAAGCTCAGCCGTCCTAATCGAAAAACCAGGAGGGCTGGGAGTGGCTTCGGCGATACCTACCAGAGTTATGCTGATGGTACAGGAGCAGCTTTCAGGTTCACCTGGGCTTCAAAGATGAGCAGATCCCTCTAACCGTTCGCCTTGCCCATAGCCGTCTCTGGTTCGCGGCTCCTGGGTCTGGCCTGCCCACGAGTTCTTGAAGCAGCTAGAACAGGACTTATCGGTCAGCGAAGAAATGCGCGGCAAGGCCAACCACTTGCTGCGGCACTTTTCCAGTCGGGGTGACGTACTGTTGCACGTCAGTGCCCTTTCCATACAGGCACCCGCTTCTCCGCAAAAGCCAACGCCCCTTCAAGAGCATCAGCGCTGCTGAAAACCGTGGGGATCGACGCCTTCAGTGCCGGCCTTGTTGCTTCAACACCTTGCTGCGCGCACGACCACATCAGCCGCTTGGTCGTCAAAACCCCGAGCGGGCTATTGGATGCGATTCGCTGCGCCAGCTCCAACGCCGCTTCAAGCACCCTGGCAGGCTCTACCACGCGGTTGACCAGCCCGAGTTGAACAAGCTTGTCCGCTTCCATCAGCTCCCCTGTCAGCCCCAGCTCCAGAGCGATGGCCAAGGGAATTCGTGCAGGCAGCAGGACGCCACTGCCTGCCGGGAATAAACCGTACTTTACTTCCGGAAGCCCAAACTTTGCGTTGTTCGCCACCACTACCAGGTCACAAGCGAGGACCAGCTCGAAACCTCCTGCAACCGCCGTCGCATTGACCGCCGCAATTACGGGCTTGGAATAGCGCCCCTCCAGGAATGACTCGAAGCAGGAAGTCGATCGCGATCCCTGCATGGAAGGAGCCTCGGCAAAGGCTTTCAAGTCCATTCCAGCGCAGAAGGCCTTGTCACCGGCGGCGGACAGCACCACGACCCGAACCTCCTCGCTCGCCTCGACTTCCTCAAGGGCGCAGGACAGTTCCTCCATCAGCTCCGGGTTGAGGGCATTACGCTGCGCTGGTCGGTTAAGAGTCAGAATCTCGACGACACCTTCGCGGCGTCGCAGTAGAACGGACATTCAAACGCTCCTATTTGTTGAGGAAGGCATCGAATGCAGCCTGGGCCTCATCCGATGCGCAGCAGGACAGGAATTCTCGCTCTTCGGCAGTCATAACGGCGTCCAACTCGGTGCGCCCATGACTTGCCAGCAGTGCCTTGGTCTTCCTCAACGCCTGGACAGGCAGTCGGGCCAGCGCCTCGCCGCGTCTAATGGCCACCCCCAGCGCCCCGCCCTCCTCGACCACTTCGTTGATCAAGCCAATCTCCCGCGCAAGGTCAGCCAGGAAAGGTTCGCCAAAGAACAACAGGTTGCTCGCCACCTTGCTGCCCGAGAGCCGTGGCAACAAATAGGTAGCACCACCCTCGGGACACAATCCCAGTCCCACGAAGGGCAGGCGGAAGGTGCTGCCCTTGCCGGCATAGGCCAGGTCGCAATGCAGCAACAAGGTCGTGCCGATTCCGATGGCATAGCCTTCGACCGCCGCGATCACCGGCTTGGACAGTCCGGAGAGAATGCGCAGGAAGTCGATGCCCGGCACGGACGCTGCGTCCTTCAACAGGCGGAAGTCCGCCAGATCGTTTCCAGCCGTGAAGTGCTTGCCCTCACCGCTCAGCACTATGACTCTGATGGCGTCGTCCTGGTCAGCCGCCAGCAATGCCGCCCCCAGTTGCGAGTAGGTCGCCACGTCCAGCGCATTACGCCGCTCGGGGCGGTTGATGGTGATCTGACAGACCCCATCCGCCGGCTGCATGACCAGGACTCCGCCGCCCATCAGGACAGTCCCACCACAGGGATCACCGCACCGTGGATGGCGCTAGCGCGTTCGGAGGCGAGGAAAGTGATCACGTCCGCCAGTTGGCGAGTGGACACCCACTTGCTGGCGTCCGCGTCCGGCATGTCTCCACGGTTCGCCGGCGTGTCGATGATGCTGGGCGCAACGGCGTTCACATTAATTCCCCGCTCCCGCAGCTCCTGGGCCATGGACTCGGTAATACGCGCCACAACGCTTTTGGAAGCACAGTAGGCGCCCATGCTTCCTTTGCCGCTACTGGCGGAAGCCGCCGAAACGTTGACGATCTTGCCGCGGCCGGCCGCCAGCATGCCCGGCACTACAGCCCGGCAGGCATTCAGGGTGGTAGACACGTTCATATCCATCATGCGCTCCCACACGGCAGCATCGGCGTCGTGCACATCCACACCCATGGCAAAACCGCCGGCGATATTGCAGAGCACTGCCGCAGGACCATGGACTTCCACGGCACCGCCCAGTGCCGCCAGGGTCGCTGCGCCATCGGTCAGATCGGCCACCAGGAAATGCAGGGTTCCGGTCACCCCTTCATAGGCCGAGCGCAGGACTGCTTCGTTGCAATCAACCAGCAGCAGCGGATGGCCTTCCTCGATGAAGGCATGGGCAACCGCGCGCCCGAGGGCACCGGCGGCACCCGTAACCACGACCAGACTGGACATTCATGAACCTCCTTACGCCATATATAGCTGACCTATAGTCAGCTTGATTATTCCCCTCGCAGAGTGCCTGAAGCACAGCACGCGCAGGGGATACCGATCATTCAGACTCAGCTCGAAGAACGCTTGCCTTGGAAGGAACTATACAATAAAAATAACATTGTGTTAGTTTTAATCCCAAGCGAGCGAGCCATAGAAGGCTGGGCGGAACCTGACGCATGATGCAAGGCAACGCCAACGCCCCCTGGAGAACCCCATGAGCACTGCTTCGAACCGAATCCTTCCCGAGCTGGACGACTTGAACCGCTTCTTCTGGACTAGCGGCGCAGATGGCCAGTTGCGCTTCCTGCGCTGCGCCGATTGCCGCTTCTGGCTGCACCCGCCGGGAATCGTCTGCCCCAAATGCCTCAGTCGGAACCTCGCCCCCGAGACCGTATCGGGCCTGGGCACCATCGAAGCCCTCACCGTCAACCACCAACCCTGGAGTCCGGGCCAGGAAGTGCCCTATGCCGTCGCCATCGTCAGTCTCGACGAGCAGCAAGGTCTGCAACTGACGACCAACATTGTTGGCTGCCCTCCCGAATCGGCCTTTATTGGCCAACGGGTGAAGGTGGTCTTCGAGGCGGCGGAGGACGTGTACCTCCCCCTCTTCACTCCAGCCTGAGAGAGTCCGCATGCAAGCCGATCACGCTGAAGACCTCGCCAGCATCCGCGAACAGGCCCGACGCCTGCTCCAGGACCAGGCGACACCCGAGCACCTGAAATCACTGCTCAACGACCCTGGCAGCTTCGACCAGCTGCTTTGGCGCCATGCCGTCGAGCAGGGCTGGCTGTCCGTGGCCATACCGGAAAGTGCCGGGGGTCTGGGACTCGGCTGGAGCGGTCTTGCCGTGATCTGCGAAGAGCTGGGCCGTCTCACCGGCTCCCTGCCCCTGATTCCTAATACCCTTGCCGTCCATGCTTTGCTCAGGGCCGGCCTGGATGATCATCAGGAACTGATTGACGCCTTGGCCAACGGTGCCGCCATTGCCAGCCTGGCCCTGGCCGACCCGTCCGAAAGCGGCCTTTGCGGCAGCAGCTCAGCCCAGGTGCGCAATGGTCGTATCAACGGCGAGAAGGCCCTGGCTGCTTTTGCTGCCGTCGCCGACATTGCGCTTGTTCAGGCCGGCAATGAACGCGGCAATGGACTCTACCTCGTGCGTCTGGACCAGCCGGGCGTGCAGCGTCGCTTGGTAGAAGGCTTCGATAACTCCCGTGCAACGGCGATTCTCCAGTTCATCCAGGCGGAGGTCACCCCTCTCGGCGGCGCCGAACTGATTGGCGAAATCGGCAATCTTGCCGCCCTGGCCACTGCCTTCGAACAGATTGGCGGCACTCAGGCCTGCCTCGACATGGCCTGCGACTACGCTCGCGAACGCCGCGCCTTTGGCCAGCCTATCGGTGGTTTCCAGGGCATCAAACACAAGCTGGCGGAAATCTACTGCCTGCTGGAAATCGCCCGCGGTTGCGCTAGCGACGCCCTGGATGCGTGGGATCAACAGCTGCCTACGAGACAGCAGCTGACCTCCGCCGCGCGCATTGCCGCCATTCGCGCCTACAACCTGGCCGCCCAGGAGAACCTCCACGTGCACGGCGGCATGGGCGTGACCTGGGAAGCCATGCCCCACCACTTCTACCGGCGCTCTCGCAGCCTGGCCCTGGAACTGGGCAGCCTCGCCTACTGGCGTGAACGCCTCTTGGCTGATCTTGGACTCGAATCCGCAACCGCGCTGGTGGGGTGAACAACATGAATCATGAACTCAAGCTCTACCGCGAACGCGCCCGGGCCTGGCTAGCCGAGCACGCCCCCCGTTACTCGGGCCAGGCCCGTCACGGCCTGCCCTTCGAAGATGACCTGGCCCTGGCCCGTGCCTGGCAGGCCCACAAAGTCCACCATGGCTACGGTTGCATCACCCTGCCCCGCGAGTACGGTGGCGCAGGTGGTAGCGAGCTGGAAAAGGTCATCTTCTGCGAAGAAGAAATGCGCTATGACCTGCCCCTGGTCTACTTCAGTATCAGCCTGAACAATCCGTTGCCGATCTTCCTGCGCTATGCGCCGGACGCGTGGAAACAGAAACTGGGGCCGGCCACCGTGCGCGGTGAACTAATCTGGTGCCAGTTGTTCTCAGAGCCCTCGGCTGGTTCCGACCTCGCCTCCCTGCGTCTGAAAGCCGTGCCTACGGAAGGTGGCTGGCTGCTCAGTGGCCAGAAAGTCTGGACCAGTTGGGCGCAGATTGCCGACTGGGGAGTGGTGGTCGCCCGTACTGACCCTAGCCTGCCTAAGCACGCCGGCCTCACCTACTTCTTCCTCGATATGAAGTCGCCGGGCATCACCGTCCAGCCAATTCACCGCCTGGGCGAGGAAAAGGATCTCAACGAGGTCTTTTTCGATGAAGTCTTCGTCCCTGACGAGCAACGCCTGGGTGAGATCAACGGCGGCTTCAAGGTGGCGGTCGAGACGCTGATGATCGAACGCTACGCCGTCACCGACGAGTCCGGTTACGGCCCCACCCTGGAAAACTTCGTCGACCTGGCTGGCAATGCCCGTCTCAACGGCCGGCCAGCGCTGGAAGACGGCGAAGTACGCGCGCGCATCGCCGAAGTCTTCGTAGAGCGCCAAGGCTTGCGTGCCATCCACCGTCGCGCCCTTGAAGCCTTCGCTCGCGGTCAGGCTCCCGGACCGGAGGGCGCTATCCGTAAGCTGCTGCTGGGGCGCACCCGACAGTCACTGGGTGCCATGGCCATGGACATGCTGGGCGCCAATGGTGCGCAACTCGCCGCTCACGGGCATGCGGTAACTGACTTCGCGCGCGCCTGGCTGGATCCCAGTCTGCGCATTGCCGGCGGAACCGACGAGCTGCTGCTCAACACCCTGGCTGAAAGGGTCCTGGGCTTGCCCCAAGACCACCGACCGGACAAGGGCATCCCCTTCAACGCCGCGCCCAAGTGAGGCCACGCCACGGCTGATCTGTGCGCCGCCCCACCGGGCGGCGCATGCGACTCCCGCTAATAACAGGAGCGGAACCACCGCTCGCAGCAAACAGGACTGAACCCATGCATTTCACACTGGATCAGGAAGACGAAAACTTCCGCCAGGAGGTCCGCGCCTTTCTCAAGGACAACCTCCCGACAGAGTTGGCTGAGCGCAACCGCCGTGGCTACCACCCGTTGCGCGAGGACATCCGTCAATGGACGAAGATCCTCAACCGACAGGGCTGGTCCGGCGCCAACTGGCCCAAACACTGGGGCGGCACTGGCTGGTCGCCGGTACGCCAGTTTATCTTCGATGAAGAATGCTTCCTCGCCGGCGCACCGCCGGTGGATACCGCCGGGTTCAAGATGATCGGCCCGGTGATCATGACCTTCGGCAGCGAAGCCATGAAACAGGAGTATGGCCCTCGCATCCTCAATGGCGATGTGTACTGGGGCCAGGGCTTCTCCGAGCCCAACGCAGGTTCTGACCTGGGCTCGCTCAGCACCCGTGCCGACCGCGTCGGCGACGAATACGTGATCAACGGCCGCAAGATCTGGACGTCCTTCGTCGAGACCGCGGAAATGATCTTCGTCCTGGTGAAAACCGACCCCGAGGCCCGTCAACGCGGCATTTCCATGATTCTGGTGGACCGCCAGGCACCCGGTGTGACCATCCGCCCGATCCACGACATTGGCGAGAGCCATAGCCTCAACGAAGTCTTCTTCGACGATGTTCGGGTGCCGCTGACGAACCTGGTAGGCGAGGAAGGCAAGGGTTGGACCTACGCCAAGTTCCTTCTGGAGAACGAGCGCGCCTTCAGTGCCGAGTGGCCGCGCAACAATGCCAACCTGGCGCGCCTGCGTAAGTTCCTCAACCTGAAGCAGGCCGATGGCCAGCGCCTGATCGACCGCCCTGGCTTCGCCACTCGCCTGGCGCAACTGGAAACCGACCTCCTGGCCCTGCGTTGGCTGAGCCTACGTGCCCTGCACGAAAAGGCCGGCGGTCAGAGCCGGCTGCCGGTGGGCTCGCTGCTGAAGATCCGCGGCTCGGAACTGCTGCAGAAGATCGGTGAGCTGCAAGTCGAAGCGCTTGGCTGCTACGCCGGCTACGTCTATCCCGACCCGCTGGGCGACGCCACCCTTGAGGAAGCCTGGGCCCCAGGCCCGGACTACGCGCCCGGCATCATGGCCGACTACTTCTATCGCCGCGCCACCACCATCTACGGCGGGGCCAACGAGGTCCAGCGCACCATCATCGCCCGTTCATTCCTGGAGCTCTGAACCATGGATTTCCAACTCAACGAAGAACAGAGCATGTTGCAGGACAGCGTCCGCCGCTTTATGGAGGACAACTGCGCATTCGACAAGCGCGCCTCGGTGGTCGACAAAGGCTCCTTCGATTCAAGTCACTGGCAACAACTGGCCGACTTGGGACTGCTGGGGCTGACGGTGCCGGAGGAGTTCGGCGGGATGAACTGCTCGGCAGTGGAGTCCGCCCTGGTGATGGAAGAGATCGGCCGCGTACTCTGCGTGGAACCCTACTGGGCTGTAGCAGTTTTGGCCGCTCAGACCCTGATCGCCACCCGTGACGCAAAGGCCGCGCCGTTGCTCCAGGCTCTCTGCCTAGGCGAAGTGCTGCCGGTACTGGCCCATGAGGAAGCCGAAGCGCGGGGCAACACAGCCCGAGTGCAGACCAGAGCCACCGCCATCGCTGGTGACCGTTGGCACCTCAATGGTGAGAAGGTCGCGGTGGTCGCCGGAAACGTCGCCGAACTGCTGATCGTCTCCGCACGCACCAGCGGCAACCAGGACGACGAGCAAGGCATTAGCCTCTTCCTGGTGGATCCGAAGGCTCCGGGTGTGGAGCGTCGAGACGTGCGCCTGATCGACAATCGCTGGGCAAGCCACATCTACCTGCGCGACGTGGAAGTCAGCCAGAAGAACCTGCTGGGCGTCGCCGGCCTCGGCCTGGCCGCCCTGCGCCACGGCATCGAGCAGGCCACGGTTGCACTCTGTGCCGAAGCCGTTGGCGTCATGGAGCGTTCTCTCTGGATCACCCGCGACTACCTGAAGATCCGCAAGCAGTTCGGCCAACTGCTGGGCGACTTCCAGAGCCTGCAGCACCGCATGAGCGAGATGCTGATCGAGCTGGAACTGTCCCGCGGGATGCTGCACTACGCACTATCCAGCCTGGACAAAGGCTCGGCCGAACGCGCCCGCGCGCTGTCGGCGGCCAAAGCCCATATCGGCAAGAGCGGTCACTTCGTCTGCGGCCAGTCCATCCAGTTGCACGGCGGTATCGGGGTCACCGAGGAGTACGTAATTGGCCACTACTTCAAGCGCATGACCCTGATCAATAGCGCCCTGGGAAGCAGCATGCATCACTTCGAGCAGCTGGCGGCTCAAGAGAAATCAGCCGTCGCCTGAGCACGAGTGGAAGCCCGGGCGTCGATTGCTGTCCGGGCACATCGGGCACCCTCCAACGCCGTTGGAGGGTGTTCCTTCACAAGGCATGCTCGGGCTCGTCCGGCCATGCCTTGTTTTTTTGCGGGGAACAAGCAGGCCCTCGCTCTACTTATCGAAGCATCGCCGAGAGCGACGTCTGCACTGCTCAAGCAAACCGGCGCAACACCTCGGCCAGCAACTCTGGATGGGACACAAAAGGCTCGTGAGGCGTATCGATCTCTACCACCTCCTCACACCCCAGCCGCTCGGCAAAGCGCCGCTGCCAGAGTGGTGGCAGGATATCGTCACGTAAGGTCAGGACGTAGCTCGCCACTATCCCGACCTCCCGGTAACCCCGCCTCGACACAGGCTCGAATTGAGCCGCGGGTGGCGTTTGGTCTTGACTGACTTCGCTGAGCAGCCATTCGAGCTGTGCCGGACTGAGATCCCGACCGAAGATAGCGACACTAAGCGCCTCGGGTGACGTGGCCGCCAGATCAACCGGCCAACCCACCTGCTCCGGATTGTCTCCCTGCCGTCCCGTCCCCAACATCTCCATGATGGTCTGGCCTTCTTTCGGCACGGCCGTGGTCAGGTAGGCCAGACGCGAGAAGAGCGAGGGGTCCTCCACAGCCATCATCGGCAGCAGCACACCTGCAATGGAGTGACCGACCAGGACGCCACCGCACACTCCGAGGGCTCGAAGCTCGTCATTCAGCTCCCGAGTGATGGAGGTCAGCGTCGCGTCCTGCGGATCGCGATGACGCTTGCGCCCACAGCCTGGCATATCCAGCAGGATAATACGGTCGAAGTTATGACCACCCGCACACAGCGTTGCGATCAGAGGCTCCCAGCACCAGGAACCATGCTGACCGCCGTGGAGGAAGATCAAGTCTGCCATTCTGGGTTTCCTTCTCGCCTAGAAATGAACATGGCCGGACATCCCATTTCCAGGATGTCCGGCCATTCATTCAAGCAATCAGCCGTAGACTTCGAACAGCCCGGCTGCGCCCATTCCGCCGCCCACGCACATGGTTACCACCACGTAGCGCACACCACGACGTCGGCCTTCCAGAAGCGCGCTGCCCACCAGGCGCGAACCGGTCATGCCGAAAGGATGACCAAGTGCAATGCCACCACCATTGACGTTGAAACGCGCAGGGTCGATGCCCAGCTTGTCACGGCAATAGAGCGCCTGGCAGGCGAAGGCCTCGTTCAGTTCCCAGAGACCTACGTCGCCGACGGTCAATCCATGCTTCTTCAACAATTGGGGAACCGCTGTGACCGGACCTATGCCCATTTCTTCCGGCGCGCAGCCGGTAACCATGAAGCCGCGATAGGCCCCCAAGGGTTGCAAGCCGCGCTGTTCGGCCAGTCGTGCCTCCATCAGCAGGCAGGCTGACGCACCATCGGACAATTGGCTGGCATTGCCGGCCGTGACGCTGCCACCTTCCAGCACCGGCTTGAGGCTGGCCAGGCCTTCGGCCGTGGTATCCAGGCGCAGACATTCGTCCTTGGCAAACAGGAACTCCCTGTAGCTGACCTCCTTGGTCTCCTTGTTCACCAGCTTGTGCCGGACCTGCAGCGGTACTATTTCCTCATCGAACACCCCCAGGGCCTGGGCTGTTGCAGCGCGACGATTTGCTTCCAGTGCGAAGACGTCCTGTGCCTCGCGGCTGACGCCGAACTTCTTCGCCACAAACTCGGCGGTCTCGATCATTGGCATGTAGGCATGTGGCACGACTTCCACCAGCGCCTCGTCCTTTTCACGTACTGCCCACTCGAGGTAGCTGGGGGTCAGAGCACTGACGTTCTCCGAACCGCCGCCGATCACGACATCCATCTGATCGACCATGATCTGCTTGGCGGCGATGGCCACCGCCATGAGCCCAGAAGCGCACTGCCGATCGACAGTGGAGCCGGCGACATTCACGCCCATTCCGGCACGCAGTGCGGCGGCGCGCGCCAAGTTGCGGCCGGCGGTGCCGGCGCCCATGGCCGCACCAATGATCACGTCTTCCACTTCGGCCGGGTCGATGCCCGCGCGCAGAGCAGCCTGCAGCAGCACATGGCCGGTCATCGAGGGTGACTTGATGTCGTTCAGCGCGCCACGGTGGGCCTTGCCTATGGGGGTACGCGCGGTGGATACGATGACAGCTTCTCTCATGAGGTTCTCCAGATGGCCGCTTCAGCCACGGGGTGCATTGGGCATGTTGAGGACGGCCTTGGCCAGGATGTCCCGCTGAATCTCGTTAGCGCCTGCATAGATGGTCACCGGCCGGGACATCATCAGAGGCCAGTGCAGGTCGGTATGCAGATCGCCCAACTGGACATCGCCCACAATGCCGCCGTACTCGCCGCTGACTTCCAGGTTGAACTCGGTGATCCGCTGCAACAGCTCGGAGACATAGACCTTCAGCACCGAAGCCTCGGCGCCGGGCTCTATGCCTTCCAGGGCGATGCGATCACATAGCTGGGCGTAGAGCAGGCGATAGTCGTGCAGGTCGGCCTGTAGTCCGGCCAGGCGATCGAGTACGCCCCGATCAGTCGAAAGCTGCAGTTGTGCTACCAGACGCTCGGACAGGTCCAGCGCGCTGCCTGCCATGGCCGAACTGCCAAGCCAGATACGCTCATGGCCAAGCAGTGCCTTGGCCACGCTCCAACCCTGGTGCAACTCTCCCACCAGGTTCTCGGCAGGCACCCGCACCGCGTCGAAGAACACTTCGCAGAACTCGTTCTCGCCGGCAATGTTGGCAATAGGCCGAATACTCACGCCGGGAGCCTTGAGGTCGATCAGCAAGAAGCTGATGCCCTGCTGCTTCTTCTCGAACTTGCCGGTGCGCACCAGGGTGAAGATATGGGTGCAATCGGTGGCGTGGGTGCTCCAGATCTTCTGCCCGCTGACGACGAATTCGTCGCCCTCGCGCACCGCCTGGGTGCGCAGGCTGGCCAGGTCAGAGCCGGCGCCCGGTTCCGAATACCCCTGGCACCAGACATCCTCGCAACGCAGGATGCGCGGCAGGTAATAGGCCCTCTGCGCCTCGCTGCCCCACTTGATCAAGGTCGGGCCGAGCTGGGTTTCACCGTTGTCGATAATCCGCCCTACTCCTGCGCGTTCCATTTCCTGCTGGTAAATCCACTGCTTGCTGAAGGAAATTCCCATGCCGCCATGTTCGCGAGGCCAGGCGGGGGCACGCCAGCCATGATCGTCGAGCAGCCGCAGCCAGTTGCACAGGTCATCACCGCGCAGGCGCAGGAACGGGCGCCTGTCATTCTGCTTCAAGTGCTTGGGGTAATACTCTTCCAGCCAGCGCCGCAGACGCAGGCGAAACTCGTCGTCACTCCAGTCACGCGGGTCGCTGGACAGGCTCAAAGCCACGTCCAGCCGGTCGCCACGGGCCAGCTGATCCTGGCGCAGGGACGGATACGCCGCGGCAAAGGCTCGACGGTGGGCCTCTACCGAACCTAGCCAGGCCGCGCCGAACAAAGCCGACCTCAGGTAGAGGCCGATATCCACTTCCTCGGCGAAGCCCATGGCGCCGTGCAACTGCACCGCCTGCTTGCCGGTTATCAGCGCCGCCGTGGCGCAACGTGCCTTGGCAGCGCTAATGGAGGCCAGGGTCTCGGCGGATAGCGGCGCACGCTCATAACAAGTCAGGGCGTGGCGCCATGCTGCGTTCGCCAGGGAGATTTCAATATGCAGGTCCACGCAGCGGTGCTGCACGGTCTGGAATGCGCCGAGGGGGCGCTCGAACTGAACCCGCTGGCTGACATAGTCGATGGTCTGGCGCAGACAACCCGCTGCCTGTCCGGCCAGTTCGGCACCGAGGGCCAAGCGCCCGGCGGCCAGCGCCTGGCGCAACGCCTTTTCAGCACCCTCGCCCACTAGCAACGGTTCGGCGAATAGCAACGGCGCCTGCTGGAAATGCACGTGCGCTTGCGTGCCGATGCCGGCCGCGAAGGCTTCAATGCAGACACCAGGAGCATCAGCCGCGACCGCCACCAAGGCCAACTGGCCCTCCAGCTGAGCGGACACCAGGAGCACCGAGTCGGCCTCACAGCCAAGAACGAACTGCTTGCTGCCGCTCAGCACACCATTCTCGACGCTGCAGGTCGGCAGGCCAGGCTCCAGTAGCCTTGCACCTTCCTGCCAGGCCAGCGCGAGCGGACGTTCAGCCGCCTGCAACCAGCCGGCTAGCTGCGCCACGCCATTGGCCGCGTCCTCGGCGTAAGCGGCATCCAGCAGTACCGACGGCATTACGCAGCAGGCGACGAAAGGCTCGGCCAACAGCCGTTCCCCCATCACTTCTGCCAGTTCGCAGGCTTCTCGCAGGCCAAGTCCGCTTCCACCCAAATGTTCAGGCAGCATGACCGAGGTCCAGCCAAGGTCGGACATGCCCTGCCACAGACAGCGCTCGAGGGGACGTACGCGCCCGATCCAGCCACGCAGGCGGGCCGGCTCATGGTTGCCAGCCAAGAAGTCATTAACCGAGTCCTTGAGCAGTCGCACCACACCAGTATCATCATTCATTTCAGCTTTCTCGCCGCTTAATAACTGATAAACTATCAGCTATAATGCCTCAGCGACGCAACAAGTCAATGCGTTGGAATAGGCTCGCCTCGACAACAACACGTAGAAACTGGAGGTTCCATGCTCAGAGGGTTGGATAAAGGACAGCGCGCTGCGCTGCTGATCAGCGAATGCCAGCAAGGGGTAATCGACCCTGCTCTGTCGCCGTTCCAGAGCCTGGCCGAACAAGCCGCGGCGCGAAATATCGTGCCGCGCATCGCCCGCCTGGCACAGTGCTTCAGGGATGCAGAACTGCCGGTTATTCACTTACACGTGGCGCATCGACCAGGTTACCCCGACCTGCCCCGCACCAGCGCGATCATCGTCCGCTCGGTCAAGGACCAGCGAATGATCGCGGGCAGCCAGGACGTGCTGGCGGTAGATGAACTGCAGCCCCACCCGACAGATATTGTTCACGCTCGCAGTTTTTCCCTGGTGGCTTTCCACGGCACCGAACTGGACGCCATGTTGCGCCACATGGGCGTGCAGACGCTGGTAGCGGTTGGGGTGTCCACCAATGTGGCGATTTCCGGGCTATCTCTCTGCGGCTCGGACCTCGGCTACCAGGTGGTGGTTCCCGAAGACTGCATCGCCGGCGCCTCGGCAGAGAGCCACGAATTCATCCTGCGCAACCTGCTGCCCCTGTACAGCACCGTGTGCGACAGCGATGCAGTGGTGCAGGCGATAAGCTGAGGACCTGCTCTCTGCGCTCTGCGTGGGGGCGGGTTCATTCGCGGATGAATTGGTCCCCCACATTTACCGGACGACCATTGGGCTTCCACCGCCCTCGATGCTTCAGCTGGCGAAGCGCTCCCTGAGGACATGCTTGAGAACCTTGTTCAGGGTCTCGTTGCGCGGCAGGCGCTCCACCAGTTCCAACTGCTCCGGGATCTTCTGCACCATGATCCCGCTGGCCCAGAAGTAAGCGACCATTTCCTCGAACGCAAGCGGCGGCTGGCCCTCGGCAGGCTCGACTACCGCGCAGACCCGCTCTCCCCGCTCGGCGTCGGGTAGGCCTATCACGGCGACTGCGCGCACTTTGGGATGACCGTAGAGAATATCCTCAAGCTCCCGCGCGGAGATGTTCTCGCCCTTGCGGATGATCACGTCCTTGAGGCGCCCGGTGAGCGTCACCCGGCCATCGGTGCGTAGCAGGCCGAGGTCGCCGGTGCGGAAGAAGCCATCAGCATCGAACGCATCCGCTTCCAATGCCTTGTCCGTATAGCCCTTGAACACGCCACGGCCGCGTACTCGTATTTCGCCGCTCTCCCCCACGGCAGCAAGACTACCGTCCGGGCGCACGATGCGCAGCTCTATGTCTTCGACGGGCAGACCTTCGGAGAAGGCCAACTGATCGTCTCCATGGCCGGGGGAACCGGCACAGATCAGCGGCACCTCGGTCATGCCGTAGTTGTGGGTCAGCACGCAGCCCAGTTCGGCCTTCACCTGGTAGTAGAGTTCTGGCGGCTTGGGCGCGCCGCCGCCGCAGAGCAGGCGCAACGATGGTATCAGTGGCTCGCCCGGTTGGCGGCGCTGCTCCGCCAGCAAGGCTTCGTAGTGGGCAGTGCTGCCACCCGTTGTGGTGACACCGAACTGGCGGAAGATGGCCGACGCTTCTACCGCTTGGAACCTATCCAGCAGCACGGCGCTCATGCCGCTGGAAAGCAACATGGCGGTATACATGGCACCGCCTATATGGGCGTAGGGGAACGCCACGGTACCCACATCGGCGGATTCGACTCCCATGGCCCGCGCCAGATTGCGTCCACCGATCATCAGCGTCTGGTCGCTGTGGCAGGCTCCCTTGGGTTCCGAAGTGGTACCCGAGGTGTAGTAGACCCAGCGCACCGCATCGCCGTCTTCCGGGGCCGGTGGAAGGTCGGCGGCCTTGCCCTGGGGCAGGTCGCCGGACATGACGATGACCTGAGGGGGGCGTTCCAGGCTGTCGCGGATGCGCTCGGCCATTGCCGGAAAGTCCCGCTCGGCTGCACCTGGAACCAATAGGAAGTCTGAGCGGTTGCGCTCCACGATGCAGCGCACTTCACGCTCGCCATAGAGCGAAATGATCGGGTTCTGCACGGCCCCCAGGCGCGCCAGCGCAAGGGCGGTCATTACCGCAGTTATCCCGGTGGGCAACTGCCAGGTCACCACCGAGCCAGGTCCGATACCGCGCTGCTGAAAGCCGGCGGCCAGGCGCGCCGAAATATCCAGGCCTTGAGAGAAGCTTAGGTGTAGGCGGCGACGCCCGTCGATCAGCATGTTGGCCTGGGGCGTAAGCACCACTCGGCGCTGCAGCAGTGCCCAGAGCGTTGGTGCTTCCAGGAGTCGATGTTCCATGATGTTTACCAGGCTGCGCGATGTGCGCCGCCATCCACCGGGATCAGGCAGCCGGTGAGGTAACCACCCAGTTCTGAGCAGAGATAGGTTGCCAGGGACGCGATCTCCTCCGGGCGGCCCATTCGCTGCACCGGCACACCACGGGACAAGCGCTGGAGCATGTCGTCCAGGGCCATGCCCTTGGCCGCGGCCATCTTGCCCACCTGATCGCGCATATGCTCGGTGGCGATCCAGCCGGTGGCGAGGGTATTGACGGTAATGCCGAAGGCAGCGAACTCGTCGGCCAGTTGCTTGTTAAGGGTCACCACACCGGCGCGCGCGGTGTTGGCTGCCATCAAGCGCAGCCCAGGCGCAGGTTCCTTGGCAGCGGCCGTGCCAATGGTAAGCAGACGCCCCCAGCGCTGTTCCCGCATATGCGGCAGGGTTGCCCGAGCCAGATGCACCACACTCATCACCAGGCCCTGGAAGGACTCGGTGAAAACGTCGGCGCTGTCCTCCAGAAAGTCCCCGGGATCTCCGCCATGGACGTTGGTGATGACGATATCCGGTGCGCCGAAGGCCTCACGAGCAAGGGCCACGGCCCGCTGGACGTCGGCCTCGCGGGTCAGGTCTGCGCTCACCCCGATAGCCATACCTCCGTTGGCGCGGATGGCCGTCACGGTTTCATCCAGGGCTTGCTGACCACGAGCCACCACCACTACTCGACATCCCTCGACGGCGAGCATCTCGCTGCAGGCCCGGCCTATACCCTTGCTGCCGCCCGAGACCAACGCAATACGTCCATCCAATCCAAGCTTCATGGTTCGATTTCCAAGCATTATTGCGGTTTCAGGCGCACGACAGCAGGCCGGACGGCCTGCTGCAAGAGCCCCGCCCTACCCTGCTTCGCCGCCCGGGCGTTCTATCAGACCGTGGCCCGGTAGTGTCGGGCTCGGCGATCCTCGTCAGCCAATTCCGACTCCGGCTCGGTGGTCTCCCGAGGCTCGCTCCCGGATGGCGCGACCTGGGCCAGCTCACCGCTGGTGGCGGAGGGCAGGAGGAAGTAGGACAGGGCCGGAATCAATACCAGCGCGCCCAGCATGTTCCAGAGGAACATGAAGCTGAGCAGGATGCCCATATCCGCCTGGAACTTGATCGGTGACCAGATCCAGGGCAGCACGCCGGCCGCCATGGTTAGGCCAATCAGTCCAACGATGCGGCCGACGAAATCCAGCGAAGCTTCATAGGATTTGGCCAGGCTAATGCCCTGACGTTGCATGCCGAGTTGGACACTGAGCAGATAGAGGGCGTAGTCAACCCCAACACCGACGCCTACCGCAATCACCGGCAAGGTCGCGACCTTGATGCCGATGTTGAGCATCACCATCAGCGCCTCGCAAAGTATTGAGGTGATGATCAACGGAATCAGTGCCACCACAACCGCACGCCAGCTGCGGAACGTGATGAAACAGAGCAACGCGACGGCGCCATAGAGCACGAAGTGCAAGGTCCAGAAGCTCTGCTTGACCACTATGTTGGTGGTGGCCTCGATCCCGGCACTGCCAGCAGCCAGGATGAATTCCCGGTTTTGCGTGTTGTACTCGGCAGCGTAGTGCTCCACTTCCTGAACTACCTGGTCAAGGGTGGCGGCCTTGTGGTCAGCCAGGTACGCAACTATGGGAGTGATGGCGCAGCTACGGTCGGCCAGTTCCGGGCGGTCCGTGGAGAACATGTTGAAGGCTTGCGTGCGGTTGCTTTCGTTGACCGGGATGGTCATCCACTTGGGGTTGCCCTCGAACGTCCCCGAGGTGGCCAGACGAATACCATCGGCCGGCGAGAAGGTCGTCTGCACGCCTGGCAACTCGCGTAAGCGTGCGCTCAGGCGATCCGCTTCGACTACCGACGCGAACTTGGTGCACTCGCCCAGTGGCGTCTTCAGCATCACAACAAACTGGTCGGTAGACAGGCCGTAGTTCTGGCTGACGAAGGCGACGTCGCGGTTATAGCGGGACTCTGGCCGCAGTTCGGGAGCTCCCGGATTGAGGTCGCCGAATTTGACATGTTGGCTAATCGAAAGCCCGATCCCGGTCAGCACTACCGCAGCGCAAACGGTTGCGGTAGCGCGCCGGCGTTCGGTCAGGCGAATCAGCCAGGTGCGCACGGTCTGCATCGGGCTGCGTCCGGCTTCCAGCTCCTGTGCAGACTGCACGCTGCGCTTTGCCGCAGCAGGGCTGACGCCGAAGTAGGACAACAGCACCGGGATAAGGAACAGCTTGGTGAAGATCAGAACTGCCACGCCAAGGCTGGTGGTCAGCGCCATGTCACGGATCACCGGGATGTCGATGATCATCAGCACAGCGAAGCCGACGATGTTCACCAGCAGCGCCGTAAGGCCTGCCATGAACAGGCGGCGGAAGGTATAGCGGGCGGCGATGTACTTATGGGTTCCGCGCCCCACGTCCTGCATGATGCCGTTCATTTTCTGTGCGCCATGGGACAGACCGATGGCAAAAATCAGGAATGGCACCAGGATCGAATACGGATCGAGCACGTAGCCGAGAACACTGAGCAACCCCAAAAGCCAAACCACGCCGAGCATCGCGCAGAAAACCAGCAGGAGCGTACTGCGCAGGCAGCGGGTGTAGGCCAGCACCAGGGCGCTGGCAATCAGCACCGAGTAGGCGAAGTAGGCCATAACGTCATACAGACCATCGATGAGGTCGCCCACCAGCTTGGCGAAACCGATGATATGAATCTTGATCTTGTCGTTCTCAAGGGAACGAACCTGGCTCTCCAACTGCTTGGAGAACTCAGAGTAATCCAGTGGCTTACCGGTCTCAGGATTGATGTCCAGCAAAGGCACGAAAATCATCGAGGAGCGCAGATTGTTGGCCACATAGCTGCCGACTATGCCGGCACGGGTAATGTTCTCCCGCAAACGCTCCATGGAGGCCGGGCTGCCATCCCAGCGGTCGGGGATAACCGGGCCACCGCGATAGCCTTCTTCCGTGACCTCGGTCCAGCGCAGGCTGCTAGTCCAAAGCCCGCGCATCCAGCCTTGGTCGACACCAGGCATGAGGAACACGGCATCGTTCACTTTCTGCAGTGCCAGCAGGTAGTCCTTGTCGAAGATGTCGCCCTGGGTGTTCTCCACCACGATGCGCGTGGAGTTGCCCATGCCACGCAGGGCGTCGCGATGCTTGAAGTAGTTCTGAATATAGGGGTGGGACTGCGGGATCATCTTCTCGAAGCTGGTATTGACCGGCAGCTTGAGCGCGCTCCAGCCGAAGAACAGGGTCAGCAACGCACAGAGCAGGATGACCACGCCGCGATGGTTGAACACCAGGCGTTCCAACCAGTTCCCGCTTGCTCTGTCGAACTGCTGCGGATCGGAAATGACAGGCATGTCGAGTGCGCTTGAAAAAGCCATATTCGCCTCTTGTTGTTCTGTATTGCGACTGGTGCCTACTGCAGGCTTACTTGGCGTGCACCGGAGTAGCCAACGGTGACCGCCTTGCCACCTGGCAAAAATGCCAGGCTGGAGAATCGTCCGGGCCGGCCGGTGGCTACTGGCGCGAAACTTTCAAGCTTCGCGTCACTAATGCTGACGCGGCCGTCCACGCTGGCCAGCAGGACTCGCCCATCCGGTAGTACCTGGACATCGCTCAGGGCTACTTTCACCCCGGTTTCCAGTGGGGCCCAGGACACGCCATGGTCCAGGGATTTGTAGGCGGTACCACGCAAGCCTGCGGCAATCACGACCTGAGGGGTGACCTCTATGCCGAAGTAACTTCCGGTGTAGCCGGTTTCCACCTGGTCGAAACGCCCGGTGGACTTGTTAAACCGGAAGACGATGCCGCGCTCGGAAGCAATGAAGATCTGCTCGCCGGAACCAGCAATCGCCAGGTAGTGCAGGAATTCCGGGTTATCCACCCGCTCCATCCAGGATTCCCAGGTCTTGCCGCCATCCTGGGTGGCCAGCAGGGTGCCGAACGTGCCGGCAGCAAAACCACGCTGGTCGTCGACGAACCAGACGTCCATCAGCGCCTGCTCCGGGCCGTCCTTGTAGTTCAGTTTGACCCCGTCGAGGTACGTCTGAGCGGCTGCGTCCCCGCTCTCTGCCAGTCTGGTGAAGTGATCCACCAGTTCTTTCGCGGCCTGCCGGCCGTCGTACTGCTTGACCCAGCTTTTTCCCTGGTCAGCACTGTGCAGTACCGCCCCCTCGTGTCCCACCGCCCAGCCTTGCTGTGGCGTTGGGAACTGCACCGCCAGAAGATCGGAGGAAACTGGCGAGTCGACCTGATTCCAGGTCGCCCCGGCGTCGTCGGAGACCATGATCAGCCCCCTGGCGCCAACTGCCACCAGACGATCTCCTGCCGCGGCCACCGCATTAAGGTGTGCTGCCGTCAGATTCCTCACCTGGGAAGCAGGTCGATCCAGCGGATCGACGAAGTCGACTGCTTGCCCGGCGACGGCCTGCAGGCAGTACGGAAGGAGGAGCATCAAGAGCAGATTACGTACAGCAACCATTTCAACCTCACAGCAGCGCCGGACCTTTTTTGCATTCAATCCTTGAACGGCCAGAAAAAAAAGGGGGATTTCTCCCCCCAACGCTCAAACCCTACAGTGGGGCGCTCAGCGCACCCCACCACTCGCCAGCGCCCCGGAAGTGAAGAAACTTGCCGGGTACGGCGGGACCTGGAAGAAACCGGTCATCTTCGGCGCGCCCATCAGGGAGCCGTTGCCGTATACACCCTTGGTCATGTCATAGAGAACATACTGGCCGTTCCGATACGCAGGCTTCTCGTATTGCTGGATGGACGGCTGGTACATCAGGTGATGGACCTTCCCAGCCTGATCCAGCGAGTGGTAGACCAAGATGCTCCAGCTGTCCTCGTCGAGCAGGAAACGCTTGACCTTCTGTACATGGCGTTCGCCCGACTTGAGAGTCGCTTCCACTACCCACACGCGGTGCAGTTCCCAGCGCAGCACATCGGGGTTCAGGTGTTTCGGCGTATTGGCGACCTTCGGATCGACGCTCCAGGCCTTGTACGCGTTGTAAGGCACGTACATCTCCTTACGCCCGACAAGCTTGAAGTCGAACTTGTCCATCTTGCCGTCGAAACCGTTGATTTCATCGAACAGCAGGATGCCGCCGCTGGAGGTACTGACGGTGTCGTACTTGAACTCCGGCGCCAGGCGCACGCGGCGTTGACCAGGCACGTACGACCACGCCATCGCGTCGCGCTCGTGGACGTTCAGGAAGTTGAAACGCATCTGCTTGACACCAGCGGAAGAGGACGGCTCGCTGGTCGACGCGATCAGCGCCCAGTACGGCTGGTTGTCCGGCACCTTCTCGATGTCGTTGTCCCAGTACAGGTTGCGGTTCTCGATTTTCTGGACACTGGTCAGGCTCACGCCGCCGGAACTGTCTATGAGGTAGGCCGCCTGGGTACCCTCGGAGAACGGTAGCTCGTACTTGACGTTGGCGTTCCACATGGCCTCGTAGCCATCCTTGGGGATGGGGAACGGAATTTGCGCATGTGCGCCTTCCAGACCAGGAGCGCCGCCGACCAGCTTGGGGTTCTTCACACGCTTGATGGTGTTGTCATAAACCCATTGCGGATAGCAAGCAGTCCGGTGGGTCGGATAGACATCGACACGGAAGGTGTCCGGGTAGCGCTTGAACAGCTCCTGGGTGCCTTCGTCGAGCTTGTCCTTATACTGAGCAAGGTTGGCCGCGGTAATACTGAGCACCGGCTTTTCGCTGGCAAAGGGATCGACATAGGGCGAGCCACCTTTGGCACCCATGATCGGTTTGTAGTCAGCCGGAGCGCTGCACAGACCACCGTCCCAGGCGGGGATGGTGCCGTCTGCGTTAGCAGCCTTGATCGCCCCGAGAGGCGTCAGGGTGTTACCGAGTTGACTGATCTCTTCATCCGTAGGTGCGGCAACCACCTGGCCTGCGAGCAGCACACCGGTGGCACCCAACATCAACATCTTCTTGTAGTTCATCAACTATTCCCTCACATCGGGCAGGAAAAGGGGAACGGACTAGAAAGTCGCCTTATACGTGAAGGACAACCAGCCATGGTTGTTCTGCACAGCCGCGCCGTTGGTGTAGTCGCTCGTCACGTAGTTACGCGCCGGGTTGACGTCATAGTCGGCGTACGAATCGATCCACTTCAACGTGAAGTTGTGTACCTGGCGGTATTTGCCGCTGATACCGATCGAGTAGTTGTAAGCGTCTTCGGCTGTCCCACCCAGGGTCGGGCTGTTGCCGTCCAGGCCGTAGGCCACGGTAACCGGCATCGACACATCCCAGCCAGGGAACAGCTGTGGCCATTCGGGGGTGAAACCGACCTGCATACCCCAGGAGTCCTTGGTAGCGCAGTTCTCGGTGAAGGCAGTGACGCAGGCGTGGGCGCGATCATTAAAGCGAGCTTCGTTCTCGGTGATCTTGTCCAAGCGGTTGTAGGTCAGTTCGCCTTGCAGTGTGCCCCCTTCCCAGAGCGCAGTCTTGGGTAGCAGGTAAATGCCGTTGACCAGGGCATGCCAGCTATTGCCCCGCGCACCCTCTGCCTCATCATAAGTTGCTTGGGCATTGTCACGTGGCAGTACGGTGTAGCCAGCTACCGAGTTCAGGGCGGTGTTCTTGCGATAAGAAACCTCACCTGCGACGCTGACGGTGCCGATGTTCTTGGTCAAACTGAAGCCGTACAGCTCAGTGTCCCGGGCGTAGTTGAGACGAATGGCGTTGGGCAGCGGCCGGAACACGCCGGGCGCAACCTGAGTCACACCAAGCTGGGTAAAGCTCCAGGGCAGCTTCTCACTGAACTTGCGGTAGTAAAGACCGGCGGTTCCCTCAAGCCAGTAAGGACTCCAGCGCAGGTTCACACCGAAATCACCGGTCTTATCGGGCTCCAGGTCGTCTCCGTTAGGAATGCGGAACACTGCAGGCGCCGAACCCAGATCAGAGCGCGCACCATCGGACGGGGCGAAATAGGTACCGCCCGGCACCAGGCGGAAGGGTTTCCAGTCGAGCAGATACTGCGCCGATAGTGCCAGCTCATCGGTTAGCTGAATGGTGGTGGAAATCTGGTCGAGCGGCAGGAACAGCTCCTTCGCTTCCGAACCCGGGCTGGTGGCCGCCTTGATGGTATCCACCGGACCCTGGGAGTAAGCAATGCTGTTGCCGAGAGTGAACAGCGACTCGCCCCAGTAGACGTTGTGCTGGCCAGCCTTGATGTCTACCCCGACGTTGCCCAGTTGGAAACCGGTGAAGACGAAGGCATCCAGAAACTCCCCGGACGGACCAGCGATATAACGCGTCGCGTAGGAGTTGTAATGGTTGTTGGTGTAGTTACCGCTCCTCGCAAGAGCATCGTTCGGCTCTGCACTGTCCTGGTAGACGTCGTCGTACCAACCAGCAGCACTGACGCGGAAGCCGTGCCTCTTCTGCCAGACGACATCGAGTTCGGTCAGCAGGTCCAGGCGATTGGTCACCATGTCCCCGCGGTCGAATTTATTTTCGGTGTCATCGAAGAAAGGCGAACGGTTGAAATGGTCGTTCTGCCCCTCCATACGCCACCCGGCGTTGTAGCGGATGGTGTTGTCCCAGCGAACTTCGAGGTCCGGATTACCGGTGTCGAAGGGCATGGCCTGTACGCTAGTGGTTCCCGCCGCACCCAGGATCAGCGCGATCGAGCAGGACAGCTTGGAAGGGCTTGGACGGCCAGAAACACCACTGCAAGCACTTCTTGTTTTTGTTCTTTTCACTTGGCTGCATCTCCGATTCAGATCGGTTTTTATTGTCGGTCCCGCACGCCAGGAGGCGGTCGGAACATCGGCAAGGGAGGAGTCGGCCGGCCCACGGTAAAGCCCTATCGACCGGAACTCCTGGGCCATAAGCTAACATACAGTCAGCTTTGCGCAACCCCTTCGCCCAGAAAAAATGATCAGCCCCAAGGTTTCCGTTTCCAATCAGTAACTTAACCATCCTGATGGCGAGTTGACTGCGCAATAACCAAGACCGCCAGCTGGCAAAAAATTCTATCGAGGCAAACGCGTTGCCACATCAAGAATAGCGACCCAGAGCGGCTTAAGCGGGTAATCAGGGCAGGGCCGGAACCCCCGCTGCAGCGACGAACGGCGCTCCTTACTCCTCCCCCACTCCGCTTTGATCATCATTCTCAACGTCAGCAGCAGCGCCATTCCACCTGCTTTGGCCTCCAACTTCATTCTCTCGCATAGCCCCTAGCGCTGTCGCTATAACTGATATATCGTCAGCTATACATCATCAACAGACGCGCCTCGACGACGTCAGGCGAGATCCTGCCTCAGAGGCGAAGGCCAAGAGCGGTAAAACAAGGAGGCAACAATGCCCGACGCTCCCTACCCCCATTTGTTCCAGGACCTGGTCCTGCGCAACCTGCGAATTCCCAACCGCACAGTGATGGCACCGATGTCCACCAACCTGGGCAGCACGGATGGTTTCGTTACCCCCGAGCAGATCGCCTTCTATCGCGAACGCGCGGCCGGCGGCACGGGGATGATCATCGTCGAGTTCTGCTGCGTGGAAGGCGCGACCGGCCGCTCCGAGCATCGCCAACTGACTCTGGAATCCCCAGCCCAGGTGGCCGGGCACCAGCGCCTGGTGGAAGCCATTACCTCCGCCGGCGCGGTTGCCTGCCTGCAGCTGCAGCACGGCGGTCGCGGCGCCAAACGCGACCTCCTGGCAGATGGCATGCCCATCGCGCCCAGTGATGTCGCTACGCGCTCTGGTCGACTGATGGCGCGCGCCATGGACGACGCCGAGGTCGAGCGCCTGATCGAGGCCTTCGGCCGCGCTGCCGAACTGGGTGTGCAGGCCGGTTACCAGGCCGTCGAACTGCACGGCGCCCACGGCTACCTGCTGACGTCCTTCCTCTCGCCCTACTCCAACCAACGTACCGACCGTTGGGGCGGGGACGAGGAACGCCGGCTCAATTTTCCGCGTCGGGTAATTCAGCGGGTACGACAGAGCATCGGCGACCGGCCATTGATCTTCCGCCTGTCAGCGGACGAGTTCACCCCTGAAGGCCTTTCCATCGACGACATGGAGCGCATCGCGCCCAAGCTTGTCGCGGCCGGGGTGGATGCCTTGCACGTTTCCATCGGCCTGGGCTGGACCAGTTTCGACAAGGTAGTGGAACCCATGTCCACCCCCGAAGGTTGGCGCCTCCCCTACTCCCGGCGCATTCGCGCCGCCACCGGCATACCCGTAATCAGCGTCGGCCAGATCCGCTGGCCGGAAACCGCCGAGCGGGCTATTCGCGACGGCGACGCCGACATGATCGCCCTCGGCCGGCCGCTGTTGGCCGACCCGGAGTGGGCGAACAAGGCCCGACGTGGCGAACGAGACTGCATCCGCCCCTGCACGTCCTGCAATTACTGCGTTGCCATCAGCTCGGCTGCCGACGGGGCCATCGGATGCGCCGAAAACCCGCGCACCGGCCATGAGTTGGACAGCCTGCCGGACGCTGGTAGCCGACGGGGCCAACGCGCCGTGGTGATTGGCGGCGGCCCTGGCGGCATGGCCGCAGCGCTCATGCTCCAGCAGGCTGGATTCGCCACCGAGCTGCACGAGTCTCGCTCTGTACTGGGTGGCGGCCTGATAGCTTCGGCTGCCCCTCCTTTCAAGGACAAGCTCACCTGGTACCTGGACTACCTGCACCGCCAGCTTGAGCGAAGCGAGGTAGTGGTGCGCCTGGGAAGCCGGGTAGGCCTGGCCGATCTCACCCAAGGTGAAGCTCCGGCCATCGTCCTTCTGGCTACCGGCGGCCAGCCTATCCGTATGCCTATACAGGGCGCGGACGGCCCTGCCGTACGCGACGCCTACGAGCTGCTGATGGGTGACAGCGCGCGCCTGCCCGTCGAGATCGGCGAGCGGCCGGTGCTGGTCTATGGCGGCGGAGAGACCGGTTGTGAAACCGCCGAACTGCTCAGCGAACAAGGTCATGAGGTCGTGCTAGTGAGCCGTTCTCCGGCCGAACAACTCGCTCGCTCGGCGGAGATGATCTACCGGGGCGTACTCAAGCGCCGCCTGCTGGAAAACCCACGCATCCAGATTCAGGACAACGCCAGCATCGAGCGCATCGACGACGACGGTCGCGTGCTGCTGCGCCACCAAGACGGCAGCAGCAGCGAGTTGCAGACCAGTGCCGTACTCATCGCCCAGGGTCGACGCCCTGACGAGAGCCTACTGCGCGGCCTGCTGGAGGCCCAGTTGCCGGTCACCGTGATCGGCGACGCGCGTCGCGGTGGACGTATCGGCGATGCGGTCCATGACGCCTACCGCGCGGTCCACAGCCTTTGCTCCGGAACGGCGCCACTGCGCCCTCTGGCCTGCTGATCGAGAACAGGAAATCTGTTGAAGGAAATTGCCATGCAACTGAATCTCTCCCCGGAAGACGAAGCGTTTCGCGACGAAGTCCGCGCCTTCCTCAAGGCCAACCTGCCCGGCGATGTGATTCGCCGCAGCCGCACCGGCATGCATCCGCCAAACGAGGATGACCGCCGCTGGTGGAATCGGGCCCTGCATGACAAAGGCTGGGCCGCTCCCCATTGGCCGGTAGAGTATGGCGGAACCGGTTGGTCGCACCTCAGGACCCACATCTTCGAGTACGAATCCTGGCTGGCGGGCGCCCCTGAGCTGCGCTGGCAGGGTCTGCGCCTGATCGGGCCCGTTCTCTATACCTTCGGCAGCCCGGAGCAGAAGGCCCGATATCTGCCGGCCATCCTCAAGGGCGAGGAAATGTGGGCCCAGGGCTTCTCCGAGCCGGGCGCAGGCTCCGACCTGGCATCGCTCAAGACCAACGCAGTGCTCGACGGCGACCATTATGTGATCAACGGCCAGAAGCTCTGGACTACCGAAGGTCAGTACTGCGAGCAGGGCTTCTTCCTGGTTCGTACCGAGAACAGCGACCGTCCGCAGAAAGGCATCTCGATGATCATCATCGACATGCGCACGCCAGGCGTCACCGTGCGCCAGATCCCCATGATCAATGGCGAGGGTTCTACCTGCGAGGTGTTCCTCGACAATGTCCGGGTGCCGCGCGAGAACCTGATCGGTCAGCCGGGCAGCGCTTGGACCCAGGCCAAGTTCCTTCTTTCCAACGAGCGTACCTCCAGCGCCGACCTGTACAAGGCGCGTGGCGACCTGGAACGCATTCGCACCATTGCCAGCCAGGAACTCAAGGACGGCCGCCCACTGCTGGAGGATCCGAACTTCGCCCGTCGCTTCGGCGCCTTGCGTCTGGAGGTAGAGGCCCTGGAATGGTCAGTGTTGCGGGTAATGCACGAAGCCCCCAGCCGCCATCCTATCGCTGCCTGCGCCTCGGTACTCAAGGTACGCGGCTCCAGCCTGCAGCAGAAGCTCACCGAGATGATGGTGGAAGCCCTGGGTCAGCGCAGCCTGCGCCAGTACCGCCGCGACGAGGCCTACGCCGAGCCGACCGGCAACCCACTCTGGCCGGCCTATACAGCGGGCGTGACCACCGACCTCATGTACCTTCGGGCCTGCACCATCTATGGCGGTGCCATGGAAGTCCAGAAAAACATCATCGCCAAACTGGCGTTCGGATTCTGACCATGAACTTCGATCTCTCTGATGAGCAGAAACTGCTCGCCGACAGCGCCGAGCGCTACATCCGCGAACGCTACACCTTCGAGGACCGCCGGCACCTGTTCAAGAACCCCGAAGGCTTTTCACGCCAGCACTGGAACGCCTTCGCCGAAATGGGCTGGTTGGCCCTGGACATTCCCGAGGAATTCGGCGGCCTGGGTGGCAGCAGCCATGATCTGGCTCTGCTGATGGAACAGCTGGGAGGCGGCCTGGTCGCCGAGCCACTGGTGGACACCGCCGTGCTCTGCGCTCGCCTGCTGCGAGCCTGCGACAACCCCGAGTTGCGCGAACGCCTTCTCGGCCAGATAGCCACTGGCGAAGTGGTACTGGCGCTGGCGCACCAGGAACAGCAGATGCGCCACGAGTACGACTTCGAGCTGACTACCAAGGCCCGTCCAGTGTCCAACGGCTGGAGCCTTTCCGGCGTCAAGCACCGGGTCTTCCACGGCGCCAGCGCCGACCACTGGGTGGTGAGTGCCGAAATCGAAGGCACCGGTGATTTCGCCCTGTTCCTGGTCGAGCGTCACCCGGTGGGGGCGGTGCTGGACAGCTACGAGCTGATCGACGGAACCCGCGCGGCTGACATCACCCTGGACCATGTAGTAATTCCGGAAAGCGCCCTGCTCATTCGCGGCGAGGCAGCCCAGGAAATCCTGGAGGAAGCCCTCGACCACGCAGTGTTGGCTACCAGCGCCGCGTGCCTGGGCTCCATGGAGCAGGTCATGGCCATGACCGCCGATTACCTCAAGACCCGTGTGCAATACGGGCAGCCCCTGGCCCAGTTCCAGGCCCTGCAACACCGCATGGCGGAAATGTTCGTCGAGACCGATCAGGCGCGCTCCATGCTGTTCAGCGCCATTCGAGCAGTGGAATCAGGCGATCCCCTGCAACGCCGCCTGGCCATTTCCGGTGCCAAGGTGGTGGTGTCCCGCGCCCAGTACTTCGTCAGCGGTCAGGGCATCCAGCTCCATGGCGGCATCGGCACTACCGACGAATACGCCGTGGGCCACCACTACAAGGCCGCAGTGGTCTACGACAAGCGCTTCGGCGATAGCGAATTCCACCTCGACCGCTCCAACGCCGACCTGAGACCGGCCGATGGTCGCCCCCTGCGGAGTGCCCTCAATGCATGACTACCTGCCCCTTTCCTTCGCCGACGACCTGGAGCAGCGCGCCCGCTTCTACACCGATGAGCCGGCCTATATTCAGAACGAGCGGCGCATCAGCCACGGCGAGCTCCTGACCAGCGCCAGGCTGATCGGCTCTGCCATCTATCGGGCTGGAGTACGCCGCCAGGACCGTGTCGGCATCCTGTCGATGAACTCCATCGAGTTCGGCGAAATAATGGCCGCCACCCAGTGGGCTGGTTTCATCCTGGCGCCGGTCAACTTCCGCCTGGCGCCAGCGGAGATCGCCAGCATCATCCGCGACGGCGCGCCCAAGCTGTTCTTCTTCGAGGCCCAGTACCTGCCGGTAATGGAGCAACTGCGCCATGAGCTGCCTTCGGTACAGACCTACGTCTGCATCGGAGGCGAAACCGACTGGGCCGTGCATCACGAGGACTTCTTCAGCACCGGGGACGAGGCCGGCCCGCCGATTCGTTCCAACGAGGAAGACATCTGCTGCCTGATTTACACCAGCGGTACAACCGGCAAGCCCAAGGGCGTGATCTGGGGTCATCGCGAATACCGCCAACTGGCTCAGGTGGATACCTGGTTGTGCGACATGCAGCAGCCGGATGTCACGCTGATCGTCATGCCCATGTTCCATCTGGGCGGCATGGTCATCAGCCTGTCCCAGCACGTGCGTGGTGGCGCCGCCTACCTGCAGCGCCAGTTCGAGCCACTGGACGTGCTCAAGGCCATTGAGCAGGAACGCCTCAGCATCCTGCTGCTCGCTCCGACCATGGTCCAGATGGTGCTCGACCACCCGTATGTGGCCGAGGCCGATCTTTCCAGCGTCCGCACCATCATCTATTCCGCTGCGCCCATGCCGGTACCGGTCCTCAAGCGCGCCATCGAGGTATTTGACGGCTGCGGTTTCGTCAACCTCTTCGGTCAGAGCGAGATCTGCATGTTCTGCCTCTCTCCGGAACAACACCGGCCGGATGGCAGCGAGAAGGATCGCAAGCGACTCGGCTCGGTGGGCAAGCCATACCCCAACCTGCTGGCCAAGGTGGTAGATGAGAACGGCGACGAGTGCCCAATGGGCGAACCCGGCGAAATCCTCGCCAGGAGCAGCGCCATGTTCCGCGGCTACTGGAACAACCACGGCGCCACCCTGGAGACCCTGCGCGACGGCTGGTGCCATACCGGCGACATGGGCCGCTTCGACGAGGACGGCTTCCTGTACCTGGTGGACCGCAAGAAGGACATGATCATCACCGGCGGCGAGAACGTGTACTCCCGCGAAGTGGAAGAAGCTCTGCTGCAGCACCCTGCCGTATCGGAATGCGCGGTGATTGGCATCCCCGATGCCAAGTGGGGAGAAAACGTCTGTGCGGTCATCACCTTCAAGACCGGCCACAGTGCCAGTGAAGCTGATCTCATCGAGCACAGCCGCAGTCTTATCGCCAGCTACAAGAAGCCGAAGAAGGTCATAGTCGTAGACGCCCTGCCCAAGCTGGTGACCGGAAAGGTCAACAAGATCGAATTGCGCAATCTCTACGCCAAGCCCTGAAGCACGGCATGCTGCTGAAAACAACAAGAAGAGGCATAGAAAAAAGATGCTCAACCTGTCCATGAAGCCCACCGGCTGGTTCCAGATCGGCTGGAGTGCGGAAATCCCCCCAGGCGGCGTCAAGCCGATGAAGTACTTCGGGCATGAGCTAGTGGCTTTTCGCAGCGACGCCGGTGTACTGACCGTGCTCGACGCCCACTGCCCGCATATGGGCGCCCATCTGGGCTACGGCGGCAAGGTAAAGGGTGACTGCATAGCCTGCCCCTACCACGGCTGGGAGTGGGGAGCTGAGGGGCAGAACACCCTGATTCCGGGCGAGGAGCGCAAGATTCCAAAGAAGATGCGCAAATGGCATGTAGTGGAGCGCCACGGCATCCTCTTCCTCTGGCATGACCCGTCGAACCTTGGAGGCCAGCCCCGTGAAGGCTGGGAGCTGCCGGATACCTTCGCACACCCGGAACTTCCGGCGGATCCCAAAGATTTCTATCCCTGTTATCCCGATGCCATCGTCTTCAAGCCCGACGAGCGTATCCATCCGCAATTGATGACTGAGAACGCAGCGGATACCGCGCATTTCCGCTATACGCACAATGCCCCGGAAGATCCTGTGCTGCTGGACTTCGACACCAGTACCAGGGTGTGGAAGTCGCAGATGGGCTTCCTCAATAAGCACACCAAGGAAATCGCCCTGCGCCTGCACGCGCGCAATGCTGGCGTGGGCCTGTCCTTCACCATCTTCGAACACGGCGCGCTGGGCCGCCGACTGGTGCTTTCCTGCACGCCGGTGGACGACGAGAGCTCGGATCTGCGCGTCAGCTACTTCTTCCCACGCGATCCGAAGTCGCCTGACGTAATGCCCCAGCACGTGCGTGAAATGGCCCGACAAACCGAGGAGCTGTTCGAGGAGGACGCGCGCATGTGGCGTCACCAGCGCTTCCGCCAGCAACCGATCTTCGCCAAGCGGGACGTCGCCGGCTACCGCGCCCTGCGTGAATGGTGCAAGCAGTTCTATGAGGCCGAAGGCTACCCGAGGGGGCCGCTGAAGGTGATGGAAGACGAGCAGTAACCCCCACCAGCATTGAGGTTTTGCCATGAATTTGTCGTTTACCGAAGAACAACTGATGCTGCGAGACACGGTCGCTCGGTTGTTCGCCAGCGAATCCACCCCGACTCGCGTGCGCGAAGCCGAAGCCGACGGCTTCGACCGGAACCTATGGGAAAAGCTGGTGGAGCTCGGCATCCCCATGATGCGGGTCCCGGCCGAAGCCGGTGGCAGCGACATGGGAATGCTGGAAGCCCTGCTGGTTGCCGAGGAAGCCGGTCGCCATCTCGTCAGCGCGCCCATAGCCGAAAGTCTGCCTGCGGCACGCCTGCTGGCCCAATTGGACGGTCCCGAAGCGGCCGAGTTGCTGTCGCGTATCGCTCAAGGTGCGGTGGTCAGCCTGCTACCACAGCCGTTGGACGAAACAGCGCCGTTGGTGCTACCGGGCGCGCGCGCCGCCGAGGCAGTGCTGGCCATGGAGGGGAAGCGGATTTTTGCCTTGCGCGGAGAGGCCCTGCAACGGCAACAGGTCAATCTAGGCAGCGACAGCTGCGTCGTGCTGGACATCAACGAATTGGCCAGTTTGGAGCGCCAGCACCTGGCCTCCAGCGATGGTGCGCGCCGCACCTTTCTCGCGGCGGTGGAAGAATGGAAGCTGCTCAAGGGTGCCATGCTCGCCGGACTGGCTCGCCAGGCTATCCAGTTGGCCGCCGACTATTCTTGCGAGCGTTCGCAGTTCGGCAAGCTCATAGGCAGCTTCCAGGGTATCGCTCATCCCCTGGCTGACGCTCTGACCGAAATCGAAGGTGCCCACTTGTTACTCTGGCATGCTGTCTCCGCCATCGCTCGCAACGAGCCAGATGCCTCCGCCCTGGTGCCCATGGCCTGGTGGTGGTCCGGACAGTCCGCAAACCGTGCCGTGGCCCGAGCCCTGCACAGCTTCGGTGGCTACGGCGTGTCGCTGGAGTACGACATCCAGCTGTACTATCGCCGCGCTCGCGCCTGGTCCCTGCTGACCGGCGATCCGGTACAGGAGTTGGACGCCATCGCCGATCGTCTCTGGAATCCGGAGTCCGACACACCACTGCCCGAAGCCGGCGAGGTGAGCCTGGAATTCGGCTACGGCGACGCGGCGGCGCGCTTCGCCGAAGAAGTACGTACCTTCTTCGAGACCAACCTGACCGACGACCTCAAGGCCCACGCCCACCACTCGGTGGACGGCTACCATGCGGGCTTCAACCGCCAGTTGGCCGAGGCCGGATTGCTCTACCCGCACTGGCCGGAAGAATGGGGTGGTCGTGGCAAGAACGCCTTTGACATGCACGCCCTGCAGGAGGTCTTCGAGTCGTTCAACTGGCAGCGCATCACTGGCCCCATCACCAACCAGGTGGCGCAGATCGTCATGCGCTTCGCCTCCGAGGAGGCCAAGCAAGAGGCGCTGCCCCGCTTCGCCCGCGGCGAGGCCCTGGCCTGCCTCGGCTTCAGCGAACCGTCCTGCGGCTCCGATGTTTTCGCAGCCAGGACCCGCGCCACCCGCACCGTCGAGGGCGACTGGCTGATCGAGGGACAGAAGATTTTCACCACCGCGGCGAACCTGGCCGATTACTGTTTCCTGCTCGCACGCACCGATCCGGACGCACCGAAACACGCCGGCCTGACCCTGTTCCTGGTGCCGATGGACCTGCCGGGCATCGAGGTGCACCCGGTGTACACCGTGCAGGACGAGCGCACCAACATCACCTACCTGAGCGGCGTGCGCCTGCCCGACCGCTACCGCGTCGGCGAGGTCAACGCTGGCACCTCGGTGATGGCCGCGACCCTGGAGCTGGAGCACAGCGGCGACCAGTACCGCATCAGCTTCTGGAACATGTACCGTCACGCTGTGGACTGGGCCCGCGAACAGGGCCGCCTGGGCGAGCAGGATGTGCGCCGCCGCCTGGCCAAGGTCGCGGTGCACACCACCATCGCTCGCGACCTCTGCTACCGCGCCACCTGGTCGGTCCAGGCCAAAGCCCCGAACCGCGCCGCCTACGGGCCCATGTCCAAGCTGTTCTCCACCGAGCAGTATCAACGCGATGCGGTCGATCTGATGGAGCTATGCGCGCCCTACTCGCTGCTCCGCGACGACCACGGTGTCGGCCTGGTCGAACTGGGGTACCGCCAATCCATCGGCATGACCATCTACGGTGGCACCAGCGAAATCCACCGCAGCCTGATTGCCGAACAAGGGCTGGGTATGCCCCGCTCCCGGACGTGACCGATATGGACCGATTCCTTACAGACCCTGCACGATGCTGACCTCGAATGCCGCCGACGACCGTCTGCAAGGCGATGTCCTGTTCCGTCCACTGGCCGATGCCACCCGGCGAGCGATCTTTCGATTGCTGCTGGACGGCCCCAAGACGGTAAAAGTGATCACCGCCGAACTGCCGGTCACTCAGTCGGCGGTATCCCAACACCTGAAGGTGCTCAAGCTCGCCAATCTGGTGTTCGAGCGGCGCCTCGGCCGTATGCGGCTCTATGCGGCAAACCCAGCGGTGCTGGAGAGGCTATCGTTGCAATTCAGCGACCTGCGGGACAGGGTGTTGGAAACGGTAGAAGCGCAACACGCACCGACGACGCAACGCGAATTCGACGAGATCGACAGCACCATGGAGCACTGGGCGCAGGCCTGGCCGGAGCATGACAGCCTATCGGTGGGCATTATCGTCCGCCTGCGCCTAGTGGCCACCTACCTGGAAAGTCTCTCGGAGCGAGCCGCGTCCCGCTTCAACCTGAGCAGCGCACAGGTGCTGTTGCTGGCCACACTCGATCGCCCGGATGCGCCACGGGAATGCAGCCAAGCCGATCTGGTGCGGATCTGCCCTATCCCCTTGCCGGCAACCTCGCGGCACATCGAACGTACCGAGCAAGTTGGCCTGATCAGTCGCCGTCGCGACCCAGCCGATGCCCATGCGCAACTAATTAGTCTTACCGAATCCGGTCGCGAGCTGATCCACCGGCTCCTCTGTTCACAGCGCGAACTCGAGCATTCGCCGGTGTATCGCATGAGCGTGGAGGAGCGCTTGCAGTTGGCCAAGCTACTTCGCCCACTGCTTCGCAACCTCAAGCGAGAGCTCGACTAGGGAAACGCTGAAGAAGACTTCCCGTTTCGGGTGATCAAGCGCCAGTTCGGTTACGTGAAGGTGCGCTTCCGGGGACTGGCGAAGAACACCGCGCAGTTGGTGACGCTGTTCGCCCTGTCGAACCTGTGGATGGCACGTCGGCATTTGCTGGCAACCACAGGTGAGGTGCGTCTGTAATGCGGAAACTGACTGTCGCGAGGTGCCCGCGGCGGCGAAAAAGATAGGGAAGCGCTGATGATCCGAGTGTTTTTGATCAATTGACCGCTTTCAAAAAATCGGCGGACGCTGAAGTCAGCCAGGAATACATGGCTATTTCAGGCCATCCCTAGCACGCCTCCCGACAGCGCCCCACCAACAACTTCTTCAACTGTCGGCGAACATCTCGCGCAGTTTGTTCTTCAACACCTTGTTCAGCGAGTCATTGCGCGGAAGACGCTCCATGATCTCGAGCTGCTCAGGGATTTTCTGTCGCATTACCGCGGCTTGCTCGAAGTAGGCACGCATTTCCTCGAACTCCAGCGGCTCGGCGCCAGGACGCAGTTCGATCACTGCACAAATACGTTCACCGCGCTCGAAATCCGGCAGTCCGATAACGGCAGCATCAGATACCTTCGAGTGGGCACACAGCAGGTCTTCGATTTCCTTGGCGGAGATATTCTCGCCCTTGCGGATAATGATGTCCTTAAGCCGTCCGGTGATCGTCAAATACCCGTCTTCCCTCTGCACCGCCAGATCTCCAGTCCGGTAGAAACCATCGGCGTCGAATGCTTCCGCATTCTGCGCCGGGTCCGCATAACCGAGAAACACGCCACGTCCCCGAACCCTAACCTCTCCGACCACGCCCTGAGGCGCCAATGTACCGTCCGCTTGCACAATGCGAACTTCCAAGTCACTCCGCGGAACGCCGTCGGTGAAGGCCAGTTGCTCTTCGCTCGACTGGAGCGGGGCGATGGTCAATGCCGGGCATTCGGTCATGCCGTAGCTGTGGCAGATAGTCACTCCCAACTCCTTCCTAGCGCGCAGGAATACCTCCGGCGGCCTCGCCGAGCCGCCGCCGCCGAGCACGCGCAGCGTTGGATAAAGCCGCTCGCCGGGCTGGCCCACCTGCTCGTTGAGAAAACCCAGGTAATGTGCGGTGGCGCCACCACTGAGGGTCACCCGGTAGCGCTGGAAGAGCTCTCGTGCCGCAGTTGGAGAAAACTGCTCCATCAGCAACGCCGAACCACCGCCAATCATCAGCATGGCGAGGTACATGGGACCGCCGATATGCGCGATGGGATAGGCGATTGTGCCAACGTCCGTCGGCGAGAACTGGTAGCTCTCGGCCAGGCCACGGCCTGCCTCGATCAGTGCGGCGTCGCAGTGCAATGCCCCCTTGGGCGCCGAAGTCGTGCCAGAGGTGTAGAACACCCAGGCTGGAACGTCGTCAGCCTTTGGAGGTAGCGGCAATTTGGCCCGTCCCATACTCGGAAGACGCGCAGGCAATGCCAGAACCTTCAAGCGAAGACCCTCCCGGGTGGCCGACTGGTGGACGGTTTCAGCCAGCCTGTTGCCCTCCCCTCGCTCTGAAACGATGAAGCAAGCGGGGCGATTCTGCCGCAAAACCTGGCGTACCTCGTGCTCACGATAAAGGTGTATGACAGGGTTCTGCACCACCCCCAGGCGGGACAGTGCCGCGATCAGCACCGCCGCCTCAAGCGTGGTGGGCAGCTGCCACGTCACTTTCATTCCGGGGCGTACGCCCTGGTCGAACAAGTAAGCGGCCATCCGTTCGGCTTGCGCTGCGTATTCGGCGAAGCTCAGGCATGTACCCTGAGTATCGAGCAGCATGGGTGCATCGGGGGTAGCGGCCACGCGGTAGCGCAGCAACGCGGTGAAGCTTGGCGCCGTCGGCAAGGTAGCCTCGGAAGTCATCAGCATCGCGATATCTCATGAGTAGGCCGACCTGGAAGACCGAGAGGCCATCCGTTCAGTGGGTCGGCGATAAGGGTTGTGAATGCCAAAGCGACAATGGTCAACGCACGCCCTGTCCGGCCAGGGTTGCCGGCTGAGTGGTTTGCGGTGGGCGTACGGCCGTCACCATGATTTTCGAGCTGACGTTGTCGTTGGAGTATGCGCCTTTACGCAGGTCATACACCTGTGAGGCGCAGGAAGCGAACTGCGGCTCCACTGCATCGTAGGCCTGCACGCAGATGTTCTGGCCGGTACGCGCTAGGGTGCCGGAGTAATCCCAGTTGTCGGTCAGCACCAGCTTCCAGGTGTCACCGTCGTAATAGAACACGCGCTTGTCGTAGACATGTCGTTCACCGGCCTTGCGGGTGCCTTCAATCTGCCACACACGCTGCAACTCCCAGCGCACCAGATCAGGATTGAGGTGTTGTGGTCCCAGGACCTGTTCAGGCTTGGCCGCGTAGTAGTCGTAATTGTTGGCTGGTACGAACATCTCTTTTTGGCCGACCAGCTTCCAGTTGAACTTGTCCGGACGCCCGGAGTACAGGAGCACCTCGTCGTAGAAGATGGCGCCACCGAAGGTAGAAACCGCGGTGTCGTACTTGAAGTCGGGTGCCAGCCGAACTCGACGCTGACCAGGGGTATAGATCCAAGTCTTTTGCTCTTGCTCGGCATAATTGGTCGAGTAATGGATCAGGGTGCGCCGGCCGTTGCTCTGTGCTGGAGACCGGGTTTGCACGAACAGCTTCATGTAGGGGCCGCTGAAGGATGCCTGCTGATTAGGTTTGTAGTAGGGGGACTCGTAATAGTTGTCCTGGGTGGTCAGCTCGATGCGGCTGCCTGAGGTGTCGACCAGGTAGCCCGGCGAGTGGCGAAAGTAGGCTTCCGGTGTCCATGAAAGGTTGTGGTTCCACAACACCTCAGCGGCAGTCTTCGGAATGGGGAACGGGACACCGCCCTGGGCGCCGCTGACACCATCGCTCTCACCGACCATCTGTGCCGAAGTGGCATTGGCCAGGGTGCGCTCCAGTACCCATTCCGGGTACCAGGCGGTGCGTCGAGTCGGATACACCTTGACGGCAAAGGTCGGCCATCGCTTGAGCATGGTCTTGGTGCCTTCGCTGAGCTGATCGGCGTACTGGTCCATGTTCCTGGCGGTGATCACCAGCGTCGGCCGGTCCTCGGGGAACGGATTGGGTCGTACGCCGCTGCCAGGCTTGTAGTCCGCAGGCGGAGTGATTCGTGCGGCCCCCGGATCGTAGGCGGGAATCGTGCCGGCGGCATTCGCCGCCTGTACGGCGCCGAAGCGAGTAAGGGTGGTGCCCAACTGCTTGGCCTCCTCGACATTGACTGCAGCCCAGCTGGACTGGGCCGCCACCATCAGGGAAAGGGCAAGGCTAATTCTTTTTGTCATGGTCATGTCCTCGGAATCCGCGCCGGCCGAGGGCCGGCCGGCGCATTGACGGGCCTGGCGGTCAGAAGCTGGTCTGAATGGAGAAAGCGATCCAGTCTCGGTCGCGAGTGCTAAAGCCGTCGCGGCCGCTGGTGGCCACACCGTTGGTGACCCGGCTGTATGGCGCGTAGGTAGTCACGTACGTGAGCGCGGTGGTGACTCTTTCGTGGATGTCGGCCTGCAAGCCGATGGACAGGGTGTAGGTGTCCTCCTGGCCGCTGGCGGAGGTGGCACCGTTGCCATGTATGCCGTAGCGGACATTGGTCGGCAAGGCGAGGTTCACCCCCGGCAGCACCTGCAGCCATTGCGGGGTGACCTGCAGGGTGGCGCCGACGAAGTCCCGGGTCGAGCAGCCATCGTCGGCATCCAGGCCGAGGGGCGCACACCCATCGTCCTCGCCGCGATACAGCTCCTCGTGAGCGGTCACATCGAGCAGGCGCGAGTACGACAGCTCGGCGGTCCATGTGCCTGAACTGTAGAGTGAAGTCTTGGGCAGTGCGCCGATCATGTTGACCAACATGTGCAGGGTATCGCCGCGCGGCCCCTCATTGTCCGCAATGCTCACGCCCAGGGCGTTGAGCGGCGCATCATGACGCATCGACAGCTCCACGCCGAGACTGGCGTCGCCCAGGGACCTGTTCAGGGAAAGACCGAAGAGGTCGATGTCCTCCGGATACACCAGGCGGTAGCCGCCTTTGACCGACTGCGGCGCTAGCCAGGGCATGGGGTCGTCGAAACGCCGGTAATAGGCTGCCAGCTCGCCATCGAGGAACTCCGGCGTCCACGAGGCACTTAGTCCGAAGCTGCCGTACTTGTGGTCCGGCTCCAGAGGATCGAGGCGCGGAATGCTCACCCCCGGGGATAGCGGGCGCCGGTCCGGGCCGGCGAACAAATAATCGGTACCGGCAAAGTAGGTGCCGCCTTCGGAGAAGCGCGTTGGCTTCCAGTCCAACTGGTACACGCCGGCGAGGGATAGCTCGGGGGTCACCTGGCTCTGCAGCGAAAACTGGGGCACCGGTAGAAACACTTCCTGGGCGGTGGAGCCGGGCACCATCGCCGACTTTCGTGCATCAAGCGGCGACTGGCCATAGGCGATGCTGTTGGAGTAGTGGTCGTACACCGAGGTACCCCAGTACACCGTGTGCTGGCCGAAACGCAAGTTGACCGGCGTGTCGCCGACCTCCATCGAGCCGAACGCGAAAGCGTCGAGAATCTCCCCCGACGGCCCCTTGTAGTAGCGTTGGACGAGGCCGGAATAGCGGTCGTTCTCGTAGCTGCTCTGCCAACCCTGGCTACGCAGCTCCGGATTCTGTTCGACATTGCGGTCGAAGCCAAAGTCATACCACCCGGCGGCGCTCAGGCGCACGCCGTGGATCTGCTGATAGGTGAGATCGATCTGGGTAAGAACGTCGGCGCGGTTCATGATCATGTCTCCACGGTCCACCCGGTAGTCGCCTTCGTCGCGGTTGGGCGAGTCGGCCAGACGGTGATCACGCTCATGCAGCCGGACACCGCCCGTGTACTTCACCGTGGTGTCCCAGTCGAGGCGAAAGTCCGGATTTCCCAGATCGAATGTCATGGCCTGCACCGGGGCAATGCCAAGACAAATAGCGGACAAACAGCTGGGAAAAATAAATAGACGCGAACGCACATATGAAGATGCGACCACAATTGCCTCCTTTTTTATATTTATTGGAGTAGCCCTTTAATCCACACGCGGGCAACGAGAAGCGAGTAAATTTCACTATGAATTAAATGTCAAATCCATCTAATTAGTCATGACTAATGTTTAATTTTTCACAATAAAATCATTCACATAGAAACACATCAACGGATACATTCTCGAATCGCATTAGCCCCCACTAATGCAATACACAATTCTTCCATCTGTATTTTCTTGACACATGATTCAGTCGGAAATTAAGTTCCAACCGTAGGTTCAGTCGTCCTCCTCGGCTATGTAAATCCGCGCTGACCGGAGCTGAATTCAAATATCTATAAGAATAAAAAAGGAACGAACACATGCACACTCGTGTAACTTCGATCAGCATCGGCGAATTCCGCCGTGGTTGGCATATCGTTCTTCTAGGTTTAGTGGGTTTGGCCACCTCGGCCAGCGTGACGGTCATGTACGCCTTCGGCGCCATGGTGCTGCCGCTGCAGGAAACCTTTGGTTGGAGCCGCGGTGACATTCAGTCTGCAATGACCTTCTACGCCATCGGCTCGGTAGTGACCATGCAGCTTGCCGGCTGGTTGAGCGCCTGCTTCGGCCTGCGGCGCATCACCCTTGCGTCGCTTGTCGCGCTCGCTGCCTTTTACCTGTTGCTGACCCGCATCGACTCGCTGCCCATGCTTTACGCTGGCTGCGCATTGATTACCCTGGCCGGCGTCGGCACCCTGCACGTTACCTGGACGCAATTGATCACCCTGTGGTTCGTGCAGAGTCGTGGCGCGGCCCTTGCCATAACCCTGACCGGCTCAGGCATGGCCGCCACCTTCCTGCCGGCGATCGTCACCTGGGCCGTCCAGAACTGGGGATGGCAGGCCGGCTTCGTGGCGCTTGCGCTCCCACCTCTACTGCTTGCCCTGCCATTGGCCCTGCGCTGGCTGCATGATCAGGGCCCGCAACAAGCCGCCGGGATAGTCACCGAAGGCGAGCGTAGCGGTGTCAGCTTTACCGTCGGGATATGCACGCCGGCATTCTGGTTCCTGGCGCTGTCACTGGTGCTGGTGATTCTCGGCATCTGGGCGATGCTCATAAGCATCATGCCGATGCTGCAGGACAAGGGCCTGTCCTCTTCCACTGCCAGCCGCATCTTCGGCACCTATGGCGTGGCATTGATCCTTGGCCGCCTGCTGGTGGGTTTTCTCATGGACCGCTGGTGGGCACCCGGCGTGGCCTGCATCACACTGGCCATGCCGGCGCTGGGTTGCCTGATATTCCTGTTCGCCGAACCCTCGATAGCCGCCATGGCCGTTGCAACCATGCTGGTGGGAATAGGCGTGGGGGCCGAAATCGACGTCGCCGCCTTTCTCGTCGCTCGCTACTTCGGCCTGCGCGACTACCCGCGCCTGTTCGGCCTGCTTATGGCGCTGCTGGCGGGAGGTGGCTGCTTCGCCCCTTACGCCTTCGGCGAACTGTACGACGCCACGAACTCCTACGAGCCAATGCTCTGGATCTGCACCGTGGTGTTCACCATAGGCCCGCTGACCCTCCTATGCATGGGCCGCTATCCAGACCTCGGGTCCGCCAGCTCTGCCTGCCAGCCTGACGTCGTGCCGAAATCGGACCCTGCCTGCTGACCATCGGCCCAACTACGATCCCCAACAAGCCTCGACAGCATCGCATCGAGGAGAAATTAGCTATGAGGACGCTGCAATGCTCAATCTCTCGATGAAACCCACCGGCTGGTTCCAGATCGGCTGGAGCGCGGAAATCGCGCCCGGTGGTGTCAAACCCCTGAAATACTTCGGTCATGACATGGTGGCCTTCCGCACCGAAAGCGGAGAGCTCTCCGTGCTCGACGCGCACTGTCCGCACATGGGCGCCCACCTGGGCTACGGCGGCAAGGTAAAGGGCAATTGCATCGCCTGCCCTTACCACGGCTGGGAATGGAATGGCGATGGCGCCAACACCCTGATTCCGGGCGAAGAGCGCAAGATTCCGAAGAAGATGCGCAAATGGCACGTCGTGGAAAGCCACGGCATGATGTTCCTCTGGCACGATCCTGCGAACCTGGGCGGCAAGCCGCGGGAAGGCTGGGAGCTGCCAGACGTATTCGCCCACCCGGAACTCCCTGCCGATCCTGCAGATTTCTACCCCTGCTATCCGGACGCCATCGTGTTCAAGCCCAATGAGCGCATCCACCCGCAGTTGATTACCGAGAATGCTGCCGACACCGCCCACTTCCGTTTTACCCATGGCGCCCCTGAGGACCCGTTGCTGCTGAACTTCGACACCAGCACCCCTGTCTGGCGTTCGGAGATGGGCTTCCTCAACAAGCACACCAAGGAAATCGCCATGCGCCTACACGCGCGTAACGCTGGCGTGGGGCTGGCCTTCAGCATTTTCCAGCACAAGTTACTTGGCCGTCGGCTTGTGCTCTCGTGCACGCCCATTGACGAAGAGACGTCCGACCTGCGTGTCACCTACTTCTTCCCTCGCGACCCGGCCTCACCCGAGGTGATGCCCGAGCATCTGCGGGAGATGGCACGACAGACGGACGAGTTGTTCGAAGAAGACGCCCGCATGTGGCGCCACCAGAAGTTCCGCCAGCAACCTATCTTCGCCAAGCGCGACGTGGCCGGCTATCGGGCCCTGCGCGACTGGTGCCAGCAATTCTACGAAGCCACCGGCTACCCGCGCGGACCGATCCAGGTCATGGAAGACGACATGTAAGACAGCCCCGCAGGGTGGCCTCCGCCACCCTGTCTCTACATAAGGAATCGATCATGCTCGGCGGACCCAAAATCACCCATATCGATAACAAACCCGCTAACGAAGTGCTGCGCATCGAGTACGACGACGGCCGCGTAGCCTCTGTGTGGGAACGCTTTCTGGAAATGTCTCCACGCTACTTCAGTTTCTACAACACCTGGGAGCCCGGCTCTCTGGCCCCCCGCCACGGCCATCACGGCGACCATGTGGTGTATGTGCTGGAAGGTGAAATAACGGTGGGCGACGTTCGGTGCACCAAGGGCAGTCATATCTACCTGCAATACGGAGACACTTTCGGCCCCTGGGTGGCTGGCCCGGAGGGCGCCCAATTGCTGGGAATCATCTACAACGGCGATGGCCGCGCCTTTTTCGCCGACGAGGATATGGCCCATTTTCAGCAACTGCTCGCCGAACGCGGTGCACGGATGGGGGCCACGCCCGCACTCAACGGCCTGCCCGCCTGGCGGGCGGACCGTCATGCCAACCCCTTGCCAGGCCCCGTGCGCAAAACCTGAACCGTTCGAGTCGGTCCCGACGCGCCGGAAGACAGCCCGCCCAGCACCGAATCCCCATGAGGCAAGCCCATGACAGCCAGTGAACAGCGCCTTATCGACGAATTGAACATCCAGAAACTGACGGCCGCCTACAGCCACGCGATCATGCGTCTCGACGCCCGAGCAGCCGCCGCCACCTACGCCGAAAACGGCATCCTTTCCGCGTTCTACGCTCCCGACATCATCGGCCGCCAGGCCATCGCCAAGATTCTCACCACGACCCTCTCCCCCATCCAGTTCATCTGCCAGACGTCCACCGCTGGGGTGATCGATGTGGACGGCGATCAGGCACGAGCCAGTTGGACCATCACCGAACTGCTGCGTTTCAGGGACAAGGATGAACTGGCCTGCTGCTTTGGCCTGTACGAGGACGTTCTGGAACGCCACCCGGGCGGCTGGCATTTCGTCAGCCGACGTTTCGTCCCCTTCTACCGGGGCAGCATTCCTTCGACGGGGAAGACTTACCAGGTGCCCCCGTTCAAGCATGACTACTCGCCCTGGCCACTGCTGATCAATCTTGACTGATCGTCACATCCGGCATCGGCGTTGGCGGTAACTTGCATTGAGCCCAGCGAGGTATTGCTGCTCAAGAGGTGGCTGTGGAGGGTGATTCACCCAGCCCCTCCTCTCGCAGAGCGCGCCACAAGGATAATACGGCCGACAGTTTACAGGGACGGCGTCGTCACGAGCCGGGACGCCCCAGGCCGCCGACAGGGGCAGGAAGATCCAGTACGCTGCGCCAGCCGGGAGCAGCAGCAGCGATGCGCGGCAGGAAGTTCAGGGCTCGTGCGGCATTCAGGGCGGCGACGTGATCCGGTGCATCGGGGTCGGCCAGCAACCCGAGTTCGCACTGAATGCTCGGTGAGCCCTCGATGACCACCCGCCAATTGAGTGTTTCCTCCGAGTCACGCCAGCCCGGACCGATATCCAGGCGCGTGGTCTGCTCATTGACCAGTTCATAGAACGGCGCGCCTTGGGCGAAGGCGGTGAAGGTCCAGCGCACACCGGCAGCAGTCCCCCTGGCCACGGCAAGCCCGCTGGGTTGCAGGACCATATCGGCTTTCGATGCGCCAAACTCCTTGTTGGTCAGACGCAGTTCATCCATCACCACACCCAGCCCCTGGGCCACCAGGGCGGCGGACTGCGCGATGCCCCACATCCACAGTTGGTCGATCTGCCCAGGAGCCGCCGCAGGGTCGAAAGGCACCTCGGGCAAGGGTTGGCCGATACCCAGGTACTGCCCCATCTGTATCGCGGACGGATAGTGGGGTATGTAGTTGCGCTGCATGGCCCTGACCATGCGGATATTGCTGGAATAGCCCGAACAGAACAGCGGCAACACATCGCTGATCAGGCCGGGAATGTTGCCGCCGGCGACCAGGGCCGCACCACCCTGCTCTGCTGCCTCCTGCAGCATCCGGTGTTCCGGCTGGCTCGGCAGATACCAACCACCTATGCCGGAATAGACGCTCGTCCCGGCTCGGAGAAATCGGGCGATGATCTCCGGCTCCCACTTCAGACCGTGCCAGGACATTACATCGGCACCCAAGGCCGTAAGCGCGGCGATATCACGCGTAGCCGCGAGGCCGATCGGGCCGGTCTCAACTATCTCGCCGACATCCCGTCCATCCTTGTCCTCGCTGTGTACCAGCACACCCACCAACTCGAAGCTTGGGTTGCGCAGCAACTGACGCACCAGTTCACGACCAACACCGCCGGTGTAGCAAACGATCACTCGCAAGGTCATCTGTTATCTCCCTACTGTATTTACCGCGCTCCTGCGCATCGAGCGGCGCAAGGCTCGGAATCCGAACTCCGGATAAGCGAAGGCCCCGGTTGTCTGAACCGGGGCCTTGTCGGACTGCCAGGGTTTACGGTTGCCTTGGCCTACAGGCCGACGAATTCGGGCGCACGTTTGTTGAGGAAGGCATCCACCGCCTCTCGGTGGTCACGGGTGAGGTACAGGGCAGCCTGATTGTCCATCTCGTAATCAAGCGCATCACCGAGACAAGTAACGCCACGAGCAAGGGCCGAGCGCACCAGGGCGACGGACAATGGAGCGTTGGCGGTGAACTCCGCGGCGATCTCCAGACTCCGCGCCAGCAGGTCGGCGCCCTCCTCCAGGAGTTCGTCCACTATTCCCAGCTGAGCCGCTTCAGTCGAGGCCACCACCCGTGCGCTGTAGAAGATTCGCTTGGCCTGGGCCAGGCCTACACGTTGCGGCAGCGTCCAGAGCAGACCGAGGTCTGGAATCAAGCCCACCTTGGCAAAGGACGACACGAACTTGGCGCTGGGAGCTGCCACCACGAAATCAGCCGCCGTCGCAAGGGAGAAGCCTGCGCCTGCGGCGTAGCCTTCCACCATGGCCACCACGGGCTTGGTGCCTTCGACCACGGCACGGATCACCCGATGCCCGAGTACCATACGACCGCGCCCTACCGGCAGTGGCCGCTCGGCGGACATGCCGGATACATCGCCACCCGAGCAGAAATGTCCATTCGCGCCCCTGAGTACGATCGCGCGCACCTCCGCGTCGTCGTTCAGGGTCTCAAGGCACTCGGCCAGAGCAAACAGCATGTCCCGCGACAGCGCATTGCGGGTCTTCTCGTTGTTCAGGGTGACGACGGCAACCGCGCCGTGCCTTTCCTGCAGGACCAATTCACTCATGTTCCGCTCCAGAAGCCAGCAGTCCGCGCAAGATCGCAATCACCGCGAGAGGCTGGTCAATCATCATGTGATGGTAGGTTCCGGGTATGCCGAACGGGCCGCGGCCAAGGGGCAACAGCTCGACGGCCTGCTGGGCGTCCTTACGGCTGACCACCGGGCTGCATTCGCCATAGATCACATCCACTGGACGCTGCACGCGGGGCAGCAGGCTGACGCCAAGCTCCTCGTGGGCAAGACCAATCGGCAGATTGAGGTCGAACTTCCAGCACCAGCCCTGCTGCTCTTCACGCAGCGAGTGGCGGGCAATATTGGCCAGGATCGGTAGTACCGGATTCGGTTGCTCTGGCATCAGCCGGTATCTCTGCAAGGCGCTGGGCAGATCCGGGTAATAGCGCTTGCTGCTGGTATTGGCGGTATCGACGGGAACCTCGGCACCGGGCAAGACGATGTACGAGTCCAGCACCAGCAGACGTTTGAACAAATCGGGACGATCGGCGCAGGCGCGCAACACCCGCGAACCACCGTAGCTGTGACCGACGCCGATCACGGGGCCGAATCCGGCACCTTCGACCAGGTCGATGATATCCAGGGCACCGAATTGCTCTGGATAGCTCTGGCGATGGTCGCTGTCGCCCATTCCAGATAGGTCCAGAGCGACCACTCGGTAATCTTCGCTGAAGTAAGGTGCGATGGCGTCCCACCAATGGGCGTGGCCACGCATGCCGTGCACCAGCAACAACACAGGCCGCTCCGGTCTCTCCTCCCCCCAACTCAGGTAATGCAGGCGCCGACCGTCCACCTCAAGAAAGCATGGACGGCCCGGACGCTGCATTGCCCAGGCAAACCAGGCGTGTACTTCCACCTGCTCACGCTCCTGTGCAATGCCCATCAGTACTTACTTCTTGTTGAACACAGGCTTGCGCTTCTCGCGGAAGGCCGCGATGGCCTCCAGGTGGTCCGGGTGCTGCGAGGAGATGTTCTCGTAGGCCATACCCACGTCCATCATGCTGGCGGCCATCTGGCGCAGCGGCACGTTGATGGTGGTCTTGCTCCAGCGCAGCGACTGCACCGGCATGGCGGCCAGCTTGTCGGCGTAGGCGTCGACGTAGTCGTTCAGTTCCGCGGCCGGCATGGCCTTGTTGATCAGGCCAAAACGCTCGGCCTCGGCCGCGCTCAGCTTCTCGCCGGTGAACAGGTAGTGCTTGGCGCGGGCGTAGCCCATCAGGTAGGGCCACATGATCTGGCCACCGTCGCCGCTGATCAGGGCGACGTTGTTGTGCGGGTCACCAAAGCGCGCGGTGTCGGCGGCGAAGATCACGTCGCTGAACACGGCAACGGTCGAACCCAGTCCGATGGCATCGCCATTGACCTTGCAGATGATCGGCTTGTCGCACTCCAGCATGCCGTTGACGATGCGCTTGGCTTCGCGAACGCAGCGGTAGAACTCGGCCGGGTTGTCATGCAGCCACTGCATGTACTCGATATCACCACCTGCACTGAAGGCGCGCCCAGCGCCGGTGAGGACGATGATGTCGCTCTCCTTGTCCTCAACCAGGTCATAGAACAGCCAGGACAGTTCGGTATGCGATTCCCCGGCGAAGCTGTTCAGTTTCTCGGGCTGGTTGAAGGTAACGTTGAGAACGCGGCCACGGCGTTCGAAAGTCATCGTCTTGTAGTCAGCGAAATTCATCGTCGCTCTCCAGGTCATGCGGGCTGTTGGTTTTTTCGTAAAGCTGACATTTGGTCAGTTCTGTGTAGAATGTATAGCACTACACATGGGCTGGCAAGCAACTCGAAGTATCGATCTCAAAGTCAAGCCTTTAGCCAACCTTGCTGAAATGGCGGGAGATGGCGATGTAGTTGGGTAAATGAGGAACAAGAAAAAATAACTGACTGATATTCCACTCTAGCCAGGAACCAACAAATGCGAATCTTTGCGGCAACCTCTCGATACGTTCAGGGCGCCGGCGCGCTGGACGACCTCGGCCGGCACTGCAGGCCACTGGGCAGTCATGCCTTCGTGATCACCGACGCGGATATGGCCAGGCTGCTGGGTGCGCGCGTACTGGCCAGTTTCGAAACGGCGGAAATGGCGAGCTCGCTGGAGGTATTCCCGGGAGAAATCACCCATACCGCCATCGCTGAGCTGGCTGGGCGGGCCCGTGATTTCGGCGCGGACATGATCGTCGGCCTGGGCGGCGGCAAGGCGCTGGATACCGCGAAGGGCGTAGCGCTCAAGCTTGGAGCACGCAGCGTCAGCGTGCCCACTATCGCGTCCAATGATGGACCCGCCAGCGCCGCCATTGCCGTCTACGATGAGCACCACATCATGCAGGACATCCTGCACCTGCCGCGCAACCCTGAGCTGGTGCTGGCAGATACCCAGGTGATCGCCAATGCTCCAGTGCGCTTCCTGCGCGCCGGTATAGGTGACGCCATCTCCAAGAAGTTCGAGGCGGAGGCATGCGCCGCAGCCGGCGCCACTACCCTGCTCGGCACCCCGGCTTCTCTGACTGGCCTAATGGCCGCTGACGCCTGCTACCGGATTATCCGCCAGCATGCGGCCGGTGCCGTGCGAGCGGTGGAGCGCAAGGAGGTCAACGATGATCTGGAAGCTTTGGTAGAAGCCACGGTGCTGCTCAGTACCCTGAGCTTCGAAAATGGCGGCCTGTCACTGGCGCACGCCCTGGCACGCGGCTTCTCGTATCTGGAACGCGCCCGAGGCACTCTGCACGGCGACCACGTTGCCTACGGCTTGCTGGTGCAGCTAGTGATGGAGCAGCGCAGTGAACACTTCATCCACGAACTCTGCTCCTTCTACCGGGAGGTTGGCCTGCCCACTCGCCTGGCGGATTTCGGCCTGGAGCAACCTACCGTCGCGGAGATTCGCGAGCTGGCGGAGAAATCGATGGTCAGCCCCAGTGCCGCCCGTTTCGCTCCGGCGGTGGACGCCGATCAGTTGGAAGAGGCGATCCATCAGGTAGAAGCCATTACTACGGTTCAGGCATAACCAAGGCACCAATAAAAAGGGGGAGCCAAGGCTCCCCCTTTCATTGCGATGACTCAATCAGCCAAATCGCGCCAGCAGCGCCGCCATGCCGGGCGAAGGCACCATCTTGCCGGGGTTGTAGAAGGGCGACAGCACTTTCAGCAGACGCTTGCGACTGGCCTTTGAGATTTTCGCCTTGAGGGTCTTCTGCCGCTCGATGGAGCGCTCGCGCTCTTCAGGCGTCATGGATTCACGGTCCACACCATTGAGGTACGCAGCCACTCTGGCGGTGTGGGTGCCGATATGCTTGACCGCGAAAATGAAGGCCCACACCCGGTACAAGTACGCCAACGGGCCGCTGCCATAGAGCGCCTTGTAGGCCTGGAAGCAGACCTCGCGATGCTCGAACTCTTCGGCCAGGTGCCATTTCCACAGGTCTACTGCTTCCTGGTCGGCCCCCTCCAGGTACTCCTCGAGCTCCTCGAAGAACACCTGTCCGGCGGATGAACCCATGGCCTCGAATCCTTCGCAATAGGCCACATTGAAACGCAGGGACCTGTTGGCGAGGAAGTTGGCGTAGTCGTCGCGATAGGGCTTCTCCAGATCCTGCATACCGGCATAGCCGGATTTGTAGAGCATCTTGTTGAAAGCCACGTGCTGCTTGCAGTGCTGCACTTCCTGCTTGTTGAAAATCTCGATGCTTTCGCGCAAGGCCTGGTGCTCCTCGCCGAGCACGTCCTTGACCTTCATCATCACCTTGACCAGGTAAGGCTCGATATGGGCAGGTACCGTCGAGAAGGCGTTATAGCTTTGGGCAAACTCGCGCACAGGCGCCCAGTGTGGACGGATGCTGGAAAAATCAAAGGCGGGTTGGCGGACTTTCATCCCACTGTTCCTCTTGTTGTCATGTGATGCATCCTGTATGAGAACGGATGCTCGTCAGTCGTGGCGGGATACTGGACTGACTCAATAAATGACTAGTAGTCAGTTGTATGCTTATACCTATCCCGCGTCAATCTGCGTGGCGACGATCGGTTGTCTGGCGATTCAGCCCCTGCCCCAAAGGCGCAGGTCTTCGACGAAAGCCGCCGGACTTTCCATGGCGGCGAAATGCCCGCCCTCCCCCAGACTGCTCCAGCCAGCCAGGTTGTAGACCAGCTCCACCCGGCTTCGGGGCGGTGCTGGCGACAGCGCATCCCCAGTGCATTCGAGGAAATGGGTCGGAACCTCACAGCGCTTGCCTTCGGGCAGCAGGGTGAAGCCGTCCTTCACCACTCCCGGATAGAACCAGGCGGCGCTGGTGAAACTGCCGGACATCACATAGATCAGGATGTTGGTCAGCAGGCTGTCCAGGCTGAATACCGCTTCGAAGGGACGCTTGCGCAGATCGGCCCAGTCGTGGAAACGCTCCAGAATCCAGGCTGCCTGGCCCATGGGATTGTCAGCAGCGGCCCAGGCAATGGACTGCGGCTTGGTCATCTGTACAGCGGCATAGCCACTGTAACCGCGCTGGGCACCTTCGGCCCGCGCCTGCCAGGTTTTCTCGGCATCATCCCGTGGCGGTACCAGGGAACGGAAGCCGAGCATGTTGAGGTGGATGGCCTCGACATGGGCCCCATGGTCCAGCCCGAGCCAGGAGGTCACTATGGCGCCCCAGTCGCCGCCCTGGGCGCGGTAGCGGGGGTAGCCAAGCACTTCGGTCATCAATTTGTTCCAGAGCGCGGCGGTCTGGCGCTGGGACGTGACCCCGCCCGGTTTGCCACTGAAACCGAAGCCCGGCAGGCTGGGAATCACCAGGTCGTACGCATCCTCGGCCTTGCCACCATGGCGCGAGGGATAGGCCAGCGGCTCGATTGACTGCCAAAACTCGAAGTGCGAGCCAGGCCAGCCGTGAGTCAGCAGCAGCGGCCGACGTCCCTCGGCCTCGCCTTTCACATGGACGAAATGCACCAATTGGCCGTCGATCTCCACCTGGAACTGCGGATAGCGGTTGAGGACCGCCATGCAGGCCTGCCAATCGAATGACTCGACCCAATAGCGCTGCAACCCAGCGAGGAAGTCAGCATCGCAGCCAAGGGACCAACCGGCTCCGGCGGGCGCCGATGGCAAGCGGCAATCGGCAACCTTGGCAATCACACGTTCGATCTCGTCGCGCGTCCACTCGACCTGAAAACTCTTCATTTTTATTGTCTGCCTGTTCAGGGGGTGAGTTACGGCTGCCGGAGCAGCCTCGACGATCAGGACCAGGACCAGTCCGGATCGCGCTTTTCAATGTAGGCCTTGCGCGCTTCCTGGGAGTCGTTATAGCGCGTCACCCGGCCGGTGTAGTCCTGCTCGATGCGGTAGCCATCTTTCAGGGACAGGTCTTCCACCCGGCTCAGAGACTCCTTGCCCAGGCGCAGTCCGATGGGGCTATTCCGGGCAACCTGCGCGGCCAACTCCATGGCAGCGTCCATCAGCTGCGCCGGCGGCACCACGGCTTCCACCGCGCCCAGACGATAGAACTCCTGGGCAGGCACCGTCTCCCCGGTGAAGAACATGCGCCGGGTTTTGAAAGGCCCGACCAGACGCTGCAGATGACGGGCGCCACCCAATACTCCGGCCTTGATCTCGGGCACGGAGAAGCTGGCGTTCTCCGAGCACACGATCATGTCGCAGCTGGCCACCAGGACCAGCCCGGCACCGATAGCCTTGCCATTGACAGCGGCTATCACCGGCAGCGGGCACTCGAGGATGGCCCAGAAGCATTCGCGCACCACGGCGCCCGGGTCGAGCAGATCGATGCTGCTGTCGTCTTCCACCAAATGGCGAGCATGTCGGCGCGCCGAATCGTTGAGGTCGATGCCGCCGCAGAAGATCTTCTCTCCGGGAGCGGTGAAGACGATCACGCTGGCTTCGGTGGAACGCGCCAGCGCATTGAAGGTGGCTGTCAACTCGCGAATAGCCACCGAGTCCAGCGCGTTGACCGGTGGGCGGTCAAGGGTGACGGTGGCGATGCGCTCGCGGATCTCGACTCGCACATGGCGAGACTCGGGCAGGCTGGCAGGGATGTTCATGGGTGGAATTCTCCGGTAATCAGGCCGGCGGCCTTCTTGTTATGAAGAGTGATCAGAGGCAGTCGGCTGTGCCCAGGATCATGGTCGCCTGGCTGGACAGGGTTCCGCCGTTGGCGTGGGCCAGAGCCAGACGCGCGTCCGCCACCTGGCGATCGCCGGCCTGGCCGCGTAGCTGCAGGCACGACTCGACCAGGGTGAACAGCCCGTACATGCCTGGATGACAGCACGACAGGCCGCCACCGTTGGTGTTGACCGGCAGCGAGCCGCCCGGGCCTATGTTGCCGCCGGAAACGAAGCGCCCTCCCTCGCCTTTGGGGCAGAAGCCCAGGTCCTCGAGGAAGAGAATGGTGTTGATGGTGAAGGCGTCGTAGAGCTGCACCACGTCGATGTCCTGCGGCCCGACGCCGGCAATGGCGTAGGCGCGCTGGCCGGATTCGCGGGCGGCGGTGACGGTAAGGTCACCGGACTGGTCGACGCCCGAATACCAGGTGGCGGCAGCCGCTCCCAGTACATGGATGGGCTGGGCGTGAAGGTCGCGCGCGCGGTCGGCGCGGGTCAGCACTATGGCGGCTGCGCCGTCGGTGACCAGGCAGCAGTCGCGGACGCTGAGCGGGTCAGAGACCATCCGCGCCTTCAGGCAGTCATCGATGGTCAGCTCGTCACGGGCGAAGGCTTCGGGGTTAAGCCGAGCCCAGTTGCGCGCGGCCACCGCTACTTCCGCCAATTGCTCACGGGTGGTGCCGTACTCGTGCATATGGCGCGATGCGGCCAGGGCGTATGACGACAAGGGGGTCAGCGGCTTGTAAGGCTTCTCATAGGGGGACGGCAGGCGCATGGACACCAGGCCGCCGGAAGCCGTGCGCTGGTTGCTGCCATAGATGATAAGTGCCGTATCGCAGTAGCCGGCCTCCAGCATCAGGCTGGCGGTTATCACGTGGGAATGGAACGCCGAGCCGCCGGTGCGGTTGTTCTCGGTGAATCGTGGGGTGATCCCCAGGTATTCCGCGGCGCTCAGCCCGGACAGCGCATCGTCCGGGGTGCAGACGAACAACGCATCGACATTGGCCAGCGCCAGGTTGGCGTCCTTCAGCGCCAGCACCGCTGCCTGCGCGGCCAGGTCCAAGGGACGCATGCCGGGGGACTCGCCCATGCCATAGGTGGCTGCACCGACTATGGCCACGCGGCCACGAGGAAATTGCTCCATTGCCCTACTCCGCTGGCGACCTTTCGAGGGCCGCATTGTTCTGGACTCGATCCACATAACTAACATAGTATCAGTTTCCAGCTAAGCTACTCCATGCTCGGAGCCGGTGCAAGTCGCACCGAGAACAGGACAGATGTCTAGCTTTCAGTTTCCAAGACGGACAAGGCCATTGCATGAGCGAGTTATCCCGCAATATCCCGCCCCTTTCCGCAACCCGCCCCGAATGGGTCGAGTGGGCGCTGGCGCAGCCAGGTCGTTCGCACTTCATCGACGCCAATGGCTCTCGCCTGCACTTTCTTTCTTGGGGGTTTGAGGACACGCACAAGCCCACCCTGCTGTTCGTCCATGGCTTTCGCGGCCATGCCCATTGGTGGGACTTCATCGCACCCTGGTTCGCTGAGGAGTACCGGGTCGTGGCCATGGACCTCTCCGGCATGGGCGACAGCGACCACCGCACGCAGTACGACGCCACCACCCTGGGGCGTGACATCGCCGCCATCGCAGAACACATCAGCCATTCACCAGTAATCGCGATCGGCCATAGCTATGGTGGATCGCGCCTGCTGAGGGCGTGCGGCGAGCGACCCGAACTGTTCCAGCGCCTGGTGATCGTCGACAGTTATGTACTGTTCGAGGGCGAGAACCTGCCTCCCGAGCCAATCAAGGTCCGCGGCGACCACGAGTACCCGGACCTCGCCAGCGGCGCCGCGCGCTTCCGCCTGATACCCGCCCAGGCGGACGCGATGGCATGCCTGGTGGAACATGTCGCCGGTCATTCCTTGCGGCGAAATGGCGAAGGCTGGCGCTGGAAGTTCGATATCGGCCTGCCACCGGGTGGCGCCCGCGAGACCGACGGCGGACAAATGCTGGCCCGTGTGACTCGCCCGGTTGATTACCTCTATGGCGAGCGCAGCGTTGTGGTCAGCCGGCAGCGTGCCGAGCGCATCGTCCAGGCCCTGCCCCAGGCCCGCGGCCCCATCGCCATTCCAGCCGGCCATCACCACCTGATGTTCGACCAGCCCCTGACCCTGATCAGCACCCTGCGCGCGCTCCTCGCCACGCAACCTTGAAGACCACAGGAAGACCAAGATGGCCATCGACTACGAAAAACTCCTCGACCTGCAGATCCCTGACACCCAGCAGACCTATACCCACAAGGACAGCATCCTCTATGCCCTGAGCCTGGGTTATGCCAGCGACCCGCTGGACGCCAGGCAGTTGCCCCTGGTCTATGAGGCTGAGCTGCGCGCTGTCCCCACCATGGGCGTGGTCCTTGCTCACCCCGGCTACTGGCCCAGGACCATGAACACTGGTCTTGACTGGGTACGCATCGTCCACGCGGAACAGGGCTTGACCCTGCACAAACCGCTACCGGCCGAAGCACAAGTGATAGGAAAGTCGCGAGTGGTGGACATCATCGACAAGGGTGCCGACAAGGGTGCGCTGATCACCTATGAGCGACGCATCCTCGAGCGCGCCACCGGCGAGCCCCTGTGCACAATCACCCAGACCATGCTCGCCCGTGGTGACGGCGGCTTTGGCGGCCCGCAACGTAGCGTCGCACCACCCCCGACGGTCCCGGAGCGGCCCGCGGACCACTGCGTAGACCTGGCGAGCCTGCCGAACATGGCACTGCTCTATCGGCTCAACGGCGACTGGAACCCGCTGCACGCCGACCCGGAAGTCGCACGCAAGGCTGGTTTCGAGCGCCCCATCCTGCATGGCCTGGCGACCTGGGGCATCGCCGGGCGCGCCATCATGCAGGCGGTGTGCGATTTCGACGGCAGCCGCATTGCCTCGATCTTCGGCCGGTTCACCGCGCCAACCTATCCAGGCGAAACCTTCCGTACCGAAATCTGGGTCGACGGTCGCACCCTGGCCTTCCGAGTTCGGGCCGTGGAGCGCGACGTTATCGTGATCAATAACGGCCGCGTCGAGCTACGCGCCTGAACTGAGGGAGATATTCCATGACACCCAAGGATATTCAACTCGATGGCAAGGTGGCATTTATCACTGGAGGCGCTGGTGGAATAGGAGCGGGTATCGCCCGCAACCTGACTAATTTTGGCGCTTTGGTGGCCATCGCCGATATCGACGTGGAAGGCGGCGAACGCCTGGTGGCAGAGATTCGAGAACAGGGCGGGGACGCGCTGTTCTTGCAGACCGATGTCAACCATACCGAGCAGATCAATGCGGCTGTCGAGGAGGCGGCACGGCACTTTGGGCGGCTCGACATTCTCGTGAACAATGCGGGCGGCGTGCGCAGAAGGCCCTTTCTGGAACAGACCGAAAAGAGCTGGCGCAAGCACATCGACTTCAATCTGATCAGCACCCTCGCTGCGACTCAGGCAGCGGCCAGGGCCATGGTCGGCTTCGGCCGCGGCGGCACCATCATCAACATTGCCAGCAGCGAGGGGCTTCGGGCAGCGCCGGGCTTCGCCGTTTATGCGGCCTGCAAGGCAGGGATGATCAGTTTCACCCGTTCCATGGCGCTGGAACTGGCCGAGCACAATATCCGCGTGCATGCCCTGGCTCCGGACATGATCCTCACGCCTGGGCATGCGCCCTACTTCGAAGCGGCAGGCGAAGCCGGGCGCGCCGCTCGCGACCGGTACATTCCTATGGGGCGTGTCGGCACTACAGATGAATTGGCGGGAGTGGTGATCTTCCTAGTGTCCAACCTGGCGACATTCGTCACCGGCCTGACCCTGCCGGTGGACGGCGGCGCCATCGCCTCCAGTGGCTGGACACGTTCGCCGGTGTCTGGGGCCTGGGACCTTTACCACGCACCGAAGTGACAACTTCGCGCAGGTCGGACCCCGCTTGCCGACCTGCGACCCTCCTGCCCTGGTAGCCCCTCACAGCCATTAGAGCTGAGATACCGGCAGCTTCACCACCAGTCCATCCATCGCCTCGCTCAACACTACTTGGCAAGCCAGCCGGCTGCTCGGCAGTACGTGCAAGGCGCAATCCAGCATCAACCGTTCCTCCTCGACGGGCTCCGGCAGGGCTTCCGCCCAGGCGCCCTCGACATAGCAGTGGCAGGTGGCGCAGGAGCAGCTGCCGCCGCAGTCGCCAAGGATTCCCGGTACCAGGTTGGCCAGGGCCGCCTGCATCAATGACTGGCCAGTTTCCGCCTCGATTCGGTGCTCGGTGCCGTCGTGTTGGATGAACGTGATTGTCGGCATGGGGAAATCCTCTTAGGGTTGTTGTTTTTCGTTCCTCACGAGTAATATAACTAAGTGTTCGCCAGTTTTCCAAGCTGACAATCAAGCCAACTCTCACCCGCAGGATGGAAAGGCGACCAACAGTTAGTTACGCCGGCAAATCACGAAGTCTTACCCTTCACAACAACAACATGAGGGACCCACTATGATCGCTCCACTCAGCGAACTTCCCAGCCACGTACCCGCCGACCTGGTTCGCCACTTCGACCTCTATGAGCCTATCGAGGGCACGGACGACTATCAGACTTGGTTCACCAAACTGCAGGCCGCAGGTACGCCCGACATATTTTGGACCCGGCACAATGGCGGCCACTGGGTAGTGACCCGGGGCGAAGACTTCGATCACGTCCTGAAGACCCCCGAGACCTATTCTTCGCGCATCAACGTGGTGCCGCGCGAGCGGCTCATGCCCATTGTCAGCAAGCCGATCCAACTGGACCCGCCAGACCATACCCGCTACCGCAACCTGCTTACTCCAGCCTTCTCCCCCAAGGCGGTCGTGCCTCTGGGCGAAAAAGCGCGGGCACTAACCATCGAACTGATCGAGGGATTTCGCGCCCGTGGCCAGTGCGAGTTCGTCTCGGAATTCGCGCGCCGCCTGCCAATCGGCATTTTCATGGACATGGTCGCGCTGCCTGCGGCAGATCGTGAGCAGTTGCTGGAGTGGGTGGATGAAATGATTCGGCCTACCCAGGTGGGCAGCCTGGAAGCCGGCAACCAGCTGATGCAGTACGCCTTCGGCAAACTGCAAGAGCGTCGAGCCGAACCAGGCAGCGATCTGCTCTCGGTACTGACCCAGGCCCAGGTGGACGGCAAGCTCCTGGATGACGAAGAGCTAGTAGGGATGTTCTTCCTGCTGTTGCTGGGCGGACTGGACACTGTGGCCGCCATGCTCAGCTTCATCGTCCGCCATCTGGCCTCCAATCCCGAGGCGCGCCGCGAGCTGATCGAGCACCCCGAGCGGATTCCCGCTGCAGCAGAGGAATTGATGCGGCGTTTCCCGATTTCCACTCTGGTGCGCGTGGTAACCCGGGATCACGAATACAAGGGCATCGGTTTCCGCGAGGGCGACCTGGTACTGATGCAGACCTCCGCCCACAGCGTCGACGATCGCTTGTTCAACGAGCCACTGGCAGTGGACTTCGAGCGCAAGGTGGTGTTCCACGGCACTTTCGGAAGCGGCGCGCACCGCTGCATCGGCTCGATGCTGGCGCGCGTGGAAGTGCGCGTATTCCTTGAAGAGTGGCTCAAGCGCATTCCTGAGTTCCGCCTCAAGCCCGGCCAAACATTAAGAGTGGAGCCTGGCATGGTGCTGGCCATGCCACGCCTTGAGCTCGAGTGGAACGTCGCCACCAGCCGCCCCTGACCCATACCGGATAACAGCAAGAGGACATACCCATGACTGCATCGAATCTCCAAGGCAAGGTTGCCGTGGTCACTGGCGGCGCGCTCGGCCTTGGTCGCCAGGTCACCGCCCAGTTGCTGGAACAGGGCGCTCGTGTCGCCATTCTCGGACGTACCGCCGCAACCTTACAGCGCGCCGCCGACGAACTGGGCCAACACGTGTTGCCAGTAGTGGCGGACATTGCCGACCCGCAACAGGTGAGGGACGCCTTCGCCAAGATCGTCGCGGCGTTCGGCGGCGTCGACATCCTGGTCAACAACGCCGCCGTCTACCGAGCGTTCGCCCTGGACGAGGCCAGTGACGAAGAGTTGCAGAGCACCTTCGCTGTGAACGTGCTAGGTCCGACTTACTGCATTCGCGAGGCGATCCCGCTGATGCGACAGCGAGGTGGTGGTGACATCGTCAACGTTTCATCGGAGTCGGCACGCGCTCCCTTCCCGCTACTGGCTGCCTATGCCGCGTCCAAAGGCGCACTGGAAACCCTGTCCGCCGGACTTCGCAACGAGCTTCGGGCGGACGACATCCGGGTCACGGTATTTCGCTCCGGGCACATGAACGGCGACAACACCAGCGTGCTCGCCTGGCCCGAGGGCCGTCTCCAACGCTTCCTCGAGGCGATCGAGCTTTCTGGACATGGCCGCTTCGTTGGTGCAGGCATGGCGCCGCAGACAGTCGCTAGGGCATTGGTATCGGCTATCACCCTGCCTCGCGAGGCGAACGTCGACTTTCTCGAGGTGCGCCCGGCCTGAGGGGCCGCGTCATGGATCGCCCCGCTCGAGGCAGCGCTTGCTTCGTGCGGGTAGCCGGATCGTCCGATAAAACATCCAGGGGAAAATACACATGAACAAGGAATTGATGATCATCACTGGCCTCGGCGCGATGGGCCTTGCCTGCGCCCGTAGACTAGGCACGGGCCGTCATCTGCTGCTGGTGGACAACTCCAGTGAGCGACTGCAGGAGGCCGAACAGGCACTAGCTGAGGGCGGCTACAGCGTCGAGAGCCTCGTACTCGACCTGGGGGCCAGCGACGCGGTACAACGCCTTGGTGACCGGATTGAGTCCCTGGGCGCGTCGCTGCGACTACTGCTGCACACGGCGGCAGTGTCTCCCACCCAGGCCAGCGCAAGAACTATCTACCAGGTCAACCTGGAGGGCACCGCACGTCTGCTGGAACAGCTGACGCCATTCCTTGCCCCTGGCTCTGTGGGCGTTGTGATCGCCAGCATGGCCGGACAGTTCATCAGCCTGACCCCGGAGCAGGAACAGGCCCTGGCGAGCGCCCCCACGCAGTCCATTGCTGAGTTGGCGTCCAGCTGGGAAGGCTCGGAAGACACCAACCAGGCCTACATGGTCGCCAAGCGAGGCAACCAGTTGCGAGTCGAAGTCGAGGCGTTGCGCTGGGCCAGGCGTGGCGGACGACTGGTCTCTGTCAGCCCCGGCATTATCTCCACTGCCCAGGGCCGCCAGGAGGTGGCCGAACAACCCCAAGTTGCGCAATTGGTACGCGATTGCCCGGTCGGCCGCATCGGCACGCCAGAGGACATCGCAGCTTGCGTAGAGTGGCTGGCGAGCCCCGCCGCGGGCTTCGTCACCGGTACCGACCTGCTCATTGACGGTGGCACCATCGCGGCGCTGCGCTGGGCCTCCGAGCGATGAGCACCCGTGGTACTTTGCTGGCAGAATGTCGTACGCCACGTAACATTTCTCAGAAGAAGAAGGCATTTCATGTCCGTCAAAACCAGAGGGCGACCCCGCAAGGAGCTCGACGTCGCCCTGCTAGAGGCCGCAGCAGCCGAGTTCCTCGAACATGGCTATACCGACGCCAACATCGAACGCATCGCCGCCGCGGGCAACACCACCAAACCGGCGCTGTACCGCCGCTACCCGAGCAAGGAAGCGCTGTTCGAGGCCACCCTCTCCCACCTGGCGAAGGACTTCGAACTGGACCTGGGCTTTCTCGACCATACGCGGCCCGTCGAGGATGCCCTCTACGACCTCGCGCTGCTGTTCCACGAGAAGTTGAGTACCACCAAGGTGGTGTCCATGACGCGGTTGAGCGCCTTCATTAGCAATCGCTTTCCTGAACTGATCCTGGCCTTCCGGGCCGAGGTGATGAAGGGCTTCATGGGGCCTCTGACCGCTTACTTCCAGTGGCTCAACGATCAGGGTGTGGTGCGCATTCGGGACACCCTGGACGCCGCAATCATTTTCACCACCCTCACCGGGCGGCCCCATGAACGGCTGATGGGCGTAGTCATACCCGAGGAGAAAGTTGAACCCCACCTGCGTGAACTGGTTCGGTTCTTCCTTGCTGGTTATGCACCAGGTAAGTCTCGGAAACCAGGTAAATCTCGGAAGTAGTCCTGCAACCGGGTTGCCGCAAAGCCCAACAAACGCCCCTGGATTATCGTTCGTTGGGCTTCTCTCCGCTTCGTATTGCTTGCAGCCGGCAGGGATGGGCCGTGCTACTTGACCGCCCCTAGCTTGCGCAGCGCCATCAGCTTGCTCTCCCCTATCCCGATCTCGCGAAGCACTTCATCCGTGTGCTGGCCGAATCCTGGCCCCATGCGGAGTTCGCCCACGGGCCGTTCATCGAATTGAGCGGGTGATACGCCCGTCATGTAACGGTCCGCCACTGGGGCGATGAAGCCATTCTCCAGCGCCTGGGCATCGGCCAGAACTTCTGCCGGGTTCTGAACTGGTGCCCAGACGCCTTCCAGGGTCGCCAGGCGAGCGCACCAGTCGGCGTAATCGCGACTGGCGAATACCTGGTTGAGGACGGCGATCAGCGCCCGCGAATTCACGTGCCGCGCCTGGATATCCGCGAAGCGCGGATCTTGCAGAAGGTCCGGACGCTCGATGTGGGCGACGAAGTCCGGCCACCACTTGTCCATCAGCAGACACAGGCTGATCCAGCGCCCATCGCGGGTCCGGTAGTTGTTGGCCAAGGCAAAGTCGCAGTCCGCCTGGGCCTGCACGGGGATGGTCGGTGCGCCGATACTGATGGCCAGCAAGGATTGCGACATCAGGTAGGTACCCACCATGTACAGAGAGTTGTCCACTACAGCGCCCTGCCCTGTTCGTTCACGACGGAACAGCGCCGCAGCGATGGCGCCGGCCAATGTGACGCCGCCGGTGAGGTCGCCGATCGAGCCGGGTTGACGTGGCGGCATTTCACCGGGCAGCGTCTGACCATTGGCGGCGCCCGCACGGCACCAAGCCGAGGGGTAATCGAAGCCGCCATCATTGGCCAGGGCTCCACGAAGGCCGTAGCCAGTACCACGGGCATAGATCAGCCTGGGATTGCGCGACAGGAGGTCGTCTGCCTCTATGCCCAGCTTCTGCCGGGCGTCCGCTCGCAGGTTGGTGAGGAACACGTCGGCGCCTTCGATCAGCCGGTACAACTGCTCGCGGCCCGCCTCCTGCGTCAGGTCCAGGGCAATCCCGCGCTTGCCACGGTTGGCCGCTTCGAAGAAGGGATTGATAGCACCATCGGCCCCCGGCAACTTCATATGGCGCGCGGCGTCACCTCCCTGGGCGCGCTCCACCTTGATCACATCGGCGCCCCAGTCGGCCAGCACCATGCCGGCGGCCGGCACGAAGGTGTGCTCGGCCACTTCGATCACCCGTATTCCATTCATCACGTCGTACATGGTCTGCCTCGCTATGAACGCTGGTCGTATCAGCCGATGGGATAGGTGATGGACTTCTCCAGCAGAAACTCTTTGAGCCAGTCCTTGCCCAGCTCCCGGCCGATGCCTGAATGCTTGAAGCCACCGAAGGGCGCCTTGACGAAGAAGTCTCCAGTGCCTCCATTGATGGAAACGCCACCAGTACGCAGCTTGAGTGCCATGCGGTACGCGGTAGCACGGTCGGCGGACATCACCGCGCCGCTCAGGCCGAACTTCGAGTCGTTGGCCAAGCGGATAGCTTCATCGTCGCTGTCAAACCCGATCACGACACCGATTGGACCGAACACTTCCTCCTGGGCCAGTGTCGAGCTGTTGTCGACGTTGTTGAACAGAGTCGGCTCGTGGAAGAAACCACGCTGCAGGTAAGCCGGGCGCCTGCCACCAGCCACTAGGCAGGCCCCAGCGTCCAGCCCCATCTGCACGAACTGCTCGGTCTTATGCCGCGCGCTTTCGCGGATCAGCGGCCCCACCACCACGCTGGGGTCAGCCGGGTTACCCAACTTGAACTGACCCAGAACCGCCTTGACCGTCTCGACAAAGGCTGGCCGGATCGAGTTGTGCACCAGATAGCGGGTCAGCAGCGCGCAGCCCTGCCCCGCATGCAAGGACATACTGAAGGCAGCGGTGGCCGCGGCCTTGAGCAAATCGGCGTCCTGCCGGACGATCAATGCCGACTTGCCCCCAAGTTCCAGGTGAACCTTCTTCAGGGTGCCGGCGGACTGGCGGAGGATCGCCTGCCCAACCTTGTCCGAGCCGGTGAAGGTCACCAGATCGACTCGCGGATCTTCGGTGAGCATGGCGCCCACCTCAGGCCCGCCGTTGATCACACTGAGCACGCCACGGGGCAGTCCGGCCTCGACTATCACTTCGCCCAGCAGCAGCCCGGAGAAGGGAGTGAACTGAGAAGGCTTGATTACCACGGTATTGCCCGTCAGCAATGCCGGCACCGCCTTCACCACGTTGAGCAGGAAGGGATAGTTGTATGGCGTGATGCCCACCACCACGCCGTAGGGCTCATACACCACCATACCGGCGGCCAGTATCTCGCCGCCCGCCGGGTCAAAGGGGTTGGGTTTTAGCTCGATGGACGTGCCGTGGGGCTCGAGCTTCTCGGCCAGGCTGATGGCGTAGTCGATGGCTTCGATGGCGCCATTGAACTGGGCGCTGTTGAGCAGTAGTTGGGCCGCGCCGACCTCGGCGATCAACAAGGACTTGATGCGTACCTCGCGCGCCAGGATGGCAGCGCGCAGGCGTTTGACGGCGGCGATCCGCTCGGCCATCGGCAGGCCCGGCCAGGGTCCCTGGTCGAAGGCCTCGCGCGCCGCCGCAAGTACCATTTCCACTTCAGTACGGCCAGCTAGCGGTGCCTCGCCGATGACTTCTTCGGTGGCCGGATTGAGGATGGGCTCGTACCCCTGAGTCGGCAGGACCCATTCGCCGTCGATGAGGAAGGACTTGATATCGGTGTACGGAACATTCATTGCTGTTGACCCTCGAGTTCGTGGAGGTCCAGTTGACGATGGAGCGCGTCTGACTGGCGGCGGGTTGCGCCCGCCAGGATGAGTTCTGCCGCGCGTAGAGCGATGGCCATGGCTGGGGCGTTGGTATTACCGGAGACCAGAGTCGGCATGATGGAGGTGTCCACCACACGCACACCGCTGACACCCCGCACACGAAGTTCGGGGTCAAGCACGGAAGCAGTATCCCCGCCCATTCGGCAGGTGCCGGACACGTGGTAGGCGGTCTGTCCGATGGCGTGGGCGGCGGCGAGGACTTCCTCGTCGCTCTGTGCGGCCTTGCCGGGAACCTCCTCGCTGACGATATACGGAGCCAGCGCCGGCTGGGCGCAAAGCTGGCGCACCCAGCGCACCAGGGCAATGGCAGCGGCCTGGTCGACCTCGGAAGCGAGGTAGTTGGCGTCTATGGCCGGAGGCACATCCGGATCGGAGGAGCGAATGCTCAACTGGCCCTGGCTTTCCGGGCGCATGAAGTAGCAGTAGAAGGTCAGGCCTGGCTGCTTCTCCGGCACCACGGTCTCCCCCTCCTGTGCCAGCGAGTGCAGGCTGACACCAATCTGTGCATCAGCTCGGTCCAGCTCCGGTCGGGTCTTGATGAACCCGCCGGCCTCGTGGGCGGCGTGAGTGAGCGGACCGCTGGAGTGGACGTAATACTTCCACAGCGAACCCAGCAGACCCAGACCGCGGAAGCAATTGTTCAGGCTGCCGCCGGTGACCCGGTACTGCATGGCCAGGCAGACGTGCTCACGCAGGTTGCGACCCACGTTCGGCGAGTCGCTGACCAGCGGGATACCGTGCTCGACCAACAGCGCGGCCGGACCGACGCCCGAGAGTTGCAGCAGCTTGGGCGACTGGATGGCGCCGGCGCTGAGAATCACTTCACGACGGATTCCGACCTGCCGCTCGCCGCGCTTGTCGCGGACCAGCAGACTGACAGCGCGTCGCTCGCTGAAGTTGATCCGCAGAACCTCGGTGCCAGTGAGGATGCGCAGGTTGGGGCGATTGCGGATGGGGTGGAGAAAAGCCCGAGCCGCGCTGAAGCGCTTGCCCTGCCAGGTGGTCTGCGGCTGGTAGCCGAAGGCACCCTGCTCCACCGTGGCCACGTGGTTGGTGTCCTCCACCCGCTGCACACCGTTCTGTTCGGCGGCCTGGATCACCGCCTCGCAGAGCGGCGAGCCCGAGGGATGGATGGAAACTTTGAGTGGGCCGCCGGCGCCGCGCGCCTCCGAAGCTCCGAGCTGGTGGTCTTCCAGGGCGACGAACTGACGGGCCATGTCCTTCCAGCCCCAACCAGTGCAGCCGGCCGTTTCCCAGGCGTCGTAGTCGGCCGGCGCGCCGCGGACGTAGACCATACCGTTGATGGAACTGGAGCCACCGATGGCGCGACCCTTGAGCCAGAGTTCGCCGGGCAGGCCATTGCCGCGGGAGACCTGGTAGTCCCAAACGTGGGGATTGCCCGGCGCCAGCAGCTTGCCGATGCCTCGCGGCATCATGATCAGCGGGCTGCCGTCGTCCGGACCACTTTCCAGCAGCAGGACGGATACCGACGGATCTGCGGATAGCCGGTTGGCCAGTACACAGCCAGACGACCCCGCCCCCACGATGACGTAGTCATATTGCTCTTGCATGGAAGGCACCTGATTGTTGTTGTTTTACGTTACCAGAAAGTAACATAACATCAGTTCTCAGCCTTTGCCACTGCCTTTCCACGGAGCGCGACATCAAATCACTCCGGCCCCTCCGGACTGCGTTCCCAGAGGACTTCCTTGACCGTTGGAGCAGCCACCTCGCCTTCCATCCAGTACAGGATTTCGAAGTAATCCTGTTTCAGTTCGTCCTTGAGAACCTCTGCCCTCGGCTTGACCCTGACCACATACATGCCCTGCAGGTTCTGGTGATCCAGTGCGCGCCATTTCTGCTCGTCCTTGAGCAAGCGATAACTGTGGTCTTCCAGTGCCGCGACCACGGCCGAAGACTCTGCCGTACCGGCGCGCGTCACAGCCTCGGCCCACTGCCGGACAATGCCGTAGGCCGACGCGGCGGCGCTGGACGGGTAGCTCTGGTAGCGGCCGCTGTAGTCGACAACGAAACGCTTGCCACGCGGGTTTGCCTCGCGCTCAGGAACCCGCCAGGTCCAGGTATCGGTGCCGATCACGCCGCTCATCAGCGCAGGCCCGGCCTGGTCGACCACGTCCTGATTGAGGTTGGGCACGACCACCAGCATGCGTTCCTTGAGCCCCAGGTTGTCGACCAAGCGCATGGCATTCACCACGTCCGTACCGTAGAGCATCAGGATCAGCACGTCGGCCTCGCTCTGCGCCGCCTGCTTGAGCGCATCGCGGTAGTGTCGCTGGCTGGACAGGTCGCGACTGCGCGAGGCCTCGCTTAGGCTGCCGCTCCTACCATTGGGGATGACGTCGTCGCTGGTGATGATGAAGTAGCGCTTGCCCGGCAGCGTGGTCTCCAGGTACTCCATCAGCAGGTTGTTGGCCATCCGGGCACTAGCACCCTCTCGGAACAAGAAGGCGTGGCCGGCGCGACCAGTCACCCGATTGGCGTAGGCGGTGGGCACGAAGTAAGGCAAGCGCAATTGCCGGGCGCGTTCGCCGGCGGCTATGACCTCGTCACTGGATGCGCCACCCATTAGCATCACGGCGCCGTCGGCCGCCAGGCGCTCGACATTCTGCGCCGCCCGATCGGGCATGGCGCCGCTGTTTCGGCTCACCAGTTTGAGCGGCCGGCCCAGAACGCCGCCGTCTCGATTGATCTCCTCCACCGCCATCAGTGCCCCGCGCTTCTGCGACAGCCCCTCCCACTTGTAACTTCCGGTACTGGGGTAGCTGAGGCCGATCACCAGAGGTTCCGCAGCGAATGACTGGGCTTGCAGACAGAATAATGACAATGCGGCGACCAGGACTCTCATGTCCGTCTCCTTGAGATTGTTGTTCTTATCGTTATCTCGCACGCACCTGGTACTCACGCCCCGATCATGGGGCGGGACACCGGTCGGGAATCACTCGCGCGACAGCAGGACTGCGCCAGCCAGTGGACCGCCGCCATTGCTGGCCACGGCCAGTTTCGGATTGCCCGGAACCTGACGCGCCTCGCCCTCTCCGCGTAGCTGCACTACGGCCTCGTGCACATGGCCGAGGCCATGCAGACGCCCGGCGGAAAGCTGACCGCCATGGGTAGCCAGGGGCAGTTCGCCGTCGAGGGCGATGCGCTGGCCGCCTTCGACGAAGTCCGCTGCTTCACCCCGACCGCAGAAGCCCAGCCCTTCGAGCCAGAGCAGGGAGAGAAAACTGAAACCATCGTAGAGTTCAGCCAGGTTGACGTCGGCCGGTTTGTAGTCAGTACGACTCCATAGGCGTTTACCGCAGGCTTCGGCACTGTAGCGAGTGAGGTCGTCCATCTGATCCCAGGCATCGCGACCGCTGAACGGGCCGCAGATGGATTCGACGAACACCGGCTTGCTGCGCAGGTCCGGCGCAGTATCGCGGTGCGAAATGATAAGCACGGTGGAACCGTCCACCGGGACATCGCAGTCGAACAGGCACAGCGGCGTCGAGATCATTCGCGCGGCCATGTACTGGTCAAGGCTGAGAGGGTCGCGGTAGACGGCCTTGGGGTTGAGCATCGCGTTGCGTCGGGCATTCAGGGCGATGGCCGCCAATTGCTCACGGCGGGTGCCGAACTCATGGAAATAGCGGCTGGCGGCAAGCGCCACCCAGTTGGCTGCAGAGGCGGCCTGGAATGGCACCAGGAACTCGGCGAAGCCTGAAACCCGCGCTGCCGACCCGCCCACCGTGCTGGAACGTACGCCCTGGGCGAGCGCACTGGATTCGTTCACTGTGCGGAAGCACAGCACATGGCGCGCCTGGCCCGACGCCACAGCCATGCAGGCATTGATCAGAGCGCTCATCTGGGTGGCTTCGTTGCCGGCGCAGTACCAGTTCAGCTCCAGGCCGAGGGCTTCCTTCACCTGGCCGATGGACACCGGCGAGAAGGCCGGCATATCGGCGCGATAACCCGGCCAGCTGGCCACACCGTCTATCTGGCTCCGATCCAGACCGGCGTCTGCCAACGCCGCAAGCACGGCTTCGAGAGTAAGATCCAAACCAGTGCGCCCCAGCCTGCGCCCCACGGCCGACTGGCCGATGCCGGAAATGATCGCTGTTCGTTCCAGAGCCGACGCCATGGAGCTTCCTCTTTGCTTGTTATCGGGTTTCAGGCGGGTTCCGGGGACTCTTCGAGAGAGTATTGACCCCCCATCCAGACTGCGGCAGACTCTAAAAAATGTCAAACAGTCAGTTTTTTGCCTACCACCGCTCACAGCGGCCGACGCTGAAGAAACTTGACTGTAGGCCATGGTAGCGGGACTGCCTCTCGATCCAGGCTCGACGAGGGGCGCCTACAAAAACAACATTGAGGTCCAGATATATGTCAACACGCGAACCCGGCTGGAGCACTGATCAGGTCGATACCATCAACGCCGTGCTGCAACGCTCCACTCAAAAGTACGGTGAACGCAAGTTTCTCGACGTTCTCGGCGAGACCTACAGTTTCGCTGATCTCAACCGGACTGCCTGCCGACTGGCCAATGGCCTGCGCGCCCTGGGGGTGAGCAAGGGCCAGACCGTGGTCACCATCCTCGACAACTCCGCCGATGCCGTGTGCATCTGGTTCGCCATCAACAAACTCGGTGCGGTAAGCGTACCGGTCAACACCGCCCTCAAAGGTGAGTTCCTCCGCCACCAGATTTCGGATGCCGACTCCATACTGGTGATCGCCGAGAGTGATTACGCCGAGCGCGTCGCGAGCATCGCCAGCAAGCTGCCAAAGCTGGAAACCCTGGTCTACCGTGGAGCCGTGCCTGACCTGGTGTTCGACAAGCAGTTGCTGCCCTGGACCAGCATCCTCAGCGACGATTCCAGTGAGCCCAACGTTGACGTGCAGCCAGGCGACCTGGCCATGCTCATCTATACCGGCGGCACTACTGGCCCATCCAAAGGCTGCATGATCAGCCACAACTATGCGTGCAGCCTGGCCCGGCAGATGTTGGTGATCACCAACCGCCAGGAAGACACCATTACCTGGTCTCCGCTTCCGCTGTTCCACTTCAATGCTGTGGCCACCACCGTGCTGTCGAACATGATGGTCGGCGCCCAGGTTGCACTTTATACCCGCTTCTCGGTTTCCAACTTCTGGCCGGAGATCGAACGTACCGGTGCCAATGATGTGCAACTGCTGGCCTCGATGATGCCGATGCTGGCCGGCGCGCCGGACAACGACTCGATGAAGCGCTGTTTCGGCCAGCTCAAAGCAGTCTGGGGCGCGCCCTTCCCGGTATCCGTGCAGGACCAGTGGAAGAAGCGCTTCGGCGTCGCCCACACCATCTGCGGAGGCTTCGGCCTCAGCGAATGCTCGCTGCCGACCATCCTGCCCTTTGGCACGCCGATGCGTCCAAACAGCTCCGGCAAACGCAACACCGAGTACTTCGACGTGCGTATCGTCGATGACAACGATGTCGAACTCCCGCCCAACACCCCCGGCGAAATCATCGTCCGCCCGCGCAAGCCGCACGTGATGTTCGAAGGCTACTGGCGCCGCCCCGAGGACACCCTCAAAGTCATGCGCAACATGTGGTTCCACACGGGCGACATCGGCATGTTCGACGAGGACGACTACTTCTATTTCCTCGACCGCAAGAAGGACTACCTGCGCCGTCGCGGCGAGAACATCTCCAGCTTCGAGGTGGAAAGCGCCTTCCTCCAGCACCCCGCCGTGGACGAAGTGGCCGCCCATGCGGTGCTGTCCGATCTGGGCGAGGACGAACTGAAGGTGACCATCACCCTCAAGCCGGACACGGTGCTGAACGAAGTGGACCTGTGCCACTGGGCGGCCGACCAGATGCCCTACTATGCGGTGCCTCGCTATATCGAGTTCCGTAGCGCCTTACCGAAGAGCCCGCTGGGTCGCGTCTACAAGTTCCAACTGCGTGACGAAGGTGTCACCTCCGGAACCTGGGATCGTGAGAAAGCCGGCTTCAAGCTTGCAAAGCGCTGAGAAGACGGAAGCGATGAAAGTGCAGACCTGGCTCAAGGGTGCCCATGGAAATCGCCTGGCGGCGGACCTTTCCGGTGCAGAAGATGCGCCAACGGTAATCCTCCTCCACGGTGGCGGGCAAACCCGCCACTCCTGGGCGCGTGCCCACCAGGTGCTGGCTGACAAGGGCTATCGCGTAGTGTCGGTGGATGCCCGCGGCCACGGCGAATCTGACTGGGCCGCGGATGGCGACTACAGCCTGGAAGCCCAGGTCGCCGACCTTCTGGCGGTGATCAAGGCACTGGGCGGTCGCCCGGCCTTGGTCGGCGCCTCCATGGGCGGCACCCATTCGCTGGTGGCTTGTGGTCGGTATCCCGAGATTGCAAAAGCTCTGGTGTTGGTGGACGTCACGCCGCGCCTGGAGCCCCAGGGTATCGAGCACATCGTCGGCTTCATGACCCAGCACCCGGAGGGTTTCGCCTCTTTGGAACAGGCAGCTGAAGCCGTGGGTGCCTACAACCCCAACCGCCCTGCCCCGCGCGACCTAAGCGGCCTCGCCAGGAACCTGCGCCAGCGCGACAACGGCCGATGGTACTGGCATTGGGATCCGTGCTTCATCTCCGGTGACCACCAAGACAAGGTCGCGCGTATCAGCCAGACGATGAAGGCGGCAGCTCCAGCAGTCAGGGTTCCCACCCTGCTGGTGCGCGGCCGCCAGAGCGATGTGGTCAGCCCGGAAGGTGTGGAAGAACTGCGCAGCATGCTGCCGCACCTGGCTTTCGTCGATATCGAAGGCGCCGGGCACATGGTCGCTGGCGACAAGAACGATCACTTCAACTCCGCGATCATCGACTTCCTGCGCGACCACCATCCATTGCCCCAGGAAGAGCAGACGGAAGCAGGACTGTAGCGTTCTAAGCCCTGCATTTTCCGCGTGACTGCGCCTTTCTCGGCGAGAGAGGCGCAGCCCGTTCAGATAGACCTGCCCTACTCCCGCTCCCCAACCAGACAGTCCTGGGCAATGGATGCCACCAGATTCCGCGACTGGTCAAATACGCGCGCCTGGGTAAGACCACGCCCACGCTGCATGCTTGGGCTCTCACACACGAACAACAGCCAGTCATCGGCGACAACAGGACGGTGGAACCAAAGGGAATGGTTGAGGCTGGACACGAACAGCCGCTCCCGCGCTCTCTCGATGGGCACGTGGTAGCTGATGGCAGCCGAGTTGATCCAGTAGTCGCTGAGATAGGCCAAGGCTTGAGCATGCAGAGCGGGCGACGACGGCAGACTCTCGCGCAACTTCAGCCAGTAGGCGATGGCTGGCGCTTCGGCACATTGGCGTAGGTAGTTTTGCGGCTCGACGATGCGCAGCTCCACGAACGGTCTGACAAAGCGCGCCCAATGGCCGTCCTCGACGACATCCAGCGACAGCAGTTGCTCCGGCCCGGGCAGTTCGGTGGCGGTTTCCATATGGAAGAATCCGCTGATCGGCGCCTGCAACGTGACCTGCGCATCCACTATCCGGCGTTCGCCCTGCTGACCGGTTACATGCAGACTGGTGAAACGTTTTCCTTGCTGCAGGGGCGTCACCCGATAGTGCAGCGGCTGGTCGGTGCGCGCACCCTGGAGAAACAGACAATGCAGTGTCGCTGGCATCAGCTCCGGGCTGTAGCGCTGGGCTACGGCCAAGGCCTGTCCCAGCAGTTGGCCACCAAATACCCGGCCATTGAGGTTGGTGTCGTGAGTGCTGGCGAGGAATGACCCGGGAGCCTCCTGCTCCAGCACGAACAGTTCCGCTAGGCGCTCCTGACTCCAGTTTCTTGGCCTTACCGCCGCTGCTGCCGTCATGAAATATGTACTCCGAAAACTGGCTCTCGTGCCCTTGTTGATGGCATCGAAACTAACCAATAAACTGACACATAGTCAATTATTAGAAAGCCAGGACAGTGATGAAGGCCCATGACGCCAGCACGCAGCTGATCGAAACCATTTGTTCCGCCAAGGCCAGGAATGCCAGGTTGCGAATCAGGGGGGCTGATAGCAAAGGCTTTCTTGGCCTGAGCAAGTTCGGAGAATCTCTGGACAGTCGCAATCACAAGGGCATCCTCGAACTCGATCCCGCACAGTTCTGGATTCGCTCTCGGGCTGGCACCTCATTGCGAGCACTCAACGCTACGCTGGATGAATACGAGTTGATGCTCGCCTTTGAGCCTCCGGCCTTCTCAGCAGACGCCACAGTCGGTGGCATGGTCGCCACTGGCCTGGCAGGCCCTCGTCGCCCCTGGGCCGGGGGTGTGGCGGAGCACGTCCTGGGGGGTAGCCTGATCGATGGGGATGGCCAGTTGCGCCACTTTGGCGGGGAAGGTATTCCAAGCCGGCTGGTGGCCGGCAGCCTGGGCCGCCTGGGCTTGATCTCCGAGGTATGTCTGCTAGTGCGACAAAAGCCTCGTCGGACGCTCAGTCTTCGTCTGGAAATCAGCCAGTCCTTGGCGCTACGCAAGTTCCGGACCTGGATGCGCTATCCCTCCCCGCTCAGCGGCGGATGCCACACTGGCGATGCGCTTTACCTGCGCCTGGAGGGCACCCCGGAAGCCGTGCAACGGGCAAGGAGCCTGATCGGAGGCGACGAAACCAGCTCCAGCCTGTGGGACGATCTGCGCGAGCAGCGCCTAGGTTTCTTCCGCGACCCGCGCCCGCTCTGGTGCATCCAAGTGGGTGCAGATGCGCCACAACGGAAGCTGCCGGGGGCGGTGCTACTGGATTGGGGAGGAGCCCAGCGCTGGCTGAAGAGTGCCGAGCCGACACTGGTGATTGAGCGCCACGCCCAGGCACTGGGTGGCAGGGCGATCTGCTTCACGCCGGATGGTTGCGCGCCCGGTCTCAGTCAGCTGCCGGAAGCAGAGGACATGCGGGCGCTCCGCAAGCAGCTGGACCCGCAAGGTCTGTTCGCCGGCTAGGCCGCCGGCGTCTTGCGATTTACGTACTTGAAGGTGCCCGAAGCCGTGGCAAGCAGTTCACCTGCCTCATTGCGCACCTCACCATCGCAGAACGCCAGGGACTTACCGCTGGAGCGCAGGAAGCCCCGAGCAACCAGCAGACCGCCAACACCGCCGCCAGGGCGCATGAAGTTGGTCTTGAGCTCCACAGTGACGCAGCTGCGGCCGCTCCCGTGACCCAGCGTGCAGCAGGCCAGCACGGCATCCATCAGGGTCATCATCAATCCGCCGTGGGCGGAGGCCCCGCCGTTCATGTGATGATCCTTGAGGCGCAGGCGCAGGGTGGCACCCTCCTCGTCGAACTCCGGCGTGCCATAGATCTCAAGGTGGGTCAGCAAGGGGTCCATGCCCTGCAGGGGCGGAACACTCGCCACGTAGGCGCTGACTTCCTGGGCGTTTCTGCCGCTCATTTCAGTACTCCTCACGCTTGGCTGCGAGACAGGCCCGGCATATCGTCGCCCGACTGTTCGACAGCCTGCTGATCCGGTTCTGATTGGTCGAATTTCGGGTAGCGTCCCAGCGTGAGGATCAGCACGGAACCCAAAGCGAAGGTAATGACGCAGTGGGTTAACAAGCCGGAATAGGATCCGGTCTGGGCGTAGAGATAGGCGAAATAGAGTGGTGCCAGCGTAGCCCCCAGACCAATGAAGCCCATGTGCAAACTGAAGATGCGACTGTAGTCACGCATACCGAAGTAACGCGCCATGAGAAATGCGGCGATATCCATCTCCGCCCCCGCACCAACACCTACCAGGACCGAGGCCAGCATCAGGCTGGTCATGTGGGTATCCGCTCCGGCGAACATCAGGCAGCCAAAGGCGGGCATCACCAGCACCACGAAGGCAACCCCCGGTGCCCAGAGGCGGTCCACCAAGTAACCCACCACCACGCGACCGAGAATCAGGGAGATGCCATAGACACTGAATGCCAGCCCCGCGTCGGTGGCTGACAGCCCCTTGTCGCGCAACATGGGAACGGTGCTGGTGACCATGCCGATCATCGAGGTCACCGAAAGCACCAGTGCCACGTTGCACAGCCAGAACCGTGGCGACAGCGCCGCCTGGCGCAGGGACATGCCTGGTAGTCGGGGAGCCGTGCCGGGCTCGGCGACGGCGCGGGTGATCGGGCTGTCGCTACGCATCCACAGTAACGAAAGCGGCCAGGTGATCAGCAGCGGCATGGCACCCAGCACCCAGAATCCGGCACGCCAGTCGGACTGGGCAATTACCCAGCTCAGCACCGGCGGCAGCACCAGAGCGGCCAGCCCCGTACCACTGAGGATGATGGCCAGGGCCAAACCGCGGTTGCGGTCGAACCAGAGGTTCACCAGCTGTGTCCAGGTCACCATGGTAGTTCCCATGCCAACAAACGCCAGCAGGGAGTAGCCGGCATAGAGTTGCCAGATCGGGCCGGTCATCAGGCTGATGGCGAAGTAGCCGAGGGCCAGGGCAACCAGCGAGGAGATTGCCACCGGACGCAGGCCATAGCGGCGGATCAGCCAGCCACTGATTTGCACTGCGACGATGGTAAAAGCAAAGAGAAAGGCGATGGCGGGCTGAATCTGCTCGCGAGACCAGCCGAAAGCCTCCTGCATGGGCAGTACCAGGGTACCGAAGGAATACAGTGGAGCGACCCCCACCGAGGTGCCAATACCCAGCAGTGCCAGGATGAGGATGCGCCAACCCTGGCGAAACTCGGTGAGGTCAATCGCCAGGGAAGGACCGGAATGGTGCTGGGAACTCATGCGTGGATACCCCGCTCAGCCTTGTAGTTGTTTTAGCCGGATTCTATACCCGCGAAATCAATAAATGACACTCTTTTATTTATTGCCATCCATGTCGCTCAGCAAGTGCACTCGATGGTGAGTGCGACGACCCCATCAGAAGTCACACCTGATAGGTGTCGTCGCACTGCAGAGGGTCAGCGTTTGGCGAAGGTCAGGTTTGCCTTTACCCTGTCCCAGGTCTGCGGGGTAACCCCGTCATCGCGCAGCTGGTACTTGAGGATGCGCCCTACCGGGCTGCGCGGCAGGCTGGTGCGGAACTCGATGAATCGCGGTACCGCGTAGTACGGCACGCGATCGATAGCCCAGCGACATAGATCCTCTTCGCTGAGCGTGCTGCCCTCACGCAGCACGGCGGTTACCTTCACGTCGTCCTCCGACAGTTCGGAGAACACCGCATGGACCGCCACTTCCTCGATCTCCGGATGGGCGATGAAACTGCGCTCCATCTCGAAGCCGGAGATGTTCTCGCCGCCGCGACGCATGTAGTCCTTCTTGCGGTCGAGGAAGAAGAAAAAACCATCCTCGTCCATCTTCCCGATGTCGCCTGTGTGGAACCACATGTTGCGCATCACCTTGAGAGTGTCGGCCGGGCGGTTCCAGTAGCCCTCGAACATCACGTGGGGCTTGAGTGGTCGCACGATCAGCTCACCGGGCGTGCCATAGGGCAGCTCGACGTCAAAATCATCGACCACCCGGATATCAAACGAGTCGCAGCGACGCCCGGCGCAGTTGGGTTTGTCCGGCTGGCCGAAGGGCAGCATGGTGACGATGGCGCACTCGGTGAGGCCGAAACCGGCCCCGCCTACCGTGTGACGTACGCCAAAGCGTTCGCGCCAGCGAGACTGCAGCTCCGGGGGGAAAGGCGCCGAATAGACCTTGTTGAGCTTGCCGTAACAGCGCTTCATGGCCTCGTTGTCCGGAGCGTCAGCCAACAGAGGGCCCATGGAAGCCAGCAAGTTGGCTTCGTTGGCGCCACTGCGCTCGATATCCGGCCAGAACCCGGAAACCGAAAATCTCGGATAGATCACGGAGCGGGCACCGATCATCAGGTTGCACAAGACGGTCGTGACCGTCGCATTGAGGTGGAACAAGGGCAGTGGCGTCCAGGTGATGGACTCAGGCGTGCGTCCGTGGGCTTCAATGATCTGCCGCGCCTCGTTGCAGGCATTGTTGTGGCTGATCATGCAGCCCTTGGATGGGCCAGTGGTGCCGCCGGTATAGATGAGCATAGTCAGGTCACTGGGTAGCACCTCGACCTTGGGGTCGCTGTTGTCTTCACTGCGCAGCGCCTCAAGGGAGACCAGAGTCTTCCCGCCGAGGTCCGTTGCAGGCGCGACACCACGGTGGGCAATGTACTTGAGGTTCGGCAGTTGGTCCTTTACCAGGGCAATGCGCTCGGCGTACTCGGTTTCGGCAATTACCAGCTCGGCGGTGGCGTCGGCAATCTGGTGGCGCAGGAATTCGCCCTTGAGGGCTGTGTTTACCGGCACGCTGATGGCGCCCAGCTTGTTCAGGGCGAACCAGAGCAATACAGCATCGGCGTTGTTGTCGAGAATGGTCACGACCGTCTGGCCCTTGACCACACCCAGGGCTTCCAGGCCGTTGGCCAGTCGGCAGCTTTCCCGCTGGATGTCGGCAAAACTGTAAATATCGCCCTGCACGTCGAGGAAGGGACGCTCGCCATGCTCCCGCGCTGCCCGGCGCACCACGTCGTTAACGGTGTCCATTTGGCCGACGGACCAGCCCGGCAGGGCCTTGTCGTTGAGTTGGGTGGAAAAGCTCATGGTTTCAGACTCCGGATGGGTATTGGCCGACCAGGCGTTGCCAGCGCTGTCCTGCCAGCGCCAGGGAACCTTCGTGGCTCAGCACGTAAAAGTGATCTTCGCGGATGGCCGCAAGCAGCGCTTCAGCCACGTCCTCGGCGCTCAGCGCTGCTTTTTCCAGCGCCTGTTGAGTGCCCTGCTGAAAGGCCAAGGCGGCAGCCGAGGGTTCAGGTGCCCGCGACAGGGAATGGTCGCGACCCGGTCCCGTGAGGCCGGTACGGACCAGACCCGGGCAGAGCACCGAGACCCCGATACTCGTCCCTTCACTGGCAAGCTCCAGAGCCAGGGATTCAGACAGCGCCACAAGGGCCGACTTGGCCGCCACATATGGCGCAATGAAGGGAATAGCCATCAGCCCGCCCATGGAGGCGGTGTTGACGATGTGGGCTGGGCGGCCCTGCCGCAGCAGACGCGGCACGAAGCTATGCAGGCCATGGATAACACCCATCAGGTTGACGTCCAGCACCCGCCGCCAGTTGCCCAGGTCGTGCTCCCAGCTGTTCCTTGGCCGGTCGCCGGTGATACCGGCGTTATTGCACAGAATGTCCAGCCCGCCCACGGCATCTACCTGGCGAGCCAGGTCCTCCACCGATTCGGCATCGGAGACGTCAACGGGAATGGCCAGCACCTCGCCGCCCAGCCTTGCCAGGCTATCCCGTGCCACTTCCAACTCCGGTCCGGGCAGATCACCCAGCACGACGCGCATGCCTTCACGCTGGAAGGTGCGCGCCATGGCTAGACCGAGGCCACTGGCCGCGCCGGTGATGACGACGGTCTTGTTCGCAAACTCGCGCATCGCTCACCTCCCTCAGCGGACCGGCACAGTGCCGCCGTCCACACAGAGGGTCTGGCCGGTAATGAAACGCGAGCCTTCCCCGGCGAGGAAGACCATTACTGGCGCCAGGTCCCGCTCGGCGTCTCCGAGCTTGCCACCCAGGGGGATGATGCGGCTGAGCATCTGGTCGTGGGCGGCGAGTTCCTCGGCACTCATTTTGGCCCGGTGGGCGTCGTACATGGGCGTCCAGATCATCGGCGCGAGGGCGTTCACCGTGATGGCGTAGCGCGCCCACTCCTGGGCCAAGGTGCGGGTCCAGGCCAGCACCGCGCCCTTGGACGCGGCATAGTGGGCGGCGCCGGGCATGCCACTCAGACCAGCGGCGGAGCCGAAGTTGATGATGCGTCCGCCTCGCTCCTTCAAGTAAGAAAAGGCCGCCTGATTGGTGTGCAGTGTGCCGCGCACGTTGACGTCGAAGATCAGGTCCCAGTCCGGCTTGTCTATGGCCTCGGCCGGCGCAGTGCGCTCCACCGCCGCGACGTTGGCCAGCACATCGAGCCCGCCCAGCCAGGCAACCGCTTCGCGGAAGGCCCCGTCCACCTTGCTTTTGTCAGCGATATCGCAATGGAGGAACAGCGACTGGCCAGGGTGGCTGGCCTCCAGTTCGTCGACCAGAGCCCTGCCCTGCTCGTTCAGTACGTCCAGGGAAACCACACGCGCGCCTTCCGCTACGTAGGCACGCACCACACTGGCGCCTATACCGCGGGCGCCGCCGGTGACGATCGCGTTCCTGCCTGCTAGCTGCATGGCATCGACCTCTTGTTCTTGTTGTATGAGGAGTTGATAGCGCTCGCTGGTGGGCATCAGCCCACCTTTCCTATGGCAAGCCGCCATCCACCTTGATCAGCGAACTGGTGGTGTAGGTGGAGTAGGGGCTGGCAAGGTAGAGCGCGGTAGTAATGATCTCCTCGGGCTGGCCCGGTCGACCCAGCGCATTGGCGCAGCTCTGGCGCATGTCCTCGGTCCAGGCCTTGGCGATATCCGTAAGGAATGGGCCGGCGGAGATGGTGTTCACCCGTACCGTGGGCCCATATTCCTGGGCTAGGCCGACGGTCATTGCGTTAAGCGCGGCCTTAGCGCCGGCGTAGGGCACTATCTGCGGAGAGGGACGGATGCCACCCGTGCTGCTGATATTGATGATGGAACCACCCTCTCCCGCCGCCATGCGCTGGGCTACCAGCGCGCTCAGACGGAAGGGACCCTTGAAGTTGAGGCCGAGGACCTTGTCGAAAAGCTCCTCGGTCACTTCGTGGCTGGGCACCGCCGGAGACATGCCGGCGTTGTTCACCAGCACGTCGATTCGACCGAATTCGGCGTAGACCACATCCACCAGGCGCTCCACTTCCGCCCACTTGCCCACGTGGCAAGCTACGGCCATGGCACGCCGGCCCAGCGCCCGCACTTCCTCGGCTACGGTTTCGCAGGCGTCCAGCTTGCGGCTGGCGATGATCAGGTCGGCATCGCGCTCGGCGAATGCCTTGACCATCTGATAGCCCAGCCCTCGGCTACCCCCGGTGACTAGAATGACCTTGCCGGTCAGGTCGAACAGCTTGTCGCTCATCATTGCTCTCCCAGGATGTGGGAATAGCGCACGCGCGCAGCGGCGATCTTCGGCGGCAAGTGCTCGGAGGGGAACAGCCCCTCGGCGGCCTTGTAATTGCGCAGCAGTTCGCGGGCGACGGTGATCTGGTGCACCTCGGTCGGACCATCGGCCAGCCCCATGGTGGGCACGTTGTTCCACATGTAGGCCAGGGGCGTTTCGAAGGTTGCACCGAGTGAGCCGTGCAGATGGATGGCGCGACGGACGATCTCGTAGTAGATCTTCGCCATCGCCACTTTGACCATGGCGATATGGGCGCGCGCCTTGCGCGGATCGCCGTGGCTGTTGTCGATTATCCAGGCGGTCTTGAGTACCAGAAGGCGGAACTGCTCCAGCTCGATCTGAGTGTCGGCGAGCATGGCCTGCACCGTGCCCTTCTCCGCCAAGAGGGTGCCCTGGGTGTATCGGCTGAGGGCGCGCTCGCACATCATGTCCAGCGCGCGCTGGCACTGGCCGACGGTGCGCATGGCATGGTGAATGCGGCCTCCGCCAAGACGTGCCTGAGCCACCGCGAATCCGCCACCGATTTCGCCGAGCATATGGTCCAGCGGCACCCGCACATTGTCGTAACGCAGGTAGCCTTCGGTGGCCTCATCCTGCTCCAGGCGCTCGCCCATGTGCGGCACGTTGCGGATGATTTCCAGGCCCGGGGTCTCACGCGGCACGATAAACATGGACATGCGGTTCTGGATCGGCGCGTCCGGTGCGGTCACCGCCAGCACTAGGATGAACTCGGCGTAACGGGCATTGGAGGAGTACCACTTCTCGCCATTGATCACCCAGTGTTCGCCATCGCGCACGGCGGTAGTGGTGAACACCCGAGGATCCGCACCGCCCTGAGGCTCGGTCATCGAGAAGCAGGAGACGATGTCGCCATCCAGCAGAGGCTGCAGGTAGCGTGCCTTCTGCTCGGGGGTGCCGAACATGGCAAGAATTTCGGCGTTGCCGGTATCCGGCGCGGCGGTACCGAAAACCGTGGGCGCCCAGAGGGATCTGCCCAGGCGCTCATTCATCAGCGCCAGCTTGAGCTGGCCATAGCCCTCCCCACCCAGATGTGGATCGAGGTGGCAGGCCCAGAGCTTCTGCTGGCGTACCTTCTCTTGTAAGGGCCTGAGGATCGCGCGGGATTTTTCGTGGCGAGTGTCATAGACCACGCTAACCGAGGGATAGAGCACATCCAGCGGCTCCACCTCCTCACGCAGGAATCGGTCGATCCAGTCCAGCTTGGCTTGAAATTCGGGGTCGGTGGAAAAGTCCCACATCTGTCATTCTCCAGGCAGTTTCGGCGGGCCGCGTCAGGCGGCTGCGATGAGTTGTCGGGCCTTGGCCATCAGCCAGGTGGCGTAGTCGTGCAGATAAGCGCCCATTTCCTTGGGGGCCTTGCCGATCAGCGAGCGCGCATAGGTGCCTTCGAGCAAACAGGCGAGCTTGTAGCAGGCCAGCACGAAGAACCACGGCATGCTGGTCATGGAACGGCCGCTCAGTTCGCCGTAGAGGCCGATCAGCTCAGCGCGGCTCATGAAACCATCCCAAGGCTCCACCACCGGCTTGGCGCCGGCACCACCCTCGGGGTCACCCGGCTCGCGCCATGAGGTCAGCACCCAAGCCAGATCCAGCAGCGGATCGCCAAGGGTGGATAGCTCCCAGTCGATCAGCCCGGAAATTCGGGGGGCCTCCAGAGAGAACATGACGTTGGGCCACTGAAAGTCGCCGTGGATAATGCCGATGCGGCCGTCCGCGGGGACATTGTCGGAAAGCCAGCGACCCACCTCGTCGACATGGGGCAGAGAGGTCTCGCTGTAACCGGGGGTGTCTCGGTAACCGTCCAGTTGCGAGCGCCAGCGCTCCACCTGGCGACCGTGCCAATCATTGGGTCGGCCGAAGTTTTCGAGGCCGAGAGCCTGATAGTCCAGCCCACCCAGGGCAGCAGCGGCGCTGACGAACTCCTCCCCCATGCGCCGACGCCAGCTGGCATTCGTGGCATAAAGTCCCTGCAGTTGGCCCGCCGGAGAAAAACCCTCCAGGGGCTCCATCGCATAGAAGTTGACGCCCATCACCGTGCCATCGGTACTGGCCGCCAGCAGGCGTGGGTGGGGCACGGCGCTGCCTGCGATCGCCGCCAAGACACGAGCTTCTCGCGCCATGGTCTCGTTGCTGTTGGCGCGCAGATGACGCGGCGGGCGACGCAGCACGAAGCGGGCGTCGCCGCGCTGCATAAGGAACAGATTGTTCTGCGAGCCACCGGTGAGCTGGGTGACTTCTGTCACCGGACCACTACCAGGCAGGCCTGCTAACTCGATCCAGGGAGCCAGGGCCGCCCAGTCGAGAAGCCCGTCGAAATCGGGAAGGGTCGAAGTCATCTGGTTCGCTCCCTGACTACCCACACCGCCCGATTGGCGGAGCGGCGTGAATTGCTCGTTGTCGCGAACATCGACCTACCTCCCGTTTACCTGGTTCTTGTTGTTATGCCGGCCCTCCTGCGGACTGCTCTTTGTCCAGTTCGAGGTTCCGGCGTATTTGCCTCAGCACGCTCAGCGTCTGTTCCAACTCCACGACTTCCAGCCCACGGGAGATGCGCTCGGTCCACTCCGCGCTTTCCCGGTTAGCCTCTGCGTAGGCGTGGCGCCCCTTGTCGGTGGGCACCAACTGCTTGGAGGTCTTGTGATGAGGGTTGTCCACGTAGAGGACATGCCCGTCCTCCACCAGCACATCGGCCACCCGCTGCACCGCCTGGCGGCTATAGCCCAGACTGCGCGCAATTCGCGCCACGGTTGGCGGCTCCTGCGCCAGGACCACCGAAGCCAGGACGATGGTCTGGGCAGAACTACCCAGCGCCGCCGGCTTCCTCGCACTCATCACCCGACCATGCAGACGCAGCACCTCATCAACCAATTCGGCCAGGCGGGCACCCTGCTCGCTGTGGACCGAATGGTCGAACGTCACTGCACCACTCGTTTCGGACGTCTTGCTCAAACTATGACACCTCTTTTCCACATTGACAACATACTGTCAATTTATCTCATATTGAATTTCCTTTGATCCGGCACGCCGGACTAGAGGGGAAGGCTATGCGGTGCTTCAACCCCGGGCAACAGGATTGAGAACGCGTCAGCCTATCCGTAGGGAAGCAAAGAGACGGATGCAGGAGTTGGTGGAGATGTGAAAGGCAGTCCCGGAGAACGACCGGGCCGGAAAAGAAAAGGCCCGACTAATGCCGGGCCTTGGGCTCATAAACCGTTTGCCATGTATCCCCCATCCGCCGCCAACACATGGCCGGTGACGAACGATGCTGCGGGCGACACCAGGAACAGGATGCATGCCGCGATCTCCTCCGGCCGGGCCCAGCGCCCCAGAGGCGTCCGCGCGAGCACCCGCGCATTACGCTCGGAGGCATGCTCCTGGATACCGCGAGTCATCGGGGTGTCGGTCCAGCCCGGCGCCACGGCGTTGACCCGGATACCCTCCTTGCCCCAGGCCACCGCCAGGCTGCGGGTCAACTGGACCACGCCCCCTTTGCTGACGGAGTAGGCCGGCGCAGTAGGGCTACCGAAGAAGCTCATAACAGAGGCCAGGTTGACGATGGCGCCGCCATCTCGCGCCAGCAACTCGCGGGCGGCATAACAGCAGCGCATGGAACCATTGAGGTTAATCTCCACCGTTTGCAGGAAACCCTCCTCCTCGAACTCCGCTGCACCGCGACCGATACCGGCAGAGTTAACCAGGATATCCAGACGCTCGAGTTCGGCGAAGTAGCGCGTCACCGCCCCACTGTCGCGTACGTCGAGCAGATCGAACACGGCGCCAGCAAGCTCGGAGTCCGCGCGACAGGCTTCTATTTCTGCCAGGGAAACTCCCGTGGCGCGCACGGCACACCCTGCTCGCAGCAGTTCAACCACAGTCGCCAGGCCTATACCGCTGCTGCCGCCGACTACCACCGCCACCTTTCCAGTCAATGCTTCGCTCATGCTTCGTTTCTCCTGGCCACCGGCCATGTCAATGACAATACGTCAGTTAGCAAATCTTGATACGCGCCAATTCCAGCCATCTTGACGCACACCTATAACTAACATACAGTCAGTTTCACTAATCAACCAGACCGATCACAGAGGTCATGATGCGTAACGTCAATTACCCGATCTACGATGTCGACCGGCACTTTTACGAGCCGCCGGAGGCCTTCCTGACCCACCTGCCCAAGGAATACCGCAAGGAGTTCCAGTACGTGCAGGTCAACGGCCGAACCAAACTGGCCGTCGGTGGTGTGATCAGCGACTACATCCCCAACCCGACCTTTGATGTGGTGGCTGCGCCGGGTGCACACGAGAAGTGGTACCGCGGAGAGAACCCCGAAGGCCTGTCGCTGCGTGAAATCGGTGGCGAGCCGATACCTTCGGACCCGGCCTTCTTCGATGGTGCCGCACACCTGAAGGTGATGGACGAGCAGAAGATTCATGCCGCATTGTTCATTCCCACCTTGGCCTCGGTGATTGAAGAACGCCTGGCTGACAAGCCGGATGTGATCGCCGCCCTGATGCACGCTTCCAACCGCTGGCTGGCCGAGGGCTGCGGTTTCGCCCGCGAAAATCGACTGTTCCCGGTGCCGATGATCAACCTGTTCGATGTCGATCGCGCCGTCGAAGAGCTGGAGTACGTGCTGAAGCACGGTGCTCGTGTCGTAGGTATCCGCCCTGCCCCAGTCGCCGGCACCAAAGACCCGATGGAGGGACGCGCTCCGGGCATGCCGGAGTTCGACCCATTCTGGGCCAGGGTCAACGAGGCGAAGATCTTCGTCATGCTGCACGTCTCCGACTCCGGCTACGACAAGATCAACCGCTGGTGGACCGCTGGCGGCAAGGGCGAATTCCGTCCCTTCGAGAAGGATCCCTTTGCCGAGACCCTGGACTGGATGGGTCGCGCCATCTCCGACACTCTGACCTCGCTGGTCTGCCACGGCGTCTTCGACCGTTTCCCGGACGTGCGCGTGGCCTCGCTGGAGAACGGCAGCTCCTGGCTGGAGCCGCTGCTGGAACGTCTGGCGATGAACTACAAGAAGATGCCAAAGGCCTTCAAACAAGACCCGGTGGAAAGCTTCAAGAAGCACGTTTTCATCTCGCCGTTCTACGAGGACCCGGTGCTGCGTATCTGCGAGATCATGGGTGACAACCGCGTGCTCTTCGGCAGCGACTGGCCGCACCCGGAAGGCCTGAGCCACCCGTGGGACTTCTTCAAGGACATCGAGGATCTCAGCGATGCCCAGGCTCAGCGTGTCATGAGCACCAACTTGAAAGGTTTGCTGGAGGGCGTCCGCGACTGATCCGGTGCGGACTTCGCTAGCGACAGGGCATGGTCACAATCCATGCCCTTTTTTATGGCATTACGAGCAGAGAAAGACCTCCAGTGACACTCCCATCCTTGGCGAACATGGAAGCCCGCCGCAGCAGATCGCGCTCAAGCCCAGCCTTCGAGGCGCAGGGTCGCCCGCACCAACCGCTGCTCTTCCTGCTCGATCTCCTTGAGGCTGTCGCGAATGCCGTGGATGTGATCGCGGGCCGCGCGCTGAGCCTGGTCGGGCAAGCGCTCGGTCACTGCGTGGTAGAGACGGGAGTGCTGGCGATCCAGCTGTTTCAGGCTGAGCGGCCGGTGGTAGAGGTTGTTAACCGAGGCAAACACCGAGCTCAACATCAGGTCGGTCAGCGATTTCAGGGTGTGCACCAGCACCGGGTTATGGGAGGCCTCGCACACCGCCAGATGGAAGGCGTGGTCGAGGCGTGCATGTTCTTGGGAGTCCAGGCCCTCCGGAGCAGCATGGGCCGCAAGCATTTCCTCGTAGCGTCGGGTAATCAGCACGAAGTCTGCCTGAGTACCGCGCAGCGCGGCCAACCTGGCGGATTCGCCCTCCAGCAGAGCGCGCACTTCCAGCAGGTCGTAGAGGGTGCGCGGCTGGGAGCTGAACAGGTGCATCAGCGGGCTGGCATCGCGTGGCCCGGTCAGCTCAGCCACATAGGAGCCACTGCCCTGGCGGGTTTCGATGATCCCGCGCCCACGCAACACCTTCAGCCCCTCGCGCAGCGCCGAGCGGGAAATGCCCAGCTTGTCGCACAGGCGTCGCTCGGAAGGCAGCGACTGGCCGCTTTTGAGCACGCCATCGACGATCAATTGCTCGATGCGTTCGGCCACCACATCGGCGACCTGTCGGCGTTCGTCAGTCTTTTCGCCCGACATTGGCCTCTCCTTAAACTGGTAGGACCAGTTGTTAAACACCATTTCAAGGCTTGTACGAAACTCCCTACAGCATAGAGGCCGCATTAGAAGCAATGAACCACGTTAGCTCTATTCGCCACAGAAACTGGTAGGACCAGTTGATAGACCAATGGACGGCCAGCTGAAGCGGGACCAATGATGGTTCTACAAACGCCCCCGCAAACGCTGGCGCCACAACAACAAGACCGATGAGCCTGCCATGAACATCCTCTACGACGAGCGCGTCGACGGCGCGCTGCCGAAGGTCGACAAAGCCGCGCTGCTGACCGAACTGCGCGAACGCCTGCCCGACCTCGATATCCTCCACCGAGAGGAAGACCTCAAGCCCTACGAGTGCGACGGGCTCTCCGCCTATCGCACCACGCCCATGCTGGTCGTACTGCCTGAGCGCATCGAACAGGTGGAGCAACTCCTGAAGCTCTGCCATGAACTCCGAGTGCCGGTGGTGGCTCGTGGCGCCGGCACCGGTCTCTCCGGCGGCGCCCTGCCGCTGGAACAGGGCATCCTGCTGGTGATGGCGCGCTTCAACCGCATCCTGGAAGTGAATCCGGCCGGGCGCTTCGCCCGCGTCCAGCCTGGCGTGCGCAACCTGGCCATCTCCCAGGCAGCAGCGCCCTTCGACCTCTATTACGCGCCGGATCCGTCTTCGCAGATCGCCTGCTCCATCGGCGGCAACGTCGCGGAAAACGCCGGCGGTGTGCATTGCTTGAAGTACGGCCTGACCGTGCACAACCTGCTCAAGGTGGACATCCTCACGGTGGAAGGCGAGCGTCTGACCCTGGGCTCCGATGCTTTGGACAGTCCCGGCTTCGACCTCCTGGCACTGTTCACCGGTTCGGAGGGCATGCTCGGTGTGGTCACCGAAGTCACGGTCAAGCTGCTGCCCAAGCCCCAGGTAGCCAGGGTGCTGCTGGCGGCCTTCGATTCGGTGGAGAAAGCCGGCCGCGCGGTGGGCGACATCATCGCCGCCGGCATTATCCCCGGCGGCCTGGAGATGATGGACAACCTCGCTATCCGTGCCGCCGAGGACTTCATCCATGCCGGCTACCCAGTGGACGCCGAGGCCATCCTGCTCTGCGAGCTTGACGGCGTGGAAGCGGACGTCCACGACGACTGCGAGCGGGTGCGCCAGGTGCTGGAGCAAGCCGGCGCCACCGAAGTGCGCCTGGCCCGCGACGAAGCCGAGCGCGTGCGCTTCTGGGCCGGGCGCAAGAATGCCTTCCCGGCGGTGGGCCGCATCTCCCCGGACTACTACTGCATGGACGGCACCATTCCCCGCCGCGAGCTACCCGGCGTGCTGCGCGGCATCACCGATCTCTCGGCCGAGTACGGCCTGCGGGTGGCCAACGTCTTCCATGCCGGCGACGGCAACATGCACCCGCTGATCCTCTTCGACGCCAACCAGCCCGGCGAGCTGGAGCGGGCCGAGGCCCTGGGCGGCAAGATCCTCGAGCTCTGTGTCGCGGTGGGCGGCAGCATCACCGGCGAACACGGCGTGGGGCGCGAGAAGATCAACCAGATGTGCGCCCAGTTCAACGCCGACGAACTGACCCTCTTCCACGGCGTGAAAGCGGCCTTCGACCCGACGGGCCTGCTCAACCCCGGCAAGAACATCCCCACCCTGCACCGCTGCGCCGAGTTCGGCGCCATGCACGTGCACCACGGCCAACTGCCCTTTCCCGAACTGGAGCGCTTCTGATGAGCCAGACATCCTTCGATGCCAGCGCCTGGTTGCTGGAGCAGGTCAACGATGCCCTCGCCCGACGTGAACCGCTGCGCATCCAGGGCGGTGGCAGCAAGGCGAACCTCGGCCGCGCGGTGACTGGCGACCTGCTGGAGACTCGCGCGCACCGGGGTATCGTCACCTACGACCCCACCGAGCTGGTGGTGACGGTGCGCGCCGGCACGCCACTGGCAGAGCTGGAGCAGGCACTGGACGAGCAAGGTCAGCTGCTGGCCTGCGAACCACCTCACCTGGGTAGCAACGCGACTGTGGGCGGCATGGTCGCCGCCGGGCTGTCCGGCCCGCGCCGGCCCTGGGCGGGATCGGTGCGCGATTTCGTCCTCGGCACCCGGGTGATCTCCGGTGGCGGCAAGCACCTGCGCTTCGGTGGCGAGGTGATGAAGAACGTCGCCGGATACGACCTGTCGCGCCTGATGGCCGGCAGCTTCGGCTGCCTCGGCGTGCTCACGGAGGTCTCCCTCAAGGTCCTGCCCAAGCCACGCGCCGTGGCCAACTTGCGCCTGGCGGTGGACGTGGCGGATGCCCTGCGCCGGCTCGCCGAATGGGGTCAGCAGCCGTTGCCCATCAGCGCCGCCTGCCATGACGGTGAGTTCCTGCACCTGCGCCTGGAGGGCGGCGAAGGCTCGGTGGCCGCCGCCCACGACCGACTTGGCTGCGAAAGCGTAGAGCCGGGTTTCTGGGAGGACCTCAAGGAGCAGCGCCTGCCCTTTTTCAGCGATAGCCGTCCGCTCTGGCGCATTTCCCTGCCCAACGACACGCCGGCTCTGGACCTGTCCGGCGCCCAACTGGTGGATTGGGGCGGTGCCCAGCGCTGGCTCAAGTCCGAAGCTCCCGCTGAGGAAATCCGCGCAGTCGTGAGCCGCAACGGCGGCCACGCCACCTGTTTCGACTCTTGCGACAGCCCTTTCCAGCCGCTGCCGGTGGCGCTGCTGCGCTATCACCGCCAGCTCAAGGCGCAACTGGACCCGCAGGGGATCTTTAACCCCGGGCGGATGTACGCGGAAGTCTGAGGCCGAATATGCAAACCCATCTGAGTGAACAGGCCCGCGCCCTGCCGCGCGGCGAAGAAGCCGAAGCCATCCTGCGCAGTTGCGTGCACTGCGGCTTCTGCAATGCCACCTGCCCCACCTATCAGCTGCTGGGCGACGAGCTGGACGGTCCGCGCGGACGCATCTACCTGATGAAGCAGGTGCTGGAGGGCCATAAACCCAGTGCCAGCACCCTGCAGCACCTGGACCGCTGCCTGACCTGCCGCAATTGCGAGACCACCTGCCCCTCCGGCGTGCAGTACCACAACCTGCTGGATATCGGCCGCGCGGTGGTCGAAGAACATGTGCCGCGCCCCTTTACCGAGCGCATGCTGCGCGCCGGCCTGCGCGCAGTGGTGCCCCACGCTGGACTGTTCAAGGCAATGGTGCACACCGGAAACGCCTTCCGTCCGCTGCTGCCGGAGGCACTCAAGGCCAAGCTGCCGCGTGAGGTTCGCCCGGCCCGCCCACGCCCTGCCGTCCGCCACGCTCGCCACGTGCTGATGCTCGAAGGCTGCGTGCAACCGGGGCTTTCCCCCAACACCAATGCCGCCGCCGCCCGGGTGCTGGACCGCCTGGGTATTAGCGTCGAGCCAGCGCGTGAAGCGGGTTGCTGCGGCGCTGTGGACTATCACCTGAACGCCCAGGACGCCGGCCTCGACCGCGCCCGGCGCAATATCGACGCCTGGTGGCCGGCCATCGAGTCCGGTGCCGAGGCCATCATCCAGACCGCCAGCGGCTGCGGCGCCTTCGTCAAGGATTACGGCCATCTACTGAAGGATGACCCGCACTACGCCGCCAAGGCCGAGCGCGTCGCCCAACTGGCGAAAGACCTGGTGGAAGTATTGCGCGATGCGCCGCTGGAAAGTCTCGGTATCCGCGGTGACCTGCGCCTGGCCTTCCACTGCCCCTGCACCCTGCAGCACGCGCAGAAGCTCGGCGGCGCGGTGGAAGGCGTACTCAGTCGGCTGGGCTTCCACCTGACGCCGGTACCCGACGGGCACCTCTGCTGCGGCTCAGCCGGTACCTACTCCATCACCCAGCCGGAACTGTCCCGGCAACTGCGCGACAACAAGCTCAACGCCCTGGAAAGCGGCCAGCCCCAGGTCATCGCCACCGCCAACATCGGCTGCCAGACGCACCTGGACGGCGCCGGCCGCACTTCAGTGCGGCACTGGATCGAGCTGGTGGACGAGGCCATGCACTGACACCTGCAGGAGCGAGCCTTCTCGCGAACGACCCAGAACAACTTCGCGAGCAAGCTCGCTCCTACCCAGATCGAATCTACCTGCGAACTCAATTTGAGGATTAGCCATGCAGCACAAAGCCATCCTGAGCCAGACCGAAGTCGCCCGCATTCTCGCGGCCGCCCGCACCGAGGCCGAAGCCAATCAGTGGAAGGTGTCCATAGCCGTCGTCGATGACGGTGGTCATCCGCTGGCCCTGGAGCGCCTTGACGGCTGCGCGCCAATTGGCGCCTACATTGCCACTGAAAAGGCCCGCACCGCCGCCCTCGGCCGCCGCGAATCCAAGAGCTACGAGGACTTGGTCAACGGCGGGCGCAGCGCCTTCCTCTCCGCACCTTTGCTCACCTCATTGGAAGGCGGCGTACCCGTACTGGTGGACGGCCAGGTAGTCGGCGCCGTTGGTGTGTCCGGCGTCAAGGCCGACCAGGATGCCCAGATCGCCCATGCCGGCGCCCGGTGCCTGGCCTGACTTTCAACGGAGATACAGCATGACCGAACACGTGAAGCGCCACCGCCTGCAGGTGGCTACCGAACTGGCCGCCTTCATCGACAACGAAGCGCTGCCGGGTACCGGCCTGGACCAGGAAACCTTCTGGCGGGACCTCGATGCCCTGGTTCATGATCTGGCGCCAAAGAACCGCGCCCTCCTGGCCGAACGTGACCGCCTGCAAAGCGAACTGGACAACTGGCACCGAGCCAACCCAGGCCCGATCCATGATATGGCAGCCTATCGAGCCTTCCTCGGCGAGATCGGCTATCTGGTGGAGCAACCAGCGAAGGTGCAGGCCGCGACCACCAACGTCGACCCGGAACTGGCCGTACAGGCCGGTCCACAGCTGGTCGTACCCATGTCCAACCCGCGCTACGCGCTGAACGCCGCCAACGCACGCTGGGGCTCGCTCTACGATGCACTCTACGGCACCGATGCCATCCCCGAGGACGGCGGTGCGGAGAAAGGTGCCGGCTACAACCCGATTCGCGGCGAGCGAGTGATCGCTTTTGCCCGCACCTTCCTCGACCAGGCTGCGCCGCTGGCCGAAGGCTCCCATGCCGAGGCCAGCGGCTATCGGGTGGACGGCGGTCGGCTGCTCGTCAGCCTGGGGGATCGCCAGAGCGGACTGCGCGATCCCGAGCGTTTCATCGGCTATCAGGGTTCGGCCGACGTACCCAGCGCCATCCTGCTGAAGAACAATGGGCTGCACTTCGAAATCCAGATCGACGCCAACCACCCGATCGGCAAGACCGATGCCGCCGGGGTCAAGGATGTGCTGCTGGAGGCCGCCCTCAGCGCCATCATGGATTGCGAGGATTCGGTGGCCGCAGTGGATGCGGCAGACAAGGTGCAGGTCTACCGCAACTGGCTGGGCCTGATGAAGGGCGACCTCACCGAGGAAGTCAGCAAGGGCGGCAAGTCTTTCACCCGTCGCCTGAACGTCGACCGCAGCTACACCGCCGCCGATGGCACGGCCCGGAGCCTGCCGGGTCGCTCGCTGATGTTCGTGCGCAATGTCGGCCACCTGATGACCAACCCGGCCATCCTCGATGGCGAAGGCCACGAAGTTCCCGAAGGCATCCTCGACGGCGTAATCACCACCCTCGCCTCCCTGCATGACCTGAAGGTCCGTCGCAACTCGCGGCGCGGCTCCATCTACATCGTCAAGCCGAAGATGCACGGCCCGGCTGAAGTGGCCTTCGCCGATGAACTCTTCGGCCGTGTCGAAGACCTGCTGGGCTTGCCGCGCCACACCTTGAAGATGGGCATCATGGACGAGGAGCGGCGCACCAGCGTCAACCTCCAGGCCTGTATCGCCGCCGCCTCGGCGCGAGTGGCCTTCATCAACACCGGTTTCCTCGACCGCACCGGCGACGAGATGCACACCGCCATGGAAGCTGGCCCCATGCTGCGCAAGGGCGATATGAAATCCACCGCCTGGATTCAGGCCTATGAGCGCAATAACGTGCTGGTAGGCCTGGCCTGCGGCCTGCGCGGCCGCGCGCAGATCGGCAAGGGCATGTGGGCCATGCCGGACCTGATGGCGGCCATGCTGGCGCAGAAGATCGCCCATCCCAAGGCCGGCGCCAACACCGCCTGGGTGCCCTCTCCAACCGCGGCTACCCTACACGCCTTGCATTACCACCAGGTGGATGTGCAGGAGGTGCAGCAGGAGCTGGAGCGCATCGATCTCGCCACCGAACGCGAAGGGTTGCTCACCGGCCTACTGACGGTGCCGGTGGCCGAGAAGCCCGACTGGAGCATCGATGCCATACGCGAGGAACTGGAGAACAATGCCCAGGGCCTGCTCGGCTATGTAGTGCGCTGGGTGGAGCAAGGGGTCGGCTGCTCCAAGGTGCCGGACATCCACGACGTGGGCCTGATGGAAGACCGCGCCACCCTGCGCATCTCCAGCCAGCACATGGCCAACTGGTTACGCCATGGCGTGGTCAGCCGCGACCAGGTTCTTGAAGTGCTACAGCGCATGGCCAAGGTGGTTGACCAGCAGAACGCTAGCGACCCGAATTACAGGCCCATGGCGCCGGACTTCGACTCTTCCGTTGCCTTCCAGGCCGCTTGCGCGCTGGTCTTCGAAGGTTGCGCGCAATCCAGCGGCTATACCGAACCACTGCTGCATCGTTTCCGCTTGTCGTTCAAGAGCAGAAACTGACCTTCTCGCACCAAGCCGGCAAAGCCATCCGTTATTCATGGATGGCTTGCCCCCTCCGCTTTTACCACCTTCAGTCCCGCACCGGCTTAGTCCCGGACGGCCAGAGTGCCGTGCCTGCCAGCAGTACCGCCAGTACCCAGAACGGTACTGTTGAGCCGATGCCGAGCAGCAGCGTCCCGGCCAATGGGCCGACCACGATGCCAAGCCCCTGCATTACCCCGATCGAACCCGCCGCTGCCCCCTGTTCGTGAGGCTCCACCGCATTCGTCGCCAGGGCCGCGAAGGCCGGGAACAACCAGCCCATGCCTAGGGCGGAAATAAAGAAGCTGACAGCAAGCAACATGGCCGAAGAAGTCAGAGCGGTCATGAAAAAACCTGCCGCCGCAACCAAGCCGCCGATGCGGATGAGCCGCTGCGCCGACCAGCCTAGGCGACGCACCAGCAATTGCGCCAGGATCATAGCGATACCGGTCAGCGTCAGCGCGAGGCTGGCGGCCCTGGCTGCGGAAACCGGCTCTAGGTGCAAGCGGTCAAGGGCATAGAAACCCGCGGTCATCTGCGCGGCACCTATGGCACTCACCACGACCAGACAGACCGTCATGGCCCGGCGCAAGCGAGGATCGGCCAAGCGCAGAGACACCTTGCTGCGGTGGCGCGGGTGCTCATGACGCGGCAAGGTGTACCACAGGGCAAAAAAGCCGATTACAGGCAGCAACGCGGTGACATAAAGCGGCAAGGTCAGGTTGGATTGCGCCAGCAGGCCAGCCAGGGCCGGGCCAGCCACCATGCCGAAGGCGCCGGAGGCGCCCAGAGCCGCCAATGCTCCGGCCCGTTCGGCCGGGGCGTAGTGATCGGCGATCAGGGCCTGGGCCGTGGTAGGGATCGCAGAATAGAAAGCACCGACCGCGCCCCGGGTGAGCACCAGCCCGATGAATGCCAGTAACGCCGGAGGCAGCAGGCGCAGCGACAGAACGATGACCGCGCACATGCTCCAGTACGCCAAAATCACGCCTGCTGCGCCCAGCAGCAGGGTATGCCGGCGTCCGTGGCGGTCGGCCATCGCGCCCCAGAACCGGGCCAGCAGCATCCACAGGATGCCACCCAGGGTGACGGCAAAGCCCGCCTGCCAGGGTTGCAGGCCGAGCAGGCGCGAGATCGGACCGGCCAGGGAGACGAACGAGACCACGGCCATGGTGCAGGCCATGTTGGCGAACAGCAAGGGTGGCAGGGACAGTGCAGCGGGAGCCGAAGTTTCGCTCATCAGTTGGATCCTGTTTTGGGCTTCTGCGTCCGCCACATCACAGACAAGCCGAGGGCGCGGAGGCGTCACGTGAGTCATCAGATGCGGAAAGTTCCGATCACCTGTTGAAGATTCCCCACTTGTCCGAGCAATTCCTCACTGGCTTGCTCGGCACGGGCTGCGTCCTTGGCAGTTCGTTCGCCCACCTGACTGATCCCCACCAGGTTCTTGTCGATGTCCTGGGACACCGCAGTCTGCTGCTCGGCCGCCGCAGCGATCTGCTGGCTCTGGTCGACAATGGTGCCGATGGCGCCAAGGATGTTGTCCAGCGCCGCCTCCACATGGTCGGCCTGACTGGCGGTTGCCCCGGCCATCTGGTGGCTCTCGCCCATGGCCTTGACCGTTGCACCAACCCGGTTACGCAGGTTGACGATCATCTGCTCGATCTCGGTGGTGGACTGCTGAGTGCGCTGGGCGAGAGTACGCACTTCGTCCGCCACCACCGCGAATCCACGCCCCTGCTCTCCCGCTCGCGCCGCCTCGATAGCGGCATTGAGTGCCAGCAGATTGGTCTGTTCGGCGATGCTCTTGATCACGTCCAGCACCTGGCCTATGGCATTGCTGTCGGCAGCCAGCTGATTGATGACCAACATCGACTTGTCGATCTCCCCCGCCAAGGCCTGGATGTTCTCTACCTGACGACGAACCATGCCACGCCCGCGCACAGTCTCGTCATTGGCGCTGCGGGCACAGTCAGCAGCGGCCACGGCGCTACGTGCCACTTCCTGGGCCGTGGCGGACAGTTGGTTCATGGCCGCAGCAACCTGTTCGAGCTGGCCACGTTGCTCAGCCACGGCTCGAGAGCTGGCGGCCGAGACTGACTGCACCAACTCGGTCTGCTGACCGACCTGCAGGGCAACACCACTGACTCGGCGGATTAGGTCCTGGATCTGCCCCACAGTGCCGTTGAAGATCGTTCCCAAGTCAGCCAATTCGTCGCGGCTGTCGCCATGGAAGCTTGCCGTCATGTCACCGGCCGCCACCTTGTGCATGACCCTCCCCAACTGGCCGAGAACGCCACGAGTAGAGAGGTAGAAGGCACTATAGAGGTAGAGGATCAGCAAGAAGATCGCCGCCAAAGTTGCCAGCAGCAATGTCATTTGCCGACGGGCCTCGGCGACGCGCGCCTCGAGCTCTTCGCCAAGGACATTTAGCGCAATTACACCTAGGCGCTGACTGGCCTGGCTGAACCCGGCCATTTGGTCGAAGAAGGATGTCCACGGCGTCTTCAGTTCTGCGGCATTCAGGACTTGCTCATCCACCAGCATACGGGCGCCGGTCAGGCCATTGAGACTCTCACCTACCGCGTGAGCGAGATCCTGGTAGCCCTTGGCGCTCGCCAACAAATCCTCGGTCTTGAGTCCGTACTCACCACCCAGCTGCCCCAGTTCGACCACCAAGTTGTCGAGCAGAATGGTGTCGTTGGAACTGAGGAAGCCCTGGCCTAGCGCCGCCGCGCCCTGCGCACGGGCACTGTTCAGAAGTTGCATCGCCTTTGGTGCGGTGATGCTGACCAACTCGGCCACCTGGCGCACAAGTGGCTGCGGATCCTGGCTGAGACCGACCTGAGCTACCAGGTAGATCAGGAACAGCTCGCAACGCTTGGCCAGCTGACCTGCGAGCTCCATTTTAGGAGCACCGCCATCAGCCCCGGCCAAACGCTGCAACCCTTCCCGCAGCTCATCTCGCTTCTGCCCGAACATGCCCGCCTGCTCGAGATCTGCGCCGCTCCATTCAAGTCGTTGCGCCAGTTCCACCGCACGAGCCTCGGCCGCACGAATGCGTTGATCGATATCACTGTTCTTGTTCACCTGGCTGACCCGCACTCGAATCAGGGTGAGGTCCTTCAGCTGGTCCAGTTGGTACTGCAGTTCGAGAGCCTGCTCCACCAGCGGCAGGCTACCCAGCAAGGCGCTGGCGTCGCTCCACTGGCGCTGGGCATCACGCACCAGGTAGTAGTTGGTGCCCAACAAAGGCACGAAGAACAGGGCGCTGATCAGGCTGAACTTCATGGCGAAGCTCAGACGATTCATCAGCAGTATCCCGGGATTCAACACAACCTTCATCACGATGCCCTCATTGTTCTTGTTCAAGTGGCGTGGGTTGCAAGCCTCGGCGCTGGCAATGCCAACGGCGAATGCGAAATAATAACTGACTAGTAGTTATCTTTACAGCATGACGCCAAGCATGAGGAACGAAGATGAGCGAGCATGAAGTGGTAATCGTCAGCGGGGTTCGCACTGCGATCGGGGATTTCGGCGGCAGCCTGAAAGACCTACCGCCAACGGAACTGGGCGCCCTGGTGACAGAGGAAGCCCTGCGTCGAGCCGGCGTATCTGGCGAAGAAGTAGACCATGTGGTGTTCGGCAACGTGATCCACAGCGAAGCCCGGGACATGTACCTCAGCCGGGTAGTGGCCATGCAGGCTGGAATCGGCCATCAGGTTCCTGCCCTGACGCTGAACCGCCTGTGCGGTTCGGGCCTGCAGGCGATCATTAGCGCTGCTCAGGGCATCCTCCTTGGCGACAGCAAGGTCGCTGTGGCCGGCGGCGCGGAGAATATGAGCCGCGCACCCTACTCCAGCGCTACCAATCGATTTGGAGCGCGCATGGGTGATGTAAAGCTGACCGACATGCTTACCGGCGCGCTCACCGACCCTTTCCACAATGTTCACATGGGAATCACCGCGGAGAATGTCGGCAAAGCCCACAGCATCTCCCGCGAGGAGCAGGACGCCCTGGCACTGGAGTCCCATCGTCGAGCAGCCCTTGCCATTGAGCAGGGTCACTTCCGCGAGCAGATCCTGCCGATCACCCTGAAAGCCCGAAAAGGTACGGTGCAGTTCGACACCGACGAGCACGTGCGCCGCGATGCTTCGCCGGACGACTTCACCAAGTTGAAACCTGTATTTGATCGTCAGTTCGGCAGCGTCACTGCTGGCAACGCTTCCGGACTGAACGATGGTGCCGCCGCGCTCGTGCTGATGGAGCGCGCCACCGCCGAGCGCCGAGGCATCAAGCCGTTGGCTCGCATCCTCTCGTATGGCCATGCCGGGGTGGACCCGTTGCAGATGGGCATCGGCCCGGTGCCGGCCTCGCGCCAGGCACTGGAACGCGCTGGCCTCAGCATTGCCGACCTTGACCTGATCGAAGCAAACGAAGCCTTCGCCGCCCAGGCATGTGCCGTCACCCGCGAACTGGGCCTGGACCCAACCAGGGTCAATCCCAATGGCTCGGGCATCTCCCTTGGCCACCCGATAGGCGCCACCGGCGCCATCATCGCCATCAAGGCCATCTACGAGTTGCAACGCACTGGCGGACGCTACGCCCTGGTAACCATGTGCATCGGCGGCGGCCAGGGCATTGCCGTGGTACTCGAACGCCTCTGAAGGCTTCCCTCCGGATCAGAGAACCGGCCCTTGTGGCCGGTTCTTCTTTTTCGGCTCACAAACAAATAACTGACAGATATTCATTTATTGATCTAAATCAAGAGCCGCGAGAATCCGTCGGAATGTAATGGCTGCGGGCCTTCGACCCAACCACAACAACCGAGGATCAGCGCGTGAGCACTATCGACTACCCGATCTACGACTGCGACCAGCATTACTACGAAACACCGGACGCCTTCCTGCGCCACCTGCCCAAGCAGTTCCGCAACGACTTCCAGTACGTACAGATCAACGGCCGCACCAAACTGGCGGTGGGCGGCGTGATCTCCGACTACATCCCCAACCCGACCTTCGAGTATGTCGCCGATATCGGTTCCCACGAGGGCTGGTACCGCGGCAACAACCCCAAGGGACTATCCCTGCGCGAGTACGGCGGCGCCCCGATTCCCTCTCGCCCCGCTTTTCACAACGGTGCCGAGCACCTAAAAGTGATGGACCAGGAGGGCATCCACGCGGCCATCATTCTGCCGACTCTGGCCTCGGTCATCGAGGAACGCCTGGAGCACAAGCCGGAAGCCATCCAAGCGCTGTTCCACTCGCTCAACCAGTGGGTCGCCGAGGAATACGGTTTCGGCAACGGCCGCCAGTTCCCGGCTGGCGCCATCAACCTGTCTGACTGCGAAACCGCCTGCAAGGAACTGGACTTCTTGCTCGCCGCCGGCGCCCGCTGCGTGCTGATCCGCCCCGCTCCGGTGGCCGGTATCCGTGGCAGCCGCTCCCACGGTTTCAAGGAGTTCGACCCATTCTGGGCGCGCATCAACGAGTCGAAGATCTTCGTCATCCACCACGTCTCCGACTCCGGCTACAACCGCATCTACCGCTGGTGGACCGCCGGTGGCCAGGGCGAATTCCGCCCGTTCGAAAAGGATCCGTTCAACGAGATGCTCGACTGGATGGGCCGGCCGATCGCCGACTCGCTGTCGGCACTGGTCTGCCATGGCGTGTTCGACCGCTTCCCCGACGTACGCGTGGCGGTGCTAGAGAATGGCTCGGCGTGGCTGGAGCCGCTGCTCAAGCGCTTCGAGCACGTCTATTCGAAGATGCCCAAATCGTTCAAGCGCGACCCGGTGGAGAGCTTCCGCGAACACGTGTTCCTGGCGCCCTTCTACGAGGACCCGGTGGACAAGGTAATCGAACTGCTCGGCGCCGATCGCGTGCTATTCGGCAGCGACTGGCCGCACCCGGAGGGCCTCAAGCGCCCGCTGGACTTCTTCAAGGACATCGCGAACCTGTCCGACGCCGATACCAAGAAGATCATGCACAGCAACCTCAAGGGCCTGCTCGAAGGCGCCCGCGACTGAGTCCAGCGACAACAACAAGAGGGTACGACCATGGACATGAACGATCTCATTCTGATCAGCGTCGATGATCACGTCATCGAACCGCCGAACCTGTTCGACAAGCACCTGCCGGCCAAGTACAGGGATGTCGCGCCGCGCCTGGTGACCGACGACAAAGGCGCCGATACCTGGGTCTACGACGGCCAGGTGATCCCTAACTTCGGCCTCAACGCCGTGGTCGGCCGCCCGCCGGAAGAGTACGGCATGGAACCGACCGCCTACAGCCAGATCCGCCGTGGCACTTTCGACGTGGCCAAGCGCGTGGAGGACATGAACGCCGATGGTGTGCTGGCCTCGATTTGCTTCCCGACCTTCCCGCACTTCGCCGGTAACCGGCTGATCGCCTCCAGCGACAAGCAGGCCGCTCTGGCCATCGTGCAAGCCTACAACGACTGGCATATCGACGAGTGGTGCGCCGCCGCCCCTGGCCGCTTCATCCCGCTGGCGATCCTTCCGTTGTGGGACGTTCAGGCCTGCGTGGCCGAGCTCAAGCGCGTGGCGGCCAAGGGCTGCCGCACCGTGACCTTCCCGGATAACCCAGCGGCCGTCGGCCTGCCGAGCATCCACCTGGGCTACTGGGACCCGCTGTGGCAGGCGGCCGTCGAGGAGCGCATCGTCATCAGCAGCCACATCGGCTCCGGCAATCAGGCGCCGCACTCGTCGATGGACTCGCCGATCGACGCCTGGATCGTGACCATGCCCATGGCCATCTCCGGGGCCGCTGCCGACTGGCTGTTCTCGCCGGTGTTCAAGAAGTTCCCCGATCTGCGGCTGTCGCTGGCCGAGGGTGGAATCGGCTGGATTCCCTACCTATTGGAACGCGCCGATTTCGTCTACAAGCACCACCATGCCTGGACCAACGCCGACTTCGGCGAGTTGCTACCCAGCGAACTGTTCAAGCGCAATGTGCTGACCTGCTTCATCGACGACCAGTTCGGCCTGCACAGCACCGACTTCCTGAACATGGACATGGTTGCCTGGGAGTGCGACTACCCGCATTCGGACTGCGTCTGGCCGAATTCGCCGGAAACCGTCTGGGGGGCAATCAAGCACCTGCCCAAGGAGATGATCGACAAGACCACCCACCTCAACGCGATGCGCGAGTTCCGCTTCGACCCGTTCGCCATCCTCGGCCGCGAGAACTGCACCGTGGGTGCCCTGCGCGCCCAGGCCAGGCACGTCAACGTGACGCCGGTTCGCGGCATGGGCGGACACAACCCGTCGAACCGCCATGGCCACCCGGTCACCTCCGGTGAAGTGGTCAAGCTATTCGCCTGACCGCCCCGGCCTGGGCGCTAGCCATGCGTCCAGGCCGTTTGCCTTTGCTCCCGAAAACCATCCGCAAGGAGATTCCATGCGCGTTCGCAGCCCCACAATCGATTTCGCCAACGTGCGCCCCGACTGGGCGCCGAACCGCGAGTTCGCCCAGTACTACAACGCCGCATCCACCGTACCCGCCCACATCGAACCCTTCCTGGTAAAGGTGATGATGCGCGCCCGCGACGAACTGGCTTCTCGGCCTGGCCAGCAGCGCCTGCTGGAGGAGGTGGACATCTTCATCAAACAGGAGGTGCAGCACTGCAAGCGCCACCTAGCCTTCAACCAGCGCCTGTACGACAGCGGCTACGCCGGCATATGCAAGCTGGAGGCCCCCTACGAGGCCGACTATCGGCGCTGGCTGAAAGACAAGCCGCTACGTTTCCTCCTGGCCTACTCCGAAGGCTTCGAGGCCATGGGCTCGTCCAGTGCCGAAGTGTTTTTCACCGACCTGGACGATTACCTGGAAGGTGCCGATGAAAGCGCTGTGACCCTGTGGAAATGGCACCTAGCCGAGGAATTCGAGCACCGCAGCGTCTGCTACGACGTGTACAAGGCACTCTACGGACACGGCCTGCGCGGCTACCTGTACCGCCTGTATGGCTTCATCTACGCGATTGCCCACATCGGCCGGCACGTCAAACGGATCAATGCCTACCTGCTCGAGCAGGACCGCTGCAACCTATCGGAGGCAGACCACGCCGCCTCGGTCGAGCGCGAGCGAGTGGTCAAGCGGCACCTCGCCAGGGCCAGTCTGCCCCGCCTGCTCAAGGTGTTCTCGCCACTCTACGACCCGGCCCTCAAGAAGGCTCCTGCAGGTATGGCGCGGTATCTGAACCTCTGAGGCGGACTTGCTCAGGCTGCTTTTGCTTCCATCGCCTCATAGCCCAGATGAAATCCGGAGAGCAGGGCCAGTTTGCCCTCCGGCATTCGTCGAAACCACGAGCTTCCCTTTTCTCGCGCCTATATGTTCAGGAATCGCTGCGCGGCAAGGGCTCGCTGAGGTAATGGGAAACCCGAGGAGCCTCACTGCCCACGTGCAGCGCGCGAACGCTCTCCTCCGCCTCCCGGTCAGCCAGTGTGGCGCGGGTTTGCTGCCGCAGGTAGTCCGACCAGGAGTCCACCATGAAGCGTTCCATGTACCAGGCCGGACGCTCCAGCTCGCGGTAGACGCGCCAGAAACTTGCGCCGTCTCGACGACGGTTGAGGCCCATCGCATGGATACGGCGGAGGAACTCCGTGCGTTCTTCAAGACGGATCTGGTAGGCGATCTGAACGGTCACCGGGCCGTCCTGAGGTTGCAGCTCGGCGAAGGAAAAGGCCGGCATCTCGTGGCTGGAAGGCGTCACCTCGGCCTCATCTCCCAAGCGAGCACGATAGCGGCGCATGACCAGCAGTGACACCACCACCATCAGGGACGCCACAAGCAGCGCATCGGGGGTGCCGATCCGAGTTGCCACTGCCCCCCAGGCGGCTCCGCCTATGGCCAGGGAGCCCTGGAACACAAGCATGTAGATGGCCACGGAGCGAGCACGGATCCAGGGCGGAACAGTGGACTGGATCGCCACCAGGTTAATCGTGCCGACACACAGCCAACCGATCCCGGCGAAGAAGAGCGCCACGCACTGAACCATCGTACTCGGCACCTCGGCCACCACGAGCATTCCCAGCGCATAGACAAGGCTGGCGATCAACACCATGCGGTTGATTTCCAGATGTGCCCGCAACATAGGCAGAACCAAGGCCCCGCACATGGTGCCGACACCAATACTGCCCAACAGCAGGCCGTAGCTCCCTGCACCGCCGGACTCGCTGGCAACTACCGGCAGCAATGCCCAGAGCCCACTCCCCGCGCCGACGAAGGCAATAGTGCGCAGGCACTGGGTGCGTACCACCTCCGAGTAACGCGCATAGCGCAGAGCACCACGCAATCCGGCCCAGAGGGTCTCCGCGGGCATCGAGGCATCTTCGGAAGGGCGGCGCATGCATGCCACCACCAGCACCGAGCACGCCAGCAACAATGTGCAGATGATGAACACGCTGACGATGCCTGAAGCCGCCATCACCCCGCCGGCCAACGCGGGCCCCACCGCCCTGGCAGAGCTGTAGGAGACCGAGGACAGCGCCAGGGCCGAGGCCATGAAGGCCCGCGGCACCGCTTCAGCCTGAGTGGTGTACCAGGCCGGTCCCTGCAGAGCGAAGCCGATACCGAAGGCGAAGGTCAGCGCCAGCAGCGACCAGGGGCCGATCATCCCGGTGATGCAGAAACCCACCAGCGTCAACGCCGCCAGCAGCATCCCGGCATGGGTCAGCAGCAGATAGCGACGCCGATCGAAGATATCCGCGAAGACTCCACCCGGGAGGCCAAAGAAGAAGGACGGCAGGCTGATGGCGGTCTGCACCAGCGCCACCAGCATCGGCGAGCTGCTCAGGGACACCATCAGCCAGGCCGCGCCGACGTTCTGCATCCAGATCGCCAGGTTCATCGCCAAGGCACCCAGCCATAGCCAGCGAAAGGCAGGAAAGCGCAAGGGCGCCCAGAGGGAGTTCGAGCTGTCGGTCATCAGGTTTTCCGTATCTGCGAAAGCGGCCTCGGCTTGACTCGCCGTTTGAATGCCCGCATATTCAAAACTAACTGATCGCCAGTTTTTACCTAAAGCAATGCCTAGTCAACAAGGGCATAAAGGGCGAGCAGAAGAATCAATGACAACCAGACAGTTTTAATCCGGCGCCCCAGCTCCAGGCGCCCATCAGGGATTGCACACCATGGCCCTATGCCCCGATCTCGATTTCCAAGGGTTCCTCAAGCAGGGGCGATTCATGCTCCAGCGCAGCCGATCCAGTCAGCGTCACTTTTTCTATCCGCGAGTACTGGAACCCGGAACCGGAGCCACTGACCTTGAATGGGTGGAGGCCTCGGGCCTGGGCACGGTCTATGCGGTCACCGTGGTGCGCCCCAAGCCTCCGACCGAGCCGTACACCGTCGCCCTGGTCGACCTGGATGAAGGCCCGCGCCTGATGTCCCGGGTCGAGGGTCTTCCTGCCGAGCAGGTAAGCATCGGCATGCGGGTCAAGGCGCGCATCAGCGCCGAGCCCGAACAGTTCTTCGTCGTTTTCGACCCCCACAGCAACTAGGCGAACATCATGGCCAACAAGAATCCGATGTCCCTCCAGGGACGCACCATCATCATCACCGGCGCCGGGCAAGGCATCGGCCTGGGCATCGCCCGCCTGGCCATCGAGCTGGGCGGCAATGTGGCGGCGGTGGACCTCAATGCCGAAGCACTGCAAGCAGCGGCCGATGATCTGGGCGAGCACTACCTGCCGCTGGCCGGCAGTGTGGCCGACGCCGATTTCGTTCAGGGTGCCGTAGAGCAGGCCATCGCCCGATTCGGAGCGGTCCACGGCCTGGTCAACAATGCCGGTATCGGCCGCCCGGCGATGATCGAGAAAATGACCCTGGAGCAATGGCAACTGGTGCTGGATGTGCACCTCACCGGCTCCTTCCTCTTCACCCAGGCCGTCGGCCGCCACCTGCTGGAACGCAGCAAAGCGGGCGACAAAGCTCCCGGCTCCATCGTTTTCATCTCCTCCGACGCCGGACGCCGGGGCAGCCTGGGACAGATCAACTACTCGGCAGCCAAATCCGGGATGTTCGGCATGGCCATGACCGCCGCCCGCGAATGGGCCAAGTACGGCGTCCGCGCCAACGCCGTGTGCTTCGGCATGGTGGAAACCGCCATGACCGAGAAGGTGCGCAACGATCCGCGCTTCCTCGACACCTACCTGCAGCAGATCGCCCTGGGCCGTTTTGCTTCTCCTGAAGAAGTATCGGTACCGGTCTGCTTCCTGCTCTCCGAGGGCGCTTCCTACATCACCGGCCAGGTCCTTTCGGTCAATGGCGGGTACACCATCGCGGTATGACCATGAACGACATCTCCCCTGAAGTACTCGGCGGTATCCGCATTCTCGACATGACCCGAGTGATCGCCGGCCCCTACGCCGGGCAGATCCTCGCCGACCTTGGCGCCGAGGTAATCAAAGTCGAGCGCCAAGGCGAAGGCGACGACATCCGCCGCATCGGCCCGCCCTGGATCAAGGGCACCGAGAACCAGCCGCACCAGGAATCCACCTACAGCCAGGCGGCCAACCGCAACAAGCGCTCCATCACGGTGGACTTTGCCCAGCCTGAAGGGGCCGAGTTGATCCGACAGCTGGTGGCCAACTGCGATGTTCTGCTGGAGAACTATCGCACCGGCACCCTGGCCAAGTACGGCCTGGGTTACGAGGACCTGCGCAAGATCAACCCGCGCCTGATCTACTGTTCCATCACCGGCTTCGGCCAGACCGGCCCCTACGCCAACCGCTCGGGCTACGACTACCTGATCCAGGCCATGGCCGGGGTGATGTCGGTCACCGGCCACCGCGAAGGCGAGTCAGGTGACGGGCCGATGCGTGTGGGCATTCCGGTGGCGGACATCTGCGCCGGCCTCTATGCTGCCATCGGCGTGCTCGGCGCGCTGAATCACCGCAACAGCAGCGGCGAAGGCCAGCATATCGACGTGTCGCTGTTCGACGCCCAGGTCGCCACCCTGCTCAACACCTTTTCCGCCTGGTTCAACGGTGGGAAGGAACTGGGCAGGACCGGCAACGATCACCCTAGTGCCTCGCCCTATGGGGTCTACCCAGTGGATGACGGCTTCATCCTGGTGGCCACATTCAACGATCGCGAGTTTGTCCGTCTGGCCAAGGCGGTAGGCCGCGAGGACTGGATCGAAGACCCGCGCTTTGCAAAGAACGGCGCCCGAGTGGCCAACCGCCGCGAACTTTCACAGCAACTCACGGAGGCGCTGCGGGGACGAACCAAGGCCGAGTGGATCGAGCACCTGAACGCCAACACCGTGTCCTGCGGCCCGATCAACGGCATGCAGGATCTTGAGCTGGATCCCCATGTGATCGATCGGGAAATGATCATTGCCCAGGAGCATCCGCTGAACGGCACCGTTCGCTCGGCAGCAAGCCCGATGCGCTTCTCCGCCACCCCCGTGCGCTACAAGCTGGCACCACCGGCCATTGGCGAACACACCGACGCAGTCCTGGGCGAATGGTTGGGCCTCTCGGCCGAGCACATCGCCAAACTGCGCCAGCGCAACGTCATTTGAGGGACCTGCCGTGACATCCGCATTCAGTTTCAAGCCCCTGCAACTGCCCTCCTCCCTCGAACCCTTGCGCCAGGAAGCCCGTAACTTCCTGACCGAAGCAGCGAAGGACTGGTCCGGTTGGAAGGTCGGCCATTCCTGGACTGGCTTCGACCGCGATTTCAGCCGCGAAGTCGGCAAACGTGGCTGGATCGGCATGACTTGGCCGAAAGCCTATGGCGGCCATGAGCGTTCCGGCCTGGAGCGCTATGTGGTGGTGGAAGAGATGCTCGCAGTGGGCGCCCCCCTGGGCGCCCACTGGTTCGGCGATCGCCAGAGCGGTCCGTTGTTACTGCGCCTGGGTACCGAGGCTCAACGCCAGCGTTTTCTGCCACTGATCGCACGAGGCGAGGCTTCATTCTGCATCGGTCTCAGCGAGCCGGACTCGGGTTCCGACCTGGCTTCCCTGCGCTCCCGCGCCACGCGCGTGGAGGGCGGCTGGCGTCTGAATGGCCGCAAAGTGTGGACCACCAATGCGCACCTCTGCGACTTCATGATCGGTCTGTTCCGCAGTGGCGGCCAGGCCGACGCCGAGAAGCACAAGGGCCTGTCGCAGTTCCTCATCGACATGAGCGCTTCCGGCATCGAAGTCCGACCGATTCACGACCTGACAGGCGAGGCCCATTTCAACGAAGTGACCTTCGATAACGTCTTCGTTCCCGACGATATGCTGGTCGGCCGCGAGGGCGATGGCTGGGCGCAGGCCAGTGGTGAACTGGCCTTCGAGCGCAGCCAGCCGGACCGCTACATGAGTTCATTCCCCCTGCTACCACTGACCATCGATGCGCTGCGCCATGCAGGCACCGACGACCGTCTCGCCTCCCGACGGCTGGGCGAAGCAGTCGCCGAGTTGGCTGTGCTGCGGGAAATGTCCCTTTCTATAGTCGGACAATTGCAGGAAGGCCATTCTCCCGCCAAGGAAGCCGCGCTGGTCAAAGACCTCGGCAACCTCCATGAGCAGCGGATGCCGGACCTGGTCCGCGAGCTGCTGGACTGCCCGTCCAGCATCGCCGCCGACGACCGACTCAGCGAACTCCAGGCATTCCTGGTGCAGAACGTGCCCTCCTTCTCCCTGCGCGGCGGCACCCGGGAAATCCTGCGCGGCATCATCGCCAAGGGGCTAGGACTGAAATGAGTAACAGCGAAATGAACATCAGCGAAATGCTCGCCGAGCAGGTCCAGCGCCTGTTCAGCGACAGGATCGACCGCGATACCTGGGTGCATGCCGAAGACGGCCAACTGGACAGCGACCTCTGGCAGGAAATCGAAGCCATGGGCATCACCCTCGCCCTCAGCGACGAAAACGCCGGCGGTGCCGGGCTCAACTGGGCCGAGAGCGAACCGGTGCTGCGCCTCTGTGGCGTTCACGCCGTTCCCGTGCCGGTAGGCGAAACCACCATCGCTGCCTGGGCGCTCGCCCGCGCAGGGCTGGATGTTCCTGAAGGCGTACTGGCGGTCTCCGGCGAAATCTTCCGCTTGGATGCCCAGGGCAGACTGCAAGGCCACGACGCCCAACTGAGCTGGCTGCCCGTGGCCGGTCATGTGCTGGTTGCAGCCCTCCGCGACGAAGTCATGCACCTCTGCCTGGTACGCGCCGACGCCGGTCGCCAGCAGGCCATCGACACGCTCGACCGCCTGCCCTGCGCCAGCTTGCAGTTGGAAGGCACCATCCCGCTGCAAACCGCCGAAGCACCGTTCCTCGACGAGCTGGGCCTGCGCCCGCACCTCGCGGCGCTGCGCAGCATGCAAATGGCCGGGGCCCTGGCCAGAGTGCTGGACCTCTGCGTGGAATACGCCAATACCCGCGTGCAGTTCGGCAAACCTATCGGCAAGTTCCAGGCGATCCAGCAGATGGTCGCCGAGCTCGCTTCCCAGGCCGCCGCCGCCCAGGTCGCAGGCCTCTATGCCGCACGCCAGGTGGATGCCGGCAATGCCAGCTACGGAGCCGCCGTGGCCAAGAGTCTGGTAGGCCGGGCCGCCACCCGTGCGGCGGCCATCGCTCACCAGGTGTTCGGCGCCATTGGCGTGACCGACGAACACAGCCTGCACTACTACACCCGTCGTCTCTGGCAATGGAGGGCCGAAGCCGGCAGCGAGCATTGGTGGTCGGAGCGAATTGGTCGGCAGGTACTGGCGAATGATGGCGCCCACCTGTGGCAACGACTGACCACGTCCATCGACGCTTGAAACGAGAGCCCCCTCTTCCCTTGGGAGAGAGGGGGCGGTACGCGTAACTGAATCGTTGGGGGAGGTTGGTGCGGGCTGCGCGGATCTGAGCCTGCGGCGAAGCCCGACAATCCCTGGCTCCGAGCCTGGAGATGTCGGACTTCGCAGAGCGCCTCCCGACCCGACTTACAGGATTCCTGGGTGATCAGCGCTCACAGGCCAGGGTGATCGAAACCGATTCGGCGAAGCGCAGTGCATGCAGCTTGTCCACTTCCACTTCGGCATACCGCACACGCGGTTCGCTCATCACCAGATCGAGTATTTCCTGGGTCAGGCGCTCCAGCAATGCAAAGCGATTTTCCTCGACGTGGCGGATGATCGCCTTGGTGATCGTGCGATAGTTCAACGCCTGCTCGATCTCGGTGCCCTGCACCGCTTCACTCGCCAGGTAGTGGATGCACAGGTTGATCAGCACATCCTGTCGGTTGAGGATTTCCTCTTCCTTGATGCCGATATAGGTGCGCAGGCGCAAATCCTTGACGCGGATGCGGGCCATACCGGGTTGAAGGCCGGGCATACCTACTTCCGCCCTATCAACTGAAGGAACTCGGAACGGGTGTTCTGCGACTCGCGGAAAGCACCGAGCATCACCGACGTGCTCATCACCGAGTTCTGCTTCTCCACACCGCGCATCATCATGCACATGTGCTGAGCCTCGATCACCACGGCGACGCCGGCGGCGCCGGTGACCTGCTGGATCGCCTCAGCGATCTGGCGGGTAAGGTTCTCCTGGATCTGCAGGCGCCGCGCATACATGTCGACGATGCGCGCCACCTTGGACAGGCCCAGCACCTTCCCGGTGGGAATGTAGGCCACGTGGGCCTTGCCGATGAAGGGCAGCAGGTGATGTTCGCAAAGGGAATAGAGTTCGATTTCCCGGACGATCACCATCTCGTCGTTGTCCGACTCGAACAACGCGCCATTGACGATCTCAGCCAGGGTCTTCTGGTATCCGTTGCAGAGGAATTGCATCGCCTTGGCAGCGCGCTTGGGAGTATCGAGCAGGCCTTCGCGGGCAGGGTTCTCGCCTACGCCGAGCAGGATTTCCCGGTAATGCTGGGTCATGGGTTCGCTCATCTGCGCCTCTCCCATTGATTACGTTGAACAGGCGCCCAGCCACCACTGGGCGCCTCGAACTCAGATGCGCTTGAGGATGGTGACCACCCCGGCGCCTCCCAGCCCGATGTTGTGCTGTAGCGCGATGCGGGCGTTCTCCACCTGGCGATCGCCGGCTTGACCGCGCAAGTGCCAGGTCAATTCGGTGATCTGTGCCAGACCGGTAGCGCCCAGGGGATGTCCCTTGGACAGCAGGCCGCCGGATGGGTTGGTGACCACGCGGCCACCGTAGGTGTTCTGCCCGTCGATGACGAACCTTTCCGCACCGCCCTCCTCGCACAACCCGAGCGCTTCGTAGGTGATGACCTCGTTTGGCGAGAAGCAGTCGTGCAACTCAACCACATCAATATCACTCGCACCCACGCCAGCTTGTTCGAATGCCTGGGCTGCAGCACGACGGGTCATGCCGGCGCCGACAACGTCCAGCATGCTGCCGGATTCGAAACTGTCAGAGGTATCGGTTGCCAGACCCATGCCGGCAATCTCCACGCAGCTGCCCAGGCCGTGCTTGCGCGCGTAAGCCTCGGAAACCACCACCACAGCAGCTGCGCCACAAGTTGGTGGGCAGCACATGAGGCGAGTGACCGGTCCGAATATCTGCGGCGAGGTCATGACCTGCTCCAGGGTCAGTGGCTCGGTAAACAGCGCATAAGGGTTGCGCAAGGCATGGCTGCGAGCCTTGACCGAGACGCGCCCGAACAACTCGGCTGAAACGTTGTACTTCTCCAGGTATTCGGCACCAGCACCGCCGAAGTACTGTGGGCCGCTGGGGGCGTTGTCGTCCCAGCCGCGAATCTTGCGCACCGCCTCGTCGATCTTCACCGTGATCGGTGTGCGCAGCGCGGCGTCACCGGTGGACATGGCCCCCGGGTTCATCTGCTCGAAGCCTACTGCCAGAGCAACATCGACCACACCACTGGCCACGGCCTGGCGCGCCAGGAACAACGCAGAAGAACCGCTGGCACAGGCGTTATTGACGTTGATCACAGGAATACCGGTGATTCCCACGCGGTACAGCGCGGTTTGCCCGGAGCAGGTATCACCGGCGACAAAGCCGGCATAGGCCTGCTGTACTTCGGAGTAGGCAATGCCTGCGTCCTTCAGCGCCAGGGCAGCAGCATCGCCCCCCATCACGTCGTACATCTCGCTCTTGCCGGGTTTGGTGAACTTGACCATCCCCACACCGGCAACCAGTACCTTGTTACTCATGTTGAACTCCCTGGGGCCGCTCGCCCCGCATCTGTGGGGCGGTTACTTGGCGAAGTCCATGATGGTCAGCGCTGCCTCGGGGCGGAAAACCTTGTCCTCGGCTGCGGCCAGGCTGCGGGCGTCGAATGCCGCGTCCTTGCCACCGCCGGGAATGCCCTCGGCGGACAGCAGCTTCAGCTCACGCACACTCTGGCCGGAGGCGAACAGACAGTGGCCGGTGCGTTGGCCGGACAGCTCGCTGACCATGTAAAGCACCACCTGGGCAACATGCTCGGGCGCCATCTGGGCCTTGGTAGCCTCGTCCATCAACGGTGCAGTCAGGGCGGAAACGGCCGCCGGAGCGAGGGTCCAGACGCGGACACCGAATTTGGCGCCCTCGATGGCCAGCACATTGGAGAAGCCCCAAGCGCCACACTTGGAAGCGGCATAGTTGCTCTGACCGAAGTTGCCGACCAGGCCGGATGTGGACGAGGTGTTGACGATCACCCCACCACCGTTTTCTTTCATCCAGGCAAATACAGGCTGGGTGACGGCGTACATGCTCTTCAGGTTGACCTTGATAACCGCATCCCAGTCCCCTTCCTCCAGTTTGAGGAAAGACTTGTCGCGCAGGATGCCGGCGTTGTTGATCAGGATGTCGGCACGACCGAACTCACCAAGGGCGGTTGCCAGTAGCGACTGCCCGCCTTCCGCCGTAGAGATGTCCTGGGTGTGCGCCACGGCGCGACCGCCGGCCTCGCGCACAGCGGCGACCACAGCCTCAGCGGTGTAGCTGCCGTTCTCGTCACGCCCCAGGTCGTTGACCACCACCGCCGCGCCCTCGGCGGCCAGGAGTTGTGCGTACGTGGCGCCCAGGCCACGCCCGGCACCGGTAATGATCGCGACCTTTCCTTCCAGTAGAGCCATTGTCTGTCTCCGAAATGTTCTTGTTTGGGTGGGCTCCGGCCCATGCCCGGAAGCTCCCGCCCCTCGGCGCGGGAGAGTTTTCATCGCAAAGCAACTGAAATGCCATCAGAAAAGGCAGAACAATCGCCCGCCCTTAATGCCTCACACAGGCATACTACATCATGTAACTGACTGTTTGACAGTTTTCAAGCGAAGCGCAATGCTAGAGACAAGAACCGGCCTACCGAGGAATACGACGTGCCTCTCGACTACCACCGCATCAAGAACTGGCCCATTACCGACGGCCGGCAGAGCTACAGCACTCGCGACACCATCCTCTACGCCCTTGGCGTAGGGGCGGCCACCAGCAACCCATTGCCGGCCGGCGACCTGCAGTACGTCTATGAGAAAGGTCTGAAGGCACTACCCACCATGGCCACCATCATGGCCAGCGGCGAGTTCTGGCTGGCCAACCCGGAAACCGGCATCGACCTGACGAAAGTGCTGCATGGCGAGCAGTTCCTGCGCATCCACAAGCCACTGCCGGCCAAGGGCACACTGATCGGGCGCGACAGCGTGGACGAGATCTACGACAAGGGCGCCGACAAGGGTGCCGTGATGTACATGTCACGGCGCATCTACGACGCAGAGACAGAGGAACTTCTGGCCACCTCCACCTGGTCCACCTTCATGCGTGGAAATGGCGGCTTCGGCGGTACCGCCGAGGGCCAGCCCAAGCCTCATTCGTTGCCGGATGACCGCCCCTTCGACCTCAGCATCGAGCTGTCCAGCCGCCCGGAACAGGCCACCATCTATCGCCTGTCGGGAGACCTGAACCCGCTGCACATCGACCCCGCCTTTGCTGCCAAGGCCGGTTTCGACAAGCCGATCCTCCACGGCATGAGCAGTTACGGCATGGCCGGCCGCGCCATCGTCCGCCTGCTCTGCAACGATGATCCGCACCGCCTGCGTGCACTCAACCTGCGCTTCGCCTCGCCCATGTATCCAGGGGAAACCCTGAAGGTCGAGGTCTGGCATGAAGGTCCCGGCAAGGCCAGCTTCCGCGCGCGAGTGGTAGAGCGCGATCTGATCATTCTCAACAATGGCTACGCGGAATTCGCTGCCTAGCCGCAACGAGGAATAACAAGATGGAATACTCGGACATCAGCTACGAAGTGATCGGCGCCGTCGCGCGCATCTGCCACAACCGTCCCGGCCAGGCCAACGCCGAATCGGAGAACCTGCTGGCCGAGCTGGATGACGCACTGGACCGCGCCAAGCGCGACGATGCCATTCGCGTGATCATTATCGGCGCCAAAGGCAAGCACTTCTCTGCCGGCCATGACCTGATGGATGGCATGGAAAAGCGCGGCAACTTCTCCCCCGAACAACACTGGCTTTGGGAAAGCGAGCACTACCTGGGTAACGCCCTGCGCATCTGGGACTTCCCCAAGCCCACCATTGCCCAGGTGCAGGGCGCCTGCATTGCCGGCGGCTTCATGGTGGCCAACATGTGCGACATGGTGGTCGCCGCCGACGACGCCTTCTTCAGCGATCCGGTAGGCCACAGCCTGGCCGCCGCCTCGGTTGAAGCCCTGGTACATCCCTGGGTAATGGGACTGCGCAAAGCCAAGGAATTCCTCTTCACCGGCCAGAGGATCGGCGCTGCCGAAGCCAAGGAATGGGGCATGGTCAACCACGTGGTGCCCCGCGCCGAGATGGAGGACTTCACGCTGGAGCTGGCCAACCGCATCGCCGCGGCGCCCCCCATCGGCATCCGCATGCTCAAGCGCTCGCTGAATCGCTCGGCAGACATCATGGGCTTCCGCAATTCGCTGATGGCGCACTTCGATACCCACATCCTCAGCACGTCCACCAAGGAGCACTTCGAAGTCGCAGCCGCCGGTATGCGTGCCTCGATGGAAGCCGCCAAGAAAGCCCAGTCCTGACCGCACCTGGGCGAAAGCGCCATGCTTTCGCCCCACCCTTTCCTTCACGCCCTTCCGGAGTTCCAGGTGTCCCTCGACTACCAAAAGCTTATCGACTGGCCCTTCCCCGCCGTGACCCGACGCTACGGCCAGGAAGACTGCATCCGCTTCGCCCGTGGTTTCGGCGCTGGCGCTTCGACGGACTGGGTCGAAACCGACCGTCCCTACCTTGAGCCCGGCAAAGGGTTACGGGTACTGCCGATGTCCGCCGTGGCCCTGGCCGACGGCGAGTTCTGGCAGATGGATCCACGCACCGGCATAGCCTGGCAGCAGATCGTTCATGCCCAGGAAACCCTGCGATTGCATCGCCCACTGAGCAGCGAAGGCGAGCTGGTAGTCACCCAGAAGATCGATGAGATATTTGATCGTGGCGCCGACAAAGGCGCCGTCATGCTGCAGACACTGACGCTCAGCGAGCCTGCAGGCGAGGCCGTCGCCAGCATCGAGGTCACTACCGTCCTGCGCGGCAATGGTGGGTTCGGCGGCAAGCCACAAGATACACCGCGCCCCACTCCGCTACCGGAACGGGCCGCTGACCTGGTACTGGAGATTCCTACGCCACCGGAGCCAGACACGCTGTTCCGCCTCTCGGCGGATATCGCCATTGCGGCTCAAACCCAGGGCAAACCCCAGGCGATGATCCGCGGTGTCGGCTGTTTCGGCCTCGCAGGCCGCGGTGCGCTACGAATGGTTTGCGACAATGACGCCGCGCGCCTGCGTAGCCTGTCGGTGCGCTACGCCGGCCCGATGTACAGCGGTGAAACCATGCGCATCGAGCTTTGGCGGATGGAGCCCGGCCTCGCCCTGTTCCGCATGCATGCGGTGGAGCGCGACAAGCCGGTACTCAGTCACGGCGTCATCGAGTTCGAGGCCTGAAAAAGCGCCCCCGACAGGAAAGCAGCCTCAGCCCTCGGCGGCCACTTCCGGCGCCGGGGCGACGGCCTTCGCCTTGGTAGCGCGCGGCTTGCGTGCACGGGGGGCGGGAGCAGCTTCAGCAGTGGTTTCCTCCGGCATGCCGGAGCGCAGGGTCTGCACCACGATGCGCGCAATGGCAGCGTTCACCCGTTTGGAACCCAGACCACGCTCCATCACCACCGGGTCCGTGGCCGCCAGCCGTTCCATGGCGGCCTGCAGAACGGTCGCTTCGGCGTAGGCGTCGCTCTTCTTGCGACTGCCCTCGGCCGGGTTGACCGTGAGGATCAGCTTGGCGAAGCGTTCGATGAACGGGATATAGGTGTTCATTCGCAGCTCTTCGAAGCGCGGGTCGCCACGATCAGCTTCGAGGTTACGGTAGCGCAGCACTTCACGATGGCGGCTCCAGACCCCGTTCAGCGCCTCGATCAGGCGCAGCGCCTCTTCCTCGAACCGCTCAGGAGCCCAGGGTTCCTCCAGCAGCCGCGAGACTTTGGCCATGTCTTCGCCGGCTTCCAGAGCCAGCGAATAGAGCACGTCCTGCACGTCGTCGAAGTACATGTAGAAGCTGGCGGAGGAAGTGCCCGCGGCCTTCGCGATGGCCACAGCGGTGATGTCCACCAAGGCGTGGGTGAAAAGCAGGCGCCGAGTGGCCGCCATCAGACGCTGACGGGTTTCCTGGCCTTTGCGGCCCAACACCTGCCCCTGCTTGTTCATGCTGACTTCAAATGCCATGGCATGGTCCCTTTGACTCGAAATTCAAGATTGGCGCGCCCGCCCCGGCACTGATGTGCCCAGGGCCCTTTGGCCTTACCGGCTGTTGCTGGGCGCAAACGCCCCAATAATAAACAAAATGACAGCTCTCAGTCGAACCTATAGAAAGCCACCGCACATTTCAATAGCCCGAAAGCTACTGGCCCCAAGGACTTTACGTCATCGACGAGTATCGATATTAGTCCGAACGGACTAGACATAACTGACACATTTACAGTTATTATAGATGCACGAGCCAAACGCGCAGGCCTGAGCCAGCGCCAGGAACCCAGAAGCCAATTCAGGAGGCGACATGCCGAACATGGTTGCAGACAAAGTCGTGGTCATCACCGGGGCCGGTAGCGGCATTGGTCGAGAGTTCGCCCTGGCCTTCGCCGCCCAGGGCGCGCGCGTCGTGGTCAATGACCTGGGTCGTACCGAGGCTGGGGGCAGTGCCGCGGAAGCGGTAGTCGCGGAGATTCGCGCAGCAGGAGGCGAAGCCGCGGCCAGCGTCGACAGCGTCGCCGAATGGGATTCCGCCCAGCACATCGTGCAGACCGCGCTGGACAACTTCGGCCGGGTGGATTGCGTGATCAACAACGCCGGCATCGTCCGTGACCGCTTCTTCTTCAACATGAGCCTCGAAGAATGGCAAGCGGTGATCAACGTCCACCTCAACGGTTCCTTCTATGTCGCCCGCGCTGCGGCCCCGCACTTCAAGGCCCAGGCCAGCGGCGCTTACGTCCATATGACCTCCACCAGCGGGCTGATTGGCAACCCCGGTCAGGCCAACTACTCGGCGGCCAAGCTGGGATTGGTGGGCCTGTCGAAGACCATCGCTCTCGACATGGCGCGCTACAACGTGCGCTCCAACTGCATTGCGCCCTTCGCCTGGACAGCCATGACCGCCTCGGTGCCCACCGACACGCCGGACGCCGCCGCACGCATGGAGAAGCTGAAGACCATGGAACCCCGCAAGATCGCCCCGCTGGCGGTGTACCTGGCCAGTGATGCGGGTGCCGGAGTATCCGGGCAGATCTTCGGCGTGCGTGCCAACGAGATCTACCTCTACTCCCAGTCGCGCGTGATCCGTTCGGTGCACCGCAGTGATGGCTGGACCCCGGAAAGCATCGCCGAGCACGCCATCCCCGCGATGAAGAATTCCTTCTACGAGAACATCCCCTCGCCCCAGCTCACCACCTGGGACCCGATCTGACAGCCCCTGACAGAACAACAAGGAACGCAGCATGAGCGAGATCGAAACCATCGGAACCGGTTTTACCTGGGACGAACTGCCAGTTGGCCGCAAGTTCAAGACCTACGGGCGCACCATCACCGAGACGGACATCGTCAACTTCATTTCCGCCACCGGCATGTTGGAGGTGCTTTTCACCAACAAGGAGTTCCTCCGCGACGCTGGCTTCGACGGCCGCCTAGTACCCGGCGGCCAGGTGTTCTGCATGGCCGAAGGCCTGCTGTTCCAGACCGCGTTGCAGGGCGTGGGCGTGGCCTTCCTGAACATGGAGCTGGACATCAAGGGCCCCACCTTTGCAGGCGACACCATCCATGTAGAGGTGGAGGTAATCGAATCCCGTCCGAGTAAAGGCAAGCCAGGCATGGGTCTGGTGCGCACCCGCAACCAGGTGGTCAAGCAGGACGGCAGCGTGGTCATGGTCTACACCCCGCTGCGCCTGGTGAAAGGCCGCGAAAACCTGCACGCCTGAACTATTCCCAGTTGTAGTGCAGCCGCCCATAGCCGGAGATGAAGATGAAGCAAGTGCGTTTGTACGGTCCACAGGATCTGCGTATCGACGAGGTGCCGATGCCGCAGGCCGGCCCACGGGATGTGGTGGTGAAGGTCGCTGTGTTCGGTATTTGCGGCAGCGATATCGGCTTCGCCAGGAATGGCTATATCGGCCGTCCGGGTCCGCAACCAATGCCCCTCGGGCATGAGCTGGCAGGCACCGTACATCAGGTTGGCGAGGCCGTGCAGGGCGTTGCGGTCGGCCAGCGCGTGGTGGTCCATCCGATGAAGGGAAGTAATCGCATCGGTACCGGCGACCCTGACCATGGGGGTTTCGCCGAGTTCCTGCTGGTGCGCGACGCAGTGCCTGGAGAATCGATCTTCCCGATTCCCGACGCGCTGGCGTTTGAGCGCGCGGTACTGACCGAACCTGTCGCAGTCGGTGTCCACGGTCTGAATCTTTGCCAGGCCGGACCAGCCGACCGGGTGGTGCTGTTCGGTGCCGGCCCCATCGGCCTTGGCGTTGTTGCGGCCCTCAGGCACCGAGGAGTTGAACGAATCGCGGTCGTCGACATCATCGACGAGCGACTGGAGCGTGCCCGCCAGCTAGGCGCCGAGCGCTGCATAAATCCGACCCGGGAAGACCTGGCTACGGCACTGCAAACAACTTTTGGCACTGTTCCCGGCAAGCTTTCGGCGCAGCCGTTGGTGGATTGCTCCTTGTACATCGACTGCGCCGGCCAGAGTGCAATGCTCCAGCAGGCGGTCGCCATGGCCAAGGACATGGCGCGCATCCTGGTATTGGCCACCCATAAGCAGCCGGTGGAGCTGGATATGGTCCAGGTCATGGTGAAGGAACTCGCCATACGTGGCTCCCTGTCCTACCCCGACGAATTCCCTGAGGTCCTTGCGATGCTGGGTGATGAGCGACTGACACTCGAAGGGATGCATAGCCATTCCTTCGAATTCGACCGTTTCGCCGAGGCCTTCGCCATGGCACAAGACCCTCACCAGTCCGCCAAGGTGCTGGTGCAAGTGAGCTGAAGGTATAGACCATCCTCGATCCGCATGACCGATCGAGGACTACCTCCAATAACCAACGAACAACGCGCCGTTAACGGCACAACCTGAGCCTGGAGTGGATATGAAGAAGTGGCAATGCTTTTTCTGCAGTTTCATTTATGACGAATCCCTTGGTCTGCCTGACGAAGGCATTGCGCCGGGCACACCCTGGGAAGACGTGCCGGATGACTGGATCTGCCCGGAGTGCGGCGCCACCAAAGAAGACTTCGCCATGCTCGAAATCGCCTGACTGCGTCTGACGCTCCTGGAGAATCGCCATGACAGTCCCAACCCAAGCATGCGCAGTGATAGTCGGCGGCGGCCACGCCGGCAGCGAGGCGGCCGTCTCGTTGCGGCAGAACGGCTTCGACGGACGCATCCTGATCATCAGTGATGAGCCTGGCCTTCCCTATCAGCGTCCACCGCTGTCCAAGGCCTTCCTTGCAGGCACCCTCGGTGCCGAGGCGCTGCCGATCCGCCCAGCGGCCACCTACGAGAAGTCCGGCATCGAAATCCTCAACGGCACTTCCGTCAGCGGCGTGGACCTGGAAGGTCACTCGGTGCAGCTTGCCGACGGCAGCAGCCTTACCTGGACCCACTTGGTCCTGGCTACTGGCAGTCGGGCGAGAAGGCTCCAGGTCGCAGGGCTCGGCGAACGCCAACCGGATAACCTGCACTATCTGCGCAGCCAGGCAGATGCCGAACGCTTGCGAGACCAGTTGGTAGAAGGCCAGCGCCTGGTGATTGTCGGCGGTGGTTATATCGGTCTGGAAGTCGCGGCGGCAGCTCAGAAAGCCGGGTTGAAGGTCACTGTGCTGGAAGCCCAGCCACGAGTTCTGGCACGTGTCACAGCTCCTGAAGTATCGAGCTTCTACGAGCAGGTGCACCGCGCTGCTGGTGTCGAACTGTGCTTGAACGCCCAACTGGAGCAGGTCTGCCTGGATGTCACGGGGCAGACGGTAGAAGCACTGGTCACTACCGATGGCACGCGCATTCCGGTTGATCTCATGCTGGTGGGTGTGGGCGCCATCGCCAATACCGAGCTGGCCGAGCAGGCTGGCCTGGCGGTGGAGAATGGCATTCTGGTGGACGAGTTCTCCCGCACCAGCACCGCCGACGTCTACGCGATCGGCGATTGCAGCAATTACCCCAGCGCGCTCTACGGCTGCCGTATGCGCCTGGAGTCCATACCCAACGCCATCGAGCAGGCGCGGGCAGCGGCTTCGTCCATTACCGGCAAACAGGCACCCTACAGCTCGCTCCCCTGGTTCTGGTCGGACCAGTACGACCTCAAGCTGCAAATTGCAGGTATCAATCAAGGCTATGACGAGGTGGTACTACGCGGCTCCAAGGCACTGCGCTCTTTCGCCGCCTTCTACCTGAGCAAGGGGCGACTGATCGCCGCCGATTGCATCAATCGTCAGCAAGAGTTCATGGCCATCAAGAAGCTGGTTCAGGCAGGCTTTTCTGGTGACGTCGAACTGTTGGTCGACGAGTCGGTCAGTCTCAAAGACCTGGCCGCGAGCCTTCCGGCCTGATACCCGCCATGTCCCGGATCGAGGAAATCCGCAGCAACGCCATCGAGCTGATCGCCCTGCATGGCTTTGGCGCAGTATCCCTGCGCCAACTGGCCAGGAGCTGCGGCCTGCAGGCCGGTTCGCTCTATGCCTACTATCGAAGCAAGGATGATTTGCTGCAGGACCTCATCGCCAGCTACCTGGAAGACCTGCAGCAGTCCTGGCAAGAATCGTCAGGAAATCGTGGAGACCCGGTACGCGCGCTCGCGGACTTCATCGCACACCACCTGGAGTTCCAGAGCGCGCGCCGAGCCGAAAGCCTGATTGCCAGCATGGACCTGCGCAATCTGCCAGAGCACGGCAGGCATCAGGTGATCGCCATGAAGACATGCTATGAGCGGGAGCTGAAGGACATTCTCGATCGCGGTGAGCATCTGGGCCTGTTCAGCCAAGACACCATGACCAGCACCGCCATTCTCTCCATGCTCACCGGCCTCTGCTTGTGGCAGGAGGCCGGGGAGGATGACCCCAGACAATTGGTCCGGGTCTGCCAGCGGATTGCACTGCAGATTGCCGGAGCGAACCTGTACCCCGGCGCCTACAACATTCAGTCGCCGGCTTTCTCGTAATAGCCGACAGATACCAGGTAGTCGCCGACCTTGCGGTAATAGGTGTGCTTACGCTCCACCTTGCGGCTCAGCGGGTTTTCCCAGAGATAGTCGTATTCGCCTGCACTGCTTTTTTTCGCTGCCGCGAGCATAGGTTCGCCGACCGGTTTGCCCTGCGGGTCTTTGACCCGGCGGAAGTCAGTGCCTACCAGACGTTGGTTGTAGCCGTGGGCTACGTAGCGAGATGTGTTCATATCGACAACGAAGACGTAGAGATCATCCTGGAGGAAAGCCAGATTCTCGCTGTTGATCGCCGCAAAGGTCTGTTGTGGCCCGGACGATACGGCTGCCGCTGCCTTTTCCAGGAGATCCCGTGCATGAGCCGGGGATGCCTTGGAAATGAAATAGCCAGCACCCAGCAATACATCGTCAACACGCTGGAACAGCACGCGCTTGCGCTCGACGCGCCCAGTCTGCCAATTGTTCCAATGGTACTCCGCCTCCTGGATGCCCTGCCCCTCCTTGACCTTCAAGGCCTCGTCGAAGGGCTTCTTGAGGTCAGGCGGCAGTTGCTCAAGCAGGTTGCTGCCGATCAAACTGGCGGAAGGCCCACCACTGGCCAGCATTACGCCATTGATGTCCAGCACATAGACATAGTGGTTGCCACGCACGAAAGGCCCCTGCCGACTGAATACCGGCAAGGCCTGCGCCTTGTGCTCGCGGTAGTAGGCCACGGCGCTTTCCAGCAACGCCCGCGCCTCCTGCTCTTCTGCCTCATAACCACCGGGCGCAGCACTTGCGCCTCCAGCGAGCACAATGCCTACCAACATCCCCACCCAGCCCATAATCCTGCCGAATCCCATAGTTGTCCCACCCCTGCCAAATTGTTTGCAGCTGACAAAAAATGACATTGTATTACTTAGCCAGCAAAGGCTCCAGCCACCCGTCGCGTACATCAACGACGGAAGGACTATCAGGCCTGTAGTCTATTGACAGGAAATCACTTCAGCTGGAAGGTTTTGAGTCAATCGGCAAGGGCATCAAGCAGTCATGCGAAAATAACAATAACTGACTATTTGTCTGTTTTGCTATTGATGAACGCCCCAACTCGGGGTAACGTTCGACATCGCATACAACAACAAACCTGAAGCAGTCCGAACCTGCCTGGTGAGGGGCCGCTTGAGCGATGGAGATAACACATGAAACTCGATGATCTCGTTCTAGTCAGCGTCGACGACCACATTGTCGAGCCGCCCACCATGTTCGAGCAGCACCTCACCACTGCCCAGAAGGCTTTCGCCCCCAAGGTACTGAAAGACAAGAACGGCGCCGACTATTGGCTGTTCGAAGGCCGTCGTGCAGGCAACATCGGCCTCAATGCCGTGGTCGGCCGCCTGCGCGAGGAGTATGGCTGCGAGCCGATCTCCTTCGACCAGATGCGTAAAGGCGCCTGGGACATCCATGCGCGCATCGACGACATGAACGCCAACGGTCTGCTGGCCTCGCTGAACTTCCCCAGCGTGGTGACCTTCGACGGCAGCCTGTTCCATCAGTTCGAAAACAAGCAGAACGCCCTCGCCCTGCTGCAGGCCTACAACGACTGGCACATCGACGAGTGGTGCGGCAGCTATCCGGGCCGCAACATCCCCAACGCCATCATTCCCTACTGGGACCTCAACGCCTCGGTGGCCGAGATCAAGCGCGTCGTTGCTAAGGGCTGCCACGCCATCTCCTTCTCCGACAACCCTTCGCTGAAGGGCCAGCCGAGCATCCATGACGCCCACTGGGAACCGCTGTGGAAGGTCTGTGCCGAAAACAAGGTGGTAATCAACATTCATATCGGCTCTGGTGCCCAGGCTCCCCATGCCTCGATGAATTCGCCCATCGACTCCTGGATCATCACCATGCCGATCTCCATCGTGAACTCGGCTGCCGACTGGCTGCACCTGAAAGCGCTGCAGCGTTACCCGGACCTGAAGATCTCCCTGTCCGAGGGCGGCATCGGCTGGATCCCCTACTTCCTCGAGCGCGCGGACTTCGTCCATGAGCACCACAAGGCCTGGACCTACGCCGACTTCGGCGGCAAGATGCCGAGCGAAGTGTTCCGCGAACACTTCCAGACCTGCTTCATCGACGACCGCTTCGGCCTGAAGAACCTCGAGGACATCGGCGTAGACAACGTCGCCTACGAATGCGACTACCCGCACTCGGATACCGTCTGGCCGGAATCCGCTGACATGCTGTTCGACTCCCTCAAGCATCTGCCGGACGCCAGCATCGACAAGATCACGCACGGCAACGCCCTGCGTCTCTATAACTTCGATGCGTTCGGCAAGATGGGCGGCCGCGACAAGTGCACCGTAAGTGCCCTGCGCGCCCTGGCGAAAGACGTGGATACCACGCCGAAGTCCTACGGTGGCCCGGCCCCCCTCAAGGAAGGCGAAGTGCGTCGTCGCGTGACCTCCGGCGACATCATCAAGATGTTCACCGCCGTGGCGAAGGAAGACGGCAAGATCATGGCCGAAGAAGCCTGATCGCCTGCACGAACGAAAACGCCCCGCTAAGCGGGGCGTTTTCTTTGGCTATGTCTGCGTTAGTTGTTGCAGAGGGTAATAACCAAGTGATTCCTTCATGCAAATCAATGGGTTGATATCCTTTCCATAACGTTCGAGGAGACGACGCCAGCCCAGGTAATTCGCCAAATACTTGGTCGCCACTCCATGGAAGCGTGTCATCCAGCTCTTCAGTCGGCCGTGGTAGGCGTTGACGTTCTGGATGTGGAAGGCCCCGTCCACCCGTCGTTTCTGACGTAGGTTCACGCGATGGTGGGTAATGCCTTCGGCCTTGGCAAAGCTCTGGTAGATCGCCGCGCTGTCGGTGCACAGCACGGCATCCGAATCGAGCAATGGGCGTAGCACTGCCCCCACCTGAGCTGCATTGAGCTGTTTCAAGTGGAAATCCGCGTGGTGTCCGCTGCGATCACGCACGACCAGAACGGGAATCTGCTCGGCGGTAAAGCCTTTGCGCTGCGCCGTGCCGCCGCGCTTGCGGGCCGCGCGCGGTAATTGGCGCTGGCCCTTGAATGACTCGAGGAAAAAGGTCTCGTCGGCTTCGACAATCCCCGACTCATGCTGGGCGCGGTGTTCAGCAATCAAACGGAGAAAACGATGCCGCCAGCGGAACGCCGTGTTCTTGTCGACCCCGCAGAGCGCGGCCGCCTTACGCACCGTCAGGCTGTGAACCACCGTTTCGGCATACAGCCCCCAGCACTCTCGCTGGCGCAAACGCGCCAGCGGCGTGCCGGTCAGGGCATTACAGGTGCGCCCGCAGGCTCGGCATCGATAACGGGCCAATCCGTGGCTGGAACCCCAGGGACGTAGGTCAGCGCCCGAGCAGTGTGGACACTGCTCGGGCGCTGTCAGGGCTTCCGTCAACACGTCCTGGGGAAGGGCGAGTTGCGCCTGCAATTGCTCTCGCTGTGCTTGGTTGAGCTGATAGAGGCGGGATAACAAGCTCCTGAACTCTGTCGCGCGCATGGCAGACCTCCTCAAAGAGATGCCGTAGCGAAAGTTTAGGTACTAGCAACACTTAACGCAGACATAGCCTTTTCTTTTGGGTCCTGCAGAGTCGCTTGCCGCTACCAGCTGCCTGCAACCAGGCTATCGCGACCCACTTTGCGAATGTCAGCGGTGCCACTCAGTGCCAATGTCGCATCGAGCTCCCGCCGGATGATGTCCAGGCATTTGCCCACGCCGGCTTCCCCTTCCGCACCCAGGCCGTAAAGATAACTGCGGCCGATCATGACTCCGCGGGCACCCAGGGCGCACGCTTTGAAAACGTCTTGTCCGCTGCGCACACCACCATCCATCCAGACTTCAGCACGCGTTGCCACCGCATCCACGATGGAGGGCAGGACACTTATGGACGACGGTGCTCCATCCAGCTGGCGGCCACCATGATTGGACACAACCAGGGCGTCGGCGCCACAGTTCACGGCGTATTGAGCATCCTCGACATCAAGAATTCCCTTGAGCACCAACGGGCCATCCCAAAGGCTACGCACCCACGCGACGTCGGCCCAGGTCACGGTGGGGTCGAACTGGGCGCCGACCCACGCGCGCATGGAAGTCTCGTCACTCACACCCTTTGCATGGCCAACGATATTGCCGCAGCTGCGGCGGGATGTACGCAGCATTTCCAGGCACCAGCGCGGTTTGCTAGCCAGGTTGGCGAAGCGCACCAGAGTGCGCTTGGAATAGGCGCGACCATTGCGTACGTCCTTGTGTCGCTGACCCACCATGGGTAAGTCCAGGGTCAGCGCCAGCGCCGAGCAACCGGCCGCCTTGGCGCGCCGGATCAACGAGCGGGCGAACTCGCGATCACGCATCAGATAAAGCTGGAACCAGAAGGGTTTGTGAGTGGCAGCGGCGACGTCCTCGATAGAGCAGACGCTCATGGTGCTCAGCGTGAAGGGCACGCCAAAACGTTCGGCCGCGCGGGCCGCGAGTATCTCGCCGTCGGCTCTCTGCATGCCAGTCAGACCGGCCGGTGCCAGGGCTACCGGCATGGTGACATCCTCGCCCAGCAGGCGAGTTTTCAGGTTACGCGCGCCAACGTCGATCGCAACGCGCTGGCGTAACTTGATGCGTTGGAGGTCCGCCTCGTTGGCGCGGTAGGTCCCTTCGCTGTATGAACCGGCGTCCACCAGGTCATAGAACATTCGCGGCACGCGACGGCTGGCAAGTCGCTGCAGGTCTTCGATGGTTGCAACTATGGTCAAGGTGTCGCCCTCGGATTCAACGCCGGCGCGGGGCGCGGCGCTCGGGAAGGAAAAAAGTGTGCCTGCCGGCTGGATTGCGCCGGCAGGATGGCCCGGGCCACCGATCTGAGAAGGGCCCGGACCCACACCAAGAACTCAGCGGATGCCGGTTCCGGCCAGGGAGCCGGGGGAGAAGAAGGTCGTGGGGTAGCGCGCGACCCGGTAGAAGCCGGTGGACTTCTCCGCGCCCATGCGCGCGCCATGGGTGTATACGCGCTTGGTCAGGTCGTAGAGGACGTTGGGCGCAGTGCGGTACTGCGGCTTGTCATACTCCTGGAATCCCGGGTAGTAGGTGACCTTCTGGATGGTCCCGGTGTTGTCGAAAGCGTTGTAGACAGCCACCGACCAGCTGTCCTCGTCCAGATAGAAGGTCTTGGTCTTCTGTACGTGTCGTTCCCCCGGCTTGAGGTTGGCTTCCACCACCCACACCCGGCGCAACTCGAACCTCAGGTAATCCGGGTTGACGTGATTCGGGGTATTCACCACCTCGCTCGGCGCGGCATTGAACTTGTAGGCGTTCGCCGGAATGTACATTTCCCGCTTGCCCTTCAGCACGAAGTCGAACTTGTCCATCTTGCCGTCGAAGCCGCTGATCTCATCGAACAGCAGCACGCCGCCGGAACTGGTGGAGACGGTGTCGTACTTGAACTCGGGCGACAGCCGGACCCGGCGCTGTCCCGGCACGTAGGACCAGGCCATGGGATCACGGATCTCAGTGTCGAGGAAGTTGTGCCGGAGTTGCTTGACCCCGGCGCTGGAAGCGGGCGCCACGGTGGTGGAGATCAAGGTCCAGTAGGGCTGCTCGTCCGGCACCGCCTCCCGCTCGTTGTCCCAATATGGTTTGCTCTGCTCGACCCGGTTGATGGAGGTGAGGGTAACGTTGCCCGCCGCATCCACTAGCCAGTTTTCCTGGTCGCCCTTCACATAGGGTGCATCCACCCGCACCGACTGGTTCCACATGGCCTCGTAGCCGTTCTTTGGGATCGGGAAGGGAATCTGCGCATGGGCATTCACCAATCCCGGCGCCCCGCCCACCAACTTGGGATTTCGGACGTTCTTGATGGTGTTCTCGTACACCCATTGCGGGTAGCAGGCCGTACGATGGCTGGGGTAGACGTCGATGCGAAAGGTCTCGGGATAGCGCTGGAATAGTTCCTTCGTGCCCGCGTCCAGCTTGTCGGCGTATTGCTCCAGGTTGTCCTTGGTGATCTTCAGGATCGGCTGCTCGTTGGCGAAAGGATCCAACCAGGGGCCACCGCCGGACTCGCCCTTCTTCGGCTGGTAGCCCGCAGGAGGGGTACAGAGGCCTCCATCCCAGCGGGGGATACTGCCATCTGCGTTGCCCGCCACCTCGGCACCCAGCGGTGTGAGGGTGGAGCCCAGCTGGCTGATTTCCTGTTCCGAGGGTGTCGCGTAGACCTGCATCGCGACCCAGAATCCCAGTGTCGCCAGTGTCATGCACTCAAGCTTTTTCATTGTTGTTCTCCCGGATTGTCGCTGCGGATCAGAAGGTCGTCTTGTAGGTGAAGGACAGACGTCCATGGTCGTTCTGCACTGCCGCCCCGCTGGTGAAGTCGGTAGTCACGGTGCCGTCGGCGCGGGTGTCGTAACGGGCGTAGGAGTCGATGTAGCTGAGGCTGAAGGTATGGGCGCTGCGGTATGTACCACTGACGCCCACCGTCCAGCTGTAGGAACCTTCATTGGTGCCACCGAGGGTCGGACTATTGCCTTCGAGGCCCCAGGCCAGGTTGACCGGCATCGAAAGGTTCCACCCCGGCAGCACCTGCGGCCACTCCGGCGTGAAGCGCAGCTGCATGCCCCATGCGTCGCGAGTGGCGCAGTGCTTGGTGTACGCGGAGGTACAGCCACGGCCTTCTGCATTGAAGCGGTTCTGCGGGTCGTCGGTGATCTTGTCCAGGCGGTTGTAGGTAACCTCTCCCTGGAAAGTGCCACCTTCCCAGAGAGCCGTCTTCGGCAGCAGGTAGACTGCGTTCACCAAGGCATGCCAGGAATTTCCCCGTGCACCTTCGGCGGCTTCGAAGCTGGGATCCACACCAGCAACAGTCCGAACGGGGTATCCGGACCGGGACACCAGGGCGGTGTTTTTGCGGTAGGACAACTCGGTGGCCACGCTCATCTGGGCGATGTTGCGGGACAGGCTAAGCCCCCAGAGTTCCGTATCCCGCGCATAGGCCAAGCGCACTGCGCGCGGTGTACGGCCTTCGATTTGCGTGAAACTCCAAGGCAACTTTTCGTTGAACTTGCGGTAGTAGAGGCCCAGCGTGCCGCCCAGTGCCATAGGGCTCCAACGCAAGTTCAGGCCGTACTCGCCGTGGTTGCTGCCGGGCTCCAGGTCATCGCCATTGACCAAGGCAGGTGGCGAAGCGAGGTCCGAGCGCGAGCCGTCGGAGTTCGCGTAGAAGGTGCCGCCCGGAACCAGTCGGAAAGGTTTCCAGTCCAGCAGGTACTGCATGCCCAGGGACAGCTCGTTGCTCAGACTGAGGTCAGCCGACAGCTGATTGATTGGCAGAAACAGCTCCTTGGCCTCAGTGCCGGGGCTGGACGCGGATTTAATGGTGTCCACCGGCCCCTGCGAGTAGGCGATGCTGTTGCCCAAGGTGAACAGCGACTCGCCCCAGTAGACATTGTGTTTGCCCGCCTTGGCGCCCACGCCCACTTCTCCCAGTTGGAAGTTGGAGAAAACGAAGGCGTCCAGCAGCTCGCCTGAGGGCCCCGCCATGTATCGGGTGGCGTAGCCGTTGTAGTGATCATTGATGTAGTTGCCGCTGTTCACCAGCGCTGAGTTGGGCTCGGCCTTGCCCTGGTAGGCCTGGTCATACCAGCCGGCTGCGCTCAGACGGAACCCATGGCTACCCTGGTACACAGCGTCCAGCTCGCTGAGCAGATCGAAGCGGTTGGTCACCAGGTCGCCGCGATCGAACTTGTTCTCGGTGTCGTCAAAGGCCGGCGAGCGCAGGAAGTCCTTGTTCTGATGCTCCATGCGCCACGCGGCGTTGTAGCGGATGGTGTTGTCGACGCGGACTTCCCAGTCGTCACTCTCCAGGTCGAGCAGCATCGCACCGGCATCTTGCGAAATGGCCAGTGCGAGTAGCCAGATGGAGGCCGACAAGCGGGCGGTGATGGGTGCGGCTCTTGTATTTATTGTGGCCATTAAACCTTGCTCCAGAGGTCTTTCTTCAGGGTGAGCGGGGTCCTCCAGGCCGAGCCTGGAAGCCTTATTCCGCGGGATTCAGTTAGGGTCGGTCAGTCGCCGGTAACCGGCGGCGATCAGTTCCTGGTACTTGGTCAGATAGTCATGGGGGTACTGCGCAGGTGGCGCGCCCAGCTCGGCAAGGGTCGCCAGGTGCCCCGGCTCCAGTTGGAAGTCGAGGCAGCCGAGGTTGTCCTCCAGTTGCGCGAGGGTGCGCACCCCCAGCAGCGGTATCACACCCGGCTGGGCCCGAAGCCAGTTAAGCGCCACCTGCGAAGGGCTGCGGCCGATCGCTTGAGCCACCTGACCCACCGCCTCGGCAATGGCCAGGCTGCGCTCGTCCAGGGTCTTGAGCCCAGCCACGTCCAGGCGCTTGGCCTCACCGGCGTCCTTGCCGGCGCTGTACTTACCGCTGAGGATGCCACTGGCCAGGGGTGACCAGGCGGCCAGGCTCAACCCAAAGTGCCGACACATAGGCAGTAGGTCATGCTCTACGCTTCGTTCCAGCAGGTTGTACTCCGCCTGCAGTGCGGCGAAGGAAGTCCAACCCTGAAGCCGCGCCTGAGTATTTGCACTGGCCACCACCCACGCCGGCGCATTGGAGATGCCGGTGTAAAGCACCTTGCCCTGACGCACCAGATCATCCAGAGCGCGCAGAGTTTCCTCCAGCGGTGTGGCGCTGTCCCAGGCGTGAACCCAAAGCAGATCGATGTAGTCGGTGCCGAGCCGCTGCAGACTCGCCTCGACCGAGCGGCGCAGGCTCTTGCGGTGGTTGCCGCCCGCATTGGGATTGCCGCCACCGGGATAGGCGAGGGAGTACTTGGTGGCCAGTACCATCTCCTCGCGACAGCTTTGGATCAGGCTGCCCACTACTTCCTCGGACCTGCCGCCGGCATAGACCTCATTGGCGGTATCGATGAAATTGCCGCCGCTTTCGCGGAAGCGCGCGAAGATCCGGGCTGCCTCGCCCTCCTCCGCCCCCCAGCCCTGGGTACCGAAGGTCATAGTGCCGAGACAAAGCTCCGAGACACGCAACCCCGTGTTGCCGAGTATCTTGTAACGCATGATCAACCCCCAATAACTGACTCTTTGTTATTTCAATGGACATGCTAGCACCGCTTCGCCGGGTCGGGTTGAGCGGATGCACCCGCCGTCAACTCAGTAGTGCGCCAGCAATCCTCCATCCACAGCCAGCACCTGGCCGGTAACAAATGAAGCCGCGGGGGACGCCAGGAATACTGCTGCACCGGAGATTTCCTCGGGTCGCCCCCAGCGGCCCAGGGAACTGCGTCTGGCAATCCACGCCTGGCTCTCCGGACTAGCTGACAGAGGCTGGTTGGTCTCAGTGGCAAAGGGCCCGGGTGCTATGGCGTTGACCGTGATTCCATGGCTGCCGAGCTCTGCCGCCAGCGCACGAGTCAAGGCAACCAGGCCGCCCTTGGCAGCGATGTAGGCGGCATCCCTTGCCGAAGCGAGGAAGGCCGAGACCGAGGCCAGGTTGATAATCCTTCCGCCGCCCTGCTCCATCATGGGTACTGCCACCAGCCTGCTCAGCCCAAAAGCCGCTACCAAGTGGTTGTCGAGCATGGCGCGCAAAGCCTGGCTATCCAGCTCGAACAACGAACGGCGATCACGCCGGCCGACGTTGTTGACCAATATGTCCAGCCGCCCGTGCTCACCAAGGATGCGCTGCACGCTGATGTCGGCGGCCGCTTCGTCCTCCACGTCGAAGGGCAAGGCACAAGCCTGTAGCCCGCTGTCGACCAGTCGCGCGCAAGCCGCCTCCAATTGCTTCGGATCACGGCCGTTGAGCCATACCCTTGCACCGGCCTGGGCCAGCCCCTTCGCCATCTCGAAGCCCAGCCCTCGCCCGGCCCCGGTGACCAGGGCCACCTGGCCGGCCAGGGACAGGCCGGGGAATCCGCACTGCATCTGTTCGCTGCTCATCCACCCCGCTCCCTTCGACTCAGCCTTCATCGTTAATCCAGCGCACCAGTCTCGCCAGCGGCAGGAAGCCGTCGTGGGCCAAGCCACCCTCCATGCCACCTGAAGCACCGATGCAGGTAACTCGCTGGGCACCGGCCGAAGCCAGCAAATCACGTAGCTCAACCTTGCGTTCACCGGGGTACAGGCTGACGGTCTGGGTCGCGACGTTGACGAAGCGCAGCGCATCACGAAGGTCATTGACCGGCACCACATTGACCACACGGAACTCGGGATGGAAATCCACCGGCTCCTCGGAGCGGATCACCACACCGGCCCCGCTGTAGTTCCCCCAAACCCGGTAGTAGTCGGGCATCACTCGCAGGCCGTCGATTTCTTCGCGCAGGTGACCCGGCACCGGACGCCCTTCCGCGGATGCCAGCTGACGTTCCACACCCATGCGCTGTTGCAGCAGATCGGCGAAGCGGTCGGCCTGCTCCTGGGTACCCTCCACAAACTGGTAACGACTGGAGGCGCAGGCCAGTTGCTCGACCAGAGTGGCATCGGCGGCTGCTTTGTCGGCCACCTCGGCGAGTAGCTCGTCGGAGGCGAAGGCCTCGCGACCGATCATGGAAATGGAGGTCTTCGGATCGAAGGACACCAGCTCGAAGCCTGGGCAGATGTAGTTCTTCGCGCTACGCAGCGTCGCATCACCGCCCCAGGCCGCCAGCTTGTCGAAGAACTGCGGACGCATCAGCAGGCTTTCGACTTTATCGTCGCCTCCGCGCCAATATGCGGCCGAGAAGGAGCGCGCCAGGGCATGCCCCGGCGCTACCGCTGAGATGCCGCGCAGAATGGCCGGAGCAGTGAACAGGTCGTTGGACGGCAGCTTGATCAGGTTCACTGCCTTGGTCACCGCGCCGCGGGCGATGGAAACCGCCGCAACTCCAGGTGCATTGCCGGCAATGATGTGAAGGATGCGCGCGGGGAAGGCACGCATTGCTGCCGGTCGACCACTGAGCAGGTTGGTGACCGGCTTCCAACCGTCCACCACCTCCTTGCCGCCCAGCTCGTTGTCGATCTGCACCAGGAGCCGCTCGCGATCGAAGATTCGCGGCATCATCTCGTAGGAGCGCTGCATGACGCGTGGGTGCATGGGGTTATTGCGGATGGCATTTTCCAGTGCCTGCCTGACCAGGCCTTCCGGATCGCGCTCCAGCCAGCGGCTGAGCTCGCCGAGGATGTCGAGGATGTCATCCAGCGGGGTATCGAAGGCCGGGCCTGGCTCCTGACGACTCCAGACCAGTTCGTCCAGCTTCAGCGCCGGCGTGGTGAATCGCGCATGGGCAGGGCCGTATTCGAGATCCTCCCCCTCCACCACCTCGCCCTTGACGATGTGGCAGACGCGGGAGACCTGATGTTGGTTCACTGCATTCATGCGATAGCCCCCCGGATATAGGCGTCTATGGTTCCGGCGCAGCCGATGTTGTCATCCTGCCCCAGTTGGGTGTATCGGGTTATGGAGTCGTGGATTACCGGTCCGTGGCGTCCGCATTCGCACTTCGATGCAAAATCCACGGTTACCTTGTCACCCGTGATCAGGCCGCCCCAACGGCCCTCGTAGGCGAGGTCAAGGAAGGCGAAGCGCCCGCTCTGCAAGCCAATGGGCTCGACCAGCTTCTCACCGCTATCATCCAGCAGCAGGACGATCAGTCCCGGCGGGATGTGGTAGTGCCCCTTCTCGCAGCGCGGCATCGGCTGGGACAGCTCAGTCATGGCGTACAGGCCCGGCCGCAGCACATTGCCGTAGAAGGTGTTGACCCGCTCTCTGTAGTCCGGAGGCAATGGAATGCCCTTAACCCCGCCACCGGCGCCGATAATGCTGTTCGGATGGAAGTCACCATCGGCGATGCCGCGCTCGCGGGCGCGCTCGATGATCGCCAGGTGCTGTGCCCAGAAGCCGATCAGGTAAATCGGCTCATGGCGGTGATCCAACACCTTGTCAGCGAAGGCGCGCATCTCCTCGTTTCCTCGAGCACCCTTGACTGCGGACTCGGCCTCGAAGGCAGCAATCTCATTGGGGGTCGCCGAGCCGTCTGCCATCCGCTTGCGCATCGCTGCCATGCGGCTTACTTCGGAAATGCGCAGCGGCTCCTGGGTCAGCATGAAGATGGCACCCTCGCGGCCCCAGTTGGCCATGGCGAACTGGCCGGCCTCCACCGCGCTGTTGGGGCCCTCTATCTGCCCCATCCAGAACACCGGCCGGTCCTTGCTGGCCACCTGAACCGGCCATGCGGCTGCGTACTTGAAGTGGCGCCGCTTGTTGTCTTGGTCTCCGGCGGTGTGGTTAAGGAACGAGCACTTGCCGCTCGAGCCGCTGGTGGCCAGGACCCGGTGATCGGCTGCCCACAGGCGGTCGAGCCACTCGTCGACGTTACTGACACCGGTCATGTCGACCTGGCTCAGGTCCGGGACCGATAGTGCGTCGAGCCATTTGAGCAGGCGCTCCCACTGGCCTTTCTCAACGAAGGACGCCGGGTAGGACTTATAGGTGGTGTGGGCGAACAGCAACGGCACCAGGTCTTCGAAGCTTTCGATTCGGCTGATACCGGCCTCCTCGGCACGGTGCTTGAGCAGGGGAATCTGCTGCACGCGCTCTTCGAACAACTCCTGGGCGGCGGCCAGGCGCAGGTGGGCCAGTTCGCTTGCGCTTATATTGAATGCCTCATCCGGCTTTTCGATTAGGTCCAGCAGAAACTTACGTTTGGGTGACATGTAGTTTTGCTCCGGCACTTATTTAACTCGGTTAATTAACTCATCGAGTGACCTCACGTTATTCGCTAACAAAAAGTGCATTCAAGCAGAATCATATAAGTGCAAACTTATATGAATCACGAGCAGACAAGGAAGAAGCGCCGTAGTCTCTGGAACCACAACAATAAGTTCCGCTATCGACGAATCCGGAGAGCGCGCATGACAGCCTTACAACAAGAACACCTGTCCCCACGTATTGCCTGGCGTATCTACGCGGTACTGTTGTTCAGTACCTTCGTCACTATCGAAGCAATGACTTTCCAGGCCCCGGCGCTGCCCAGCATCGCCCGTCACTATGGCGTGTCGATGAATTCATCGGCGCTGATCATCCTGGTGTTCTTCGTTGCTTCCACCACCTGCTCGCCGATCATGGGCCGCCTGGCCGATGCCATCGGCCGCAAGAAGATGCTGCTAATCGGCCTGGTGGTGTTCTCCGTTTCCGAATTCGCCGCAGCGGTCTCGCCCACCTTCGAATTGCTCCTGGCCGCGAGGTTGCTTCAGGGGCTGGGGGTGGCCTGCATCATGCCCGTGGTGCTGGCCTACATTGGATTTCTCTTCCCCGATGAGCGGCGCGGCATGGCGCTCGGCATCTTCACCGCCGCCATGGGCCTGGGCGCCACTACCGGCGCCCTGCTCGGCGGCCTGTTAGTCGACGCTTTCGGCTGGCAGATCATCTACTGGCTGAGCGGCCTGCTGGGCGCAGTCGGTCTGTTACTGATCGCCGCCCTCGTGCCGGAAACCACCGTAGTCAGCCGACGCCGCGGCTACGATCTGGCCGGGTCGCTGTTACTGTTCCTGGCTCTCGGCGGCCTGCTGTCGATCCCAACCGCCGCCGCCAAGCTCGGCCCAACCTCGCCCTACACGCTCGCAGCCCTGGGCATAGGTGTGGTCGCCGCGGCGCTACTGTGGAAGCTGGAGCAGCGCGTGGCTGACCCTGTGATCGACATTGGCATCCTGCGCAACCCTGCGTTCATCCTGCCTGCCGGACTTTACCTGCTGAGTGTCATGTGCCTGGCCGGCCTGACCTATTCGCTGGCCTTCTTCATCAGCGAGCGCCCGGGTGGCAGCGCATCTCAGGTGGGCTTCATCAACATGTGCGTGTACGGCTGCTCGATGATCTCCGCCCCCATCGCTGGGCGCCTTGCGGACAGGTACGACTGCCGGCGGATCGTGGTGGCGTCGATGGTCGCCATACTGCTGGGCATGCTGACGATAAGCACCATCCGGCTGAGCACACCACTGTGGATGATCGCCGGCATCGTCATCCTGATCGGCTTCGCCAACGGCATGAAGACCCCGGCATTGATGAAGCTGATGATGAGCGCCGTGCCACGCGCCAAGCTGGCCGCTGGTAGCGGTCTGTTCACCATGATGAAGGACTTCGGTTCGCCCGCCGGCGCCACCTTCGGCCTCGGCGTTTTCGGCAGCGCGGTGACCCTGATCGCCCAGCAGTCGATGCAGGAGCGTGCCAGCCAGGCAGGCGCAAGCCCCGAGTTGCTCGGCCGCCTGGCAGGCCTCGGCCAGGCCAAGCCGAGTCCTGAACTTGCCGCTCAACTGCAACAACTTGGCGTCGACGCCAGTGAGCTGCTCCAGGCCGGCAGGCTGGATGGACTGGCCTCGGCCATCCCGTGGGTGACTGGCTCGCTGGTCGCGGTGCTGGCGCTGATGCTGCTGCTCAGCCTACGCCTGCAGCGACGTCCAGAGCAGGCGAACAACGCGCCCCAACAATCCACAGTGATCGCCACAAATGAGCCCGAAGCACTTCGATAAAAGTTAGCTGGCAAGCAACTAACGATTTACTCAAAAGCATCTCGAGTTCCCAGTCAAATATTCCAAACAAAACTCTCAAAGCAAGAAACAACAACAATGAAAATATCCAACCTAGCCGGTGGCATTGGCGTGCAATGCAGTGAAATCGATCTGAATCAACCAATTCCGTCGCACATCGCCAAGCAACTTCATGAGGCCTGGATTGAAGCCGGCATAGTTGTCTTCAAGAACATGGGCCACTGCCCGGAACAGCAGCTCAGTCTCAGCCGCTGCTTTGGCGAACTGGACGTGCATCCGGTGAAAAATCTGGTGACCGAAAGCCAATATCCCGAGCTGATGGTGCTCGATAGCGATGCCCAGGCAAAGCTCAGCGTGTACTACCGTGAGTCGGCGCCGGACAAGCCCTTCGTCGGCTTCATCCCCTGGCATTCAGACCTTGTCTTCACTAACCGCCCCAACCACGGCGCCATGCTGCGCGCCGTGGAAACCCCGCAACACGGCGGGGAAACCGCCTGGATCGATACCATTGCGGCCTACGCCGCGCTGCCGGAGGCGATGAAACAGCGCATCGAGCACTTAGAGGTGGAGTATCGATTCTGCACTTCGCTTCTCGACTCTCCTTACGGACGCGACCCACTGCTGCGCATGCAGGTAAAAGGCGAACGCAACTTTCCTGCCTTCCCGCCAGTGGCCCACCCCCTGGTATGGCGCCACCCGGTGAGTGGCCGCAAGGTGCTGAACCTCAGCCCGCTGCACCTGCAACGGGTGGTCAACATGGACGCCTCGGAAAGTCACGCCCTGCTCGAAGAGTTGGTTACCCACGTCACCAGTCGGACGTTCTGCTACGTCCACCACTGGGAGCCAGACGACATGGTGCTGTGGGACAACTGGCGCACACTCCATTCGGCGCTGGGATACCCCCTGGGTGACCGGCGCCTGGTACACCGCACTACCATCGGCGGCGATACGCAAATGGGTCGAGTGCTGGAAACCGATCAGGTCGCCTGACTTGATGGCACCCCGTGCCGGCGGGGTGCCACGCTTCATCCCTGGATCGTCCCCAGATCGCGCATCAACGAACGCAACATCCTGGCCAGACGCAACTGATCATCCCCTGTCATCTGGTATACGGGGGCATGCTCATGCTGGCGCTGCGAGTTCATGATCTTGTGCAGCACCTCGCGCCCCTTGTCCGTGATGCGAATCAGGTTGGAGCGGGCGTCGTTCTCGTCCGGTCTGCGACTTATGAGGCCGCGCTTCTCGGTCTGGTCGAGATGGCGCGCAGTGGCCGGTAGAGACATGAAGCTAACCTTGGACAGCTCAGTAAGGGTGCTTTCATGGGGCGGTTCGATACGGTCCAGAGTTGCCAGCAGCAGTACCTGCACAACATTGAGCTGATGGCGTGAGGCGGCCAGTTCGGAGAGCCGTTCCAGATGCCGGGCTACCAGACGTAGGCGCACGATCAGTCCGACGCTCAGCGGATCGTGCTCCGGCCACAGGCGCGCCCACTGTTGCATGGCGCGATCCACTGAATCGAACTCGCCGGACGCTGTGCCCTGAGACTCGCCATCGTCCAACAGGCAGTCGCGCAACTGACCGAACTGCAAGGACAGCGCCTCAAGCGCCTGGGGATTGGCCGAATACAGTCGATAGCGACCCTGGCGCTCGTCCAGGATGAGATCGGCTTCCTTGAGCACCTTCAGATGCTGGGAAATGGCTGGTTGGGAGATCGGCATTTCCGCTGCGAGCACCTTGACGGCCGCAGGGTGCTCCATCAACCGGGTGAAAATGGCGCGGCGGGTCGGGTCGGCTAGCGGGCTGAACTGCCCCCAGTTGAGCGACGCCAGCTTTTCATTGACTCGTGCCATGAGGCATCACCTGTTCTGTGAAGCCAAGCTCGCCGGCAGACAGTCCATCGACTGCCTGCCGGCCCGCAGTCAAACCAAGCCTTCCAATTCGGGTACGGCTTCGAACAGGTCAGCCACCAGGCCGTAGTCAGCCACCTGGAAAATCGGGGCTTCTTCGTCCTTGTTGATCGCGACGATGACCTTGGAGTCCTTCATACCCGCCAGGTGCTGGATGGCACCGGAGATACCGACGGCGATGTACAGCTGCGGCGCGACGATCTTGCCGGTCTGGCCGACCTGCATGTCGTTCGGCACGAAGCCGGCGTCGACGGCGGCACGGGAAGCGCCCACGCCAGCGCCCAGCTTGTCTGCAAGGCTGTAGAGGTGCTTGAAGTTGTCGCCGTTCTGCATGCCACGGCCGCCGGAAACGACGATCTTGGCAGCGGTCAGTTCCGGACGATCGGACTTGGCCAGTTCTTCACCCACGAAGGCGGACTTGCCAGCGTCGGACACAGTGCCCACGGCTTCAACGGCAGCGGAACCGCCTTCAGCAGCCGCGGCGTCGAAACCGGTGGAACGCACGGTGATGACCTTCACGGCCGCACTGGATTGCACGGTAGCGATGGCGTTGCCGGCGTAGATCGGACGCTTGAAGGTGTCGGCGCTTTCAACGGCGATGATCTCGGAGATCTGGTCGACGTCCAGCAGGGCAGCCACGCGCGGCAGGTAGTTCTTGCCGTTGGTGGTAGCGGGTGCCAGCACGTGGCTGTAGCCCTTGCCCAGCTCAGCGATCAGCGGAGCGACGTTTTCCGGCAGTTGGTGCGCGTAGGCAGCGTTGTCAGCGACCAGCACCTTGGACACGCCCGCGACCTTGGCGGCAGCTTCTGCAGCAGCACCTACGCCCTGGCCAGCGACCAGAACGTGGATATCACCACCGATCTTCTGAGCGGCGGTAACGGTGTTGAGGGTGGCAGCTGCCAGCGCGCTGTTGTTGTGTTCAGCGATTACCAGGATTGCCATCTCAGATCACCTTCGCTTCGTTCTTCAGTTTCTCGACCAGTTCAGCCACGGACTTGACCTTGATACCCGCCTGGCGGGCGGCCGGTGCTTCAACTTTCAGGGTCTTGACGGTGGAGGCAGTGGAAACGCCCAGGGCATCCGGGGTGACCACGTCCAGCGGCTTCTTCTTGGCCTTCATGATGTTCGGCAGCGACGCATAGCGCGGCTCGTTCAGGCGCAGGTCGGTGGTGACGATCGCCGGCAGGTTCAGCGCAACGGTCTGCAGACCGCCATCGATCTCACGGGTGACGTTGACCTTGTCGCCAGCCAGCTCGACCTTGGAGGCGAAGGTGCCCTGGGCGAAGCCCGTGAGGGCGCCCAGCATCTGGCCGGTCTGGTTGTTGTCGCTGTCGATGGCCTGCTTGCCGAGGATGACCAGCTGCGGCTGCTCCTTGTCGACCAAGGCCTTCAGCAACTTGGCGACGGCCAGGGAGTTCAGCTCGTCGGCGGACTCGACCAGAATGGCGCGATCGGCGCCCAAGGCCAGGGCCGTGCGCAACTGCTCCTGGGCTGCGCTAGAACCGACGGTAATGACCACGACTTCAGTCGCGGTGCCCTTCTCTTTCAGTCGGACGGCTTCTTCCACGGCGATTTCGCAGAAGGGGTTCAGTGCCATCTTCACGTTGGCGAGGTCGACGCCGGAGTTGTCCGCCTTGACGCGGACCTTGACGTTGAAGTCGACCACTCGTTTGACCGGGACCAGTACTTTCATGTGATTTCTCTCGAATGACGGTGGCGTAACGCCGCTGGCCGAAGGCCAGGCACACAGCGGCGCTACGGGGGCGCCAGCGGGCTAACTTTTGTGTCCCGACAAGAAAATGTCAACATGTCAGTTGTTGAATAACTGAAATATTGTTATTTTTTGATCGCCAACCGACGATCTGCTGCAACGCACCTGCGGCGGGCGTCGCATACCTTTCGTAGGTGCAGGTTCCCATGTCGGTCTGCTGAGTCGTCATCCTCGATGGCCGTCCCTGCCCTACTTTTTTATCCGTGCTCGACAGGAGAAATCGCAGTGCTTGAAGGCTATTTCGAACACGTGAAAGCACGTGCCGAGGAAGGGCTGCCGCCCCTTGCGTTGGATGCCACGCAGACCGCGGAGCTGGTGGAGTTGCTGAAGAACCCGCCGGCCTTCGAGGAAGCCTTTCTCTTCGACTTGATCTCCAATCACGTGCCAGCAGGTGTGAACGACGCGGCTTATATCAAGGCCGACTTCCTCTCCGCCATTGTCCGTGGCGATACCTGCTCACCAATAATCGGCAAGCAGCGCGCCACCGAACTGCTGGCCGCCATGCAGGCGTCTCTGATGGAAAACCCGAAAATCTGTGCCAAACACCCCCATCAGGTCAGCGATGATCACAACTGACAGCATCCAGACATTGCGCGCAGCGTTGCAAAAGGCGCGAGGTCAGAGAAAACGCATCGGGCTGGTACCGACGATGGGCAACCTTCATGAAGGACACATCTCGCTACTGGAGATGGCCCGACAGGAAAGTGAATTCATCGTCACCAGCCTCTTCGTAAATCCTTTGCAGTTCGGTCCCCAAGAAGATCTCCAGAGCTACCCGCGAACGCCTTCTGCAGATCAGAAGGCGCTGTCCAGAGCTGGCTGCTCCGTGCTCTTCGCACCGAGCGTAAAAGAGATGTACCCAGATGGATTGCGCAATCACTGCTGCGTGATTGTCCCTGGTATATCACGAGGCCTTTGTGGTGACAGCCGCCCAGGGCATTTTGAGGGCGTGGCAACCGTCGTGACCAAGCTATTCAATATCGTTCAGCCCGACGTTGCGGTGTTTGGCCAGAAAGACTACCAGCAGCTTGCTGTGATTCGAGCACTTACCAACGACTTGAATCTCGCCACGCGCATACTCGCCGCGCCAACCATTCGCGCCCCCGATGGCCTCGCACTTTCCTCACGCAATGGGTACCTCGCCCCCGCCGAACGCGATATCGCGCCATTACTCTACCGCTGCATCAGGCAGATAGCAGGCGCTATCGAACGAGGCGAGCGTGACTTCCCGTCACTTATCAAAGATGGGAAGAGCATGCTTCAGAAAGCTGGTTTCCGACTGGACTACCTTGAGATCAGAGCAGCGCGGACACTTGAGCCACCCGCTCAGCAGGACAAATCGCTGGTCATTCTGGTTGCAGCATTCATCGGTAATACGCGCTTGATCGACAACCTCGAGTGTCGCTTGTGTTCGGAATCTCACTGTTAGCAGTTCCTATGAAGAGCCTGCGATCAGGCCGAAGCACATCTGCCCCAGAATTTAAGTGGAACGGCCGTCTGTTCGTCTTCACCGGCGTTATGGCATACGGCCCGCGCAAGGACTGCGAAGCCCTGGTCATCGTGATAGGCACTGTTGGTAATGAACAATGGCTACACAGCACCTACGGCACCAAAATTACGAAAGCTGTCGAACTCCGCGAATCTGGGGCACAGATCTCCATCGTCAGTGAAGAGCATTGGCAGAAGGCAGTGTTGGAGTAATTTGCCTAAGCGCAAGGGGGCGGGTAGATGAGTAGACGTAGCCCGAAATCCTTTGCTCACTGGGCAATTGGAGTTGTAGGTGCAGTGGTTACTGCACTGATTTTCTACCAGCTGCGCATGTACAGAGCCGAGCACAGGCTCGAGCACGATTTGTCCCATATTCTGCGACAGTTGCAGCACAAATCCGCACCTCAATCACCGGTGGCTCATCGGCGTTCTCCCGAAGAAGTAGCAGCCCACCAAGAGGCTGCTCGCCGGCGATCCGAGATAGATCGCAGAGCCGCAGAAGAGCTCGCAAAATCTGCTGCCCAAGATCGGCTGAAGGAAGTCTCCTGGTCCGAGTACTTCACTCCGACCCAGCGCTGCCAGATTCCAGAATCTCCGCGCATGGTAGAGGTTTGTCAGGCCAACGAGGCCAAACTCCGAGCCAGATTCGAAGCCGATTGGGCTGCGGGGAAGCGCACATGAGCCGCATGCGTTACTGTCAATCCAACGGCTCAGACCAGTGTCTAACTTTGACGTGATCGTTACGGTGGATGAAATTCAGTTTGTCGCTACGAACCGGAACCCTGAAAAGGGGGGTAGCGATGTCGAGAACCTGCAAATGATTGTGAGCTTCTCCCAGCCAGTAAGCGGGATATCTAACGGCGAGGCCGACTTGATGATTTAGCAAGCACACCCTGAGGTTCGCGCCTCAGGGTGTTGTGCATTACGGAGGCGGCAAGGGTCGATTTTGCCTCATCCGTGATAAACCAAGGTCACATGCAGAGGCATCCAATCGGTAAAGCTAGCTTTGTGCCGACACCCGTTCTGATTGCTAGATTGCGGCCGTGGGCAGTGTCATGCGCAGGCTTTCGCGATACTGCTCAGCTGGCGCTTCGTGAATGACTTCGACGGCCGCATCGTAGTTTTCTCGAATGACCGACTCGATCTTGGCAATGTCCGCACGGAAGAATTCCTTGCGCCCGTTGACCTTGTTTAGGCGACCTGCAGCAAAGCGTTCGTGCAGCTTCGCTTCCAGCGCTGGGGCGTTGTCAGAGAAGACCATCGTATGCACGTCAAACCAGAATGGCACCGATGCGTCGCCCAGTTCGTCGACGCGTTCCATCGGTTCCAGGCGGCGAGTCATCCCGATCTTGTAAACCCCTTCACCAAATGCCCCTACGTTGGATATCACATAGACGTAGCCGGCCTTGGCATTCTGTTCGCGATAGTCGATGAGTTTCTCTTCGCTCTCCAACGCGGCCCGGCCCATTTCAATCTCAGCCAGTTTTGCCAAGAGTGGCACGCGCTCCTGTTCAGACGTTGCCTTGCCCAAGCGTGCCTGGAGATCACGCATAGCGGTCGCGAAGTGTTTACGCTCCTTGGCGATCTTCTCCCGGGCGGCGCGAATTTCCTGCTCAAGCTTCTGCTGCTCCCGCAGTTCTTCTCGGGCCCGCTTGGCTTCTTCTTTTTCCTCTTGCTTCTTGATCTGAAACTCATGGGCAAGGTGCAGCTCATCGAGCTTGAGGGCCAGGTATTTGCGGGATATCTCCACGTCCATAATCTTGCCCAGGCGATTGCAAGCTTCGAACGATTTGAGAATTCGCTTCTCGCCCAGCTCGACATTATCGAACTTTACGTTGTCCACGCAGTAATCTGCTTCATTGTTGAAAGATCGGATCACCAACTTGATCATGTCGGTTACGAGCTTACGCCCTTGGGCTTGGCTGCCATTGACCGTCCAGGCCATATTTCCGGTGGCCGCCGTCCCCCCCTTGATCATTGTCTTCTGGTGTTCGCGCACACTGTCCAGTCGGGACTTGTACTCGTGGCTGGCATTCAGCTTGAACTTCGGCTCATAGAGCGCAAAGCTCTCCAGAAGGAGCGTCTCCTCCCATACGAGGATCTGCCCTTGTAGGTCGGAGGAGCGTTGCACAAGCGCCGCCTTCTCCTGCTCCGCTAGCTGAACTTCCTGGCGGACCGCCGCAAGCTTTCCTTTCTCTCGTTCAATCAGTCGTTGAATTTCTAAGACGTCCATGGCGCCGATCTTCCTATTGAGCGCTTGCAGTTGCGCATAGCGCGCCTGAAGGTCGGAAAGCTGGATCTCCAGGTCATCTGCCCGCTGCCGGTGCGCTGGGCCCTTCCAGTAGTCGCTAAAGGACATAGGTTCCTTCCTGGTTGCTGCATCGAAGGGTGATTCAGTTCTAAACGCCAGTCTGGAAGCTTTATAGCGCAACCTCTGCGGTCTAGCAGGTGCTTTCTGGAGCCCCTGCCCCAACAGCGATCACTCGCCGGAGTGGTCCTAGCCATCCGCTTCCGGCCGATAAGACTCGATCGACCGATTTGCTGCCAGCAAACCTAGTCATTCAGCCTAATCATTAGCTAAAAACGGATGATTAGCTGTCCAGCTAAACCAGCCTTAACAGCTAAAGAAAACGGTCATCGCCACGCTGCCAATGCCGCCTGCAATGGCGGCGATCCATGGAATTATCCTGTTGTCAGTTGAGCGCGCCGTGGCTTGAAATCCCGTCTATTTTCAGACTTCTGTTTGCCTCCGTGGGAGCTCTACCAATGCGAATCCAAACGATCAGCTACCTCAAGCAGCACGCAGCAACGCTGGATCTCGACGAACCACTTTGCATCACCCAGAACGGCCTGCCCACGATGGTCGTTCAGTCCTACGAGCAGTACCAACAAACCCAGGAGGCCATCGCCCTAGTGAAGCTACTCAGCATGGGTGACAAAGACACCGAGAGCGGTCGACTCGTCACCGGCGACGAACTCCTACAGAAACTGGCGAGTCGCCCCCCTCGCACTGACAACTCCGGCGCCTGAAATGGACGTAGGAACCGGCTCCTTTCGGTCGGAAGCTGGCCTGCGATTCGCCTCAGAGCATCGCGCTCTCCACTGAAGGGTCGGTTCGCCGTCACCCGCACACCCTGCCCGCAATCGAAGCGAAGAGGGACTCGATTCTCGACTTAGGTTCTTCCAATCAATTGCTCATCCCGCTGAGGTGTCGGCGGCGCCGTCTTGGATGAATTGTTTGGGGTTCGAACGATGTCGTCGTGCTTGCCCGCGCGACCGCGACGCTTGCTGCTGCGCATACAGCGCCTGACTTGCCGTCACCGCGCCAACCGCTTGACCGTTCAAGTCTAGGCGCGGCGCATTCTCGACCATGCTTGCCCAGTATCGAGTCCCGCGGCACCAAATAGCGATCCCTAGTTTGAGCTGTTCGCGTGTTAGCCCCAGCATCTCCAAGTGTTGCTCAGCATCCTTGAAGATACCTTCCTTGAGCGGAACCTTGGGGGCCGGATTGACAGGGAAGGCCAAGGGGAAAAGCTTCTGCAATCGCCAATTCGCTTCCACCGCAGGATCTTGGCCACGAGACTTTGCTTGCGGGGAGGACTTCCGCTTAGGGGGCTTCGGGCTGGCAGTCGATACCTGCTTGACCTCAGCCCGCAGACGGTCACGTAACTCGGCGAGCTGTTCAAAACCCATCGTTTGATTCACTGCTTCCTAGTTGATTCGTGGCGTAAGGTTGTCCCATGCCGCTCACGCTCATCAGCCTATGCAGACTCAATAGAGACAGGCCAGTTTTTTATCGCGATCAATTGTGCAGGCCAACTGCCAGACCCAAGTGGAGCTTTAGGTAGAAGCAACCACTCACAGAAGCACTTCCTGGCCAATAGCTGCTTTATTTCGGGAGACAGCTTCCGGTCGGGTGCGCCATACAATGAAAGAGCTGACGAGCGGACCGGCAAGCCTGAAGTAATCGCAGCCAGGTTAGCGCAATGCGGATCTAAGTTGGCCACATCAGCCGCAGGATTTCGGAGTCGGCGCGAAGCCAACGTGAACGTAGAAGCTAACAGCCGAACTCTGGCGGAATGTTTTCCCAAGAAGAGGAGATCGAGTGCAGTATGACGGAGTTTCCGTCAAAAGTAGTACCAGTTATACCACGTCAAAAGAACGCTCAACGCTAGAGGTATTCCAATGCCTTCTTTAATGCTGGGATGGTTCCCGGTTTGAAAACTTTTCGCCCAGTCGAGTCAGTCACATCTCCGAAGCCCCCCAACTGAAACCCGAATTGCTTGAGAAAATCATCAGAGACCAAATGCTCCAACGCCCTCCGCTCAATACTATTGAGCCTATGATCACCTGAGGTGAACTCCCTATCATCCACATAGATTTCCATTCTTGGAGGAACAATCTCCCTAAGCATTTTACGAGCCTCATTCAACTCTGACTCCTGAATTTGCACTAACAACCTCAACTGAGGGTCTTTAATATCAGAGATCCATTGAGTCTTAGAGCGACCAGACGGGGATAATCGCGTCTTTGGGTAAGCCGCTGTAAATGCACCAATCAATGTACGATAACACTCTCCGGTCCGATTTCTGATACTTTGGGCCTTTGGAACGCCCCGACCCGCGCCAAGTCTGGATATAGTTGCCACCGAGAAATCGAATTCTGATTTCCTCACCTGCTCCTCGCAGATCGCAAAAATACTATCCAAACTTCTACAAACTCGCTGAGACGCACCAACTTTAAGGTTCTGAAGAATCTGATCCAAGTGCATAAACAACACCCTCACTGGAGCGCAGACTATCCGCGAGAATAACATCAATCTCAACCTTCTCGATTCTTTCCGAATCAAGCAGATCAGCAAACAACAGACGCCCGTCGACCAGGTCGTCAATCCGCTCCCACGACCTTACTCGAGAAACCAATAGCTGCGCTACCTGATTACCAACTACCAACTGCTGCTCTTGAGAGAGAGAGTAAAAGAAAGTCGGAATCTTATTATAACTCATCATCCGATCTAAAAATTGCGAACGAGTAGCCACTGCCAAACTAGAGGAAGAAGACTCATAAATTTCTGCATTCGAGCAAACTTCACACAACTGGTGAAAATAGGAAACCTCCTCAAAGGCCACGTCCAACTCGTGACCCGACTGAACAACCAGTTGGGTGTGAATCTCACCATCACAAGACTCAACTTGCTGCCCCACCAAGCCATCGCACTGCATTAACAGACGTGCCCCAGCCTGCATGTCGCACATGAACATATCCAACTTCTTCGCGGCGCTTTCGCTCTCTGATCGCAGTTTTCTGAGCCTCACCTCTAACTCGTCACGTATTGATGAATCAAATACCGATCCCCGCGCCACAGCCTGGTACTCTTCTTCATCCAACGTGTCAATTTCTATTAGAATTCCGGCCACTTTTTCCTCTAGACCGCTATACGCTTCATACTGGACCCTCACATTCAGTGATATTTCATTGAGTACCGACACCAAACCACCAATAAAAGCCGGACCGGTTACAAAATGTCGGCACCGGAGACAGTTTTGACACCCTAGGTAACCGTAAGGAACTGGAAACCGTACCTGGGGGTTGTTAGATAAAGGCCCACCATCTTCGCAGCGCGTTCCGGCGTATGGGCAAAATCCATAATCTCGGAAAAGATAATTTCCAGCAGGAACGTTTCCCGATAGCGCCTCGATGAGGCCACCATCAGTTGCGATTAAGCCCGGCTTAAGCTCATCTATACGACCTTGCTCAATCATCATCTGAGCGGCATACGCCTTATTTTTAAGCGCTTCTTTTTCAGCCTTCTCTAACCTCGATCTAAATTCTTCCACCCCAATCTTGCAGTAATAGATGGTCACCACAATGGAAGAGTGACCAACTATCTTCATAACAATCTCTACCGGCAGACCAAATTCCATTATATACGCAGTAATAAGACTAACACGCATACTATGCGGTGTATAACGCGAACTGTATTTCGACAGCGAACCAGGGGCCCCGCTAAGTTCGGCCAATTTTAAGCTCTCTGGCTGACTATAATAAAGAGCAGCCGCCAATCTCGCACTCAACTTCTCACTAAAGCCAAGAGGTTCCTCGCTACCAACACCTCGAAATAGAAAAAAATTAGCACCTTTAGCCTTGAGTTGAGCCTCATTAAAGTTCGTTTTTTTGCATTCAACCCACGGAAGAGGACGTTTAACTGGATTATATTTACTTTGCCACTTCCTTAGTTTTACCAACCAATATGCCAAGCTCATTGGAATCCATGCAACATTATACCCCTTTTCGATAGACCCAGTTTTATTGGTAGTAAAATGCATTCCAAATTGATCATTTGGATATCTCTTCACGAATCCTTGAGCTTCTGTGAGACCTGCAAATTCAGAAAAATTCTCAACCCACACAAGTCTATCCTGCACTACCTCAGGAAAATATTTATCGCCTTCACCCGAGTCATTGTATGCAATTTGAACTCCCCGAGCTGGAACTGACGCCAAAGCAAAGGTTTGTATCCAACAAATGGGCGACCAGATCATAAGCTTACCGCCTGACATCTTTAACACGCAGTCGGCGTCATTTTCGTCCGTAAAAGTCCGAGACATGTCGACTTCGACCCAATCAGCATCAAAAATGTGCAAGTGTTGCAAATCAGAGAAATTCTTAGCGCTCGGTGGAATCATCCAGTTTTTCATATCATCAACATACTGGTACGCTAACGCTGGCTTACAGCTTTCTCCGAGCCCACTGCCAACGTATTCGGGGACGACCCCGGACGATGCAATTGGATTTCGGGCGCCAGGAACCGAAACTAACTCTCCTGTCACCTCATCTTCAATTGTCAATCTCGTTAAGATGACATGCTCGATCAGTTCATTAACTGCCAACCAGACTGGACGGCGATATCTTTCCGGGAATTCCGACTCAAGAAACTCTTTAAACTCCCTAGCGTTACACTTTCCGTTCAATATAAAGTCAACCGGTGAAATTCCCAGTTCGTTTTTTTGGATAAAAAGCCTTACAAACATGCACAAACACTTTTTCTTTGAAAAACCTCCGCGTGCTTTCCTCATTAAATCAACAATCGCGTCACGCCACTCAGAGTAACGCTCTACAATGTTATCAATGGTGAAAGGCTCAGACTTACCAAGATACTCATTCCAACTCACCCAATCCCCCGCATACACCTGATCTGGTGTTCTGGGAAGAAAATCGCACCTATTCGAATCGATGAAATTTATGTAAGCCTTTTTTGATTTCAATTCGCTAGAGCGAATGAAGGCGCATGCATCTTTATAACTCAAAAATGTAACAAGCCCCAGAAGATCAAACCAATCAACCCACTCCCCCCGAAAGAATCGATCTGGATTTGCTGGCATAGGTGGGTGCTTCTTATATTCCTCTCTATATTCTCGTGCACTCCCTAATTTTAATATCTTGCATGCTCGTCTTAAATCAGCCAAACAGCGGTATTCAACTGGCAGCAAAAAATCCAGCCACCCTTTCCATTCGTGCACATACTTCTGCTGGGGTGAACCAGGCAATCCTCTGTCCTGCATATACATCGTTTCATAGTCTCTCCGACTATGGATGGGCAATTTCTGCACGGCCGCTCGGGCCTCCCCCAATGTAAGGTATATTTCTTCGCGCCGCGTACTTACACTAAAAAAATCACTCGGACCTTTCCACTCTTTCGGATACTTCAAACGAGGATTCCTAGGAAGTCGGGGATCGGCAGAGCGCCTCTCACAGTACTCACGCCAACTAGTGATACCCAGACGCTCAACAGCTGATTTGGCCTCTTCAAATATATTATATACTTGCTCGGTCTCGAGAACCCCTAGATATGCGCTCCAACCTGCCCACTCTTCCAAATATACATCCTGAGGATTCCAGGGAAGCCTTTTATCTATCTTAAGAGCGCGTCTATATTGCGCCTTTTTCGTTACGCCTAGCGCCCTAACGGCACACATCGCACTCTCAAGATCCTTGTACTTTTCAACTGGAGTTTCCATGCCGAGGAAATCGTACCAATTGACCCATTCCTCAGGGTAAGATAAAGCCGGATTACTCCTAAGCCCAGAATCTAATTTATACAACCTAATATATTCCAGCGTGCTCTTGGCACCCAATCTTCGCGCAGCCGCACTCGCCTCCGCTAGCGTTGGATATTTATTAGATAATTTCTTCAGAAATTTTGGCCAACCCGCCCAATCTTTATAATATTTTTCAGGATTCGCAGGCAGCCGAAGATCTTCAATATGCCTTTCCCCATATTCGTAACAAGTTCTTATCCCTAGCGATAACGCAGCATTAGATGCCAGTTCAATTTCAGAATAGAAGTCCCACTCAGGCTTACCGAGAAAATTTCGCCAGCCAATCCAATCTGGATATACAACTTCTGGACTAGCCCTTAGCCTAGGATCATTTTTATATTTACCTGAATAATCCATAGAACTCGTGATATTGAGTCTAATTGCAGCGGCCGAAGCCTCCGCCAAGGTGGCATAACGAGCAGGGCGAACACCACTCCCCAAGAACATGGGCCATCCGCACCACTCATCCGGATATTGCTGCTTTGGGGTTTTCGGTAATCTTGGATTTTTCTTATAACCTGCTTTGTAAGCACGAGCATTCTTGAAACCAAGGGACTGCGCCGCACGACTTGCCTCTTCAAAGGACAGGTACAAGCCGTCAATCAAACTAGTCGCTATTTTTTGATTCATGATTGACCTTCCCCAAAAGGAAGTCGTCCCACTCAAGCCAGCCCCCAAGCGCGTCCGTGCTGCTTTTCATGGATATCCGTAAATCTTCTTGGCTCACACTAGGAATCCCCTCCCGCCGCTTTAAATTCTCTCTCAGGGGTTCAACCAAAAAATCTCGCCACTCACTCCAAGCCCCGGCATAGCGCATAGTCCCTTTCCCGTTGATTTTCGCACTCTTTACGGCCTTCATATGCCCTCCGACCAACTTAAGCCAATGCAACCTATGCCCGCGGACAACTCAATCTAACAATCACTTATTATCATCTATAAGCAATTGAAGAGTTTTCGCAAGGAGCCAATACCCCTCAAAATTAAAAACACCCTACACTCTTAAAACTCTCTATCCAAACAATAATCGATAAACTCATTCCAATTTACGCATCATTTCACGCACGTCTGCATCACTAGGCTGCGTGTACACCAACGAAGACTTAGGACTTTTATGATGCAGCGCCTTCTGAATAAATATTGCATCGAATCCATTTTCCTTAAGTCTGTAACCATAACTATGGCGATGACCATGCTCCGTGGTCCCGCAAATTTTTAAAGGAACCAAACCAATCCTCCTCACAGCCAACGAATGCAGCCTTTGATAATTTTTTATAGTTTCTGGACGGCCATAGCTATTAGTAAAAGCATATGGATGCTCTTCCCCAGGAGAGGGCGACACTCGTTGAAACTTTATATAATTCACCCAGGCAAGTAGAAACTCCTTCGCTTTGCTGGGAGGGCAAAAGTTTACTTTAAAGCAACCACCTGCATCAGTTAACAATGGCGATTTCCATCCTAGATGCAGCCTTTCAGACTTCGGGTATTCAGTCCTAGGTTTTAGGCGAAACTCTCGGCTTAAATACTCACGACGGGTCCTATATCGCGCGTCAGGAGACGTACCAGTGCTAGGGTGATACACATGTACGTCCACTTCCATTCTTTTCTTATCAAAAGTAATGTCACAGCCATACAAATGAAAACATTCACACTTCCGCAATCCACCATAGTGCTGGAGTAACGTGATCGCTTGAGACTTGTAATCTATACGCATGGTCTCAGGATCAAAAGACGAAGTTCCAGCCAATACAAACCCTTCTTTCAGCAGGACGTGAATTTTATCTTCCGGAAACCTTTTAACTTCTTCCAGACGTAAAACTGGAGCGCCTGGAATAGATACCTCTCTAACAAAAGCATTAGCATCAGCATCTCGGCTTGCGATCAGATGATTGAGAAAAACCCCACTATTTCGATGATAATATGCACACCAATTTAACTTGCACTCTTCAGAGCTAGCTCTGCGGAATGGATTCGCACGGCGCGAATCATGTAATGGCTGCTCTGCCAACCAATCTGTGTAGCTTGTAATTTGGAAAAGTATCGATCTTGCATCATGAAAACGACGAGGCGCCCAATATAACTGGCTAGGATCCTCATACGTTTCGCGATCAATAGTTCCTTCGGTAAGAGCATAGGTAAACGCCGAAAGCATATCTATTACGCGAACAAATCGAGACTCATTAGCAAAAATGAACTTTAGAAGAAGAATGACTGAGTGCACTGAACTTTCGCGCCAGGACGCACTTTTTCCAGAGCGACTCGATAGGTAACGGAGATGGGAAACCAGTAATCCTGACTGGGTGAAGACCCCAGGTAGCTGAATGACTTGGCTTCGCAGACCGTCTCGATATTTGACTTTGATCTTAACCGCATAGGCCATGAGAGAACCCTCCGACTTAGTATGTTGAGGGTAACAAGCTCGTCAAATCCGCTCGTCGCGCCACAGAGGCGAGGGTAATTAGCGGATTTTGGTGATATTCATTTAGTACATTGATAGCTGGGGTTCTAATACACCTACGGGAAGAAGATGCTGCGGGAGATCGACAGTCGCGTTCGCTTCCTCACCAAGCGCCTGGAAAACCTCAAAGTGGTACGCGAACGTCCGAGCGATCCCGACAAGGTCTACTTTGGCGCCTGGGTCACCCTGGAGGATGACGATGGTGAGCAGGTCCGTTACCGCATCGTCGGGCCTGACGAGTTCGACCTGAAGCAGAACCTCATCAGCATCGATTCTCCCCTTGCCCGCGCGCTGGTGGGCAAGCCGCTGGACGCCGAAGTCCGGGTCAGCACCCCAACCGGGGAAAAGACCTGGTACGTGGTAGAGATCGATTATCCGTAGATCAGCGGTCGAGCCGGCCGGTCAGCGCCGAGTGATCAGTCCCTGCCGCGCCACTCGCACCAAATGACCGAGTACCTCCGGCAGCTCCTGTGCAGATGGCGTCTGGATCACAGCCATGTCGAAGCTGTCGCTGGCGAAGCGCGCCAACGACTCGCCTTCGCGGGCGAACTGGATCAGGAAGTTGCGTGGACGACCCCAACGTTTGGGCCAGCCTTCGAGATAGCGCAGAAGCGTTGGCTGATGCGAGCCGCCAAGCAGGATTCGGGGATTGCGCAAAACCAGCCCGGTGGTGATCGGGGCTAGTCGGAGCAGGGGTTGGGGACAGGTCATGGTGTCATGTCTCCGCCTCGTGAGGTCCCGCTGGGCAGCGGTGAGAGGCGACACCGAACCAGCGTTTTAGCGGTATTTGGAAGTCTTTGAAGACTTCTGCGCCCCGCAAGTAGCTGACTAAATCGGCGCATGGGGCGACATCCTAGAGAAGCCCGCGCAATACTGTCAAGGCGACCACCACGCCTTGCGAGACGCCCATGAGCACCCCGCCCCTGCGCCTGTTCTTCGCCCTTCCCTGTTGCCCGCAACTGGCCCACGACATTGCCGATTGGTGCACCCGGAACCCTGTTGACGGTAAACCCGTGGCCCCCGACAAGCTTCACCTCACCCTCGCCTTCCTCGGCTCGCAACCCCGTGGTCAGGTGGAAGCCCTGGAAGCCTTGGCGGCTGGCCTGGAACCCAAGGCGTTCACCCTGCACCTGGATCGCCTGGCACGCTGGAAGAACGGCCTGCTGTATCTGGCGCCCAGTCGGATACCGCCCGCGCTGATCGAACTGGAACGCAACCTGCGCGAGCAATTGCTGAGCGCCGGCTTCACCCTGGAGACCCGCCCTTTCAAGCCGCACCTGACACTGGCTCGCCACTGTCCGCGACTTCCCGCGGCCAGCACCCCAACCTTCGATTGGCCCGCCACCGAATTCGCCCTCTTCGCCTCGGAAAACACCGCCAGAGGCACCCGTTATCGTGCGCTCGGACACTGGCCGTTGCGGCCTTCGACCCCAGCCTGACGTTTCGGCGCGTAACAGGAAACTGGCCGACATCCTAGGGTGAACGGTTGTAAACATCCGCAAAAAGCCCATCCCAGAGCAGCTACTCGATATTCGTAGCGAATGGCATGGTTCCTGCGCTCCGCCCTGCCGAAGTGCACGCCCAGGACGGACGTGGCCACGCCAGGGAATGCAGTCAGGCCCTCCCACGCACAACATCGAGAGCGCACATGAAGAACAACAAGACCCTGCTCGCCCTTTGCCTTGCCACTGGACTCGCTGCTTCCGGACCAGCCCACGCACTCTGGTTCGGTTCCAGCGGCTATACCCAGACCCGCTACCCGATCGTCCTGACCCACGGCATGCTCGGATTCGACAGCATCCTTGGCGTCGATTACTGGTACGGCATTCCCTCTGCCTTGCGCAGCGATGGCGCCCGCGTCTATGTCACGGAAGTCAGCCAGCTGAACACCACCGAAGCACGCGGCGAAGAACTGCTTGAACAGGTGGAAGAAATCGTCGCCATCAGTGGCAGCCCCAAGGTCAATCTGATCGGTCACAGCCATGGCGGCCCGACCATTCGCTATGTGGCAGCGGTGCGCCCGGATCTCGTCGCCTCTGCCACCAGCGTCGGCGCGCCCCACAAAGGTTCCGCCACGGCTGACTTCCTTCGTCAGATACCACCAGGCTCCGCGGGTGAAGTCATGCTGGCCGGCATCGTCAACGGCCTGGGCGCGCTGATCAACTTCCTCTCCGGCAGCGACAGCGACCTCCAGCAGAACGCCCTTGGCGCATTGGAATCTCTCAACAGCCAGGGCGCGGCCGCGTTCAACGCACGCTTCCCGCAGGGCCTGCCGACCACCGCCTGCGGTGAAGGCGCCTACCAGGTCAATGGGGTGCGCTACTACTCCTGGAGCGGCACCAGCCCCCTGACCAATGTGCTGGATGTGAGCGACGGGCTGCTGGGCGCCAGCTCCCTGCCCTTCAACGGCCAAGCCAACGACGGCCTGGTGGGACGTTGCAGCTCGCACCTGGGCAAGGTCATCCGCGACGATTACCGGATGAACCACCTGGACGAGGTCAATCAGACCCTGGGGCTGACCAGTCTGTTCGAGACGGACCCGACTACCGTCTATCGTCAACAGGCCAACCGGCTGAAAAACGACGGCCTTTGAGGCAACTGCGCGGGGCCTGCGGGCCCCGCTTCCTTCCAGACTGCCGAGTGACCCTGTGAAAAAACTCCTGCTGCTGTTCCCTCTCGCCTTTGCCGGCGCCCTGGCCATCCTGCTGCAAGGGGGCGGCAAACCGGCCCCTGCCTCACCTGGCGTAGCGCCTCCGAACGCCGTGACCGCAGCACGCGTTCCAACTGCCGACGCCTTCCCCGCCTCGCAGCCTCTGCAAAGCCCCCTGGCGGGCGCAACCACATTCGCGAAGCAGCCCGGATCACTGGCGGGGACAGACGTGGACGGCCGCTTCCACCTCGATGCCGCCGGCAACTTGCTGATCACCGAGGACATCCGGCGCATCTTCGATTACTTCCTCAGCACCCAGGGCGAAGAGTCGCTGGCCAACAGCATCCAGCGCCTCAGAAGCTTCATCACCGGGCAATTGGAATCGCCAGCGCAAGGCCAGGCCCTGGCATTGCTCGATCAGTACCTGGACTACAAGCGCCAGCTGGTACAACTGGAGCGCGATCTGCCGCTGCTCGCCGACCTCACTGCGTTGCGTCAGCGTGAAGCGGCGGTACAGGCACTGCGCGCGCGCATCTTCAGCACCGATGCCCATCAAGCCTTCTTCGCCTCCGAGGAGGCCTACAACGCCTTCACCCTGCAGCGCCTGGCCATCCAACGCGACGCCGACATGACCCCGGCCGCGAAGGCAGCAGCCATCGACCAACTACGCGCTGGCTTGCCGGAAGAGATGCAGGCCCTGGCCGCGAGCCAGTTGCAGGCCGAACTCAGGGTCCAGGTGGGGGCGCTCCAGGCGGCCGGCGGCAACCCCGAGCAGGTTCGTCAGCTGCGCCAGCAACTGGTCGGGGCCGAAGCAACGGCGAGGCTGGAGAACCTGGACCAGCAGCGACTGCAATGGCAGCAACGGTTGCAGGCCTACCTGAAGGAGAAAGGCCGTATCGAGGCCAGCGAGGGCCTGAGCCAGAGTGACAAGACGGTTGCGATCAACCGCCTGGAGGAGGAAGGCTTCAACCCGCAGGAGCGCATGCGCCTCCAGGCCGCCGCCGAGTTGGCGATGGCCCGGAAAAAGCAGCCATGAAACGCAAAAAGGCCCGCATGAGCGTAATGCTGTTCAGTTAGCCCCGCCAACGAGGTGTCGCTGTTGTTGTAGGAGCGAGCTTGCTCGCGAAACTTTCCGGGATATCGCCCATTCGCCAGCAAGCTGGCTCCTACAGCGTTTCCCCGCTGCAGAAACCAAGAACGCCGCTCACCCGGTGAGGGATTAGCGGCGTTCTTATGTGAACAGCATTACCGCATGAGCGGGCCTTTTTTCAACGACCTGGCTCAGCTGGCCAGGTTGCGATCCAGGGACATCTTGCCGGCGCCTTCGACCAGCAGCGTGGCGCTGATCAGGCCAAGGATCATGGCGTACTCGAAACCACCGTTGGTGATGAAGAAACCGCTGGCCCAGTGCACGCTGAAGATCGCCACGACCATCGCAACGATCAACGCCGCGGCGGCCGGACGCACCAGCAAACCGATCACCAGCGCCAGGCCACCAAAGAACTCGGCGCTACCCGCCATCAGGGCCATGAGGTAGCCGGGAGTCAGGCCGATGCTTTCCATCCACTGCCCGGTACCCGCCAGGCCGTAACCACCAAACATGCCAAAGAGCTTCTGCGCGCCGTGTGCCATGAAAGTCAGGCCGGTAATGACGCGCAGCAGGGTGATGCCATAGCCCGCATTGGTGGCGAGGATGGATTTGATCGGGTTGCTCATCGAGGTGTTCCTTGTGTTGTGGGAGTCGATGAACACAAGCTTAGTAGAATTTTTTGATATTAAAACCGGAAAATTCTCAGCCACATTATCGAATTATTCGATTACTTTCGCGCCTTGCCAGCCTTTTTCGAAGGCTCCAGTAGATAACGCTCGCGATCGAAGGCCAGGTAGTACTTGTTCACGCTGTTGACGTAGCTCACCACACCCATCCCGGCCTGTTCAGCAGCGATGCGTTCGACCTGGAAGAACCACTGGTTGGGATTCAGGCCCCGTCGCCGGGCTTCGGCGCGCATCCCCTGGACCCGTTGCGGGCCGAGGTTGTAGGCCGCCAGCACGAAGGCCATGCGCTCGCGCTCGTCGAGTTGAGTGCTGGAGAAGAAACTCCGACGCAGCTTGGCCAGGTACCGGGCTGACGCTTGCACATTGTTGTCGAGCTTCTGGATGTTCCCCACACCCACGCTGCTCGCGGCTCCCGGCGTGATCTGCATCAGCCCGGTGGCGCCGCCCGCGCCCCTGGCCGCCGGATTCAGACTGGACTCCTTATAGGCGAGTGCCGCAAGGCTGAGCCAATCGAAGTCATGCTGGTCGGCGTAGCGCTGCAGCACCGGACGCACGCGCTCGAGGCGTTGGCGCTCGGTGCGGGCAAGGGGGTTGTGAACCTTGTAGAGGCGCCGATAGACGCGCTGGAACGCCGCATCCTGATCTTCAGGTGCACGATACCCCGCCAGGAAACGGTCGACGCTGGCCCGCAACGTCGGCGCATCCCGGCGAACGAACCAGGTCATGTCACCCTGCCGGTCGAGCACCAGGTGCTTGTCCAGGCGCAGCTTCGGCATCACCTTGGCCCAGCGCTCAGCAATCGGCTGCTCCACGGCCGTCAGCGGGAAGATGCCGGCCTGGACCATTTCCAGCACATCTTCCACCGCCAGCGTCGAATCGACCCACTCGATGACGATGGGTGCGAGCTTGCGCGCCGCGAGCTTCTCGTTCACCGGCCGCAACGCCTCACCCGCCGCGCTACCGACCGGCAGCGCGATGCTACGGCCCGACAACTGCTCCAGGCGCTGATAACGACGCTGCCCCTGACGACTGACCAGCACCAGCGGCACATCCTTGCGCAGGGGCGCGCTGGCGCTGACGTTGCTGCCGATGCCCTGGTTGATCAGCTCCCCCGGCGCTACGAGATCGCCCTCGCCCCGCTGCAATGCAGCCAGCAATTGATCCTTGGCCTTCGGGATGATCTTCAGCTTGATTTCACGCCCGTCGCGGGCATTGCGATTGAGGTACTGCTCGAAGGCACGGATACGGTGGTACTCGACCCCGACGGGTTCGCCCTTGACCTCACCGGAGCTGTTGCGGCTCTGGTTCACCAGCACCTTGAGCACACCGCTGCGGCGGATCTGGGCCAGGTCGCGCGCTTCGGCCGGCTGCTGCCAGACTTCCGGCGGTCCAGCCAGGCGAGCGCTGGCCGTGAAGGGCAACAGCGCCAGCAGGCAGAGCAGGAACAGCAGCGGTCGCGTCATCAATTCTCCAGGGACTGGGCGGGACGTCAGCGCGCACCCGAACGTGTAGAGTTGCTGCGCCGCGAAACCTTGGATGGCGAGCGAGGGGCGCGGAGAGTGTCACAGCTACGCGCCTGACGCCAGTCAAAGCGTGGTATTGACTTCAACACAAGGCGCCAAGTTCCTGTAAATATTGGCTTTTTTAATTGTTTCGAGCATTGTTCCGCTGCTCTGCTCCAATCCGAGGTAGCACCATGCAACTCATCGACATCGGCGTCAATCTGACCCACCCCAGCCTCGCCCGCGATGCCCGCGCCCTGCTGGAGCGTGCCCAGGCCGCCGGCGTCCGCCAGATGGTGCTGACCGGGACCAACCTGGATGACAGCGAAAAGGCCCTGCTCGTCGCCGAACAACTGGATGAAAGCGGCCTGCTGCTGTTCAGCACCGCTGGCGTCCATCCCCATGAAGCAAGCGACTGGAACAGCGATAGCCAGCGGACACTGCGTGCACTACTGGGCGAAACACGGGTGCGCGCAGTGGGCGAATGCGGCCTGGACTTCAATCGTGACTTCTCGCCCCGCCCGCAACAGGAAAAGGCGCTGGAAGAGCAGCTGGCACTGGCCGCCGAGCTGGGTAAGCCGGTGTTTCTCCACGAGCGCGACGCCGATGAACGCCTGCTGGCCATCGTCCGGCAATTCCGCGATCAGCTCAGCGCCGCCGTCGTGCACTGTTTCACCGGCGAGAAGCGCGCCCTCTACGGTTACCTGGACCTCGACCTGCACATCGGCATCACCGGCTGGATCTGCGACGAGCGTCGCGGCACCCATCTACACGCCCTGGTGCGTGACATTCCCCGTGGTCGGCTGATGCTGGAAAGCGATGCGCCCTACCTGCTGCCGCGCAGCCTGCGCCCCAAACCCAAGCATGGCCACAACGAGCCGGCCTTCCTCACCGAAGTGCTGCGGGAAGTGGCCGTGCATCGCGGTGAAAGCCCGGAAGAACTGGCTCGCCACACGACCGCCTGTGCGCGCGCCTTCTTCGGACTCCCGACCATCGACTGACGCAGGCAATCAGATTCCTTCTTGATTCGGATCAACTCTGGTAGGAATTTTCCGTCAGAAAATAGTGGCACCTTGCCAATACTCCGAGCCACAAGAAGAAAATCATGGGAACCTGGATTCGCGATATCTCCCTGAAGTACAAGTTCTGGGCCGTCAACGCCGTGGCCTTCTGCACCACACTCCTGCTGGTCCTCCACGCGCTTTACCTGGAACAGCAGGGCCGGGCGGAAGACGCCCGCAAAGCCGCTGCGGCCCAGGTCCAGTTGCTGAAATCCTGGCCCGCCACCCAACCCGTGCCCTCGTCGCCCCAGGTCCTCGCCTTCGATGCCGGTAGCGCCCCGCCATTGCCTGGCGGCCAGGCGCTGGCCCGCGCCAACGGCTGGGTGGAACTGGAGCATGACGCGCTGTTAGGCAACGATCCGGTCATTGGCGCCCAGGTGTTCGATCACGCCGAGGGCCAGCGCGTCGCCGTGCTGGCCAGCAGCCCGAGCCTGAGCCAACTGCTCGGCGCCCGCGCCGTGGAGTACGCAATCTCCGTATTCCTGCTGATGGTCGCCCTGCTGGCGGCTTCGCAATTGCTGATCCGTTTCCTGCTCAGCCACCTCAACACCCTCAAGGACGTGATGCTCCACGTCGAACGCAGCGGCGATCTTTCCGCGCGCGTGCCGCTGGACAGCCGTGACGAAGTGGGCCAGATGGCTGGCGCCTTCAATGCCATGCAAGCCGGATATGCGCGGGTGGTCGGCACCGTTGCCCAGGCCGTGGCGCGGCTCGACGAAGGCGCAGCACGTCTTGCCGGCAGCATGGGTGAGGTGCGCCAGGGCATGCTCGGACAGCAGAGCGAAACCGACCAGGCCGCCACCGCCATCAACGAGATGTCCACCACCGTGCATCACATCGCCCAGCACGCGGCGGACACCCGCGACCAGTCGCAGAACGCCGACCAGCTTGCCGGCGCCGGTCAGTTGGTGGTGGAACGGGTCGAGCATTCCATTGCCGGGCTTTCGACCGGCGTGCAGCAGACAGCGGAGACGATTCAGCGGCTGGCCGAGGACAGCCAGAAGATCAGCGGCGTGGTCAACGTCATCCACGGCATCGCCGAACAGACGAATCTGCTGGCGCTGAACGCCGCCATCGAAGCCGCCCGCGCAGGTGAAATGGGCCGTGGATTCGCCGTCGTGGCGGACGAAGTGCGCAATCTGGCCAAGCGTGTGCAGGACTCCACCGACGAAATCACCAGCATGATCGGCGCCCTCCAGGCCGGCACTCGCGACGCGGTGGAGTTCATGCGGGAAAGCTCGATCAAGGCCGACGATTGCGTGCAGGCCGCCCACGAGGCGGGTGCTGCCCTCGCCGCGATCACCGGCGCGGTCGCCCAGATGCGCGAGAGCAATACGCAGATCGCGGTGGCCGCTGAACAGCAGAGCCAGGTGGCCGAGGAAATGACCCGCGCAGTGGTGGGGATTCGCGACGTCACTGAGCTGACCGTCAGTCAAACCGTAGAATCCGCCGCGACCAGCAATGAGCTGGCGGAGCTGGCCAGCGAGCTGTCGCAGGCCATCCGCCAGCTCAAGCTGCGCGCCTGAGCTGGATCTGCTGCGCGTCGGAATAACTGCGTTGAAAGAGGCTTCGGGCTTGCTCATTTACAGCTCGTAAACTCCGCCCCCTCAGCCTCTTTCGCCTTGTTCTTCTCTAGCTCGCGAGATCCAGCAAAGCTCGGCGGCAGGCTATCCGCTCCATAGGGAGAAGGCATTCGCCGGCCCATCAGGGCCGGTCTATGCTGCCGACATTCCCCCCAAGGAGACGGACATGGGCAAACGACTTCCCAACCTGCATGCGTGGCAATGGCGGACCTACTCCGACAATCACCAGCATCCAGCCAACCTGATCCTGCATGTGATTGCCGTGCCGCTGTTCATCCTCGCGGCCATCACCCTGGTGTACGGGCTGTTCAACCTGAGCTTCCGGCCGTTCGTGCTCGGCATCATCGGCATCGTCGCCTCCCTTGCACTGCAAGGACGCGGGCACAGGATGGAAGCGGTGGCACCGGAACCCTTCCACGATCGCAAGGACGCCATCGGCCGGTTGCTGGTGGAGCAGTTCGTCACCTTCCCGCGCTTCCTGCTCAGTGGTCAGTGGTGGCGCAACTGGCGCAACAAGAAGCGCTGACCACGAATGGTGGACCGGCAAAAAACCTCGCCGCCCCTGTAGGTTGCGGCTGAGCTACGCGAAGCCCAACGATGCGGACCTGAACCCGCGCCACGTTGGGCTTCGCTGCGCTCGCGGAACGCCGCCCGGCCCAACCTACGGAAAGGCGCAATCAGCCAAACACCACCACGGTCTGCCGACTCATGGCCACCAGTTGGCCGTCCGGCGTCCACAGCGCCGCTGCCGCATGGCCGTAACCATCGCTGGCGTGCTCGATGCGCGCGCGATATTTGCACCAGTCATGGGTATCCAGCTCGGGTAGCGGCTGCACGAATTCGATGGTCCAGGTCAGCGTGCTACCCGGCGCGGGCGCCGACAGGTGCGGTACGGTAGCCGGCGGCCAGGCATCCACCAGGGCCAGCAGATGGGCCTCAGTGACAGGTTCCCGATCTACTTCTCCCCGGAAACGGACCCAACCACCCATATCGCGTTCGCGGCTTCCGGAGAACGGCATGCCGCCGATGGCCCAGCGCATGGCCAGGTGACGGGTGAACTCCGGCGTAACGCCTGGGATGAAGGGCAATTCCAAGCAATCCGCGGCGGGTTTCATGTCGGGGGCGGGCTCGGCGGTCATCTGCACCACCGATTGGCGCGAACCGCCGAAGCTGCCTTGCACCAGCGCCACCACCTGGGCCTTCTGCACCACGCGGCAGAACACCTGGCTCACCGCCTTGCCTTCGCGTAACAGTTCGGCCTCGAAACTGGCGGGCACTTCGGGCTCAAGTGGACCGACGAACGTCATCGCGAGGGATCGAACGGGCCGACCCGCCTCGACCTTGGCACGCATGGCTTCGAACGCCAGCGCCGCAACGACGCCTCCGAAGGCCGCCCGCCCCTGTCCCCAGGTGGCAGGTACCACGATTGCATTCGAATTGCTGCGAGCCGCCTGGATCAGTTCGGAAAAAAATTTCATCTGCAGTCCCTGTTATGAATCGCTCAGTCGGCGATCTTAGGGCATTGCTCCACCGGCTCGAAAGACGCGTCACAGGGCTGCCGCGACAACGCCAACGGGATAACGGCCACGGTCGATCAGGCCAGACGCCGCAGCAGCTTCTCCAACACCCGGTCCGAACGCACTTCGGCCGCATGCAGCGCCACCTGCCAGGCTCGAACTCGCGGACGCAGGTCAGGCTCCCGCTCCGCACGGACCAGCCACTGGACGTTGTCGTGCCATTTGCCCAGGGCCGATTGCGCGCCCACCAGCAGCCTCCGGGTCTTGGGCGACAAGCCGATCAGATCCGGATGGGCATCCACGCCGTAACGCAGGCGCTTGATCAGCAGACGCAGGCGATGACGATCATGGGAAGGATCCTCCAGCGCCTGTATGAGCCGACGGCGACTCTTGCGAAGCGACTTGCCCACGGCGCCCTGCAAGCCCTTCAGCAACCCCTCGCGCTCGCACACGCGCATCAGATGGGGCCAGGCTTCGAGCACCTGGAAGAGACGAGCAAGCTCCGGCGCTAGCAGGAGCTGCGCGTAGCCAAGGTGCCGCGCACGTTCGCGGTCAGTCGTCAGTCGATCCAGACCGTGGCTGCGCAACTCGATGATCAGCACTTCCAGATCCCGCAGCGGCCCGCTCAGACCTGCCAGGGCGGCAGCCGCCTCGTTCAGCACATCGACCGCAGGCAAGCCACGAAACGGCCGCAGCAGGCTGCGCAGGCGCCGGGTAGCGACGCGCAGGTCATGCAGGGCCTCATCATCCGTGCCCGCCGCCAGGCGTTCGGCACAGGCATGCAGGCGAATCTCCAGACCAATGACTTGGGCGATCAGGTCATCCAGCATTCCGGCCATCGTCAGTCTCTCCAGGGATCAGGCGCGCAAATGACTGCGGCAGGTTACTCAGCATGGATCATCCGCGCGCTCCACGCAGGCGCCAGGGCAATGCCTTGCGCAGGGCACGCAGCTGCGTGGCGGGATCGGACGCCTGCTGGCTGGCGTATCGGCTGGCCTCGAACGCAGCGAGGAACGCGCGGATTTGGGCCGCTTGGCGGGGCAACTCACGACTCGCGCGTTCAGCGAAGGCGCGCGGCCCTTCGCCCTTGCCGCGCACTACGCCATGACGCGCCAGCAGTCGCTCGAACACTTCGAACTGACGCAGCTGCGGGTCACGCCCACGGCGCCAGGGCGCGAACAGGAACACGGCCAGCAGTGCCATCAGCAGCGCTCCAGCACCGACCATGCCGAGACCAAGCGAGCGTCCATCCAGGCTGCCGAACCAGCGCCGCACCAGTTCCATCTGGGCCTCACCCTGATAGCCCAGCACCCAGCGTTGCCAGCCGTAGTTGAGATTGTCCCAGGCCAGGCGCGCCTGGTTCAGCCACCCCAGCTGTCGAAAGCGCAATGGAGATAGGGGCGAGCCCTCGAGGAAGCTCTGTTCGCGGGCCACGGCATCTTCAAGGCCGAGTTCGATGCGGTTGGGCGCCACCTGGAAGGTGGGATCGACGCTGATCCAACCGCGTCCCGGCAGCCAGTATTCCACCCAGGCATGCGCATCGAACTGGTGCACCAGCACATAGTTGCCGGCGGGATTGAGTTCGCCACCCTGGTAGCCGGCGACGACGCGCGCGGGAATCCCGGCGGCTCGAAGGATGAAGGTCATGGCGCCGGCGTAATGGGCGCAGAAACCCCGGCGCGTATCGAAGAGGAACGCATCGATGTTGTTCTCTCCGAGCGGCGGCGGCTTGAGGGTATAGACATAGGGCTCGCGATTGAAATGCGCCAGCAGTGCATCCACCAGCTGTTGCGGTTCGGCGTGCTGCCGCTTGAGCTCCTCGGCCCAGGCCCGCGTTCGCAACTCGCCGTTTGCTGGCAGCTGCAGGGCCCTGCGCAGGGCGTCGGGGTTACCCTCGGGTTCACGCACGGCCTGGGGCCAGGAGGTGACCTGGTAGAGCAGCGGGCGATCCACCGGCGTGCGTCGTTCGAGGCGGAAATCGCCCCGGGCGCGTACGCCCTCCTCGTGCGTTTCGGCCACATCCAGGCCGAACAGCCACGGCCTGCCGCTGGGCTGCATGACGATGCTGTAGCGCAGCGGTTCACCTTCCCGGCGCCAGTCCGCCTCCTGGCCGAACTGGGAGGTGAGAGATTGGGACCAGCGGCGTCCATCGAAACGCTCCAGCGTCAGCGCGCGCCAGTAGAGCTGGCTCATCGGCGGTACCGGTCCTTCGAAGCTGGCGCGGAAGGCCAGATCGCCAGAGCGGCTCAGCTCGGCGATATCCGCCGGACTCATGGCATCCGAGAGGCCAGTGACCCCCTTCTCGCCCGGCAAGGGCAGCGACCACAGCGGCCCCAGGCGTGGAAAGAACATGAACAGCAACAGCATCAGCGGTATCGCCTGCAGCAACAGGCTGCCCGCTGCCTTCAACGGCACCAGCGGGCGTTCGGCGAAGCGGCTCTGCTGTAACCCCACCAGTGAAGCCAGCAACGCACAAAGGGGCAGCAGGCTGTATAGGCCGGCCAGCATGCCGTCGTTGAACAGGTAGGCCGTCACCTGAGTGAAGAAACCGAGCAGGACCAGCACCAGCGCATCACGCTGGGTGCGCAGTTCCACAAGCTTGAGGATGAACACCGCCACCAGCAGCACGACCGCTGCCTCCAGCCCCACCAGGGTGCCCCTGGAGAAGAAAACACCCAGGGCGATCGCCAGAATCAGCGCGGCCTTTACCGGGCCCGTGGGGTACTGCGCGCGCATGCGGAATATCTGGATGCGCCAGGCAGCGCAGCCCAGCCACATGGCGATGATCCACAGCGGCAGGTAAGGCAGGTGCGGCAGGATCACCAGCACCTGCGCCACCAGCAGCCAGGTCAGGCCGATCCGGGTAATCGGCAGTCTGGCTCTCATTTCGACGTCCCGAACAGGGCCAGGGCCCGCAGACAAGCTTCCCGATGTGCTTCACCGATATCAGCTCCCAGCTCCTGGCCCCCCAGGCGCAGGCCGAACGGCTGGCCACGGGTGGAAAACTGCAGCACCCAGTAGCAGAGCAGACTCAGGCGCTGCTCCAGGTCGCCGTCCAGCCGGTCGAGGTCGAGCCAGATGTCGCGTCCGGCCAGGGCGGCGAAGTCTTTCACGAACAGGCCCTGACCACGGGAAAAGGCCTTCCAGTGCAAGCGCCGGCGCGAATCGCCCGGCTGGTAGGCGCGCAGTCCCTGGTAGTCGTCCGCCCCGGCGCCGAGCACATGCTGGCCATCGTCGCCGTCATCATCACCACGACCGGGCGTCAGCGGAAGGTCGCCCTCCAGGGGGCGCGGATAGACCAGCAGAGCCTGATCCAGGTCCACCCAGCTCCACGCCACCAGCAACCCGAGCGGATAACGGCTTTCGACACGCAGGCGCCGGGGCCGCAACCAGCCACGACGCTGGGTGGGCACGTGCAGCTCGACCTCGCAGGCGCCATTGGCCGCTACGTCCTGCACCTGCAACGGCAAGGGCGGCCAGCCCAGCGCGATCGCCTGGTGCTCGCGGCCGCCGCTTTCCAGCGTGACGTGGAAATGCGCCTGCTCGCCGAGGAACACGGGCGCACCGCCAGCCGCCTTGAGGTTCAGCCCCGCAAGGTTGCGGAAGGTATGCAGGATGGCCACCAGGAACACCGACAGCAGCAGGAAGGTCAGCGCGTAGGCCAGGCTGTTCTGGTAATTGATCGCCACCAGCAGCATCGGCAGCAGGGCCAGCCCGAAAGCGGCACCGGCGCGGGTGGGCAGGATGAAAATCCGCCGCTGATTCAGGCGCACCTGGTTCGCTGGCGGGATTCGCCGCGCCAGCCAGCGATCGACCTGGAGCTCCAGCATCAGAGGGCCGGCACTTCGCGCAGCAGCCACTGCACCAGCGCACCGCCGCCATGGCCGGACGGATCGGCGCGCTCGCGCAGGCGGTGACCGACCACCGAAGGCAGGACCGCCTGGACATCTTCCGGAATCACATAATCGCGCCCCGCCAGCAGCGCCCAGGCACGCGCCGCCGACAGCAGCGCCAGGCTGGCGCGGGGCGACAGGCCCCAGGCGAACTGCGGTTGGCTGCGGGTGGCGTCCACCAGGCGCAGCACGTAATCCACCAGTGCGTCGCGGGCTACCACCTTGGGTACTTCCGCCTGGATCAGCCCCAGTTCGGCGTGAGTGAAGATGGGTTCCAGACGCGGCAGCAGCTCGCGCCGCGCTTCGCCTTGCAGCAGCGCCTTCTCCGCCGCCCTGGCCGGATAGCCGAGGGACAGTCGCATCAGGAAGCGATCCAGCTGCGACTCCGGCAAGGCGAAGGTGCCGCCCTGGCTGGCTGGGTTCTGCGTGGCGATGACGAAGAAGGGCTCCGGCAGCGGGCGAGTCGCCCCCTCGATGGTCACCTGCCCTTCCTCCATGGCTTCCAGCAATGCGCTCTGGCTCTTGGGAGTGGCGCGGTTGATCTCGTCGGCCAGCACCAGCTCGGCAAATACCGGCCCGGGGTGGAAGACGAACTGGCTGCTGTCCTTGTCGAACACCGAGGTGCCGAGGATGTCGCCGGGCAAGAGGTCCGAGGTGAACTGGATGCGCTGGAAGCTCAGCCCCAGCACTCTGGCCAGGGCCTGGCCCAGGGTTGTCTTGCCCATGCCGGGCAGGTCTTCGATCAGCAGGTGTCCACGGGCCAGCAGGCAGGTCAGGGCCAGGCGCACCTGTGCTTCCTTGCCCAGCACTACCTGATTGACCGCGTGCAGACAGGCATCCAGTTTGGTTCGCATTCGTCGCTCCCTGTGCAATGCGACGATGCTACTGGCAGGCCGGGTAATGGCAAAGCGCCCGGCAAACTTTACTCATGAAACTGTGCGTCAGCTCGCTGCGCCAGCCTCGGCATGCAGGTCACCAGTCAGGAAAGCCGCACCTTCACGGAACAGGTGCGGGTAAACCTCGGCCAAGTGTTCGAAAAACAGCTGCTCGGGCAGGTCCGCGAACTGGCCGTGGTCAGCCAGGTATTCCATGTAGCGCTCGCCTTGCTTGTTGAACGGGTGGAAGACGCTGTCCTGGCGACCGTCGAACTCCAGCGGCGGCACATTGAACAGTCGGCACAGCGCCAGGTTGAACGCCGGTGTGGCCTTGACCCAACGACCGTCGAGGTACAACTCGGTGTAGCCGTGCATGGCAAACACTTCGCTGCGCAAGAGCTCCAGCAATCGGGGTGTGGCCAGGTGGTTGCGGACGTCGGCCAGGCCGATGCGTGCAGGTATGCCGCAATGCCGCGCACAGGCCGCCAGCAGGATCGCCTTGGGCACGCAATAGGATTCACCAGCGCCCAGCGCATGGCTGGCCTTCAGGGTCTGCGGGTCGCGGCTGAACACGTAGGGGTTGTAGCGAATCTCGTCACGCACCGCGCGGTACAGGCTGACCGCCTGGTCGATGGGGTCGCGGCTTGCGCCACGGTGCATTTGCGCGAACTCGACCACCAGGGGGTGGTCACTATCAACGAAGCGGCCGGGCTCCAGGTAGTGCTGCATGCGTGTTCTCCTGCGGGTGACCACGCCAGTCTATCCAGCGCCCCGCGACCCCGGGTACGACATTCCGGCCAAGCTCGCCGTTCCTGTCGCCATAGTCATGGCTGGCGACTAATCTCGTGACGGTCCCGCGCCGCCATCAAGGAGGATCGACCATGCTGTTGCTCTGGTTACTCGCCCTGGTCCTGGGCGTCATCTTTCTCGCCCACCGCCGCACGGCGCCGCTGCCCGCACTGGGGCTGGTCGCCGGCTTTCTCTTGCTGATGGGGCTATTCGGTCATCCCCCGGGCGGGTTGCTGCTGGTGTTCTGGCTGCTCTGGCTGGCCGTCGCCCTGCCGCTGCTGCTCCCTGGGCTGCGCCGGCAATGGCTCAGCGCACCGCTGTTTGCCTGGTTCCAGCGCGTGCTGCCGCCGATGTCCGAGACCGAGCGCGATGCCATCGAGGCCGGCACGGTGTGGTGGGACGGCGAACTGTTCAGCGGACGTCCGGACTGGCGCAAGCTCCTGGACTCCCCTCGCCCGCAGCTGACCGAAGAGGAACAGGCCTTCCTCGACGGCCCCACGGAAGAACTCTGCGCCATGGTCAGCGACTGGCAGATCGGCCAGCAGCTCGACCTGCCGCCCGAGGCCTGGGCGCACATCAAGCAGCATGGCTTCTTCGCGCTGATCATCCCGAAGGAATACGGCGGCAAGGGCTTCTCCGCCTATGCCCACTCCCAGGTCGCGATGAAGCTCGCAACCCGTAGCGGCGACCTGGCCTCCACCGTGATGGTGCCCAACTCGCTCGGCCCCGCCGAACTGCTGCTGCACTACGGCACCGACGAGCAGCGCCGGCACTACCTGCCACGCCTGGCGAGCGGCGAGGACATTCCGTGCTTCGCACTCACCGGACCGCTCGCCGGTTCGGATGCCGGCTCCATGCCGGACGTCGGCATCATCTGCAAGGGCCAGTGGCAAGGCGAGGAAGTGATCGGCCTGCGCCTGACCTGGGAAAAACGCTACATCACGCTCGGTCCGGTGGCCACCTTGCTTGGCCTGGCATTCAAGGCCTACGACCCGGAGCATCTGCTGGGAGAAGAGGAAGAACTCGGCATCAGCCTGGCGCTCATCCCGACGAATACTCCCGGCGTGGAAATCGGTCGGCGCCACCTCCCCTTGGGCGCGGCCTTCATGAACGGCCCGAACTCCGGCAAGGATGTGTTCGTGCCGCTGGACTTCGTCATCGGCGGCCAGACCATGCTCGGCAAGGGCTGGATGATGCTGATGAATTGCCTGTCGGTGGGTCGTTCCATTTCCCTCCCCGCTGCCTCCACCGGCGCCGCCAAGTTCACCAGTCTGGTGACGGGCCAGTACGCCCGTGTCCGCGAACAGTTCAACGTGCCCCTGGCCGCGTTCGAAGGCATCCAGGAAGCCCTGGCGCGCATTGCCGGCAACGCCTGGCTGATGGACAGCGCTCGCATCCTCACTGCCAGCGCGGTGGACCTGGGCGAAAAACCTTCGGTGCTGTCGGCCATCCTCAAGTACCACCTCACCGAGCGCGGCCGCGAATGCATTGGCCTCGCCATGGACGTGCATGGCGGCAAGGGCATCATCCTCGGTCCGAACAACTACCTGGGCCGCGCCTGGCAGGGAGCGCCCATTTCCATCACGGTGGAAGGCGCCAACATCCTCTCGCGCAACCTGATGATCTTTGGCCAGGGCGCGATCCGTTGCCATCCGTTCGTCCTCAAGGAAATGGCCCTGGCCGACCACGATGACCGCGAGCAGGCGCTGGATGAGTTCGACCAGTTGCTGCTCGGGCACATCGGCTTTGCCGTGGGCAATGCCGCCAGCAGCCTGTTGCTGGGCCTCAGCCTCGGGCGCATCGGCGACGCGCCCGGCGACAATCTCTGCCGCCCCTACTTCCGCGCCCTCGACCGTTTGGCCGCGTCCTTCGCCCTGCTCGCCGACAGCAGCATGCTGTTGCTCGGCGGCGAGCTGAAACGCCGCGAGCGGCTGTCCGCGCGGCTAGGCGACGCCTTGAGCTACCTCTATCTGGCATCGGCGGCCCTCAAGCGCTATCACGACCGCGACTATCCTGAGCACCTGCAACCGCTGGTGCGCTGGGCGCTGGAGGAAAGCCTGGGCAAGGCCGAGCAGGCCCTGGACGGGCTGCTCGACAACTTCCCCAATGCGTTCATGGGCGCAGTGCTGAGAGTGCTGGTGTTCCCCCTTGGCCGCCGCCATCCCGGCCCCTCGGATGCGCTGGCCGCAGAAGTCGCCGGGGTGATCGGCCGTGACCGGGGCGATCCGGCGCTGGAGGAGTTGCTCGCCGGCTGCTACCGACCGCAATCGGCAGACGACCCGGTGGGCGCCCTGCAACACGCCGTCGACCTCGCCAATTACTGCCAACCCTTGCAGCGCAAGCTGCAACACGCGCTCAGGGCGGGCAGCCTGAACCCCGCCCCCGAGGAACCGCTGGTGGACGCAGCCCTGGCCGCGGGACTGCTGGATGCCGACGGTGCCACGCAGCTCCGCGCCCTCGAGGCGGCCCGGCGGCGGGTCATAGACGTCGACGACTTCAGCAAGGAGGAACTGGCGCCCAGCGCCGGCAAGATCCGCTGAGCCCGCAGGCAGGACAGCGGGCGCGGCGGGCCTTATACTCCCGCGCCCGATCCAGCTTCAGGAAGTCCGCCATGTCCAATCCCTATCTCGACCATCATCTCGCCCTGCTCGCTCACCTGCGCAGCATCCTGGTCGCCCTGGGCGAGGCGGAGCAGGTTCCCGAAGAGAACCACGCGCTCTTCGTCGAGCGCTTCGACGACCTGATGAGCGAACTCCCGCGCGACCCTGAAGGCAGCCTGTACCTCGGCCAGGACCTGATCAGCCAGGTCTTCCATCGCTACCCGCAGATCGCCCACCTGGTCCCCCGCGACCTGCTCTGGTTCTTCGGCGGCGACTGCCTGCACTTCATGCCCGACGAAGAAATCGAGCTGTTCCAGCGACTCGACGAGCGCCGCTACGATGCCGAACAGAATGGCGAACCGTTCGACTGGAACCAGGAAAAGCAACTGCTGGCCCTGCCGGACAACGGCAACAAGCACTGAGCCCTACCGGGGCGGCACTCTGACCGCCCCTACTTGCCCCCAACATTCGCCACCCATCGCCCGATTTACCGACACAATTGCGGCAAGGTGCCAGCCTCTGCCATCATTGCGAATCATTCGTAAACACTCTTTCAAGTACTTCTCAATGAGGTCAGCGTGTCGGCCGGTAATTCCGCGAATCCGCAACTGGTAGGGCTGCTTTACCGAGACCATCGCGACTGGCTGTTCCACTGGCTGCGCAAGACGGTGCAATGCCCCCATCGCGCTGAGGACGTTAGCCAGGACACCTTCGTCCGCCTCCTCGCGCGATCCGACCTGCAACCTCCCCGCGAACCTCGCGCCCTACTGGCCACCATCGCCCGTGGGCTGCTGGTCGACCAGTTCCGCCGCAATGACCTGGAGCGCGCCTACCTGGAAGAGCTGGCCCAGGCCTCCGAAGACGTGCACCCGAGCCCCGAAGACCAGGCGCTGATCCTGGAAAGCCTGCGCGAAATCGATCGCCTGCTCGGCCAGCTGTCCAGCAAGGCACGCGCCGCCTTCCTCTATAACCGCCTCGACGGCCTCGGCCACGCCGAGATCGCTGAGCGCCTGGGCGTTTCCCCCTCGCGGGTTCGCCAATACCTGGCCCAGGGCATGCGCCAGTGCTACATCGCCCTGTACGGGGAGCCGGTATGAGCCGGGTGTCCGCACGCGCCCTGGACGAGGCCATCGCCTGGCAACTGCGTCTGGACTCCGGTGAGGCCACCGATCAGGAGCGGCACGAGTTCCGCCGCTGGCTCGGCGCCCACCCCGAACATGCCCAGGTATGGCAGCAGCTTTCCGGCATCGACCAGCAACTGGCAGCGGCAGCCCCTCCCCACGCTCGACGCGCCCTGCTCCGCGGTGGCGGCGTACCCCGGCGCAGCCTGCATCGCCTGGCTGGCAATGCCTTGGCCCTGGTTCTGGCGGTTGGGCTTGGCCTTGGCCTGCTGGCCCAGCAGCGTCCGCTCGGCGATTACCTGGCCGATGAAAGAACGGCCAACGGCGAACACCGTGAACTGCGCCTGGCGGACAACAGCCTCGTGCAACTCAACAGCCGCACTGCGCTGGACATCGATTTCGACGGTCCGCAGCGCCGAATCTATCTGCGCAGCGGTGAAATCCTGGTGAAGACCGGCCACGACGACCCGCGCCCCTTCATCATCGAAACCGACCAGGGCCGTCTGCAGCCTCTCGGCACCCGCTTCCTCGTGCGCCGCGACGGCGAGGCGACCCAGCTGATCGTGCTGGAATCCGCCGTAGCAGCCAGGCCGCACAACGGTTCGACCGAGCGGGTAGTCCGTGCTGGCGAGCAGGTCTGGATCGACAAGGAGCACCTTGGGCCCACGCGCGCCGCCCCCGTGGGTGCCGAAGCCTGGAGCCGGGGACTGCTGGTGGCCGAGGACATGCCGCTGTCCCAGCTGATCGACACCCTGAGCGAGTACCACGAAGGTTACCTGGGCCTGGACCCTGGCCTGGACGACCTGCGCATCAGCGGCGTCTTCCCGCTCAACGACAGTGACAAGGCCCTGGCCGCCCTACCCCCCAGCCTGCCCGTGCGCATCGAGCGCTTGGGTCACTGGTGGACACGCGTGGTGCCGGCCAAGGACTGAAGACACGGTGGGCAGTGCGGCGCTGCCCACCTCGAAAACAACGACACCCAGGGACGGGAAAAAAAATTGAGCGTCCCCCTGTCACTTTTCGATTCTGGCTCGGCAAGAAGGCATTGAGACGATTTCTCACTTAGGAGATGTTCGCAATGCAACGCGCTTCCGCACCCTTCCGCCGCACCCTGATGGCGCTGGCCGTCACCGTTGGCAGCCTGGCCACCCAGGCCCAGGCCGACAGCTACCAGCTGCCCTCCGCACCGCTGGCCAGCACCCTGAACCGCATCGCAGCGGATGCCGGCATCGTCCTCAGCGTTGACCCCGCCCTCACCGCCGGCAAGACCGCTCCCTCCGTGCAGGGCGAGTTGAGCCCGCTGCAGGCGCTGTCCAAGGCGCTACAGGGCAGCAACCTGCGCCTGGTGCAGAACGGTGCCGACAGCTACAGCCTGGCGCCCGTGGCCGACGAAGCGATGAGCCTGCCGGATGTGAACATCGACGGTAGCCGCAGCTACGAAACCGCGTGGGGTCCCACCACCGGCTACCTGGCCAAGCGCACCGCCGCCGGGACCAAAACCGATACCGCGCTGGTCGAAGTCCCTCGCTCGATTTCCGTCGCCACCCGCGAGCAGATGCAGGACCGCGGCGTGCATAGCCTCGACGACGCCGTGAAGTACATGCCGGGGATCGTCTCCAGCAGTTACGGCAGCGACACCCGCTTCGACTGGATGCGCGTGCGTGGCTTCGAGCCGACCCAGTTCCTCGATGGCCTGCCGCTGCCCAAGGGCGTGTACGCCAACCCGAAACCGGAAACCTGGAACCTGGACCGCCTGGCCCTGCTGCGCGGCCCTGCTTCGTCGGTGTACGGCCAGACCCCGCCTGGCGGCCTGCTGGACATGGTCAGCCGCCGTCCGAGCACCGAATCGAGCCATGAGATCGAGGTCGAGTACGGCAGCGACAATCACCGCCAGATCAACTTCGCCAGCACCGGCAAGATCGATGAGCAGGGCCAGTTCCTCTACGGCGTCAGCGGCGTGGTACGCGACGGCGGCACGCAGATCGACCATATCGACGACAAGCGCTACAACATCGCACCCAGCCTGACCTGGAACATCGACTCCGATACCACCCTGACCCTGCTGTCGCAGTTCACCCGCGACGATACCGGCGTCACCAGCCAGTTCCGCCCCATCCAGGGCACCAAGATCGACATGCCGTTCGGCAAGATCTCCCACCACAAGAACCTGGGCGACCCGAACTACGAGTACTACGACCGCACCTACTACGCGCTGGGCTACGCCTTCGAGCATCGCTTCAACGACGTCTGGCAGTTCCGTCAGAACCTGCGCTACACCAAGTCCGATCTGTCGTTCCAGACCATCACCGTCAACAGCTATATCCCGGCCTTCGCCGATTTCGGCTTTGTCGTCGACGACGAGGGCAACACTGGCCGCAGCTCCACCAACGTGGACGAGGACATCAGCCAGTTCGCCGTGGACAACAACTTCCAGGCTGATTTCGCCACCGGCGACATCACCCACACCCTGCTGCTCGGTCTCGACCACCAGCGCAGCAACACCAACTTCCTGTCGATCTTCGGCCAGGTACCGGGCGTCAACGTGACCGATCCGATTTACGGCCTGCCGATCACTCGCCCGCCGCGCTCCGACGCCTTCTACGACTACAACCAGAAGACCCGTCAGACCGGCCTCTACGTCCAGGATCAGATGGCCCTCGACCAGTGGCGCCTGACCCTTGGCGGCCGCGAAGACTGGGTGCACACCGGCACCGAGTTCTTCAACAAGGGCGACGCCACCAACACCGAACGCGACAAGGAATTCAGCGGCAACGCCGCCCTCAGCTATGTGTTCGAGTCCGGATTCGTGCCGTACCTGTCGTACGCCGAGTCATTCCAGCCGACCAGCAACGCCACGGCCTCGCCGACCGAGTCGTTCAAGCCGACCCAGGGCAAGCAGTGGGAACTGGGCGTCAAGTACCAGCCGCCTGGCACGGACATCATGCTCACCGCAGCGGTCTACGACCTGACGCAGCAGAACGTATCGGTCACCAACCGCATCGCCGGCATCCCCGTCACCAGCCAGACCGGCGAAGTGAAGGTCAAGGGCCTGGAGCTGGAAGCCGTGGCGGACGTGACTGAAAACCTGAAAGTGATCGCCGCCTACACCCAGGCGGAATCCGAAGTGCAGGACGGTGAGTTCAAGGGCAATCGCTTGCAGCTGATGCCCAACCGCCAGGCTTCGCTGTGGGCCGACTACACCTGGCATGACGGTGTGCTCGACGGCTTCGGCATCGGCGCCGGCGCGCGCTACACCGGCAACACCTATGGCGACCAGGCCAACACCGAGCTGGGTCATGCGGACTCCTACACCGTGTTCGATGCGGCCGTGCACTACGACCTCGGTCGCCTGGACAGCAGCCTCACCGGTGCATCGGTTGCGCTGAACGCAACCAACCTGCTCGACAAGGACTACATCTCGACCTGCGACGGCTTCTACTGCTACTACGGCGACGAACGCAGCGTCGTCGCCAGTGCCAGCTACCAGTGGTAAGGCACTAGCGCGCAACCGAAGTACCACCGAGGCCGCCCCAAGGGCGGCCTTCGCCTTGGAATACCGATGAAATCTTCCACCATCCGCCGCTGGTCCTTCGTCCACACCTGGACCAGCCTGATCTGCACCCTCTTCCTGCTCATGCTGGCCCTCACCGGCTTGCCGCTGATCTTCCACCACGAACTGGAGCATCTTCTCGGCGAGGCGCCCGAACTTCGCGAGATGGCGCCGGACACGCCGCACCTCGGGCTGCAGCAACTGGTGGACGCCGCCCAACGCCATCGCCCCGGTGAGGTGGTGCAGTACCTGGGCTATGACAAGGACGAGCCCAACGGCGTGGTCACCATCACTGCCGCCACCGCTGGCACCGAACCCAACTCGTCGCACACCTTCATGCTCGATGCCCGCACCGGCGAAGCACTGGCGATGCCCGCGGCCAACGGCGGCGTGCTGATGTTCATCCTGCGCCTGCACGTGGACATGTTCGCCGGGCTGCCGGGCAAGCTGCTGCTGGCATTCATGGGCGTACTCTTCGTCGTCGCCATCGTTTCCGGCGTGGTGCTCTATTCGCCGTTCATGCGCCGCCTCAAGTTCGCCGAGGTGCGCCACCAGCGCTCGACCCGCACGCGCTGGCTGGACCTGCACAACCTGATCGGCATCGTCACCCTGACCTGGGCCCTGGTGGTGGGCGTCACCGGCGTCATCAGCGCCTGTGCCGACCTGCTGATCGGCGCCTGGCGCCAGGACGCACTGACCGCCCTGGTAGAGCCCTACCGCAACGCCCCACCGCTGACCGAGCGTGCTCCGGCGGACAACGTCCTCAATATCGCCGGCGCAGCGCTTCCGGGCATGCAAGCGGACTTCATCGCCTTTCCCGGCACACGCTTCTCCAGCGAGCATCACTACACGGTGTTCATGGTCGGCAGCACCCACCTGACCGCTCACCTGTGGACACCAGTGCTGATCGACGCGCGAACCCTGGAGGTCACCGCCGTCGCGCAACGTCCCTGGTACATGGATGCACTGGCGATGTCCCAGCCGCTGCATTTCGGCGACTACGGCGGCCGCCCCATGCAACTGCTCTGGGCGGTCCTGGATGTCCTCACCATCATCGTGCTGGGCAGCGGCCTCTATCTCTGGTGGGTTCGCCAGCGGCGCAGCAGCGGGCAACGCTCGTCCGGGGAGGCCACAGCATGAAGTGGCGCCAATCCACCTTCAGCCTGCCCTTGGTCATCGGCCTGCTCTGCGCGGTGGGCCTGTTCAGTGCACTTCTGGGTGACGGCTGGTGGGACAGCCTGGCCTGGCTGGGCCTGGGCGTACCTGCCCTGCTCGGTTCATGGCCGCTTCTGCGCCGCACGCGCGAATAAACAGATGCAAAAAAGGCCCGCCTGGCATTGCCAGGCGGGCCTTTTTAATGGGGGCGAGAATGCGGGACCAGGAAGAACGCCGGCCGCCGCTTCGGATCAGCCCTGACGAGCCTGCTCGGCACGTTGCTTGGCGGCGACAGCCTCTTGCTGCTTCTGCTCCAACTGGACTTTCGCCAGGCGGGCCTGCCAGCGTTGGGTGGTGCGATCGCCGCCGCCTGCGGCCATGGCGGTGGTGGCCGAAAGAACGATGGTCAGGGCGGAAGCAAGGGCGATAACAGATTTCATAAATCAAACTCCGGACAACAAACAAGGCAAAACGGAAAGGATCATCGGGGGTCCGATCAAAGCCGGTGACTCGGTACGCGCTGATGCGCTGATGCGCCGATGGCGAGGGCCAATGATCAATTCGGAAGATAGGACCCACCCAAATGGCAATTAGTTCGCTAGCTAACTTGTTTGCCGCACCCGAAGACACATCGAAACGCGCTGTTGCCGGGAGCCTAGAGCGCCCCGAACCGCCTGTCGATCCACCTGCTTAAGCCACTGATTGCGAACGAAACGATGGCAGCGCGCAGATGAAATTCAGCCAATGGCCAGCGTCGCGCCGAGTTGCGCCAACTGTTCTCGCAACCAACCCAGTCCCGGCGCCAGTTCCTGCTGACGGTGCCAGATCAGGCTCACCTGCACGGGCGGCGTCTCTACCGGAAGCGGCGCCACCTCCAGCGCATAGATGGCGGCGAAGTGCACCGCCAGCCGACGCGGCACGGTGCCGAGCAAGTCAGAGCGGGCCACGATCGGCGGGATCGACAGGTAGTGGGGAACCTGCAGGCCGACCCGACGCTTCACTTTCGCCGAGCCGAGCACGATCTCCAGCGGTGAACCACGACCGGCGCGCGGCAATATCAGTACGTGCTGGCTGCCCAGGTAGCCCTCGCGGGTGAGCCCACTCGCGAAAGCCGGGTGCCCGGCGCGACCGATCACCACCAGCTCCTCTTCCATCAGGGGCTGGTAGCAGAGGTCGGGGTTGTCGAAATAGAGGTAGTCGATGGCCAGGTCCAGGTCGCCGGTGGCCAGGCGCGTCACCAGGCTTTGCGCCTCGTCGTCTTGCACCTCCAACACCACCCTCGGCGCTTCGCACTTCAACTGCTCGAGCAGCGGCGGCAGCAGCATGGCCTGGGCGTAATCGTTCATCGACAGCCGAAAGCAATGCTCGGCCGCCGGATCGAAGACCTCCTGGGCTCCCAGCCCGAGCTGCAGGAGGTTCAGCGCCTGGCGCACTGGCGCATAGAGCACCTGTGCATGGGCGGTGGGCGACATGCCGCGCGCCGTGCGCTTGAACAATGGCTCGCCCAGTTGGCTACGCAGCCGCGCCAGGGCGTTGCTCACCGCCGGCTGGCTCATATGCAGGCGCGTGGCGGCCCGCGACAGGTTCTGCTCCTGCATCAGCGCATCGAACACCAGCAGCAGGTTCAGGTCGATGCGGCGCAAATTCAGGCTCATGAATAATGCTCATTTCGACTATCCATTATCGGAATAAAGCATTCATCACTATGCTTCCTGATATGTCAACAAGACTGCTGGAGCAGCCATGAGCCACGATACCCAGGCCTTTCGCGACCGCTATCGGGCGGGCATCCACCCCCTCTACAACGTCTGGTTGCATGGCGGTTTCGTGTTGCTCTACGGCGCGACCTGCCTGACTTTCTTCATCAGCAGCCTGAGCGACGTGAAAACCTGGGAGTGGCTGGTAGTGCCCGCGGCCCTGGTCTTCTTCAACTGGGGCGAGTACTCCATCCACAAGAACCTTGGCCACCACAAGACCCGCGCCGGCTCGATGTTCTACAAGCGCCATACCGGCGATCACCACAGCTTTTTCGTCGCCGGAAAGATGACCTGGGAATCCGCGCGGGATTGGCGGGTGATCCTCTTTCCTGCCTGGCTGATCGTCTTCTACAGCGTCGGGCTGTTCGCCGCCTGGTGGCTGCTGTCCTTGGTGAACAGCAACGTCGCCGCCCTCTTCTCCACCACGCTGCTGGCCGGCTACCTGAGCTACGAGGTCTTCCATGCCTGCGAGCACCTGCCCGCCAATCACCCCATCTCGCGCCTGCCATGGATCAGCCACATGCGCCGGTTGCACGAGCTTCACCACCGCCGCGACCTGATGCAGACCCACAACTTCAACCTGGTCTTCCCGTTGATGGACTGGCTCAAGGGCAGCCTGCACTGGGAACCACTGGAACAGGAGAACGCCATGACCCGAATGCAGCACGCAGTGGAAATCGACCGCAGCCCGGAGCGGGTGTTGGCCTATGCCAGCACTGCCACCCGCTGGCCCGAATGGCACCCCTCCTCACTTCGCGTGGACGGCCCCGCAGGGCCACTACCGGCGGGCAGCCATTTCGAGGAAGACATCCACGCAGGCGGGCGCGCGGGACACCTGAGCTGGGACGTGACCGAGTACAGCCCCGGACACCTCTGGCGTGCGACCGCCCGAGGCACCCATGGACTGGAACTGGTACTGACCTATGAGTGCGAAAGCACCGGCAACGGAACACGGTTCATCCGCACCCTGGAGTACGGTTTCTCCGGGCTGGCCATGCAGATCGCGAACTGGCTGGTGATGCGCAACAAGATCGACCGGGAATCGGTCGAATCCATGAAGCAACTGAAGGAGATGGCCGAACGTGCCATCGAGAAGCCCGGAACTCGCCAGCACGATCTGGCCTGAACCGGAAACGCAGAAACGAAAACGCCGCTCGAATGAGCGGCGTTTTCGTTTATTTGGAGCGGGAAACGAGACTCGAACTCGCGACCCCGACCTTGGCAAGGTCGTGCTCTACCAACTGAGCTATTCCCGCGTAAAACAAAAGTGGCGTCCCCTAGGGGACTCGAACCCCTGTTACCGCCGTGAAAGGGCGGTGTCCTAGGCCACTAGACGAAGGGGACTGAAATTGGAGCGGGAAACGAGACTCGAACTCGCGACCCCGACCTTGGCAAGGTCGTGCTCTACCAACTGAGCTATTCCCGCATGCAACTTTTACAGCCTGCACCTTCCGGTGCATCCCTCAACCCTTATCGGGTCTTGGCAAGCAAGGCCGTGGCCCTGCTTTTGAATCTGGAGCGGGAAACGAGACTCGAACTCGCGACCCCGACCTTGGCAAGGTCGTGCTCTACCAACTGAGCTATTCCCGCATAACACAAAAGTGGCGTCCCCTAGGGGACTCGAACCCCTGTTACCGCCGTGAAAGGGCGGTGTCCTAGGCCACTAGACGAAGGGGACGCGGCCCGGAACTTACAACAGCTTAAACGCTACTTCCGGCTTCTCGGCGCTGCGTGGGCATCGCGTCGAAGTGGCGCGCATTCTAGGGAGGCCATGAACACCCGTCAACCCCTTATCAAAAACTTTTTAAAATCAAAGACTTCTGCTCAAAATTTGATCCACCTCTATGAGCGCCGAAGGCAAGTCTCTACACTCAGCCGCACCCTAACAAGAACATCGGAGCCCTGCAGATGTCGCCACTCGTGATCACCCTGTTGATCGTTGTCGGTATCGTCATCCTTATTGTCATTGGCTACGTGAACCACATGGTGGAGAACAGCAAGCTGGAGAAGGCCCGCCTCAAAGCCGACCTCAGTGACCGTATCCGCCGTTGCGCCGACCTTTCCGAAACCCTCCCCGGCCAGATGGTTTCTCCTGACCTCAAGCTCCTGCTGACCCGACTGCAATTGCAACTCAGCGAACGTCTGATGCAAGTGGACAAGGGGGATAACGCCCTGAAGGCGCGCATAGAGCAGCTCCGCGTCCTGGTCGGCCAGGGCGAATCCATCCCTGTGAACAATCCGCCGCAGAAGATCCTCACCGAAGCCAAGGCCAAGGAAATCCGCTTCCAGCTGGAAAGCCTCCACGGCCAGATCACCCGTGCCGCCCAGGATGGCCAACTGCCCGCCAACGAATCCAAGAGTCGCGTCCGGGATATCCGCGACATGCTCGTGCAGTTGCACGTGGAATTCTTCACCAACCTCGGTCTCCAGGCCCTCCAGGAGAATCAGCCACGCCAGGCCCGCCTCGCCTTCGAACGTGGCGTCCAGTACCTGCAGAAGCAGCCGGACCCGGCGCGCTACCAGGATCGCCTGCAACAGATGAAGGCCCAGCTCGCCCGCGCCAACGCCCTGGTACTGGAGAATGCCCAACCCGGCGCCGACGAACCAAGCGAGCTCACCGAGGGTCTGAAGTCATTGGATGACGAAGACATCTGGAAGAAGAAGAACATCTACGACTGATCCGCTCAGACGAGGACCACCCGATGAGCCTGACCCTGTTCGGCGCCCCGCTCTCCCCCTTCGTGCGCAAGGTTCGCCTGTACCTGCTGGAGAAAGGCCTGGACTACCAGTTGGAGGTAGTCTCGCCATTCAGTCAGCCGAGCTGGTTTCGCGAGCTGAGCCCGCTGGGCCGGATTCCCGCCCTGCGCGACGGCGACATGACCCTCGCCGACTCCAGTGTGATCTGCCAGTACCTGGAAGAGAAACATCCCGAGCTTTCGCCTCTTTATGGCCGTGATGCCGGCGAGCGCGCCCGGGTGCGCTGGCTGGAAAAGTATTCCGACTATGAACTGGCGCCGCTGGCCACCTTCGGCGTGTTCCGCAACCGCACCCTGAAGCCGTCGATGGGCCGAGCCTGCGACGAAGCCACGGTGCAAGCCGCCCTCGTCGACAAGCTGCCTCCCCACTTCGACTACCTGGAACGAACCCTGGGGAACGCCGAGTACCTGGTTGGCGAGCAGTTGACCATGGCCGACCTCGCCTTCGTTACCCAACTGGTCAACATGGAACACGGTGGCGAACGCCTCGATGCCGATCGCTGGCCACGCCTGGCCGCACACTACGAACGCCTTGTCGCGCGAGACTCGGTACAAGCGGTATTGCCGGGCGAACTGAAAATCCTCGCCAAACTGGCAGGCCGCGTCTGATATCCCAGCCCGACGAGACGAAAAAAGCCCGGACAAGTCCGTAATGCTGTTCAGTTAGCCCCGCCAACGAGGTGTCGCTGTTGTTGTAGGAGCGAGCTTGCTCGCGAAGCTTTCCGGGATATCGCCCATTCGCCTGCAAGCTGGCTCCTACAGCGTTTCCCCGCTGCAGAAACCAAGAACGCCGCTCACCCGGTGAGGATTAGCGGCGTTCTTATGTGAACAGCATTACGGACTTGTCCGGGCTTTTTCTTTGCCGCGTGATCAGCAATCGGTCAGGCGCAGGAAGATCGCTGCCAGTTGTTCGATACCGGCCTGGTCTTCTTCCTTGAAGCGCGCCAGATTCGGACTGTCCAGATCGAGCACACCGATCAGGCGACCCTCCTTGACCAGCGGTACCACCAGCTCGCTGTTGGATGCACTGTCGCAAGCGATGTGTCCGGGGAAGGCATGTACATCCTCGACACGCTGGGTTTCCCGGGTGCGTGCCGCCGCCCCGCACACGCCCTTGCTGAAGGGAATGCGCACACAGGCGACCTTGCCCTGAAACGGGCCGAGCACCAGCTCTTCATTGCGATTGAGATAGAAGCCCGCCCAGTTCAGGTCCGGCAGCTCATTGAAGAGGAATGCGGAAAACTGCGAGCTGTTGGCGATGAAATCACGCTCGTCAGCCAGCAGGGATTCCAGCTGCGCGGCCAGCAGCGCATAGCCGGCAAGGCCGCTACCGGTCTGTTGCAGATCGATCATTTGGATGACTCCAGCAAAGCCAGCCCAACCCAGTGGCGGGCGAATTGATAGGCACAGCGGCCGTTGCGATTGCCACGACCCAGGGCCCAGCGAATCGCCAGTTTTTCCAGCTCCTCGCTCCACTCCCACTTCAGGCCCGCAGGTTCGGCCAGCACGCTGATCCAGTGGCGGACGACGGCGAGGAAGTGATCCTGGGTGAAGGGATAGAAGGACAGCCAGAGGCCGAAACGATCGGACAGCGCAATCTTGTCTTCCACCGCCTCATTGGGATGCAGCTCGCCATCGACCATTTGCCAGTGCTCGTTGTCGCTCTGCTTCTCCGGCACCAGGTGGCGGCGGTTGGAGGTGGCGTAGAGCAGGACGTTGTCCGGAGCGCGCTCCAGGGAACCATCCAGCACGCTCTTCAGCACGCGATAGTCGCCCTCGCCCGCCTCGAAGGAGAGGTCGTCGCAGAACAGCACGAAGCGCTGCGACTGGCCGGCCAGTTGCTCAACCACGCGCGGCAGGTCCGCCAGGTGATCACGCTCGATCTCGATCAGGCGCAGGCCGGCACCGGCGTGCTCGGCCAGCAGCGCGCGAACGAGAGAGGATTTGCCGGTGCCGCGAGCCCCCCACAGCAGGGCGTGGTTGGCCGGCAGGCCATCGACGAACTGGCGGGTATTGCCGGCCAGCTGCTCGCGCTGCTTGTCAACGCCGATCAGGTCGGCAAGGGACAGGTCCAGACTCACATCCAGCGGCTGCAGGTAGCCACTGCGACCCTCGCGGTGCCAGCGTGCAGCCAGGCTCTTCTGCCAGTCGATCACCGGGCGAGGCACCGGCAACAGGGGTTCGAGGCGGGCCAGCACCGCATCGGCACGCTCGAGAATCTCAAACAGACGGGAATCCACGTTCAACTCCTAGTTCAGCCGCAGCCTTCAGGCGCTGCCGGCAGACCGGATAGGCTATGCTTGGCAAGCCCTCGGAACAAGGCCAAATCCCACGTCCCATGGATATTCCGCTGACACAACGGCTGTCGTTCAAGCAGGCCAGCCTCACGGTGCTGGTGGCGTTCATCCTCGGCACCGTTCTCAGCATCGTCCAGGTCGCCAGCGACTACTTCAACGAAAACGAGTCCATCGACCGGGAAATCAAGGCCCTGCTCGAGATCGCCCACAGCCCTGCCGCGCGCATCGCCTACAACATCGACGCCGAACTGGCCCAGGAGCTGGTGCTCGGCCTGTTGCGTTCGCCGGCGGTGATCCGCGCCGAGATCGTCGACAACAACGGCGCGATGCTCGCCAGCGTGGGCCGGCCACGGGCCGAAAGCGATTTCCGCATCTTCAGCGACTACCTGTTCGGGGAGCGGCGCGAGTTCGAAGACCCGCTTTATATCGTCCACGCACCCAACGAGACCCTGGGTGTGCTCCGCCTGGAAGTGGACACCTTCGCCTTCGGCAACCACTTCCTGCGCCGCGCCATGATCACCCTGTTGAGCGGCTTCGTGCGTAGCCTGCTGCTGTCGCTGATCCTGCTGGTGCTCTTCTACAGCATGCTGACCAAACCCCTGGTGGAGCTGATCCGTGGGCTCAGCGAGCGCGATACGCGCGCCTCGCCAGACGCCAAGCTGCCCTGTCCGCCCAGCCACGAGCACGACGAGATCGGCGTGCTAGTCGGGGTCATCAACCGCCAGTTGGCCAGCCTGGCGACCGAGATGCAGCAGCGTCGCGATGCGGACCAGCGTCTGAACCAGTACCTGGCCGAACTGGAGGACATCGTTTCGGCACGCACAGCCGAGTTGAAGGCCGCCAACAGCCGCCTCAGCCGCTACAACCAGGAACTGGAAGTGGCGCGCGGCACCGCACTGGAAATGGCCAAGGCCCGCGCCGCCTTCCTCGCCAACATGAGCCACGAGATCCGCACCCCACTCAACGGCTTGCTGGGCATGCTCGACCTGGCCCTCGACGGCCCGCTGAACAATGAGCAGCGTCGCCAGCTGCAAATTGCCCATGACTCCGGCAGTGTGCTGGTGGAACTGCTCAACGACATCCTCGACCTTTCCAAGTTCGAAGCCGGCCAACTGGAGTTGGAGCAGATCCCCTTCGATCTGGGCACCTTGCTGGAAGACACCGCCAACCTGCTGTCGCAGAACACGGCCCCCGGTGTGGAGCTCACCTGCCTGATCGATCCGAAGCTGCCGTCACTGGTGGTCGGTGACCCCACGCGGGTCCGCCAGGTGATCAGCAATCTCCTGTCCAATGCCCTCAAGTTCACCCGCTTCGGTCGCGTCGACCTGCGTGCGGCGCCCAGCCCCGGCGGCGTGCTGATCACCGTGCGCGACACCGGCATCGGTATCTCCGCCGAAGCCCTGCCCAAACTGTTCCAGCCCTTCTCACAGGGCAATGCCGGTATTACCCGCCAGTTCGGCGGAACCGGCCTGGGCCTGGCGCTGACCCGCCACCTCTGCGAAGCCATGCAGGGGCAGCTGGAGGTGAAATCGCAGGAAGGCGTAGGCAGTCTGTTCAGCGCCGAACTGCCGCTGGTGGAACACAGCCCGGCCGAATCCCGTGCCCCCATGCAGGGCAAGGTCGTGGCGCTGTGCGGCGCGAAGAGCGGGCTGGCGGAACTGCTTGGAATCTGGCTGCCGATCTGGGGCCTGAAGTTCGAGCGACGGGACCGGGATGCCGATCTTGCCGACGTTCAGGCAGACCTGCTGATCAGCGACGATCCAGATTGCCTCGAACATGTGCGCCGTACCGCGCAGATTCCCATCCTGCTGGTGACCGGCTACGGCAGCTTCCTGCCACCCCCGCGCGCAGCAACGCTGACGCCGCTGCACCAACTGGCGCGCCCCTTGTCGCGGGCGGCCCTGCATCAGGCGCTGCAACGGGTCCTGCTGAAACTTCCGGAGGATGCCCCGGCCCTGGTCACGCAAGCAGCCGAGCCACAGCTGCGCCATGCGCGCGTTCTGCTGGTGGAAGACAATGCCGTGAACCAACTGGTGGCCAAGGGCATGCTGGCCAAGCTGGGTTGCGAGGTATTGCTGGCGGGCCACGGTGCCGAGGCCCTGAGTCACCTGGAGCAGACGGCCGTCGACCTGGTGCTGATGGACTGCAACATGCCGGTGATGGATGGCTACGAAGCCACCCGACGCATTCGCCAAAGCGGACGCTGGCAGGACCTGCCGATCATCGCCCTGACCGCCAACGCCCTGCCGGACGAACGCGAGCGTTGTCGCGCCGCCGGCATGGACGACTACCTGGCCAAGCCCTTCCGCCGCGAAGAGCTGGTGGCGCTACTCGACACCTGGCTGCCGGCTACCCAGGCAACCCCATGAGCTGACCCAGCAACTCGCCGAGGCGCGCGCGCAACTCGGCCATCTCGTTGAGATCCAGGCCACTGGAGCAGATCAGCTCGTCACGCAGGGGCATCACCCTTTCCCGCAAGGCAATGCCCTCCTCCGTCAACGCCAGGTGCACTTCACGCTCGTCATGGGCTGCGCGCCGGCGACGCACGAAGCCAAGCTGTTCCAGGCGCTTGAGCAACGGCGTGAGGGTGCCGGAATCCAGCAGCAGACGCTCGCCCAGCGCCTTGACCGTGGGCTGCTCGGGCGGACGCGCGTGCCACTCCCAGAGCACCAGCATCGCCAGGTACTGCGGATAGGTCAGGCCAAGGGACTCCAGCAGCGGCCGGTATCCGCGGATCACCGCACGAGAAGCTGCGTAGAGCTTGAAGCACAACTGGTTGTCCAGCAGCAGCTCGGGCTCGATGGATGGAGCGTTCATTTCAGCAGGGCTTCGATCTCGGTGCTGATCTCTTCCGGCTTGGTGGTCGGCGCGAAACGCTTGATGAGCTGGCCATCCCGGCTGATCAGGAACTTGGTGAAGTTCCACTTGATGCCCTGGCTACCCAGCAGGCCGGGCGCACGCTTCTTCAGCTGCACGTAGAGCGGGTGGGCATGGGCGCCGTTCACGTCGATCTTCTTGAACAGCGGGAAGCTGACGCCGAAGTTCAGTTCACAGAACTCACTGATGGCGCCTTCGTCACCCGGCTCCTGCTTGCCGAATTGGTTGCAGGGGAAGCCCAGCACCACCAGGCCCCTGTCCTTGTACTGCTGCCAGAGGCTTTCCAGGCCTTTGTATTGCGGTGTGAAGCCACACTTGCTCGCGGTGTTGACCACCAGCAGCGCCTTGCCGCCGAAGTCCGAGAGGGTCTTCTGCTCGCCTTTGATGGTGGTAACGGGGATATCGAGAATCTTGTCGCTCATGGTCGGAACCTGTTTGGAGGAAATCCAGAAGAAAATAGCCCCCAATTAAATTGCGTGCAATTTAATTTCGCTATGAAAAGGCCCGCCTCGCGGCGAGCCTTTCCCGTGGGACCTTTCAGCGTGGCTCGAGCTTCAGCGACACCGAATTGATGCAATAACGCATGCCCGTAGGTCGCGGACCGTCGGGGAAGACGTGTCCCAGGTGGGAATCGCACCGGGCGCATCGCACTTCGATGCGCTGCATGCCATGGCTGGAGTCCTCGAGTTCGGTGATGACGTCCTTGCTCACCGGCTGGAAGTAGCTCGGCCAGCCACTGCCGGAGTCGTACTTGGCGTCGGAATCGAACAGCGCTTCGCCGCAACAGGAGCAGTGATAGATGCCCGGAGTCTTGGTGGCGTAGTACTCGCCGGTGAACGCACGCTCGGTGCCACCCAGGCGGCAGACGTGGAACTGGGTGTCGGAAAGCTCCTCGCGCCAGCTTTCCAGGGGTTTCTCAAGCTTGTCCATGACAGTCCTCGGCAGTGTTAAAAAAGCCCGGTCCCGACCTTTTCGGGCCAACGGGCCGCACGTATCATGCGCGATTCATCAGACGCCAGTCTGGCAGCGGCGTTACAGGCTGCCAAGGCGCATCGATCCCCGTCGCCTCGCGACTCTTTTCACCTCGGGACAGTTACGCATCATGCAGGTCAGCAAATCGAACAAGCTCGCCAACGTCTGCTACGACATTCGCGGACCGGTGCTCAAGCACGCCAAACGCCTGGAAGAGGAAGGCCATCGCATCCTCAAGCTGAACATCGGCAACCCGGCGCCGTTCGGTTTCGAAGCCCCGGAGGAAATCCTCCAGGACGTGATCCGCAACCTGCCCACCGCCCAGGGCTACAGCGACTCCAAGGGCCTGTTCAGTGCGCGCAAGGCCGTGATGCAGTACTACCAGCAGAAGCAGGTCGAAGGCATCGGCATCGAGGACATCTACCTCGGCAATGGCGTATCCGAGCTGATCGTGATGTGCATGCAGGCCCTGCTGAACAACGGTGACGAGGTCCTGATCCCGGCGCCGGACTACCCGCTCTGGACCGCTTCGGTGAGCCTGGCCGGTGGCAAGCCGGTGCACTACCTGTGCGACGAGCAGGCCAACTGGTGGCCGGACCTGGACGACATCAAGGCCAAGATCACCCCGAACACCAAGGCCATGGTGATCATCAACCCGAACAACCCCACCGGCGCCGTGTACTCGAAGGAAGTCCTCGAAGGCATGGTGGAGCTGGCGCGCCAGCACAACCTGGTGGTCTTCTCCGACGAGATCTACGACAAGATCCTCTACGACGAAGCCGTGCACATCTCCACCGCCTCCCTGGCGCCGGACGTGCTCTGCCTGACCTTCAACGGCCTGTCCAAGTCCTACCGCGTGGCGGGCTTCCGCTCTGGCTGGGTGGCCATTTCCGGCCCCAAGCAGAAGGCCCAGAGCTACATCGAAGGCATCGACATCCTGGCCAACATGCGCCTGTGCGCCAACGTGCCCAGCCAGCACGCGATCCAGACCGCACTCGGCGGCTACCAGAGCATCAACGACCTGGTCCTGCCCAACGGCCGCCTGCTGGAACAGCGCAACCGCGCCTGGGAGCTGCTCAACGACATCCCGGGCGTCAGCTGCGTGAAGCCCATGGGCGCGCTCTACGCCTTCCCGAAGATCGACCCCAAGGTCTGCCCGATCCACAACGACGAGAAGTTCGTCCTCGACCTGCTGCTCTCCGAGAAGCTGCTGATCGTCCAGGGCACCGCCTTCAACTGGCCGTGGCCTGATCACTTCCGCGTGGTCACCCTGCCCCGCGTCGACGACCTCGAACAGGCGATCGGCCGTATCGGCGGCTTCCTCAAGTCGTACCGCCAGTAACGTCCCATGGACCTGCAGATCGACGACTTCTACAAGGATTGCGCCACGGGCCTGCTACAGCTGTATCAGGCCTTTCCGAGGCGTGTCGCGCTGTATGTGGAAGACCTGATCGGTCCGTCCGAGCCAGATGAATTCGGCCTGCCCAGCAAACGCCACGAGAGCTGCCTGGGCGCCCTCCTCTGGCTCGCGGACGAGGGTTATCTGCGCTTCTACAGCACCATCCATTTCGAAGCACTGGACCAGGCGGTGCTCACGGAGAAAGGCTTCCTTCGGCTTTCCCGCGCACTGCCCGACGGCCTGGACACCCCGGAAATCCTGCCCGCCAGCATCTTGCGGGTCCGCGCCAGCCTTGCGCAGCAATTGCGCGAGGCACTTCGCAGCGCCGACAGTGAACGACTGGTTCGCCTGACTCGACTAATCTTCGAAAGCAGCGCAAGCGTGTCACGCGACATAGTTTGAAATAGTCCCCGGTTGAATACGCCTGGGCCGCCCCTTATATACCCCCGCATACCAAACCGCTTTCCGCCGTGAGGAGATTGTTCCAATCATGATGCGCATTCTGTTGTTCCTGGCCACAAACCTTGCAGTCCTGGTGATTGCCAGCATCACGCTGAAACTGCTGGGCGTAGACCGCTTCACCGGCCAGAACTACGGCAGCCTGCTGGTCTTCTGCGCCGTGTTCGGCTTCGCCGGTTCGCTGGTTTCGCTGTTCATCTCCAAGTGGATGGCGAAGATGAGCACCGGCACCGAAATCATCACCCAGCCGCGTACCCGCCATGAACAATGGCTGCTGCAAACCGTTGAGCAACTGTCCCGCGAAGCCGGCATCAAGATGCCGGAAGTCGGCATCTTCCCCGCGTACGAAGCGAACGCTTTCGCCACAGGCTGGAACAAGAACGACGCACTGGTGGCCGTGAGCCAGGGCCTGCTGGAGCGCTTCTCCCCTGACGAAGTGAAAGCCGTGCTGGCCCACGAGATCGGCCACGTCGCCAACGGCGACATGGTCACGCTGGCCCTGATCCAGGGCGTGGTGAACACCTTCGTGATGTTCTTCGCGCGCATCTTCGGCAACTTCGTCGACAAGGTGATCCTGAAGAACGAAGAAGGTCCGGGCATCGGCTACTTCATCGCCACCATCTTCGCCGAACTGGTCCTGGGCATCCTCGCCAGCATCATCGTCATGTGGTTCTCGCGCCGTCGCGAGTTCAAGGCTGACGAAGCAGGCGCCCACCTGGCCGGCACCAACGCCATGATCGGCGCCCTGCAGCGCCTGCGCGCCGAGCAAGGCGTACCGGTGCAGATGCCCGACAGCCTGACGGCCTTCGGCATCAACGGCGGCCTGAAACACGGCCTCGCCGGCCTGCTGATGAGCCACCCGCCGCTGGAAGACCGCATCGAGGCCCTGCGCCGCCGCGGCTGAAACGAATCACACTGACTTGGGCGGCCAATTGGCCGCCCTTTTTTTGCCTGCTCCGAACCGTAGGTTGTGGCTGAGCTCGGCGAATCCCAACATTTCGCGGCTATCGGCGACTCAGCCGAAACACCGGCTCGTGCAGGCTATCCAGCCCGCGAGAGGCGAACTTCCAGTTCTTCTCCAGCACGTCGTTGCGCTCCAGCAGCACGACTTCCCAACCTGCCTCCAGCTGACTGCGCACTTCGGATTCGGGCACCGAGAACGGCGGGCCATCCAGGCGCGCCTGCTCGTACTCCAACGTCACCATCAACCCATCACAACGCGCGGGCAGGATGCGTTGCAGATGCGCCACATAGTCATCACGCATGGCAGGCGGCAGCGCAATCAAGGCCGCGCGATCGTAGAGCGCGTGACACTCGGCGACATCCGCTGCGGTGACGGCGAAGAAGTCGCCCTGAAGAATCTCGATGGCACCCGCGCTGTAGCGACGCAGGACGCCCTGTTGCGACACCTCGGGCTTCAGGCCCTGCTCGGCGAAGAAATCCTCCACCGCACGCTCGGCCAGCTCAACGCCCAGGACCCTGTAGCCCTGCCCGGCCAGCCACACCAGATCCAGTGTCTTGCCGCAGAGTGGCACCAGCACCTGACAACCCCGCGCCAGCCCAAGCTTCGGCCAGTAGCGTTCGAGATAGGGATTGACCTCGCGCAGGTGGAAGCCAATCTGATTCTCCGCCCAACGTGCTTGCCAGAACTGCTCGTCCATGATTTCTCCATCAATTCGATCAAATAGCTCAAATATTTATGCTGGATATCGATATATCCAGCCCGGATGATGCCGGAATCCTACCGGAGGAATTCTGAAATGCTACCCAGCCTTTACATCTCCCATGGCTCGCCCATGCTCGCCCTGGAGCCCGGCGAAAGCGGTCCGGCACTCAGGGCCCTGGCCACTGCGCTGCCACGCCCCAGGGCGATCCTGGTGGTCTCCGCCCACTGGGAGAGCGACCAGTTGCTGCTGAGCGGCGCTGCGCATCCGGAAACCTGGCACGACTTTTACGGCTTTCCACCGCCGCTCTACGCCGTGCAATATCCCGCACCCGGAGCGCCCGAGCTGGCGGAAGAGATCGCCGGCTTGCTGACCGAAGCCGGACTTCCCGCCAGCATCGACACACAGCGCCCCTTCGACCACGGCACCTGGGTACCGCTTTCACTGATGTACCCGGACGCCGATATCCCGGTGGTCCAGCTGTCCCTGCCGAGTCGCCTCGGCCCCGCCTTCCAGACCCGCGTTGGGCACGCACTGACGGGTCTGCGCCAACGCGGAGTCCTGCTGATTGGCTCCGGCAGCATCACCCACAACCTGAGCGAACTGGACTGGCGTGCCGGCCCGGAAGTCGTCACCCCCTGGGCCAAGGCGTTCCGCGACTGGATGGTGGAGCGCCTGGAAGAAGACGACGAGGCCGCACTGCACGCCTACCGCACAGAGGCGCCCCATGCCGCGCGCAATCACCCACGGGACGAGCACTTGCTGCCGCTCTACTTCGCCCGAGGTGCCGGCAAGCGCTTCGGCCTGGTGCACAGCGGCTTCACCCTGGGGGCGCTGGGGATGGATATCTACCGCTTCGACTAAGAGGCGATGCTTCGTTCTTCTGTGGGGGCGAATTCATTCGCTTTGCAGTCCGCAGGGGGGCTGCTTCGCAACCCTTAGAGAATGAATTAGCTATGTCTGCGTTAGCTGTTGCCAGAAATCGGCCATCGATCCAGGAGCCTTGTAGGAGCTAGCTTGCTAGCGAAACGGGGCTATTCGCTGGCAAGCCAGCTCCTACGGGCAATGCAGCTACTTGCAACACTTAATGCAGACACAGCCAATGAATTCGCCCCCACAAGGTCAACATTCACTCGCCCACCAGACACAAAAAAGCCCCGCTAGTGCGGGGCTTTTCTGTTTACAGCGGCGCGTATCAGTCTTCGCGGTAGCGACGCAGCTTCAGCTGCTTGCCGGCGACGCGGGTGTCCTTCAGTTTGCCCAGCAGGCGGTCGAGGCCTTCTTCGGGCAGCTCGATCAGGCTGAAGGTTTCGCGGATCTGAATGCGACCAATGGCGTCACGGGCAATGCCACCCTCGTTGAGGATGGCACCCAGCAGGTTCTTCGCGGCGATGCCGTCGCGAGTACCCAGGGCAGTACGGCAACGCACGCGACCTTCGGCCAGCGGCATCGGCGCACGGCGCTCGCGGTATTCGCCGCGCTCACCACGCTCACCACGTTCGCCACCGTCGCGTTCACGACGCTCGCGCGGCTGGGAGCTCGGCACCAGCGGTTGCTCGCGCTCAACGTCGGCGAGGTTCAGCGCCTGGCCATTGGTGGCCTTGCGCAGCAGCGCCGAGGCCAGGGCACGCGGGCTGCAGCCGATGTCGGCGACCAGACGGTCGAGCAGCTCGCCGTGGCTGGCTTCAGCATCAGCCACCAGCGGAGTGAGGCTGGCGGTGAGCTTCTTGATGCGCGCATCCAGAACCTGTTGCGCGTTGGGCAGGCGGACTTCCGCGACCTTCTGGCCGGTCACACGCTCGATCACCTGCAGCATGCGGCGTTCGCGCGGGGTCACCAGCAGCAGCGCACGACCATCACGACCGGCACGACCGGTACGGCCGATACGGTGCACGTAGGATTCCGGATCGTAAGGCATGTCCACGTTGAACACGTGGGTGATGCGCGGCACGTCGATACCGCGAGCGGCAACGTCGGTGGCGACCACGATGTCCAGACGGCCATCCTTCAGCGACTCGATCACACGCTCACGCTGGTTCTGGGCGATGTCACCGTTCAGCGCAGCGGCCTTGTAGCCCTTGGCTTCCAGGGCACTGGCCAGGTCCAGGGTGGCCTGCTTGGTGCGCACGAAAGCGATCAGCGCGTCGAATTCCTCGACTTCCAGCAGACGCAGCACAGCCTGGGTCTTCTGGTCGGCGTGAACCATCAGGTGAGCCTGCTCGATGCGGGCTACGGTCTGGGTCTTGGCGGCGATCTTGACGTGTTGCGGGTTCTTCAGGTGACGCTCGGCGATCGAACGGATCGACGGCGGCAGGGTGGCGGAGAACAGCACGCTCTGACGGCTTTCCGGGAGGGCTTCGAAGATCACTTCGAGGTCATCCATGAAGCCGAGCTTGAGCATTTCGTCCGCTTCGTCCAGCACCAGTTGCTGCACGGTGGCGAGCATCTTGTCGTCGCGACGCAGGTGGTCGCACAGACGGCCGGGGGTCGCCACGATCACCTGGGCGCCCTGGCGCAGGGCCTTGAGCTGAGGCCCCATGGGCGCGCCGCCGTATACGGCGACCACGTTCAGGCCCGGCATCTGCTTGGCGTAAGTTTCGAAAGCGGTGGCAACTTGCAGTGCGAGCTCGCGGGTCGGTGCCAGGATCAGCGCCTGCGGCTCTCGTTTGGCCGGATCGATGCGCGACAGGATCGGCAGCGCGAAGGCTGCAGTCTTGCCGGTACCGGTCTGGGCCTGGCCAATCATGTCGTGACCGGCAAGGATTACCGGAATCGACTGGGCCTGGATGGGGGACGGCTCTTCATAGCCGACCGCAGCAATTGCGGCCAGTACATTGGGATGAATGCCGAGCGCGGCGAAAGTGCCGATTTCCTGGGTCATGGGTCTGCCTCATGTGCATCCGCAAAGACCCTTGTTCCATAGCTGCACATGCCGTGAAGGACCTTGTGGGTCGCCCTGGCAGCCTGGTAGAGAATTTGCGTGATCGCTTTATTGGGAATGGATGAAACGTCAAGGGTAGCCCGCAGCGCGGACTTGCAGCCGAAGGCAAAGTGCCTCGGGAAAAAACGCAGTACTTGAACGGAGCCGTCAATTGGCCGGCGCGCATCATACAGGAAATATCTTGCTCGCGTGCAGATTTTTCTACACCCCCATTACCGCTCCGCCAGACGGTTTGGGCCAATGGACAAGCCCTCCATGCGGGTCTATATCCCACCTGCCCTCTCGCTATTCCCACAAAGGAACGCCCTCCATGTCCACCAGTTCCGTCGGCCGCGTCAGTCGTGAAAAGCGCGGCCACATCATGCTGATCGGCCTTGACCGCACACCCAAGCGCAATGCCTTCGACCAGGCGATGCTGGATGACCTGGTACTGGCGCTGGGCGAATACGAGCGGGACGACGATGCGCGCTGCGCGCTGGTCTTCGCTCATGGCGAGCATTTCACCGCCGGGCTGGACCTGGCCAATGTAGGCGACGCCTTCCGCCAGGGCTGGAAAGTGCCCGCCGGCGCCGTCGACCCCTGGGGCACCTTCGGCGGTCCGCGCCTCAGCAAGCCCCTCATAGTCGCCGTGCAGGGCTACTGCTACACCATCGGCATCGAACTGATGCTGGCGGCCGATATCAACCTCTGCGCCAGCAACACCCGCTTCGCCCAGATGGAAGTCCAGCGCGGCATTTTCCCCTTCGCCGGCGCCACACTGCGGCTGCACCAGATCGCCGGTTGGGGCAATGCCATGCGCTGGCTGCTCACCGGAGACGAATTCGACGCCCACGAAGCCTATCGCCTGGGACTGGTCCAGGAAGTGCTCGCCAGCGAAGACTTGTTGCCCCGTGCCATCTGGCTGGCTGAGCGCGTGGCGGCCCAGGCCCCACTCGGCGTCCGCGCCACCCTGGCGTCAGCGCACCAGACCCTGGATGACGGCGAGAAGGTAGCGGCCGCAGCACTGCAAGCCACCGCACAGCAGCTGCTGACCACCGAAGATGCCAAGGAAGGCCTGCGCGCGATGCTGGAAAAGCGCGAAGGGAAATTCAAAGGGAAATAGCCCGCATTTTGTAGGAGCGAGCTTGCTCGCGAACAACCCGAGCACAAGCCTTCGCGAGCAGAGCTCGCTCCTACGGAGGCACCGAGCTCATCCTGCAGCGATCAACCCACGCATGGCCCTTATTTGTAGGAGCGAGCTTGCTCGCGAACAGCCCAAGCACGATCCTTCGCGAGCAAGCGCGCTCCTACCAGCTCATCCCGCCCAACAGGGGGGTCAGGTCGCCGGCCGCACCACATCCAACAGCGATTGCAGCGAATACCCGAGACTCGGCGCCAGGGCCTCGGCCTTCGCCTGAAGCGTCTCGCGATCCAGCACCTGGTCCAGGTCGGCCGGAACGAAGAGCACCACATTGCCCTCCTTCACCGGGCACTCCCAGTAATGGTGATGGAAAAGCCCGCGCAGCAAGGCGGCGCCCAGCGGCTTGCCGTCTTCCGCCGCCCACTGGTTGATGACCAGCCAGCCGCCGGGGCTGAGGCGCTTCTGGCAGGCGCCGAGGAAATTCCATGCCAGGTGACCCACGCCCGGACCGTGGTCGGTATAGAGATCGACGAAGATCAGGTCTGCCGGCTCGGCGCTGTCCAGCAGCTCCAGGGCGTCACCAATGCGCACGTAGAGGCGGGGATCGTCGGTCAGGCCGAGATACTCCATGGCCAGCCTTGGCACATCGGGGCGCAGCTCGATCACTTCCACATCTTCCAGTGGCAGGAACTTCAGGCAGGCCTGGGTCAGCGTCCCGGCCCCAAGACCGAGGAACAACGCATTCTCCGGCGCCGCATGGCACAGCGCGCCCAGCAGCATGGCGCGGGTGTAGTCGTACTCGAGCCAGGCCGGGTCTGCCGTGAAGACGCAACTCTGCTCCACCGCCTCACCGAATTCGAGGATGCGATAAGGCCCCACTTCGTAGACGCGGATCACGCCGAATTCATCATGCACTTCCGCGAGCAGGCGCTCCTCGGACATCAAGTCATCACTCCTTCAAGGCCAGCGCTGACATTTCGCACCAACCCGGCGCAACACCGGCGCCTATTGCCATTGAAGCCGGAGCCCGTGCTCCCGGCATAATCCGAACCGCGCGCCCCAAGGGCGAAAACCGCACAAGAATAACAGCGCAGAGGTCGAACCCAGCATGTACGCAATCATCGGCGCGGGCCCCATGGGTCTGTGCAGTGCCCGCCAGTTGCAGAAACACGGCATTCCCTTCATCGGCTTCGAGCTGAACGGCGATGTCGGCGGCCTCTGGGACATCGACAACCCCCACAGCACCATGTACGACTCGGCGCACCTGATCTCCTCCAAGCGCACCACCGAGTTCACCGAATTTCCGATGGATACCGAGGTAGCCCCCTACCCGCACCATAGCGAAATGCGCCGCTACTTCCGTGATTACGCGAAACACTTCGACCTCTACAGGCACTTCCGCTTCAACACCCGCGTGCTGCACCTGGAACGTCAGGAGAAGGGCTGGAAGCTGGTCAGCGAAACGGACGGCCTGCGCCGCGAAGACCATTTCGACGGCATCCTGATCGCCAACGGCACCTTGCACGCGCCGAACCGCCCCGCCCTGCCCGGCCAGTTCGACGGTGAAGTGCTGCACTCGGCGGACTACCGCTCGCCGGCCCTGTTCGACGGCAAGCGCGTGCTGCTGGTGGGCTGCGGCAACTCCGCCTGCGACATCGCCGTCGACGCCGTGCACCGCGCCACTTCGGTCGACCTTTCGGTGCGCCGTGGTTACTACTTCCTGCCCAAGTTCATCCTTGGCCGCCCGACCGATACCTTCGGCGGCGCCGTGAAACTTCCCCGCCGGCTCAAGCAACTGGTCGACGGCCTGCTGGTCCGCGCGCTGGCGGGCAAGCCATCGCAGTACGGCCTGCCCGACCCCGACTACCGGTTGTACGAATCCCATCCAGTGATGAATTCCCTGGTGCTCCACCACCTGGGACATGGCGACATCAAGGCGCGCCCGGACATCGCCCGCATCGAGGGTCGCAGCGTGACCTTCAGCGACGGCCGCCAGGCCGAATACGACCTGATCCTGCAAGCTACCGGCTACAAGTTGGATTACCCGTTCATCGAGCGCTCCGAGCTGAACTGGCCCGAACGTGCCGGCGCGCCGCAGCTCTACCTGAACATCTTCCATCCTGAGCACGACGACCTGTTCATGATGGGCATGGTCGAGGCGTCCGGCCTGGGCTGGCAGGGCCGAGCGGAGCAGGCAGAACTGGTGGCCCTGTACATTCGCCAGTTGCAGGCCGGCAGCCCGTCGGCCCGCTCCTTCCAACAGCTCAAGCGCGAACGCGCCGCACTGCGCCTGGACGGTGGCTACCAGTACCTGGAACTCGAGCGAATGGCCTACTACGTCCACAAGGACAGCTACCGCGCCGCCATCGCCCAACACAGCGCGGACCTGCGCAAGGACCTGGCCACCCGCAGCCAGCCCTTGGCCGCCCATAACCTGGCCTGACGCGGAGGCGCACCATGAGAGTCGTCCTGATCACCGGCGCCGCCAGCGGCCTCGGCTGGGAACTGGCGCGCGCCTGCCACGCTCGTGGCGATGCGCTCTTGCTGACGGACGTGGATGCCAGCGGCCTGGCTGCGCGAGTCGCAGAGTTAGGTGAAGAACGCGTTGCAGGCGTAGCCGGCGACATCACCGACAGCGATGTCCAGGCACAACTGGTCGACGTCTGCCGCGAGCGCTTCGGCCGCCTTGACCTGCTCATCAACAATGCCGGCATCACCCACCGCTCACCGACCATCCACACCGCACCGCAGGTGCTGCGCCGGGTGATGGCGGTGGATTACCACGCGCCGCTGGAATTGACCCTGGCCGCCCTCCCATTGCTGCAAGCCAGTCGGGGCCAGGTGATTGCCATCGGCTCGATGGCCGGCTGGATGCCGGTGCTCGGCCGCGCTGGCTACTGCGCGGCCAAAAGCGCGCTGACCCAGGCGTTCGAAGTGCTGCGCGCAGAGATCGCCCGCGACGGCGTAGGCCTGTTGATGGTCTATCCCAGTTTTCTCGACACCCCCATCGAGCGCAACGCACTCGGGGGCGATGGCCGACCGGCGCAACATGCCCGCTCGACAGTCGGCAAGGTGCGTGGAGCCGACTGGATGGCCCGCGAGATTCTCAAAAGCGCGAGCGCCGGCCGCCAGCGACTGTTTCCCGATCGCGGCAGTTGGCTCGCCAGTCTCCTGTGGCGGTTGGCACCAGGTTTCTACTATCGGCAGATGAGCCAACGCTTCGCCGGGGAACTGGGTTGATGGATGTCGCCTGGCTGGCCCTGGGCGGTTTCATCCTGCTTGCCTATACCCTGGAAGCCATCACCGGCTTCGGCAGCACCATCGTCGCCCTGTCCCTGGGCGCCCTGCTGCTGCCGATCCATGACCTGCTGCCAGTACTGGTACCACTGAACATCCTCATGAGTGGATTTCTCGCCTGGCGCCATCGACGCCTGGTGCAATGGCGCCTGCTGCTGGTGACCGTACTGCCGGGGATGTTCGTCGGCACGCTGGTCGGCTATGGCCTGCGACCCTGGCTGGACGATGGAGCGATGAAACTGGGCTTCGGCGTGCTGATCCTCTGGTTCGCCCTGCGCGGCCTTCTCCAGGGCGCTCCCCAGGGCCGCACGCCGACCTGGATGACGCGCCTGCAAACCGGTGCGGCCGGCATCAGCCACGGCCTGTTCGCCTCTGGCGGACCGCTGCTGGTGCATGCCCTGGCTGCCACCGCGCTGGACAAGGCAAGACTGCGCGCCACCCTCCTCTGCGTCTGGTTCGGCCTCAATAGCCTGCTGACCCTGGCCTTCTTGATCGACGGCAGCCTGGCACCGGCGCTGCCTCGCGTCGCCGTGTATGCGCCGCTGCTGGTACTCGGGGTGCTGGCCGGGGAATACCTGCACAAGCGCTTGGCCGAAGCACATTTCCGTACCGCCATCCACCTGCTGCTGTGCCTTTGCGGCGCACTCCTCTGCTGGCGCGCCTAGCGCCGCTTCCGGGCCTTTCGGGTACCATGGCTCATCTACCGCAAGCAGCCGTATCGAGACCCTGATGAGCAGCCAAGAATGGAGTCCTGAAAGCTGGAGGGAAAAACCCATCCAGCAGCAGCCCGAGTACCCGGACGCCGCCAAGCTGGCGCATGTCGAGCAGACACTGGCGAGCTACCCGCCGCTGGTGTTCGCCGGCGAGGCACGCGAGCTGCGCCGCCAGTTCGCCGAGGTGACCGAGGGACGCGCCTTCCTGCTGCAGGGTGGCGATTGCGCGGAAAGCTTTGCCGAATTCTCTGCCGCGAAAATCCGCGACACCTTCAAGGTGCTGCTGCAGATGGCTATCGTCATGACCTTCGCCGCCGGTTGCCCGGTGGTGAAAGTCGGCCGCATGGCCGGTCAGTTCGCCAAGCCGCGCTCATCCGGCAACGAAACCCAAGGCGACGTCACCCTGCCGGCCTACCGTGGCGACATCGTCAACGGCATCGGCTTCGACGCCGCCAGCCGCGTGCCGGACCCGGAGCGTCTGCTGCAGGCCTACCACCAGGCCACCGCCAGCCTCAACCTGCTGCGTGCCTTCGCCCAGGGCGGCTTCGCCGACGTGCACCAGGTGCATCAGTGGAACCTCGATTTCATCGCCAACTCGGCGCTGACCGAGAAGTACAGCCAACTGGCCGACCGCATCGACGAAACCCTGGCCTTCATGCGCGCCTGCGGTTTGGACAGCGCGCCGCAATTGCGCGAAGCGAGCTTCTTCACCGCCCATGAAGCGCTGCTGCTGAACTACGAGCAGGCCTTCGTCCGCCGCGACAGCCTCACCGGCAACTGGTACGACTGCTCCGCGCACATGCTCTGGATCGGCGACCGCACCCGCCAGCCTGACGGCGCCCATGTGGAGTTCCTGCGCGGTGTCGGCAACCCCATCGGGGTCAAGGTGGGACCGAGCATGGACAGCGACGATCTGATCCGCCTGATCGACATTCTCAACCCGGAGAACGACCCCGGCCGCCTCAACCTGATCGTGCGCATGGGCGCCGAAAAGGTCGGCGATCACCTGCCCCGCCTGATCCGCACCGTCGAAGGTGAAGGCCGCAAGGTGCTGTGGAGTTCGGACCCGATGCACGGCAATACCATCAAGGCTTCCAGCGGCTACAAGACCCGCGACTTCGCCGCCATTCTCGGCGAGGTGAAGCAGTTCTTCGAGGTTCACCGCGCCGAGGGCACCTATGCCGGTGGCATCCACATCGAAATGACCGGACAGAACGTCACCGAATGCATCGGCGGCGCCCGCCCGATCACCGAAGACGGCCTCTCCGACCGCTACCACACCCATTGCGACCCGCGCCTGAACGCCGACCAGTCCCTGGAACTGGCCTTCCTGATCGCCGAGACGCTGAAGCAGATTCGGCGCTAGGACCGCGCTTTTCCTGTGGCGGCGAATTCATCGACCGTCTGTCCAGGAGCCTTGTAGGAGCTAGCTTGCCAGCGAAAAGGGACATTCGCTGGCAAGCCAGCTCCTACGGGCAATGCAGCTACTTGCAACACCCACAAGGAACCATCAGTTCCCCAGCCGGGACAGGCACGCCTGCAACCGCACAGTCCCCGGCCGCCGGCAGGTAACCGCCACCTCATTCAACCCCAGCCACGCCGCCATGCCCTGCAGGTTGTCGGCTAGGGCCTGCATGCCGGCTTCGCTGAGGCCGTGTTCCTCTTCATGCAACGCGTGCACCGCCAGGCGGCCCTGGGCGCGCTCGGCACGCAAATCGACACGAGCAGCCAGGCGTTCGTCATGCAGGAACGGCAGCACGTAGTAGCCGAACTGGCGCTTGTGCTGGGGCGTGTAGATTTCCAGCCGGTAGCGGAAGTCGAACAGGCGCTCGGTACGTGCCCGCTCCCAGATCAGCGAGTCGAAGGGCGACAACAGTGCGCTGGCCTTGACCTTGCGCGGCACCTTGGGATCACCCAGGCAATAGGCGGGCTGCTTCCAGCCATCGACCTGCGCCGGCTGCAGCGCGCCCTCTTCCACCAGTTCGGCCAGCCGAGCCTGGCTGTCGCTGGTCTCCAGGCGGTAGTAATCCCGCAGGTCCCGCTCAGTGGCCACGCCCAGCGCCTGGGCCGCACGCAGCAGCAATTGTCGATGGGCATCAGCCTCGGCCATTTCGGGCTGGTTGAGGATGTCGGCGGGAATCACGCGCTCCGGCAAGTCGTAGAGACGCTCGAACCCCCGGCGCCCGGCTACCGTCACCTCGCCGGCAGCGAACAGCCATTCCATCGCATGCTTTTCCGCGCTCCAGTCCCACCAGGGCCCGGCGCGCTCTTCGCGGGTGCTCAGCGCCCCAGCGCCCAAGGCACCCTGCTCGCGTACCGACTGCAGGACGCGCTGGATCACCTCCTGCTGCTCGAACCCAAATTTCGCCAGTTGCTGGTAGATGCCCTGGCCATTGGCCGCCCGGCGCATGCGCCAGCGCATCAGCGGATAGAGGTCCAGCGGCAGCAGCGACGCCTCGTGGCCCCAGTACTCGAACAACGCCCGGCGCCGGGGCTTGCCCCAGGCCAGGTCGTCCAGCAGTTCACGGTCGTAGTGGCCCAGGCGGGAAAAGGCAGGCAGATAGTGGGAGCGCACCAGGGCGTTCACCGAGTCGATCTGCACCACCCCCAGCGCGTCCAGTTGCGCCAACAATTGCCGATGGCGGATCGCGCCGCGTGGCGCACGGGCGAAACCCTGTGCCGCCAGGGCCAGGCGACGGGCTTCGGGAAGGGACAGACTCAGCGTCATGGGCTTCATGCCAACAGGGAATGACGCTTCACACTAGCATCAGCCCGCCTGGCTTTCGCGCTCCAGTTCAGCAGGAACGAAAGGCACGGACTGGTCCGGTGCGAGGAAGGTCTGGCGGAAGGTGAAGGCCTCCGGCGTGGGGCCGGATTCACGCAACCGGGCCAGACGCGCCGCGGCTTCCTGGACATCGGGACGATGCCCCCTGGGAATCCACCAGAGCACCTGGTGCGTGGAGGAGACTCGCTCGAACCATTCCTTGCGCCGCTTCAGCATCTCGACATGGGCCGAGCGGTAGACGAAATCAGTGAGGCTGCCCACATCGCGCCAGACCGACAGGTTGACCAGGATTTCCGGGCCGAAAGGACGCAGGGAGGTGGCATCACCCTCCTCGTCCTGAAGCCGCCAGACATAGCCGGGCGACCGCTCGGCAAGGGCATTGACCGGTGCCAGATTGGCCACGAAATCGGCCATTTCGGGAGAATCCAGAGGCGCCTTCATCAAGGCAATATTCAGTTGGGCAAGCTCGTAGGTGTTCGACATGGGTTCCGTTCCCTTTCATCAAATGTGCGGCCCGCCCTTCGCTTCACCGTTGGCGGGCCGCATCCGGGCGTCACTTCTGCAGGGGGTCTTCCCAGAAATGGCGCTCGCTTTCTTCCATGACATCAGCCCGGGACAAACCAATGTCCTTGAGCATCGCATCGCTCATCCGCGACAACTGCTCGCGCTCGTGAGCCAGTTGCTCCCAGCGCCTTACCATGTGCCAGGCAGCGGCGAGCCAGCTTTCCCGATGAGGCTCATACCCAGCGTGACGTGAAGTACCGATAAAGCCGTGTTGACCTTTCATCTTGGTGTCCTCCCAGTGGGGATGGCGCCAGTTTCCAACCAGGACTAAGATCAATCCAACGAATGTTTCTGATGCAGAGCATCTCAGGATTTGATGAATGAACTACCCATCCATTGATACCGAATTGCTGCGCACCTTCGTTGCCATTGCGGATTACGGCGGCTTCACCCGTGCAGCCGAGATGGTCAACCGCACCCAATCAGCCGTGAGCATGCAGATGAAGCGGCTGGAGGAAGACGTGCTGCAGCGCGCGGTGTTCGAGCGCGACGGCCGCCAGGTCAAACTCACCGCCGAAGGGCAGATATTGCTGGGCTACGCGCGGCGCATCCTCAAGCTGCATGGCGAGGTGATGAACACCCTGCGCCAGCCGCACATGGTGGGCACAGTGCGCATCGGCACGCCGGATGACTACGTCATGCGCTTCCTGCCGGGCATCCTCTCGCGCTTCGCCCAGGCCTATCCGCTGGTGCAGGTGGAGGTGCATTGCGAATCCACGTCCCAGTTGCTGCAGCGCCAGGACCTGGACCTGTCCATCGTCACCCGCATGCCGGGGCATGAAATCGGTGAACTGCTGCGCCAGGAGCGCTTCGTCTGGGCCGAAGCCATCGGCTTCAGCCCCCACGAGCAATCGCCCATGCCGCTGGCCATGTTCAACAGTGACTGCTTCTGCCGCGCCTGGGCCTGCAACGCGCTGGACGCCATGGGCCGCGAGTACCGCGTCGCCTACACCAGCCCGAGCCTGTCAGCGATCATGGCCGTGGTGACCGCCGGCCTGGCAGTGACCGCACAACTGCAGAGCCTGATCACGCCGGAGCTACGCATCCTCGACGAGAGCGAGGGACTGCCCCAGCTGCCGCTGTGCAACATCATGCTGCTGCGCAATGAGCGCAATCAGTCGCCTGTGACCGACACCCTGGCCGAGCACATCATCGAAGGTTTCCGGATCTGACGCGTCACTTGACCGCCAGCAACACGGCACACAGCAGCAGGAACGCGCAGAACAGCGAGCGCAGTACGCGCTCCGGCAAGGCGTGCGCCATGCGGACTCCCCAACTGATGCTGAGCAGGCCACCCACTGCCAGCGGCAGCCCCATTGCCCAGTTCACATGATCGTGCAGACCGTAGGTGGCGAGGGTCACCGCGGTACTCGGCGCCGCCAGGGCCAGGGAAAGGCCCTGGGCCATGACCTGGCTGGTGCCGAAAACGCTGGTCAGCACCGGCGTTGCAATCACCGCCCCGCCAACGCCGAACAGGCCGCCCGCAGCACCTGCGATGCCGCCCAGCACCCCGAGCCAAGGCCAAGGGTGGCGCAATTCTGCGCTGGCCTGGGCCTTGGCCATGAACATCCGCGCGAAGTTGTACGCGGCAAGCGCCAGCAGGAAGACGACAAACGCCAGGCGCATGCTTTCCGCGTCGACCCGCACCGCGAACAACGACGCCAGCCAGGCGAAACCGAAACTGGTCGCCGCCAGCAGCAACGCATAGCGCAGGTCGATGCGGTTGCGCTGGTGATAGCGCCACAGCGCCAACAGCACATTGGGCACCACCATCACCAGGGCCGTGCCCTGGGCCAATTGCTGGTCAAGACCGAAGAGCACGCCAAGGGCGGGAATGGCGATCAGCCCGCCACCAATGCCGAAAAGTCCACCTACGGTGCCGAGCAACGCACCCAGCGCGATGTTCAGCACAAAAGCCAAAAGATCCATGCCACCTCCAATTCGATGGGAGGGATGCTACCGGCGCCCGGTTGTCGCGGAAACGCACAGCGGCGCACAATGGCTTTGCGTTTTTCGCATAGGCAAACCTGATGAACCCTGATGCCCTGACCGAGCAACTGGCCCTCTTCCTCGACGTTCTGGAGGCCGGAAGCTTTTCCGCCGCGGCGCGTCGCCACCCGCTCACACCCTCTGCCGTCGCGCGGCGCATCGATGCCCTGGAGCGCGCCCTGGGCAGCAATCTGTTCGTTCGCAACACCCATGCGGTGAAAGCGACGCCCGCTGGCCTGGCCTTTGCCGAACGGGCAAAACGGGTCTTGGCGGAACTGCGCCTGGCCCGCGCCGAAGCGGTGTCCCTGAGCAGCGCACCGGAAGGGCTGATCCGCATCGATGCGCCAAGTCCTTTCGGTCGCAGGCACCTGGCACCGGCCATTGCGGAGTTTCTCACCCACTACCCCGGCCTCGATGTGCAATTGCGGTTGATCGACAGCTTCATCGACATGCATGGCGAAAGCCTCGGTCAGGTGGACCTGGTACTGCGCATCGGCCCGCTCGCCGATACGCGCCTGGTTGCCACGCCACTGGCGCCACTGGTGCGGATTCTCTGCGCCAGCCCGGACTACCTGCGCCGTCGCGGCATCCCCCGCGATCCGCGCGAGCTGCCCGACCATGACGGCCTCGACTGGGACACGCTGGCACCGCCCTATGCCTGGCGCTTCGAAGTGGACGGCAAGCTCCAGCACATTCGACCGGGGCGCATGCGCATGACGGCCAACAACGCCGAGACCCTGCTCTTCAGTGCCGTGGCCGGCCACGGAATCGCCCACTTGCCGACCTGGCTGATCAGCGAACACCTGGTCCGGGGCGAGCTGGTGCCGCTGTTCTGCGAAGACGGCTTGCCGCCGCCGGAGCCCAGCGGTATCTATGCGCTGCGCCTGGAGGGAGAAGCCAGCTCGCGGAGCCGGCTGTTGCTGGACTTCCTCAAGAGTCGATTCGGCCCGGTGCCGCCCTGGGACCTCGCCCTGGGCGGCCTCGGTCGCGGCTGATCAACGCGGTAGCTGCACCACCCGCGTGCCCGCCAGCAGGTCATGCAGGCAACGGCGATCGGCGCGGAAGATGAACAGGTAATCCACCAGCACCAGGAGCACGCCCACGACCGGGATATAGGCCAGCAGCCACCAGAGCAGATATCGCTTGAGCAGCAGGTTGCCCAGTTCGGGCACCTGGCCATCGAGGGTGACGATGGCGATCTTCAGCAGCCGCTTGCCGAGCGTCTGGCCGAAGTTCTTGAGGAAATGCCCGTTGACCAGCAGGAACACCGCGATCCCGACCACGAGACTCAGCAACTGCTGGCCCAGGCTCGGTTCGATGCCCTGCTGGGCGGCGGCGAAGGTGCCCGAGAAATAGGCCACCGGTACGGTCACCAGGCTCATGATCAAGCCATCTATCAGCGCCGCAGCCAGGCGCGTCCAGCGTGAAGCGAGCAGAGGTTCGGCGGCACTGTTGACGGTGAGTTCCGCAGCGGGTGCCTGATAGGGGTTTTGCAGGTTGTCCATGACGCAGTCCTTGCAGTGGTTGACCGGGAAATTGTGGCCTACGCGAGAACACCTTGCTGCGCGATGGGAAGAATGAATTTTGCCCACGAAAGGCTTGCGCGCTAAATTGGTCACCATCACTGCCCATGGAGACCGACCATGTCCGATTCCACCTGCAAGGAGCTGCTGCTCGACAACCAGCTCTGCTTCGCCCTCTATTCGACCTCGTTGATGATGACCAAGGTCTACAAGCCGCTTCTCCAGGAGCTGGGCCTGACCTACCCGCAGTACCTCGCCATGATGGTGCTCTGGGAAGGAGACGGCATCACGGTCGGTGAAATCAGCAACCGCATGCTCACCGATCCCGGCTCCCTCACCCCCCTCCTCAAGCGTCTGGAAGCCGAAGGTTTCATCACCCGCACGCGCAGCAGCAAGGACGAGCGCGTGGTGGAACTGCGCCTTACCGAGCAAGGCCGTGTCCTGCAGGAGAAGGCCAGGAAGGTGCCGGCGTGCATTCTCGCGGCGACCGAACGTACGACGGATGAGCTGACCGTCCTCAAGGAAGACCTCGTGTCACTGCGCAACAGCTTGGGAAAGGCCGTCTGACGGCCTTATACCCATATCCTCACGGCGTTATTCCAAAGTCTTCCAACATTTATCTTGCGCGCTAAATAAATCGCGATTAATTTCTGCCTCACGCACTTACTTAGCGCGCAATATTTTAGCCAGCAAATTAAACAGACGGAGGAACACGCCATGAAATCGATCAGCACCGTAGTCGCAGGCAGCCTTCTCGCCCTCTCCGTGAGCCACGCGTTCGCCGCTGGCAGCCCGGGCGTCGAACGCAACACCCAGGCCTTCCTCGAAGCCCTGGCCGCCGGCGGTGGCCAGCCCCTGGAAACCCTGGCACCCAAGGATGCCCGCGCGGTGCTGGTAGGCGCACAGGCCAGTGTGAAGCTGGAGCTGCCGAAAGCCGATGTCAGCACGAAGACCATCGACGCTGATGGCCAGAAGATCGACCTGACCATCGTCCGCCCTGAAGGCGCCAAGGGTGAACTGCCCGTGTTCATGTTCTTCCACGGCGGCGGCTGGGTGCTGGGCGACTACCCGACTCACGAGCGCCTGATCCGTGATCTGGTGGCCAACTCCGGCGCGGTGGCTGTCTACGTCAACTACACGCCCTCCCCCGAGGCCAAATACCCGACCGCCATCAACCAGGCCTATGCCGCCACTAAATGGGTGGCCGAGCACGGCAAGGAGATCGGCGTGGACGGCAAGCGCCTGGCGGTGGCCGGCAACAGTGTCGGCGGCAACATGGCCGCAGTGGTCAGCCTGATGGCCAAGGACAAGGGCACGCCGAAGATCCGCTTCCAGGCGCTGCTGTGGCCGGTAACCGATTCGAACTTCAACAACGCCTCGTACAACCAGTTCGAGAACGGCCACTTCCTCACCCGCAACATGATGAAGTGGTTCTGGGACAGCTACACCGCTGACCCGAAACAGCGCGCCGAGATCTACGCCTCGCCGCTGCAGGCTTCGACCGAGCAGCTGAAAGGCCTGCCGCCGGCACTGGTACAGACCGCCGAGTTCGATGTACTGCGGGATGAAGGTGAGGCCTACGCCCGCAAGTTGGACGCCGCTGGCGTCGAGGTCACCTCGGTACGTTACAACGGGATGATTCACGACTTCGGCCTGCTCAACGTGCTGGCCAAGGTCCCGGGTACCCGCGCCGCCATGCTGCAAGCCGGCGAGGCGATCAAGGAACACCTTAAGTAAGAACCGCAGAAATGAAAAAGCCCGGCATCAGCCGGGCTTTTTCTTGTCCTGCCAGAAGGCTTAGGCCTTGACGCGGGACTTGTACTCGCCGGTACGGGTGTCGATCTCGATGGAATCACCGATTTCGCAGAAGGCGGATACTTGCAGCTCGGCACCGTTGTTCAGGCGAGCAGTCTTCATGACCTTGCCGGAAGTGTCGCCACGTACGGACGGTTCGGTGTAGGCGATCTCGCGAACGATGGTGGTCGGCAGTTCAACCGAGATCACGCGATCGTTGTAGAACACGGCTTCGCAGACGTCGGTCATGCCGTCTTCGATGAAGGTCAGGACGCCTTCCAGGTCGGCTTTCTCGATCTCGTACTGGTTAAACTCGGTGTCCATGAACACGTACAGAGGATCGGCGAAGTAGGAGTAGGTCACTTCCTTGCGTTCAAGGATGACCGGCTCCAGCTTGTCGTCGGCCTTGAACACAGTCTCGGTGCCGGCACCGGTCAGCAGGTTCTTCAGCTTCATCTTGACGACAGCGCTGTTACGGCCGGATTTGTTGAACTCGGCCTTCTGGATGACCCAGGGAGCGCCATTGATGTTGGCAACTTGGCCGGCGCGGAACTCTTGAGCGGTTTTCATACGAATATCCGATGTGGATTGGTGACAAAAAACAGGCCGCGTATCATAGCGGTTTTGTACAAATCTGCACCAGACCCGTCGCGAGGTCCGTGCGCGCGGCCTGCTGCCGGCACCAATGATCGGCATGCCGACTGACTTCCGGCCACTGCGCCAACAGCCCATTCCACGCCTCACCCATGCCCTCGCCCCGGTTCCACGCCCGCCAGCCCTCGGTCAGCGCAGTCGCCGCGGCCGACGACAGGCCACCGCAATAGAGGGTGAGGAATGCCTCGAGCTTGTCCCAGTGGGCATCTTCCTCCTGCTGGTAGATGTGCCAGAGCAGCGGCTTCCCCGCCCATTGGGCACGGACAAAGGAATCCTCACCGCGCACGGCATTGAAGTCGCAGCACCAGAGGATGCGGTCGTAATCGTCCTGGCTGACGAAAGGCAGGACCTGTATCGCCAGTTTTCCTCGACTGAAGCGAACGCCCGCAGTCAGCTTTTCCTCACCCAGCCAATGGGCGAGATCGGCCAGTACCCGACCGACGGGCACCAGCAGTTGCACCGGCCGATCGCCCGCTGCGAGGACGTCCAACCAACCGGCCAGGGCGGCATTCTCATAGGCGAACAGCGATATCAGTAGCGCGTCGTCGTCCAGCTCCACGCCGAGTTCTTCGAGGAAGGCCCGCCGCGCATCAGGATCGGTCAGGAACGCCTGGCGCCGCTCCAGCAGTCCGGACTCTCGCAGCAACCCGCCGGTGCCTTCGATGAAGCCGGGGAAGTAGAAAGCCTTCTGCAATCCATTGGCCTGGAACGACGGCAGGCCGTGGCAGCCGGCCACCCAGTCCTCGGCACTGAGGTACTCCAGGTTCAACCAGGTGGGCTTTTCCAGCCTCGCGGCCATGGCGTCCAGATAGGCGCCAGGGAGCTGGCAGGCAAAGGCCTCGATCACCACATCCGCCGTCTCGGCCGGCTGCCAGTCCTGGCGCCAGTGGCGGATTTCCACGCCCTGTTGCCACTGGCTATCCGCATCGGGGTCGGCCTGCGGACAGAGCGGCGCGAAGACGGCGGGCTCATCCACCCAGAGACGCACCGATTGGCCATGCTCGGCGACCAGTTGGCGAGCCAGCCGCCAGGTCACGCCGATGTCGCCAAAGTTGTCGACGACGTTGCAGAAGATGTCCCACTTCACGGTGCGTGATTCCCAGGAAAAAACGCAGTTTAACCAAGACCGGGGAGACAAAAACAAAATGCCCGCCATGAAGGCGGGCCAAGGGGAGCATGGTGCCGAAAAGGGGTTGCGTGGCGCGGGGCTCAGGCCGCCAGTCGATAGGGCGTGCCTTCGCGACGGGCCAGTTCCAGCTGCCAGATCGCCTGGTTGGCGCCGGCCGCGTCACGGGACGTGAAGGGACCGGAACGCATCACCCCATCCACTACCACGAACCAGCAAGCCATATGGCCAGCGGTCCTGAGGGCTTCCGGAACGGCAGTCCCGACCAGGGACATGACATCAACGTGGGACATGGCCTCACCTCCATCACTTTGCATGGGGAAAGCCTATGGGACGGGTTCGACCAATAGAAATCAGTTGCTTCAATAGTGGCTATCCGAAACAGCAATTGTCCGGACGAACTGGACAGCACCGAAATGGCGCGGCTAGATTGGTGGCTCATAGCCATTAGCCGTGGATGGCGCTCCCCCTGACAGGATGTCAAGCGATGCTCTCCCCCGCCTGCATTGCCTTCGCTCGCACCCTGCCTCTCCTTCGACCACTCGATACGAGGCGTCTGCCATGAACAGCTCCATCAAAGGCTTCTTCAATGACCTCAGCGTCCGCCAGAAGCTGCTCACCGGATTCGGCCTGGTACTCGCCATCACCTTGCTGGTGGCCTGGACCAGCTGGCGCGCACTGGAAGGCGCCTTGCACCGCTTCGACATCCTGCTGCGGGTCAACGACATCGATACCAAGCTCTATCAGGTGCGCCAGCACGAGAAGGACTTCATCATTCGCAGTGATGAACAGGCCATCGACAATGCGCTGCAGATCATCGGGGAGATCCAGGGCATCGCCGACAACACCCTCAAGGTGATGACCGTTCCCAAGACCATCGACCTGATGAAGCAGATTCAGACCGATCTCGGCCAGTACCAGCAGAACCTGACGGGACTGGCGGAAATGGAGAAGAACAAGCGCAGCGCCCAGCAGAACATGGAGCAGGCAGCCCGAGAGGCGCTCAAGCAGTTCGATGAACTGGAGCAACACCTGACCCAGGAAGCCCTCCAGCAAATCCGTGAGAGCGGTGATGAAGACGGCATTCGCGCCCTGGAAAGCGCGACCCATGCGTCCGGCATGGCCAAGGACGTGCTCACCGCACGGCGGCACGAGAAAGACTTCGTCATGCGCCGCGACGGCCAGTACGCCGACAAGCTCAACGCCTTGTTCGACGCCCTCGACAGCCGCGCCAACGAACTGGCCACACGCATCAGCGAACCCTCCGCCCGCGAGGACCTGGATTCAGCGCGCAAGCAGATCGCACGCTACCGCAGTGAATTCGCCAACCTGCGCCAGAGCATCCAACTCCACGCCGATTCCGAGTCCACCCTCACAACGCGCGCCAAGGGCATTTCCGGCTCCTCCACCGACGCGCTCAACATTCAGATGCAGTTGCTGGAAGCCGATGCACATCAGGCCAAGACCATCCTGGCCACGGCAGCCGCCATCGGTTTCGTGGTCGGATTGCTGTCCGCCCTGGTCATTGCCCAGTTGATCGTGGTCCCCCTTCGCCAGGCCGTACAACAGGCCCGCAAGGTAGCCGCTGGCGACCTGACCTCGGACATCCGCAGCGATCGCAAGGACGAGCTCGGTCAATTGATGCAGGCCATGCAGGACATGACCGAGGGCCTGCGCAGCCTGCTCAAGCGTCTTGGCAGCGGAATCGAGCAGTTGGCCACGGCCGCGGAGGAGATGTCCGCCGTCACCGAACAGACCAGCGCCGGTGTGACCCAGCAGAAGATGGAAACCGAGCAGGTGGCTACCGCCATGAACCAGATGGTCGCCACCGTCCAGGACGTCGCCCGCAACGCCGAATCCGCCGCCGACTCCGCCAGCCATGCCGATCGCCAGGCGCAGCACGGAACCGCGGTCGTCCAGCAGGCCATCGAGCGCATCGAACACCTGGCACAGGCCATCGAGCAGTCGGCCGGGGCCATCGAGCGGCTCAAGCACGACAGCACCAACATCGGCACCGTGCTCGACGTGATCAAGAGCATTGCCGAGCAGACCAACCTGCTTGCCCTCAATGCCGCCATCGAAGCCGCGCGAGCCGGGGATGCCGGCCGTGGCTTCGCCGTCGTCGCCGACGAAGTACGCGCCCTCGCCCGCCGAACCCAGGAATCCACCACGCAGATCGAGCAACTGGTCAGCACCTTGCAGGACGGTGCCCAGGGCGCGGTGGACATGATGGGCCGCAGCCGCACCCAGGCCGGCCATACGGTGGATGCTGCCAAGGAGGCCGGAACTGCGCTGGAGGCCATCAACCACTCGGTCTCCAGCATCCAGCAGCTCAACCAGCAGATCGCCACTGCCGCCGAGCAGCAGAGCGCCGTGGCCGAAGAGATCAACCGCAGCGTCACCAGCATCCGTGACGTGGCCGAGCAGTCCGCGGCGGCCACCGAGGAAACCTCAGCCGCCAGCATCGACCTCGCCCGCCTCGGCGGTGAACTGCAGACCGAGGTCAACCGCTTCCGTCTGGCCTGAATGCAAAAGCCCCCTGCCCGCTCGTGCGGCCAGGGGGCAAACCAGAGACAACCTGGCGCCGTCAGGAAGGCGGCCCCGTGGCCCAGAACCACATCTTCAGCCAGCCCCGCCACGCCGCATCACGACCTGCGGCACGAAACCCATCACACCCTGTGCAGCCTGAGCTACCGGGCGGTGGTATCGCGGGTGGCGGACTGGCCCCGTCCTTGCGGGTTTTCCTCATTATCCTTGAGCGCCCTTGGCAATCCGTTGGTTGCGGACTACCATAATCACGTTTCGCACACTATGCAAACACGATAAGTGAGCCAAGTACGCTTCATTCCGTCATTAAGATTCGCGGCATGAACACGCTTGGATCGCGCATTGCGCACTACAGAAAGCTGAAAGGACTCTCTCAGCAGGCCCTGGCCAACGAGTGCGGCTGGGAATCACAATCCCGTATCGGCAACTACGAGCGGGATACCCGCGAGCCCTCGTTCGAAGACCTCAAGCGCATCGCCAAGGCGTTGGAGGTCACGCTCAACGACCTGCTCAATCCCGTTATGCAGATCGCCGAATCCAAAGAGGGCCGTTATGGCCCGGAACAAACACTGAGCCCGCGCTCCCGCCAGGTGCTCGACCGTCTCAACCGCGCCGCCAGCGAAGGCCGCCTGGTCGAACAGGACCTGGTGCTGCTGGAACAGATCGCCCGACGCCTGGAAAAGCCGGCCGATTGATCGATCCTTTTCGCCGGCTACCTGTCTCAAGGACATGGGGGATCCGATCCCCGCGCCCGAGAGGTAACGCGCATGCTCGCCAAAGTCGTGAAGATCGCCTTGCTGGCTGTGCTGCTCGCCAGCAACAGCGGCTGCATCATCCATCATTACGATGACGACGACCGCCGAGGTGGCTGGGACGACCACCGGGACGACGATGACCGAGACCGGGATGGCCATAGGAAAGGTCACCGATAAGTAACGATAAGCCCCGCGATCGCGGGGCTTTTTCTGAGATCTTCTGCAGTTTTCGCGACCGGGTGTATAGTCGATCACCCCCGATCTCCCAGCGAGCGGTTGCCCATGGCTGCCTCCTCTCCCGGAATCTCCAGACGCCAGGTACTCAAGGCTTTCGCCGCCCTCGGCGCGGCCCTGGTCACGGGCGATGTCCTGGCCGCCCGGATCGAGACGACGCTGCGTCCCCGCAACCTTCATGCGCGCCTGCTAAATCGTGATCGCCACCTGCGTCTGGAACGCCCGGCCTCAGGGGAAGTCGCCACCTTCTGTTACTTCCGCAAGGGCAAGGGCTGGGACCTGAAAGGCTATCGCCAGGGCTGCCGCATCCTGCGGGACGTGAAATACAAGAGCACGGTGAAGATCAACGTCAAATTGCTCGACCTGCTATTCCTCATCCAGGCCTGGCTGCGCATCAACAAGCTCCCCACCCGCATCCTGGTGAACAGCGGCTACCGCACCCCGCAGCACAACGCCACCCTGGAAGGCGCCGCCCGGCAGTCCCTGCACATCCGCGGCATGGCCGCCGACATCCGCATCCCCGGCGTCAGCGTCGAACGGCTGGGCAAGCTGGTTCGCGCCATCGGTGCCGGAGGCGTGGGCTTCTATCCATCCAAGGGGTTCATCCACGTGGACGTCGGCCGCGTCAGGACCTGGCGCGCTGCCGCCCTGGTGGAGCCGGGGCAGGAAGAATGGGCCCTGGCCGTGCTGGACCAGGGCGAGCACTTCGCCTGACTTCAGTCGAAGTCAGCGCAGTCGGCGCAAACGAACTGACCCCGCCGATCGGTGCGCTCGGTCAGTTCGCCGCAGTAATCGCACTCTCCATCCACGACGTCGAGCGGATCGGCGTCTTCGTCGTCGAAGCACTCGTCGTCCAGGTCATCGTCGTTGTCGAGCAGATGATCGTGTTCGGGTTCGTGGAGATCGAGATCGTCGTCCATAGCACCGCACCAGGTGGAAATTCGAAAAGCCGCGGACTATAGCGCCGAGGCTGAGCTATCGCCAGGCGGCGCGCCCAACGGTGATGGCAGACCGAATGCCGGACCAAGGGTCACGGCCCACGCAAAAAAAAAGCCCCGCATGAGGCGGGGCTTTTTTCTGAGCGGCTCTTACAGAGCGCGAACCTGCTCAGCCTGCGGGCCTTTGGCACCGGCAGTGACGATGAAGCTTACGCGCTGGCCTTCGTCCAGGGACTTGTAGCCGTCGCCTTCGATCTGGCGGAAGTGTACGAACACGTCCGGACCCTGCTCGGGGGTGATGAAGCCGAAGCCTTTTTCAGAGTTGAACCACTTGACGGTACCGTTTTGGCGGGTGGACATGATGCTGTCTCCAAGGTGTAGGAATACGTGGCAGGCAAAAACCTGGCCGGTGACTGTATGCGTAGTGAAGGGTGCCGAGGAGATGGAACATCGAAAGGACAGAACATCAAAACGGTGCCGCAAGACTGAGCAGGCAGTGGGCGAAGAATACAGGGTTCGTCAGGATTGAAAAGTAATTTCTGGGCCTGGCCATTCTCGACCCGTTTGGCCAGCTGGCCGATTTTACGGGTTGACCGAATGGGGAGCCTGTATAGTCAGGGACTGAGCCTCGCTTCCGAGGGCTCACAAATCAAAGGTGCCCTCATGTCTGACAACCCATCAAGCCGCGCCAGATCCGAGCTGGACGAACAGACCAGGGCCTTTCTGTCGAAGGGCGGAGAGATCACCGAGGTCCCGACCGGCAAGACCGGATGGAATACCGGCCGCCAGAAGTCACAGTGGACAAAAGGACAGGCGAAGAAGCCGGAAGAATGATGAGAAAGCGAGCCAAAGGCTCGCTTTTTTCGTCAGGGGTGCTCGCGACGTCCACTGCCTGCTCCCGGGACAGCCATCAATCGCCCTCCCCCATCAGCGCCTGCAGGCGCTGGCGCAGCCAGCTTTCCGCCGGATCGCTGTCGAGCATGCTGAGCCAGACCATGTCCAGGTCCAGTTCAGGGGTCTCGAAAGGCAGCGCTTCGTAACGCAGCTGGCCGGACGAGGCCATGGCCTCGGCGATGTAGTCGGGCAGGCTGACCAGCAGGTCGGTATCCGCCAGCAAGGCCGGCAAGGCGCTGAACTGCGGAACCGACAACACCACCCGGCGCGTGCGCCCAACCGCCTGCAACCAGTCATCCGCCAACCCGTGGGTACTGGCGGTGTGGGACACCTGGACGTGCGGCCGGGCGCAATACTCGTCCAGGGTCAGGGGTGCGCCGTCCAGGTCCGCTCGCAGCACCTTCGGGGAGACGCGGCGCAGGCGCTTACAGCGGGCGTTGGCCGGCAGGTCGCGGGTCTGGGTGATACCCACGGTGATCTCGCCATTGGCCAGCAGCTCTGGAATCCGCCAGTAGTTGGCGTGCTGGACCACGATCACGATGTTCGGCGCTTCATTGCGCAATGTCCGTAGCACTGGCGGCAGCAGTGCGAACTCGACATCGTCCGACAACCCGATACGGAAAGTCATGTTGCTGGTGGCCGGATCGAACTCGTGGGTCAGGCTGAGCGCCACGGACAGCGCATCCAGCGCCGGCGACAGGTGCCGGGAGATCATCTCGGCGCGGGCGGTGGGCTCCATGCGGTGACCGACGCGGACGAACAGCGGGTCGTTGAACAGCGCGCGCAGGCGATTCAGGGCTGCACTGATAGTGGGCTGGACGAGAAACAGCTTTTCCGCGGCCTTGGTGACATTGCGCTCCTGCATCAGCGTCTCGAACACCACCATCAGGTTGATGTCGGCCTTGCGCAATTCGTTGCGATTCATACCCCGCTCCTCTCGTCGTTCGCAGTTGCCCCGCCGTGGAAACACCCGTGGCAGAGCGTCCGGCCGGCGCTTTGATGGCGCAGCATGGAAACTCGCGCAAGCATCGGAAGCGAAACACACTGTTGCGCGATTTCGCCCTTGAAGCGCATCCAGCCGAATGATTAGATAGCATCCTAATAGATAGCTAGCATTCTTTGTATATGTCTGTCGAAACCCTTCATCTGCAAGTCAGCAGCCGCCTGGTCATCAGCGGACGCAATTGGCGGCGTATCTGCCAGATCAACCTGTCGAAGTTCGGTATCAGTGAAGCCTGTTGCGGGCCCTTGCTGATGATCGGCCGGCTGGGCGGTGGCGTGCGCCAGGTGCAATTGGCCCAGGCCATCGGCATCGAGGGGCCTTCCCTGGTGCGCCTGCTCGATCAGTTGTGCAGCGCCGGCCTGATCGAACGCCAGGAAGATGCCAGCGACCGCCGCGCGAAGACGCTCAGCGTCACCCGTGCCGGACGCGAGCTCAGCGAGAAGCTGGAGAACGAACTGATTCTGCTGCGCAGCCAGGCCCTGGCGCATTTGTCGACTGAGGACCTGCAAGCCGCTCTGCGCGTATTCGACGCCTTCGACCAGTTCAGCCAGGCCCATTGATCGTGCTCAACCTGCCCCCCGCCCGCGACTGGTTCTACTCGATCAAGGTCTTCGCCGCTTCCATGCTGGCGTTGTACATCGCCCTGTACATGCAACTGCCCCGCCCCTACTGGGCCATGGCGACGGTGTACATCGTCGCCAACCCCTTCGTCGGGCCCACGAGTTCCAAAGCCCTGTACCGCGCGCTCGGGACCCTGCTCGGCGCCAGTGCCGCCGTATTCATCGTGCCACTGCTGTCCCAGCAACCGCTGTTGCTGAGCCTGGTGGTGGCGTTCTGGACAGGCGGCATGCTGTTCCTTTCGATGCATGTGCGCACCGCCGACAACTACGCGCTGATGCTGGCCGGCTACACCATGCCGATGATCGCCCTGCCGGTGGTGGACAACCCCCAGGCGGTCTTCGACCTCGCCTACTCGCGTTTTCTGGAGATTCTCCTGGGCATCATCTGCGCCAGCGTGGTCGGCAGCCTGTTCTGGCCCAGCCGGCTGGCCCCGGTGCTGGCCGGCAACGCCAAGCGCTGGTTCGGCGACGCCCGCGACTACTGCGCCCTGCAATTGCAGCGCCCGCGTGACCTGCAACGACTGGTACAGCTGCGCGCCAACATGGTCACCACCTTCAACGGCCTGGAACTGATGATCGGCCAGTTGCCGCATGAGGGCGCGCACCCGCGTGTCGTGCGCAACGCCCGCGAGCTTCGCGAACGCATGGCCCTGCTGTTGCCGGCGGTGGACACCCTGCACGACAGCCTGATCGCCTTGCGGGAAAAGGCGCCGCACCTCGCCGCGCGGCTTGCCCCGAGCCTGCATGCCTGCCTCGACTGGTTGCAGGGCGAGGCGGACGACGAGACGCGCACCCGTCTCCGCCTGGAGCTGGACACCTTGCAGCCGGATATCAGCACCCTGGGTGATGCCGGCCAGTCGCTGCTCAGCAGCACCCTCTATCGCCTGCGGCAGTGGCTCGACCTCTGGCAGGACTGCCGCGACCTGCATCAGCGGCTGGACAAGGACGACAATTCTCCGTGGACATCGGTCTACCGCCATTGGCACCTGGGCAGTGGCGCGCGTTTCTTCGACCGCGGCCTGATGCTGTACTCCGTCGCCTACATCATCCTCGGCATCTTCGTCGCCACGCAGCTATGGATCTGGCTGCAATGGACCGATGGCGCCAGCGCCGTGGTCCTGGCCGCCGTGGCGTGCTGCTTCTTCGCCACCCTCGACGAACCGGCGGTGCAGATCAGGCGCTTCTTCGTCTGGACCAGCTTCAGCGTGGTGCTGGCCAGCCTCTACCTCTTCCTCGTGCTGCCCAACGTCCACGACTTCCCGCTGCTGGTACTGGCTTTCGCCGGCCCCTTCATCTGCGTCGGCACCCTGACCGTGCAACCCCGTTTCTACCTGCCGACACTCCTGATCGCGGTGAACACGGCCACCTTCATCAGCATCCAGGGCGCTTACGAAGCCAACGTCCAGGTCTTCCTCAACAGCAACCTGGCCGGCCCCATCGGCCTGCTGTTCGCCTTCCTCTGGACCCTGGTGTTCCGCCCCTTCGGCGCCGAGTTGCTGGCCCGGCGCATGACCCGTTCCAGCTGGCAGGACCTCGCCGACATGAGCCGCGCCGACACCCTCGTGGCCCAGCGCCGACTCGCCGGACGCCTGCTCGACCGCTTCGCCCAGCACCTGCCGCGCCTGAACCTGAGCGGCCAGGACAGCAGCGGCGCCGAGCGCGAACTGCGCATCGCCTACAACCTGCTGGACATCAAGGCCCACCAGGGCCGGCTGCCTGAAGACCTGCAACGACCGCTGCAGCTGGTGGTGCGCGGTGTCGGCCGGCACTTCCGGCGCAACCTGCGCAGCGCCGTCGCCCGTGACGTGGCGCCGTCGCTGCTGAACCTGATCGAACACGCCCGCCAGGCCGTGGCCGCTGCCGCGCCGCAGCATGGAGAGGACGCATTGGCCGTCCTGCACGCCCTGGCCGGGCTGGAAATCGCCTTGCGTCCGGCACTTGCCGCGCCGCCGGTACAAGGCACGGAACAACCCATCCCCGCGGGCCTGGACGGAGCAGCGCTGTGATCGGCGACATCAATATCTTCGGAGTCTTCCTGCCCACCGCACTGGTGCTGATGCTCCTGGCCTACCTAGTCTACCTGCCGCTGCAGAAGCTGCTCAATGCCCTGCATGTCTATCGCCTGGTCTGGCACCGCGCCCTGTTCAACATCGCGCTGTACGCCGCCCTGCTGGGCACCCTCGAACATTTCAGCCGAATCCTGATGCAATCATGAAACGACTCGCGTTTTCCTCCGCCCGCCTGCTGGTCACCCTGCTCGCCGTTGCCGTCGCCGCCGTCCTGATCTGGCAGATGGTCAGCTATTACCTGTTCGCACCCTGGACCCGCGATGGCCACATCCGCGTGGACGTGGTCCAGGTGGCGCCCGATGTTTCGGGTTTGATCGACAAGGTGGAGGTCCATGACAACCAGCCGGTCAGCAAGGGCCAGGTGCTGTTCGTCATCGACCAGGCGCGTTTCAAGGTCGCCCTTCAGCAAGCGCAAGCCATGCGCGACGACCGCCGCGAAACCCTCGCCCAGGCGCGCCGGGAGCAGGCACGCAATCGCACCCTGGGCCGACTCGTCGCCCAGGAAATCGCCGAGGCCAGCGATTCTTCCGTGCTGCGTGCCAGCGCCGCGCTGTCCGAAGCCGAAGCCACGGTGGAAGGGGCAAAGCTCAACCTCGCCCGCACCGTCATCACCAGCCCGGTGGACGGCTACCTGAATGACCGGGCGCCGCGCACGGGTGAATTCGTCAGCGCCGGGCACAACGTGCTGTCGGTGGTGGACAAGGATTCCTTCCACCTGGACGGCTACTTCGAAGAAACCAAGCTCGGGCAGATCCAGGTCGGCCAGGCCGTGGACATCCGCGTGATGGGCGACGGGCGCCGCCTGACCGGCCGCGTGCGCAGCATCGCCGCCGCCATCGAGGACCGCGACCGCACCAGCGGCGCCAACCTGCTGCCCAACGTCAACCCGGCCTTCAGCTGGGTGCGCCTGGCCCAGCGGGTTCCGGTGCGCATCCTGTTCGATGAGGTACCGGACGACTTCCGCATGGTGGCCGGGCGAACCGCCACCGTGTCCATCCTCGAAGCGCCGGTGCAGCCATGAGATTGCGCCTGCTCGCCGCCAGCACCAGCCTGGCCCTGAGCCTCTCCGCCTGCCAGGTGGTCGGCCCTGACTACGCACTGCCCGAAGACGCCGCGATCAACCGGGCCGACGCCCAGGGAGAACTCGCCACACGCGACGCACCGGTTATCTCCGCGCCGGTGCCCGCTGACTGGTGGCGCCTGTACCACGCACCGGAGCTCGAACGCCTGGTGGAACAGGCGCTGGCTGCCAACACCGACCTGCGTGTGGCCGCTGCCAACCTCGGCCGCGCCGCCGCTCAGGTGACGGAAGCGGAAGATCGCGGCGGCTTCGAGGAATCCCTCAGCGCCGACCTGCAGCGCACCCAGGTCGCCGGCCAACAGTTCCTGCTGATGGAAAAAGTGCCGGTGGTGAACTTCGCCAACCTCAATGCCAGCCTGTCCTATCAGTTCGACCTGTTCGGCAAGCTCCAGCGCGGCGTCGAGGCCTCCCGCGCCGATGCCGACGCGGCGCAGGCGGCCGCCGACCTGGTGCGCATCAACGTGGTGGCGCGGGTGGTGAGTGCCTATGCGCAGGTCTGCTCGGCCAATGAAGAACGCGAGGTAGCCCAGCACTCCCTGGACCTGCAGCGCCAGAGCCTGGAACTCACCGAGCAGCTGCACGCCGCCGGGCGCGGCAACGAAACCGAAGTGACGCGCTCGGCCACCCAGTTCAAATCACTGCGCGCCGCCCTGCCGCGCTACACCGCCGCCCAGCAGGCCGGCATCTACCAACTGGCCATGCTCACTGCCCAGCCGGCATCGGCGTTGCCACCAGGCGTCACCAAATGCCGTCATCTGCCCGAACTCACCCAGCCGCTGCCAGTGGGCAATGGCGCCGAACTGCTCAAGCGCCGGCCGGACATTCGCCAGGCCGAGCGCCAGCTCGCTGCCGCCACCGCTCGCATAGGCGTGGCCACCGGTGAGCTGTACCCGGACATCAGCATCGGTGCCTCGACGGGCCTGATCGGCATCCTCGATGACATGGGCGATCCCTCCACCCAGCACTGGGGCTTCGGCCCGCTCATCCACTGGAACATTCCCACCACCGGCGCCCGTGCCCGGGTACAGCAGGCGGAAGCCGCGACCCAGGCATCGCTCGCGCATTTTGACGGCGTGGTACTCAATGCCCTGCGGGAAACCCAGACAGCCCTCGCCCAGTACGCCGCCGCCCTTCAGCAGCACGCGGCACTGGATGAAACCGCCCGCTCGGCGCAGCTGAGCGCCGAACAGACCCACGCGTTCTACCAAGCCGGCCGCGAATCCTTCCTGGCCGAACTGGAAGCCCAGCGCACCCAGGCGCAAGTCGCCGAGCAACTGGCCGCCAGCCAGAGCCAGGTCGTCCAGGCGCAGATCGGCCTGTTCATGGCCCTGGGCGGTGGCTGGCAGCAGGCTACGGCAGCCCTCTCTTCTCCCTGAAGAAGAGAGGGCTCACTCGCGCTTCATCCGTAGGAGCGAACTCTGCTCGCGAAGCCCCCCGCTAAACGGGACCACTGCGCCCGCCTAACGCTACCCTCTCCCCAGCCCCCTCACCCAACCCACGGTTTCCCGACCCACCTACCCCTCCGGGGTGGGCCATTCTTGCCGACCTTCTGTTGAACTCTGCGCGATTGATTTCGCAACCTTCGGAGTTCTCCATGAGCCTCAACAGAATCGGCGTGATAGGTGCCGGCACCATGGGCAGCGGCATTGCCCAGGTCTGCGCCTCCGCTGGCCTGCACGTCACCCTGATCGATGTCACCGAATCTGCCCTGGCCCGTGGTATGACGGCCATGGACGAAGGCCTGCAGCGCCAGGTCCGCAAAGCGAGGATCTGCGAAGGCGAGCGCGAAGCGACACTGGCGCGCGTGCAGGCCACCACGGACTACGCCAGCCTGGCCGACGCCGACCTGGTGATCGAAGCCGCCACCGAGAACCTCGACCTCAAGCTGCGCATCCTGCGGCAGATCGATGCGGTGGTTTCAGGCCATGCAGTGATTGCCACCAACACCTCGTCCATTTCCATCACCCAGCTGGCCGCCGTGCTGGAACGCCCCGAGCGCTTCATCGGCGTGCACTTCTTCAATCCCGTGCCGGCCATGCAGCTGCTGGAGCTGATTCGTGGCTTGCAGACGTCCAGCCAGACCCACGCCGCAGTGGAAGCCTTCGCGAAGGCGGTCGGCAAGACCGCCATCAACGTAGACAACGCCCCCGGATTCGTCGTCAACCGCATCCTCATCCCGATGATCAACGAGGCCGTCTTCGTGCTCCAGGAAGGCCTGGCCAGCGCCCGCGACATCGACACCGGCATGCAGTTGGGTTGCAACCACCCCATCGGACCGCTGGCCCTGGCCGACATGATCGGCCTCGACACCCTGCTCGCCATCATGCAGGTCCTGCACGAAGGTTTCGGCGATCCCAAGTACCGCCCTGCCCGCCTGCTCAAGGACCTGGTCGCCGCCGGCCACCTCGGTCGCAAGAGCGGCCGCGGCTTCCACAGCTACTGACACGCCCCTCGAGGTTTCAGCCATGAGTGAATACAGCGCCCCCCTGCGCGACATGCAGTTCGTCCTCAACGAACTGGGATACCTGGAACAAGTGAGTGAGTTGCCTGGCTGCGAAGAGCTGGGTGCCGATCTCGTCGATGCCATCCTCGGTGAGGCCGGCAAGTTCGCCCAGGGCGTGCTCTCGCCCCTGAACGTCATCGGTGACCGTGACGGCGCGCGCTGGCACGAAGGCGAAGTGACCACCGCAAAAGGCTGGCACGAGGCCTACGGCCAGTTCGTCGACGGCGGCTGGAACGCCCTCTCCTGCCACCCGGAATTCGGCGGCCAGGGCCTGCCGCGACTGATTTCCGCGCTGGTGGAAGAAATGTGGAACGGCGCCAACGTTTCCTTCGGCCTGTGCCCCATGCTCACCCGCGGCGCCATCGAAGCCATCGAGCTCTGCGGGTCTTCCTACCTGAAGGAAACCTACCTGCCGAAGATGATCAGCGGCGAATGGACCGGCACCATGAACCTGACCGAGCCCCAGGCCGGTTCGGACCTCGCTGCCGTGCGCAGCCGCGCCGAGCCCCAAGGCGACGGCACCTACCGCGTGTTCGGCCAGAAGATCTTCATCACCTATGGCGAGCACGACCTGACCGACAACATCGTGCACCTGGTGCTGGCCCGCGTTCCGGGCGCGCCGGAGGGTGTGAAAGGCATTTCGCTGTTCGTGGTGCCGAAGTTCCTGGTGAACCCCGATGGCAGCCTGGGTGCACGCAACGACGTGCGCTGCGCCTCCATCGAACACAAGCTGGGCATCCATGGCAGCCCCACCGCCGTACTGGCCTTCGGTGACAACGAAGGCGCCCTGGGCTGGCTGGTGGGCGAAGAGAATCGCGGGCTGGAATACATGTTCATCATGATGAACGCCGCGCGCTTCTCCGTCGGTATCGAAGGGATCGGCCTGTCCGAGCGTGCCTACCAGCGTGCACTAGCCTACGCCCGTGAGCGCGTTCAAGGCACCGAGGCCGGCGCGAAGAGTCGCGACAAGGTGGCGATCATTCGCCATCCGGACGTTCGCCGCATGCTGCTGTCGATGAAAGCCCGCACCGAGGCGATGCGCGCCATCGCCTGCGAAGTCGCCACCGCAATGGACTGCGCCGAACGCCACCCCGACCCCGCACGCCGCGAGGAATCGCAAGCCTTCGTCGACCTGATGATCCCCGTGGTCAAGGGCTGCGGCACCGAGAACGCGGTGGATATCGCTTCCCTGGGCGTGCAGATCCATGGCGGCATGGGCTTCATCGAGGAAACCGGTGCCGCCCAGCATCTGCGGGACGCACGCATCACCACCATCTACGAAGGCACCACCGGCATCCAGGCGTCCGACCTCGTCGGCCGCAAGATCGCCCGCGATGGCGGCAAGGCCATCGGGCTGGTGACCAAGCGGATGCGCTACGTCATGGAGCGCCTCGTCTGGGCCGATGATCCTCAGCTGCAGGACATCGCCAGCGCTCTCGCCACCTCCGTGGTATCGCTGAACGCGGCGGTCGAGTTCATCGTCGAGAACTTCAATGGTCAGGCACCCCGCGTCCTGGCTGGCGCCGTGCCTTTCCTGGAGCTGTTCGGCACCGTGGCCGGTGGCTGGCAGATGGCCCGCGCCGCGCTTGTCGCCCATGAGCAGCTCAAGGCGGGAACCGTCGAGCAGGACTTCTATCGCGGCAAGCTGCAGACCGCGCGCTTCTACGCCGAGCACCTGCTGCCGCGCGCCGAAGGGCTGTCGCGGATCGTGATCCAGGGCGGCGATGCGATCCTGGAAATGGACGACACGTTGTTCTGAGTTTCCACCGCCCGTTCATGGCGGGCGGAGGAAGGGGCCGGCGAGTGTCGACCGCCGGTACGGAGCTTCGGCCGTCCTCGTGACGGCCTTTTTTTCGACCCAACCCCGACGCACCCACCGCACCTGTAGGAGCGGGCTTGCCCGCGAACAGTCCGAGCACAACCCTTCGCGAGCAAGCTCGCTCCTACACCAGCAACGCTCCGGTCCAACCCCGGCCCACACGCGGCACCCGTAGGAGCGAGCTCTGCTCGCGAAAATTCCGAGCGCGGTCTTTCGCGAGCAAGCTCGCTCCTACGTGAAGCTCGCTACGGTTCTGTAGGTTGTGGCTGAGCGCCGCGAAGCCCAACGCGCAGCCTACCGGGAGCCGCTGGGTTTCGCCCCGCTCTTTCAGCCCCTGGATCGGCTATCGGTCGGCCGCCACTCACGAACACGGAGTGCGGCATCGCCTTCCGGGCGGTAGGCGTGGCAGGTGCCGATGGCCCAATGGGTGGGCATCTCGAAATCGGGGTCGCGGGCGGCGCGCTCGCGCAAGCGCTTCTGCACCACGGGCGCCAGGGTCTGAATGGCGGTCGTAGCCATGGGACCGAGCAGTTCGGTGAGGTGCGTGCAGCCCTTCATGCCGCCAACCCGCTCGGCCACGCGCTTCTTGAACCCCGGGCCGATGCTGACTCCCACCAACGCGGCATAGGCCTGGTTGATATGGCTGCACACGGGCGTGGGTGCCTGTTCGGAAACGGCTTCGATCCGCTGGATCACCAGCTTGCGGTCGAGGGTCATGCGGATAAGCATCTGGTGCAGCACACCGTTGGCGGGAATGACCCCATAGGGGAACTCGGTGTCGACCCCCTTGGTATCCAGCAGCCGTCCCTCGATCTCGAACAGCCCGTCGTCGCGTTCATAACCGGTGCAGGTCACCTGGCGGGTGTGCAGCAGACGACGGCTGACAGTGTTTTCTTCCATGCAACAGTCTCCTTGAAAGAAGGGGCGCATGTGCGCCCCGTCAGTCGCATCAGACGTTGCCGATGCCGCCACCGCAGACCAGGACCTGGCCGGAGACGTAGTCGGATTCCGGGATGCAGAACAGGTATACCGCACCTGCCGCCTCCTCGGTATTGCCCGGACGGCCCAGCGGGATCATGGTCTTCGACTGTTCGACGATGGCCGGGCTGATGCCCACCTTGATCTCGCGGCCTTCGATGTTGATGTAGTTCGGGTCGCCTTCCACTGGCTGGGTCTGGCGGGTCTCGATGTGGCCGAAGGCAACGGCGTTGACGTTGACCTTCATGCGGCCCCACTCCTTGGCCAGGCACTTGGTCATGCCCAGCACGCCGGCCTTGGCCGTGGAGTAGTTGACCTGGCCCGGGTTACCGCCAGCCGAAGTCGAGGCGATGTTGACCACCTTGCGGTTGACCACGCGACCCTCGGCGGCTTCTTTCTTGGCCATGGCACTGATGATCGGCTGGGCGGCGCGCAGGATGCGGAACGGCGCGGTGATGTGGCAGTCGATGATCGCGTACCACTGCTCGTCGCTCATTTTCTGGATCACGTTGTCCCAGGTGTAGCCGGCGTTGTTGACGATGATGTCGATGCCACCGTAGCTGTCCACCGCAGTCTTGACGAAGCGGTCGGCGAAATCGACGGCGGTGACGCTGCCAACGCAAGCGACGGCTTCGCCACCAGCGGCGCGGATTTCCGCGACCACTTCCTCGGCCGGGCCGGCGTCCAGGTCATTGACCACCACGCGGGCGCCATCAGCGGCCAGTTTCAGGGCGACGCTGCGGCCTATGCCACGGCCAGAACCGGTGACCAGGGCGACTTTACCTTCGAGCTTTTTCATGGGTTGTTCCTTGTTCTTCTGGGGTTCAGGCGAGGGCCACGACGGCTTCGCCGATCAGTTTTTCTTCGCCGTACTGGTTGCCGCAGCGAATCGCCAGGCGCACGCGCCGTTCGCCATCGGCCTCGAATTTTTCGATGACCTTGCCGCTGCAGGTGGGAACGTGGCCCAGCTGGGTGATGCCGGTGAAGCGCACCGACAGGCTGCAAATCTGCGTCTGCGACACCCAGCCGGTGAGCAGACGGCCGAGGTACGCCACCGAGAGCATGCCGTGGGCAAACACATCGGGCTGGCGCGCCTTGCGGGCGAAGTCGAGATCGATATGCACCTGGTTGTGGTCACCGGATGCGCCGGCATACAGGGCCAGCGTGGTGCGGTTGACCGCGGGCAGCGTCAGCGGCGGCAGCTCAAAGCCAATCTGCAGCTCGTCGAATAAGGGAAGGCTCATTGCACGATCCTCAGCGCTGCACGAGGGAGGAACGGATGTCGGCGATGTGCCGGCCGTCCTGGTTGGTAACCCGGGTCTCCTGGACCACGAAGGTCAGCGCCCCACCCTTCTTCTCGTAGACGTCCACTACCCGCGTATCGAAGGTCAGCACGTCGCCGGCATAGGCCATGCCGTGATAGGTGAAACCCTGCTCGGCATGCAGGATGCGCCCGAGGTCGAAGCCGAAGATGCCTTCGACGATATGGTCGGAGTCGCGCCCTTCGGCTTCCAGGCACATCAGGAAGCTCGGCGGCACCGGCAATCCGGGATGCCCGGCCGACCTGGCAGCGGCTTCGTCGGTGTAGACCGGATCGGTCTCGCCGATGGCCTTGGCGAAGAAGCGCAGGCGGCCCTTCTCCACGTCGGCGGTGGTCACTCCCAGGGAACGGCCGATCAGACTCTTGTCTGCCATGTCATGGAGTCCTCGAGTGAATTGAAACGCGCGCCCGCGAGGGGCGCGCACTGGCTTCAGCCGCGACCGAAGAGGGTCACGATGCCGGCGCCGCCCAGGCCCAGGTTGTGCTGCAGGGCGTGCTGCAGGCCCTCCACCTGGCGGGCTCCGGCGGTGCCGCGCAGCTGATGGGTCAGCTCATAGCACTGGGCCAGGCCGGTGGCGCCCAGCGGGTGGCCCTTGGAGAGCAGGCCGCCGGACGGGTTGACCACCACCTGGCCGCCATAAGTGTTGTCGCCATCCATCACGAACTTCTCGGCGCCGCCTTCCGGGCAGAAACCCAGGCCTTCATAGGTCAGCAGTTCGTTGTGGGCGAAGCAGTCGTGCAGCTCGCAGACACGGATATCTTCAGGACCAACGCCAGCCTTTTCGTACACCTCGGTGGCGGCCTGACGGGTCATGCCGACGCCGACGATGCTGATCAGCGACGGCGGGTCGAAGGCTTCCGGCTTATCGGTCACCAGGGCCTGGGCCAGGATGCTCACGTCGGTACGCAGGCCGTGCTGCTTGGCGAAGCGCTCGGATACCACGATGGCTGCGGCACCGCCGCACGTGGGCGGGCACGCCATCAGGCGGGTCATTACGCCGGGGAAGATCACCTGGTCGGCCATCACTTCCTCGGTGGTCACCACCTTCTTGAATACCGACAGCGGGTTGTTGGCGGCATGGCGGCTGGCCTTGGCGCGAATGGCGGCGAAGGTTTCCATCTTCGTGCCGTACTTCTGCATGTGTTCGAGACCGGCGCCGCCGAAGAACTTGAGGGCGTCAGGCATATCGCGGCCCTGCGGGAAGATCGCGTCGGCCACGTCGTGGCCCTTGCCGTAGGTGATCGGGCGGTCGAGCCAATGGGACTTCAGGGCGCCGGGTTGCATCTGCTCGAAGCCGAAGGCCAGGGCGCAATCCACCGCACCGCTCTCCACCGCCTGGCGAGCCAGGTAAAGCGCAGTGGAACCGCTGCCACAGTTGTTGTTGACGTTGATCACCGGGATGCCGGAGAGGCCCACCTCGTAAAGGGCCGACTGGCCGCTGGTGGAGTCGCCATAGACGTACCCGGCGTAGGCCTGCTGGACCTTGCCGTAATCCACGCCGGCATCCTGCAGCGCCAGGCGGATGGCCTGGGCGCCCATCTCGATATAGGTACCGCTCTGGCCAGGCTTGGCAAACGGAATCATGCCGACACCGGCGACAAACACTTTCTGCGACATCACTTTCTCCAGGTTCAGGTGACAAGGTCCGGGCTGCGTGCCTGTCTTCGACGGCAATGGCAGCACTCCTTGGACCGATGGTTGCGCAGCGACGAACAGCCACGCCCCCCCTCATGGAGGGGGCGCGGGCCTGTCCGGCCAAGGGGGGATGGCGAGGGGTACGACGGGAGGGAAATATCCCCCCCTACTGGAGGGGGAAGGGTGGGGGACGCCGGGGATAGCGTGTGCTTGCGGTCCTGAAAAACAACAAGAAAGACTCCATAGAGGAACCAACACGTGACACAGGCAAGACACACAACCTCATTGAATCAGCAGTCGCCGGCCAGTGGTTCCACCCGCGGTCTGGCGACCTTCACACCCCGGCTGCTGGCGGTCGCGGTGGCGCTCGGCACCTGCGCCAACGCCGATGCGGTCAGCTTCCAGCTGGGCGAGATCGAAGGACAGTTCGACTCGTCGATTTCCGTCGGCGCCAGCTGGGCGGTGCGCGGGCCGGACCCGATGTTCATCAACTCCGCCAACACCCAGGGATTGCGCGGCAAGTCGGCCACCCGCACGGCCGACGACAACCGCCAGAACTTCAAGAAGGGCGAGACCTTCTCGAAGATCTTCAAGGGCGTGCATGACCTGGAGCTGAAGTACGGCGACAGTGGCGTGTTCGTACGCGGCAAGTACTGGTACGACTTCGAACTGAAGGACGAGCACCGCCTGTTCTACGACATCGACGACAGCGGCCGTGACGACCTGGCCAAGGCCTCCGGCGCCGAGTTCCTCGATGCCTTCGTCTACCACAACTACAACCTGGGCGACCTGGCCGGCAACGTGCGTCTGGGCAAGCAGGTAGTGAGCTGGGGCGAGAGCACCTTCATCGGCAACTCGATCAACAGCATCAACCCCATCGACGTCGCCGCCCTGCGCCGTCCGGGTGCCGAGGTGAAGGAAGGCCTGATCCCGGTGAACATGTTCTACCTCTCCCAGGGCCTGACCGAGAACCTCACCGCCGAAGCCTTCTACCAGCTGGAGTGGGACAACTCGGTGGTCGACAACTGCGGCACCTTCTTCGGTTCCGACCCGCTGCCCCAGGGCTGCAACGACCGCCTGGTCTTCGCCGGCCCGGACCTCGCTCCCGGCGTTGCCAACAACACCGCGACTGCCGCGCAGATCCTCACCAATGCCGTGGTAGACGACGTCTACATGCCGCGCCTGGAAGACAACGACCCGCGCGACAGCGGCCAGTACGGCGTTGCCCTGCGCTGGTTCGTGCCGGAGCTGAACGACACCGAGTTCGGCTTCTATGCCATGAACTACCACAGCCGCAACCCCTACCTGAGCTTCAAGCAGACCACCGTCGCGCCGATCACCGCCGCACAGATTGGCGCCCTGCCCGCCGCCGCCCGCCAGGTCGCCGCCGTGCAGAACCAGTTCAACCGGGTCCGTGCCGCGCGCTACTTCGTGGACTACCCGGAAGACATCCGCCTGTATGGCCTGAGCTTCCAGACCACTCTGGGGGCGACCTCCGTCGGTGGCGAGCTGAGTTACCGGCCGAACATGCCGCTGCAGATCAACACCGCTGACCTCAACCTGGCGGCGATCCAGTCCACCGACACCGACTTCCGCACCCAGACCTCCCCGGTCTTCACCAGCGGAGAAACGGCGCAGGCACTGGGCGGCGATCTGCCCGGCTACAAGCGCATGCCGGTCATGCAGGCGCAGGTAACGGCCACCCAGTTCTTCGACCAGGTCATGGGCGCCAGCCGCCTGACCCTGGTGGGCGAAGTCGGCTACAACCGCATAAACGGCCTGGGCGACGCCGACGGCACCGACGTGCGCTTCGGCCGCAGCCCGGTCTATGGCGCGGGCGAATTCCCCGGCACCCAGAACACCACCGTCTGCGCCACCTCCACCAACCCGCAGAAGGAATGCAACAGCCACGGCTTCTACACCACGGATTCCTGGGGCTATCGCGTGCGCGCCAAGCTCGATTACCCGAACGTAGTCGCCGGCATCAACCTCTCCCCCAACCTGGCCTGGTCCCATGACGTCGACGGCTGGGGGCCGAACTTCGAAGAAGGCGCCAAGGCCGTCAGCGTCGGCCTCGACGCCGATTACCTGAACACCTACACCGCGAGCCTGAGTTACACCGACTTCTTCGGTGGCAACTTCAACACCAGCACTGACCGCGACTTCGTCTCGCTCAGCTTCGGCGTGAACTTCTGAGCCGAAACCGGCAGAGGGTATTTCCATGAAAGCAAGCATGATCATCAAAACCGGCGCCCTGGCGCTGTCGCTGCTGGCTACCAGCGTCATGGCCGCTGTTTCCGAGCAGGAAGCGACCCAGCTGGGTACCACCCTGACGCCGCTGGGTGCGCAGAAGGAAGGCAACGCCGACGGCAGCATTCCGGGATGGGACGGCGGCCTCAAGCCGGGCGCCGCACCGGTGGATGCCAAGGGCTTCCTCGGCGATCCGTTCAAGGATGAGAAGCCGCTGTTCACCATCACCGCAGCCAACGCCGAGCAGTACAAGGACAAGCTCACCCCCGGCCAGATGGCGATGTTCAAACGCTACGCCAGCACCTACAAGATTCCGGTGTACCCGAGCCACCGTACCGCCTGGGCACCGTCGAACATCTACGACGCGGCGAAGAAGAGCGCCACCGGCGTGCAACTGGTCAGCGACGGCAACGGCCTGGGCAACTTCTCCGACTCGCGCTACTACGCCTTCCCGATTCCGAAGAATGGCGTCGAGGTCTACTGGAACCACGTGACCCGCTATCGCGGCGACAACATCCACCGCTGGGCAGTGCAGGCCGTGCCTCAGGTCGATGGCGCGTACACCATCGTCGAGACCGAAGACCAGAACAGCTTCCCGCAGTTCATGGACGGCGTGAACGTGGAGGAAGCGAAGAACGTCCTCTACTACTACATCTTCGCGGTCAATGCGCCAGCTCGCCTGGCCGGCACCGTATCCATGGCCCACGAGACCATCGACCAGGTGAAGGACCCGCGCAAGGCCTGGACCTACAACGCCGGCCAGCGTCGCGTGCGCCGCGCCCCCCAGCTCGCCTACGACGCCCCCGGCCTGGCCGCCGACGGCATGCGCACCTCCGACAACGCCGACATGATGAACGGCTCGCCGGACCGCTATGACTGGAAGCTGATCGGCAAGAAGGAGATCTACATCCCCTACAACAACTACAAGCTGCAGTCCCCGAGCGTGAAGTACGCCGATATCGTCAAACCCGGCCATATCAACCAGGACCTGACCCGCTACGAGCTGCACCGCGTGTGGCACGTGCAGGCCACCCTGAAATCGGGCGAACGGCATATCTACGCCAAGCGCGACATGTACTTCGACGAAGACACCTGGGTCCTGTCCGAAGTCGACCATTACGACGGCCGTGGCCAACTCTGGCGGGTGGGCGAGAACTACACCTACACCAACTATGAAAAGGGCCTCAACGCCCCCGCGGCCCAGGGCTTCTACGACCTGATCGCCGGCCGCTACATAGTCGCGGCCATGAGCAACGAATCGAAGCTCGCACCGCAGTATGGCCAACGCACCAAGATGTCCGAGTTCACCCCCGCGGCCCTGCGCAATGCGGGTATTCGCTGACCTCCTGAGTTGAAGCAAGGAAGACGCCCCGCACCTGCGGGGCGTTGTTCATTCCGCGCAGCCGCCGGGAAACATTGATGGGTTTCGCTGCGCTCTACCACATCCTACGTGGCGAGTTTCCGTAGGTTGGCGTAGAGCGCAGCGAAACCCAACAGCCCTCACTCCCGGCCCCTCTCCCTAAAGCGGCGAGGGGTGACTCGCGCCGGACAGGACGCAGCACTCCTGAAACCACATGCGGCAGCGGCTTCATCTGTAGGAGCGAGCTCTGCTCGCGAACAGCCCCAGCGCCTGAGCCCCAATTCCGGGACGCAAAAAAGCCCCCTACCCTCACGAGCAGGAGGCTTGCGTAACCCGCGCTGCGCTACACCCCGGAGTACCGATCCATCAACTCGCCCATACGCCCCAGGTACTCCCGACGGCCCAGGTGCAGGATGTGGTTGCCAGGGAACCAATGCAGGTCGCTGCCCGGCCAGTGCCGTTGTAGCAGGCGCAGGTGACGCGGCATGGTCACCCGGTCGCCGGCGCCGCCGATGATCAGCATGCGCTGACCGTCCAGGGGCGAGGCGTAGCTCAGCGGATTGTGCACCGCGAGCAGGCCACGCATTTCGGCGACGCCAACCCCCTGGCTGCGCATCAGCCGAGAGAGCAACAGGCCGGTGGGTTGCCATTCGAGGAACACATCGATCGGGCTGACCGCCGGCACGATCGGAATGCAGTACGCCAGGCGATCGTCGACGGCTGCCAGGAGCGCTGCGGTGTAACCACCGAGGGAGATGCCCGCCACACCGATCTGCTCGACCCCGCGCCCCTGCAAGTAGTCGATGAACACGCGCAGGTCATGGATCGCATGCAAGGGTGCCTCATTGAAGGACACCAATCCGTTGCCGAACAGGCCCTGACCGCTGAACCAGGAACCGCGCTCGGCACGCCGGCCGTGGTGCGGGTAGGTGAACAGCAGAATGTCGTAACCGCGCTGGTAGAAATCGGCCAGCGACAACGCATGGGCATTCAGCCAGTGGGGGTCCGCGGCAAAACCGTGAATGAGGATCAGCGTCGGCCTTGGCCGGTCGCCGTGACACCAGTGTTGGGCATGGGCGCGGGTATTGCGCTGCATGGCCGCGAAGCGCGGACGCGCGTACGGATTCAATGGCTGGAAGGGACTGGCGAAACTCAGCTTGAAACGCCGGATGCCGTCGCCTTTCAGCAGCTCTTGCGCGTCGACGGCAATGCCGCCAGGTGGCGGCAGGAAAACCTGCGTCGCATCCCCCGCTCGCGCCAGGGGTTCGTAGAGGCGCAAGGCGTCGAACTCTTCCTGCATGTTGCCGCTGCCTTTCAGCGAGGCCAGCACGGCGGCGGCCACCGTGGTCGACAGCGACGTGCGCATTACACGCTCGACCGCCGCGGTGCCATGGACCTTCAGAGGGTGCACGGAGTCCAGTGCTGTCCCATCCGCATGCAGCCAGAAATCCTCCGGCAGCCTTTCCCACCAGGGGCTGCGCGTACGGTCCGCCACCCTCTCGCCTGCACGCCTCTCTTCGTTCAACACGCGGATTCTCCCGGCAAAGTCCAGCCCATCGCCCTGCCGATCGGCACCTGGGCGTCTTATGGTTGCAACAGCTTAAAGGCGTGCCCGACGCGCCTCTCCCCCCGAATGTAGGGGGACGGGTTGCACCTGCGAACGAGGAACATGGCTTACCTGGGAGAGGCCCTCCCTCGCCAGGTCGATTGATCCAGCCGCTGGATCAACCTCTATCACCACCTTGCGGGTACCCCAACGATGAGCAAACTCAGCGGGCAAGACGCGCTGTTCCTGAAAGTCGACAGGCCCCACGCGGCCTCTCACTGCACCATGATCTACATCTATGACCAGTCCACCGTGGAAGGACAGCGCCTCGGGTTCCGCGAGATCGTCCGTCATATCTCCGATCGCCTCGACGTTTCGCCGGTGTTCCGCCGCAAGATCGTCCAGGTGCCCTACGGGCTGGGCTATCCGTATTGGGTGGAAGACGACCTGTTCGACATCGACTTTCACGTCCGTCATTTCGCCCTGCCCAAACCGGGCGACTGGCGACAATTCTGCATCCTCGTGTCGCGCATCCACGCCCGCTCGGTGGACCTGGCCCGCGCGCCCTGGGAGATGTACGTCATCGAAGGGCTGGACAATATCGAGGGCATTCCCAAGGGCAGCTTCGCCATCCTCACCAAGTCCCACCATGCCGCCATGGACGGCACCGCCGCGGCGGAGCTGACCTGGGCCCTGCACGACATCGCCGGCGCCCAGGGCAAGCCCGTCGCGGTGGTTCCCGACAGACCCTCGGCAAGCCCGCGACGGCCGATCTGGGGACCGCTGGACACGGTCAGCCGCATGCTCACCGACAACATCTCCGCCTCGGCGCGGATGGCCCTGCCCCTGGCGCGTGTGCTGCCCAAACTGGCGGTAGCCGGCCTGCGTTCGATGGCCCGTTCGGTACTCACCACCGGGGGTGGCGCACCTCGCACGCGCTTCAACACCAATGTCACTGCCGCGCGCGTGTGGAACTCGGTCACCCTCGACCTCGCCACGGTGAAACAGATCAAGGCCCTGGTACCAGGGGCGACGGTCAACGATGCGGTCCTGACCATCATCGGCGGAGCGATGCGCCGCTATCTGGAGGCGAAGGACGAACTGCCTGACAAGTCCCTGGTCACCCTCGCGCCGGTCAATACCCGCCAGGGCGGGGAAGCCGCGGCCAGCGGCAATACGATCTCGATGGTTACCTTCCCCTTGCGCACCGACATCGAGGACCCGCTCGAGCGACTGGAAGCGGTGTTCACCGCCACCTCGGAGTCCAAGGCCATCCAGAACGGGATCGGCGCGGAGGACCTGACCAACCTGCAGAAATTCGCACCGCCCGCCACCCTCGGCCTCGCCGGTCGGCTGGCCACCATGATGGGCATTGGCGGCAAGGGGCCGGTGATCCTGCACAACTGCCTGGTGACCAACGTGCCCGGCCCCAACGTGCCGCTCTACATGCTCGGCGCCAAGCTGGTCTACTGGTGCGGCGTCGGCCCGCTGGTGGACGGCCTCTCGCTGATCTGGAACCCCACCAGCTACTGCGGAAAGATGTTCGTCTCGCTGACCAGCTCACCCAACGTGGTGCCCGACCCGGACTTCCTCGCGCAGTGCCTGAAGGACTCGTATGAGGAGATGCAGGCGCTGGCGGCAGCCAGCCTCGAGGCCGTGGAAAAGCACGCGCCGAAAAAGCGCACCGCCGCCCGCAAATGATGGATTCCGCACGTCCTATCAAGCCAATGGCACGGCCCACGTAGGATGGGTGGAGCCTGCGATACCCATCAACCAGGTCCGATGGGTATCGCTTCGCTCAACCACATCCTACGAATTGGACCGGTGCACCGGGCTACCTTTCCTTAAATTTCCGCACCTACAAAAAAGGCCGACCCGGAATCCGGATCGGCCTTCTTCCTTGCCCGAGCCTTATTCGAAAATCACCTTGCAACCGCTCTCGCCCCAGACTTCCACCTTGTCCTGGTAGCGGTCCTCGATCAGGTTGCGGCGAATCTTCAGGGTTGGCGTGAGCAGGCCGTTGGCGATGCTCCAGGGTTCACGCACCACCACCAGGCACGCCAGCTGTTCGTGCGGCTCGAACTGGGCATTCACCTCCGCGAGGAATACCTCCAGTTCGGTGGCCACTGTGTCGCGCCCCTCGGCGCTGGCCAGGGTGGCACGGGTATCCGGTGATACGTTGAGCAGCGCCACGGGCTGCGGCAGGCCGACGCCCGTCACGCAGGACGCCTCGACGCGCGCATGGTTGCCAAGCTTGGCCTCGATGGGCACAGGCGCGACGTACTTGCCCTTGGCGGTCTTGAACAGTTCCTTGACCCGCCCGGTAATGCGCAGGCGCCCTTGCTCGTCCAGTTCGCCACGGTCGCCGGTGCGGAACAGGCCATCGGCGGTGTAGCTCTCGGCGGTCAGTTCGTCCTGCTTGTAGTAACCCAGCATCTGCGCCGGGCTCTTCACCAGGATTTCGTTGTTGTCGCCGATGCGGCACTCGACGCCCGGGATCGCGGCGCCGACGTAACCGACGCGCACCTGCCCCGGCAGGCTGAAATGCGAGGTGCCGAAGTTTTCCGACATGCCGTAGCCTTCGAGCAGCTCCAAGCCCAGCTGGCGGTACCACTCCATGACCTTGACCGGCAGCGGCGCCGAGCCGGACAGGCCGGTGTGCACCTGGTCCAGACCCAGGGCGGAGAGGATCTGCGCCTTCATCAGCTCACCCTCGACCGGATCGGCGAAGGCCGCGGCCTGCACAGCAGCCGGAATCCGCTCGTTGATCCCCTGGTAGAACTTGCCCCACAGACGCGGCATGGACAGGAAGATGGTCGGCCGCGCGCGGCGCAGGTCTTCGCTGAAGGTTTCCAGGCCGAGGTTGAAGAACACCCGGCAACCGCTGAACAGCGACACGGCCTCAACCACCGCACGTTCGGCGGTATGGGCGAGCGGCAGGTAGGACAGCAGGCGGTCGCTCGATTGCGGCCCCCGGCCCTTGTCGTACATGCAGCCGGTCACCGCTGGAGCGTTGTACATGGCATCGAAGCTGTGCATGACCCCCTTGGGATTCCCGGTGCTGCCGGAGGTGTAGATGATGGTGGCCATCTCGCCCGGCTCCGGCAGCAGCACCCGCTGCAGTGGCGTGAAGGCGGCGACGATGCGCTCCCAGGACTCACCCTCGCCGCAGGCAGACATCGGCAGGTCGATCAGCGGCAGGCCGACGGGCACCCCGGCACGAATGGCGTTCCAGCCCGCGGCATCGCCATCGAGGCGGCCAACGAACAGCACGCGCACCTCGGCATGCTCCAGCACGTAACGCACGGTATCGGCGTTGGCGGTCGAGTACAGCGGGACGCTGATGTGCCCGGCCATCCAGATCGCCAGGTCGGCGATGATCCAGTGGGCGGTGTTCTTGCCGAAGATCCCGATGGAGGATCGCGGCGGCAGGTCAAGGGAAACCAGGTAGGCCGCCATGCGCCGGGCCTGGTCGCCCACCTCGCGCCAGCTGTAGTCCACCACGCTGCCGTCCGGCAGGGGTTGGGTCAGGTAGATGGCGTCGGGCGTGCTGCTCTCCCAGTGGAGGAAGCGGTGCAACAGCGTAGGGTGCTCATTGTTCTTGTTCATGGCATGTCCTGCGTCTGAAGGGTGGTGTACCACCCATTGAAATTGTTCTGTCGGCGGCGAAAGCAGCGCCGCGTCGGTTCACTCGCGCTGATAGAGGGTGGTCACCACCGTGCCGTCCTGCCCGCTTTGGTGCTGCAGGGCAATGTGCGCATCGGCAACCTGGCGCCGGCCGGCGTTGCCACGCAGGTGATGCACCAGCTCGATGCATTGCGCCAGTCCGCTCACCGCCGGTGCCTGGCCCAGCGAAAGCAGTCCCCCGGAGGGATTCACCACCAGGTTGCCGCCATAGGTGTTGTCGCCATCCTCGACCAGCTTCTCGGCGCTTCCCTCGGGGCAGAAACCAAGTGCCTCATACAGCAGCAGTTCGCTGAGGGTACTGCTGTCGTGAAGTTCGCACACCCCCACTTCCTGCGGTCCCCTGCCCGCCTGCTCATAGAGTTCCCGCGCAGCGACAACGTTGACCTCATAGCCCGCACAAGGGAACACCGAGGCCGGATCGAAGCGGGTCACCTGGACCGGTGAAACGCATGCCTGGGCGATGACTTGCACCGCCTGGCCGTTGCCGTGGCGGCGGGCGAAGTCAGCGGAGCACAGCAGCACCGCGGCCACGCCGGAAGAGGGCCAGGCGAACTGGGAATGGGTCAGTGGGTCGGCGATGACACTGGCTTCCAGCACCTCCTCGAGCGTCAACGGTTGGCTTGACACCGCCAGGGGGTTGAGCGCGGCATGCTGGCGTGCCTTGACCGCTACCATGGCGAAGGTTTCCCGTCGCGCCTGGTAGCGCGTCATGTACGCCCGCGCCGCCGCACCGAGGCGCTCGAAGACGGCGCCGAGATCCGGTAGCGGTGCCGGCGCACCCTGTACGCCCAGCACCAGCACGCATTCGGCAAGGCCCAGTTCGATGGCCTGGCAGGCCTGGTAGAACAGGACGCCGCTGCCCTCTTCGCCTTTCGGCAAATGCTGGAGCGGCACACGCCCCAGTCCTGTCTGTTCGAGAGCCCGTTGCAGGGTCCCGCCATCCATCAGTCCCGAGGCGGCGAAGACGGTTCCGATGTCCCGCGCGGACAATCCTGCGTCCGCCAGCGCCTGCCGTATCGTCTCGCCGACCAGACCGGTCGGATTGACGCTCAGCGAAGCCGGGCCGAAGGGGGACATGCCTACGCCAATCACATTGACGCAACGTTGCATCGTGCTCTCCTGAAATAGAAAAGCTGCCACTTCCGGGGCTCGGAAGCGGCAGGTGGCCAAAGGGTCAGGCCGGCACTTGCTCGAAGATCTCGACGGAGCCGCCCTTGAGCACGACTACGTCACGCTCGACGGCGCGGGTCTCGAACACAACGCGAGTCGGCGACTCGCGCCACATGCGGGTTTCCAGGGTATCGCCCGGCATCACGATGGCTGCGAAACGCACGCGGATGCTCTTGAACAGGCGCGAGTCGTTGTTGCAGAACGCCTTGATCACATGGCGACCGGCATAGCCGAAAGTGCACAGACCATGCAGGAACGGCTTCTCGTAACCGGCCTTGGCGGCGTAGTCGGGATCGACGTGCATCGGGTTCCAGTCACCGCACAGGCGGTACAGCAGGGCCTGGTTGACCTCGGTCTGCTCGGCGATCACCGCGTCCGGCGCGCGTTCGGGCAGCGGGGTAGCCGCCACGCTCGGCACGCGCTTCAGGCCAGCACCCGGAGTGCCGGTGTAGAAGCTGGTGAACTCGTTGTAGTACAGCGGGGTGCCGTTCTCGTCGGTGGTGTGGATTTCCAGCACGCTGACCGAGCTCTTGCCTTTGTCCAGCGCTTCTTTCAGGCGCATGGTGTGCTTGAGCTTGGCCTTTGGCGGCATCGGACGGTACATCTCGGTGTACTGCTCGCCGTGCAGGCCCTTGGCGAACGGCAGCTCCAGACCTTCGAGGGTCGGCTTACCGGCGAGGATCGCCTTGAGGAACACCTGGGTCGCCGGCAGCACCGCCATGGTCGGCAGTACGCGGAACTCTTCACCCTTGAACTCATTGATATAGAGCAGCTCGGTACGATCCAGCGGGTCCTTGGCGGCGCCCACGGCCAGCGCGTAGAGCGCGGCGTCAGTCTGGGTGTACTCGGTTTCCAGGGTGGCGACGGCGTTGGCGGCCACTTCCATGTCGACGTACTGGTTACCGCCAATGGCGTTGCCAGCCATGCGCTCGAACAGCTCCTTGAAGCCTTCGCCGCCATTGGCGTGGTGCACGCTCTTGTCGTCGAAGCGGGTGATGCGCTCCCAGTTCTCGCGTACCAGTTCCGGGCTCAGCGAGTCGGTGTGCAGGAAGCGGCCGTAGGAACGCTCCCAACGGTACTTGGCGTGGAAGCCGCCACCGACCTCGAACAGGCCGCCGGTGTCCTGGCATTCCTCGCTGCACAGCCAGCCCACCAGCGGGGCGACGTCTTCCACCTTCAGCTTGTCATGCAGCTCTTCCGGGAAGATGCCGCTGGCGATCACCATGCGCGAGGCCGCGATCGGGGCGATGGTGTTGACGCGGATGTTCTTGCTCGCGCCTTCGATGGCCAGCGCGTTGGTGAAGCCGATCAGGCCGGACTTGGCGGTGGCGTAGTTGCACTGGCCGAAGTTGCCGAAGATGCCGGCGCCGGAGGCGGTCATGACGATGCGGCCGTAGCCCTTGTCGCGCATGATCGGCCAGACGGCGTGGGTCAGGCGGAAGGCGCCCTTCACGTGCACGTCCTGGATCAGGTCCCACTGCTCTTCGGTCATCTTGTGGAACGAGGTGTCGCGCAGGATGCCGGCGTTGTTGATCAGGATGTCGACGGTGCCGAACGCCTCCAGGGCGGTGGCGACGATCTTCTCGCCCTCGGTCACCGAGTTGTAGTCGGCCACCGCCTCGCCGCCCATGGCCTGGATTTCGGCGACCACGGCGTCGGCCGCGGCGGACGAGCTGCCTACGCCAGCGGTGGTCACGCCCAGGTCATTGACCACGACCTTGGCACCACGGGAACCCAGCAGCAGCGCGTGGGCACGGCCCAGGCCGTTGCCGGCGCCAGTAACGATGGCGACTTTGCCGTCGAAGCGAATTTCTTGAGACACGTTAGGGCTCCTCTCCTGAAGAGATAGTTGTTATCGCGACGCAGGGCTCCAGCGCCCGGCCGCCCTGATGGACGAACCGACGCGGATTGCGACCGCAGGTTGGCTCAGGCTCGCCTCACAGGGTGCGGGCGATGATTTCCTTCATGATTTCGTTGGTGCCGCCCCAGATGCGGTTGCCTCGGGTATCGAGGTAGAGCCGGGCGATGGGGTACTCGGTCATGTAGCCGTTGCCGCCATGCAGTTGCAGGCAGGCATCGACCACCCGGCTGCTCAGCTCGGCGGTCCAGTACTTGGCCACCGCCGCCGTTTCGGCGCTCAGCTCGCCGCGCAGCAGCAGCTCCATGCAGCTGTCGATCCACGAGCGGCCGATCTGCACTTCGGTCTTCAGTTGCGCCAGGGTGAAGCGCGAGTTCTGGAAATCCAGCACCGGCTTGCCGAAGACGATGCGCGTGCGGGTGTACTCGACCGTGTGCTCCAGGGCTGCCTCGGCCTGGGCCTGGAAGCCCACGGCACCGATGATGCGTTCCCAGGCCAGGTCGTGCATGAGTTGGTAGAAGCCCTGTCCTTCCACACCGCCGAGGACGTTCTCGGACGGCACGCGGCAATCGTCGAAGAACAGCATGCTGGTGTCCTGGGCGTGCAGGCCGATCTTTTCCAATGGTTGGGAACGGGCGAAGCCCTCGCGCTCCTTCTCCACGATGACCAGTGAGATGTCCTTGGCGCTGCCGCTGTTGCCGGTCTTGCACACCACCAGCGCCAGGTCGCACGAGGCGCCGTTGGAAATGAAGGTCTTGGAACCGTTGAGCACGAACTCGTCGCCCTCGCGCACGGCGCGGGTCCTGACTGCCTGCAGGTCGGAGCCGGTGTTGGGCTCGGTCATGGCGATGGCGCCCACCGCCTCGCCGGCGATCATTCTCGGCAGCCAGGCCTGCTTCTGCGCCTCGGTGCCGTAGTTGAGGATGTAGAACGCCACCAGGCCGTGTACGCCGAAGCCGATCAGGCCGGTGGCGCCCACCCGCATGAATTCCTCGGCGAAGATCATGTCGAACAGCCGGTCGGCGCCAGGACCACCGTATTCCTCGGGCATGGAAGGCAGCAGCATTCCCAGGTCACCGGCCTTGCGCCAGACCTCGCGGGGGACGCACTTGTCCTTCTCCCACTGGGCATGGAAGGGCGCGACCTCTTCCTCCATGAACCGGCGGCAGGCGCGGCGGAACTCTTCGTGCTCGGAGCTGAACAGGGTACGGGGGATCAGATATTCCATTGCGTATTCCTCTGCGACCCGGATCAGAGCGTGCGCCCGACCAGATCCTTCATGATGTCGTTGGCGCCGCCGGCGATGCGCAGCACGCGGTGGTCGAGGTAGTGGCGGGCAACCGGGTACTCGAGCATGTAGCCGTTGCCGCCGTGCAGTTGGACGCACTCGTCCACTACCTTGGTGTAGAGGTCGGAACACCACAGCTTGGCGGAGGCTGCCGCCTCGGGGCTGAGGGTCCGCGCCAGGCACTGTTCCATGCAGCGGTCGACGTAGTTCTGCGACACCGCCAGCTGCATCTTCAGGTCGGCCAATTTGAAGCGGGTGTTCTGGAAGGCGAAGATCGGCTTGCCGAAAACGGTGCGGCCCTTGGTGTACTCCAAGGTGCTTTCCAGCACTGCCTGGGCGCCGGCGACGCTGCTGATGGCGATGGACAGGCGCTCCCAGGCCAGCTCCTTCATCAACTGGATGAAGCCCTTCCCTTCCACCCCGCCCAGCAGGTTCTCGCGCGGTACGCGGACGTCCTCGAAGAACAGCATGGTGGTGTCCTGGGCGTGCAGTCCGACCTTGCGCAACGGCTTGGATTTGCTGAAGCCCACACGGTCAGCTTCCACCAGGATCAGCGAGATGTCCTGGGCGCCCTTGCCGGAACTGCCGGTCTTGGCGACCACGACGACGATGTCGCAGTTGGTGCCATTGGAGATGAACGTCTTGGCGCCATTGATGACGTACTCGTCACCGTCCAGCACCGCGCGGGTCTTCACCGCCTGCAGGTCGGAACCGGTATCCGGCTCGGTCATGGCTACGGCGCCAATGGCTTCGCCCGCCGCCATCTTCGGCAGCCAGGCCTGCTTCTGCGCTTCGTTGCCGAAGTTCACCAGGTAGCCGGCGACGATGTCGTGCACGCCAAAGCCGATCAGGCCGGATGCCTGGCCTGCGCGGTAGATCTCTTCGGTTGCGACCATCGAGAAACGACGGTCAAGGCCCAGGCCGCCATAGGCTTCCGGGGTGGTGGCATTGAGCATGCCCAGCTCGCCGGCGCGCTTCCAGATTTCACGGGGTACCCGGTGATCCTCTTCCCACTGCTCCAGATGGGGAGCGCACTCCTCCGCCAGGAAGCGTCGCACGGTGCTGCGAAACTCCTCGTGCTCGTGATCAAACAGGGTACGCGGAATCATGGGGGGGGTCTCCTCGGCTCAATCGTTCCGCCACCCCTTCGGGCGGCTCTGGATCGATCATAGGAGGAGGTATTCGGGGTCAGCCCCCTCAGGGAGGGGGGGATACGGGGGCCTGCGAGGCACCGCCCTGCCCAACCTTTCGAACTGCCCCGCTGCGATGTGGGGGCGATTTCAATCGCCAAGCGGACCGCAGGTTCGCCACTGATGCCTGCATGGGGCAGCTACGCCGCCCTTAGCGAATGAATTCGCCCCCACAGGGAGAGACGCCCTGCCCACCATTTCGGACCGACCGGGATGCAATGTGGGAGAGCCACTATCCGTAGAACTACGGAGCGGCGCAGGTAGTCGGGCGCATACCGCGGCGCAAGCGTTCTGGCCAGACTGCTCGCATCTCGACACCTCATCCACCTGAAGGACATCACCATGAATCGTCACGCCATTGCCGCACTGTTCTCCGCCCTGACTTTCGCCGGCACCACCCACGCCGCCGTGCTGAGCGAAAGCAACATTTCCACCGCCGACGCGCAGAAGCTGGCCAGCGCCACGGTCGCCGCCTGCCAGGCCAAGGGCTACAACGTCAGCGCTGCGGTGGTGGACCGCGCCGGCCTGCTGAAGGCCTTCGCCCGTGCCGACAACGCTGGCCCGCACACCATCGAAGCCAGTCAGGCCAAGGCATTCACGTCCGCCTCGGCCAAGGCACCGACCCTGACCATCATGGAAAACGCCCAGAAGAACCCGGCCGCCGCCAACCTGACCGACATCCCCGGCTTCCTGCTGCTAGGCGGCGGTGTACCGGTCAAGGCTGGTGATGCGGTCATCGGCGCCATCGGCGTAGCCGGCGCTCCGGGCGGCCACCTGGACGCGCAGTGCGCTGACGAAGTGCTCGCCGCGAACGCTGGGCTGTTCAAGTAAGACGAAGTCGGCCTTTCTGTAGGAGCGAGCTTGCTCGCGAACAGCCCGGGCACGATCTTTCGCGAGCAAGCTCGCTCCTACCCAGTCAGTAGCCTGCTCCCCCTCGCATGGGGTGGTTTGCGAAATGAGTACGCGGCATAGACTCGCCCGGCGAATTGCCAGCGGACGGAGCGCATGGCGCGTCCACGCAACGCTCCACGTCTCCGCCCTGCTGGCGATTTCGCGTCAGACGCAGGGTGGACTGCCGCGTGCGTTTACTCGATCAGCCCGTGCTTGCGCGCCCAGGACACTGCGTCATAGCGGCTGGAGACGCCCAGCTTCACGTAGATGTTCTTCAGATTCCATTTCACCGTTTCCAGTGAAATGTTCAACGTCAGCGCCACACGCTTGTTCGACATCGCCTGGCTGATCAGTTCCAGGATCGCCACTTCACGCGGCGTCAGCATCGACGGTGCGCTGCTGGTGGCGGATTCGTTGGCATGGCCCACGCGGCCTGGTCCGAAGCGTTCCAGCAGCTGTGTCAGATAAGCGCCCTGCTCTTCGGCCATCGGCTTGCTCGCCAGGGCCGCCAGCAACTTGCGCAGCACCTCGCCTTCATCGAGGAAAGTGCGCACCAGTCCCAGCTGGCTGCCCAGCGTCAGCGCTTCGAGCAGGTGTTCTTCAGCTCGCTCCGGTTGCAGCAGATCGGAGTGGGCGATGGCCATCAGCAATTGGCCGGTGACGAGCAGTTGGCCGCGGCGGAAACGGGTGGCGTACTCGCGAAGGATTTCCAGCTCCGCCAGGGCCTTGTCCGGGTAATTGGTGGCCAGCAGCAGGCGCGCACGTGCCAGCGCCGCCAGCGCCGGGACTTCAGCCTGAAAACCCTGGGCATCCCGGTATTGCAGCGCCAACGGCTCCAGCTTGGCGACCCGCTCGGCGGCGTAGGTACGGTCATTCTCCAACAGGGCGATGCGCGACTGCTCGGTGAGGCACTGCGCCAGCGCGCGGTCCTGGCCAATGCTGCGGAAGTGGCGCTCCTGACGTTCGAGGAAGGCCATGGCCACCGCTGCGGAATCCTGTAGCAGGTCCAGGCGGGCGCGGCAGAGCGTGGCATGCAGCATGGTGTCGGGCATGGTCCACTGCAGCAGGCCGCTGCGATTGGCAAGGATTTCCCGCGCCTCGTCGGTTCGATCCAGTTCGCGATAGACCTCGGCCAGGGTCGCCGCCCCCAGGTAGGCGCTGGCGGACCGGTGACCGTGGACGGCCACGGAGCGGGCCAGTTGCGCCGAACCGACGCGCTCCGCCTCACGGATACGGCCTTCCTGCAGATAACAGGTGGTTCTCGCCCCTTCGGCCACCAGGGCCATTTCCGCATCCCGTTCGGCTTCAGGAATGGGGTTTTCGTCCAGGCAGCGCAGCGCGTCCTCGTGCCTTCCCGCCGCCGAATAGGCGATGGCCAGCAGTGCCGGAGCGCCATAGCGGGTCACCGTGTAGTCGTCCGGCAGGGCCTGGAAGTCTTCCAGCAGGCCGATGATCGGCTCGCTGCGATCGCGCTGGACCTCGATCGCCGCCTGCACCAGCGGCAGGCGATAAGCCTCGTCGGCCTGCTGGGCCGCGCCACTGCGCTTGAATTGCTCCATCCAGGCTTCGGCCTTGGCCGGACGGGCGGTCAGCGCGTAGGCCAGGCAGCCGAGGAAGAACAGCCGCGGCCGGGAAAACAGAATGTCCTGCGGCAACTGGTCCAACAGGCGCAGCAGCGGGCTCAACTGATCGAGGCTCCAGGTGGCAGGAGCCGCCCCTTCGACCAATTGCGCGGCAAAGTCCAGGTCCCCCGCCTGGGTTGCATGACGCACTGCCTCGGCCAGCAGCTTGCGCTCGGCGAACCAGCGCGCGGCGCGACGGTGCAACTGGTCCTGGCTCTCGCGATCGCGACGCTGCAGCCGTGTCGCGAGGAAGTCGCCAAACAGCGCATGGAAGCGATACCAGGGTTGGCGGTCATCGGCTTCCACGCGAAAAATCAGCAGGTTCTCTTCATCCAGCCGCTTGAGCATGGCCTGCGCCGATGCACATCCGGTCACCGCTTCCGCCAACGAGGCATTGAAGCGCCGCAGGATGCTCACGTCCTCCATGAATGACGCCAGATCGGCGGGCAAATGCGCCATGACGTTCTCGGCCAGATAGCTCTGCAGGTCGTCGGAACGCCAGCCCATCTCACGCAGGGTGTCCCGCGCCGCGGGGTCGCTGCGCAGCAGGATGACCACCAGCTGCAGGGTGGCCGGCCAACCGCTGGTGAGCTGGTGGATCTGGTGCAACTCCTCCGGGCTGAGCTTCAGCGCGGCCAGGCCCTGTTCGAGGAAGGCGTGGGTTTCCGCCAGATCGAATGGCAGCGTGGCGCAATCCAGCTCCACCAGCTGGCCGCTGAGCCGCAGCCGGCTGAAGCTGAGCGGCGGACCGACACGGGACGAAATCACGAAATGCAGGTTGTCGGGGCTGTGGTCCAGCAGCTTCTGCACGAGCTGGTGGGAGCGCGGGTCCACCACATGCTGGTAGTCGTCTATGACCAGGAACAGCTCTTTGTTGATGCTGGCGGCGCCTTCGACGATGGCCGCCACCACGCCATCGATGAATTCCGGCCGCGTGCCTTCCGGGGGAATGCCGCTGTCCAGCGGAATCCCCAGGCGCTGCAGGGCACCGCGCAGGTAAGCGAAGAAAATCGCCAGATGCTTGTCGTCGGTGCTCAGCGACAGCCAGGCCACGTCCGCCCCGGAACGCATCATCTCCTGCCGCCACTGCGCCAGCAGGGTGGTCTTGCCGAAGCCCGGACTGCCGGTGACCAGGCCGACGCGGCAGTGCGCCATCCGCTGCAACTCCTCCAGCAGACGCTGGCGCTGGATGGTCTGGGTGCCGATGCGTGGTGGTGCGAACTTCGTCGATACGAGCAGTTTGTCTGTGTGCATGTCCAGACCGGGTCTCCGATTCGCAAATGGCCTACCAAAACGCAGCGGACAGGCATGCGCGGGTTGGAATCAGGGTAGGTACGGCCAGGTGGTAAGCCGGTTTTTACCTGAAGCTTAGCCTCAGGTCAGTAGCCGCCTTGTTTCCGGGCATTTGGGCGACCTTTTCTGCAACAGATGGTGGCGGGGAAAGCGAGGGGGCCGCCCCCTCGAACCGAGGGGGTGGAACGGCGGTACCAGGACGGGACCGCCGGAGCGGATCAGAGGGTACGCGCCACCAGCTCGCGCATGATGTCGTTGGCGCCGCCGTAGATGCGGTTGACGCGGCTGTCGAGGTAATGCCGGGCGACCGGGTATTCGAGCATGTAACCGTTGCCGCCATGCAACTGCACGCACTGGTCGACGACCTTCGAATACAGCTCGGTGCACCAGAGCTTGGCGGCAGCTGCCGCTTCCGGGGTCAATTCGTGGTCCTGCAGCAGCTCCATGCAGCGGTCAACATAGGTCTGCCCGAGGACGATCTCGGTCTTGAGGTCGGCCAGCTTGAAGCGCGAGTTCTGGAACTCGATGATCGGTTTGCCGAACACCTTGCGCTCGCGGGTGTAGTCGACGGTCTGTTCCAGCACCGCCTGGCTCGCCGCGATGGCCAGGATGCCGATGCTCAGGCGCTCCCAGGCCAGTTCTTTCATCAGTTGGTAGAAGCCCTGACCGGGCTCGCCGCCGAGGATATTGGCCTTGGGCACGCGGACGTCCTCGAAGAACACCATGGTGGTGTCCTGGGCGTGCAGGCCGACCTTGCGCAACGGCTTGGACTTGCTGACGCCAGGGCGGTCAGCCTCCACCAGGATCAGCGAGATATCCCGCGAGCCCTTGCCGCTGTTCCCGGTCTTGGCGACCACCACGATGATGTCGCTGTTGGTGCCGTTGGAGATGAAGGTCTTGGCGCCGTTGATGACGTACTCGTCGCCGTCCAGCACCGCGCGGGTCTTGACCGCCTGCAGGTCGGAGCCGGTATCGGGCTCGGTCATGGCCACGGCGGCGATGGCTTCGCCATTGGCCATTTTCAGCAGCCACTCGTGTTTCTGTGCCTCGGTGCCGAAGTTGATCAGGTAGCCGGCGCAGATGTCGTGAACGTTGAAGCCGTTCAAGCCGGATAAACCAGCGCGGGCCACCTCTTCCACCGCGATCATCGAGAAGCGCCGGTCCAGGCCCAGGCCGCCATAGGCCTCCGGCGTCGTGGCATTGAGCATGCCCAGCTCGCCGGCGCGCTTCCAGATCTCGCGGGGGACGAGGTGATCTTCCTCCCACTGCTCATGGAACGGCGTGCACTCCTCCGCCAGGAAACGGCGGACGGTACTACGGAACTCTTCATGCTCATGATCGAAGAGGGTGCGCGGAATCATGGATATACCCCTGGATGCGGTTGGCTATGCGGGCGCCGATCGGTCAGAACCCTTCTCGCCACCTTAGGGCGGCTACAGGCACTCGTGCCCCCTCCAAGCGGGTAGGCGCAGGCGAATCAGCCGCGCATTCGTGGACCTCGTCCGCTCCCACTCCATAAGGGTGGGGGCGACCTCGTCGGCAATTCGATTTACTGGCAAAGCCCACTCCCCCGGCCGCCCGTCGGCCAGAAAGTACAAGAGAACGAGATGACCGATTCGCTCCTGAACGAACGCGAACTGAGCTTCCAGCTCTATGAGCTGCTCGATACCGAAGCCCTGCTGCAGCGCCCCCGCTATGCGGATCATGATCGCGCCGTATTCGACGCCACGCTGGAAACAGCGCGCGGCGTCGCCGCCGAATACTTCGCTCCGCACAACCAGAAGGGCGACGCCAATGAGCCGACCTTCGACGGCGAAAAGGTGACGCTCATTCCGGAAACCAAGGTCGCCTGGGACGCCTTCGCCCAGGCCGGTTTTCTCGCCGCCCATCACGATGCCGAGGACGGTGGCCTGCAGCTGCCGGAGGTCATCCTGCGGGCCAGCATGGCCTACTTCAACGCCGCCAACATCGCCACGGTGGCCTACTCGTTCCTGACCATCGGCGCTGCCAACCTGGTCAAGAGCTTCGCCGGCGATGCACTGCGCGAACGCTTCCTGCCGCCGATGCTCGATGGTCGCTTCAGCGGCACCATGGCCCTGACCGAGCCCGGCCAGGGTTCCGCCCTTGGCGACCTGCGCACCAGCGCCCGCCCGGCCGGCGATGGCAGCTACCGCATTCACGGCCAGAAGATGTTCATCTCCGGCGGCGACCACTCGCTGACCGACAACATCGTTCACATGGTGCTGGCCCGCATAGAAGGCGCGCCGGCAGGCACCCGTGGCATTTCCCTGTTCCTCGTGCCGAAGTTCCTGGTCAACGAAGACGGCAGCCTGGGTGCGCGCAACGACGTGGCCCTGGCCGGCCTGCTGCACAAGCACGGCTACCGCAACACCACCTCCACCGTGCTCAGCTTCGGTGAGAAGGACGGCGCAGTCGGCTACCTGGTGGGCGAGGCCAACAAGGGCCTGTCGTACATGTTCCAGATGATGAACGAAGCGCGCATCGGCGTGGCCCTCGGCGCCTCGGCGCTGGCCTACCAGAGCTTCAATCACGCCCTGGACTACGCCCGCGAACGGCCGCAGGGCCGCCTGCCGGGCGCCAAGGACCCGCTGGCGCCGCAGGTGCGTATCGTCGAGCACGCCGACGTGCGTCGCATGCTCCTGCAGCAGAAGGTCTACGCCGAAGGCAGCCTCGCGCTGTGCCTGTACGCCAGCAGCCTGTTCGAAGATGCCCACACCGCACCCGAAGACACCCAGCGACGCGAAGCCGGGGAACTGCTGGACCTGCTGATTCCCATGGTCAAGTCCTACCCGTCGAAGTACTGCGTCATGGCCTCGGACATCGGCATCCAGGTGCTCGGCGGTTCCGGTTACATCCGCGAGTACCCGCTGGAGCAGTACTACCGGGACAACCGCCTGAACCCCATCCACGAAGGAACCGAGGGCATCCACGGTCTCGATCTGCTCGGTCGCAAGCTGCAGCAGAACGGTGGCGCCGGCTATCGCCTGTTCCTGTCGCGCGTGCGTGACACCTTGAAGGAAGCCGGTCACGACGACCGCTGCGCGCCGCTCGCCTTCGTGCTGGCCGGCGCCCTGGACCGCCTGCAGGAAGTCACCGAAAGCCTGCTCGACCAGGTGGCCGCCGACACCAACCTCGGCCTGGCCAACGCCACCCCCTACCTCGACCTGTTCGGCCGCGTGCTGGTGGGCTGGCTGTGGCTGCGCATGGCGCTGGTCGCGAGCCGTGCCCTCGACGCCGGCGCGGTCGGCAGCGAGGCGGACTTCTACCTCGGCAAGCTCCAGGCGGCTCGCTACTTCATCGACTGGGAGCTGGCAACCGTCGAAGCCCAGGCGCGCCTGTTGATCGCCGGCAACCGCAGCAGCTTCGACATGCAGGACCCGTGGTTCTGACCCGCCCTCCGACTTCCAACCCTTTACAAGGAGCCACCATGAACGCCCTGGTTACCTATCAGGTTGAAGACAACCTGGCCCTGATCGGCCTCGCCCGCCCGCCGGTCAATGCCCTTGGCCAACCCCTGCGCGCCGCTGTTCTCGAAGCCTGCGAGCACGCCGCTGCCGATCCTTCGGTGAAGGCGCTCGTCCTCCATGGCGCCAACGGTCTGTTCAGCGCCGGTGCCGACATCAGCGAATTCGGCAGTGATGCGTCCTTCGCCGCGCCCGATCTGCCCACCCTGCTCCTGCGCCTCACGCAACTGGACAAGCCGCTGGTGGCCGCCATCGGCAAACTCGCCCTCGGCGGTGGCCTGGAACTGGCGCTGGCCTGCGGCTACCGCATTGGCGAACCGGCCACCCGCGTCGGGCTGCCGGAAATCAACCTCGGCCTGCTTCCCGGTGCCGGTGGCACCCAGCGCCTGCCGCGCCTGATCGGTGCCGAGGCGGCACTCGACATGATGCTCTCGGGCACCCCGGTCGGCGCCGAAAGCGCCCGTAACCTGGGCATCCTCGACAGGCTGTCGGCAAGTGCCGACACCTTGCTCGACGAAGCCCGCGCCTATGCCCGTGAGCTGGTTTCCAGTCAGGCACCCGCGCGGCCTGCCGTCCCCTTCCCGGCACCCGCCGAAGGCCTGCCCGAGGACTTCCTCGTGCGTTTCCGCCAGGACAACGAGCCGCGCTGGAAGAGTCGCCTGGCGCCCCGCCTGGTGCTGTCCGCCGTGGAAGCCGCCTGCCTGCTGCCGCTGGAGGAAGGCCTGGCCCGCGAAGTGGCGCTGTTCAAGCAGGCCGAGGCTTCGGTCCAGTCCCAAGCGCTGCGCCATGTGTTCTTCGCCGAGCGCGAGGCCGGACGGATTCCCGGTATCGATAGCGACATCCCGCTCCGCCCGATCCGCAAGGTCGCGGTGATCGGTGCCGGCACCATGGGCGGCGGCATTGCCATGAACTTCGCCAACGCCGGCATTCCCGTGATCCTGCTGGAACGCCAGGGCGAGGCCCTGGATCGCGGTCTGGCGCAGATCCGCAACAACTACGAGATCAGCGTCAAGCGCGGCAAGCTGACCCAGGCCCGCCTGGAGCAGCGCATGACCCTGCTCGGCGGCACGCTCGACTATGCCGACCTGGCCGACGCCGACCTGGTGATCGAAGCGGTGTTCGAAAAGATGGAGATCAAGCAGGAGGTCTTCCGCACCCTGGACCAGGTGTGCAAGCCCGGCGCGATCCTCGCCACCAACACCTCGTCCCTGGACGTCGATCAGATCGCCGCCGTGACCTCGCGCCCGCAGGATGTCATCGGCCTGCACTTCTTCAGCCCGGCGAACGTCATGCGCCTGCTGGAAGTCGTGCGTGGACGGGAAACCGCGCCAGACGTGCTGGCCACCACCCTGAAGATGGGCCGCACCATCGGCAAGATGCCCGTGGTCTCCGGTGTGTGCTTCGGCTTCATCGGCAACCGCATGCTCGAACCCTACGCCCGCGAAGCCCATCGCCTGGTGCTGGAAGGCGCAACCCCGGCACAGGTGGACGGCGTGCTCACCGGCCTCGACCTGAACATGGGCGTGTTCAGCATGCTCGACCTGGCCGGCGTGGACGTGAACTTCCTGGTCCGTGACTCCAACCGCGCGGCCATCGCCCATGACGACAGCTACTGCCGCCTCGGCGACGAGCTCTATGCCCTGGGCCGCTACGGCCAGAAGACCGGTCGCGGCTTCTACGCCTATGAAGGCCGCAATCGCCAGGACGACTACGAAGTCGTCGCGCTGGCCGAACGTCTGGCCGGCGAGCTCCACGTCCCCCGCCGCCCCATCAGCGAGCAGGAAATCCACGACCGCTGCCTGTACATGCTGATCAGCGAGGGCATCCAGTTGCTGGACGAAGGCATCGCCCTGCGGGCCAGCGACATCGACCTCGTATGGATCAACGGCTACGGCTTCCCGGCCCACCTGGGCGGCCCGATGCATTACGCCGAACAGCTTGGCCTGGACAAGGTGCTGGCCGGCATCGACCAGTACCGCCAGTCCCTCGGCGAATACGGCGAGATGTGGTTCCAGCCGGCGCCGCTGCTGGAGCGCCTGGTGGCCGCCGGCAAGACCCGCATCGAGCGCATCTGATTGCAACCGGCGGGCGGCCGATTCCTATCGGTGCCCGCCCCTACTCCCAACTGGACACGACCATGAAAGAAGCCGTCATTCTCTCCACCGCACGCACGCCCATCGGCAAGGCGTTTCGCGGTGCCTTCAACGCGACCACCGCACCCAGCATGTCCGCCTTCGCCATTCGCGCCGCCGTTGAGCGCGCCGGTATCGAAGCAGCGGAAATCGAAGACCTCGTGATGGGCACTGGCATGCCCGCTGGCACCGCCGGCTGGAACCTCGGCCGCATGAGCGTGCTGGCCGCCGGCCTGCCGATTACCGTCAGCGGCCAGACCCTCGACCGTCAATGCGCTTCGGGCCTGATGGCCATCGCCACCGCCGCCAAGCAGATCGTGGTCGACGGCATGGCCGTGACCATCGGCGCCGGCCAGGAGCACATCAGCCTGGTGCAGAACCGCCATATGGAATGGGTGGGCGAGTACCACGACACCCAGGTCATCAACCATGTGCCCCATGCCTACATGCCCATGCTGCAGACCGCCGAACTGGTGGCCGAGCGCTACGGCATCAGCCGCGAGGCGCAGGACGCCTACTCGCTTCAGTCCCAACAGCGCACGGCGGCTGCCCAGCAGGCAGGGCTTTTCGAGGGCGAGATCGTCCCGGTGACCGTCACCCGCCAGGTGGTCGACAAGGCCAGTGGCGCCATCAGCTTCGAAGACGTGACCCTCGCCCAGGACGAAGGCAACCGTCCGCAGACCGTCCTCGAAGACCTGGCCCGCCTCAAGCCGGTTATCGCCGGCGGCTGCATCACCGCCGGCAACGCCAGCCAGCTGTCCGACGGTGCCAGCGCCTGCGTGCTGATGGACGGCCGCCTGGCCGAGCAACGCAACCTGGAACCCCTGGGCGCGTATCGCGGCATGGCCGTCGTGGGCCTCGCGCCGGAAGAGATGGGCATCGGCCCAGTACTGGCCGTGCCTCGCCTGCTCAAGCAGCACGGCCTGAAGGTCGACGACATCGGCCTCTGGGAACTCAACGAAGCCTTCGCCTGCCAGGCGATCTACTGCCGCGACAAGCTGGGCATCGACAACGAGCGCTACAACGTCAATGGCGGCGCCATCGCCATTGGCCACCCCTACGGCATGAGCGGCGCGCGGATGGTCGGCCACGCCCTGCTGGAGGGCAAGCGTCGCGGCGTGAAGTACGTCGTGGTAACCATGTGCGTCGGCGGTGGCATGGGTGCCGCTGGCCTGTTCGAGGTGTTCTGATGAGTGTCTTCGCCCCCTTCTCCCTGGCCAGCCGCACCGTGCTGGTCACCGGCGCCTCCAGTGGTATCGGCGCCCACCTTGCTCGCGTAGCCGGCCGTGCCGGTGCGCGCGTGGTCCTGGCAGCGCGTCGCGTCGAGCGCCTGCAACAACTGGCCGATGCCATCCGTCGTGACGGCGGCCAGGCGCTGCCGGTCGCCATGGACGTCACCGACCGCGCCAGCGTCGAAGCCGCCTTCGACGCCGCCGAAGTGGCTTTCGGACCGGTGGATGTGGTGCTCAACAACGCTGGCATCGGCAGCGGCCTGCGCGTGCTGGACATCAGCGAGGAAGAATGGCGCGCCATGCTCGCGACCAACCTCGACGGCGTCTGGCGCGTCGCCCAATGCGCGGCGCAACGCCTGGCACGCGCGGAGCGACCGGGGAGCATCGTCAACATTGCCTCCATGCTCGGCCTGCGCGTCGGCACCGGCTACAGCCACTACTGCACGGCAAAGGCCGGTGTGGTTCAGTTGACCAAGTCCCTGGCGCTGGAACTGGCGCGCTACAACATTCGCGTCAACGCCATCGCGCCGGGTTACTTCGCAACCGAGATGACCGACGGCTACTTCGACAGCGAGAAAGGCCAGGCCTACATCCGCGCGGCTGTGCCCATGCGTCGCCTCGGCCGGCTGGAAGAGCTGGATGGTCCGTTCCTGCTGCTGGCCAGCGAAGCGGGGGCCTACATGTCCGGGTCCGTGCTGGCGGTGGATGGCGGGCAACTGGTGGGGAGTCTGTAGGGGCTCCAGGGTGCTGGCAGGCTTTTGTGCCAGCCTGATGCAGCCCTCTCCCCCGGCCCCTCTCCCTGAAGTGGAGAGGGGTGACGCTCGGCCCACCTCCGGCGCAATCCTGTGGGGGCGATTTCAATCGCCAAGCAGGACGCAGTCCTGCCCGCTCTTGTAGGAGCGAATTCATTCGCGAAATGGTTAGGCACCGAGCCGGCCTGCAATCACCCTCTCCCCCGGCCCCTCTCCCGCAGGCGGGAGAGGGGTGACTCTCGGCTCACCTCCGCATCTCCCTGTGGGGCACATCCCCTGTGGGGGCGATTTCAATCGCTAAGCAGGATGAAGTGGCCTAATGATTCTGGACACCCCGATAGGGCGTTAAGATTCGCCCACAGCAGAGGTGTTCATGAGCAGAAGATTCTTCAGTCCCGAGTTCAAACTTGAAGCCGCCAGCCTGGTCGTGGACCAGGGCTATTCGGTGCCGGCGGCCTGCAAGGCCATGGGGGTGGGGCCAACCGCACTGCGGCGCTGGGTCGAGCAACTGAGTCTGGAGCGCAGCGGTAAGACGCCTGAGCACAGCAAGGCCCTGACGCCCGAGCAACGGCGCATCCAGGAATTGGAAGCCCAGGTCCGGCGGTTGGAGCGGGAGAAAGAGATTCTAAAAAAGGCTACGGCTCTCTTGATGTCGGACGCCCTCGACTAGCCAGGTTGGTCGAGGTAGTGGGCGAGCATTATCCGCGGACGCAACTCTGCCGGTTGTTCGGGGTGAACCGCAGCAGTGTCTACGACGCCTGCCGGCGCCGTAATCGTGTCACCCCGCAGCGTGCGCGGTTACGCCAACGCCTCGTGGAACTACATACCCAGAGCCGGCGGGCGGCCGGCGCCCGAACCCTGGCAGCGGCCTTGTGCCGCGAAGGTTTTCCGGTCGGTCGTTTTCTGGCCGGACGGCTGATGAAAGAGGCCCACGTATTCAGTTCACAGCGCCGCAAGCATCGCTACCGCGTCGCGGAGGACGAGAACGCCATCGCCTCGAACGAGCTGGCTCGCCGGTTCAGCACCAGCCGTCCCAACCAGGTGTGGTGTGGGGATGTGACTTACATCTGGGCCGGCGCCCGCTGGGTTTACCTGGCGGTCGTGATGGACCTGTATGCACGACGGATTGTGGGGTGGGCCATGTCCGAGCACCCAGACTCGCAACTGACCAGCCGAGCCTTGCGCATCGCCTATGAGGCGAGGGGATGTCCGCCGGAGCTGCTGTTTCATTCCGATCAGGGCAGTCATTACAGCAGCCGGGCGTTTCGGCAATTGCTCTGGCGCTACCGTATCCGCCAGAGCATGAGTCGTCGGGGCAACTGCTGGGATAACGCGCCGATGGAACGCTTCTTTCGGAGCCTCAAGTCGGAGTGGATCCCTGCCACGGGCTACGTCGATCAGGCTCAGGCGGAGGCCGATGTGCTGCGCTACTTGACCGACTACTACAACCATCAGCGACCACACAGTTACAACCACTACCAGACACCGGCCCAGCGGGAAGCCCTGGTCGGATAAACCTAAACCGGTGTCCAGTTTTACTTGACCACTTCAACCACTTCACACCGAGCTGGCCGGCTACAACCCTCACCCCCAGCCCCTCTCCCAGAGGTAGAGGGGTGACTCTCGGCTCACCTCCGCATCTCCCTGTGGGGCACATCCCCTGTGGGGGCGATTTCAATCGCTAAGCAGGACGCAGTCCTGCCCGCTCTTGTAGGAGCGAATTCATTCGCGAAATGGTTAGGCTCCGAGCCGGCCTGCAATCACCCTCACCCCCGGCCCCTCTCCCGCAGGCGGGAGAGGGGTGACTCTCGGCTCACCTCCGCATCTCCCTGTGGGGCACATCCCCTGTAGGGGCGAATTCATTCGCCAAGCAGGACGCAGTCCTGCCCGCTCTTGTAGGAGCGAATTCATTCGCGAAATGGTTAGGCACCGAGCCGGCCGGGTGCCACCCTCACCCCCGGCCCCTCTCCCGCAGGCGGGAGAGGGGTGACTCTCGGCTCACCTCCGCATCTCCCTGTGGGGCACATCCCCTGTGGGGGCGATTTCAATCGCTAAGCAGGACGCAGTCCTGCCCGCTCTTGTGGGAGCGAATTCATTCGCGAAATGGTTAGGCACCGAGCTGGCCTGCAATCACCCTCACCCCCAACCCCTCTCCCAGAGGTAGAGGGGTGACTCGCGCCGGCGAGGGTCGAGTCATCCTGAAGCAATCAGTGGCCTGAAACAGAGATGGGGCGGCAACTTCACGCGTCGCTGGCGAGTCAGGAACCCTCTTCCCGCCGCCTACGCATCGCAATAATGGCGTCGTAACGGCTGGACACGCCGAGCTTGGCGAAGATGTTCTTCAGGTTCCATTTCACCGTCTGCAAACTCAGGTTCAATGCCAGCGCAATCCGCTTGTTGGACATCGACTGTTCCAGCAGATCGAGAATCTCCAGCTCGCGCCGGGTCATCATCTGGTTTGCCTGGGCACTGGACGGCCGGGCAGCGCACGGCTCGGGCCGGGCCACCGGACCTTTTCGGTCCAGGCTCCGGCAGTAACCGCCCAACACCGAATCCTCGTCCAGTTCAAGCTGGCCGAGCATCGACTGGAAGCGTTCCCCCTCGTCCAGGAAGGTTCTAACCAACCCCAGGCGGTAGCCACAGGCGAGTGCCGCGTGGAGTCTTTCCCGTGCCTCGGTGCGGCGCTCCAGTGCCTCCAGGGCAAAGGCACGCAACAGGTCCACCTGGACGCGCCAGCGGCCCCTGTCGAACTCGCTGGCATAGCGATGGGCAATGTCCAGCGCCTGCATGGCCGCCTCCGGCTGATACCTCGCCAGGGAAAGCCGCGCCTTGGCCAGGGCAGCCAGGGTCATGATTTCCGCGTCGCACGGCGTCGCGCCACGATGGCTGCGGGCCAGGTCGTCGAGCTTGGCCAACAAGGTCTCGGCGTGGCTCCAATCGCCGCACGCGAGCACGAGGCGCAATTGCTCGGCGAGCATGCTGCCGACACCGCGATCGAGCCCCAGGCTACGGAAGTGATCTTCCTTCTCCGCCAGGTATTCCAGCGCGGCTCGGGGAGATTCCCGCAAGCTCTTCAGGCGCGCCTGGCAGAGCGCGGCGCCGATCATGAAGACCGGCGCGGAGAAGCGCAGGATATCCAGGCGGTTCGCCAGGGCTTGATGAACGTCCTCGATGCGATCGAGTTCGTAGCAAGCCTCAGCCATCACCACGGCGGCAGTGCAGGCACTCACCGAGCGCCGGCCATGCAACGCTTCGGCTCGTTCCAGGATCGGCGCGCAGAGGCGCTCCGCCTCAAGCACCTTGCCCTCCAGGAAGTTTGCCGAGGCCATGGCTATGACGCCAATCAGGGCCATCTCGTCGTCGCTGCGCAGACAGCGTGCCGCGGGCTGCCGGTACAGACTGCGGGCTTCGCCGTGACGCCCCGCCGTGGCAAGGCCGCTGAGGGTCAGGCCAATCCGTACCTGCTCCAGAAAGGGTGTCTCGAGCGGCTCGTGCTCGATGGACTCCAGCAGCGCCATGCAGGTCGTATCGTCGTCACGGTGCATGGCCAGTGAAGCCTTGAGCAGCACCAGCTGGGATGCCCGCCCCACGCCCAGCGACTCTCGTTCCACCACACCAAGCCACGTTTCCGCTTTGCTGGTGAGAACCGTCAGCACCGCGCCCCAGATGCCCTGCAGCAACAGGCTGGGATGTGCGGCCAGCACATTCAGCGGAATCGGCTCCAGCCAACGCATGAACTGGCTGAGATGACTCACACGGCGCGTATCGGGCTGAACGCGCTCCAGCAGGCCGACGATCACGTCGAAGTCCTCGCAGAGCAGACCGTGACGCAACGCGTCCTGAACCAGCCCGGCCTGCTCGAACCACTGGGCAGCGCGACGATGGAGGCGCGGGACATCCACACCGCTCTCCTGCAGGCGCTTGCCCAGGAACTCCACGAACAGCGGATGCAGGCGGTACCACTGGTGTTGCCCCGCCAGGTCCACCGGCTGGATGAACAGGTTGCGCTCCTCGATGGCGGCGATCATCGCGGCCGCCTGCGGCGAGTCCGTCAAGTAGGCGGCCACCTCCGCGTTGAAGCGGCGCAGGATGGAGATCTTCAGCAGGAAATCGAACAGCTCCGCTGGCAGGTTCGCCATCACGTCTTCCGACAGGTACTCCACCAGCCCCGAGCTGTTGTGCATCAGGACAGCGCCATGCATGGGCTTTTTCGAGTTGGCCTTGAGCGCGATGGACATCAGTTGCAAGCCGATGGGCCAGCCGCGGGTCAGTTCGTGGATCACGTGCACGGCGTCCAGTTCCACCCCCTGATCCAGGTGTGTCTTGACGAAGGCCACCGTCTCGCGGAAATCGAACGGCAACTCCTTGCAGTCCACCTCGCACAGCTCGCCCAGCCCCCGCAGGCGTCCGAGGAGAAGCGACGGCGTAGTACGCGATGCCAGGAGCAGATGCACCTCCTGGGGCAGGTTATCCACCAGCGATTGCATCAGTGTGGCGATGCGCGGATCGACGGCATGGTGGAAGTCGTCGAGCATCAGGTAGAGCGAGCCGCTGGTCCTGGCCAGGGCGTTGACCAGCAACCCGGATATCGTCTGCAGACCTGTGCTTTCGGCACCCGCCAGCAGCAGCAAGTCCTCATCCAGCGGCAACCCGGCCTGCCGCAACGCCCCCAGCAGACTGGCGCAGAACGACTCCAGCGTGCCGTCATCGGGCGTCAGGGACAGCCAGGCTATCCGCGCCCCTTCCTTTATCAGCTGCTGGCGCCACTGGGCAATCAATGTGGTCTTGCCGAATCCGGCACCACCGGTCACCAGCAGCAGGCGGCTATGGCGTCCGCGTTGCAGCTTGTCCAGCAATTGCTCGCGGGAAACGGTCTGGGGGCTGATGCGTGGTGGCGCGAACCGGGTAGTGATCAACGGGGCGGATGCAATCATGGCAAAGGAACTCGGAATCGAAACGAGCCGTGGCGAGTGGGGCCAGCCACTCCATTCGAGTGGTGGCCCGACCGGTGCCACGGATTAAGCTTTGTCCTGTTCCCGGCGGGAGCAGGTGCCGCGGCCGGAGTCGCGGGTCAACGGTGTCAGTTCAGCGGACGGGCTTCGGGGAAGCTCCAGGTTCCATCCAGCACCTCGGCGCCGGGGCGGTAGAGGCGAACCATGTAGTTCCAGCCAGGCATCACGGGCAGGCAGTTGACGACCTTGCCGTCACAACCGCCGAACTGCACGGTCACCGAACCGTCGGCCGCCTTCTTCGCGGTGATGCTGTTCAGGGTGTAGGCGTTGTAGGGATTGGCTTCGAAATAGCCCTTGGCGTTGTAGAGGCTGATCGACCAGAAGTCCTTGACCGGTACATCGCGCACAGTGAGCCGGTAGACGGTCTTACCGTCATTGGCGGCAGGCGTGACGTTGAGGTAGGTGGCGTCCTTGTCGGGGTTGCCACCCCAGGCCGCAGCGGCACCGATCAGGTGACGCACCGGCTCGACCTGCCCCTTGGTGCCGAATGCATTTTTCAAGCTTGGAAGGGTCGCGTTGAGCGCAACCAGGGCATCGCGTACACGCTTTTGGCTCTCGGGGTCCCACTTCGGCACCTCGAACTTTCCGCTGCTCGCCTGCTGCACCTGGATCTGGTCCTGCAGTGCGCTTACCTGCTGGACATCGTTCGGATCATTCGGATCGACCAGGGTGCGGATCCCTACCGCCGCATAGCGCGTGCCGACGCTTTCGCGCGTCACGGTGTACGTCCCGGCGCCATAGAAAACGTTGGGGACATAGTGCTCCTCGCTGATCACCTGCAGCGACATGAAGCGCGTGCCTGCGTCGGGCAGGGTGACAGTCACCGGCCCAGCGTCGAGGTCGAACACACCCGACGAATACAGGGTGTCGCGGTTGATGCGCACAACCGTCTGTTGGTCGATGGGCGCCAGCGCTCGATTGTGGTTGAGTTTGCCAAAGCCGCCTTTATTCACCATCCGGGTGAAGTACATGTCGGATTCGGCCTGAGCGAAGTTATCGACCGTAACGGTCACGCTGTCTTCCGCCTGGGCCGTCGAGACGCCCATGATCCCCAGGAGCAACGCGGCGGCCAGGTTGAGTGGCTGATTCATCGGGTTTTCCTCTGCATGAATGGGTGGTGGCGTCAGTCGACGCGTACCAGTTCAGGGCGTTTCCAAGTGCCATTGCTGGCGGCCGGCTCGGGCCAGTACAAGCGCATCGCCAGGAAGAACGGCCCTGCCGGCACCGGCAACCAGTTGCTTTCCCGGTCGGCACTCGGGCGCTCGTGCTGCACATAGAGCGTCACGCCCCCATCGGCATCGCGCTTGAGGCTGGGCAGCATCGGTGAATTGATCAGGTAACGATTCAGCGGGTTTTCCACCAGCAGCCGGGACGGCAGGCTGTAGGCCGTCAGCGACCAGAAGGCCTTGACCGGGGGCAACTGGCCGGCCGAGAAGCGAAGTGCATAGCGGTGCTTGGCGGCGTCCAGTTTCTGGCCGGTGGAGTCGAGGAAATAGCTTGGATAAAGAGCTTCCTCCGCCGAATTGCCGTAGATGCCACCGACGGCCCCTCCCATGCGGTAGAGGTAATTGCCGGCCAGGTGCTCGCGCGTGCCGAAGACATCGGCGCTGCCTACTTTCCTGGCGTCGCGCAGGCGTTCGAACCCGGCATAGGATTGGCTCCAGGCATCGCCAATACCCGCCTGGACAGCCTGGCGCAGTTCAGGGGAAAGCGAAGCCGCATCGAAGCTTCCACCCGGACCGATCCCCAACTTGGCGAACCGCTCCATCAATGCCTTCTCGGAAGGATGGGTGGGGCAGAAACGCAGCACGAAGTTCAGTACCTCGAAGAACTCGACGGACTTGCGTTCATCTTCGACGCTGAGCGGCCTGATGAAGTCGACCTCGGGCGCGGCCGCAGGTGCCGGTTGCCCAAGGAAGGTGGACAGCGGCTGCACCTTGTAGCCGGCCTGGACCTTCTTGACCTCGTCCAGGTCCTCGGGGCCGAACAGCTGGGTGCGATAGAGCAGGAAGGCGAACTGGGTTTCCGAACGGATGACCGACTTGATGCCCGGTGGTGTCGCGCCTTTCCAGTCAGGTCCGGCCAGCAGGAAGTTGCCTGCCTCGTTGCCCGTCGCCCGGCTGCCGACATAGGCGAAGTTATGCGTGTAGGCGTCGACGAACTGCACCGAGTAGTAACGATCCTTGGCGACCGCCGGCATGGAGAGGACCAGCGGCTCGGCGCGCAGGTCGGCTCCCAGTTGCGAATAGGGAGTATCGGAATTGGGCGTCTGGATCGCCTTGTCGGCCGGCGTATAGACCCGCGCAGTGTTGTTCAACTGGTTCCAGGGCGCCTTGTATTCCGGGCTCTCGCGGTCCACGAAGTAGGCGTACTGAATGCGATAGTGATCCACCAGCGGGTAGCCGTAGACATAAGCGTCCCGCGCGATAGCGCGGGCCTCTTCAGCGGACAGGTCCTGGGCATTGGCCGGCAGCGCCAGGAAGGCGGAAAAAAGGGCCGCAGCCATGAGAACGGGTTGCTTGCTCATATTGGAATGCTTCCTTGAGCCGCCCCCACAGGGGCGGCTCGATCCGGTTAGCCGACGTTGCGTGCGCGGTTTTCCCAGAAGGGCTTGCGCAGCTCGTTCTTGAGTATCTTGCCGACGCCGGACAGCGGCATCGCCGTGCGGAACTCGACGCTGCGCGGGCACTTGTAACCAGCGATCCGCTCACGGCAATGGGCGACGACTTCTTCCTCGCTGGCCGTTGCGCCCGGCTTCAGCACGATCACCGCATGCACGGTTTCGCCCCACTTGTCCGAGGGAATACCGATGGCGGCGCACTGGGCGACGCCCGGATGGCTGGCAATGGCGTTTTCCACTTCGGCCGAATAGATGTTCTCGCCGCCGCTGACGATCATGTCCTTGAGGCGGTCAACGATGTAGACGAAGCCCTCGCTGTCCATGTAGCCGCCATCGCCGGTGTGCATCCAGCCGTCCTTGAGGACTTCTGCGGTGGCTTCCGGACGGTTCCAGTAGCCGAGCATGACGTTGGGTCCACGTACGGTGATCTCGCCGACCGTGCCGCGCGGCACTTCTCGCCCCAGCTCGTCGACGATCTTCACCTCTACGCAGGTCACCGCTCGCCCGGCGGAGTACATCTTGCCGCTGGCCTGGTGCTCGGCGCAGTGGTATTCGGCATCCAGCATGGTGCCGCCGGTGGTGAGCTCGGTCATGCCGTAGCCCTGGAAGAACCCGGCTGCCGGGAAGGCTTCACAGGCGCGATCCAGCAGAGCCGGGGATATGGGCGAAGCGCCATAGACGATGTGCCGGATGGTACCCAGTTCCAGTTTGGCCTTGGCCGGGTTCGCCTGGCGGGCATCCAGCATCATCTGGATCATGGTCGGCGCCAGCATCAGGTCGGTGACCCGCTCGGTGAGAATGGTGTCCAGCGCCGCCTCACCGGTAAAGGCCGGCAGGATGACGTGGGTGCCGCCGGAGACCATCAGTCCGTACATGGCCGAGAAGTCGGCGAGGTGGAACATCGGCATCGCGTGCATGAACACCGCGTTGCGGCCGAAGAAACCCTTCACCTGGGCACAAAGCGCAGCGAACGCCAGATTGCTGTGGCTGATCATCACGCCCTTGGGGAAACCGGTGGTGCCGCCGGTGTAGAAAATGCCCAGCAGTGCATCGCCGCCGCGACGCACGTCCTCTACCGCCTCCGCCTCCGCCAGCAGGGCTTCGTAGGACAGCATGCCCGCCGGGGTCTCGCCGTCGCCGGCATAGATGAGATGACGGATGGTCCTGGCCTGATCGGCAATGACCGCGCCGACGTCCTTGAAGGTGTCGTCGACGATGAGCATGGTCGAGCCGGAGTCGTCCAGGGAATAGACGATCTCCGCCACGCTCCAGCGGGTGTTCACCGGATTGAGCACACCGTCCGCCCAGGGCACGCCCAGGCTGTATTCGATGTAGCGCTGCGAGTTGCGCGAGAGCATGGCGATGCAGTCGCCGCTGGCCAGGCCCAGCTGCTTCAGGGCACCCGCCAGGCGGGCGACCCGGTCGGCGAGCTGGGAAAAGGTCAGGCTACGGCCCAGTTCGCGGATCGCGACCGCGTCGGGGCGTTGCTGGACATGGCGATGCAAGCCTTGGGTGATGTACATCGGGGCCTCCAATCTTGTTGTTATCGTGAAAATCAGTCAGCCCCGGCATCCGGGGCGGGTGCACTGGCGATTTCCGGCCAGAGCTTGCGGACCAGTTCGCCGTCCGGGCGATAGACGTGGCAGGTGCCGATCACCCAGCGCTGGGCTTCGGCGCGAGTCCTTACCTGCTCCTCCGGCGAGGCGTCGTTTTCTGCAGGGATCAGCGAGAGGGTTTGCAGCACGGTGGTTGCCAGCGGACCGAGCAGCTCGGTGAGATGGGTGCACCCCCTGACACCGCCTACCCGCTCGATAACCTTGCGCTTGAATCCGGGTCCGATCTTCAGTCCTACCAATCCAGCATAGGCAGCGTTGACCTGGGTGCAGGCCGGGTTTGGCACAGTGCGGCTGAGCACCTCGACGGCGCAGATCTGCAGGCTCCGGTCGAGGGTCAGGCGCAAACCCAGATCATGCACCGGCTCGCCGGCCGCAACGGCCTTGGCGGACAGCTGGATATCGTGGGTCTTGGTGTCCAGCAACCAGCCCTCGAATTCGAACAGGCCGTCTTCGCGCAGGTAGCCCGTGCAGTCGACCCGGCGGGTATGCAACAGGCGGCGTCCGGGTCTCTCCGGCGTTGTTTCGAGCATTTCCGCTGCCTCACTTGGCTTATCGACGAAACCGCGCCGCAAAAGCGGCACGGCATTCTGGAATCAGGGCCATCCCTGGCGGCAGTGCGTCGCTCTCGCGGATGAGCGCCGCACCACCCTCCCCCCTTAGAGAGAACGTCCCACCAGCTCGCGCTGGATCTCGTTGGCGCCGCCGTAGATACGTGCCACGCGGGAGTCGGAGAACATGCGCGCGATGGGGTACTCGTTCATGTAGCCGAAGCCGCCGAAGAACTGCAGGCAGGTATCGACCACTTCGCACTGACGGTCGGTCAGCCAGAACTTGCCCATGGACGCCAGGGTGGTGTCCAGGGTGCCGTCCACCCAGCGCTGCACGATGAGGTCGGCGAACAGGCGCGCAGCCAGCACGGTGGCTTTCACCTCGGCCAGGGTGAAGCGGGTGTTCTGGAATTCGAGGATCGACTTGCCGAACGCCTTGCGCTCCTTGGTGTATTCCACTGTCAGCGCCAATGCGCGCTCCAGGGCGGCAGCAGCCTGGATACCGATTTCCGCACGCTCGTAGGGCAGCTGTTGCATCAGCTGGATGAAGCCCTGGCCCTCGACGCCGCCGAGCAGGCAGTCCGCCGGAACGACGCAATCCTGGAAGAACATCTCGGAGGTGTCCTGGCCGGGCAGGCCGACCTTGTCCAGGCACTTGCCGCGCTGGAAGCCGGGCGTGGCGGTGTCGACGATGAACAGCGAGATGCCGCGCGATCCCTTGGCCTCGATGTCGGTCTTGGCAATCACCACGACCATGTCGCTGTTCTGGCCGTTGCTGATGAAGGTCTTCGAGCCGTTGATGACGTAGTTGTCGCCCTGCTTCACGGCGCGGGTGCGCACGCCCTGCAGGTCGGAACCGGTGCCCGGCTCGGTCATGGCGATGGACGTGATGCACTCGCCGGACGCGATCTTCGGCAGCCACTGGCGCTTCTGCGCTTCGGTACCGCTGGCCAGGATGTAGTGGCCGACGATGTGGTTGATGCTGAGGGCGATGCTCATGGAGCCGGCATAGGTCAGCTCTTCCATGGCCACGGCGTAATGCGCCGGGGTGCCATCGGCGCCGCCGTACTCGGAGGGCATGTCCGGCAGGATCATGCCCATCTCGCCGCAGGCCAGCCAGGCGCTGCGGTCCGAACGTTTCTGCTCGCGCCATTTGTCTTCATGGGGCAGCAGTTGCTCGCGAACGAAACGACGGATGCTGTCACGGAAGGCGACCAGGTCGGCGTCTTCCCAGGGGGAAACGTAGTTCTCTACACGCATGATGGATTCCTGGCTCAGACGTTGCCGAAACCGCCGCCGCAGATCAGGACCTGACCGGAGACGAAGTTGGATTCGGGGATGCAGAACAGATAGACCGAGCCGGCGGCTTCGTCCGGGGTGCCCGGGCGACCGAGCGGGCACAGCTGGTTGCTGGCGGCGATGGCGGCCGGCTGGATGCCCACCTTGATCTCGCGACCTTCGATATTGACGGTCTTGCTGGCATCACCGGCCAGGGCCTGGGTCATGCGGGTGTCGATGTGGCCGAAGGCGACGGCGTTGACGTTGACGTTGTAGCGGCCCCACTCCTTGGACAGGGACTTGGTCATGCCGAGGATGCCGGCCTTGGCGGCCGAGTAGTTGGCCTGGCCCGCGTTGCCGCCAGCGGCGATGGAGGAAATGTTGACCACCTTGCGGTTGACCACACGGCCTTCGGCCAGCTCTTGCTTGGCCAGGGCGCTGATGATCGGCTGGGCGGCGCGGAGGATGCGGAACGGCGCGGTCAGGTGGCAGTCGATGATGGCGTACCACTGCTCGTCGCTCATCTTCTGGATCACGTTGTCCCAGGTGTAGCCAGCGTTGTTGACGATGATGTCGATGCCGCCGTAGCTGTCCACCGCGGTCTTGACGAAGCGGTCGGCGAAATCGACGGCGGTCACGCTGCCGACGCAGGCGACGGCGTCGCCACCGGCGGCGCGGATTTCCGCGACCACTTCTTCGGCCGGGCCGGCGTCCAGGTCGTTGACCACCACGCGGGCGCCATCGGCGGCCAGTTTCAGGGCGACGCTGCGGCCGATGCCACGGCCGGAACCGGTGACCAGGGCGACTTTACCTTCGAGCTTTTTCATTGTTCGTACCTTTGATTCTTGTTGCTTTATCTGTGGTGAATGGTCGTCAGGCCAGGGCCACGACGGCTTCGCCAACCAGCTTGGGTTCGCCGTACTGGTTGGCGCACTGGATCTCCAGGCGGACGCGCTTTTCGCCATCGGCCTCGAACTTCTCGGCGATGCGGCCGGTCAGGTGCGGGATGTGGCCAATCTGGGTAATGCCGACAAAGCGCATCGAGAACTTGCGGATCTGCTGCTGCGGCACCCAGCCGGTCAGCAGACGGCCGAGATAGGCGGCGGACAGCATCCCGTGGGCGAATACATCGGGCATGCGCGCCTTGCGGGCGAAGTCGATGTCGATGTGGATCTGGTTGTGGTCACCGGACGCGCCGGCGTACAGGGCCAGCATGGTGCGATCGACCGGACGCAGCTTGAGCAGCGGCAGCACGTCGCCGACCTGGGCATCGCTGAATTTCGAAGTGTTCATGGCCTGTTCCTCAGCGCTGCACGAGCGACGAACGCAGATCGGCGATGTGTTCGCCGTCCTGGTTGGTGATGCGGGTTTCCTGGACCACGAACTGCAGGGCACCGCCCTTCTTCTCGTAGACATCGGCAATCCGCGTGTCGAAGGTCAGCACATCGCCGGCGAAGGCCATGCGGTGGTACACGAATTCCTGCTCGGCGTGGAGGATGCGGCCGAGGTCGAAGCCCATGATGTCTTCGACGATGGCCTGCGGATTGCGGCCTTCGCTTTCCAGGCACAGGAGGAAGGTGGGCGGTACCGGCAGGGCCTTGTAGCCCGCAGCCTTCGCCGCTGCTTCCTCGGTGTAGATGGGATCGGTCTCGCCAATGGCCTTGGCGAAGAAACGCAGGCGGCCCTTTTCCACCTCGGAGGTGGTGATGCCGAGGGAACGACCGATCAGACTCTTGTCTGCCATTTCTATAGATTCCTGTTCGTTGACAAGGGGCGCGCCCGAAGGCGCGCGCCGCAGATCGATCAGCCGCGACCGTAGAGGGTCACGACGCCTGCGCCACCCAGGCCCAGGTTGTGCTGCAGGGCATGCTGCAGGCCTTCCACCTGGCGGGCTTCGGCGGTACCGCGCAGCTGGTGGGTCAGCTCGTAGCACTGGGCCAGACCGGTGGCACCCAGCGGGTGACCCTTGGAGAGCAGGCCACCAGACGGGTTGACCACGACCTGGCCGCCGTAGGTGTTGTCGCCGTCCATCACGAACTTCTCGCCACCGCCGACCGGGCAGAAACCCAGGCCTTCGTAGGTCAGCAGTTCGTTGTGGGCGAAGCAGTCGTGCAGCTCGCAGACACGGATGTCTTCCGGACCGACGCCGGCTTTCTCGTAGACCTGCCAGGCAGCCGAACGGGTCATGCCGGTACCGACGATGTCGATCATCGACGGCGGATCGAAGGCATCCGGGGTATCGGTGGTCATGGCCTGGGCCAGGATGCTCACGTCGGTACGCAGGCCGTGCTTCTTGGCGAAGCGCTCGGAAACGATGATCGCAGCAGCACCACCGCAGGTCGGCGGGCACGCCATCAGGCGGGTCATGACGCCTTCCCAGACCACCTGGTCAGCCATCACTTCTTCGGTGGTGACGACTTTCTTGAAGACGGCGAGCGGGTTGTTGGCGGCATGACGGCTGGCCTTGGCGCGGATGGCGGCGAAGGTTTCCATCTTGGTGCCGTACTTCTGCATGTGCTCACGACCGGCGCCGCCGAAGAACATCAGTGCGCCCGGCATGCCGACGCCTTCCGGGAAGGCCACGGCGGAGGCATCGAAACCCTTGCCCATGGTCAGCGGACGGTCGGTCCAGAAGTTCTTCAGCGCGCCCGGCTGCATTTGCTCGAAGCCGAAAGCCAGGGCGCAATCGACTGCGCCGCTTTCCACGGCCTGGCGAGCCAGGTACAGCGCAGTGGAACCGCTGGCGCAGTTGTTGTTGACGTTGATCACCGGGATGCCGGTCATGCCGACTTCGTACAGGGCCGACTGGCCGCAGGTGGAGTCGCCGTAGACGTAGCCCGCGTAGGCCTGCTGTACCAGCTCGTAGCCGATGCCAGCATCCTGCAGCGCCTGGCGCACGGCCTGGGCGCCCATCTCGATATAGCTGCCGCTGGCACCGGGCTTGGCGAACTGGATCATGCCGACGCCGGCAACGAAGGTTTTCTGGGACATTTCTTTCTCCACGATCGGTTAACTGGACTGGGCTTGCCGGTCTGTCCGGGGGTGCCTTGGAGTCATGGTTGCGCAACGCTTTCCTGCTGTACCCCGCTCACCGGGGGTGGAAAGGGGTGGGTTTGGAGTGGGGATGCCCCACCCCTTTTCCTCAGGCGATAGCGCCCGACTCGCGCAGTGCGGCGATACGTGCCTCGTCCAGGCCGAGTTCGCGGAGGATTTCCACGCTGTGTTCACCATTGCGGACCACCCGGCCAATCTCGGCGGGGGTGCGGCTCAGACGGGGCGCCGGTGCCGGGTGAACCACCCCGCCGCTCTCCGTGAAGGTGCCGCGCGCCTGGTGGTGGGGGTGGGCAGGCGCCTCGCTGAAGTCGAGCACGGGGGCGAAACAGACATCGGTGCCTTCGAGCAGTTGGCACCACTCATCGCGGCTACGGGTGAGGAACAGCGCTTCCAGTTTTTCGCGCTGCTTGGGCCACTGCTCCCGGTCCCACTGCGCCTTGAACAGCGGATCGTCGATCTGGCAGAGCTCCATCAGTTGCTTGTAGAACTGCGGCTCGATGGAACCGATGGAAATGAAGCGACCGTCGGCGCAGGTGTAGCAGCCGTAGAAAGGTGCACCGCCATCGAAGATGTTTTCACCGCGCCCGCGCCATTCGCCGCTCTGCTTGAACTCGTAGTACATGGTGCTGAGCAGGGCTGCGCCGTCGCTGATGGCGGCGTCCACCACCTGGCCCTGCCCCGAGCGACGCGCTTCCAGCAGCGCGCAGACCACGCCGAAGGCGAGGAACATCGCGCCACCGCCCATATCACCGGCCAGGTGCAAAGGCGGCGTCGGCTCGCGGTCCGCATGCCCCATGGCATGCAGCGCACCGGTGATGGCGAGGTAGTTGAGGTCGTGGCCGGCACTCGGCGCCAACGGGCCGGTCTGCCCCCAGCCGGTCATGCGGCCGTAGACCAGCTTCGGATTGCGCGCCAGGCACACATCGGGCCCGAGGCCCAGGCGCTCCATGACGCCGGGACGGAAGCCCTCGACGAGAATGTCGGCGCCCTCGATCAGTTGCAGCAGCACCTCGGTGGCGCCTGGCTTGCGCGGGTCGATTACCAGGCTGCGGCGACCCCGGCTGATCACACTGTCATCGCCGTTGAGGAAGCCCGCCTGCTGACGGTCGATGCGGATCACTTCCGCCCCCATATCCGCCAGCAACATGGTGGCGAAGGGCGCAGGCCCGATCGCGTTCATTTCGACTACCTTCACCCCAGCCAGTGGTCCCGCCATGTCTCGTCTCTCTGATTGTTATTGGCTTTGTCGTCGGCGCGCCGTCACGGCGCGCGATCGGCAACAGGCTAGCCAGCGGGGTCACCCCCACCTATCGCTCGAACGAGTGAAGTTCGCCCCCCGCTTTCTGTTAATCGGGGCACGCCAGGACTTTTCACCGGCGGTGGCCGTGGCAATATGCGCGAGACAAGAACAACGCGCGGCCGCCCGGAACAGGCGGCCCCAAGAGCAGAGAGCAGCATGCCCAATCGCCCGGACCTGATTACCCGTCTCAGCCTCGTACCGACTGGCACCAAGCTGTCGGAGAGCGTCAAGGAGATGGAGGCCGCGCGCCTCGATATTCGTGCGGAAAAGTTCGTGCCCCAGGGAACGTCCTCGGGCCTGCTGACCCGCGACGCCTTGCTGCAACGAATGGAGCGGAACGACGACACGCGCCTGATCCTGGTTAGAGCAGCCGCGGGTTTTGGCAAGACCACCTTGTTGCGGCAATACCGTGAGCGATGCATCGAGAGCGGGCGGCACGTGATCTGGATCAACCTCGACCGCGCCGACAACGATCCCAGGCGCCTGGCCGCCCACCTCCAGACCGCATTCGAGGCGCTCGATAACCAGCCAGGAGACCAGCAGGAGCTGGGCGACAGCCAGGCCCTGCTGCGGCAGGTGGGCGGATTCAAGCGCCCATTCGCCATCCTGCTGGACGACTTCGAGTCCCTCGATTCGCCCCAGGCGCTCGCCTTCATCCAGCAGCTGCTGTCAGCCCTGCCCTCCCACGGTCGCCTGGCCATTGCGTCGCGGATCAATCCCGAGCTCGGACTCGGCCGGATGCGTATCCAGGGCCAGGTCCTGGAAATCGACACCGACGCGCTTCGCTTCAGCCGGGAGGAAACGGTCGCCTTCATTCGCGGGCGCTGCGAGCTGTCACTTGGCGACGCCGACATCGCCAGGCTCCAGGAGAGCACGGAGGGATGGGTCACCGGCCTGTTCCTGGCCACCCTCTCCTTGCGTGGCCGCAGCACTGGCGAGGTCGTCGGTGCCTTCTCGGGCAGCAGCCAGGAGCTGGCCGAGTACCTGGCCGAAGACATACTCGCGAGTCAAAGCGATGAGGTTCGCTTGTTCCTGCTTCAGACCAGTATCCTCGATCGGTTCTCTGCGCCCCTTTGCGACTCCATCACCGGCCGGCAGGACAGCCGTCAGCTAATCGAACAACTGCTCCGCGCCAACCTGTTCATCCAGCCCACGGACGAGCAGCACCAGTGGTTCCGTTATCACCGCCTTTTTTCCGGGTTCCTGCGGGGCGCCCTGGCACGCCAGCTCCCCGGCCAGGCAGAAGCATTGCACCGGGCGGCGGCCCACTGGTTTCTGGCGCAGCTGCGTCCGGAGTCTGCCATCGAACATCTGCTGTGCGCAGGCGCTATTCACGAAGCGGTGGTGCAACTGGAAAAGCACCTTGACGATCTGGTGGATGCAGGTCGGCTACGCCTGCTATTGCGCTGGTTCGAACAGATTCCCGTCGAGTCGCTGGATGACCGGCCACGATTGATCCTGGCCCACGCCTGGCTCCTGGCGCTGGATCATCGTTACCGGGACGCCATGCAAGTGGTAGAGCGCACCCCCTCCAGCAGGGAGAGCGAAACGATCCGCTGTCTGCTGCTGTCCTTCACCGACCAGGTCGATGCCACGATCATGGCTGCCCAGGCCCAACTCGAACACGTTTCGCCCGACGACATGCTGCAATACGGCATCGTGGCCACTCCCCTGGCGTTCAGCTTGATTACCACGGGCCGCTATGACGAAGCCCAGGAAGTTCTGAATCGAATTACCCAACAGGCGCCCCAGGAACGTTCGGCGCTGGTGGATGGCATCGCGGTGTACATCGACTGTTCACTCGAACTCACGCTCGGCCACCGCACCAGCGCGTTGGCCCGCCTGAGAGCCTCAAGTGCCAGCCAGCCCCCTGGGCTGAAGGGGAAATGGGTAGGCGGGAAAGCGACGCTGAATGTTCTCCACGCCCTGATGCTCTATGAGGAGGACGCGCTGACAGAAGCCTGGAACATCGTCAGCGAGATTCCGCAGAACGTCCTCGATCTCGGCGGTCCTGACGCCCTGATCGCACACCGTGTATTGCTCGCGCGTATCTCCCTGCACAACGGCAATCGGGAAGCCTGGCTGCGCCATCTGGCAGATCTGGAGCAATTGGGGCGCCGCAGCGGGTCCATGCGGATTCTTTGCAGTGCCTGGCTGGAGCGGGCGCGTGTCGCCACCCTGGAAGGTCGCCTGGATATCGCCGCCCAGGCGATGACGTCCGTCGCACTGTCCGGCAAATGGGAACGTCCCGAACACCTCACCTTCGCCTGTGATTCGGACACACCGTTCATCGCTCGGCAGCGCCTGGCCATTGCCCGTGGCGAGCATCAGCGGGCCGCTGCCGAACTGCGCAGTGCCATTGAGGTAGCAGACAGCCGCCAGCAACGCCGCCGGGCCCTCAAGTTGCGACTGCTGCACGCCATGGCGCTGGCCGGCCTGGGCCGGCAGAAACAGGCGTTGGACACCTTGACCCCGGCCCTGCGCCTGGCCAGTCACGAAGGTTTCCTGCGCACCTTCCTCGAAGAAGGGCCGATGCTGGTGAAACTGCTGGAGCGCTGGGCCGTGGCGTTCCAGGCCTTGTGCAGCAGCCTGGATATCAAGCCGGAGTTCCTTGCCGACCTGCTGCAACGCATCGGCGCGCAGGGAGCCGCGAGCGAGCACAACGAGCCAGGTGATCCCGAGCAGCAGCTGACCACCCGCGAGCTGCAGGTGATCCGCCTGCTGGCAGCCGGCAATCGCAATCGGGCCATCGCCGACCAGATGCATCTGTCGGAGCACACGGTGAAGACCCACCTGCGCAATATCAGCGCCAAGCTCGGCGCCCAGGGCCGCACCGAGGCGATCGCCATCGCCCGCGCGCGCGGCCTGCTGGACTAGCGGCTCAGGCCAGCATGCCCATGGACTTGGCCCGCATCACCGCCTGGGTGCGGCGCTTGACCCCGAGCTTGTGATTGATGTTCACGGTATGAGCCTTGACGGTGTTCAGCGAGATGAACAGCCGCTCGCTGATTTCCTGGTTGGAGAGCCCCTGGGCCACCAGTTGCAATACCGAGAACTCCCGCAACGTCAGTTCGTCGCGATTGCCAGTCTTGAGCCGCGTCGGCGAGGCGTCCTGGTGCTTCCACGCCACCAGCAGGCTGGTAGACGCCAGCGCCGGTAGCTGTCCCGGATTGGCGACACCCTGCTTTCGCTCTAGGCGTGCAAGTGCCACCCGCAGCTCAGGCATCAGGCCTCGGAAGCACAAGCGCTCGCAGGTGATCAGGAGCGACTGCAGCCGTTCTGTGGCGTCATCCAGTCTGCCGCAGCCCAGCTCCGCGAGCGCCAGCATCATCTGCATCCGCTGCGGCAAGGACGGCGCGTGCAGCGGAGGTAGCCCACGGGTATCGGTGCATGCCAGCTGGGCGCGCGGCAGCATGGCTTCCCACGCGCCTTCCCGCGCCAGCAGCCGAAGGTGCTGGTACTCGATCACCCCCCGGTAGCAGGAGTCACTGACGCGGGCACGCTGCATGTGCCGTTCTGCGCCACGCAGATGCAGTCGTGCCTGATCGAGATCGCCTCGACAGGCCGCCACTTCCGACAATCCGATGAGGGCGTGCAGCAGATAGGGATCGGCACTTTCCCGTCCCCGCTCCAGGCCAGAAAGCAGTGCACTTTCACTGATGTCCAGATCCCCCCGCAGCAGGTACAGCTCACCGCGCAGCAACAACAGGCGGCCCAACAGCAGGTCGTGAGTGCCACCGTCGGCCACCACCAGGGCGAAGCACTCCTGGAGCAGGGATTCGGCCAGCTCCAGCTCGCCACCAAGGATCAACTGGCGAATGCGATCGGCATTGATCAGCACCTCGCTGGCCAGGCAGCCCTGGCGCCGCGCCAACTCCAGGGAGCTTTCCAGCAGCTTGCGCGCCTGTTCCGGCTCGCCATCGGCCATGGAGACCCGCGCCAGGGTCGAGTAGCAGAGGAAGGACGACTGCCAGTCGCGCAGCTCCAGGTGTTGCAGCGCCGACTCGCAATGCTCGCGGGCCTGCGTCGCATTGCCGGTGAGGCCGTGGAGGGTGCCCTGCAGAGCTTGCCAGTTGGCGAGAATGCGCACGTTGACGCGTGCTTTTGGCTGCGGCGAGATCGAGGCCAGATGTGCGATGCAGGCCTGCGCCTCGTCCAGCCGCCAGCTACTGAGCAGCGCACGCGCATTCAGGTAGATCAGGTTCGGCGTGCTCTCCAGCAGTCGCGACGGCAGGCGCGCACGCCAGTCGAGCCAGGTGTGCAGATGCCTTTCGCTGATCATCCAGTCCAGCGTCAGCCGCTCCATCAGGCAGGCCGCGACTTCCGCCTGGTTGGCGCTGAGCGCCAGTTCGATGGCTTCGTCGGTGAAGCCTTCTGCGCACAACAGACGGCAGGCATCCAGGCGCAGCCGATTGAGCTCGCTTGCGCCGAGTTCGCCCTGCAGGGCCACCGCCACCGCCGGCAACAACCGGTACCACTGCGCATCCTTGCCCACCGGCAGGAAGAAGGATTCGGATTGCAGCAGGCGCCGCAGGACGAATCCAGCATCCAGCTCCGGCCAGAGGTGGCTGCACAACTCCACCGACACGCGCGGCAGATGGGCAGCGCCCAGCAACAGCGTGCGCTCATCATCGGACAGGCGCGCCAGCAGCTCGCCTCCCAGGTACTCGCGCATCCACAGGCCGCCGGGCCGATCGTTTCGTCCGGGGATGTTCAGCAGCAGGCGGACCCCGGCGCACCAGCCCTGGGTCTGGCGCCACAGTTCGACCAGGGTGCTTTCGGTCGCCAGTGGATCGATGCGTTCCACCACCTCGTCGAGTTCCTCGCGGCAGAACGCCAGCTGCCCGGCGCCCAGCTCGAGCAATTCGCCGTCCAGGAGCAAGCGCGCCAGTTTCCATTGCGGCCTCTGCCGGCAACCGACCCAGAGCTGTACCGGCGCTTGCGAGCGCAGCAGCCGGTCTATCCAGGCATTCACCTGCGCACAGGCGTCAGCCGGGAAGTCATCGAACGCTAACCACCAGGTTTCCTCGCCGTGCTCCAGCATCGCCAGCAATGCGTCGGCATCGCGATTGACCAAGGGGTCGAGGCCGAGACCCGCAGCCAGGCGCTGGCAGAAGTCCGCCAGGGTCAGGGGCTGTCCGGCAAAGTCCAGCCACAAGCAACGGACTCCCGCTGGCCGCAGGCGCAGGCACTCGTTCAGCAGCACCGTCTTGCCATATCCCGCCGGCGCACAGAGCAGACGCAGACGCTGGGGGCGGGCCAACAACACCGCCTGCAAGCGCTCCCGCGGCAGATGCGCCGAAGGCGGCCTGGGCAGACCCTTGGAACTGTTTTCGGAGCCATCCGGAGCCATGCTTTCGTCCTGAACCATCATGGAAAGGGGCTGGGTCACGGAACCTCCCGAAGTTGAGTGATGGATCAATCCACGCCGGAAAAAACGAAACCGGACGAACTGGTAGATCAGGGCTCGCATATTCGCGCGCGGAGCACGTCTCACCCATCCGTCATTCGAGGTATTTTCGCCCTACCCCACCTGGCTCCCTCCCCTGGAGACCGCGTGGCACGTGGTGCGCAGGCCGATTGTTACCTTCTGCAACATGCCTTGTCCGACAATCACCGGAATCCCCCCTGCCGCCCGTTGAACAGCAGGTCGAAAGCGGCCGGATTACGCTTTCGGGTAATGCGCGAAACTACCTGATCAGGCAATTCATCACCCCGGTTCCGCCCCCTAGGATGACGCCTCCACTTCATCCGAATCTGGTGAACCGCATGACAAGAAAAACAAAGCGCGGAGTTTTTCAGCCAAGTCTGCTGGCTGCAGCCGTCGCCATAGGAGCAAGCACCCAGGCTTGCGCCATTGATTTCAATATCGGGGAGATCAAGGGCCAGTTCGACTCGTCCCTGTCGATCGGCGCCAGCTGGGCCGTTCGCGGCGCCGACCCATCGCTGATTTCCAACTTCAACTCCATGGGCAAGCGCGGCGAGTCTTCCTCGCGCACCGTCGACGACAACCGCCTGAACTTCAAGAAGGGCGAGACCTTCTCGAAGATCTTCAAGGGTGTGCATGACCTGGAGCTGAAATACGGCGACAGCGGTGTGTTCGTACGTGGCAAGTACTGGTACGACTTCGAGCTGAAAGACGAGCACCGCCTGTTCTACGACATCGACGACAGCGGCCGCGACGATTTCGCCAAGTCTTCCGGCGCCGAGTTCCTCGATGCCTTCGTCTACCACAACTACAACCTGGGCGACCTGGCCGGCAACGTGCGCTTCGGCAAGCAGGTGGTGAGCTGGGGCGAAAGTACCTTCATCGGCAACTCCATCAACAGCATCAACCCCATCGACGTCGCTGCGCTGCGTCGTCCGGGCGCCGAGATCAAGGAAGGCCTGATCCCGGTGAACATGCTGTACGTCTCCCAGGGCCTGACCGAGAACATCACCGCCGAGGCTTTCTACCAGCTGGAATGGGACAACTCGGTGCTCGACAACTGCGGCACCTTCTTCGGCAACGACGGCGTACCCAAGGGCTGCAACGACCGCCTGGTGGTATCCGGCCTCGACCTGGCTCCCGGTGTCTCTGACAACCTGGGCGCCCCGGATGCCAATACCAACATCTTCATCCCGCGCGTACCCGACAACGAGCCGGGTGATAGCGGCCAGTACGGTCTCGCCCTGCGCTGGTTCGTGCCGGAGCTGAACGACACCGAGTTCGGCGCCTACGCCATGAACTACCACAGCCGCAGCCCCTACCTCAGCACCGTGCGCACCACCGGTGCGGGTAACCCGCCGAGCGCCCTGAACGTACCGCGCAATGCGCGCTATTTCGTCGATTACCCGGAAGACATTCGCCTTTATGGCCTGAGCTTCCAGACCAACCTGGAAGGCGTGTCCCTCGGCGGCGAAGTCAGCTACCGGCCGAACATGCCGCTGCAGCTCAATACCGCCGACCTGCTCAACGGCACCCTCAATACCGCCACCTCGCCGCTGATCACCACCGGTTTCATTCCGCCCGCTTCGGCGGCGGTCGCCGGCACCGACATCAATGGCTACAAGCGCATGCCGGTGGTCCAGGCGCAGCTGACCGCCACCCAGTTCTTCGATCAGGTCATGGGCGCCAGCCGCCTGACCCTGGTGGGCGAGGTCGGTTACAACCACATCAACGGCCTGGGAGACAGCGACGGCACCGACCTGCGCTTCGGTCGCAGCCCCGCCTACGGCTCCGGCATCCTGCCGGGCGCAGCCGGGCTGGCCGCCTGCCGAGGTACCGGCATAGGCACGCCGGCGGCCAGCAACCCCGCTCAGGAATGCAACAGCCACGGCTTCTACACCAGCAGCTCCTGGGGCTACCGCGTGCGCGCCAAGCTCGATTACCCGAACGTGATCGCCGGTATCAACCTCTCCCCCAACCTGGCCTGGTCCCATGACGTGGACGGCTTCGGGCCGAACTTCGAGGAAGGTTCCAAGGCCATCAGCGTCGGCCTCGACGCCGACTACCTGAACACCTACACCGCGAGCCTGAGTTACACCGACTTCTTCGGTGGCGACTTCAACACCAACGTCGACCGCGACTACGTCGCGCTCAGCTTTGGCCTGAACTTCTGACGCAAGACTGGCAGAGGAACAAAAGCATGAACACCATTTCTATGTTGCGCACCGGCGCACTGACCCTGTCGCTGCTGGCCACCAGCGTGATCGCTGCGGTCTCGCCCCAGGAAGCGGATCAACTCGGCAGCACACTGACGCCGCTGGGCGCCCAGAAGGAAGGCAATGCCGACGGCAGCATTCCGGCCTGGACCGGCGGTCTCAAACCCGGCGCCGCGCCCGTCGACGCCAAGGGCTTCCTCGGCAATCCGTTCAAGGACGAGAAGCCGCTGTTCACCATCACCGCAGCCAACGCCGAGCAGTACAAGGACAAGCTCACCCCCGGCCAGATGGCGATGTTCAAGCGCTACGCCGACAGCTACCGCATCCCGGTTTACAAGAGCGAGCGTACGGCGGCTGCACCGGACGACATCTACGCGGTCGCCAAGAAAAGTGCAGTCACCACCGAGCTGACCGATGGCGGCAACGGCCTGCGCAACTTTGCCGAAATCCGTTACTACCCCTTCCCGATTCCGAAGAGCGGCGTGGAGGTGTACTGGAACCACACCAACCGCTATCGCGGCGGCAACATGCTGCGCCAGGCCGCCCAGGCCGCCCCTCAGGTCAACGGCAGCTACTCCATCGTCGAATACGATGACGAGCTGAGTTACCCGCAGAACATGGAGGGCATCGACCCGCAACAGGCCGCCAACCTCCTCTATTTCTACAAACAGCAGATCACCGCGCCTTCCCGCCTGGCGGGCAACGTGGTGCTGATCCATGAAACCATCGACCAGGTGAAGGAACCGCGCCTGGCCTGGGTCTACAACGCCGGCCAGCGCCGTGTGCGCCGTGCACCGCAGATCGCCTACGACGGTCCCGGCTCGGGTGCCGACGGCATGCGCACCGCCGACAACACCGACCTGATGAACGGCGCGCCGGACCGCTATGACTGGAAGCTGATCGGCAAGAAGGAGATCTACATCCCCTACAACAACTACAAGCTCTGGTCGCCCGAGGTGAAGTACACCGACATCATCAAGCCCGGCCACATCAACCAGGACCTGACCCGCTACGAGTTGCACCGTGTCTGGCACGTGAAGGCCACGCTGAAACCGGGCGAGCGCCACATCTATGCCACCCGTGATATGTACTTCGACGAGGACACCTGGCAGCTCGCCGAGGTGGACCACTACGACGGTCGCGGCCAGCTCTGGCGCGTCGGCGAAGGCTACACGGTCCAGGACTACGAGCGCGGTGCCACGGGCTACGCCATGATGGGCATCTACGACCTGATCGCCGGCCGCTACAACGTCCTGGCGATGACCAACGAAGCCAGCCATGCGCCAATGTACGGCAAGCAGACCCGCATGAACGACTTCACCCCGGCCGCCCTGCGCAACGCCGGCGTTCGCTGACGCCCTGCCCCGCCTCCGGCCAGTAATGGCCGGGGGCTTTCTTTTGGCCGGACCTTGGTCGGGAAGAGGCTATCCTCTGGTCGGCCGAAATCGATCCTCCCCACCCAATAGGAGGGGACGAGCCGCCGTGCAGGATTCGCTTTACTGGCCTCACTGACCAGAGCGCCTACCATTGTTGGCACAACCAGGAAAGCGAGCGAGGAAAAGCAAATTGCACAAGCCATCGGCCGCAATACTCTTGGCCTTGCTCGCAGGGCTTCCATCCGCCTTGGCATTGGCAGATGAAGGCGGGATCAGTTTCTGGCTTCCCGGCCAGTTCGGCGCCCTGGCAGCAGTACCCACCGCGCCGGGCTGGAGCTTCCCGCTGATCTATTTGCACGTCGATGCGGACATCGGCGCAAGCGAGCCCCTGCCTCGGGGTGGACGCGGCCGGATCGCCGCCGGCGTGGATGCCAAGGCCGACCTGCTGTTCGGCGGGCCGACCTACACCTTCGCCGACCCGGTCCTGGGCGGCCAGGCTGCCATCACCGTGCTGGCAGCCGTGGCGCGTTCGGAAGTCGATGTCGAATCCACCCTTACCGGCCCGCGCGGCCGCACACTCTCCACCCAGGTGAGCGACAGCCTGAAGGGTGCCAGCGACCTCTACGGCCTGGGAACGTTGAAGTGGAACCATGGCGTGCACAATTTCATGGTGTACGGGATGGGCAACCTGCCGGTTGGCGCCTACGACCCTGATCGTCTGGTCAACATCGGCCTTGGCCATGCCGCGCTGGATGCTGGCGGCGGCTACACCTACTTCGACAAGCGCAACGAGTTCTCCGTGGTGACCGGCCTCACCTACAACTGGGAGAACAGTGATCTCGACTACCAGAACGGCATCGACGCCCACCTGGACTGGAGCGCATCGCACTTCGTCACCGACAGCACCCATCTGGGCCTCGTCGGCTACGTCTATCACCAGATCACCGGCGACTCCGGCAGCGGCGCGGTGCTGGGCGACTTCAAGTCCCAGGTCAGCGCCGTTGGCCCGCAGGTCGGCCACTTCTTCAAGGTGGGCAAGGACCTCTGGTACACCAATCTCAAGGGCTACCACGAGTTCGACGCGCGCAATCGCGCGGAGGGTTGGAACCTCTGGCTGACCCTCGCCATTCCGTTGTCCGGCGAGTAGCGGCCTCGCCCCGGAGGAACCACCCAACGCACGGCGATCGTGTAGGAGCGAGGGGGACGCCCAGTTCTTGCTCGCGAAGGGTCCGCTCAAGAGCTTCGCCAGCAAGCTGGCTCCTACCTCCACCATCTGCTGCACCACCCACCTCCGCTGGTGGGTCAATGAAGCGTGCCCCACCCTACGACCGAATCCCTTGGCCCATTCTCGAACGCCCCCCTCCATTGGGGCGGGTTCACCCTCACACCGCGCCGGTAGCATTCAACTCACCTGTGCAAACGATTGCACTACAGCTGAGGCAAGCCGATGGCGCGCAATACCTCCCCTCCGGAATCCCCCGTCCAGCGCTCCGCTCCAGCAGGAGGGCGAATCACGGCCAGGGACCTGGCGAAACGCATCGGGGTGGCCACGTCCACGGTGACCCGCTCCTTCGACCCGCAGTCACGCATCTCAGCTGACGTTCGCCAGCGCATCCTCGCCATGGCCGACGAAGCGGGCTATCGACCCAATGCCATCGCACGTTCGCTGAACCGACGGCGTACCGGCATCGTCGCGCTGGTGATAGGCGACATGGCCAACCCCTTCTACCCCGCTGCACTGGAAGAGTTCTCCCTGCAACTGCGGCAAAGCGGCCGGCAACTCCTGCTCTTCGTGGTACCGCCGGGCGGCGACGCGGACGAGCTGATGCCACAGCTGCTGCAGTATCAGGTCGACGCCATCGTGGTGACCGCCGCGCGCCTGTCTTCGCACATGTCAGAGCTGTGCGGACGCCAGGGCGTGCCGCTGGTGTTCATGAATCGCCGCGTCGACGACCCGACGGTCTGGTCGGTGTGCTGCGACAACCAGCGCATGGGGGCGGCGGTCGCCGAGTACCTGGTGAATAGCGGGCGCCGCGCCTGTGCCTTCGTCTCTGGCGACCCGAGCATCTCCACCACCACCGACCGCCTGCTCGGCTTTGAACGCGGCCTGGCCGCACAAGGCCAGCGCCTGGTCGCCTGCGTGCAGGGCGGATACAGCTACGAAGGTGCGCGCGACGCGGTGGCCCGGCTGTTCGCAGCCGGCCAGCCCGCCATCGATGCGGTGTTCTGCGCCAACGACCTGATGGCCCTTGGCGTGCTCAGCCACCTCCGCATGAACACCACCCTACGCGTTCCCGAGGATGTGGCCGTGGTCGGCTTCGACGATATCCGCGCTGCCGCCTACCCGGAGAACGCCCTGACCACCGTGCACCAGCCGCTGCGCGACATGATCGATTGCGCCATCCGGCTGCTCGACGAAGGCCGCCCGGGCGGCAGCGTCGCCGAGTCGCTGCGCGAAATTCCGGGGCGACTGGTGCTGCGCTCCACCACCTAGAAAGCCCCCAATCACCCGCCTGCCGCGCGGGCGGCTATCCACAACAACAGGTAGTCCCATGATCCAACAACTCAAGAAAGGCCAGTCGGCCCAGGCCAAGGCCAGCAACCAGGCGCAGGTGCGTAGCACCGTAGAAGGCATCCTCGCCGACATCGAGCAACGCGGCGACACCGCTGTGCGCGAGTACTCGGCGAAATTCGACCAGTGGGCGCCGGAAAGCTTCAGGCTCAGCCAGGAGCAGATCGACGCCTGCATCGCCAGCCTGCCGCAGCAGACCCTCGACGACATCCGCTTCGCCCAGGCGCAAATCCGCAACTTCGCCCAGGTGCAGAAGGACTCGATGCACGACGTCGAGGTGGAGACGTTGCCGGGCGTGGTGCTCGGCCATCGCAATATTCCGGTCAACTCGGTGGGCTGCTACATCCCCGGCGGCAAGTACCCGCTGATCGCCAGCGCGCACATGAGCGTGCTCACCGCCAAGGTGGCCGGCGTCAAGCGCGTGATCGCCAGCGCGCCCCCCTTCGAAGGCCAGCCCTGCCCCGAGATCGTGGCGGCCATGCACCTGGCCGGTGCCGATGAAATCTACTGCCTCGGCGGCGTGCAGGCGGTAGCGGCCATGGCCATCGGCACCGAAAGCATCAAGGGCGTCGACATGATCGTCGGCCCCGGCAATGCCTACGTGGCCGAGGCCAAGCGGCAGCTCTTCGGACGCGTTGGCATAGACCTGTTCGCCGGCCCCACCGAGACGATGGTGATCTGCGACGACACGGTGGATGCCGAACTGGTGGCCGTCGACCTGCTGGGTCAGGCCGAGCACGGCCCCACCTCCCCCGCCTACTGCGTGACCACCAGCAGAACGATTGCCGAAGAACTGCCGGCCGCCATCGAGCGAGTGCTTGCCCGCCTGGACACCGCGCCGGTCGCCAGCGCGGCCTGGCGCGACTACGGTGAGATCTACCTGTGCGACACCGACGAAGAAGCCCTGGAAGTGGCCGAGCGCCTGTGCTCCGAGCATGTGCAGGTGATGACGAAGGACCCGGCCTGGTACCACGACCGCATGACTTGCTACGGCGCGCTGTTCCTCGGCCACCGCACCAACGTCAGCTACGGCGACAAGGTGATCGGCACCAACCACACCCTGCCCACCATGGGCGCGGGTCGTTACACGGGCGGGCTGTGGGTCGGCAAGTTCATCAAGACCCACACCTACCAACGCGTGCTGACCGATGAAGCGAGCGTGCTGGTGGGCGAATACTGCTCGCGCCTGTGCGGCTACGAGCACATGTCCGGACACAAGGAGCAGGCGGACATCCGCGTGCGCCGCATGAAGCAGGAGGCCTGAGTCATGGGCAAACCCATTCCCGAGAACCGCAACGCCTATCGCTACTTCCGCGACATCACCACGCGCTGGATGGACAACGACGTCTACGCCCACGTCAATAACGTCGTCTACTACAGCTGGTTCGACACCGTGGTGAACGCCTGGCTGCTGGAGCAGAAAGTGCTGGACTTCGTCGAGAGCCCCACCGTCGGCCTGGTGGTGGAAACCGGCTGCAGCTACTTCTCGTCCATCGCTTTCCCCGACATCGTGCGCGCCGGCTTGCGTGTGGCGCACCTGGGCAATTCCAGCGTGCGCTATGAGGTCGGCCTGTTCGCCAATGACAACGAGGTGGCATCCGCCCAGGGCCACTTCCTGCACGTCTACGTCGACCGGGTGACGCGCCGTCCGGTGCCCCTGCCAGCGGAATTGCGTCACGCACTGGAGAGCATCCACGTCGCGTCCTGAAACCGGCTCCAGACCCTGCGCACCTAGGGTGCCAGGGTTCCGCAACGTACAACGACAAGGAGACCCTCCATGAACGAACGCATCGGTCGAATGCTGGCCCTGGCGGGCCTGGCCTGCGCCCTGCTCGCCGCACCCCTCGCGCAGGCCAAGCCGGAAAAACCCAACATCCTGGTGATCTGGGGCGACGACATCGGCTGGCAGAACGTCAGCGCCTACGGCATGGGCACCATGGGCTACACCACGCCCAGCATCGACAGTATCGGCATGCAGGGCGTCCGCTTCACCGATCACTACGGCCAGCCCTCCTGCACCGCCGGACGCGCGGCCTTCATCACCGGCCAGTACCCGATCCGTTCGGGCCTGACCACGGTGGGTCTGCCGGGCGACAAGCTCGGCCTGCAGGCCGCTTCACCGAGCCTGGCCGAAGTGCTGAAATCCGTCGGATACCGCACCGGCCAATTCGGCAAGAACCACCTGGGCGACAACAATCCCAACCTGCCGACGGTGCACGGTTTCGACGAGTTCTTCGGCAACCTCTACCACCTCAACACCGAGGAACAGCGGGAGTACACCGACTACCAGAACTTCGCGAACGCCTACCCCGGCGGCCCGGAAGCGTTTGCGAAGAAATTCCAGACCCGTGGCGTGCTGCATACCTTCGCCAGCGACAAGGACGACCCGACCGTGGACCCGCGCTTCGGGCCGGTCGGCAAGCAGACCATCGAAGACACCGGGCCGCTGACGACCCAGCGCATGGAGGACTTCGACGGCGCCGAAGTGATTCCCATGGCGCTGGATTTCATGCGCAAGGCGCAGAAGGAAGACAAACCCTTCTTCGTCTGGCTCAACACCAGCCGCATGCACCTGTACACGCACCTCAATGAGCAATGGCGCCACGCAGCCGCGAAGTACACCCACGAGGACGACACCCAGGGCAGCGGCATGCTCCAGCACGACCACGACATTGGTCAGGTGCTCGCCTTCCTCAAGGAGAACGGCCTGGAGGACAACACCATCGTCTGGTACTCCACCGACAACGGTCCGGAGCACTCCTCGTGGCCCCACGGCGCGACGACGCCTTTCCGTGGCGAGAAGATGACCACCTACGAGGGCGGCGTGCGCGTACCGTCGATGCTGCGCTGGCCGGGTGTGGTAAAGCCGGGGCAGACCCTCAACGGTATTCAGGCGCACCAGGACATGTTCACCAGCTTCGCGGCCGCCGCCGGCGTGCCGGATGTCGTCGAGCGGATGAAGCAGGAGAAGAAGCAGTACATCGACGGCATCGACAACCGCGACTACTGGACGGGTAAGTCGCCGGAGAGCAAGCGCAGCAGCCTGCTGTACTACATCGAAAGCAAGCTGACTGCCGTGCGCATGGGGCCGTGGAAAATGCACTTCTCCACCAAGGAGGATTACTACGCGCAAGTAGTGCCACGCTTCGCGCCGCTGATGTTCAACCTGCGCAGCGACCCGTTCGAGAGCTACGACAGCAAGGATTCCTACGGCCACCTTATCCAGAAGTCTTCGTGGATTTCCGGGCCGATGGGCGAGCTGATCGGCGCGCACCTGAAGACCCTGGCCGAATATCCGCCGGTGCAGGCCGCCAAGTCGTTTGATCGCTCGAACCTGGTGCAGGATTTCCTGCAGGGGCAGAAGAAGTCGCCCTGATACGCGCCTCCGTTCCAAATTTCAGGCCGCTGGTGGCATCAGGTCTGTTATGACCTCGCCGGCGCGAGTCACCCCTCTCCCGCATGCGGGAGAGGGGCCGGGGGAGAGGGCAGCGTCCGGCTGGCTCCGTGCCAAGCCATTTCGCGAATGAATTCGCTCCTACAGAAGCGGGCAGGACTGCGTCCTGCTTGGCGATTGAAATCGCCCCCACAGGATTGCGTCGAGGGCCAGCCGAGAGTCACCCCTCTCCCGCCTGCGGGAGAGGGGCCGGGGGTGAGGGCAGCGTCCGGCTGGCACGGTGCCAATCCTTTTCGCGAATAAATTCGCTCCTACAAAAAAACGGGCAGGACTGCGTCCTGCTTGGCGATTGAAATCGCCCCCACAGGATTGTGTCGAGGGCCAGCCGAGAGTCACCCCTCTCCCGCCTGCGGGAGAGGGGCCGGGGGAGAGGGTTGTATCAGCAGGCACGGAGGCGCGTATGGCATGACGCCACGGGACCGTTCCGAACTAATCCACCAACTTCATCAACGCCGCTCGCACATGCTCAGGAATGGCGGTCGACTGGTTGCTGGACCGATCGACATAGACATACACGATGTACCCCGCCGCAGAGGCTTCCTCCTCATCGTTACGGAACAGCGCCAGCTCGTAGCGGGCGCTGCTGTTGCCCAGTTTCGCGATGCGCATGCCGATGGTGATGCGGTCCGGGAAGCTGATCGACGAGAAGTAGGTGCAGCAGTTCTCCACAATCAGCCCGATGACCGGGCTGCTGGCGATGTCCAGCGTCCCCTGCTCCACCAGGAAAAGGCTGACGGCCGACTCGTAATAGGAGTGGTAGACCACATTGTTCACGTGACCATAGGAGTCATGGTCGCCCCAACGGCTGGGCATGCTGGTGAAGTGGGAAAACTGGCTGCGGGTAGGACGTGCGTGACTCATAAAACCTTCTCGTAAATGGCGCGGATGTCATCGATGCCCAGCTCCCTGGGGTTGTTGCCGAGCAGGCGAGTCTGCCGGGTGGCATCGCGGGTCAGGTCATCGATATCGGCTTGGCCGATGCCCAGTTCCCGCAGGCGTGTGGGCAAGCTCAGCTCACCCGCCAGGCCACCCAGGTAGTCGGCCAGGGCATTGGCCTTCGCCGACGTATCGCCGCCGAGACCGGGCAGGACGATATCCGCCAGCTCCGCATACAGCGGCGCGGCCGCTCCCAGGTTGAAGCGGATCACCGGCTCCAGCACCAGCGAGTTCGACAGCCCGTGGGGAATGTGGAAGCGCGCGCCCAGCGGGTAGGCCAGCGCATGGACCGCCGCCACCGGTGCATTGGCGAATGCCATGCCGGCGAGGCAGGCGCCCAGCAACATGTTTTCCCGCGCCTCCAGATTGGCACCGTTGCGGCAGGCCTCATGCACGTTGGTCGCAAGCAGGCGCAGGGCCTCGCGGGCCAGGCAATCGGAAATCGGGTTCTTCAGATGCCGGCTGGTGTAGGACTCGATGGCATGCACCATCGCATCGATACCGGTGGCGGCGGTGACGGCGGCCGGCAGCCCGAGGGTCAGCTCGGCATCCAGCACGGCCAGGTCCGGCAGGAGCAGCGGCGAAATCACCACGTTCTTTTCGCCGGCGCCGGTGGTCACCACCGACACCGCTGTAACCTCGGAGCCCGTGCCCGCCGTGGTCGGCACCAGGATCAGCGGCAGGCGCGGCCCCTTGGCCACGTTGATGCCATAGGACCCGGCCAGGGATTCACCGCTGCGGGCAAGCAAAGCAGTCAGCTTGGCGGCATCCAGCGAGCTGCCACCGCCGAAGCCGATCACACAGTCCGCTGAGCTGGCCTTGGCAGCCTCCACCGCTGCGAGGATCACCGATTCGGGCGGGTCGGCCTGGACATCGGAAAACACCGCCACACGAAGCCCGTCGCGCTCCAGTTCGGGCAGCACCGAGTCCAGCAGACCCGCTTTCAGGACACCAGGGTCGGTGACGATAAGTACCGATTGGCAGCCCATGCCACGTACAGAGGCTGCAAGGCGGCGCGAAGCACCGCACTCGATGAGAATGGATTTGGTCGTATTGAACGCCAGGGTGCGCATGGGACGCCTCGCGAATTGTCCGGGAAGGTGGGAAATGCCAAGGCACCTTAGATGCATCACTGCAGACGGTCCCCCCCACTTAGGAGTGGGCGTGCAGAAGCTCATTCGCGAAGTGGCGAGGGTGACGCTCGGGCTCACCTTCGGCACGGTCCTGTGGGGGCGAATTCATTCGCCAAGCAGGACGCAGTCCTGCCCGCCTTTGTAGGAGCGAATTTATTCGCGAAATGGAAGGGGCACCGTGCCAGCCGATGGCAGCCCTCACCCCAACCCCGCTCTGCGCCCCGGCCTGATCGCTTCGCGCTCAGGCGTTCATCGGCACTGGAAGCGGTGCTTCCAAAAGCGTGCCTCTTCACCCCAAAGGGAGAGGGGGCTGTCCGTGCCGATGTTCAGTCTGGGCACAGGGCCAGAAAGAAAAACGGCGGCCCATTGGCCGCCGTTTCCTGTTTCCCGCTTTCAGGACGCAGGCTGCGCCTCAGGCAGCTTCCAACTGCCATCCAGGATGGCCTTGCCGGGCAGGTAGAAACGCACCATGTAGTTCCAGCCGGGCATGATCGGCAGGCAGTTCTCCACCTGCGGCGTGCAACCGCCGAAGCGCACGGAAATGGCACCGCCCTCGCCTTTCTTCGCTGTCAGGTTGCTCAGGCTGTACGCCTCCAGGTCGTTTTTCTGGAAGTGCCCCGCCTCGTTGTAGACGCTGATGGACCAGAAGGCCCCCACCGGAACCTTGCCCACCTCCAGCCGGTAGTTCGTCTGGCCGTCATTCTGCGCGGGCGTAACCACCTGGTAATAGGCGTCCTTCTCCGGGTTGCCGCCCCAGGCCATGGCACTCCCGATCAAGTGGCGAACCGGGTCAACCTCACCGTCTTTGCCGAACATGCCATGGGAATTCGGAATGGTCGCGCCCAGCGCCAGCAACGCCTTGCGCACCCGCTCGCGACTCGCTTCATCCCAGTTGGGCACTTCGAAACGGCCCGGTCCCCTGAGCTGCGATACACCGATGGCGTCCTGCAGTGCAGCCACCTTCGTCAGGTCTTGTGGATCGGTCGGATCGAACAGCGTGCGCACGCCGACCAGGACGTAGCGGGTGCCCACCTTCGCCTTGTCGAGGCTGTACTTTCCGGCACCGTAATGGACGCCGATGACCTGGTGGTTCTCGTCGATCATCGCCAGTGACATGAAGCGGTCGCCGGCATCCGGCATGGTCACGTTGACGGGGCCCGCGTCCAGGTCGAACACGGCGGTGGAATAGAGCGTGTCGCGGTTCGGCCGGATCACGGTGGGACGATCCACCGGGATCAGGTTGCGCCAATGCGAGAACTTGCCCAATCCACCACGCGCTACGGTGAGGCCGAAGTAGCGGTCCGTCTCCGCACGGATGAAGTTGTCCACGGTTACCTGTACCGGCTCGCCCGGCAGCGCTTCGCTATGGGCATCCGGCAGGCAGGCCACGAGCAGGGCGATGGCCGCCAGTATTACCTTCAATTCGTACATGGCTCCTGTCCTCATCATCAGAGTCTCACCAGCGCTGGCGGGAAGTAGCCACCGCCGGCCACCGCGCCCTTGGCGCCGTAGTAGCGGAACACCAGGCGGTAGTTCTGCCCTGCAAGGGTCGGCAGCCAGTTTGCGTCGGCTGCGCCTTCGGGCGGCTGCGGACCGAAGTAGAGCGTCAGCGAGCCGTCCTGGTTGTGACGCAGGGCCGACTGGTTGTTGAGCAGGAAGCGCGCTTGGACGTTGGGCAGCACCTTGAAGGTCTTCGCATCGGTGGCCGTGATCGACCAGAAATAGCGGGCGAAGCCAGAGGGCAACTGCTCGCGGGGGAAGGTCAGGGAATAGCTGCGGCTGCCCTCGAGGACTTCGCCGTTACTGTCCAGGCCCCCACGGAAATAGTTGACCTCCTGCTGGTTGTTGGCCCAGATACCGCCCATGTTCACCAAGGTGCGGGTCAGGTAGTCGCTGCCGTAGTTGCCCGATACCGCCGGCCGTACCCAGCCGTTGAGAACCGTACCGGGGCCGAGGGTGGGTGCCGCCTTGGCCAGGGCGGCGAAAGCCTGTTTCCTGATGACCGCGTCGAGGCGTGTCCGCTGCGCCGGATCACTGGTCAGTGCGGCCAGCGCATGCACGCGAGCCTGCAGCGCCTCCATACCGGGATTCAGGTCGGGCTCCTGCAGCGCCACCTCAGCGCTGTCGAACGCCTCGACGCCGGGCAGCTGCGGCGGCGCGAACAGCGGTACCTGGGGCACCTCGGGAAGCTGCGGCGAACCGCTGGCGCGCATACTGAATTGCTGCTGCAGGCGCTCTGCCTGCTGCGGGTCGGCGCCGAGTTCCACACGCGACAGCACCCGTGCGGTGCGGACCGGCAGGTCCACGCGCTGGACACCCGCCGGCAGCGCGACGCTCGCGCCCTTCAGGCAGACCGCGAAGTCGCCACTCGGATGCTGCGCGAAGGTGCGCTCATTGATGTTGGCCAGGGTCTCGCCCCAGCCATTGAGGAACTGCACCGTGTAATAGCGATCGGAAATCTTCGGCACGCTGACCAGGGTGCAACTGCCTTCATCCACCGCTACCCAGGCCTCGGAATAGGCCACGTCCAGATTGGGATTGGGCCAATCCACCGCACCCGGCTTGCGATGTACCAGCTGGTTCCAGCGCATGCCTTGCTGGAAGTCCAGTTGCTGCTGGCGCAGCACCAGCAGACGTCCGAGCAGGTAGATGTAGGCGTCGCCCACCTGCTGATCGGAAATTGCCGGTTGCTGCGGGGTAGCGGCATGGGAAGCCGATGGCGCGACCGCAGCCATCAGGCAGGAAGTAGCGAAGGCGCCGCAGGCCAGCGCCAGACGTAATGAACGCATTGTTGTTTTTCTCCGTCATGAGCGATCAAGGGCAAGTTATGCCCTGTCCCGGCGCGACTGGCCCCTCCCCTTTGGGGTGGGGCGCAAGCCCGGCTTCACGCGGAGAGCCCCGACAAACCCTGTCAGGGGCCTTGCCACTTCTGACTGTCAGGCGCTCTTCAACGACGCCATGTCGATCACGAAGCGGTACTTCACATCATTGCGTTCCATGCGCTCGAAGGCGGTGTTGATGTCCTGGATGTCGATCATTTCGCACTGCGGCAGCACCTGGTGCTCGGCGCAGAAATCCAGCAACTCCTGGGTCTGGGCCAGGCCACCGATCAGCGAACCAGAAATGGAGCGGTTGTTGATGGCCAGCAGCGCGCCGTGGATCGGTTCCAGTGGCTCCAGGGCGCCCACCAGCACCAGCTTGCCGTGGCGACCCAAGAGCATCAGGTAAGGGTTGACGTTGTGCGTGCGCGGGATGGTGTCGAGGATGAGGTCGAAGCGGCTCGCCGCGCCCTTCATCGCCTGCGCATCGCTGGAAAGCAGCACATGGTGCGCACCCAGTGCGCGGGCATCGTCCGCCTTGCCCGGCGACGTGGTGATGACGGTGACCTCGGCGCCCAGCGCGACGCCCAGCTTGACGGCCATGTGGCCCAACCCGCCCAGGCCGACCACCGCCAGACGGGTGCCGGCCGCAGCGCCAAACTCGCGCAGGGGTGTCCAGACGGTGATACCGGCGCACAGCAGCGGCCCGGCGAAGCGCGGGTCCAGTGCCTCGGGCATGCGCAGCACGAATTGCTCACGCACCACAATGTTCTGGGAATAGCCGCCAAGGGTGACCTCGCCGCTGATGCGATCCAGCCCGTTGTAAGTGGTCGTCATGCCGTGGGTGCAATGGGGCTCCTCGTCGGACTCGCAGGCCGCGCAGTGCTGGCAACTGTCCACCAGGCAGCCGACCGCCACCCGGTCGCCGATCTTGTAGCGGGTCACCGCCGGGCCGACTGCCGTGACCTGGCCAACGATCTCGTGGCCAGGCACGCAGGGGAAGCGGGTGGTGTTCCAGTCGTTGTGCACGTAGTGCATGTCCGAGTGGCAGACGCCGCAGTAGGCGATATCGATGGCGACGTCGTCGTCGCGCAAGGCACGGCGCTCGATATTCAGAGGCTTCAGTTGCGCATGGGCCTCTTGGGCCCCGTAGCCGATACAGCAAGTCATGGGTGATTCCTCGAATGTCGGGAGGCGCCCTGCCGAAGCAGGGCGCGTGGTGTCAGATTGAAGGACGCAGCCAGGGCGCCGGGCTGGTTTCCGGCGAGGCGATCTGATTGGAAATCCACTTGCCCATGCGCCGCATCGGCTCAATGGAGTCCTGCGGGGCAGCGAACTTCATCGCCGCCGCGTAGCCCAGGGAGACAATGCGCTGCGCACCGTAGAGAGGCAGCACATCCTTCAACTGGTCCTTGATGCTCTCGGGGTAGATGCCGACCGTCTGGGTATAGGCGTCCACCGCATCGAGCATCTCGCTGAGTTCGTCCACCGGCACCAGGTTTGCGGTGCGGTCGTCGAGGATCGTGGAGAAGGACACCGGCTCAGGAATCTGCGAGCAGATGATGGCGCCCTCGCCCGCCTCCCCACCGATCACCCTGTACCACTCGTCATCCAGGCGCAGCGCGTCGACGTGGGCCTTGAGGTTCTTGTCATAGGACTTGGGCGTGGTGCTGATCGTATTGGGCAGCCCCAGCATGGCCTCGTAGACGTACTGGCCGAAGGTGTTCAGGCGCTCCAGGCCTGCCTCGTCGGTACCGGACTGCACGTAGACGGTACGGGCGCAGACGCAGCCCTTCTGGTTGATGGCACCGATGTCGGAGGCCAGGCGCACCGCGGCCTCACGCATGCTGGCCTCACTGTCGAAGGTGTCCTCGCCGATGATGCTGGCGCTGCGTTTCGGGTCCAGCGAGATCAGTTCAAGGCCCGGCTGGACGTACTGGGTGACGTGCTTCATCGAGGCGAAGCCGCCCCAGGCGACAATCTTCTCCAGGTTCTGCGGTTGGTACAGGCGCTGCTCGAAAGCCTGGTCGCCACCTTTCCAGTAGGCCACCGAAAGGTGCTTGGTCAGCGGATGGTCCGGCGCCATGTCGACCATGGTGCGGGCAATGGCCAAGGCGGTGAACGGGTCGTTGGACGGCGCCTTGATGATGGCGTCACTGCGCAGGACCATGTTGCGGATGATGGTCCACAGGGACAGCGACACGGCGTTGCCGGCGACGATGTGCAGGGTGCGCGCACCGAAGCAACGGACTTCCAGCTCGGTGCCATCCAGTAGGGTCTGCGGAACCCAGCCTTCCAGGTAATTCACGCCCACCGTGCTTTCCACCATCTCGGTGATGAGTTCCCGCGAGAGCATGTTCTGCAAGCCCATGTACGAGCCCTTGACGATGGTCGGGGTGGTAGGCGCGGTCAGGTACGACAGCTCGCAAGCTTCCTGCAGGTACTGGTTCTTGCTGAAGGCCAGGCGTCCGCCGAGCTCGACGACGTAGTCGAGGATGTCGTCGAAGCTCAGCTCATACAGGTCGGCCAGTTTCGCCGGGTTCCCAAGGGGCAGGCGGTCGATGTACTTGCGCGCGTCCGGGGTGAGGAAGGCCAGGTCGCCGCCACGGCCGCCGACTTCGATCAGGTTGTCGGTGATGACTTCGCCGCGGATGATCATCGGTGCAATGGGATGGGTCATGGTTCAGCCCTCCAGGGTATTCAGGAAGTCCATCGCTTCCCGGTGGGATTGCTCGGACGCGGCGCAGGTGATCTTGTCGTCGCCGCCATTCTTCTCGCTGTAGCGCTGGATGGCGCCCACCACATAGCGGCTCGGACGGCCGCAGGTGCAGGGTTTGTCCCACTCCACGGTGATTTCGTCGCCGGTGATGAAACCGCCCCAGTGGATGTCCGCACCCAGGTCGAAGAAGGCTGCGCGGCCTGTCTGGCAGCCTGAGCGCGGCAATGGTTTGCTGGTGTCCGGATCGAGCAGGAATGGAATCGCGGTGTGCGCGAAGTGATAGTTGCCCTGCTCGCAACGCATGTGCGAACCACTGACCACTTCCGACATCGCGTAGGACTCGTGAAGCTCCTGCACACCGATGAACCGCTTGACGTCCTCGCGCCAGCCTTCGGGCTGTACCACACCCTTGGCACCACCGGTGGTGGCGATGTAGGAGTCCGGGTGGAACACGCCTTCCAGTCCGCGCTCGAGGCCGGCCTTGGCCATGTCGTGCAGCAGGTTCCAGGTGCCGCCGATGTAGACACGTTTGCCCTTGAGGCGAGTGGCGATGTCATCAAAGAAGGCGGCCAGATGCTGCGGCATGTCGGCTTGCTGCTGGTCGAACAGCTTCTTCTTGGCCAACAGCTCCGGCGCCACTACGAGACGATCCAGAGTGCCCTTGGCATGGGCCGAACGCAGTTTGGCGCCGAGGTGCAACACGTCGCTGGAAAGGGTGGAGGGATAGGCCGGGTGGAAATGGGAATCGTCCGGCAACAGCCCCTTGACCAGCGCACCGACGCCGCGCAGGTGGCTCAGATAGCCCTTGCGGTAATACGGGTAAGCGGTGTGCATATGCGGGTCCTGGGTGTCAGGGCCAGTCATGTTCCAGGCGTACAACTTGCGCACCTGCGTAGCCTTCTCGAACTCGCGCACGCTGCAGGGCAGGAAGGACAGGGTTCCGGAGGTCCCCGAGGTATGGCTGAGGCAGAGCTCGGGGACATCGCGGTCCATGGTCTCGAACCAGTCATCCAGGCCCTTGCAGGCACTGACGTCAACGGCTGCGATCTTTTCAGCGAGCTCCGGGGTCACCAGTTTGCCGAGCCACTTGTTGATCGCGGCGAAGTTGTTCTTCTCCAGCAGCGACGGCGGGTAGGACTTGAACATGGTGTGCTCGAACAGCAGCGGCAGCGCATCATCCAGTTGCTCGATACGCTCGACGCCTTCGGCGTCCGCCAGTTTCTTCAGCACCGGGATGCGCTCGCGCATTTCGGCGAAGCGGCGCTTCAGGCCCGCCAACTGGAGGACGTCTATCCGCTCGCGCGGCATCTGGACCCAGTTCTGCAAGGAATGGTCGGCCAGGGCCGCTGGATTGGTCAGCAGCAGTTCGACCTGTTCTTCTGTTGTTCTTGTCACGGGACGGTCTCCTCGGATTTACCTTCGCGTCCTGGCCGGCAGCCGGTCAGGAAGGCGCTGATCACTGGGCCGTCGGGGCAGGACGGCCTGAATGGCAGGGCCAGTTTAGGGGGCGAAAGGGCGAAATCATTTCCGGATTCCGCAGCCACAAGGGATACGGCAAGAATCTGTTTTTAAAGGACTTTTACTCGAATACCGGGCGACGGAAGGCGACTATTCCGCATCCGCTGTGGTCAACAGCGCGTGGAGCATCCGCGCCAGCAGGCGAACCGTGTCGGGCTCCACCAGGTATTCCGGCCTTTCGATCAGCAGGGCACGGGGCAAGGCCGTCACGGCCTGGTAGGCGAGGAAGCCGGCCTTCTCGCGATCACGAACCAGAACCTCGTCGGAGAAGCGCTCCACCAGGGCGGGAATCACCGTGGAAATCCAGAACCGCTCGGGCTTGACGATTTCCAGCCGGACCAGCTCGCCGTAGTAGGCGGCCTTGAGACTGAGTTCAGAGTCGATCCGCATCCAGCGATGCAGCGCCATGAGGCCGGTGCGCAGAAGCCCTTCGATGCCGTCGTAGAGCGTCGCCGACGCTGGCAGCGCCTGGATGCTGGCGATGGCTTCGAGGCGGGTGGCAGCCCGGAAGTCCTCGAAGATGGCGCCGACCAAAGATTCGATGGTAGGGAAGTATTCGTAGATGGAACTGATCGCCACTCCCGAATAGTCGGAAAGGCGATAGATGGACAGCGCCTCCCGCCCTTCCCGTTCGAGGATGTCGCGCCCTGCTGCTTTCAGGGCGTCGACCAGTGCGACCGAGCGCGCCTGCTTCGGAAGCTTGCGCGGCCGGGCCGGCACCTCCACGCGCAGGGCGTTGTCGTTGGCGGACCCGCCACGGGAGGAACTGCTGGCTCGGCGTGTCATGCGATCAGGGGGTCACGATATTGAAGGTCGGCTGGAAGGTGCTGAGCATGCCCAGCAGTGCCTTGAATCGCACGGCATCCCCTTCGAGCTTGATGTCGCCCTGTTTCAGTGCGGTGGGGAAGTCGAGCTGGCGCAGGCTGATGCGATCGAGCACGGCCTTGCTCATCTTCACCGAGGCATCCGGCTTGGCATGGCTGGTGTTCTCGCGGTAGGTCAGCACGCCGTTGCTCAGGGTCAGCGCGAAATGCTGGCCAAGGTCCTCGAAGTCCCAGTTGAGTGTCATGTCGTGGCCCACGGCTTTGTCCGCGTCCAGGCGCACCGCCAGGATGTCCAGGAACATGGCCGGCGTCGCGGCCGTCACGAGGTCGGCGATGGCCCTGCCACCCTGCTCGGGCGCACCCTGGCGCAGCTCCTTGGCACCGGTCAGGTAAATATTGCGCCAGATCGCCGATTCGCTGCGGTAACCCAGTTGTTCCAGCACGTCGGCCTGGACTGCGCGGGCCGCCTTGTTTTCCGGTTCGGCGAAGACCAGGTTGTTGCCCAGCTCTGCGGCCCAGCGATAGTCGCCCTGCTCCATCGCCGTGCCCATGAGTTGCAACACCTTGTCTGCCCCGCCCAGGGCCGCCACATAACGCTTGCCGGATTCGACCGGTGGCAACGGATCAAGGTTGGCAGGGTTGCCGTCATAGAAGCCGAGATAACGCTGGTAGACCGCGCGGGTATTGAAACTGAGGGTGCCGTAGTAGCCACGGGCGTACCACTTGCGGTCCAGTTCGCCCGGAAGCTTCTTGACCGCATCGGCGATCTCCAGCGGCGTCAGGCCCTGGTTGAGCAGGTGCAAGGTCTGGTTATTGATGAAGGCGTACATGTCACGCTGGTCGGCCAGGAGCGTACGGATACCTTCGCCGCCCCAGGTCGGCCAGTTGTGTTGGGCGAACATCACCTCGGCCTTGTCGCCGTAGCGCACCAGGCTGTCATCGATGAACCGCGACCAGGCTTTCGCGTCGCGCACTTCGGCGCCGCGTGGAGTGAGGACGTTGTGCATCGTCCGGGTAGCGTTCTCCGCCATGCACAGGGCATGCAGCTGTGGCAGGTAGAGGTTCATCTCCGCCGGCGCCTCGGTGCCGGGAGTCAGTTGGAACTCCACCTGGACACCCGCGATCTCGTGGCTTTCCAGCGGCTGAACGATCAGGTCGGTCGGCGGAATCAGGCTGATGGTGCCGCCTACGGGAGCGCCCTTGCCGATCCCGGTATCCAATTGGCCTCGCTCGCTTCTCGGCACCGTACCGCCGCTCTGGAACATGCCGCGACGGAACATGGCGGTACCGGCCAGGACGTTCTCGCTGATGGCGTGCTCCATGAAGCCTTCCGGGGCATAGATGCGCACCTTGCCGGCCTTGACGTCGGCCTCGTCGACCACGCCGCGTACGCCACCGAAATGGTCGACGTGGCTGTGGGAATAGATCACCGCCACCACCGGCTTGCGCGGACGATGCTGATAGTAGAGTTCCAGGCCAGCCTTGGCGGTCTCCGTGACGTAGAGCGGGTCGATGATGATCAGCCCGTCCTTGCCTTCGATGATGGTCATGTTCGCCAGGTCGATGCCGCGCACCTGGTACAGCCCCTCCGTCACCTGGAACAGGCCTGCGTTGGTATTGAGCTGCGCCATTCGCCACAGGCTCGGGTTCACCGTATCCGGCGAGTCCTTCTGCTGCAGGAAGTCATAGGCGTGGGTGTTCCAGATCGGCTTGCCCTCGGCATTGCGGATTTCCCCCTCGAAGGGCGCCACCAGGCCACGACTGGCTGCTTCATAGTCGGCGCGGTCGTCGAACGATAGCTTGCCCAACAGCTCCCGGTTGGCGGCGGCGGTGACCGGGCTGGCGTCCTTGGCCGAGTTGGACGGAGCGGTCGCGGCGTATGCCGAGCCGCTCAGCAGGGAAACGACGGTGGCAAGGGTAGCGAGGGCATGGCGCATTCTGGGTTTCCTTCTCATCCACGGGTTCGACCAGGTTTACCGATCTCGAGGCTAACCCGGTAGTGCCTGGCGTCTCCCCCTCTTCCGGGGTGGGTTCACGGGCCGCAAGCGATGGACGGCGACGGAAATCGGAATCAGGCATTTCGACCTCACGGCTTTGCGTTATTTCACCCATGAAATCAATAGCTTGGATTTCGAGGGAATCCGGAACATCGGCCCCCCCTGCGTCCCTATACTCGCCCAATGGCCTGCCGAGGCCCCACTACAACAACAATCCGGCCTTCCCGCAGGAGCGGTTCCATGAGCGATGCCATCCAGCCCTTCCCGGCTACCTCCGCAACACCGTCTCGACAACTCAAGCACGTCTACAGCAAGGTCATCTGGCGCCTGCTGCCCTTCCTGATGCTGGCCTTCATCATTAACGCCATCGACCGGCTCAACCTGTCCTTCGCCAAGCTGCGCATGGCCGAGGACATCGCCTTGAGCGATGCTGCCTACGGCATCGGTGCCGGCATTTTCTACCTGGGTTACATCCTTTTCGAGGTGCCCAGCAATCTGTATATGCAACGCGTCGGCGCACGCGCCACGATGACCCGGATCATGATCCTCTGGGGGTTGATTACCGTGGCCACGGCGTTCGTCACCACGCCCAACCAACTGATCGCCGCGCGCTTCCTGCTGGGCATCGCCGAGGCGGGTTTCTTCCCGGGGCTGATCCTCTATCTCACCTACTGGTTCCCTGCCGCTCTGCGCGGCCGCATTACCGCTTCCTTCTTCATGGCAGCCATGTTCGCCGGGGTGATCTGCGGCCCCTTGTCGGGGACCATCATGGCGCACCTGCACGGCTGGCTCGGACTGCGAGACTGGCAGGTATTGTTCGTGCTCACCGGCCTGCCGGCAGTGCTGCTGGGCGTGGTCGGCCGCTTCTGGCTGACCGACCGTCCCGAGCAGGCCACCTGGCTGAACGAGGAGGAAAAGCACCAGATCCTGCAGGCACTGGCCTGCGAAACGACCTCTACCGTGAAGCATCAGGGTTTCGCAGGTGTACTGCGCGACCCGCTGCTCTACGTAGCGGGCATGGTGTACTTCTGCATCTATAGTGGCTCCAACACCGTGTCCTACTGGCTTCCGACCCTGGTGCGCGGTTTCGGCCTGGAAGACCTGAAACTCATCGGGATCGTCACAGCCCTGCCCTTCCTTGGCGGCCTCTGCGCCATGTATCTGCTGGGGCGTAGTTCGGACCGCCATATGGAGCGCCGCTGGCACCTGGGCCTGACCATGCTGGTGGCGGCCACCAGCTTCGGCCTGCTGGACCTGGCACAAGGAAATGCGGTGCTTTCGGTGGCACTTATAAGCCTGGGCGCCGCTGCAGCGCTGTCGGCCATGCCGCTGTTCTGGACCATCCCGCCGGCCCTGTTGAGCATATCCGGCGCGGCCGGCGGCATCGCCATCATCAGCAGCATCGGCAACCTGGCCGGCGTGCTCAGCCAAATGGCAGTAGGCGCGGTGAAAGACGCTACCGGCAGCCTCTACCTGGCCTTTGACCTGATAGCCCTCTTGCTGGTAATCGGCGCCCTGCTCCTGCTGATAGGCATCCCCGCCAACCGTCTGAAGGAGCGGCATAGCAAGCCGCACTGACCTGTAGGTTGGTCCGAGCGCAGCGAGGCCCAACGCAGCGGCGGTGAGCCAGAAACGTTGGGCTTCGCGTAGCTCAGACACAACCTACAAGAACGCCCCTTCGCCGCGCAGAACCCCGTAGGTTGGTCCGAGCGCAGCGAGGCCCAACGCAGCGGCTATTAGCCAGGAACGTTGGGCTACGCGTAGCTCAGACACAACCTACAAGAACGCCCCTTCGCCGTGCAGAACCCCGTAGGTTGGTCCGAGCACACCGAGGCCCAACGCAGCGGCGATTAGCCCCACACCATCGTGGGAGCGAATTCATTCGCGATCTGCCAACACCACATGACATTGGCACCCAATGGCAAAACCCTGGCGCGGGCTGGCAATCGGCGGCGCGCCCACCTCTGGCATGTTGGCCGCCAAGGGCCGCATGGCCTCACAACAAAATCAGAGGTGTGGAAATGGGTGATATGCAGATTGATGGCGTGAGCCGTCGCAAGTTCCTTCGCAATGCAAGCGTCGTTGGGGCCGCCGGAGCAGTGGCGGTGGCCGGTAGCGCAGCGCTGACCGCGTCGGCCGAAGACAAGCAGAAAGGAACCGACAAGTTCGCCGACTGCGACTACGACGTGGTGGTCATCGGCGGCGGCTTCGCCGGTGTAACAGCGGCCCGTGACAGCATGAAGAACGGCTACCGGACACTCGTACTGGAAGCCCGCAACCGCCTGGGCGGCCGTACCTTCAGCAGCGAATTCGCCGGGCACAAGATCGAGCTGGGGGGTACCTGGATCCACTGGACCCAGCCTTTCGTCTGGGCCGAAGTGCAGCGCTACGGCCTGCAGCTGAAGGAAACGCCCGAGCCCTTCGTCGAAGAAAAGCAGACCGTTCGCATCGTTCACGAAGGAAAATCCATCGAACCGACGCTAGAGGACCTGATCGCGATCTCGAAAGCGGTCAAGGAGTACTTCGCCGATGCGCCCAAGCTCTGGGAACGTCCCTACGACGCCAAGCACACCTGGAGGGAACTGCTCGCGGTAGACAGCATGAGCGGCGCCGATCGGTTCGCCCAACTGAAGCTGACCCCGCTGCAGCGCACCTTCATCGACGGCTACGTGTCCGGTATCGCGCACACCACCAGTGATCGCGCATCCTATGCCGATGTGGCCCGCTGGTGGTCACTGCCGGGCTGGAGCATGACGTCGCTCGTCGACTCCTGCGGCCGCTACAGCTTCAAGGACGGCACCATCAGCCTGATCAACGCGATGCTGGACGAAGGCAAGCCGGATGTGCGGCTTTCCACCCCGGTCACCAAGGTCGAGCAACAGGGTGAGCGAGTCCTGATCACCACTCAGCAGGGCGAAACCCTGCGCGCCGCCGCGGTGATCGTGGCCGTGCCGATGAACGTGCTGCCGCGCATCGCCTTCACCCCGGTGCTGGACCCGAAACTGGTCGAGGCAGCGAAGGAGAAACATACCGGCAGCGGGATCAAGGTCTTCATCCGCACCAGAGGCAAGCTGCCCGGCGAAGGCAAGCAGCTCGGGATAGCCGGCTCCGATCATCCGCTCAACTTCCTCTCGACCTACGCCAAGGCCGAGGATCACACCATCTTCGTCGGCTTTGGCGCAGACCCCGAGAAACTCGACATCCAGGATCGCGACGCCGTGCAGGCGGTGGTCAGCAGCTTCTACCCGGACCTGGAAGTGGAGGAGTGCTACGGCTACGAATGGACCCTGGACCCCTACTCCCAGGGCACCTATTGCAGCTACAAGCCGAAATGGCTGGGCAAGTACTACGACCATTTCCAGAAGGATCGCGGCAATGTGATCTTCGGCCAGGGCGACCACGGCGAAGGCTGGCGTGGATTCATCGATGGCGCCATCAGCGCCGGCAGCAAGGCCGCCCTGCGCGCCCGCACATTGCTCGGCTGACGCGAGGCGGTTTCGTAGGAGCGAGCTCTGCTCGCGAATGGTCCGAGCACGATCTTTCGCGAGCAAGCTCGCTCCTACAGGTTCATGCGGAGCCACATGCGGCCACGATGGTGGATGGAAAAAGCGCCATCCACCCTACGGCCAAATGAATTCGCGGTTTTACTTCGCGCCCTGCTGGCGGAACTCCCGGGGGCTCAGCCCGGTCCAGCGGCGGAAGGCGCGGGTGAAAGAGCTGGCTTCGTTGTAGCCCAGCTGTTGAGCGATTTCGGTCAGGCTATGCGGCGACTGACGCACCAGTTCAATGGCCAGGGCCTGGCGAATTTCCTCAACCAGTTCGGCGAACTCCAGATCCAGCTCCTGCAGGCGACGCTGCAGCGTGCGCTTGCTCATGTGCAGTTCAATGGCCACCTGCTCGAGGCCGACTCGCCCGCTGGCCAGGTTCGCCTCGATCACCAAACCGATGCGCGTGGTCAGGTCCGTGTCGGCGAGGCGGCGGCGCCGCTCCTCTTCCAGACCGGGCAACAGCGCCTGGAATAGCCTGAGGTCTGCCGTGATCAGCGGTTCATCGAGCATTTCACCGGGCCATACCAACAGGTTGGCAGGCTGGCTGAACTTCAACGGGCACTGGAATATCTCCTTGTGCAAGCTGATATCCGCCGGTTGCGGATGTTCGAACTCCACCCGTTGCGGCGCATACTTCCCGCCCGTGTATTCGCGCAGCCGCGCATAGAGCGTGCCGATGGCGAACTCCGCGTCCTGGCGACGATGCAGCACGCTGGGATCGGTCAGGCGGTAGCTGACTTCCAGGCATCCGCCCTGCAACCGCCATGCAAGCTCGTTGGCTTGCGCATGCACGACGATGAAGCGGCTCGCACATTCCAGCATGGTGCGCACGTCGGCGGCGCTGCGCACCAGATGGCCGACACCTCCCATCAGGCTGCTCTTGAGCGGTTCGCCAAACAGGCCGAGGCCCAGACGCAGGCCGAGGAAGGAGTCGCCCCGCTCGGCGGCGGCTTCGAGCAGAGCGTTGTACTGGCTCAAGGGTATTTTCGCGTCGGGACGTACAAGCACCTCTTCGCTCAAGCCGACCGCGGCGAGATGGGGACGGAACAGGTCGCCGTGATGCTGCAACAGGGCCTCGGCATAGACGGTGTGCTTCAGGCGGGACATGGCGGCTAGGGCTCCTGGGCCCGGATTATTCTTGTTGATCGAGCGCAGCCGGATGAGCAGGGATTCTGCAGCGGGTCGGGCTTGCCACCGAGACAGGCGAGAGACCCTAACAGACACCGAAAATGCCGACAACAGGCGTATCCGGCACTCTCCGGCCACCCCGCGCGAGGCTCGCGAATGGCGCCAGATGACAAGTACCTGGCGCTCCCTGGCGATTCCCCGCGCGCCCTCCTCTGCCAAGGTCGAGACTAAGCTGCCACCAGACTCTTCAGCCACCGGCAGCATCGGAGGAAGATCCATGAAAACCCACCTGTCGCGGCTGGCGCTGCTGGGGGCTCTGCTCGCGCCGCTGGCCCACGGCCAGGCGGCCCCGCCTAACATCGTCATCATGCTCTACGACAATCTTGGCTATGGCGAGTTGGGCAGCTACGGCGGCGGTGTGATCCGTGGCGCCGAGACCCCACGTATCGACCAGCTCGCCCAGGAGGGCGTGCGCCTGACCAACTTCAATGTCGAAGCGCAGTGCACGCCTTCGCGCTCGGCGTTGATGACCGGCCGCTTGCCAATTCGCTCCGGCACTTACCGGGTGCCCCGCGCCGGTGCCCCGGACGGCCTGACGCTATGGGAAGTGACCCTGGCCGAACTCCTTTCGGCACGCGGCTACGCCACCGGTATCTGGGGAAAGTGGCACCTGGGCAGCAGCGAGTCGCGCTTCCCTACCCAACAGGGCTTCGACGAGTGGTACGGCGTGCCTCGTACCTATGACGAAGTCATGTGGCCCGCCGCCGACCAGGCCACCGACCTGACCCCGGCGATGGGCAGCAAACAGGGTTGGGACGAGAGCCTGGTGCCGGCGCAGTACATCTACGACGCCAAGCGGGACCAGTCGCCTAGCAAGGTGAAGCAGCTGAGCCTGGCCAGCAAACGCACCCTGGATGCGGAACTGGCCGAGCGCGCCACTGCCTTCATCAAACGTAACGCCAGCGCCGGCAAGCCGTTCTTCGCCTATATCCCCTTCTCCCTGCCGCATATGCCGACGCAGCCCAACCCGGCGTTCGCTGGCAAGACCGGCAATGGTTCCTGGGCCGATTCCCTGGCCGAGATCGACCATCGCGCCGGCCAGGTGCTGGACGCCCTGAAGGCCGCTGGCGTGGAAGACAACACCCTGGTGATCCTGGCCAGCGACAACGGCGGCGAAGCCACCGAACCCTGGCGCGGCGCCAACGGCCCCTGGCGCGGCACCTATTTCACCGCCATGGAGGCCAGCCTGCGGGCACCCTTCATCCTGCGCTGGCCAGGCCACGTCCCGGCCGGCAAGGTGAGCAACGAAATCGTTCACATCGTCGATCTCTACACCACCCTCGCCCATGTGGGCGGCGCGGAGGTGCCCACGGATCGCGCGGTGGATGGCGTCGACCAGATGGCGTTCTTCAGTGGCAAGCAGGACAAGTCGAACCGCGAGGGTTTCCCGGCCTACGTGGCGGATCGCCTGTCCGCAGTGAAATGGCGTAACTGGAAGCTGCATTTCATCAAGCAGGACGAGATGTACGACCCGCCCCAGCCTCTCCCCTTCCCAGGACTCCATAACCTGCTGACCGACCTGCGGGAAGAGCGGGATGTGATGATCGAGAACACCTGGGTGCTGTCCCCGATGATGGGCATAGTCGGGCGTTTCAAGGCCAGCCTGGAGAAATACCCGGCCATCGAGAGCGGTACGCCTGATCCCTACCTGCCGCCACGCTGAGCCACTACGCCGTCTGCTTTCCCACAGGAAGGCGGACGGCCATGCGATTGGCATCGAATGACAAATCAATGGCGTATGCCAGCGATTCGAACCCTCCCCCCGGCTGTCACCTTAGGCCCACCTAAGCCAACCGGGGAATAACAAGATGAACCCTCCTAACCGCATGGCCGCAGGCGCCCTCGCGCTTCTGCTCAGCCATTCTGCTTTCGCTCTCGACTGCGATGCGGACGCCGGCCAAAAAGTCTTCCAGACCAAATGCAGCGCCTGCCATGCGCTCGACAGCGACCGCGTCGGCCCGCACCTGGCCGACGTCGTTGGCCGCCCGATGGCTTCGGTGAAAGGCTTTGCCTATTCGCCGGCGCTCGCCGCTGCGAACGACAGCTGGTCACTGGAGCGCCTGGAAATCTGGCTCACCTCCCCGGCCCGGATGTTCCCCGACACCACCATGGCGTTCGGCGGCCTGCGCAAGGCCGAGGAGCGTAATGCGGTGCTCTGCTTCCTGCAGAGCCAGGGCTGACCGCGGTACCGCGAGCACAGCTCCAGACACGGGCCGACGCGTGCCCGTCCGATACGTGACTCCCACCAAGAACAAGGACAAACCCAGTGCGTATCCGCTACTTCGATCGCTGTCTGCTGGCAGCGGCCATATCGGCATCCATCCACACACAGGCCTTCGCCGCCGCTTTCAATGTCGGCGACATCCAGGGCCAGTTCGACTCCGCGCTGTCCATTGGCGCCAGCTGGGGGACTTCCGATCCGGACTCCCACCTGATCGACGTCACCAACGGTGGCAACGGTTTCTCGTCTTCGGGCGACGACGGGCGCCTGAACTTCAAGAAGGGCGAAACCTTCTCGAAGATCTTCAAGGGCGTGCATGACCTGGAGCTGAGCTACGGCGACACCCGCGCCTTCGTGCGAGGCAAGTACTGGTACGACTTCGAGCTGAAGGACGAGAATCGTCCGTTCAAGCAGATCAGCGACGATGGCCGCGAAATGTCGGCGCGCTCCTCTGGCGCGCAAATCCTCGACGCCTTCGTGTCCCAACGCTACGAACTGGCCGACAACCCCGGTGATGTGCGCCTGGGCAAGCAAGTGGTGAGCTGGGGCGAAAGCCTGTTCATCGGCAACTCGATCAACTCCATCAACCCGCTCGACGTCGCCGCCCTGCGCCGTCCCGGCTCGGAACTCAAGGAAGGCCTGATCCCGGTCAACATGTTCTACATCGCCCAGGGCCTGAGCGAGAACCTGAGCCTCGAGGCGTTCTACCAGCTGGAATGGAAACCTTATGCGCTGGACAACTGCGGCACGTTCTTCGGCGCCGATCCAATTGCCAAGGGCTGCAACAACAACCTCAATGCCGGCCTGGCGGGTGTCGCCCCACTCGAACCGATCGCCGCAGCCGCAGGCCTGGGCTTCGGCATCACTGACCCGGAAGGGGTCGTCGTCCGCCGCGCAAAGAACAACGACCCGCGTGACAGCGGTCAGTACGGCCTGGCCTTGCGCTGGCTGGGTGATGGCGTGGAATACGGCGCCTACTACCTCAACTACCACTCGCGTTCGCCGCGTTTCAGCCTGCGCACCGCCAGCGGCGTAACCGACTTCATCAACAACGATCCGGGCTTCGCCGCGCTCGGCGACCCCGACCTGCAGTTCGCCCTCGGCCTGGCGACCGGGGCCGGCAACACCAGCTACTTCCTCGATTATCCAGAGGACATCCATCTGTTCGGCGCCAGCTTCGCCACCGAACTGCCCACCGGCACCGCCTGGAGCGGTGAAATCAGCTACCGGCCGAACGCACCGATCAGCATCAATACCGCCGACCTCTTCGGTGGTGCACTGAACCCGACCTTCCGTGCCCTGACCGGTTCCGATATCGAGCCGACCGTGGCCGCCGAAGAAGGTCAGGTCCTGCAGGGCTGGAAGCGCAAGGAAGTCACCCAGGCCCAGACCAGCTTCCTGCACCTGTTCGATCCGGTACTGGGCGCCACCTCGCTGAGCCTCGCGGTCGAGATGGGGCTCACCCACGTCGGCGGCCTGGAGTCGCTGGAGACGCAGCGCTATGGCCGGGACTCGGTGTTCGGCGACATCGTTCAGGGCGGCCGTCATGGCTACTACACCGCGAATTCCTGGGGCTATCGCGCCTTCGCCAACCTCAAATACAGCGACGTATTCGCCGGCGTGAACCTCGCGCCGAACCTGTTCTGGTCGCACGACGTCGACGGCTACGGCCCGGTGTTCAACGAAGGCGCCAAGTCCGTCGGACTGGGGGTCGATGCCGACTACCGCAACACCTACACAGCCAGCCTCACTTACACCAACAACTTTGGCGGCGACTTCAACACCGACGTCGACCGCGACTTCGTTTCGCTGAGCTTCGGTGTGAACTTCTGAACCTTCCTGGGAACACGATCATGAATAGAACCTTTCAGAAAGGCTGCATCCTGGTGCTGAGCCTGCTCGCGGGCCATGTGATGGCGGCCGTCTCTGCGAACGACGCTGCTCAGCTTGGCACTGTCCTCACCCCGCTCGGCGCGCAGAAAGAAGGCAACGCCGATGGCAGCATTCCCGCCTGGACCGGCGGGCTGCCGCAAGACGCCGGCACGGTCACCGCCAACGGTTTCCTGAGTAACCCGTTTGCCGATGAAAAGCCGTTGTTCGTCATCACCGCGGCCAACGCCGCGCAGTACCGCGACAAGCTGACCGATGGCCAGATGGCGCTGTTCCAGCGATACCCGCAGAGCTATCGCATCCCCGTCTACCCATCCCATCGCTCCGCCACGGTACCCGCGGCGATCCAGGAAGCCGCTCGCAAAAGCGCACTGCAGGTCGAGCCGATCAACGACGGCAACGGCCTGGCCCACTTCGAGAAGAGCGGCTACTACGCGTTCCCGATTCCCAGGAATGGCGTGGAGGTGCTGTGGAACCACATCACTCGCTATGTGGGTGGCAACTACTGGCGCAGCTACATCCAGGTCACCCCACAGGTGAATGGCGCCTACACACCCGTACGCTTCGAGGAGACGCAGGTATACCCGGAGCAGGTCGACGATTTCCCGGCCGACAAGAAGGGCAGCATGTTGTACATGGTCAAGCAGCGGGTGACCGCGCCAGCGCGTCTGGCCGGCACCGCCGTGCTTGCCCACGAAACGCTCAACCAGATCACCGATCCGCGCCTGGCCTGGATCTACAACGCCGGCCAGCGCCGTGTGCGGCGAGCGCCCCAGGTCGCCTACGACGGTCCGGGCACAGCCGCCGACGGCCTGCGTACTGCGGACAACCTGGACATGTTCAACGGCGCACCGGATCGCTACGAGTGGAAATTGGTTGGCAAGAAGGAGCTGTACATCCCGTACAACAGCTACGCGCTCGAATCGCCAACGCTCAAGTACGACGACATCGTCACGGCCGGCCACATCAATCCCGACCACACCCGCTACGAACTGCATCGGGTCTGGGAAGTGATTGCGACGCTCAAGCCGGGCTCCCGACACGTCTATTCCAAGCGCCACCTGTTCATTGATGAAGACACCTGGCAGATCGCCGAAGTCGACCACTACGACGGGCGCGGTCAACTGTGGCGCGTCGCCGAAGGTCATTCGCTGTACCACTACAAGCAGCAGGCGTCCTACCTGGCGGTGGAAACCCTCTACGACCTGGTGTCTGGCCGCTACCTGGCGCTCGGCATGCGCAACCAGGAGCCGAGTACCACCCGCTACGGAATGCAGGCGAAGTTCTTCGACTTCACCCCGGCAGCATTGCGCACCGACGGATTGCGCTGATCGCATCGGAAACGTTGGGCTTCGCGGAGCTCAGCCACAACCTACGAAGTCAGCGGGGCTTGCGCCTCATTTGGCTTCCGCATGGGTATCGCTCCGCTCCACCCATCCTACGAACCCATGGATGCAAGAACGTAGGATGGGTCGGGCGGCGTTCCGCGAGCTTGCGATACCCATCAATCCCCCTACACCGTAGGTTGGTCCGAGTACAGCGAGGCCCAACGCAACGGCGGTGAGCTGGCAACGTTGGGCTTCGCATAGCTCAGCCACAACCTACGGCGTCTCCAGATGGCATCCGCATGGGTATCGCTCCGCTCCACCCATCCTACGAACCTGCCATGGATGCATAAACGTAGGATGGGTGGAGCTTGCGATACCCATCAATTCTTCTACACCGTAGGTTGGTCCGAGCGCTGCGAGGCCCAACGCAGCGGCGGTGAACCCCGAACGTTGGGCTTCGCGTAGCTCAGCCACAACCTACTTGTAGGGGCGAATTCATTCGCCAAGCAGGACGCAGTCCTGCCCTAGGAAATAAAAAAGCCCGCTCGATGAGCGGGCTTTTCATTTAACGGCGAAGCATCAGAGCAGGCGTTCGATTTCCGGTACGGCTTCGAACAGGTCAGCCACCAGGCCGTAATCGGCCACCTGGAAGATCGGGGCTTCTTCGTCCTTGTTGATCGCGACGATGACCTTGGAGTCCTTCATGCCCGCCAGGTGCTGGATGGCACCGGAGATGCCTACGGCAATGTACAGCTGCGGGGCAACGATCTTGCCGGTCTGGCCGACCTGCATGTCGTTCGGCACGAAACCGGCGTCGACGGCGGCACGGGAAGCACCCACGGCAGCACCCAGCTTGTCGGCCAGGGCGTACAGGTGCTTGAAGTTCTCACCGTTCTGCATGCCACGGCCGCCGGAGACGACGATCTTGGCAGCGGTCAGTTCCGGACGGTCGGACTTGGCCAGCTCTTCACCAACGAAGGCCGACTTGCCGGCGTCGGACACGGTGCCGACGGCCTCAACGGCAGCGGAACCGCCTTCGACGGCCGCGGCGTCGAAACCGGTGGAGCGCACGGTGATCACCTTCACGGCAGCCGAGGACTGCACGGTGGCGATGGCGTTGCCGGCGTAGATCGGACGCTTGAAGGTGTCGGCGCTTTCAACGGCGATGATCTCGGAGATCTGGTCGACGTCCAGCAGGGCAGCCACGCGCGGCAGGTAGTTCTTGCCGTTGGTGG
>NZ_QJRF01000007.1 GCF_013393345.1 Pseudomonas taiwanensis
CCTGGCCGAAGTCGATGGCGGGGTTGGTGCAGCTCAGGTCGACGTTGAGCCTGAATGTCTCGGACAAGCCTTCGACGAGGTGGAACTCGACGACCTCGAAGGCGTCCGCTCCCGCGGTGAAGGTGAAGCGCAAATCGGATTGGACTGCCATGGAAATCCTCACCAGCCCGCTGTCGGGCCAGTGCTCCTGATGCAAGAGGGAGCGCCCGACGCACGCTTGCGCCGGTCGCCGAATTCGCCTGGGGGTTTAGGCTTCCTGGGGCTTGCGCCAGTCGTCCGAGGCTTCGGTGCCGGCGATGGCGTGGGTCCAGGTGATCTTGCGGTAGGCCATGGCGACCTTGACCAGTTGGGTGTACTCGGCCTTGCTCGGATCC
>NZ_QJRF01000002.1 GCF_013393345.1 Pseudomonas taiwanensis
AGGCCGAGGAAAGTGCCGACGCCAAACAGGGCACCCACTACAGCAGCACCGCCACCCTGGTGCCGGACGACGCCGAATGGCGCGCCACGCCGCTGCCCAAGCCGCGCATCGACGGCCCGCAGCAGGCAACCGTGGTCGGCCCGCCAGGCGAGGAAATCTACTGCGACGAGTTCGGCCGGGTGAAGGTGCAGTTCCCGTGGGACCGCGAGGGCAGCAACGACGAACACAGCTCCTGCTGGATTCGCGTTTCGCAGAACTGGGCGGGCGCGACCTGGGGCCTCGTGGCCATCCCGCGCATCGGCCAGGAAGTCATCGTCTCCAACTTCGATGGCGACCCGGACCAGCCGGTGATTACCGGCCGGACCTACAACGCCCACCAGCGACCGCCGTACGAGCTGCCGGCGCACAAGACGCGGATGTCTCTCAAGAGCCAGACCCACAAGGGCAGCGGCTTCAACGAATTGCGCTACG
>NZ_QJRF01000008.1 GCF_013393345.1 Pseudomonas taiwanensis
GCCGCATACCGCCCACGAGCTGGTCGGCGAGTGGACCCACCGCTACAGCCGCGAACTGGCCGTGTACCCCAGCGCCAGCCTGGTGGACGGCAAGTACTGGCCGCCGGTGGGCCGCGTGGACAACGTCTACGGCGACCGCAACCTGGTCTGTGCCTGCCCGTCCATCGAGGCCTATCAGGACGCCTGACGGCGCTCCTGTGTAGGAGCCAGCTTGCTGGCGAAGCCCAGCATCAGGGCCATTCGCGAGCAAGCTCGCTCCTACAAATCCTGGACAAGACATGGAAGTTCGGCGGTCGGACCTTCGGGCCCGATCGTCCGGGCTGTCTACGCTGACTAATAAGAAAAGCCGAGCAATCGCTCAGGAGCGCGACATGTCCCTCAGCGTCTTCGACCTGTTCAAGATCGGCATTGGCCCCTCTAGCTCCCACACCGTGGGCCCGATGCGCGCCGCCGCGCGATTCGTCGATGGCCTGCGCCGTGAGAACCTGCTGGCCAACACCCACAGCCTGAAAGTCGAGCTGTACGGCTCGCTCGGCGCCACCGGCAAGGGCCACGGCAGCGACAAGGCCGTTCTGCTCGGACTGGAAGGCGAACAACCGGATACCGTAGATACGGAAAGAGTGGATGAGCGCCTGGCGCGCATCCGCCAGAGCGGCGAACTGCTTCTCGGCGGCGAGAAGTCGATTCATTTCGTGGAGAAGGAGCACCTGGCGCTGATCAGGAAACCGCTCCCCTACCACCCCAACG
>NZ_QJRF01000003.1 GCF_013393345.1 Pseudomonas taiwanensis
TCACCGCCACGCCGCCCGAAGTCAGCGTCTGCGGCAAGCCGCTGGTGTCGCCAGACAGGGAATAGCTCAATGGCGCATCGGCACCGGACTGGAAGATGCCGGTGACGCTGCCACTGGCCACGGTCGCTGCGCCGGCTACGTCGCCGGTGCCTCCGGCGATCCCACCGGCCAGGCCGTCCTCGTCGACGGTGCCGGTTGCGGCGGCACCGGTCGCGGTTGGCGTGTCGTCGTCAACGGTAATGACCAGCTTCTCGGCTGCAGCCGTCACCGTGTCGCCGTCGGCATCGGTAGCCCGCAGCAACGAACCGAGATTGAGGGTGATGTCGTTCTCGTCATTGCCCGCTGCATGATCCAGCGGCTTGAGCAGCGTGAAGCTGTAGGCGCCGGCCGCCGTGAGGCTGAAGGTGAACACATCGACCGCACCAGCCGAGGCGGTGA
>NZ_QJRF01000009.1 GCF_013393345.1 Pseudomonas taiwanensis
TGGATGCTGATATAGGCGGGAGTTGGCATGGATTGCTTCCTTGTTCGTTGGTGTGAGGCCCGGTGGGCCGTGGCGCCATCGGTGATGACAAGGGGTACATCGCAATCGCTGTGCCAATCGTTTTTTTTGCTTGGTTTTTTCCTTTTTATATCAATGTGTTAGAAGGGTTTTTGGGTTGTCAGAAGGTTTGCGAATCGGAGCCGATTCGCTGAAAAACGCTTTTTTTCAGGGGTTATCGGGCCATTGGTGGCTCGAATATTTATAAGTGTTTGATTTTTATTAAGAAAAAATCGGGCCATTTTCGGCCCGCCGGGCCATTAATGGCCCGATGCGTGGCGCAAGACTCCGAAAATTCAGCGTTTCCAGCGCGCCTTAACCTGCCCCAGGTCACTTCACCTTGCGACTCAATCGATGATGGAGATGAACTGCGGCAACCTGGGCGGCTCGAGTCCGACCCGGAGGCGGGGCCGCGCTGCGGATGGCGGATGGTGGGAGCGAATTCATTCGCGAATAAATTCGCTCCCACAGGTGGGGCAAGGGCGTGATGGGTTTCGCAAGCTCTACCCATCCTACGAAAGCGTGACCGTAGGATGGGTAGAGGTACGAAACCCATCAGAGCGAAGGCCGTCCGGGCACTCAGAGCTTGATCAGCACCGACTTCAGC
>NZ_QJRF01000010.1 GCF_013393345.1 Pseudomonas taiwanensis
AGCCCGGAGACCTTCGAGGCGCAGAGCAACGTCGTGGGCGACTACGGCAAGTTCAGCATCGACGCCAACGGTGCCTGGACCTACACCGCCAATTCGGCCTTCAACGAACTGAATGTCGGTGACAGCCTCACCGACACCTTCCAGGTGTTCAGCGCCGACGGCACTGAAACCAGTGTCACGGTGACCATCGCCGGCACCAACGATGCCGCGGTGCTGAGTTCCGCCAGCGTCGAACTGGATGAATCCA
>NZ_QJRF01000011.1 GCF_013393345.1 Pseudomonas taiwanensis
AGCCCGGAGACCTTCGAGGCGCAGAGCAACGTCGTGGGCGACTACGGCAAGTTCAGCATCGACGCCAACGGTGCCTGGACCTACACCGCCAATTCGGCCTTCAACGAACTGAATGTCGGTGACAGCCGCACCGACACCTTCCAGGTGTTCAGCGCCGACGGCACCGAAACCAGCGTCACGGTGACCATCACCGGCACCAACGATGCCGCGGTGCTGAGTTCGGCCACCGTCGAACTGGATGAATCCAATCTCCCGCTGAGCACTGGCGGCACCTTGACCATCAGCGACGTCGACAGCCCGGAGACCTTCGAGGCGCAGAGCAACGTCGTGGGCGACTACGG